>CAVUKO010000006.1:0-152785 GCA_963742125.1 uncultured Actinomycetes bacterium | reverse complement strand
GCGCTCGCGGTCGTGGCGGTTGGAGACCACGGCGTTGAGCACGAGCACGATGGCAAGGACCGCGACGAGCGTGGCGGCCGCAGCGCCGCGGATGACGAGCGTGCGCCGGCGCCCGCGCAGGCGCGGCGCGCGCACGAAGACCGACCGCCCGCAGCGCGAGCAGCGCTCCCGCTCCGAGCGCTCCTCGAAGCCGCAGTGCGGGCACGTGCGCGATTGCACCTCGGTCATCGTAGGCGTCATCGGGCTAACCAGCGTAGACATTATGAGTGGTTACTGTCAATCTCCGGACGTGGATCGCTTCGACGCCGGCCCGCAGCCCGCGGGGCGCCCGCCCGCGCCCGGGCGCCTGGCCTACGTCCAGGCCTTCCTGAACACCTTCTGGGACCTCGGGCGCGACGGCGGGGGAGAGCTGTGGTCCTCGCCTGCGGCCTATGGCGCCTGGCTGCGGGCCCGCCACTTCGCCGGCGACGCCGCGGACGCCGACCTCGAGCGCGCGATCGAACTGCGCGAGGCGCTGCGGGGGCTGTGCCTGGCCAACCACGACGCGGGCGAGGCGCCGGCGGCGCTGGTCGTCCTGGACCGCGTCGCGCGTGCGGTCGCGCCGGCCGCCGCGCTGACGCCGAGCCTGCGCACCGGCGCCCTGGAGCCTGCGGGCGACGGCCCGGACGCCGCGTGCGCCCTCGCCCTGGCCATCGTCTTCGCCGCGCGTGCCGACGGGAGCTTCGCGCGGCTGAAGGCGTGCCCGCACGCCCACTGCGGCTGGGCGTTCTACGACGGCTCGCGCAACCGCTCGGGCCAGTGGTGCTCGATGCGCATCTGCGGCAACCGGACCAAGGGCGAGGCCTTCCGCCGCCGCCACGCCGGCGCGTGAGTGTCGGTACCCCGGCCGCCAAATGGTTGAGCGGCTCAAGTATCTCCAGCTATCCTGTGATGGCGTGAGGACCTCCGACACCCGTCGCATCGCCAGTCTGTTCAAGCCCTACCGGGCGCGACTGACGACGGTGCTGGCCCTCATCGGCCTCTCGGCCGGGCTGAGCATGATCTCGCCCTTCCTGCTGCGCGCCGTGCTCGACCACGCGATCCCCGAGCGCGACACCGCGCTGCTCACCGGGCTGGTGGCCGCGATGGTCGCCATCTCGATCGCCACCGGCGCGCTGGGCGTGGCCCAGACGTGGCTGTCGAACCTGGTCGGCCAGCGCGTGATGCACGACCTGCGCGCGGCCGTCTACCGCCACCTGCAGCGGCTGTCGCTCGCCTTCTTCACGCGCACGCGCACCGGGGAGGTGCAGTCGCGCATCGCCAACGACATCGGCGGGGTGCAGAACGTCGTCACCTCGACCGCCACGTCGATCGTCTCCAGCGTGACCACCGTGCTGGCGACGGTCGTCGCCATGTTCCTCCTGGACTGGCGCCTGGCCGCCTTCAGCCTCGCGCTGCTGCCCTTCTTCATCTGGCTCACGCGCCGCGTCGGGCGCGAGCGCAAGCGCATCACCGCGGAGCGCCAGGGCCGCCTGGCCGACATGAGCTCGCTGGTCGAGGAGTCGCTCAGCGTCAGCGGCATCCTGCTCGGCAAGACGATGGGGCGCGCCCCCGAACTGGCCGAGCGCTTCACGCGTGAGTCCGCCGACCTCGCCGACCTCGAGGTGCGCAGCCGCATGGCCGGGCGCTGGCGGATGGCCAGCGTCCAGATGGCCTTCTCGATCATGCCCGCGCTGGTCTACTGGTTCGCCGGCTACTCCATCGCCCAGGGCGGCGCCGCGATCTCGATCGGCACCGTCGTGGCCTTCACCACGCTGCAGACGCGGCTGTTCTTCCCGCT
The DNA here is from genome assembly GCA_963742125.1 of uncultured Actinomycetes bacterium. GTDB lineage: Bacteria > Actinomycetota > Thermoleophilia > Solirubrobacterales > Solirubrobacteraceae > JAOPZW01. The sequence continues at coordinate 150,966 of CAVUKO010000006.1, read as the reverse complement.
GCAGTCGCTGCTCTCGGTGGGCATCGACATCCAGACGTCGACGGCGCTCTTCCATCGCATCTTCGAGTACCTCGATCTGCCGGTCGACATCGCCGAGCGTGACGACGCCCTCGAGCTGGGCGACGTGCGCGGCGAGGTCCGCTTCGAGGGCGTCTCCTTCGGCTACGACCCCGACGCGCCGGCCATCCTGGAGGACCTCGACATCGTCATACCGGCCGGGAGCACGACCGCGATCGTGGGGGAGACCGGCTCGGGCAAGACGACCATGGGCTACCTCGTCGCACGACTGTACGACGCCACCGCCGGGCGCATCACCGTGGACGGCGTGGACATCCGTGACCTCTCCTTCGCGTCGCTGGCGCGCACCGTCGGCCTCGTCTCCCAGGAGACCTACCTCTTCCACGCCAGCGTGGCCGAGAACCTGCGCTTCGCCAAGCCCGACGCCACCGACGCAGAGCTCGAGGACGCCGCGCGGGCCGCGCAGATCCACGACCTCATCGCGGGGCTGCCCGACGGCTATGAGACGGTCGTCGGTGAGCGCGGCTATCGCTTCTCGGGCGGTGAGAAGCAGCGCATCGCGATCGCCCGCACCGTCCTGCGCAACCCGCCGGTGCTCGTGCTCGACGAGGCCACCAGCGCGCTCGACAACGAGACCGAGCGCGCGGTGCAGGAGGCCCTGGACCGCCTGGCCGAAGGCCGCACGACGCTCGCCATCGCACATCGCCTGTCGACCATCCGCGAGGCCGACGAGATCGTCGTCCTCGACGGCGGGCGGATCGCCGAGCGCGGCACGCACGCCGAGCTGCTGGCGCGGGGCGGGCGCTACGCCACGCTGGCCGCGCGCGACCCAGAGCCCGTCGCCGCCTGAGCGGCCATCGTGTCGAAGAAGATTCAGTAGGCTCGGTCAGTGCAACGCGCGCTCATCCTCGCGTCCCTGGTGCTGCTGGCCTTCGCGCCCGGGGCCGGCGCCAAGACGCGCTCGACCACGGTGCGCACGTCGCAGGGGACGATCACGACGACGCAGGGCACGGCCGGCGTGCGCCACCTGAAGTTCCGCTGGGGCCCGGTGCGGATCGCGCCCGGCCAGAACACCATCTCGATCGCCGACAACCGGCTCCTGCCGCCCGGGCCGGGCTGGATCACCTCGTTCAAGCCCAACCTGACCTACGTCGACGGCACGATCCCGCGCGTCGACGTCATCCACCTGCACCACGCGGTCTGGCTCGTGGGCAGCGGCGGCGACATCCGCCCGACATGGGCCGCGGGCGAGGAGAAGACCACCGTGCGCGAGCCCAAGGGCTTCGGCTGGCGCTACCGCACGTCCGATCGCTGGCTGCTCAACCACATGATCCACAACCTCACGCCGGCGGCCACCCGGGTCTACATCACCTGGGAGATGGACTTCATCCCGCTCGGCGCCCGGGCCGCGCGAGGCATGCACGAGGTCAAGACCCAATGGGTCGACGTCGAGGGCGGCAGCGCCTACCCGGTCTTCGACGCCATGCAGGGCAGCGGCCACGACGGCCGCGTCACCTTCCCCGACGACGTTCCCGGCGCCTATCCCGACGGCATCGTGCGCAACCGCTCGGTCGTCGACCACGACGCCACGCTGGTGGGCACCGCGGGACATCTGCATCCCGGCGGCCTGTACACCGATCTGAAGGTCACGCGCGGCGGTCGTACCGTGGAGGTCTTCCGCTCGCGCGCGCACTACTACGAGCGCGCCGGCGCGGTCTCGTGGGACGTGTCGATGACCGCCACGCCGCCGAACTGGCGCGTCGCGGTCAAGAAGGGCGACGTGCTCACCGTGTCGGGCACCTACGACTCGCGCACCACGTCCTGGTATGAGTCGATGGCGATCATGCCGGTGGCCATGACCGTCGCACCGGCCGGGGGAGCCGACCCCTTCACGACCAACACGGCGGTCAAGGGCGTGCTCACCCACGGCCACCTGCCCGAGAACAACCATCACGGCGGAGCGCCCAGCACGCTGCCCGACGCGACGAGGCTTCCCGACGGTCCGCGGACCCCCACGGTCGACATCGCCGGCTTCGCCTACAAGCAGGGCGACCTGTCGTCGACCGGCGCGCTGGGTCGCCCCCCTGTGGTCAGCCCCGGCCAGCAGCTGACCTTCGTCAACGACGACGCCGCGCAGAACGTCTTCCACACCATCACGGCGTGTCGCGCGCCATGCACGGCGACGACCGGGATCGCCTTCCCGCTGGCCGACGGCTCCGGGGGGTTCGACTCGGGCGAGCTCGGCTTCGGACCCCCGGGCTTCACGCCCGCCGCCAACCGCAAGGAGTGGCAGACTCCGCCCACCCTGACCGACGGCACGTACACCTTCTTCTGCCGCATCCATCCGTTCATGCGCGGCGCCTTCCGCGTGAAGGGGTAGTCCCTCGCGACTGCTCGTCGTCCAGCAGCAGCCCGACGCGCCGCTCGGGCTGGTGGGGGACTGGGCCACGGCCCAGGGCGCGGACGTCGACGTGCTGCACGCGCCCGTGGTCTCCGCATGGCCCGATCCGGGCGATGCGACCGCCGTCATCGCGCTGGGCTCCGACCGCTCGGTGCACGCCTCGACGGACCCGTGGATCGCGGCCCAGGTGGCCTTCCTGCGCGCGACGCACGCGGCCGGCATCCCCGTGCTGGGGATCTGCTTCGGGGGCCAGGCGCTCGCCGCCGCCCTCGGCGCCGCCGTGAGCCGAGCCGCCGAGACCGAGATCGGCTGGATCGACGTCGACGGCCACGACGATTACGGCGGGCGCTGGTTCACCTGGCACGAGGACGTCTTCGACCTCCCCGCGGGCGCCACGGAGCTGGCGCGAGCCACGTCGGGCCCGCAGGCCTTCGCCGTCGGGCCCAGCGTGGGGCTGCAGTTCCATCCCGAGGTGACGCCGGCGATCGTCGACGACTGGCTCGCCGGCGCGCGCGACGCGGTGCCCGATCCCGAGCCGATCCGCGCCGAGACCGCCCGTACGGCGGGGACGGCTCGCGAGCACGCCTTCGCGCTCATGGACCGCATCGCGGCCCGCTGGCCGCGCTGAAGCTCCGCCATACGTCCAGCAAATGGCCCGTTGAGCGGGGCTGGACGACCGCCCGTCCGATGCACCGTGCATGCCTCGCCGCCGACTCGCCACCGTCGCAGCGCTCGCCGCGCTCGCGCTGTGCGCGCCGGCCACCGCGAGCGCCGACGACTGCGCCGCAGCGGACGTCGTGCCGGCTGCCGGCAACGTCTCCGCCGTGGGCCAGGCCACCCTGTGCCTGCTCAACCAGCAGCGCGCCGCGCACGGCCTCGGCGCCCTGGTCGAGAACGCCAAGCTGAGCAACGCCTCGACCGGCTACTCGCAGCGGATGGTCGGGCAGGGCTTCTTCAACCACCAGTCGCCGGACGGCGGCACGCTGGTGGATCGCCTGACCGGCGCCGGCTACCTCGGCAGCGACGACGCTTGGGTCGTGGGCGAGAACATCGGCTGGGGCCAGGGCACGCTCGCCACCGCGCGCTCGATGGTCAGCGCGTGGATGGACAGCCCCGGCCACCGCGCCAACCTGCTCAGCGGCGACTACACCGAGGTCGGCCTGGGGCTGGCCCTCGGAACGCCGGCCGACCAGACGTGGGGCGCCACCTACACCACCGACTTCGGAGCCGGCGCCGGCGCCCCGGCGCCCACGCACGCACGCGCCAAGGCGACCTCGGTGCGCAAGAAGGTCACCCGCCGCACGAGCTGCGCGCGTGCCGCCTCCGCGCGCCGCAGCGGGCGCTCCGCCAAGCCGCGCCCGTCGACCGCCTGCGCCCGCGCGGCGCGGGCTCGACGCCGCTGAGCATGTGAATCGCGCCTCTCGGCGCGTGTCCTATCCTCAGCCGTCATGGTCCGCCCGCCACGCATCGCAGCGCTCCTCGTCCTCGCCGTGGCGGCGATCGCCCCCGCCGGCGCGGCGGCGAGCATGCCGTCGGCCGAGCCCGCCGGGGCCGTCAAGCTCTCCGACGAGCGCATCACCACGCGCTGGGCCAACACCGCCGACGTGCAGCCCGTCTTCAGCCGGCCTTCGGACAAGGCGCACCGCGTCGCCGGCCTGCGCCTGCTGACCGAGGACAAGTTCCCCGAGGTCTACCTCGTCCTCGCGAGCTGGAAGAACGACGCCGGGAACACGTGGCTGAAGATCCGCGTGCCGATGCGCCCCAACGGCCGCACCGGATGGGTGCGCGAGAGCGCGCTGGGGACGCTGCACACCGTCCACACGCAGCTGGTCGTCAACCGCCACACCCTGCGCGCGACGCTCTACGTGCGCGGCCACAAGCGCTTCAGCGCGCGCATCGGAGTGGGCAAGGCCGCCACGCCCACGCCCGGCGGGCACTTCTGGATCCGCGAGAAGTTCCGCGTCGCGGGCACGACGATCTACGGCCCGCGCGCCCTCGGCACGAGCGCGTACGCGCCGACGCTGTCCGACTGGCCCGGCGGAGGAGTGGTCGGCCTGCACGGAACCAACGAGCCCGATCTCATCCCCGGGCGCCCGTCGCACGGCTGCATCCGCCTGCGCAACCGCGACATCCTCACGCTGTACCGACTCGCCCCAAACGGCACCCCGGTAGACATCCGTTGAGTGCGCCGGAACCGGTACGGTTCGGCGCACATGGACAACCGTTCGACCATTTGTGGGGACCGCTCAACCCTTGTAAGTGGCCGTCCGACCTTCTACGCTTTGCTCCGCATTACTGACTGGCCCGGGGGGAGTAGACGGGCACTGACGGGGGGATTGGGTGACAGCCGCCGGCCCTTGGGGAGGGGCCGGCGGTTTGATCCCGAGGATTTCGGGGTGGGCGGGGCTGCCCACCCCTCCAGCTGAGTCCCCTGAGGGGGCCTCAGGCGGGTCCGCCGGCACCACCCAGCCGGCGGGCCCGGCCTACCTTCGCGACGCCGTTCGAAGTAGAAAGCACAACCATGCGCCATACCCGCACCATGATCGCCGTCGCCCTGCTCGCCGCCGCCGTCGTGCCGACGGCCGCTCGCGCCGCGGGCCCGTCGGCCAATCCGCCGGGGATGAAGCAACTGAGCGACGAGCGCACGCTGTCGCGCTGGGCCTATCCGAACAACCACGCGCGCGTCCGCTCGCGGCCGACCAGCCAGGCCCGCACGGTGGCCAAGCTGCACTGGCTGACCGAGGACAACCTCCCCGAGATCTACCTCGTGTTGGCCTCGTGGCGCGATGCCCACAAGAACACGTGGGTGAAGATCCGGGTGCCCAAGCGCCCCAACGGCGTCACGGGCTGGGTCCCGCGGCGCGCGCTGCGCCAGTACACCACCGTCAACACCTTCCTGGACCTCAACCGCTCGAGCCTGCTCCTCACGCTCTACCGCTCGGGCCAAGCGGTGATGTCGGCCCACGTCGGGATCGGCTCGGGCGCCAACCCGACGCCCCGCGGCCGCTTCTACGTGCGCGAGAAGTTCCACGTCAAAGGCGCGCCGGTCTACGGGCCCTTCGCGCTGGGCACCAGCGCATACGCGCCGCACCTGACCGACTGGCCCGGGGGCGGCGTCGTCGGCCTGCACGGCACCAACGAGCCGGGGCTCATCCCCGGCCGCCCGTCGCACGGCTGCATCCGCCTGCGCAACGAGAAGATCACGCGCCTGTACCGGCTCACCCCGCGGGGCACGCCGCTGCATATCCACGACTGATTCGGTCTGCCGCATCGCGCTTGCGGCGCTGCGCAGCGCTTACAGCATCATCGAGGGGAGGGAGTGAGCGGCGGTCGGGGCGCTCGCGCCCTCCGCCGGCGGCCTGGTGGCCGAACTGCGTCGGTTTGGGTTCGGTTTCCGGACACAAACCGACGCAGTTCGCGGTTCGCTCGCGATGCCCGCCCGAAGCGTCGGCGGCTGCCCCTTCCCTCGATGATGCTGTTAAGCGCCGCGCTGAGCCGCAGACGAAAGCGGCAGACGAAGAGCCGCTACAACCCAGCCGGATGCCGCGCGACGTAGCCCGCGCTCGAGCGGTCCACGCGCTGCCAGCGCGAGCCGGTGTCCCAGCGCCCGGTGGTGTCGTAGCGCCGGCCCCGGATGACCATGAAGGTGTGCCCGGCGTTGGCGTAGACGGTGATCCAGCGTCCGCGGCCGGGCTGGCCCCACGACATGAGCTCGCCCGAGTCGCGCGGGCGCCCGAGCTGGCCGGTGGCGTGCAGCACGTAGGAGACCGAGCCCGAGCAGTCATAGCCGGAGTCGTCGAAGGAGCGATGGCCGCCGCCCCAGCGATACGGGAAGGCGGCGATGCGATTGGCGGCCGAGATCGCGCGCAGGACCGCGCCGGGGATGCCGGGCCGCGTGCCGTGCAGGTGGGCGCGCTTGAGCACCGGGTGGGCACCGCTGATGCCCAGCGCGGACCAGGTCGCGGGACCGACGACGCCGTCGGCGGTCAGCCCGTGCGCGCGCTGGAAGCTGCGCACCGCGCGCGCCGTGCCCGGGCCGAAGACGCCGTCGGCGGCCACGCCGAGGCGACTCTGCAGCAGGCGCACGCTGGCGCCGCGGGTGCGCACGCTGGCGCCGCCGCCGACCGCCGCGGCGCGGGCGCTCGCGTGGCGGTGCAGGCTGCGCCTGAGCATCCGCCACGTCCCCGCGCCGACCACCCCGTCGGCGGTAAGGCCGTGCTGGCGTTGGAAGTGCTTGACGGCGTGCAGCGTCCCGCGCCCGAAGACGCCGTCGTCGCCGAGGTGCAGGGCGCGCTGGAGCTTGGCCACGGAGCGGCCACGATCGCCGTGGTGCAGCGTCGGGAGGGCCTGTGCGCTCGCGACGGGCAGCAGCGCGATGGCCGCGGTGGCGGCCAGACAGCGGATGTGGGCGGCTGGGTGGGGCATCGGTTGAGCGCCTACGGGGTGAGCTGTCGGGCTCGCGCGATGCGCTACGCCGCTGCCATGCGGCGATTCGCCCCGCGGACGCCTACTCGCGCCCGCAGTGGTTCCCCCGATCACTGACCCTTGCGGGCAAGCGACTCGGCGCGGCAGGCGTCGACGCTACCAGCCAAAATCCCTGCTCAATGCAGGATTTCTTGCAGGCGCTCAGGAGCGACGCAGCCGCACGGTGCCGACGTCGATGGCGTTCTGCTCGATGTTCATGCGCTCGGGATAGCCGAGCGCGGGGGCGGTGAAGCGCCCGAGCCGCGCGACCTGCTCGTCGGTCAGCGCCAGCTCGGCGGCGGGCAGCAGGTCCTCGAGCTGCTCGAGCGTCCGCGGGCCGAGGATCGGCGCGGTGACGCCGGGCTGGGCCAGCAGCCAGGCGATCGCGACCTGCGCCACGCTCGCCCCGAGCTCGTCCGCGACCGCGCGCGCCTCGTCGACGGCGCGGAAGTTGGCCTCGGTCCCGCGGCGATGCAGCGCCTCTTCGAGGTCGTCCTCGGCGTCGCCGATGCGGGTGCCGGCGGGCGGCGGCGTGTCGCGCTCGTAGCGGCCGGTGAGAAAGCCGGCGCCGAGCGGGCCCCACGGGAGGACCCCGAGCCCGGCGGCGCGGCAGAAGGGCAGGATCTCGGTCTCGATCGAGCGCTCGACGAGCGAGTACTGCGGCTGCAGCGAGACGAAGGGGGAGAAGCCCTCGCGGTCCTGGACGGCGACGGCCCACGCCAGCAGCCAGGCGGGGAAGTTCGACGCGCCAAGGGCGCGCACCTTGCCGGCGCGCACAAGGCCGTCGAGCGCCTCCAGCGTGTCCTCCAGCGCGACTTCGGTGTCGGGCGCGTGGACCTGGTAGAGGTCGATGACGTCGATCCCCAGCCGCCGCAGCGAGGCATCGCACGCGCGCACGATGCGCTCGGGCGCGAGGCCCGACCCGCCGGGATCGGAGACCGTGAAGCGGACCTTGGTCGCCACCACGACCTCGTCGCGCCGGCGCGCGAGCCACGGCGCCAGCGTCTGCTCGGAGGTGCCGTCGCCGTAGACGTCAGCGGTGTCCAGGAAGTTGTGGCCCGCCGCCACAAAGGCGTCGAGCAGGCGCGGCGCCTCGTCGGCTGGGGTCCGCCCGCCCATCAGCATCGTTCCGAGGCACAGGCGGGTGACGCGCAGGGGTCCGAGGTCGACGAGATCCATGGCCGCCGTATGCCCATCCAGCGGCCCGGCGAACCGAGCCCACGCGGTAGGTTCCGGCGCCATGGCGCTCCTGTCCGAGCTCGACCTGCCGGTCCTCGACTACACCGACCCCGCGCTGCGCGGCCCGAACTTCCACCCGCGGATGGCCGAGCTGCGCGCCCAGGGCTGGCTGGCGGCCACGCCGATCGGCGCCATGGTGCTCGACCGCGAGGCGAGCGAGGTCTTCCTGCGCAGCCGCTCGACGACCTTCCCCGGGCGCAAGCTGGCCGAGCTGTTCGGCATCGAGACCGGCCCGCTGGCCGAAGAGCTGCGGCGCAACATCCTCTGCATCGACGGCGACGACCACCGGCGCCTGCGCAATCTCGTCAACCCGGCCTTCACGCCGCGCGCCGCCGACCGCTGGCGTCCAGCCATGCGCACCTACCTCGAGCAGCTCTGGGAGGCCGTGCGCGACGACGGGCGCTGCGAGTTCGTCGACGCCTTCGCCAAGCCCTACCCGTCGCTGGTCATCGCGACGGTCATGGGCGCCCCGCTCACCGATGCGCCGCGGCTGCACCACTGGTCCAACTGGATCCAGAAGCAGTTCGACGCCGAGGCGCTCATGACCGAGCGCGAGCTCATCGAGGAGGCCGTGGTCGAGTTCTACGACTACGCCGACGCGCTGCTCGCCGCCCGTCGCGACGACCCGGGCGAGGACCTCGTGTCGACCCTGCTGGCCGCCGAGGCCGACGGCGACCGGCTTTCCGACGTGGAGTGCGTGAACCTCGTGCTCAACGTCCTCATCGGCGGGGTCGACACCACGCAGTCCCAGCTCGCGCACGCCGTCCGCCTGCTGGCCGAGCATCCCGAGCAGTGGGCGGCATTGCGGGCCGATCCCGCGCTGGCCGCCGGGGCGGTCGAGGAGGCCCTGCGCTACGAGCCGATCACCCCGTTCACCGCGCGCATCGTCGTCGAGGACATGGAGGTCCGCGGCGTCGCCTTCCCCGCCGGCACCGTCGTGCTCGTGGCGAGCTGCACGGCCAACCGCGACGACCTGGAGGAGCCCGACCGCTTCGACATCGCGCGCACCGAGGGCGGGCGCCTGACGACGTTCGGCGCGGGCATCCACTACTGCCTGGGCGCGAACCTCGCGCGGGCCGAGCTGCAGGAGGGCCTTGGCTTCCTGGCCGCCCACATCGACCGCCTCGAGCTCGACGGCGACCCGGTCTACGGCGGGGTGACCGGCATCTACGGGCTCGACAGCCTGCCGATCCGCTTCAGCACCGCCTGAGGCCGTCCGGCGCCGCGTCGATCATGGCGGCGACCGGACATGACCGCCGCCGATCTCAACCTGCGGGCCGTCCTGCGCATCGTCCTGGTGATCGTGTGCGTCGTGCTCTCCCTCTACGTGATCTACCTGCTGCGCAGGCCGATCGGGTGGATCGTGCTGGCGACCTTCATCGCGGTCGCGATGTCGGCGCCGGTGAACCTGCTGGCGCGCCACATGCACCGCGGGCTGGCGATCGCGCTGGCGTACCTCGGGCTGCTGGCAATCCCGATCCTGCTGGCGCTGATCCTCATCCCGCCGATCGTCAACGGCGTCGACGACCTCGCCGGCAAGGCCCCCCAATACGCCGCCGACGCGCAGGACTACGTCCAGAAGAACGAGACGCTGCGCAAGCTCGAGGACGACTACGGCGTCATCTCGCAGGTGCAGGAGCAGGCGAAGAAGCTGCCCGGCAAGATCGGCAACGCCGCGGGCCTGCTGAAGGACCTCGGCGTCGGAGTCGTCAACTCCGTCTTCGCCGGGCTGACGATCCTCATCCTGTCGATCTTCATGGTGGCCGACGGGCGAAGATGGGTGATGAACGCGCTCGCCTTCCAGCCTCTCGAGCGCCGGGAGCGCCTGGATCGGGCGCTCGGCCGCATCAGCACCGCGGTGGCCAACTACGTCGGCGGGGCGCTGGCCCAGGCGACGATCGCCGGGCTGACGAGCTTCGTCGTCATGAAGATCCTGGGGATCCCGTTCGCAGCGCCGCTCGCCGTGGTCGTCGGGTTCGCCGACCTCATCCCGCTGGTGGGCGCCACCATCGCGGCCATCCTGGTCGGGATCGTGACGATCTTCGCCGACTTCCCGATCGACACGATCATCTGGGCCATCTGGGCGATCGTCTACCAGCAGCTCGAGAACACGGTCATCCAGCCGCAGATCCAGCGCCGGGCCGTCGACCTGCACCCGTTCCTCGTGCTCGTCTCCGTCCTCTTCGGCTCGACGCTGTTCGGCGTGGCGGGCGCCCTGCTGGCGATCCCCGCGGCCGCCTCGGTCCAGATCGCGCTGGGGGAGTGGTGGACGTTCCGCCAGTCCGGGCGCGCGGAGGTCGTCGCGGACCCCTAGCCCGAAATCCTCGGGGAGGACGTGCCCCTGCTGTAAGGCGTGGGCGAAGCGGTCGATGCGCTCGAGCTCGACGCTCATCGCCAGCGCCTCGGCGGCGGCCTCGATCTGGGCGGTGTCGCGGTCGAGGGCCTGGTCGAGGGCGCTCAGCCCGCTCCCGCCGTGCAGCTGGATGGCCCACCAGCCGCAGTTGGCGCACGCGAGCTCCACGACGTGGTTGCCGTCGTCGTGGGAGGCGAGGACCTCACGCGGCGCTACGAAGGGGCGCCGGCAGGTCGGGCAGAGGCGCAGGTCACGGCCGAGGGCGGAGTCGAACAGGCGTCGCATGACGGTTCAGAACGGCTGCGCCGGCCATCTCTTGCGGCAATTTTTCGGTGCGTCGGCGGGTAGGGTGCCGGGATGCTCACGTCATGCACCGCAGTCCTCCACGGCAACGCCGTCAGCTATCGCCGCGGGGGAGAGGGACAGGCCGTCGTCCTGCTGCACGGCATCGGCTCGACCTCGCTCACCTGGGAGTCCGTGGCGCCGTCGCTGGCCGAGCGCCACGACGTCATCGCGCCCGACTTCCTGGGCCACGGCGCCTCCGCCAAGCCGCGTGGCGACTACTCGCTCGGCGCCTTTGCCAGCGGCGTGCGCGACCTCCTGCAAGTGCTCGGGATCGAGCGGGCGACGCTCGTCGGGCACTCCCTGGGCGGCGGCGTCGCGATGCAGTTCGCCTATCAGCACCCCGAGCTGTGCGAGCGCCTCGTGCTCGTCTCCAGCGGCGGCCTCGGCCACAGCGTCAGCCCGCTGCTGCGCGCGGCCGCGCTCCCCGGCTCGGAATGGGTGCTGCCGGCCGTGGCCGGCGCCGCCGGCGGGCTGGGGGCCAAGGTCGGTGGCATGCTGGCCCGCGTGGGCCTGCGCGCCGGCCACGACCTGGCCGAGGTGGGCCGCGGCATGGCCGAGCTCGGCGACCGCGAGGCGCGCCAGGCCTTCCTCGACACGCTGCGCGCCGTGGTCGGCCCCGGCGGGCAGCGCGTGAGCGCGCTCGACCGCCTCTACCTCGCCGCCGACCTCCCGCTGCTCATCGTGTGGGGCGATTGCGACCCGATCATCCCCGTCGGCCACGGGCGCCGGGCGCACGCCGCCGTGCCCGGCAGCGAGATGCTCGAGATCGCGGGCGCCGGGCACTTCCCCCAGCTCGACGACCCCGCCGGCTTCGTCACTGCCGTCAACCGCTTCATCGCGGGCAGCGAGCCATGGGCCTACGACCCCGCTCGCGTCCGCGAGCTGATGCTGGCCGGGGCGGGCGGTCGGTAGGGTCCTGCAGATGGCGAGAGAGCCCATTTACACCGCGCACGCCCACGTCACCGGAGGGCGCGCGAACGGCCACGGCAAGACGGACGACGGCGTGCTCGAGGTCGACCTGCGCCGCCCGAAGGAGATGGGCGGCGAGGGCGACGGGACCAACCCCGAGCAGCTCTTCGCCGTCGGCTACGCGGCGTGCTTCGAAGGCGCCCTCGGCGCGGTGGCCCGGCGCGAGAAGCTCGAGGTCGGCGACGTCGCGATCGACTCGAGCGTCAGCCTCATCCCCACCGAGGAGCGCGGCTTCAAGCTCGCCGTCGAGCTCACCGTGACGCTGCCCTCCGTGCCCGACGAGGCGCAGGCCATCGGCCTCGTCCAGGCGGCCCACAAGGTCTGCCCCTACTCCAACGCCACCCGCGGCAACGTCGACGTGACCCTCACGGCGAACGGCGCCGCGGTGGAGCACGGGTGAGCAGCGACGACGACGACGACTGGGTCGGGACGCCGCCGGAGGGGCGCTACACGCGCGACCGCGCGAAGCCCGAGTTCTGGCGCACCCAGCGCCCGCCGGCGCTCGTCGCCGGCGCGATCGGGATCGTCGTGTTGATCCTGATCGTCGTCATCCTCCTCAGCTAGCGCCCCCGCGAATTCTTAGCTGGGGTTGATGCATCTCACGTAACGCCTTGAGGTTGTGCGCTGACACTGTGTGCATGGCGCTCGAGCTCACCATCGACCAGGCAAGGCTCATCGCGCGCCTGCGCCGTCGTTGGCCCGGCGCCGACGTCCGCGCGCACCAGCGGCCCTGGGGCGTCATCGTCGAGGTCCGCCGCGACGGTCGCACCGTGGCGCTGACGGCGCTCGACGGCCAGGGAGGCATCGAGCCCGCGCGCTCGATCCCCCGAGCCGCCTGATCTCGCGCCGCGCCGCGACAGCGGAAATCGCCGGACGAGCCCGAAAGCCCGCCCGGCGCCGCCCGGTCATGGATCGCAACTGAACTACTACGTCCCAGGACTTCGTGTCTTTGCCTGGGTGGCGTGACACTCCCGATCACCGGGGCGGGCCGCCGGCACGAGGCCGGCGCGTTACCCGGCTGGGCGCCCCGAGGGGAGACCCCGATCGAGTAAGCGATCCGCCGGACTCTTCACACTAGCGGGCGGCGCTGCGTTCCGCGCGCGGGTCGGGCAGCGGGGTGAGGATGGCCTCGATGCGCTCGCGGTGCGCCTCCAGCTGGGGCGGGAGGATGATCGTGGAGCCCAGCTGCTCGACGCTGTAGCCGTCGACCGTGAAGCCCGGGCCGTCGTCGGCGATCTCGAAGAGGACGCCGCTGGGCTCGCGGAAGTAGATCGAGTGGAAGTAGTGACGGTCGACGATCCCCGAGGTCGGCACCCCGGCGTCGCGCAGCACCTCGTCCCAGCGCGGGTGATCCGCGACGGTCGTGCCCCACGCGATGTGATGGACGGTGCCCGCGCTCTGGCGGCCCGGCTCGGAGGGCGGGGCGTCATAGGCGATGGTCCCGCCGCGCGACTCGCCGCGCAGCTCCCACGTGTCGTCGCCCAGCGGCGTGGCGCCGAGCAGCTGCTCGAGCACGAGGCCGCTGTGCTGCGGGTGTGCGCTGTAGGCGCGCACGCCGTCGAAGCCCTGCAGCGCCAGCGCGGCCGGCACCTCGGGGTGCTCGGCGCTCAGCGGGGTGTCCGCGTCCGCGCGGACGGCCAGCTCGTGGCCGAGGCCCTCGGGGTCGGCGAAGCGCAGGCGGTCGCCCACGCGCTCGTGCGGGACGCCCTGCGCGGCGAAGCGCGCGGCCCAGAAGTCCAGCGCCTCCGGCGAGCCCACGCGCGAGACGATCCGGTGCACCATCCCGGCCCCGACGCGACCCGGTGTGGCGTGGGGATACTCGAAGAAGGTCAGCTCGGCGCCGGGGCGGCCGCGCTCGTCGGCGTAGAACAGGTGATAGACGCTCGGATCGTCCTGGTTGACCGTCTTGGCCACCAGGCGCAGGCCGAGGACGCGCGTGTAGAAGTCGACGTTGCGCGGCGCGTCGCCGGTGATCGCCGTGATGTGGTGGACGCCCTCGAGCCGCACGGGTCAGTGACCGAGGGTCTTGAAGCTGATCTTCTCGCAGCGGCTGATCTTGTAGCCGGCCTTGCTGCGATGGCTGATGAACAGCGTGTCACGCCCGCCGCCGCAGTCGATGCTGCCGCGACCGAAGTGGGCGTGGATGGTGTCGTTGCCGGCACCGGCGACGATGATGTTCTGGCCGTGGCTGGCGTAGATGAAGTCCGACCCCGCGCCACCGAAGAGCCGATCGACCTGGGCGGTGCCCTGCCCCGAGGGCTTGTAGTCGCCCCACAGGACGTCGGCGCGGTCGTGACCGTAGATCGTGTCGGAGTCGTGTCCGCCCAGGAGCTCGTCGCTCTTGGCGGTGCCGGTCATCGTCTCGCTGCCGTCGTTCTTGTTGATCTTCAGCACACCGTCGATCCTGGGCCAGCCTTCGTGGCTGGTGTTGGCGTGCGCGACGCCGCCGGCGGCGGCGCTGATCGCGCACGCGGCGATCGCGGCGATGGTCTTTCGTCGTGAAGCCATGGTCTGATCCATGCCCCGTACCGTGCCAAACCACCCCGTGGCGCCGCCTGGCCGGACGGATGCTGCCGCTCATCCTGACGGATGCGGTACCCGCGATGTTTAGCGCCTCGGTGTGTAGCGGCGCAGCACCGCCGGAGATCCCTCCGCGACCGTGAGGAAGCTCGTGCCGCGGCGGTCGAGCGCGATCGCCTCGCCCTGACCCTCGCCCCCCAGTGACGTGGGCGACAGGCAGGGCGCGCGCCGCAGCGTCGTCGTGAGGCGCTCGCGGCCGCGACGCACCCACACCGCGAGCCGGTCGTAGCCGCGCAGCACGATCACGCGCCCGTCGGCGCTCACGTCGCCGGCGGTGACCAGCGACAGATTGACGTCAGGGCCCGCGCGCAGCGTCGTCTCCGAGCCCGCAGCCAGCCCGGCCGAGGTCCGGTACGCGCGCGCGGCACCCAGCACCTTGGTCACGATGACCAGGTCGCGGCGCAGCGGGTCGACGAGCAGCGCCTCGGCGTCGTGGGCGCCGTCGGGGTAGCGCAGGCGCAGGCGTGCGGCCGGGGCGGTGGTCGCGTCGCCCACCGGCGGCTCGGCGACTCGGTAGACATCGACGGCGGCGCGCTGGGAGCCGTTGTCGCCGATGTCGGCGATGTAGAGCAGGGGGTCTCCGCCGGCGCTGCGTCCCGCGGCGATGTCCTCCCAGTCCACGGCCTGCGCGCCGGTGACGGTCGGGCGCGTCGCGACGCGCCCGTCGGTCCGCAGCCCGTAGAGCACCGGGCCGGCGCCGGAGTCGTCGTGGCTCCACAGCAGATCGGAGCGCGACGGGCTGCGCACCAGGCCGCTGAGCTCGTTGGCCGTCGGGTCGGCCACGCGGCCGGTGACGCGCACGCGCAGGGCACGGCACAGGGCGGGAGGCCGGGGGGCGGCCGCAGGGGTGGCGCGGGGCGACGGCGCCGGTGCCACGGGCGCGGAGGGGGGCGTCGCGCCGGCCCCGCCGCACGCCGCAACGCCAGCCGCGGCCGCGACGAGCGCCGGCGCCGCCAAGCGCATCATTCGGCCCGCTCGCTGCGGGCCGTCGCCGCGAGCGCGATCAGCTCGACGCACGCGTCGAGCGCGAGCGCCGTCGAGTCGATGACCAGGTGGTAGAGCGCGGCGTCGCGCGCGTCGGCGTCGTAGAACTGCTGCACGTAGGCCTCGCGCGCGCGGTCGGTCTCGCGCATGTGGCGCTCGGCCGTCGCGTGGTCGACGCCCTCGAGCTCCATCGCCCGGCCCAGCCGGCGCTCGACCGGGCCGTCGAGGCGGACGTGCAACGCACCCGGCGTCTCGCGCAGCACGATCGCCGCGCCGCGCCCGAGGATCACGCCGGACCCCGCCGCGGCGTGCTCGCACATGACCTCCTCGGTCGCGCGCAGGAACGAGCGCTCGTCGACGAGCTCGGGCGGGGTGGCCGCGCCCGAGAAGGCCTGCGCGGCGGGGGCGAAGCGCATGAGCAGGCGTTCGAGCACGCCGCGGACCGCGTCGTCGTGCGCGAGGGCATCGTCGAGCGGGACCGCAAGGCGCTCGGCGACGGCCGTGGGGATCACGCGGTCCAGGAACGCGACGCCAAGGCGCTCGGCCAGCCGGGGACCGACCTGGCTGCCGCCGGCGCCGTAGGAGGCCGAGAGGGTGACCACGCTCATGGCATGCATCTTCACGCCAGCACCGGCCGGCGCAAGCCGGTTGTCCATGCGCTTGCGCCAGTCAGACTATCTATGTTAGTTTTCTACCTATGCCCAATAACCTGACTCGCATCTCCCGATTCGGCTTCGTGAACGCCTACCTCGTCACCGAAGACGACGGGCTCACGCTCGTCGACACCATGATCCCGCGCAGCGCCAAGGCGATCCTCCGGGCCGCCGACGAGCTCGGCGCGCCGATCGTCCGCATCGCGCTGACCCACGCCCATGGCGACCACATCGGCTCGCTCGACGAGCTGGCCGCGGCGCTCCCCGGGGTGGAGGTCCTGATCTCGGCCCGCGACG
Source organism: uncultured Actinomycetes bacterium (assembly GCA_963742125.1). GTDB lineage: Bacteria > Actinomycetota > Thermoleophilia > Solirubrobacterales > Solirubrobacteraceae > JAOPZW01. The sequence goes on along the minus strand of CAVUKO010000006.1, from coordinate 134,663 downwards.
CGCGCCTGCTGGACAAGGACAAGTCGCTGGACCCCGGCGAGCCGCAGTCCAAGGTGCGCGGCAGCCTCCCGGGCGCGAAGACGCGGCCGACCCGCACGTTGGCGGCGGGCGACACGGTGGGCTCGCTCGAGGTCGTCGCCGCGCCCGGCCACACGCCCGGCCACGTGGCCTTCCTCGACCGCCGCGACGCGACGTTGCTGTGCGGCGACACGTTCACGACGATCGGCCGCGTCGCCACCACGAACAAGGTCCGGCTGCCCTTCCCGCTGGCCAGCATGGCCACGTGGGACGGTCCGACCGACCTCGAGAGCGCCCGCGCCCTGCGTGCGCTGGAGCCGGCCAGGCTGGCGCCCGGGCACGGGAAGGTCGTCGACGCGCCGCTGGCCGCCATGGACGCCGCGATCGCCAAGGGGGAGGCGTAGCCGGTGCCGCGCGCGGGGCTCGATGCCGACCGCGTGGTCGATGCGGCGGCGCGGATCGCCGACGCCGAGGGCCTCGACGCCGTCAGTCTCACGCGGGTGGCCGCCGCGCTGGGCGTCCGGCCCCCGTCGCTGTACAACCACGTCGAGGGCCACGGCGGGTTGCTGCGGAGACTCGCGGTGCGCGGGGTGCGCGAGCTCACCGCCGCGCTGCGCGACGCCGCGGTGGGTCGCTCGGGCGCGGACGCCCTCACGGCCACGGCGGCCGCCTACCGCGCGTACGCGCACGCCCACCCGGGGCTCTACGCGGCCAGCGTCGCCGCGCCGGCGCCGGGCGACCCCGAGCACCTGGCGGCCGCGCAGGAGACGGTCGACGTCGTCTTCGCCGTGCTGCGTGGCTGGAGCCTCGAGGGCGACGACGCGGTCCACGCCGCGCGCGCCTTCCGCAGCGCGGTACACGGCTTCGTGGTGCTGGAGGCCGGGGGCGGCTTCGGGATCCCGGTCGACCTCGACGAGTCCTTCGAGCGCCTCGTGGCGACGCTGGCCGGCGGACTCGCCGCTACAGGTCGATGACCGCCAGGTCGGCGCGCCGGCGCATCAGCGCCTCGGCGACCAGCCGCCGGTGACAACCGGCGGGGTCGGCCTCCAGGCACAGCAGGGCGGTCGCGGGGGCGCCGGGGAGCTCGGCCGCGAGGGCGTCGAGGTCGTCAGCCGCGGTGGCCTCGACGTGCCGCCGGTAGCCCTCGGTGGCCTCTGCGAGCCTGCCGGCGCGGAACAGGACGCGCAGGTCGGGCGGCGTGCCCAGCGCCCGGCGATGCTCGTAGGCGATGCCGTGCTCGGCCAGCAGGGCGGCCAGGCGCGTCTTCGACATCCCGGGGCGCCGCGACTGCGGGCGAAAGCGCACGTCGATCACGCGCCGGACGCCCGCGGCGCGCAGCTCGGCGACCAGGGCCTCGGGCAGCAGGCGCTCGTAGCCGATGGTCCACAGCCGCGTCACGGGGCCAGCTTGTCACGGCATGACAGGATCCCGCGCCATGGACTACCGCCAACTCGGCCGCTGTGGCCTGCGCGTCTCGACCCTCACGCTCGGCACCATGACCATCGGGCGCAGCGGGCCGTCCGCCTCGGTCGGCGCGGTCGACCTCGACGGCGCTCGGCGCCAGATCGACCTGTGCCTGGACGCCGGGGTGAACCTCATCGACACCGCCGACGTCTACTCGGCCGGCGTCTCGGAGGAGATCGTGGGCGAGGCGCTGGTCGGCCGCCGCGACCGCGTGCTGCTGGCGACCAAGGCGCGCATGCCGATGGGGGAGGGGCCCAACGACGCCGGGCTCTCGCGCCACCACCTCATCGAGGGCTGCGAGGCGAGCCTGCGGCGCCTGCGCACCGACCACATCGACCTCTACCAGGTCCACGAGTGGGACGGTCAGACGCCGCTGGAGGAGACGCTCGACACGCTCGACGGCCTCGTGCGCGCGGGCAAGGTGCGCTACATCGGCTGCTCGAACTACGCGGCGTGGCAGCTCGTCAAGGCCCTCGGCATCTCCGACCGCCTGCACCTGCAGCGCTTCGTCAGCCAGCAGATCTACTACTCGCTGCAGGCGCGCGAGGCCGAGTACGAGCTGGTGCCGGCCGCGCTCGACCAGGGCCTGGGGATCCTCGTGTGGAGCCCGCTGGCCGGCGGGCTGCTGTCGGGCAAGTACCGCCGCGACACCCAGCCGGAGGAGGGGCGCCATCTCACCGACTGGGGCGAGCCGCCGGTGCGCGACCAGGAGCAGCTCTACGACATCGTCGACATCCTGGTGGAGATCGCCGAGGGTCACGGCGTGTCGGCCGCCCAGGTCGCGCTCGCCTACACGCTCGGCAAGCCGGGCGTGACCTCGCTCGTCATCGGTGCGCGCAAGGAGGAGCAGCTCGTCGACAACCTCGCGGCGGCCGACCTCGAGCTCACCGCCGACGAGCGGGCACGGCTCGACGCGGTCAGCGCGGTGCCGCTGCTCTATCCCTACTGGCACCAGGCCAAGACCGCGTCGGACCGCCTGAGCGCAGGCGACCTGACGCTGCTCGGACCCCACCTGGGATAACGCCGCCTCGACCGTCCGTCCACATCGTTGGTGACCGATGGTCAACAGCGGTGTACATGGCGGCATGCGATCCACGCGCTCCCGCACCGCCACGGCGGTGGCCGCCATCATCGGGATGCTCGCCGTCGCGGCGGTGACCGCGTTCTTCGAGCTGCTGGCGATCGGCCTGGGGAGCTGCGGCGGCGAGGGCGGCTCGCCGTACGCCGCGCGCGACTCGGCCCAGGGTCAGGTCTGCGCGTTCCTCGACCGCGGCGGGATGACGCTCGTGATGGCGGTCGAGATCGCGGCCCTCGCCGCCGCCGCGGTCGTCCTCGCGCTGTGGGCGCGGCGGCGCCTCGCCGGCCGGTTGGCCGTGGCCTGCGCGGTGGCGGCCTCGTTGCTGCCGCTCGCCGGGCTGTGGGCAGTGTCGGCACCCTCCGACGGCTGCTCGAAGGCCGACCAGGCCGCCTACCAGGGCTGGCTCGACCGCGGGGCGACCGGCGAGCCGCCGGCGGACTGCGACAGCTATTGAGTCACGCGGCGCCTCAGGCGCGCGCGGCCTTCAGGACCTTCTTGGGCGGGATCACGACGAGGCGCCAGTGGCGCCGGTCCTCGCGCTCGGCGTAGCCCTGTGTCTCGAGGCGCTTGCACACCACCGGGCAGCGCTTGCAGCGCGGGCGGTCCTTGCAGCAGCGCTTCTTCGTCTTGATCCGCTCTCCCACGGTTAGGGAAGCCTAACGCATCTCCGACCGAATGTGTCGGACATGGCGGTCGCGCTGTGGTCAGCCCGCCGCGAGGCGAGCGAGCGGCTCGCCCCACACGTCGAGCGGGGCGGCCGGCGGCGGGACCTTGTAGCCGATGTCGAGGTTGACGCCGATGTCCCCGAGCGCCCACTTGGCGAAGGTCTCGGCGAAGCGCTCCTGACGGTCGGCGCAGGCTCCGAGCTTGCCGGCCTCGCAGCCCCATCCGGCGGGGATGCCCGCGTCGAGCGCGGCGAGGACGTCGTCGGTGATGAGCGCGTGGTCGATCACGTGGCCGAGCTCGTGCAGCACGGTGCGTTGCACGCCGCGGGGTCCGTAGCGGTGGATGACCAGGTCGAGGTCGATGGTCACGCGGTAGCCCGGCTCGCCGCCCTCGGTCAGTCCGATGGCACCCGCCATGCCCGTCGGTCCGATCCGCACGTCGACCAGCCCGTCGACCAGGGCGATCAGGCGGCGAGCCTCGGGGCGCCCGGAGGCGACCGCGGCCAGGAAGGCCTGGCGGTCGGCCGGCGCCACGGCCGGATCGAAGCGGAACGTCGCGCGCCGCGTGGCGCCAGAGAGCAGCGGCGCCCCGCTGCGCTTCGCGCTCGCCGCGTCGAGGCGGTAGTGCGCGCCCGCGACGTCGGAGGCGGCGGGCGCCTGGGCGCTCAATGAGCGCGTCGCGCTCAGCAGCAACGGCACCGCCAGGAGCGCGAGCAACGGCAGGAGGATGCGTGGCGAGAGCCGCATGCCCCCGTTTCATCGGCAGCGCCGGGCCACGACAGCAGGCGCGAAGGACGATCAGGCCGGCTGACACCTGACATGCTGCCCGGCCGTGGTGTTCTACGAGCCCCATCTGCGCGACACGTCGCTGCTGCCGCACGACCCGTTCAAGGCGGCGATCGCCCCGCGGCCGATCGGCTGGGTCTCGACCCTGAGCGCCGACGGCGCGGTCAACCTCGCGCCCTACAGCTTCTTCAACGCCGTGTCCGGCGCGCCGCCGATGATCGCCTTCTCCAGCGAGGGCATGAAGGACTCGGCCGCGTTCGCCGCACAGACGCGCGAGTTCGTCTGGAACATGCCCACCTGGGAGCTGCGCGAGGCGATGAACACGACCTCGGCCTCCCTGCAGCGCGGCACCAACGAGTTCGAGCACGCCGGCCTGGAGATGGCGCCGTCGCGGCTCGTCAAGCCCCCGCGCGTCGCGGCCAGCCCGTGCGCCCTGGAGTGCAAGGTCACCGAGACGCTCACCCTCACCGACCTCGACGGCAACGCGACCGACCGCCACCTCGTCATCGGCCAGGTCGTTGGGGTGCACCTCGACGAGCGCTTCATCCGCGACGACGGGATCCTCGACGTCGCGGCCATGCGCCCGATCGCGCGCTGCGGCTACACGGCCGACTACACCGTCCTGGACCGTCTCTTCCAGATGGAGCGCCCGCGCTAGCTGAGCCGGCGGCGGCGGCGCGTCACGCCGGCAGTGGTTCGCCCAGGATCGCCTCGATGCGCTCCATGCGCTCGGCGGGAAGCGGCCCGTACCCGGCGGCGCCGACGTTCTCCTCCACCTGGGCGACCGTGCGGAATCCCGGGAGCGGGAGCGTCAGCGGGCTGCGGCCCCAGATCCAGCCCAGCGCGCCCTGGACGAGCGAGCGCCCGTCCGCGGTCAACTCGGCGCGAGCCTCGGCGATGCGCTCGAGCCAGCGCTCCATCGCGCCTTCGTCGAAGAAGTCCCACCACGGGGCGTTGCGGCGCACGTCGTCGTCGGCCGGCAGCGCATCCGGGCGGTAGCGCCCGCTCAGGAGGCCCATCGCCAGCGGCGTGCGGTTCAGGCACGCCAACCCGAGCTCCTCCGCGACGCTCAGCGTCTCGAGCTCGCCGCGCAGCACGCTGAGCTCGTGCTGGGAGGCGACCATGTGAGGACCCTCGGCCATCGCCGTGACGATCGCGGGATCGGACACGCTCGATCCGTACCAGCGCACCTTGCCGGCCGCCACGAGCTCCTCGAGCACGTCGACGACGGCCGGGACGTCCTCCGGCCCAGCGAACCCTCCGTGGATCAGGTAGAGGTCGATGCGGTCGGTGTCGAGGCGGTGCAGGCTCGCGTCGCACGCGCGTCGCAGATAGGCGGGGCTGAGGTCTTGACCGCCCGCGGTCCGGGTCTGCTCGTCGAAGAGGTTGCCGACCTTGGTGACGATGACCACGTCGTCGCGCCGACCGGCGAGGGCCCTACCGAGCACACGCTCGCTGTGCCCGCAGCCGTAGGCGTCGGCGGTGTCGAACAGGGTGACGCCGAGCTCGAGCGCGCGCCGGATCGCGCGGATGGACTCCTCGTCGTCCACCTCGCCCCAGCCCGCGGGCCGGCCGTTGGAGGTGTACGGGCCGCCGATCGCCCAGCAGCCGAGGCCGAGGGCGCTGACCTGCACTCCCGTCCGAGTCCCGAGATCGCGTTGGAACATGACCCCAGCAAAGCACGGCCGGTGGTGAGCCTTCCAATAATGAGAATCGAGAACCCATTAGCCACTCTTATGGGTCCCTCGCTGACGGACCCGCGCGGCGAGTGGCTAGACGACCCCGTGGATGAAGTACCAGACGAAGACCGCGCTGATGCCCAGCATCAGAGGGTGCACGCGGCGCCCGGCGAGCAGCGTCAGCACCGAATAGGAGATGAAGCCCGCGCCGACGCCGTTGGTGATGCTGTAGGTCATCGGCATCAGCACGATCGTCAGCAGCACCGGGAGGGCGATGCCCGGCTCGGTCCACTCGAGGTGGCGCACGAGCTCGAACATCATCGCCCCGACGATCACGAGCACCGGCGCCGTCGCCGCGCTGGGGATGATCCCGGCCAGCGGCGAGATGAACAGGCAGCAGGCGAACAGCAGCCCGGTGATCACCGAGGCCAGGCCCGTGCGCGCGCCCTCGCCGATGCCCGCCGAGCTCTCGATGAACGTGGTGTTCGAGGACGCCGACGCCGCGCCGCCGCCCGCCGCCGCGAGCGAGTCGACGATCAGCACGCGGCGCATGCCCGGCAACCGGCCATCGGGCGTGACGAGGTCCGCCCGGCGCCCCAGGCCGAGGACCGTGCCGGCCGTGTCGAAGAAGTCCGACAGGAGCACCGCGACGACGATGGCCACAGCGCTCCAGAAGCCGAGCGCCGAGACGAAGTGGAAGGAGAAGTTGCCCACGAGGCTGAAGTCCGGCGTGGCGAAGACCTTGTCGGGCCACGTCGCCGAGCCGTTGGGGAAGACCTTCTTGTCCTTCGCCTCGTTCACGATCGTGGCGATGAGCGTCGTGCCGAGGATCCCGAACAGCAGCGCGCCGCGCACGTGCCGCGAGACCATCGCGTAGGTCGCGAACAGGCCGAAGACGAAGATCGCGATCGCCCACGTGTTGAGCTTGGGAGCGATCGTCACGATGGTGCCCTCGCCCTTGATCACGATGCCGGCGTCGACAAGCCCGATGATCGTGATGAAGAGGCCGATCCCGATCCCGATGGCGAGCTTGAGGTCGTGCGGGATCGCGTTGATGACCGCCTCGCGGAAGCCGACGAGCACCAGCACCGTGATGACCAGGCCCTCGGCCACGATGACGCCCATCGCGTCGGGCCAGCTCAGGCGGTCGGCGCCGACCAGCGAGAAGGCCACGAAGGCGTTGATGCCCAGGCCCGAGGCGAGCGCGAACGGGTAGCGACCGTAGATCCCCATCGCGAGCGTGGCGACCGCCGCCACCAGCGCGGTGACCGTCAACAGCTGATCGAAGGGCAGCTTCACGCCGCCGGGCGCGGCGACCGAGCCGAGGATCTGCGGGTTGACGAACAGGATGTAGGCCATCGTCAGGAACGTGGCCGCCCCGCCGCGGATCTCGGTCGGGATGCTGGAGCCGCGACGCGTGATGTCGAAGTAGCGGTCGAGCCGCGCGGTGAAGGGCGAGCCGCCGGAAGGGGCGGTGTCGGTGGTGGTGGCCTCCATGCGCGCCATGATGCCGTGTCCAGCGGCGGACTCGGTGCCTCAGGAAAGGGCGGGGTGCGGCGGTGCGTGAGCACCGTCGGGCTCAGGAACCACAGCCGGCTGAGCTAGCCTCGCGTCTCCCGCAAGCGTCCTCAGGAGGGATCGTGGCCTCGTCGCTGGATTCGTCGGTCGGAGCGGTGGATGCGCTCGTCGCTGCGCTGGACGGCCTCGAGGCCGTCGACCTCTCGCCGACGCTGCGCTCGGCCATGCCGCGCTTCTTCGCGCACCCCGAGTTCCACATCATCGACGACGCGCGCCTGATCGAGCGCGACCGGTACCGGCTGCAGACGCTGGTCCTGCCCGAGCATGTCGGTCCGCACGTCGACGCGCCCGCGCACGTGGTGGCCGAGCGTCCCGAGGCGACGGTGGACACCCTCGACGCGACCGCGCTGTGGGGCCGCGCGGTGGTCGTCGACGTCTCCGACCGCGACTGGAAGGCGGGCGACCTGCTCGAGCTCGACCACCTCATGGGCGTGGCGGCCGACGGCGGCGCCAAGATCCGCGAGGGCGACGTCGTGCTGGTCAACTTCGGCTGGAATCGCCACCTGCGCGACGGCGGGCCGGGCGTGCCGTGGTGGAGCTCCAACGCACCCGGGTTCACCGAGGACCTGTGCCGCGAGCTCCACGACCTCGGCGTGCGCGCGGTCGGCTCGGACGACCCGACGTGCGACATGGCCTGGGTCGACGCGGAGCCGACCGCGGCCTTCGGCCACCTGGAGTACTTCCTGCCCAAGGACATCTACATCCTCGAGAATCTCGAATCCCTGGGGAACCTGCCGCCCGTGGTCTTCTTCGCGGCGCTGCCGCTGAAGATCGCCAACGGGACGGGATCGCCGCTGCGCCCGGTGGCCTTCGTGCCGAAGGCCTAACTGCCGGCCTCGGCCTGATAGGCCTCGACGAGCCGGTCGACCGCCTCGGCGCCGTCGGGCCACGCCGCGTTGATCTCGATGAACGCCCGCTCGTCGGGGGCGACGCCCTCGCCGGGCGTGATGGCCGACACCGGGCAGGCGGGCTCGCACAGCGAGCAGTCGATGCACTCGCCGGGGTCGATGACGAGCATCTGCGCGACCTCGTGGATGCAGTCGACCGGGCAGACGTCGACGCACGAGCGATCGGTGGTCCCGATGCACGCCGCGCCGATGACGTAGGTCATGCCGCGGCCCGGGCCCCCGCGGTCTGCAGGTAGACGCCCTGGCGGCGCAGCTCGTGCTGGAGCTCGGGCACGTCGAGCGCGCGCGGCGCCGTGCCGCTGCCCGCCGACAGCGCGGCCGCGACGCCCGCGGCCTGCCCGGTGAGCCAGCACTGCGGGATCTCGCGCATGAAGGCCTGGGTCTGCGGATCGGTGGCGACGTGGCGACCGCCGACGAGGACGTTGTCGAGCTCGGCCGGGACGATGCACCCGTAGGGGACCGAGATGTTGGCGAACTTGGCCGAGGGGGAGGGGGAGACGCCGATCTCGTCCTCGTGGCGGACGGCCTCGCGCCACTCGTCCATGACCATCTTGTGCGTGCCCACGAGCCGGCGCGTGTGGCGCACGCCGAGCTGCGGGCCGGAGAGCATCAGCCACGCGTCCTGGAAGCCGGGCGCGTGGCGGCGGAAGAACTCCAGGTGCGCGGTCATCCGCCGGCGCGACTCGATCTCCACGGCGGTGAGGTCGGCGACCTTCAGCCCGCTGTAGCCGGTCAGCCGCGGGCCCATGAAGAGCCCGACGTCGTCGCGCCAGCCCGCGTGCGGGGTCTCGAGGTAGCCGAGCTCCTCGTGGCCGCGCTTGAACAGCGCGCGGTGCGCCTCGGGGTTGGCGCGCTTCCACGCGACCCAGGCGGCGAAGTCGATGCCGGCCCACGTCCACGCCGTGTTGACGCAGTGCTGCACGTTGGCGCCCTGGCCCTCGACGTCTGATTCGTAGGCCGCGCCGGCGGCGGCGCACACGTCGAGGTCGCCGGTGGTGTCGACGACGACCTTGGCGAGGATCGCGCGCCGGCCCTCCTTGCTCTCGAAGATCGCGCCGCGCAGCTCGCGCCCGTCGACGATCGCGTCGACCACCCAGGCGTGCAGGATCAGGCGCGCGCCGACCTCCTCGAGCAGCTCGACCGACTCGTACTTCAGCCACTCGGGGTCGATCATCGGCGACCACGTGACGACGTCACGGAAGGCGCTCAGGCGCTCGCGCCAGTGCGCGACCTGCTCTGCCTCCTTCGAGCCCCATTGCTCCTGGGGAGCGCCGGCGACAGCGTCGGCCGGCAGGCGCTCGAGGATCTCCGAGGCGAAGCCGGTGATGATCTGGCGCCCCTCCCAGTCGCTCATCCGGTCGATCCAGATCACGAGGCCGCCGGTGGAGAGACCGCCGAGGTGGTTGTAGCGCTCGACGAGCGTGACCTTCGCCCCGAGCCGGCGCGCCGCCACGGCCGCCGCGCAGCCCGCCGGGCCGCCGCCGACGACGAGCACGTCGGTCTCCTCGTAGACGGGGGTCTCGCGCGCGGGCTCGTGGATCGTGCGTTGCGGGCCGCCGTCCTCGGGCGCCGCCGGGCGCTCGCTGCCCTCCGTGAACCAGCTCTCGCGCCCCGTGTGGTACTGGTCGACTTCCTGCTCGGGCGTGCCGCCGCTCTCGTTCGTGGCCATGATGCAGGCAATGGTGACACGCCTGGGATGTCAGGCAACCGAACGTGTCACGTGCGCCGCAGCAGGCGAGCAAGCAGGCCTGGCCGCGGCGGCTGAACCTCGTCGCGGAACGCGAGCCGCCCGGCGCGGCGCGCCTTCACGACGCAGGCCGTGTGGGCATGGCGCCGGCGGGCCGGGTCGCCTTCGGGCAGGATGAGCGCGTGCTCGGTGAGCGCGGGGAGGAAGCGCCCGCACAGCGGGCACGTGTACGTCGACGGCTTGGTGTTGGTCGCGCGGCGCACGACGTACCAGCGCGCCTCGGAGAACTGTGCCACGAGCCCCAGCGGGCTTCGGGCTCGCCCTTCCCGGTCCGCCACGCATCGCTGCGCAGGCGGACCGGGGAAGCGAAGAGCGGCCTAGAGCGGCGTGACGTTGACGGCCTTGGGGCCCTTGTCCCCGGCCTCGGCGTCATAGGACACGGCGGCACCCTCGGCCAGGGTCTTGAAGCCGCTGGCGTTGATGCCGGTGTGGTGGACGAAGAGGTCCTTGCCTCCCTCGTCCGGAGTGATGAAACCGAAGCCCTTCTCGTCGCTGAACCACTTCACGGTTCCGGTAGCCATGATTCCTCCACGGCACGTGTGCTTTGCGAACGCGGAGGATGCTTTGCTGGCAACGACCCCGGCGCTGAACACTGATTTCTCGAGCTTGTGCTCGACCTTGCCGCGGAAGCCTAGCGAGTGCGAGCACAGGACTAGTGTTTCCCGTTCGCAAACCACCGAGGAGCCCGCCCGACGATGTGCTTCGCCTACGACGCCCACCCGCCCGACCTGCCGGCCGATCTCGCCCTTCCGACGCTGGCCGGCGGGGCCGGCGCCGAGCTGCTCGAGCTGACCTCGGCTGACGGCACGCGCTTCTCGGCCGCGCTGGCCGAGGCGCCCGAGGCCTCGGGCCCGGCCGTCGTCGTGCTGCCCGACGTCCGCGGCCTCTACCGCTTCTACGTGGAGCTGACCGAGCGCTTCGTCCAGGCGGGCCATCACGCCATCGCGATCGACTACTTCGGGCGCACCGCCGGGACCGGCGAGCGCGACGAGGACTTCGACTACATGCCCCACGTGATGCAGACGCGCGTCGAGCAGGTCCAGGCCGACGTCGCCGCGGCGATCGCCACGCTGCGCGAGCGCACGGACGCGAGCTCGATCGTGACGGTCGGCTTCTGCTTCGGCGGCACGCAGTCGTTCATGGCCGCCGCCAGCGAGGAGCTCGAGCTCGACGGGGCGGTTGGCTTCTACGCGTCGCTCGTGCCGCGGCGCGAGGGCGCCCCGGACCCGATCGCGGCCGCCCCCAACACCCGCTGCCCGGTCCTCGGCCTCTTCGGCGGCGCCGACGAGAACATCACGCCCAACCACATCGAGGCCTACGAGCGCGGCCTCAACGAGGCCGGCGTCGTGCACGAGATCATCACCTACACCGGCGCTCCGCACTCGTTCTTCGACCGGTCCTACAGCGAGCACGCCGAGGCGTGCGAGGACGCGTGGCGGCGCGTGCTCGGGTTCCTGCAGCACGTCGAGACGCCTGTGGCGCGCTAGCCGCAGGTCAGGACGGCGGGGACGAGAGCGTCGAGCGCAGCTGCTGGAAGCCCTCGCCGGTGATGCGCAGCGCGACGAGGTCCTCCTGCGCGCCCGCGTAGAGGACGACGGCGCCGTTGGCGGCCCTGAAGCCGCCGAAGACATGGTGCTGCTGGGCGCGGCTGGCGCGCCCGTCCGCCTCGATGATGTCGAGGGTCTCGGCCAGCCAGCGCGTCTGCGAGAGGCTGAACATGACCGTTCGCGCGCCGTCCGACAGGAACAGCGACCGGTTGTCGAGATGCACGTGCGGGCCCGGCCGCTCGGCATCCAGGGTCAGCGTCATCGGCGCAACCTAGCCGAGGCACAGGTCGGCTTCGCGAGGTGCCCTCCGACATTGCGGCTATCGTGACATGGCAGAGTGCAACTGAATCGTCGAGGGAAGGCGGTGCGCGGATGAGCACCCAGCGCGAACGCGCCGAGGAGAAGCGCAAGGAGAAGCTGAAGGCGGTCGAGGAGCAGGTGGCCGAAGGGTCGCTGACGATCCGCCAGATGACTCCTGAAGAGAAGGCCAAGTACCCCAAGCGCGAGCGCCCGCCGCAGACCAAGCGCAAGCGCTACTGAACGCCGAACCGGCCCGTCGAGGCAACGGGCCGGCCGGCGTCCGGGAAGCGACTGCTAGTAGCGGCTGCTGAGCGGCTTGCCGGTGTCGTCGCCCTTGCGCTCGGCGCGCAGGACCATCTTCTTGGTGATGTGCTGGCCGTCGCGCGTGAAGATGCGCACGGTGTAGGAGCGCCCGACCTTGGCGCCCTTGCGGATGGACTTGCCGTTGAGGGCGGTGATGGAGTGGCCCTTGACCTCGGCCGCGCCGGTGTAGATCGGCGCGCCCTTCTTCGCGGCGCCGATCGAGTGCGAGATGCCGTCGATCGAGATGCCGGCCTGGATGGCGCCGTCGGCGCGACGCGGCAGGTCGTTCGCCGTGCGGAAGACGACGCGAACGAAGTCCTGCTTGCTGGCGTCGTTGTGGTCGAGATAGAGGTAGGCGCCCGTCACCTTCAGGCTCGATGCAGGGGCGGGGCTGTCCGCGGCGCCGGCGACGGGAGCGAATGACGCGCCGACGACGGCGGCGACTGCGGTGAGTGAGAGGACCTTGCGATTCATGGTGGGGATCTCCGAGAGTGTCGAGGGGAGGGGGAGGGGGGAATGGGTTGCTGTGCAGACCATTGAAGGGCAACCCCGGCGCCCGAGGGCCCCACCTAGGTGACCGGTTCCCACACCTTGTAAGGGCGGTCCGCGAGGCAGGTAGGCTCGGCCTCTTGATGAACCAGCTCGCCTTCGACGAGAACCTCGCGCGGCAGATGGAGACGCTGTACCGCACGCGCGACGTGCATCGCCGGCGTGCCCACGTCGGCGAGGCCCTCGCGGCGTGCGCAGGCGAACGGGTCCTCGACGTCGGCTGCGGGCCGGGCTTCTACGTCGAGGAGCTGCTCGACGTGGTCGGGCCGGACGGCACCGTCGTGGGCGTCGACGGCAGCCCGGAGATGCTCGCGGCCGCCGCCGCTCGCTGTGCGGGCCATCCCAACGTCGCCTTCCAACAAGGCGATGCGACCTCGCTGCCCGTGGACGCCGAGAGCTTCGACGCCGCGCTATGCGTGCAGGTGCTCGAGTACGTGGACGACGCGACGACCGCGCTCGCGCAAATGCATCGAGCGCTGCGTCCAGGCGGGCGCGTCGTGGTGTGGGACGTCGACTGGGCGACCGTGACGTGGCACTCCGAGGATCCGGCGCGGATGGAGCGCGTCCTGAAGTGCTGGGACGAGCACCTCACGCACCCGTCGCTGCCGCGCACGCTCGCGGCGCGCCTTCGGGCCGCCGGCTTCTCGAACGTCGGCGTCGAGGGACACGTCTTCACGACCCACGCGCTCGACCCCGAGGCGTTCGGGTCGGGCGTCGTGCTCCCGCTGATCGAGCAGTTCGTCGCCGGGCGCCCCAGCGTGGGCCCCGAGGAGGCGAAGGCGTGGGCCGCCGAGCAGCGCGAGCTCGGCGAGCGCGGCGAGCTGTTCTTCGCGTGCACGCAGTTCTGCTTCACCGCGTTTCGCGACGGTTAACGGGCGCACGCCATGCTCGGCCGACACCGATCGCGACGAGGAGAAGGCCATGATCAGGACCGGCGCGCAGTTCCTGGACTCGATTCGCGACGGGCGGCGCGTGCTGTGCGCAGGCGAGATGATCGACGACCTCACCACGCACCCCAAGACACGCGGCTACGCCCACGCGATCGCCGAGTACTACGACATGCATCACGACCCTCGCTACGAGGACGCGATGACCTTCGTCGACGACGACGGCGAGCGCTGGGCACGGCACTGGTTCCTGCCGCGCACCAAGGAGGACCTGCGCGTGCGCCGCGAGTACCACGAGCTCGTCTTTCGCAAGTGGGCACGCGGCGCGATGTTCACCCGCCCGCCGGCGAGCATGCTTCCGGTCTTCTACACGCTCTACCAGGACCCGGAGCCGTGGGAGCAGGAGTCCCATGGCCACGACGGGCGCCCGCTGGCGCAGAACATCCGCGACAAGTGGGACTACCTGATGCGCGGCGACCTCTCGGCGTCGCCGATGTTCCTCGACATCCAGGGCGACCGCTCGTCGCCCGACACGGTGGCCGCGACGCCGATGCTGCGGGTGGTGGACAAGACCGACGACGGGATCGTCGTGCGCGGGTGGAAGGCGATCGGCACCGGCGTCGCGTTCGCCAACGAGATCTTCATGGGGGTCCTGTGGAAGCCCGGCACCGTCGCCGAGCAGGTCGTCTTCGCCCTCGTGGCGGCCAACGACCCGAACGTCACCCACGTCGTGCGCCCGTCGCTGGCGCAGCCCGACGCCGATGCGTTCGACCGGCCGCTGGCCAGCCGCGGCGACGAGCTGGACGGGATGGCGTACTTCGACGACGTGCTCATTCCGTGGGACCGCGTGTTCCACATCGGCAACCCCGATCACGCGAAGTTCTATCCCCAGCGCCTGTTCGACTGGATTCACGCCGAGACGCAGATCCGCCACGTCGTGAACGCCGAGGTCATCGCCGGGCTGGCCATCCTCATCACCGAGGCCCTGGGCACCGCGCAGGCGCCGATCGTCGCGTCGCAGGTCGCCGATCTCGTGCGCTTCCGTGAGACGTGCCGCGCCTTCGCGATCGCCGCGGAGGAGACCGGCTTCATGTCGCCCGGCGGCCTCTACAAGCCCAACAACGTCTTCGTGGACTTCGGCCGCGCGCACTACCTCGAGCACGTGCACCGGATGATCGAGATGCTCATCGACTTCTGCGGGCGCGGAGTCGTCGTCTACCCGACCAAGGCCGACCTCGACAACCCCGAGATCGGCGGCGTCCTGCGCGCCGCGCTGCGCGGCCACAACACCTCCGCCGAGGACCGTACGCGGATCTTCCGCATGATCCACGAGCGCTTCCTGTCGGAATGGGGCGCGCGCCACGCGATGTTCGAGAAGTTCAACGGCACGCCGCTGCACCTCATCCGCCTGCTCACCATGCAGCGTGTGGAGTACCAGGCGGACGGCCCGCTCGCCGAGCTCGCCCGTGAGATCTGCGGCCTGGGCGACGTCGGCGACCTGGCGCTGCGCCTGGACGAGGAGAAGGCCGACTACCCGTCGATTCGCGTGCGCCCCGACTACGTCAAGGCCCAGGACGTGGGCGAGATCGTCTAGGAGCGTGTCAGCGCCGCAGCGCGTCGAGCAGGTGCCGCGTCGCGCCCGCGGGCCGCGTCCCCAGCTCGCCGAGCGCGCGCTCGCAGCCGCGGAACGCACCGATGACGCGATCCTCGTCCCCGACCGCGCTGGCCAGGCGCATCTGTAGACGCCACGCCGCCTCGCGGTAGGGGTCGTCGCGCAGCACCGCGGCGACCAGCCGCTCCGCGTCGCCGTAGCGCCCCGCCGCGAAGGCCAGCTCGGCGGCCTCGAAGCGGGCGTCGGCGGCCACCGCCTCGAGGTGGCGGCGGCGCTCCTGCGCCCAGACCGTGCGCACCCCCGGCAGGTAGTCGCCGCGCTCCAGCAGCTCCAGCGCCTCGAGCGTGGCCTGCAGGCGGTCGTCGCCCTGCAGGCGCGCCGCCTGCGCCAGGAGCCCCTCGACGCGGGCCGACTCGCTGCGGATGACCGCGCCCTCGCCCAGCGCCACCCGCGCGCTCTCGACGGTGAGCTCGACGCCCTCGGGCAGGACCTCGCGCAGCCGGTGGAAGGCCTGGCGCAGGTAGGAGCGCGCGGAGGCATCGGCGCGTCCGTCGAAGAGGGCGTCGAGGACCTCGTCGCGGGAGGCGCACTGGCCCGGGCAGGACGCGAGATAGGCCAGCACCTCGTAGGCCTTGGCAATCCGCGGCCGCACGACGGTCCCGTTCACCGCGAGTACCTTGCCGCCGAACTCCTCGAGCTCGATCAACGGCCCAACAAGGGGGTCGACCGTCACGCCCTGGGCCTGCAGCGCTCGTCCGAGGTCATGCCACGGCGACGGCGTCGCGGGCTCGGCGTCGATGCGCCGTGCGACGACCGCGGGGAAGTCCGCCAGCGCCTGCAGGAAGAGGTGGTTGGAGCCCTGCTTGGCCGCCGCGGCCAGCGCGAGGTCGGCCGCGCGGTCGGCGGCGTCCTCGTCGCCGGTGCGCCACTCGGCCTCGGCCAGGTAGACGGCCGCCGTGGGCAGCTCGAGGATGCGGTCGCTCGCGAGCATCCGCGCCACGGCGGCGCGCAGGTGCTCCAGGGCGCCGCCGACGTCGCCCTCCAGCAGGTCGGCGTATCCGGTCCACGTGTCGACCTGCTCGGCGATGAAGCCATACCGCCGCGTGGCCGGACGGCGCTCGAGAGCGCCCAGGACCGCGCGGGCCGCTCCGGCGTCGCGGCGCAGGCGCAGCTCGAGCTTGGCCTCCATGACCAGGCTCAGAAGGTCGTAGACCTGCGACTCGCTGGCGCCGATCAGCTCGCGCGCGCGCAGCAAGGCCTGTCGCGCGTCTTCGGTGCGGCGCAGGTCGATGAGGATCTCCACGCCGACGATCGCGTGCAGCCACACCGCGGCCCAGCTCGCGGCGCCCTGCGCCTCGTAGAGGTCGAACGCCTGCTCGGTCTGGCCGGTGGCGCGCAGGGTGCTGATCCGCCAGGGGGCGCTGACCGCGGCCGCCCAGCGCGAGGCCGGCGTCGCGGCGAGCCCGGGGAGGCGGCCGTGGGCGTAGTGCACGCGCATGACGAGCGCGTCGAGCGGGCCGCCGCTGAGCGCGGGGCGCAGCGTGGCCCCGTCGGTGCTCTCACCGTCCACCAGCGCCAGCAGGTAGCGGATCGCCTCGATCTCAGGGCTGTCCGCGGCGCCGTCGATGACCGCCCGCGCGTCCGCGATGCGCCCGCCGTGCCAGTAGCACCACGCCATCATGCTCGCGGCCGGGCTCGACGCGCGCGCGAGCCGATCGCGGTTGCCGTCCGCATGCAGGCGGTCGGCGAGGCGCACGCCGCGCCCGTACTGCTCGCGCCCGATGGCGAGCATGACCTCCGCAGCGCTGAGCGCTCCTGCGTCGGAGCCGGCATCGGTCAGCGCGTGCAGCCAGCGCTCGGCCACCGCCAGGTCCAGGCGCTCGATGACCCCTGCAATGGCGCGCTCCGCCGCCGCGCGGGCGCGTCCGAGCTCGCCGGCGCGCAGGAGCTCCTCGACGGCGTCCTCGTGATGGCCCTCGCTGGTGAGCAGGTCGGCGTGGGCGGCGCGCAGACCGCGCACGTGCTCCTCGCCGCGGCGCTGCAGGCACTCGAGCAGGAACTCGCGAAAGCGCGTGTGGCAGCGCATCGTGCGCCCGTCGGGCGACCACGTCACCGGCAGGTGCGCGGCGCGCAGCGCGAGCAGGCGATCGCCCGCGCCGGGCTGACCGAGAGCCTCGGCCGCAATCGGCGTCACCTCCTCCAGCAGCGACGTGGCCACCAGGAACTCGCGGTCGTCGTCGCCGAGCTGCTCGAGGATCTGCGACGACAGGTAGCCGTAGAGCGGATCGGCCTCGCCGCCGATGCCCGCGACATGGTCGTCCGAGCGCCAGGCCTCGAAGAGCACTCCGGCGACCCACCCGCCCGTGGCGGCGACGGCGGCGATCGGGTCGACCTCGGCGCGGCCCACGTCGGCCAGCGCCCGACCCGCCTCCTCGGTCGTGAAGGCCAGGTCGGCCTCGCCGACGGCGGCCACGCGGCCCAGGGTCGCGGCGTTGCCCATGTCGACGGCCAGCTCGCGCCGGCTGATGAGCACGATCCGCATGGTTGGCGGCGCATAGCGGAGGAAGCCGCCGAGCGCCGCCAGCGCCTCTGGGGCGTCGGCCAATCGCTCGAGCTCGTCGATGACCAGCAGCACCGGGCTCGTCCCGACCGCCTCGGCAAGCAGGCCCGCGGCCTCGGCGTGGGCGATGCGCCGCGCCAGCGCGCCGGTGCCGACGCCGTCGACCTGCGCCGCGCAACGGGCCAGCGCGGCCTCCAGGTAGGTGACGAGTCGTCCGGGCGCGGCATCGGTCGCGTCGAGCGTCAGCCACGCGACCGGCCGCTCGATCGACCGCGCCGCCTGCACCACGGCCGTGGTCTTGCCGGCGCCCGCCGTCGCGGCGACCCAGACGAGGGGATAGCGCTCGACGAGCATGGCCAGCAGCCGCTCCAATCGCGGGCGCCCGAGCGCGCGCTCGGTCACCTCGGGGATCGCGAGCTTGCGCTGGATGACCGCTCTTTCGCCCCCAGACACCGCGACGGGAGCCTACGCGAGCATGGCCGGGCCGAGGATCGCGTGTAGCGCGGGCTACACGTTCGGTGCCCGCGTACAGAAGCGCCGGACATTGCCGACAAACAAGGGTGTGCGTCGAGCAAGCCCAGCGAACGCCGTCGCCCGCCTGACACTCCTCGTGCCGGTGCTGGCCGCAGTCGCGTTGGCTGCGCCCACCGTGGCCTCCGCGCAGGACGTGGGCGATCAGATCATCGTCAAGCGCACCGCGCACCTGTCGGCCGGACAGGTCGCCGACGTGCGCTCCGACGCCGACGTGACGCTGGTCAAGAGCCTTCCGATCACCGATGTGCAGGTCGTCGCGGCACCCGACGGCGAGCGCGACCGTGCGCTGGAGGCGCTGCGCTCCGATCCGCGGGTCGCGTGGGCCGACGCCGACGTCATGCGCTACGCCGCCGCCTCAGATCCGTACTTCCCACTTCAGTGGGGGATGAGGAACACCGGTCAGTCCGTGAACAATCGCACGGGCACCGCCGGCCACGACATCTCGGCCGTGGCCGCCTGGGGCATGTCGCGCGGTGCCGGGATCACCGTGGGTGTCGTCGACTCCGGCGCCCAGCTCGACCATCCCGACCTGCAGCTCGTTCCCGGCTGGGACTTCCTCGGAAACGGCGACGCGGTCCCCTCAGACGGCTCGGGCCACGGGACGCAGGTGGCCGGGATCGTGGCCGCCGCCAACAACGCGATCGGGGTGACCGGGACGGCGCCGGACGCGAAGGTCATGCCGTTGAGGATCCTCAACGACCACGGGGTCGGCATCAGCTCGGACAGCGCCGCCGCGCTGGCGTACGCCGGCGAGGAGGGGTTGAAGGTCGTCAACGCGTCGTACGGCTTCACCGGGTTCACCAACGCGGAGAGTGCCGCGATCGCGAGCCACCCGGACACCCTGTACGTGGTCTCTGCCGGCAACACCAACACGAACGTCGATAACCAGCTGACGCCGCTGTACCCGTGCGCGTACAGCGCCGCCAACATCATCTGCGTCGGCGGCTCCGACCAGGACGATGCTCGGGCCGTGTTCAACCTGAACAGCCCGGGGAACTCGTCGAACTGGGGGCGCACGCGCGTCGACCTGTTCGCGCCCGGCGTGAACATCGCGACGACGACCAAGCTGCCCGGGACCGGGTACGCGTTCGTCAGCGGCACGTCGATGGCCGCGCCGATGGTGGCCGGGGCCGCCGCCATGCTCTTCTCCTATGACCCGGACCTCACCGTCGATGAGGTCAAGCAGGCGTTGATGAGCTCCGCCGACCATCCCGCCGCGCTGAGTGGGCTGTCGGTCAGCGGGGGACGGCTGAACGCCGCGGCCGCACTGCGCGCGGTAGGCGCCGTCGACCCGCCGCCGGTGGCCGAACCGGAGGAGACCGCGCCCCCCGCCGACCTCGAGGACACCGACCCCCCGGACGACGAGGACACCGACGACGAAGACATCTTCGACGACGGCGATCCTTCGAGCGACGCGTCCGTCGACCCCACGCTGAGCGCGGTGTCGCTGGACGGCCCGGTCCTGGTGTGCCCGAAGAAGTGCCGCACCAAGCCCGCCGCACTGAAGTTCAAGCTCTCCGCCCGCACCTCCGTCGTCGTCTCGCTCGCGCGCCGCGCCTGCCCGCACGTCCACGACTGCACCTACCGCTTCGCGGCCAAGCGCACGGTGAAGGGCCGCGCCGGCGTTCAACGGATGACGGTCGCGCGGACCGTCGCCGGCATGAGGCTGCGCGCGGGCCGCTGGAGGCTCACTCTCGCGGTCGCGCACACCAGGCGCTCGGTGCACTTCACCGTTCGCCGCGGACGCTGACCAAGCCGTCCGCGGCCGCGGTCGCTCACCAGGTCGTGGGCTTCGTCGTCGCCCGCGCCATCGCGCCCTCGACCCAGCGCCGTCCGCTGGCGAACGCGAGGTATGACGACTTCAGCCGGTGGCCCGGCGGAGCGTCAGCTTCTTGGTGGTGGTGCTGTGGTGGCCCGCGGTGTCGGTCGCGCTCACCACGCTGGACAGCTTCAGGCTGCCGCGCCTGCCCAGCAGGTTGCGCGTCGCCTTGTTGAGCACCAGGGTCACCGTCGTGGTCTTTCCACCCTTCACGGTCACCGTCTTGCTGGCGACCGTCTTGCCGGCGCGCTTGAGCCGCAGGGTGACCTTGCAGCGCACGGCGGTCGTCGGGCAGCCGACCCGGAAGCTGACCGTGCCGCGCTTGGAAACGCGCAGCGACTTCGCCGCCACGCTCACCTTGGGCCGGCCCCCGATGCTGAACCGGCTCGAGACCACCGGTCCGACGTTGCCGAGCGCGTCGACCCCGCGCACGGAGACCTTGTGCGAGCCGGGCGCGAGGCGGATGAACGTCTTCGGGGTCTTGCACGTCGCGAAGGCCCTGCGGTCGACCTTGCACTGGAACCGGACCATGTCGCGGTCCGGGCTGGAGAACGTGACCCTGGCAGTCCTTCCTTTCACCTTCGCGCGGCCCACGGTGACTCTCGGCCCGATGGTGTCGATGTCATAGGTGAGATCGACGCGGTCGAGGGTCGGCGTGACGTGCGCATCGCTGCTGCTGAGCGTCGCGCGGTACTGGATGTAGCGTCGGCTGGGGCTCTGGATCGCGCCACCGGCGCCGGGCGGCTGGTAGCCCGACCAGCTGGCGTCGGGGGTCGCCGTGTTGCCCGAGCGCGTCTGGAGCACCACCGCGGTCCCGGCAGGTGTGTCGATGATCGGGTCCAGTGTGCGCCACACCGCGCGCGGGTCCGTCGCGTCCTTGACGTTCGACTCGTAGGTGCCGGAGGTGGCGAAGACGAGGGGTGTCACGGCGAGCGAGTTGACCCTCACCGAGCGGCTGTCGGCGGTGTAGTCGCTGACCATCGGTCGCATCTGGCTCGTGATCGCCACGGGCCGCGACGCGACCAGCTGCGCCACGCCGCCGACGTTCACGTAGTACCTGACGGCGGTGGCCGACCACTCGATGCGGTAAGTGTTCGAGCCGGTGGGGTTGGGGACCGAGATCGGGTCGAAGGTCGGCGTCGCTCCCGGCGCCGCGCGGGTGCTGGCGCCCAGTCCGCCGCCGCCTCCGGTGCTGATGATCGCCCAGGGCCCGTCGTCGAGCGTGACGGCGAAGCCCACGTGCTGGGCCGCCGCGCCCGAGAAGCTCGCGCTGGTCTCGAGTTCCTCGCCGGGCGCGTAGGTCGTCGCCCCCTGGACGCGGGCGCCGTCGACGGTCAGCACGCCCGCGCCGACACTCCACGTCCCGTTCGGCGGCGCCCATTGCGTGCCGGTCAGGCCTACGGGCAGGCTCGTGCCGGCGAACCAGTCAATGGCCGGCTTCAGCCGCACCGTGCCGACCTCGACCACGTCGGTGGCGGGGCCCGGCGTCCCGGCGGCGAACTGCACCGCGGTGTCGTCGGCGAAGACCGACGCCGAGGCTGCCGACGTCCATACGGCACCGATCGCTCCGGCGATCAGCGCCGTGGTCGCTGCGATGGCAGGTAGTGGTCGCATGGAGGGCTCACGCGCGCGTGCTGCGCGCGTCAACCCAACAACGCGAGCGGGAGCGCGCCTCTTGCAAGGGCCGCCACTCGCTGCCTCGCGATCGGGCTGCGGCGACTGGTCGCCGCAGCCCGACGTGGGTGGTCGGCCTACCGGCCGGCCCGGCGCAGAGTCATCGCCTTGGTGGTCGTCCTGGTGTTGCCCGCGGCGTCGGTCGCGGTCGTCACGGCGGAGACCTTCAGGCTGCTGCGCTTCTTGAGCAGCGACTTGGTGGCCTTGTTCAGCGTCAGCGTCACGGTCTTGGTCTTGCCGCCCTTGAGGTTGACGGTCTGGCTGGCCACGGTCTTGTTGGCGTTCTTGAGCTTCAGCGTGACCTTGCAGCTCTGCTCGGTCGCCGGGCAGCCGACGGTGAAGCTGACGGTGCCCTTCTTGGACGCCTTCAAGGACTTCGCGACGAGCGTCACCTTGGGCTTGGTCGTGTCGGCCGCCGAGCCGCCGGACCCGGGCTGCTGGGTCCCGCCGGTGGTCGTGCCGCCGGTCGAGCCGCCGCTGCCAGTGCCGCCGGTGCTCGGCGTACTGGTGTCGACGTCGTAGTTGATCTTGACGTTCTCGAGGCTCGGCGTGCGTCGAGTCAGGCCCGTGGTCGATGTACTGGATGTAGCGCGCGGGCGGGCTCGTGATGACGTTGCCGCTCAGCCGCCTGGGGCTGGGACCACGAGGCGTCGGGCGTGGGGGTGTTGCCGGTCCGCGTCTGGATGACCGGGGAGCCGAGGGCGGCCGACGCGATGAGCGAGCCCCACGTGACGTCCGGATCGGTGCCCGCGTCGAACACGCGCGACTCGAAGCCGCCGCTAGCGGCGTACGGAGCCGCAGGTCGAACCAGTCCACCTTGACGCCCCGCCACCGGGAGTGAGGTCGCTGACCACCGGGCGCATCGTGCCGGTCGGGATGACGTCGTCGAGTGGCCGACGTGCGACGCCGTCGACGTAGAAGCTTCACACTCGGTCGCGCGTCCACTCGATGCGGTAGAGGTGCGGCACGGTCGGCGATGTTGAGCCGGCGAGCTCGGTGTCGAGTCGGCGCGTCGCTACGCTGCCTCAGGGTGCGCGCGCAGAAGCCACGGGCGTGGCCGCCGACCGGGCCGGTGCTGAACATCGCCCACGGTCCGGCGTCGAAGTGTTGCCGAGGCCGACGTGCTGCGACGCGCTCCTGCGCCGGAGAACGTCGCGCGGAACTCCAGGATCTGCGCCGGAGCTGTCCCCGGCGGCTCGCCGTCTGCGCCGAGCGCCGTCGACGGTCAGCGCTCCCGCCCGCGATCGGACGGCCCCGGTGCGCCGAGTCCACGGCGTGTGTCGGCGTAGCCGACTCGGGAAGGCGCGTCGAAGTTGGTCGGCCCAGGCGGTCGTGCGCAGCAGCCGCACCGCGCCCGGCTCGACGATCCACGCTGTTGGTCGCCGTGCCCGGCGCGCGAAGTCGCGCGCAGTCGTCGTCCGCGAAGGACCCTGGCGTGGCCAGGGCCGAGGCCGGGCCGATCGCCAGGGCGGCTACGGCCACGGCTGCTGTTGTGATGAAACGTCCTTGTCGCATGTACTGGTTCTCCCTTGGTCCTTCGGTGGTGGGGCTTCCTAGCGCTTCCGAGGCGCGAGGAGACGGATTCGGGTTGTGGTCGTGGCGTGGTTTCCGGCGACGTCGCGGGCACTGGCCGCGGCGTCGACGAGCAGCAAGCGCACGCGGACGAGCCGCAGCGCGATCGCTGGGTGCGAGGCGCAACGTGACGTTGGCGGCCTTGCCGCCGGCCACGGTGAGGCTCTTGCGCACGAGCTGTCGCTTGCCGCGGCGCAGGCGCAGGTCCACCCTGCAGCGCACCTCGCCCTTCGGGCATGCGACACGCAGCGTCACGAGGCCCTTCTTCGTCGCACGCACCGTGCGCTTGACGATCGTGACCTTCGGCGCCTTGCGGTCGGCCGTCGTCGTTGTGCCGCCGGTCTGCCCGGCGCCCGCCGTCGTGCTCGCGGCGCCCGCCGCGGTGGCGGTCCCGGCGCCGCCCGAGGTGTCCTGCGGCGGGATGGTCGCCCCGCCGTAGGCGACGATGTAGTCGCCCGACGCCGAGTCGAACGTCGCGTAGTCGATCCCCTTGATGGTGCGCCGCGTCACGCTCACCGGGGCGCCGTTGCGCACGACCTGCGTCACCGTGCCGGCGGGGGAGCTCGCGGGCACCATCGTCTCGAGGCCGAGCGCGCCGGCGGCGCGGGCGACGCTGAAGCGCAGCAGGCCGCCGCCGAAGCTCACGCTCTGCAACGACGAGCTGTTGCGCCCGTCGATCCAGGTCGAGCATCTGCTTCGCCGACACGACCGGCACGCCGCGGTCGAGCGACTCCTCGACGATGGCGTCGGCGCCCGTGTGATCGGCGAGGTCGGTGTGCATGTTGGCGGTGAAGACGCCGTAGTAGCCCTCGGGCCCGAGCGCCTTGTTGAGCAGCTCGTCGAACTCCGCCGGGATGTCCTGGCCGGACTCGTCCGTGAGCTGCGTCGTCGCCTGGTAGACGTCGATCATCGAGCCGTCCGCGGTCGGTGAAGCGCATCGGGAAGCCCGAGCCGGTGAACATCCCCGGCCGGTTGCCGACGAAGCCGCCGGGCCAGTAGTAGTAGTTCGTGTCGAGCCGGATCCCGTGCTGAAGCTCGACCTCGGGCACGCTCGACCAGTCGCTCCACACGATGCAATGGGTGCGGCTCGTGACGGGGGCCGACAGGCTGGGCCACACATCGTTCCAGTCGTCCAGCTGGCTCGTGAGGTCGGCGTTCAGGCCCGCCGCCGAGGTGAAGTCGTTGCATTCCTGGGCCCCGGTGTGCGGCCCGGAGACGCGCAGGTGCAGGGCGATCTCGAAGCCCTGGTCCTCGAAGGCCTTCGCGTCCTCGTCGGAGAGGCTGGACGCCGGGAAGAGGTAGGACGTCGAGCGCACGCACTGCCAGAGCGCCACGACGCAGCCCTGCGGGCTGTCGTCCAGGTAGCGGTTGAACTGGCCCGGCGGTTCCGTTCGTGGTGGCGTGGTCGTCGCCGGTGAGCACGACGGCAGCCTTCTCGCCGCGGGGCAGGTACCAGAAGCGCGGCAGCGGCGCGCGGTCGACGTTCATCTGCGTGATGAGGTTGGCCAGCAGCCGCTGCTGCTCGTCGGCCTGCGGGATCGCGACCTTGTTGAGGTCCAGGAATCCGCCCGGCCAGAACAGCTCGTCGGTGCGCATGGCCTCGAGCTGGCCATCGTGCTCGAGGCCGGCCAGGTCGATGTCGCCCTGGCGCGTGTCGACGACCGAGCGTGCGAGGTCGTAGGTGAAGGCGGCGGCCTGCCCGCCGGCGCCACCGACGTTGCGCAGGGTGACGGCCGGAGAAGAGGTGGCGCTATCGGCGTCGGAGTACAGCGTCGCCACGGTGGCGGCGCCGGCGACCGACCAGCGGTCGGCCGTGCCGTGGAACTGCATCGTCTCGTCGGTGATCCCGGCGCCCGGAGGCGAGCCGGTGTCGACCCTCGATGTAGCCGTCGGCGAGGTCCGCCGGTATCCGCGCCGAGGCCCAGCAGGCCCGCGAGCTGAGCGTCGGGCCGCATGGCGATGAGGTTGCCGCCGCCCTGAACCCAGCCATCGAGCACCGAAGCCTGGGCGGCGCTCAGCGACGTCCGCGCGAGCAGGACGACCTGGTAGGGAGCCAGCGTCGCCGGGCTCAGCTCCGCCTTGCTCGTGACGGCGAACTCGTTGAGCCCCTCGGCGCGCAGGATCTCGGCGTAATAGGTGCCGAAGGCATCGGCGGGATCGGTGACGACCAGGACGGGCCCGCCGGGACCCTGAGCCGGCGTCGACTGCGCGCTGGCAGCGGACGTCCAGGCCGGCGCCATGGCAGCGACGAGCACGACGACGACGGCGATGTTGCGGAGACCCACACTTGGTCAACGGACGAGAGGGGCGCTCTCTCGCGCGGCTTCTCACAGAGTCGTGTCACCGAACATCGGGTCCCAGCCGCCGCTCCTGGCGTCCGGACGCCCGTCCGACCCGCGGCGCTTTCGCGAAAAGGGATCATAAGAAGGGTTATCGCGCACGCATTTCGCGCCTGCGGGTCGCGAAAAGGTCGCGAAAAGCCCTGATGCACGGCCAACGGCGATGCAACCTCGGCAGGCGGTCGGAACGGGACGCCTAAAGGATCGGGCTCGACCTGCCGATGAGACCAGACCGGGCGCGCAAGGACGCGCGCCCCTCACACCGGGAATGCTCACATGATCCTCAGCGTCATCAACACCGCCCTCACCTTCATCGGTCACACCATCGGCACGATGGGTGCCAAGTGGTAATCCAGATCGGGGCCGGCATCGCCCGGCCCGCCGCGGGCGGCGTTCGCGCCGGCCGCAAGTGGGGCTAGTCCACACGACGGCGCTGTCGGCTCCATAAGAGAGCCGCGCGCCGTCGCGCCCCGCCCGCGGATAGCGCGTCCGCGCCATGCCCGTCCGCGGCTGCGGGCGGGTGGCCTGACCACTACACGCGCCTGCTCACGAGCCGGCGCTGCGTGGCGGCTTGCCCGACAGGAGATGGCTCTCGCGCCACTGGACGAACTTCCCGCTCACCGTCGAGCAGTAGTCCGGGCTGCGCTTGCGGAAGCAGTGGTAGCCGGTGACGATGCAGCCCGTGGTCGGAGGCGGACGGTCGGCTGCACGCCGGCACGCCGGGCTCGACCCCACCTTGGTCAGGAGGCTGCGGATCAGCGCCTTGCCCGCCGTGCACGAGACCTTGGTCGTCCGGATCGAGCTGGCACGGACGGACGTCCCCTTCACCTTCACGGTCACCGATCCGGCGCAGCTGGTCGCCACGGGCACGCCGGCGGCCTGCCGGGCGGTCGTCGCGGACGGCGCGCCGAGCACGGCCGCACAGGCCAGGGCCAGGAGCAGAGGTCGCATGCGCCCCAGTCTCCCCGGCCATGAGTGAGCGAACACATCTTCGCTATCGTCGTGAAGCGGAATGACGAATCCGCTTGTGCTCAGTGTCCTGGACCAGTCGCCGGTCTCGGAGGGATCGACCGGGGCCGACGCCCTGCGCAACACGCTCGATCTCGCGCGGCTCGCCGACGACCTCGGCTACCACCGCTACTGGCTGGCCGAGCATCACGGCGGGACGATGCTCGCCGGGCCCAGCCCCGAAGTGCTGATCGGCCCGGTGGCGATGGCCACCACGCGCATCCGCGTGGGCAGCGGCGGGGTGATGCTTCCCCACTACAGCCCGCTGAAGGTGGCCGAGAGCTTCAGCATCCTCGCCGGCCTCTTTCCCGGCCGCATCGACCTCGCCATCGGCCGTGCGCCCGGCACCGACCCGCTGACGACCTTCGCGCTTCAGCGCGACCGCCGCCAGGCGGCGCCCGACGACTTCCCCACGCAGCTGGCCGAGCTGCTGGGGCTGCTGGAGAACCGCCTGCCCCACGATCACCCCTTTGCGCGCCTCGCCGACCTTCCCGGCCTCCCCCACGCGCCCGAGCCATGGCTGTTGGGCTCCTCGCCGCAGAGCGGCATCTGGGCCGCCGAGCTGGGCCTGCCGTATGCCTTCGCCGACTTCATCAACCCCACCGGCGCGCAGATCGCGGCCAGCTATCGCACGCAGTTCGTCGAGACCGGGCGCGCGCCGGCCCCGCGGGTCGCCGTCGGCGTGTGGGCCATCGCCGCCGACACCGACGAGGAGGCGCGCCGACTCGCCGCCAGCGCGCGCATGGCCATGGCGATGCTGCGGCGCGGGCGTCCGATCCCCATCCCACCGCCCGACAAGGCGGTCCGCTTCCTGGAGTCCGACGGGCAGGCGCTCGACGCGATGCCGCCCGGGCGGCGCACCGTGGTGGGCTCGCCGCAGACCGTCGCCGCCGGCCTGCGCGACGTCGCCGAGGAGTACGGCGCCGAAGAGCTCGTCGTCGTGAGCATCACCCACGACCACGAGGCGCGCCGGCGCTCCTACGAGCTCATCGCCGAGGCCTTCGACCTCGCGGACGCCCGCGTGGGCGAGCGCATCGCGTCCTAGCGGGTACCGTCGGGGCGTGGCTGACGCCCCCGCTCCGGCGCCCGGAGTCCGCACGCGCCCCGCCCGCTTCGTCCCGCGCCTGCACTGGGAGCTGCTGGTCTGCGGCGTCGCCGGCCACGAGCTGATCGGCCTCGACGCCGCCCACGCGAGTGCGCAGGATGCTCTGATCGTGCGCGAGATCGGCGGCGTGCGCTGGCACCGCTGTCTGCGCTGCGACAGCTGGCTCGCGCTCCCTCCGCCCGCGGAGCCCGCGCGCGAGGAGCCGCCCGGCCGCGACGAGATCGAGCTGCCGCTGCGCGGGCGCCCGCTGCGCGACAAGATCGTGCTGCGCCTCATCGCCGTCAACCGCGCCGTGCACTTCGTCGTCCTCGGGCTCCTCGGCGTCGCGATCCTGCTCTTCGCCTCGCACCGCGCCGATTTCCGCGACCGCTTCTACCGCATCGTGACCGACCTGCAGGGCGGGGCCGTGGCCGGGGGCGGGCGCGGCCGGCACGGCGTGCTCGGCGAGATCGACAAGCTCTTCTCGCTGCAGTCCTCGCGGCTGCACCTCTTCGCCGCGGTGATCCTCGTCTATGCCGCGGTCGAGGGCGTCGAGGCCGTCGGCCTGTGGTACCAGCGCCGCTGGGCCGAGTACCTGACCTTCGTCGTCACCGCCTCGCTGCTGCCCATCGAGGTCTACGAGCTCGTGCACCGGCTCTCGCCGCTGAAGATCCTCGCCTTCGTCGTCAACGTCGCGGTCGTCGCCTACCTGCTCTACGCCAAGCGGCTGTTCGGCCTGCGCGGCGGCGCGGAGGCCGACGAGAAGATCCGCGCGACGGACGTGGGCTGGGACGCGCTCGAGCGCAGCGCGCCGGAGGCCGCTCCAGGGTGATCGGCGTTATGTAGACCGCCCGGGGCCCCCGGCTCCCCGCCGATCGGCGTAGCTTGCCCGCATGCCCGATCGCGGCAAGCGGCGGCGAGAGCGCGGGGCGCGTGGGCCGTCCGTACGCGTCGTCGCCGCCGAGGGCGGCCGGCGGCGAATGCTCGTCGACGGCCTCGAGGCAGCGGTCGTCGATCGCGCCGACCCGACCCACCTCGACTTCCCCTACATGCGCTGGATCGCCGACGTGCTCGACGTCGGCTGGCGCGCGGACACGCCGCTGCGCGCGGTGCACGTCGGCGCCGGCGGGTGTGTCCTCGCGCGCTACCTGGCCGCCACCCGGCCCGGCTCGCACTCCGAGGCCTACGAGAACGACCCCGCCGTGCTCGAGGCGCTGTCCACGGTGCTCGACCTGCGCGCCGAGCCCGGGCTGCGCGTGCGCCTGGGCGACGGCCGCGCGCTGCTCGCCGACCACCCGGCGCGCGGCGCCGACGTCGTCGTCACCGACGCCTTCTCGGGCCCCGTCGTCCCCGCCCATCTGACCACCCTGGAGTACCAGCACGAGGTCCGTCGCGTGCTGCGCGCCGGCGGCGTGCACCTCATGAACGTCATCGACGCACCGCCGGGCCGCGCCGGGCGCCGCCAGGCGGCGACGCTCCTGGACGCCTTCGCCGAGGTCGTGCTCGTCGCCCCGCGCGCGGTCGTCGCGGGCCGGCGGACCGGCAACGTCGTCCTCGCCGCCGCCGACCGCACCCTCAGCCTCGCGCGCCTGCGCGCCCGCGCGGGCAGCGACCACGAGGTCCTCGCCCCCGCCGAGGTCGCCGTGCTCGCCGACGGCGCCGCCGTCCTGCGCGACCGCTGATCAGAGCGGCGGCAGTGGCGCTCCTTCAGGCAGGTCGTGATTGGCGTTCCACTCGAAGACGATCTCCACCGGAGCGTCGACGAAGTCCTGCGCCGACACGTCGCGGAAGTCCATCGCCACCTCCTCGACGAGAGACCCCCACTGCAGCGCGATCACCTCCTCGCCCCACGCGTTCAGCGTCTCGAGGACACCGTCGCCGCCGGGCAGCGCGTACATGCAGCCAGGGCCGATCCAGCGCTCGACGTGGCCGTCGTCGTAGCGCAGGTCGACATAGCTGAGTACGACGGTCACCGCTCCCACCGCGCGTGGGCCGCCGTGGACCCGGACCACCGACCCTTTGCGCACGACGGCAGGCGCGGCGGGCTTCATGGTGCAGGCGCGCTCGCCTCATCGAGCGCCCGTAGCTCGTCGGCGCTCAGCTCGAGCTCCTCCATCGCCATCAGCTCCGCCAGCTGCTCGGGCGTGCGGGCGCTCGCGATCGGGGCGACGACGGTGGGCCGCGCCGCCAGCCACGCCAGGCTCACCGCGGCGACCGGCGTGTCGTGCGCGGCCGCCGCCGCGTCGAGGGCGGCGAGCACGCGCTCGCCGCGCTCGTCGAGGTAGGCGCGGGCGCCCTCGGCGCGGCGGCTCTGGACGTCGTCGGCGCCGGCGCCGGTACTTGCCGGTGAGAAAGCCCTTGGCCAGCGCGAAGTACGGCAGGCAGCCGAGGTCGTGGCGCCGGCAGACGTCCGCCAGCCCGTTCTCGTAATCGCGCTCGACGAGGTTGTAGTGGGGCTGCAGCGCGACGTAGCGCACGAGCCCCTCGCGCGCGCTGGCGGCCATCGCCTCCTCCAGCCGCGCGGGTGAGACGTTCGACGCCGCGATGTGGCGGACCTTGCCCTCGCGCACGAGCTCGTCGAGCGCGGCGAGCGTCTCCTCGGGCGCCGTCACCTCGTCGTCGCGGTGGGTGTAGAGCAGGTCGATGTGGTCGGTCTGCAGGCGTCGCAGCGACTCCTCGGTCGCGATGCGCACGTTGTCCGCCGCCAGCCCCTTGCGGTCGACCTTCGAGCCGACCTTGGTCGCGAGGACGATCTGCTCGCGGTTGCCGCGCGCCGCCATCCAGCGCCCGACGATCTCCTCCGACTCGCCGCCACGGTGGCCGGGCACCCATTGCGAGTAGCCGTCGGCGGTGTCGACGAAGTTCCCTCCGGCGGCCGCGTACGCGTCGAGGACGGCGAAGGACTCGGCCTCGTCCGCCGTCCAGCCGAACACGTTGCCGCCCAGGCACAGCGGGTGCACAGCGAGGTCGGTCGAAGGGATGTTGCGCATGCAAGCAACCTACCGGGCAGGCAAACCCGCAGCTTCGCGATCCGCCGAGCTCAGGCCGGCGCGGCGACCCGGTGGGCGATGGCCGCCGCCGTCGCCGGGCGCAGGTCGGCGAAGCTCAGCCGGCGCCCTCCGGTCGTGCGCACCCGCAGGACGGCCGAGCGGCGCAGCGGCCGGCCCAGGCGATGGTCGACGTCGGCCACGTCGCGGAAGCGCAGCGAGCGCACGCGATGGGTCGGCGCGTCGTCGAGCAGCCACAGCAGGCGCCGATCGGTGACCGCCAGGAGCGCCTGCGGGCTGGCCCACGTCGACGTCGGCGTGACCATGGCCACGTCCTCGCCGTCCTCGAGCGCCGCCAAGAGCTCGCGCCCCAGGGCGCGGCGCAGCGGCTCGGCCAGCCACGCGCCGGCGCGCATAGGAACACGCGAGGCATCGGGCCGGGCGACCGGCGGCGCCGTGCGCCCGTTGCGCTCCAGCCAGCGCTCGGAGCGCACGAGGTCGTAGGCGGCGTTGATCTCGGCCATGCGCCGCGTCGCCTCCTGCCCGCGCGCGCGATCGGGGTGCCAGCGCTTGGCCAGGCGCCGATAGGCCGCCGCGACCTCCTCGCCGGAGGCGGCGGGCGTGACGCCCAGGACGGCGAAGGGGTCCGCGCTCACGCGCCCCATCGTAGAAGCCGACCTCGAGACGTCCAGGATCTGCGAGCGTCGCACAGCCGACGGTGCGGGTACCCTCGCCCCATGCGCGGTGGCATCGACCTCGGTGGAACCAAGATTCAGGCGGTGATCGTCGACGGCGACCACGAGGTACGCGGCGAGACGCGCGTGCCGACGCCGACGAGCGGCGGCCCCTCCGACGTGGCGGCGGCCATGGTCGACGCCGCGAAGCAGGCGGCCGAGGCGGCCGGCGTTGAGACCGCCGAGCTCGACGGGGTCGGCGTCGGCTCGCCCGGCGACGTCGACGCCGAGCAGGGCACGGTGACGAGCGCGCGCAACCTGCCCGACTGGGAGGGCAGCTTCCCGCTGGCCGACGAGCTCTCGCGCGCGCTGGGCACGCGCGTGGCGCTGGGCAACGACGTGCAGGTGGCCACCGACGCCGAGGCGCTGCTCGGTGCCGGGCGCCCGTACCCCTCGCTGCTGGGCGTGTTCTGGGGCACCGGCGTCGGTGGCGGCATCGTCCTCGACGGGCGCCCGTGGATCGGCCGCGGCGCCGCCGGCGAGATCGGCCACGTGGTGGTCAAGCGCGACGGTGCGCGCTGCACGTGCGGGCGGCGCGGCTGCATGGAGGCCTACGCCGGCCGCGGCTCGATGGAGATCCGCGCCCGCGAGCGCCAGAAGAAGGGCGACAAGACCGACCTGTTCGACATCATGCGCGACCGCGGCCGCGACCGCCTCACGAGCGGCATCTGGGCGCGCGCCCTGGAGCGCGGCGACAAGCTGGCCGTCGAGCTCATGGACGATGCGATCGCGGCTCTCGGCGCCGGCGTGGCGTCGGTGCAGAACGTGCTCGACGTCGAGGCGATCGTCATCGGCGGCGGCCTGGGCATCCGGCTGGGCGAGCCCTACGCGAACCGCATCCTCGACGAGATGCTCCCCCACCTGTTCGTCGACGGCGACCCGCCCGTCGTGCAGGTCGCCGCGCTGGGCGACCTCGGCGGCGCCATCGGCGCGTCGCTGCTGCTCAGCGACTCCTCGTAGAGCCGCACGCCGGGCTGCTGCCCGCCCAGGGTGCCGGCCTCAGGAATCCGGCGGAGTCGGCGTGCCTTCGCGGACGTCGTAGCGCAGGAGCACGGCGCCCCCGGTCGCGTAGTTGGGCACGTCGGCGGCCGTGGCCGCGCCCTCGGGTGACGCGAGCGCGGCGTCGAGGGCGGCGGCGTCGTCGAAGTCGGCTTCGAAGACGCAGAAGTACGGCGAGTCGGCGCCGGGCGCCGCCACGTCGAAGCCCCAGCGAAAGCCCCGCAGGCCCGGCATCCGCGCGGCCAGCGGGAGGTGGCTGGCCTCGTAGTACTCGCGGAACGCGGCCGGATCGGTCGGCGGCGGGTAGACGGCGAGCAGCCGGTGCATGTCAGACCGCCGCCGACTCGTGCGCCGCGAGGTACGCGCGCGTGCGCTCGGGCGTCGCCAGGACGTCGACCTGGCGCTCGGGGTCGTTGAAGTTCGAGGTGAACTCGTCGCACAGCGCTTTGTCCTGCACCATCGCGCCGATGAACTCCATCACGTGGGGCGGCGGGTTGAGCATCAGGTTGGTCCAATCCGAGACGCTGTGGACGAAGCCTTCGCGCCGGCGGGCGACGCGCTGGCAGAAGCGCTCATCGTAGACATGGTCGGCGACGATCGCCTCGCCGATCGTCCACGCCGAGTAGGAGGCCGAGTTCGCCCCCTGGCCCATCATCGGGTCCACGACCGTGTGCGAGTCGCCCACCGCCAGCGCGTAGCGCCCGCTGCCCAGGCGCGCGTAGTCCTCGCGCACGATCGGCGTCAGCGCGCCCTGCAGGAGATCGCGGCTCGACCACAGGCCGAAGGCATCGGGATCGACGCGCTCGGCGGCCATCGGGTAGTGCGCCCGCAGCGCCTCGAGCACGAGACGGTCATACGCGGCGGGGTCGTCGTCGTAGCGCAGGTCGGCCAGCGACTCGAGCGCGCCGCCGGGGACGTTCTCGAACAGCAGAGCGGTGGCGAAGCCGTCGTGTGAGTAGATCGGCAGCTCGAGGAGCTCGCCGTGGCCGGGCGAGAAGTGGATCCCGACGCCCTTGGGGTCGGGGTACTCGATCCCGCTGTAGATCCCCGCCGACAGGCGCCGCTGCGGGCGATCGTAGGGGGACTTGTCGTCGCGACGAGCGAACAGCTCCTCCATGCTGCGCCGCCCGACGGCGATGACCATCAGCTCGTGGTGGCGGGAGAGGCGCTCGACCTCCTCCGGGTCGACGCCCGGCTTGACGACCAGCTCTCCCCCGCGCTCCTGGAAGTCCTCCATGAGCCGCGGCAGGTAGACGCGGTAGTCGATGACCGACGACGGATGCTCGAAGTCGCCGCGGAAGCGGACCTCGCCGCCGATGCAGTGGTGATGGCAGCCGTAGCCGTATTCGGCCGCGTCCCAGTGGTGGACGCCGAGCGCGCGCTCGCGCTCGAGCGTGTGGTGGTGATGGCCCACCGTGTTCAGGAGCTTGCCCGCACGGATCTCGTCGGGCTCCTTGTCGCCGTACATCGTCACGGGCACGTCGTGGGCCCGCAGGAACAGTCCGAGGTGAAGGCCCGAGACGCCCGAGCCGACGATGCCGATGGTCGATCCCATGCGGGCCACGCTACCGGCGCGCCGGTCTGGCGATCAATGCCCCCGCGCGACTGCTTCCGATGCAGGATCTGCATCGGTAGGCTGACGCGGCGATGGTGGAGCTGCGCGACCTGCGTGCGTTCGAGATGCTCGCCGCCGAGCTGCACTTCGGTCGCGCCGCCGTCCGCCTGGGCGTCTCGCAGCCCACGCTGAGCCGCTACGTCCGGCGCCTCGAGCGCGAGCTCGGGGTCGTGCTGGCCCATCGCACGAGCCGCACGGTGCGCCTGACCGACGCCGGCCACGAGCTCGCGAGCGCGCTGCCGGGAGCGCTGCGCCAGCTCGAGCGCACGCTCGCGGCGACGCGCGCCGTGGCCGACGGCGGCTGGGAGATCTAGTGGAGCGCCCGGTGAACGTTGCCGGGTGCTCCACTAGCTCGGCTGGACGGCGT
This sequence comes from uncultured Actinomycetes bacterium, assembly GCA_963742125.1. Lineage (GTDB taxonomy): Bacteria > Actinomycetota > Thermoleophilia > Solirubrobacterales > Solirubrobacteraceae > JAOPZW01. The sequence goes on along the minus strand of CAVUKO010000006.1, from coordinate 100,250 downwards.
CGAGCGCCACGACCAGCACCGCGAGGTCGTCGCGCAGGGCACCCGCGCCGCCGACCTCGGCGAGCTGAACGACCTCGCGCGCGACCGCCGCCGCCCCGTCGAGGGCGCTGCTGCGCAGCGCGGCGCCGAGGTCCTCGGGCGTCAGCGGACGGTCGCGGCGCGCCTCGGTCACGCCGTCGGTGTAGAGCACCAGCGTGTCGCCTGGGACCAGCTCGATCTCGCGGTCGTAGCTGCGTGCGTCGTGCTCGACGCCCAGCAGGGTGCCCGGGCACGGGACGACCTCCGCGTTGCCGGCGGCCCGCAGCAGCACCGGCGGCGGGTGGCCGCCCGAGGCCACCACGAGCCGGGCGCCACCGTCCGCGTGCGGCTCGAGCCGTGCGAGCACCGCGGTGACGAACCGGCGATCGGGGTTGCGCTGGCGCAGCATCTCGTCGTTGAGCGCCGCCAGGGTCGCCGCCGGCGAGGGCGAGCGGCCCGCCACCGCGCGCACGGTGTAGCGCGCCAGCGCCGTCACGGCCGCGGCCTCGGCGCCCTTGCCCAGGACATCGCCGATGACGAGGATCCACGCCCCGTCGTCCAGGGCGAAGACGTCGTAGAAGTCGCCGCCGACGTCCATCCCGCCGCCGGCCGCCACGTACTCGGCGGCCACCGTGGCCCCCGGGATGTCCGGCAGCGCCGCCGGCAGCAGGCTGGCCTGCAGCGTCTGCGCCACGTGCGCGCGCTCGCGGTACTGCAGCGCGCCGTCCACGGCCAGCGCGATGCGCTGCGCGAGGGCCTCCACGAGGCTCCACTCGTCGCGCACGGGGCGGCGCCCCGCGTCGCGCCAGCCGAGCGACAGCACCCCGACCGCGCGCCCGCGGGCCACGAGCGGGACGAGCGTGGCGCTGCGCCCGAGCACGGGGCCATCGTCGGGCTGGCTCAGGTCCTCCAGGAAGATCGGCTGGTCGGACTGCAGTGCGCGCGCGACCTGCGGATCGCCGTCCATCGCCAGCAGCCGTCTGCGCCCGTCGGACGCGCGCGTGTCGGCGCCGGCGCGCCGCAGGTGCCCGCCGAGGTCGATGACGTCCAATGCGCACGCGTCGGCGATGCGGGCCACCAGCAGCTCGGCGACCTCCTGCAGGGCGTCGTCGCTGCTCAGCGATCGCTCCAGCAGCGCGCTGGTGTCGGCCAGCAGCCGCACGCGAGCGTGCGCGGCCTCGCTGGCGCGGCGCGCGGCCTGCTCGACCTCGAGCACCCGCTGCAGCTCGCGCTCCTGCGCCACCCGTTCGGTGATGTCGCGCCCGATCACCGCCATGCGCTCGTCCAGCTCGCCGCTCAGCCGACGGCCGGCCACCTCGATCGGCACGCGTGTGCCGTCGGGGCGCTGGACCTCGGTGCGAAACGGCTCGGCCGGCTCGAGCCCCTCGCGGACGCCGGCGAGACGCCCGCCCACGCTGCGATGCACGTCGGGCGGCATGGTGGCGAGGACCGACGGCAGCGCGTACAGCTCCTGCGCGCTGCGCCCCGTGAGGGCCTCGGCCGCGGCATTGACGTAGACCATGCGCTCGCCCTCGAGCAGCACGAAGGCCAGGCCGAGCTCGCTCTGCGCGCGCATGAGCGCCTCGTAGAGGTCACGCTGCTCGCGCAGGGCCTCCGCCGCCTCGGCGCGCTCGGTCACGTCGGCGACGGTGACGCCGACGCCCAGGCGCTCGCCGCGCGCGAGCGCGACCGGGTAGTAGCTGGCGACGAAGTGGCGGGGACGACCGGGCTCGCGCGGTGTCTCGCCGACGACGTGCAGGTCGACGATCGCCTCGCCGGTGGCCAGCACCTCCGCGAGCGCCGCCTCGATCTCGGGCCCCATCGCGGGCAGGACCTCGCTCACGGTCCGGCCGATGTGATCGATCGCCGGCACGCCGTTGATCTCGGCCAGCGCATCGTTGACGCGCACGTAGCGGAAGTCGGTGTCGAAGAAGCCCTGGCCTATGGGCGCCGCGGTGACGAGCGCGTCGAGCAACGCGCGCGCCTCACCCGAGGCGCGCTCCTGGGCGCGGGCCTCGCCGTACAGCCGAGCGTTGTCGACCGCCAGCGCGGCGCGCGCGGCGACCTCCCCGACGAAGGCGATGTCGTCCTCGGTGTAGCCCGCGCGCTCGCCGGTGCGAACCACCGTGATGGCGCCCAGGACGTGGTCGCGGGCGCGCAGCGGCACGATCAGCGCCGACGTGAGGTCGAGCGAGCGCACGAGCTCGAGGTGCTCGGCGTCGCGCGCGCCCGCGACCAGCTGCTCGTCGCTGACGTGGGCGAAGAGCTGCGGCTCGCCGCTGCGGATCACCTGGGCGGCCCCGGTCGACCCGTGGGGATCGGGCGGATAACGCTCGCGCATCCGGTGCGCGAGCTCGACCTTGGCGGGGTCGACATGCGCGACGGCGACGTTGCGCAGCCCGGGGTCCTCGCCGGCCATGTCGATCGAGCACCAGTCGGCGAGGTCGCGCACGCACAGGTCGGCGACGGCGGCCAGCGTGCGCTCCATGTCCAGCGAGACGTCGAGCGCCGCGCTGACGTCGGCCAGGAAGCGCATCCGTGCCAGCGCGGCGCGCTCGGCGTCGATCAGCCGCGCCATGCCGACGATCGTCGGGCCGCCCTTCCCGGCGACCACGAGGCGCCACCGCGCGTCGTACCAGTGTGCGGTGCCGTCGGGCCACACCACGCGCAGGTCCCGCTGGCTGGGGGCGCCATCGGGCGTCGTGGCGGCGACGGCCGCGTTCAGACCCGCCCGGTCATCGGGGTGGACGATCTCCAGGAAGGCCGCGACGGTGGCCGGTGCCTCACCGGCGCCGCCGCCGTTGAGCGCCGCCAGCGACCCCGACCAACGCACCGCGCCGGTGGCGACGTCGAGGTGGAAGAGCGCGGCGCCCGCGGCATCGAGCACGAGCGCCAGCTCGTCGCCGCCGAGGTCATGCTCGTCTCGTGTCGTGCTGGTCAGTGCGGTCGTCTCCTCTGGCGCACGGAGGGTACCTCCGTAACCCAGGGGCGTTCAGGGGAGGTTCCAGCCCCAACGGCTAGGCGCGTTCTGCGACGAAGAGCGACTGCGCCCCCAGCCCGACCCGGCCGTGCTCGTCGCTCAGCAGCGAGCGCGCCAGCCCGGCGCCGTGGGGTTCCAGGACGGTGCGCGCGTCGAGCAGGACCCATTCGCCGGCCGGCTCGCGATGCAGGTGGACGGTGAGGTCGGTGTTGACGAACAGGTAGCGGTCGAAGTCGACGATGCGCGAGATGCCGTTGCCGAAATCGGCGGCCGCCACGGCCCGCGCCAGCGGGCTCGCGGGGAGATCGTCGACCAGCGGCAGGGTGAGCCGGAACCATGCCCGCGCGGGACCCTTGCCGAAGTCGCCGCCGTCGACGAAGCGGATGTCCATCGCCGTCAGGTGAAAGCCCTCGACAAGACCCTCCGGCGCCGGGAACGGGTCGTGACGCCCGGTCTGCGGCCCCGACGGGGCGGCGTCCTCCTCGGGGCGCTCCGGCAGGTCGACCTGGCCCCGGCGCAGGCGCACGGCGCGGGCGCGGACGACGGCCTGGCCGTCGACGCTGAGCTCGGCCTCGGCGAGCTGGAGGCTGCGCCCCGGCCTGGTCGTCCGGGCGCTGACGATCAGCGGGGCCATCGGCACCGGCCCGAGGAAGTCGAGGGTCAGGCGGGCCACGAGGTAGCCCTCCTCCTGCACCGCCTCGGCGATCAGGGCCCCAGGCGCGCCGCCGTGCAGCTGGCCCGGATCCCACGGGCCGCGGGCGTGCCCGGTGGGGACGAACGCGTCGCCCTCGCGGCGGAAGACCGGCTCGCTCAGCGCAGCTCCTTGCGCACGACGAGCTTGAGCCCCGACCACGTCTCGTCGACTGCGGCGACCTTGTTGTCGACCAGGCCCGTCGGCAGCAGCACGTCGCGCACGACGTCCTCGACGATGTCCGTCGGGACCTTGGAGGCCTTCTTGGGCCAGCACACCCAGACCATCCCGTCGGGCGCGACCGCCTCGCGCAGCCTCGCCGCGCGCCGCTCGAGCTCGCGCCGCCGGGTGACGAAGCACAGCACGAGGTCGGCGTGCCCGCGCAGCGCGCGCTTGACGGTCACGCCGTCGAGCTCGCCGAGGAGCTCGTCGAGGTGGTCGGGCGCATCGAGGTAAACGGCCGTCATACCTGGCTTGAAGCCGAGCTTCGCCGGGAGCGGCGTCGCGCTGTATCCGGCCGTGGCCACGGTCGGGGAGCCTATGCGGTCAGCCCTTCAGGCCGCCGTCGACGCTCAGGGTCGTCGCCGTGACGAACGAGCTGTCGTCGCAGGCCAGGAAGAGCACGGTGCGGGCGATCTCCTCGGGGGCGCCGTGGCGGCCGAGCGGGATGCGCTCCTCGAAGAGCTCGGCGGCGCGCTCCTCCGGGGCGCCGGTGACCGTGACCTCGATGCGGTGCTGGAAGCCGTTGTCGACGGGCCCCGGGTGCAGGCTGTTGACGCGGATGCCGCGGTCGGCGACCTCGCGCGCAGCGGTGCGCATGAGCCCGACGATCGCGTGCTTGGAGGTCGCGTAGCCGGCGATGCCGGCGTCGGACAGCAGGCCGACCACGCTGGAGTTGAAGATCAGGCTGCCGCCGTCGCGCATCGCCGCCAGCGCATGCTTGGCGACGAGGAAGGAGCCCTTGACGTTGACCGCGATCACGCGGTCGAAGACGTCCTCGGGGTAGTCGACGATCGGCGTGGCATCGCCGAAGACGCCGGCGTTGGCGAAGGCGACGTCGAGCCCGCCGAAGCGCTCCACCGCGATCTTCACCGCCTCGCGGACCTGGGCTGAGTCGGTCACGTCGGTCACGACGTAGGCGGCGCGCTCCGCGCCGATCTCGTCGGTGACGACGGCGAGGCCGTCCTCGTCGACGTCGGCCAGGACCACCTTGGCGCCCTCGTCGGCGAAGAGGCGCGCGGTGGCGGCGCCGATGCTGCCGCCGCCGCCGGTGATCAAGGCGACCTTGCCCTCGAGTCGACCCATGGCGGCGCCAGGCTACCGCACCGGGTTAGAGTGCCGCCGATGCCAGGCGAGCACGTGGCGACCGCGCAGGACGCGTCGGCGGCAGGCAACGGGGGCACGGCCGCGCCGACGGTGCGCGAGGCCACCTTCGACGTCCTGCGCACGCTGGGGCTGACCACGATCTTCTCCAACCCGGGCTCGACGGAGGTCTCCTTCCTCGTCGGGCTGCCTGATGACCTCGAGTTCGTCCTGGGCCTGCACGAGGGCTCCGTGGTCGGGATGGCCACCGGCTACGCGCTCGGCCGCGGCGCGCCGGCGTTCGCCCTGCTGCACACGACCGCGGGCCTCGGCAACGCCGTTGCCGCCCTCGCCACCGCGCGCGTCAACCGCGCCCCGTTGGTGGTCATGGTCGGCCAGCAGGACCGCCGTCAGCTCGCCCAGGAACCCTTCCTCGCCGGCCGCCTGCACGGCCTGGCAGGCGAGTATCCGGTGTCGGTCGACCAACCCGTGCGCGCGCAGGACGTCCCGGGTGCGCTCGTCCGCGCCTACCACGCCGCTGCGACGGCGCGGGGCCCGGCCCTCGTCATCGTGCCGATGGACGACTGGCACGCCCCCGCGCCCGAGACCCACGAGGTCGTCGGTCCCGACCGGCTCCTGCACGCCGGCGCCGCGGCCCCCGGGGCGATCGAGGAGCTCGCCGCGTGGCTCGACGACGCGCGCTCGCCCGCCCTCGTGGTCGGCGCCGGCGCCGACACGCGGGAAGGGTGGGACGCGCTGGTGGCCCTCGCCGAGCACCTCTCGTGCCCGGTGTTCACCGAGGCCTTCGGGGCCCGCGCGGGCTTTCCGCAGGACCACCCGCTCTTCGCCGGCCACCTTTCCCCCGCGCGCGCGCGGCTGCGCGAGAGGCTTGCCGCCTACGACGCGATCCTCGCCGTCGGCGCGCCGATCTTCCGCCAGTACGCCTACGAGCCCGGGCCGCTGGTCAACCCGGGCACGCGCCTCGCGCTCGTCACCGACGACGCCGCCGAGGCGCAGCGCAGCCCGTCGCAGCTGACCATCCTGGCCGAGCCGAGCGCGGTCTGCCGCGGCCTGGTCGACGGCACGGAGCGGCGCGACGGCCCGCGGCCCGGGCCATTCGCCAAGCCCGCGCCGCTCGCGCCGCCGGAGCCCGGCGAGCCGCTGCACGCCGGCCACGTTTTCGACGCCCTGGCGCAGCGCCTGCCGGCTGACGCCATCCTCGTCGAGGAGTCGCCGTCCAGCCGGCCCGAGCTGCACGCCCGCGTCCCGGCCCGCGTGCCGATGGGCTTCCTCAGCGCGGCGATGGGCGGCCTCGGCTTTGCCCTGCCGGGCACGATCGGCGTGCGGATGGCGCTGCCCGATCGTCCCGTGGTCGCCGTGCTCGGCGACGGCGCGTCGCTGTATGCCATCCAGGCGCTCTGGAGCGCGGCGCGCTACCGCGTCGGAGCCCTGTTCCTGGTCATGGCCAACGGCCGCTACGCGATCATGGACAAGCTCGCGGCGAACACGGGCCAGCCGGCCCCGTGGCCGGCCTTCGACACGATCGACATCGCCGCGATCTCGCGCGCGCTGGGGTGCGAGGCGGTCCGCGTCGAGGACCACGCCGACCTGCTCGCGCGGCTCGACGAGATCCTGCCCGCGCTGGCCGGCCGCGATACGCCGCTCCTGCTCGAAGTCGCCGTCGCACCCTGACGCTCGAGCCGGCGCCGGTCGGACCGACCAGATCGTCGAGACGCATGCACATCCCTGCGCCGAACCGACGGCCGTTCGACGACGACGGGCCCCTGCCCGACCTCATCTCCGGCCTGATGTGGCTCGCCACCGCGGCGGCCGGCGTCGCCGTGCCGGCACGCGGCGTGCTCTTCCTCGTCGCCGTGGCAGGCCAGGCCGTCACCGTGCACGAGGCCAAGCGCCTCGCGCGCGCGGCGTGAGGTCGATCAGGCCGCGGCCGGCACGCCGTGGCGCGTGACGACGCGCTGGTAGTTCAGCCGCAGCAGCTCGATCACGTCGCGCACGTCGTCCTCGTCCTCGATCCGGCGGGCCGCCGGGCCCTGCTTGCCCGGGAACACGGGGTGGTAGCCCACCTGACCGCTCGCGAAGAGCTCGGCCCAGATCTCCTTGGGGAAGAAGAAGTGCGCAGCGTGGTCGCCGTGGAGGTGTCCGATCTCGCGGCGGCCCACGGTGAAGGCGAACTCGCCGCGGCGGCCGTGGCCGGCCGCCACGCCCGGCCACGACGTGACCTCGTCGGTGATCTGCCGGCTTGCGGTGCGTGACTCGCTCATGGCGCCATTGTCCGCGTACGCGGGTCCGTCTCCCAGGGGCAATTGGTCCTAGGCCCTTCGGTGGAGGGCTCGCTGCGCTACCGTCGCGCGGATGCCCAAGCGCGACGCCAGGGTCGTGTGGTCGAGCACCGACGGGGACCTGCGCAAGGCCCGCGATCCCAAGCTCAAGGCGCGCATCGCCGCCGGCGGGCGGGTCAAGGTCCGCCGCGAGACGAGCGGGCGCCGGGGCAAGGCGGTCACGACCGTCGCCGACGTCCCCCTCGACGACGACGGCCTGCGCGAGCTCGCCGGGCGCCTGAAGAAGCGCTGCGGCGTCGGCGGGTCGGTCAAGGACGGCGTGATCGAGCTGCAGGGCGACCACCGCGATGCGGTCGTCGGGGTCCTGCGCGCCGACGGCTACGACGTCGTGCTCGCCGGCGGCTGAGGCGCGCCATGCTTCGCACGCTGGCGGCGGGGCGCGTCTGGCCCTGCACGCCACCGACGCCGCGCGGCAAATCACCGAGGGAAGGGAGCCCGCCGCTCGTGACGGGTCCGGAGCCGGCGCTGTCGCTGTCCTGACTTCACCCGGCACTGCCAGGTCTAGGCAGGACAGCGTGCTCGGAGGTTGCGTAGCGGCCGCGCCGCCCCGGCTCCTTCCCCTCGGCGCTCTGGCCGCGGACCGGCGCCAAGGGCCGGGGACCCGAAGACTCAGCGCACGCCGACGAGGTCCACGACGAAGACGAGCGTCTCGTCGGGGCCGATGACGCCGCCGGCGCCGCGCTTGCCGTAGGCCAGCTGCGGCGGGATGGTGATCCGCCGGCGCCCGCCGACCTTCATGCCCGCCACGCCCTGGTCCCAGCCCGCGATGACCTGTCCCTTGCCGAGCTTGAACTTGAAGGTGTCGCCGCGATCCCACGAGGCGTCGAACTGCGCACCGGTCGCCCACGAGACGCCGACGTAGTGGACCTCGACGACCTTGCCGGAGACGGCCTCGTCGCCCTCGCCGACCTCGATGTCGTCGAGCTCGAGCTGATAGGACGGCGGCTGGTCGGAGGGGACGTCGACCTGGGGCTTCTCGTTGCTGGCCATGACGCGACACCGTAGCCGCGCGGCGCTCACAGCGTCCTGACGGCCTGCGCGATCGTCTCGGCGCCGGGGATGAAGGCGTCCTCCAGCGGCGGGCTGTAGGGGATCGGATGGTCGGGCGTCGTGAGGCGCAGGATGGCGTCGAGGTCGCCCAGGCCCTCCTCGGCGACGATCGCGAGCACCTCGCCGGCCCAGCCGCCGGTGCGCGGGCCCTCCTCGACGACCACCAGGCGGTTGGTCTTCGCGACCGAGCGCAGGACCGTCGCGCCGTCGAGCGGGCGCAGCGTACGCAGGTCGACGACCTCGCAGTCGATGCCCTCGGCGGCGAGCGTCTCGGCCGCCGCGACGCACTCGTGCAGGGTGCGCATCGCACTGACGAGCGTCACGTCGGCGCCCTCGCGCACGACCGCCGCCTCGCCGATCGTGCCGACCTCCCCATTGACCTCCCCGCTGAGCGCGTACAGGCGCTTGTGCTCGAAGAAGAGCACCGGGTTGTCGTCGCGAATCGCCGCCTTGAGCAGGCCCTTCGCGTCGGCCGGGGTGGCCGGGCAGACGATCTTCAGGCCCGGCACGCCCTGGAACCAGCTGACCGGGACCTGCGAGTGGATGGCGCCGAAGCGCCCGCCGCCGCCGATCGCCGAGCGCACCACCAGCGGGATGCTGGCCTGCTCGTTGGACAGGTACCAGTACTTGGCCGCCTGGTTGACCAGGCTGTCCATGGTCAGCGGCAGGAAGTCGCCGAACATGATCTCGATGACCGGGCGCAGGCCGCCGATGGCGCTGCCATAAGCGGCTCCCGCCAGGGCGAGCTCGGAGATCGGGGTGTCGAAGACGCGATCGGTGCCGTGCTTCTCGACCAGGCCGCCGGTGGTGGCGAACACGCCGCCCGCCACGGCGACGTCCTCGCCGAAGAAGACGACCGACTCGTCGTGGGCGAGCTCCTCGTCGAGCGCCTGGCAGATCGCGGTGCGGAAGTCGATCTCGGTCATGCCTTGAACTCCGTGACCGGCTCCCCGGGGTCCGGGAACGGTGCGGCCTTGGCTGCCTCGATGACGGCTTGCAGCTGCGCTTCGACCTCGGCGTCGACGGCGTCGAGCGCGTCGTCCGTCGTGCCGTAGCGCTCGGCCAGGCCGGCGCGCGCGACGAGCAGCGGGTCGCGCGCCTTCCACTCGTCGAGCTCGCCGGGCTTGCGGTACTTGCCCGGGTCGCTGCGCGAGTGCCCGACGTAGCGGTAGGTCAGCGACTCGACGAACTGCGGGCCCCCGCCGGCGCGGGCGCGCTCGACGACCTCGGCGGCGGTCGCGCACACCGTCCACACGTCGTTGCCGTCGATGGTCACGGTGGGCAGGCCCAGCGTCCGCGGGCGGTCGGCGATCTCGCCGGCTGTCACCTGCTCGAAGGGCGTGAACTCGCCGTAGCGGTTGTTCTCGCACACGTAGACGACCGGCAGCTCGTGGACCTTGGCGAAGTTCAGGCATTCGTGGAAGTAGCCCTGGTTGGTGGCGCCGTCGCCGAAGAAGGCGACCGCCACGCCGCCGCGGCGCTTGAGCGCCAGTGCCACGCCGGTGGCGGCGGCGATGCTCCCGCCGACGATCCCGTAGCACCCCACGAGCCGGTGCTCGAGGTCGATCACGTTCATGGAGCCCGCTCGCCCCGCGCACACCCCGGTCGCGCGTCCCAGCAGCTCGGCCATCAGCCCCTCGGGCTCGACGCCGAGCGCGAGCGCGTGGCCGTGGCCGCGATAGGTGCCGGCGACGCGATCCTCGTCGCCCAGCGCATCGCAGACGCCGACCGGCCCGGCCTCCTGGCCCGAGCACAGGTGCGTCGTGCCGTGCACGAGGCCCTCCTGGAAGAGCGACTGGACCTCGTCCTCGAAGCGGCGGATGAGGCGCATGCGCCGGTAGAGCTCGAGGTAGTGCGACGCCTCCTCGGGCGCCCGGGGCGTGGCCCGGCTGACGGTGGTCCTCTGCTCGGTCACGACGTCTGCAGCCGTGCCTCGGAGTCGGCCAGGAGATCGGCGCCGCGCACGTAGACCTTGCCGGTGACCAGCAGCTCCTCGGCCGGGAACTTGGTGAGGATGTCGACACCGTCGGCGGTGACGACGACCTCCTCCTCGATGCGGGCGGCCGAGCGCCCGTCGGTCGCGGCGCAGTAGGTCTCCAGGGCGAAGACCATGCCCTCCTCGATGACGACCGGGTGATCGAGCGAGTGCAGGCGGCTGATCATCGGCGACTCGTAGAGGCCGACCCCCAGGCCGTGGCCGAACTGCAGCCCGAAGCACGCCTCCTCATTGGGGAAGCCCAGCTCCTCCGCAGTGGGCCACACGGCCGCGATCTGGTCGGTCGTCGTGCCCGGGCGCACCAGCTCGATGGCGGCATCGAGCCATTCGCGGCACTGCTTGTAGGCATCGAGCTGGGACTGGCTGACCCCGCCCACGTTGAACGTGCGGTAGTAGCACGTGCGGTAGCCCATGAACGAGTGGATGATGTCGAAGAAGGCCTGGTCCCCCGGGCGCAGCAGGCGGTCGGAGAAGACGTGCGGGTGCGGGTTGCAGCGATCGCCGGAGACGGCGTTGATCGCCTCGACCTGCTCGGAGCCCAGCTCGAAGAGCAGGCGCTGGGCGTCGGCCACGACCTCGTGCTCGCGCACGCCGGGGCGCAGCGTGCGGTAGATCTGCTCGTAGACCGCGTCGACGACGCCGGCGGCGTGGTCGAGCAGGGCGATCTCGTCGACCGTCTTGATCTTGCGTGCCTCGAGCATCACGCGCGTGCCGTCGGTGACGTGGACGCCCGCGCGCTGCAGCGCCTCGAGGGTGACCATGTCGGGGATGTCGATCCCGAGCGGCTCCCCCGCCACCCCGTGCTCGGTCATCTCGTGCGCGATGCGGGCGCCGAGCGCGTCCGGCACGCCGGTCTCCACCGGCATCGCGCCGCGCATCGGCGTCACGCCGGCGCGGAAGCTCTCGGTGGGCAGCCACGGCGCATAGAGCTGGTGGTGGCGCGCGGCCGAGCCGAAGTCCCACAGGATCGGGTCGCCCTCGCGGGGCAAGAAGACGTAGCGGGCGTTCTTGTCGCGCGCCCACTCGCCGATGTGGGTGCTGGTGACGTAGCGGATGTTGTTGGGGTCGAAGAGCAGCAGGGCCCCCAGGTCGGAGGCCAGCAGAGCCTCCTTGGCCTTCTGCAGGCGCTGGGAGCGCAGGCGCGGGAAGTCGATGCGCTGCTCCCAGTCGACCGCCATCGTCGCGCCGCGCGATGCGATGCTCATGCCCGTTCCCCAACCTCGCTCGTGTGTTCGGTAGTCGTGAACATCCCGCGGAACTCCTCCAGGCTCGCCGACAGCGCGTCGTCGTAGGACAGCTCGCGGAAGCGGTAGAAGCTGCGCCGGCCCGCGGCCAGCGCCTTGCCGGCGCGCACGCTGAGCTGCGCCCAGCGCTCGACCGCGGGCCACAGCTCGCCGGGTGCGACGACCTCGTTGACGATCCCGATCTCGTAGGCCCGGCGCGCGTCGAAGGGCTCGCCCGTGAGGAAGTTCTGCAGGGCGTGGCGCGGGTGCAGGCGCTGCAGCGCGGGGACCTGGGCGATCATCGGCCAGATCCCGACGCTGGCCTCGAAGGTGCCGATGCGCGCGTGGTCGACGGTCACCGCGAGGTCGGCCGCGCAGACCAGCGAGTAGCCCGACGCGAGCGCGTCGCCGTTGACGGCGGCGATGATCGGCTTGCCCAGCGTCGGGAAGACCCGCAGCAGCTCGACGAGCGCCGAGGCGAAGGCCACCGGGTCCGCCCCGGCCTGGATGCGCTCGATGTCCAGGCCGCCGCAGAACATCTCGCCGCCGCCGGTCAGGACGATGGCACTCGTCTCGGGGTCGGCGTCGGCCTCGAGGATGGCGTCGCGCAGCGCCGCCATCACGTCGGGATCGAGCAGGTTGCGCGGCGGCTTGACCAGCTCGAGGCGGGCCACGCCGCCCTCGCTCGAGCGCTCGAGCCCGTGTCCGTTGGACGCTTCCATCTGCACTCAGCCCTCCCCGGTCGCCTTGTCCGCGGCGGCGGTCATCGAGACCCCGAGACGTTCAGTGCCACCATACAGCCTGTGTTAGCGTAACGCCCGAAAGCAACCGGGGAACGGGGCACATGTCGGACGCGACGGTCGACGGGCTCGCCTTCCGCGAGGCGATCGCTCACTTCGCCACGGGGGTCACCGTGGTCACGACGACCTACGAGGGCCGCCCGGCCGGGATGACGGCCAGCGCCGTGTGCTCGCTGTCGCTCGACCCCGTGCTGCTCGTGGTCTGCATCGACAACCGCCTGGCGACCCACAAGGCGATCGACGCCAGCAGGCGTTTCGCCGTCAACGTGCTGGGCGAGCGCGACGAGGAGCTCGCGCGGCGCTTCGCCCGCCGCGCCGAGGACAAGTTCGCCGGCGTCGCGCTGGTCGAGGGCTCCGATCCACCGGTCCTCGCCAAGGCCATCGCGCACTTCATCTGCACGGTCGAGGAGCGCGTGCCCGGCGGCGATCACTCGATCTTCATCGGCAAGGTCCTGCACTGCGCGGCCACGCCCGGCCGCCGCCCGCTCCTCTACTACCGCAGCGCGTTCGGCACCATCCGCGACCCGCACGCCGAGTTCCTCGAGGAGGCCGGTGGATGGGACGCCGGCTCGGTCGGCGGTCTCGGCCACTTCCACATCGGCCCGCGCTGATGGCCGCGGGGTCGACGGCACCGCTCGTCTCGCTCGTCTCCAAGGACGACGCGCCGCCCGCGGTCCGCGCCGTCTACGACCAGGCCGAGCCGGTCTACGGCCGGCTGCTGCACACCTGGCAGGCGCTCGCCCAGCGACCGGAGATCTTCACCGCCTACCTCCCCTACCTGCGCTCGATCATCGGCCCCGGCGAGCTCGAGCAGCGCACCAAGGAGCTCGTCGAGGTCCGCACGGTGGTCCTCTGCCGCTGCCTGTACTCGACCAGCCATCGCGTGCGCTCGGCGCGCGCGGCCGGCGTGTCCGAGGAGGACATCGTCGCGGTCGCGCGCGGGGAGTTGGACGGCTTCGACGCGCGCGAGCGGTTGGCGCTGGAGCTGGCTTACGAGCTGACCGTGCGGCCCGCGTCGGTGGCGTACGCGGACGCTCCGCAGCTGGTGCCCGGCGAGATGCTCATCCGCCTGCGGCGGAGTTCAGCGAGCCGCAGATCGTCGAGCTCGTGGCGACCATCGGGCTGTGGAACGCGCTGGCGAGGTTCCATCGCGTGATGGGCTTCGAGCTCGACATGGACGCCCCGCCGGACGCGGTGATCGCGGAGCTGTAGGGGCTTCGTTCGTCCGCGTCGCGTTCGCGGCGCTGCCCAGCGCTTACAGCATCACCGAGGGAAGGAGGCCCCCCGCGGCGCCTGGCCGGGCCGTTCATGCGGGCGCTGTGCTGACTTCACCCGGTCCTGCCAGGTAAAGGCAGCACAGCGAGCTCGAAGGACGACACTTAGGCAGCGCTGTCCTGAGTTGTGTGGCCAGGAGCCACACAAGTCAGGACAGTCCCGGGTAGCTCACCCCCGCCAAGGACGACCGCCAGCGGTCGCGCCGCCCCGGGTTCGCTTCCCCTCGGTGATGCTGTAAGCGCCGCGCAGCGCCGCAAGCGCCTCGCGGCAGACCGCCAAGAGCCGCTAGCCCTTCCCCGTGATCAGGTTGATGTCGTCGGGGTTGATGAGGTCGTCGACGGTCCAGCCATCGAGGTCGTACTCGGCCATGCACTGCTCCGCGAAGCCCTTCATGCGGTCCACGGTGCCGTCGCCCTGCGCCATCCACCAGCACTCCAGGCGGGTCAGCTCGTGGCTGCCGGAGTAGGTGCGCTCGTAGAGCTCGTGGCGCCCGCCGAACTCGCTGCCGACCGCGTCCCACAGCAGCTTGACGAGCTTGATCTTGTCCAGCGCCTCGTAGCCGTTGGAGCCGCGGTAGAACTGGTCGAGCAGGGGCCGCAGCTCCTCGTTCTTCCAGTCGACGGCGTGCGACGGCTGCACGATCATCGCGCCCGCGACCTGGTTCTCGATGATCTCCTTGATCTTCGGGATCGCGATGTTCGAGAGGATCCGGTAGGCCGAGCCGGCCTGGGTGTTGGGGATGACCGTTCCCTCGGCCGACGGCACCGGGTTGTGGCACATGGCGTCGGTCAGCGCCCAGAACGTGTTGCGCCAGGCGAGGATCTCGCCGACGCTGGCCTGGATGCCGCGGAAGGCGATCGTCCCCGTGGCCTCGAGCGCCTTGATGAAGACGCCGGCGATGAAGTCGAGCTTGACGGCCAGGCGCGTGCAGCCCTGGAGCATCGCCCGCCAGATGAACCCCGTGAGGTGGTAGGTGCTGGCGATCTCGAGGTTGCGGTAGATCAGGAAGTTCTCCCACGGGATCAGCGCGTCGTCGAACATCAGCACCGAGTCGTTCTCGTCGAAGCGACTGGAGAGCGGGTAGTCGAACGGGCTGCCGACCGCGGCGGCCATGAACTCGTAGGAGGGCCGGCACAGCAGCTTGATGTTCGGGTGGTCCATCGGGGCGAAGAAGGAGAGCGCGTACTCCTCCTTCTTGATCGGCAGGTTCCCGTGGTAGGAGACGAAGTTGTAGTTCGACAGCGCCGAGCCGGTGGCCACCATCTTCGCGCCGCGCACGACGACGCCCTCGTCGGTCTCCTTGACCGCGTGGATGAAGACGTCGGAGACCTCGTGGATCTCCTTGTCGCGGTCGACCGGCGGGTTCACGAGCGTGTGGTTCATGAAGTACACGCGCTCCTGGGACTCCTTGTACCAGCGGCGTGCGTTGTCCTGGAACGGCGCGTAGTAGTCGGCGTTCGGCCCGTAGGTGGCCAGGAAGGCCGCCTTGTAGTCGGGGCTGCGCCCCATCCAGCCGTAGGTCAGCCGCTGCCACGCGGCGATCGCGTCGCGGCCGGCGACGAGGTCGGCGGCCGAGTGCGGCGCCTTGAAGAACGGGTGCGTGTAGCCGCCGCTGCCGGTGTCGGTCTCGGTCGTGAGCTCGTCCTTGGTGGCCGGGTCGTGCAGCGCGTTGTAGAGCCGCGCGATCGACCGGACGCTGTTGCGGAAGGCCGGGTGCGTCGTGACGTCCTCCACGCGCTTGCCGTGGATGTAGATCTGGCGCCCGTCGCGCAGGCTCTCGATGTACTCGTCCCCGTTCATGGGACGCGTCACGGTCGAATCGCTGCTCGACTGGTCGCCCTGGACGTCTAGGGACATGGGAAGCCTCCTCGTCGACCAACCCGGGTGAGCGGTGTCGAGTGTACGTTCACACTGGACACTAGCCGGGCCACCTTACGCGCGGGCCCAGGCCCTGTCAACGTGGCTACGCCGGGCCGGACGCGGGCTCGTGCGCACCGTCGAGCGCGAGCTTGCGCGCGTCGCTGTGCGACCGCCCCACGACGAACCAGATCGCCTCCACGGGCTCCGACCCGGCGTTCTCCAGCCGGTGCGGGCGCGAGGACTCGAACGCGATCGAGTCGCCGGGGCCGAGCTCGTGCTCGTCGTCGAACCCGATGGTGACGCGCAGCCGCCCGGAGAGGACCAGCCCGTATTCGCGCCCCATGTGGCGCATGTGGGTGCCCTCGCGACTCGACGCGCCGCCGACCTCGTAGACCACATAGAGGAAGTCCGCGTCCTGCTCGGCGGTGGGCGTCAGGCGCTCCCAGCGGACGCCCGACTCGAGCTCGATGCCCTTGCGCGTGTCGTGGCGCTGCACGAGCGTGGCACCGGCCTCCTCGGCCCCGGCGAGGCCGTCCGACGCGCGCGCCGCGGCGGCCGCGGTGCGCTGCGAGCCGAAGAGCTCGTCGAGCGACATCTCGAGCTCGCTCACGATCGCGTAGAGCGTGCCGACCGAGGGCCGCGAGCGTCCCGTCTCGATCTGCGAGAGCGCGCTGGGCGAGATCTCCAGCCGGCGCGCCAGCTCGCGCAGGCTCAGCCCGTGGCGCTCGCGCTCGGAGCGCAGACGCTGGCCGACTCCGTCCTGGAAGTCGGCGGTGAGGTCGCGCAGCCGCTTGGCTCCGGTGGACTCGCTGGACATCGGCGATTCACTGTAACCGTCGAACGACGCGAATGTCCAGAGTCACTGCACAGCCGCGTGCGTGACCCTCAGCCCAGCGGCTGTGAGGGGTCGCGACCGTCGGCCGAGAGCCACGGATAGCGGTCGGTATCCGCTCCCGCGTAGTCGGGATCGAGGTAGATGAAACAGCGCTGGATGAGGAAGTCGCGCACCTCGAAGACGTCGCACCAGCGACCCGCGTGAGTGACCCCCGCGCGCCATGCGCCGTCCTGGTGCTCGCCGTAGCTGGTCCCCTCGCAGGCGAAGGTGTCGCCGCCGGTCATGATCCAGTTGAAGCTGGCGTAGTCGTGGCGGATCGCGTTCAGCGTCCCGCCGACGTCGGTGAAGCACTGGCCGATCGCCTCCTTGCCGTTCGCCAGCCCCCACTTCGAGAAGTAGACCTGCGCGTCGTCGGCGAAGAGGTCGAGGATGCTCGCCCCGGTCGACGTGACGCCGCCGTTGTCGAAGGCCTTCAGGTACTCGAGCGCCACCGACTTGCGCTGCTCGTCCGTCATCGTCTGCTGAGCGACGGCCACGACCCACCTCCTGGTTTTTGCGCCGCGACACTCTCATCCCCGTTCCGGCGCTGTCAAGCAGCAACGCACGACGCGAACTCGGGAAGGATGGGGCCGCGCCCGGCGTCCTTGAACCCTAGACCCGGACCTCCCCCCGCTCCAGGTCCGGCTCACACAGGAGGGATGCCCATGAAGCGTCTTTTGGCTGTAATGACCGTCCTCGTCCTCGGGATCGGTGCCGTCACCGCGATCGCCGCCTCGGCACCGACCAAGCCGGCCACCGTGAAGGTGCGCAGCGTGTCGCTCGGCAAGATCCTCGTCAACGGGAGCTCCCACACGCTCTATCTGTTCGAGAAGGACAAGCACGGCAAGAGCGCGTGCTCGGGCTCGTGCGCGACGAACTGGCCACCGCTGCTCACGAAGGGCAAGCCGAAGGCCAGCGGCAGCGCCAAGGCCTCCATGCTCGGGACGACCAAGCGCTCGGACGGCACCACGCAGGTGACCTACAACAAGCACCCGCTCTACACGTTCAAGGGCGACGCGAACAAGATCGGCGCCACCAAGGGCGAGGGCCTCGACGCCTTCGGCGCCGAGTGGTACGTCGTCGGAACGAACGGCAAGAAGATCGAGAAGGAAGGCTCCTAGCTCGAGGAGGAGGCGGGCGCGCACGCCCGCGCACCGACGGCGGGCAATAGCCCGGCCGCGACAGCCGAGGGGGCGGAGCTCAGAGCTCCGCCCCCCCGGTGGCCTCCGCGATGACCTTCGAGAGCTGCCCGCCCTGCCACGCGATCGGCGACCGGCCGGGCTCCTCCACCACCAGCCGCGCGCCTGCGATCACGCGCGCGTAGTCCTCCCCCACGCTGAGCGGGTGTCCGGGATCGGCCTCGTCGCGGTCGGCCACGATCACCGTCGGCGCCTCGATCGCCTCCAGGTCGTGCAGCGTGCCGAACGGGCGCGAGCGCGGCACCGCGTGCAGCGCGTCGGCCACCGCCGCGGGATGCTCGTGGGCGCCCAGGCGCTGGCGCAGCACCGTGAACAGCGTCTCGCGCCACGCCTCCGGCACGCCGGGATCGCCGTAGGCCTCGACGAAGCCCTCGACGCCTCCGGTGCGCAGACCTTCGGCCAGCGCGTCCCAGCGCGCCAGGCGGTCGGGATCGTCGTTGTCGACCGGGTCGTAGGCGGGCGTGATCACCACCAGCGCCGCCGCCCGCTCGGGGTACTCCAGCGCGAAGCGCAGCAGCGTGTGCGCCCCCATCGAAGCGCCGGCCAGGACCGCGCGCTCGATCCCGCGCTCGTCCATGACGCGCGCGCAGGTCGCCCACCAGGTCCTCGTAGCGATAGGCGTCCGGGGCGGGCGCCGGATCGCTGCGCCCGTGCCCGCGCGCGTCGTAGGCGATGACGCGGTGCCCGGAGCGCTCGAGCGCGCTGGAGCCCATGACCACGTAGCGGTGCGTCGCCGTCAGCCCGTGCAGCAGCACGACCGGGATGCCCTCGCCCGCGTCCTCGACGTAGAGGTCCACGGCCGGAGTCCTATCATCGAAGCCATGGCCGTCATCGACGTCACCGAGCAGGACTTCGAGCAAGAGGTGATCGAGCGTTCGCGCACGACGCCGGTCGTCGTGGACTTCTGGGCTGAATGGTGCGCGCCGTGCCGCGCGCTGGGGCCGGTCCTCGAGAAGGCGGCCGCCGCGCGCGAGGGCGACGTCATCCTCGCCAAGCTCGACACCGATGCCAACCCGGCGATCGCGCAGGCCTTCGGCATCCAGGGCATCCCCGCCGTCAAGGCGTTCAAGGACGGCCGCGTCGTCGACGAGTTCGTCGGCGCCCAGCCGCCCGCGAACGTCGAGCGCTTCTTCGACACGCTCGTCCCCAGCGAGGCCGACGGCCTCGTGGTGGCGGGCGACGAGGCGTCGCTGCGCCGCGCGCTCGAGCTCGACCCCGGACGCGCGGACGCCGCCATCGGACTCGCGGACCTGCTGCACCGCCGCGGCGACTCCGAGGAGGCGCAGGCCCTGCTGGCCAACGTGAGCGGCTCGTTCGCCGCCGACGGCCTGGCCGCGCGCATGCGCCTCGAGCAGGCCGAGGACCTCGATCTCGCCGAGGCCTTCCAGGCGCTCGACGACGGTGACACGGAACGCGCGATCGACCTGCTGCTCGACGGCGCTGTCCTCCGCCGACGGCCACAAGGACGACGTGCGCCGCGTGATCGTCGGTGCGCTGGACGAGCTCGGCGTCGAGCACCCGCTCGCGCGCGACGCGCGCCGCCGGCTGGCCGCCGCTCTGTACTAGGCGAGGACGTGCGAGCGCACGAGCGCGGCGCTGCGCTCGGGCTGCTCCCACCAGAACATGTGCCCGACGCCCTCGAGCAGCTCGAGGCGCGCGTGCGGGATCAGGCGCGCGATGAGCTCGCCGTTGGCGACCGGGAGCATGCGGTCCTCGGTGCCGTGCACGATCAGCGTCGGCGCCCCGACCGCGCCCAGGCGCGCGCTCGTGTCGTGGCCCATGACCGCCTGCATCTGCAGCATGATCACCGCCACCGCCACCGGCAGCGCGGTGGCCATCGCGTGAAACGGCGCCCAGTGCGCCTCGTCGGCCACGTAGGCGGCCGAGAAGTTCGCCGCGAAGCCCGTGCGCAGCGCCCGCTCGCGGTCGCCGGAGAGGAGCGCGCCGGCCAGCTCCTGGATGAGCGCCGGGTCCGCGAGCTGCGCCTGCTCACCGCCCGGATAGGTGCAGCCGAGGGTCAGGCTGCGGATCCGCTGCGGATGGCGCAGCGCGAGCTCCTGGGCCACCATCCCGCCCATCGAGATCCCGACCACGTGGGCGCGCTCCCACTCGAGCGCGTCGAGCAGGCCCGCGGCGTCGTCGGCGAGCTGCGTGATCGCGAACGGCTCGTCCTGCGGCGTCGAGGTCCCCACGCCGCGGTGGTCGTAGGTCACGATCTCCACGTCCTCGCCCAGGCCGGCGAGAAAGGCGTCGCCCCAGGCGAGGTGCGTCCCGCTCATCCCCTGGATGAGCAGCACCGGCTCACCGGCGCCCTTGCGCTCGTAATACAGCGAGATCCCGTCGACAGCGGCCAGCGGCATGGAGCGGCACGCTACTAGCCTGCCGTCCCATGCACCGCACCCGCTTCCCCGGCCTCGCCGACGGCTGGGCCCGTCTCGACGGCGCCGCCGGCACCCAGATGGTCGACGACGCCATCGAGGAGATGGCCGCCTGGATGCGCTCGGGCCACAACGCCAACCACGGCGGCGCCTTCCAGGCCGCCGAGCGCACCGACGCGCTCGTGGCCGAGGCCCGCGCCTCTGCCGCGCGCCTGTTGGGCGCGACCGCCGACGGGGTGGTCTTCGGCCCGTCGATGACGGCGCTGACCATGCGCTTCTCCGCGGCCGTCGGGCGAACCCTGCAGCCCGGCGACGAGATCGTCTGCACGCGCCTGGACCACGACGCCAACGTCGCGCCGTGGCTCATCGCCGCCGAGCGCGCCGGCGCCGAGGTGCGCTTCGCCGAGCCCGATCGCGACACCCTCGAGCTGCCGGCCGCCGCCGTCGAGGCGGTGCTCTCCGAGCGCACGCGCTGGGTCGCGGTCACGGCGGCGTCCAACGCGGTCGGCACGATCCCCGACCTGCCGGGCATCGTCGCCGCCGCACGTGGCGCCGGCGCGCGCGTCTTCGTCGACGCCGTCCACGCCACGCCGCACCGCGTCATCGACGTCGCCGCGCTGGGCTGCGACGCGCTGGCCTGCTCGGCCTACAAGTGGTTCGGGCCGCATATCGGGATCCTGTGGGCGCGGCCCGAGCTGCTGGCCGGCCTCACGCCCGACAAGCTGCGCCCTTCGCCCGACACGGCGCCCGACCGCTGGGAGCTGGGAACGCTGCCCTTCGAGTCGCTGGTCGGCGTGCGGGCGGCCGCGGACTTCCTGGTCGAGCTCGATCGCGAGGCCCTGCGCGCCCACGAGGACCGGCTGCTGGCGCAGATGGTCGAGGGCCTCGGGGCGATCGGCGGCGTGACGGTGCACGGCGCCGCGCGCGACCGCACCGCGACGGTCATGTTCACCGTCGCCGGCCACCCCTCGCGCGACGTCGCCGCGGCGCTGGCCCGCGCCGAGGTCGCCGTCTGGCACGGCAACTACTACGCCCTGGAGCTCTCGCGCTGGCTGGGCCTGGAGCCCGACGGCGCCCTGCGCGCGGGCGTCGTGGCCTACAACGATCCCGAGGACGTCGATCGGCTGCTCGAGGCGGTCGCCGAGCTCACGGGCTAGGCGCGCTGCTCGCCAGCCCGACCCGGATCTCGTGGACCACGAGCGCCACGAGCGCGGCCGCCGAGCAGGCGGCGAAGCTCACCGGGGTCAGCGCCCCGCTCACCGCCGCGAGGGCCACCAGCGCCAGGCCGGCCAGGGCCCGCGCCGCCCGCGTGTCTGCGCCGGGCCCGCTGACGTGCTGGGCGATCGTGAGGCACAGCAGGTAGAGCGCCGCGCCGCCGTCGAGCGCCCACGCGGCCCCCGCTTGCGCCTCGCCCGTCACCGCCTCCTGGATGAGCATATGCACGCCCGCGCCGACCGCGGTGAGGGCGGCGAGCAGCGGGATGTGGATGCGCGTGAAGATCTGCATCGACCCGGTCCGGCTGCTGAGACCGCCGGCCACGCCCCGATCGAAGTACACCCACCACAGGCACGCGGCCGTGACGAACCCCAGCACCGCGGTCGTCGCCGAGGCCAGACGCCAGTCGTTGTGGGCGGTTCCGAGCGCCACCGCCACCACCGACTCGCCCAGGACGATGATCGTGAAGAGCGCGAAACGCTCGGGAACGTGGCCCGGGTCGACCGGGATCCGCGCATGGATGCGCTGGGCGAGCACGGGCATGGCGTACTCGATCGCCAGCCCGACACCCCACAGGACGTAGCGAAGCGGCGCGTCGACGAGCAGCGAGCACAGCCAGATCGCGATGCTGAGCGAGTAGCCGCCGGCGTAGCGCGCGATGAGCGGCCGCGCCGCGCGAGCATGCGGCCAGGCGCGCAGGTAGAGCGCGACGAGCAACGAGCGCAGCGTCACGTAGGCCACGACGAACCCGGCGTCGTGGCGGCCGGTCGCCACGTCGGGGATCTGCACGGCCAGCGCGGCGATGGCCAGCATCGCGGCGAGCATCACCACGCGGAAGAGGACGTCGTCGCTGTCGAAGCGATCGGCGTAGAAGGTGAAGCCCTGCCACGCGATGAACACGGGCAGGAACAGCCCCGCGAAGATCGCGAATCCGCCCGCGGAGTGGTCGCGCACGAGCTCCTGGGCGAGCTCGGCGATCGCCACCACGAAGACGAGGTCGAAGAACAGCTCCAGCCACGACGCGTGGCGCTCGTCGCTCCCGCCGTCGGTCGGCGTGCGCAGCGCCGGCGGGCGCAGCCAGGGCCGCGCGCGAGCTGGATCGGGCATCGCTCCTCACGGTGACACACTGAGGGCGATGTCAGCCGACGCGCCACCCGCGCGCCCAGTCACGCGGCGCCCGCGCTACGCAAGCTTCATCGCCTGGGCGATGGTCGGCGCCGGCGCGTGCCTCGGCGTGCTGACCGCGCTGACCATCGGTCCGGTGCTGCTCGTCGCGGTCGTCGTGGCCTTGGTCGTGCTGATCCGGCGTCCCGGCGGCGTCGACGGGGCCATGACCGGCCTCATGTCCGGGGTCGGCGTCGTGCTCCTGACGATCGCCTACCTCAACCGCCACGGACCCGGCGAGTACTGCGAGACGTCGGCCACCGAGCAGCGCTGTGCGGACGAGTGGAGCCCGTGGCCGTGGCTGGTCGTGGGGCTTCTCCTCGTGGCGGTGGGCGTGCTGCTCTTCCGCCGGGCCGCGCGGGCGCCGGCCGGCTGACGCCGGAGCGTCCTCACTGCGCCGGTCGGCGCTCGCGCCTTGGCAGGCGCAACCGCGGCCGCGCTCGAGCCTCCTCGCTGCCGGCCTCGGAGCTCGCCGCGTCAGGGTCGGGGACCGACACGGCGATCTCGCCGCCGAGCTTGAAGGGCGCCACGAGCTCGAGGCCGTCGCCACTCCAGAAGCGACCCGGGTCGTACCAGCTCGGCGGGCGCTCATTCGGCAGCAGGCCCATGTACTGGTAGGTGGTGGCCACGAGCTCTGCGCAGTAGATCGCCTCCACCGACTGCTGCGGGCGCCGCCGGACCCGACCCTTGGCCCATTGCCCGGCCAGGCCCAGCGTCGTCGGGAAGGCGCGCCCGTCGTAGCGCTGGATGACCTCCATCAGGCGGTCCTCGTGCTCGCGCTGGATCGTGCCTTCGAGCGGGCGCACCCACCCGCGCTGGCCGTGGCGGTGCTTCCACGTCGTCACGGCGTCGGCGAGCTTGTGCAGCTGCACCCCGCGCTGGTGCTCGCCCGTCCACACGTCGGGCAGCGAGCGGCCCAGCTCGGCGTGCCACAGCAGCGGCGGCAGATCGTCGAGCGCGACGACCATGCCCACGTGGTTGACGGGGGCGTTGGTCACGGTGCGGATGGCGAGGTCGGCGACCGACGCGCCGCGGAAGAGCCAGACGTCACCGGTCGAGGCGATGGCGACGGCGTCGTCGAGCGGAAGTTCCGTGCCGGTCACGGTCGGTAACTTACGCACCTATGCGCGTCCCCTGGAAGATCGTCGGCCTCGCGGGGGTCGCCGGAGTCACGGCCGCCACCGGTGTGGTCGTCGCCCGCAAACGCCGCGACCACACCGAATACGACCCCGACGAGCTGCGCGACCGGCTCCACAGCCGCGTCGCGGACGCCGCCGAGGAGAGCGAACGCCGCGCCGGAAGCGGAGGCCTCCGTGGACAAGCCCGCCCCGTGGCAGGCGGCCGCCGAGGCCGACACCGCGGTGCATACGGCTCCTCATGGCGACCCGGCGGCAGAGATCCCCGCCGACGAGCCCGCCGAGTGACGGGCCCTCACACCTCCAGGGCGAGCTGAGCCACCGGCACGGACGGCCGCGCCGCGACCTCGTCCTCGAAGGACGCCACGCGCACACCGAGCAGCCGCACCGGCCGCGGCGGCGCGTAGGCGCGCAGGAGCTCGAGGGCGATCGCGGTGATGGCCTCCTGGTCGTTGGTGAACGTCTCGATCGTGCGCGCGCGGGTGGCGTTGGTCCAGTCGTCGAGGCGGACCTTGATGCCGATCGTGCGCCCACGCATGTTCCTGCGCTGCAGGCCCCCGCAGACGTCGGCGGCCAGGCGGCGCAGCGTCTCCTCCATCGCGGCGAGGTCGTCGACGTCCTCGTCGAAGGTGGTCTCGCTGGACAGGCTCTTGGCCGCCGCGCGCGCCTGCACCGGCGACGTGTCGTGGAAGAAGGCGCACGCCTTCAGCCAGCGTCCCGTGCGCTCGCCGAAGCGGGCCACGAGCTCGTCGGTGTCGGCGGCCTGCAGGTCGGCCACGGTGCGCAGGCCGAACTCGGCCAGGCGCTCCTGGGTGCGCGGCCCGACGCCCTGCAGCAGCCGCGTCGGCTCGCCCGCGAAGCGCACGCACGCCTGCTCGCGCGAGAGGACCACGAAGCCCTCGGGCTTCTCGGCATCGCTCGCCGTCTTGGCCACCAGGCGCGAGGGCCCGACGCCCACGGAGATCGTGATGCCGGTGCGCGCGCGGACCTCGGCCACCAGCTCGCGCAGCGCGCGCAGCGGCTTCTCGATCGCGGTGACGTCCACGTAGGCCTCGTCGACCGACACGCTCTGCATCGGGCACGCGAGGCGCTCGCGCACGATGTCCCAGACCTCTTTGGATTTGGCGCTGTAGGCCTTGAAGTCGGGCGGCAGGAAGATCGCGTGCGGGCACAGCCGCCGCGCGCGGACGGCCGACATCGCCGAGTGCACGCCGAAGCGCCGCGCCTCGTAGCTGGCGGTGGTGACCACCGCCCGCGGCCCGCTGCCGGCGACCACGACCGGCTGGCCGCGCAGCTCCGGCCGGCGCTGCAACTCGACGCTCGCGTAGAACGAGTCGCAGTCGAGGTGCGCGATGACCCGCCGTGGAGGCTCGGGAGGCTGCGTGGTCAACCTCCCGAGCGTACGCCGCGGCCATGACGGCCCGGCGGCGCGGCGCTCAGCTGGCGACGAGCAGGGACCCCACGCCGCCGAAGTGCAGGCGCGAACGCGTCGCGGAGGTCAGATCGAACTCGCGGCCACCCACGTACGGGCCACGGTCGACGACGCGCACGCGGACCACGCGGTCGCCCTTGCGCAGGGTCACGTGCGAACCGCACGGCAGCGTCTTGTGCGCGACGCCGAGCGTGCCCGGCGTCAGGCGCCCGCCACACGACAGCTTGTTGCCGTAGAGGCCGGGGCCGTACCAGGACACCGCGGCGCGGCGGTAGACGTTGAGCCGGCCGATCTCGCGGCGCGCGGCGTCGACGAGGACGCGCAGCCGGGCGCTGCCGGGCCGCTGCGGGCGAAATGCGAAGGCGAACGCTCCGCCGTCGCGCGTGGTGGCGCGGTCGATGGTGCTCCAGCCGTGGCCGGACTGGCGCTGCAGCAGCGCGTGGCGCCCGGCCAGGCCGGAGACCACGTGGCCCTTCACGGCCGCCCGCCGCCCGGCCAGGACGTTCAGCCGGCTCTTGCCGGGGGCGATGTCGGCCGCGATCGCGGCGCGGGCACCGGTTGTGCCGTTCGTGTCATCGGACTGCGCCGTGCCCGGCAACACGGACAGCGAAGTGGCTAAGCAGAGCGCGCCCAGCGCCATCACGGCGCGGGCGCGCAAGTTCAGATGCGGCCTCATGCGAGGTCGATTCCTCCTTGCGTTGGCCGCCTCCGAGGCAGGGCGTGGAGCGCGGCGAACAGCGGCCGTCGCTACGGCGCCATCAGGCGCCGGCCCTCCCCCGCTCGCCCCCGGATACGTCGGAGGCGACTCGGCGGATCGAACAGAAGTTCGTGAGGGTACTAGCTTCTGGCAGGGCTCATGTGACGCCCGTCACACAGCGACGGTCGGCAGGCCTGCCTCCGGCGTGCCCGCGAGGACCATCGCCAGCATCGCGGCGGGCAGGATCGCGAAGGGCACGTCGGGGTGCGCGGCAGCACTCTCCTGACCGATGGCCAGCAGCTCGTCGATGTAGCTCAGCAGCGCGCGGACGTCGCCGTCGCGGCAGGTCCGGCACGCCAGCCGCGCCAGGGCGATCGGCTCGCCCGGGTCCATGCCCCGGAAGGCGATCTGCAGCCCGGCGGCGCAGTAGGTGACGACGCGCTCGGCCTCGATCACGCGCCGGCCCACGGCCTCGGGGCCCGGCGCCGGCCCGAGGTCGGCCGGCTCCTCCCCGGCGACGACACGTGCGAGCTGCTCGCCGGCGATCGAGCGCAGGACCTCGGGGCCATGGCCGACCGCGCGCGCCACGCGCAGGAAGACGTAGGCGGCCAGCAGCCCGGGCGCGTAGGGCATGTCGCTCGCGTAGAGGATCCGGCCGGGCGGGATCGTCGAGTAGAGCTGCAGCTGGTCGGCGACGTTCCACCATGCCGTGTCGAAGAAGAGGTTCTGCAGCACGGCCGCCTCGTCGGCGATCCAGCCGAGGTCGCTGATGCCCGCATGGGCGAGGATCAGGCGCGCGCCGGGGTAGCGGCGTGCGAGGTCGACCACGGCCTCGCCGAGGTGCGGGATCCCGCGCCCGGCGTGGAAGAGCACCGGGGCGCGGCGCTCGTGGGCCAGCGCCACGACCTGCTCGACGACCGGATGGGGCAGGCCGAAGGCGTCCGATCGCGGATGCAGCTTGAAGCCGCGCGCACCCGCGTCCAGGCAGCGCTGCGCCTCGGCGAGCGCGCCGTCGGCGTTGGGCGCGATGCGCGCGAGCGCCTCCAGGCGGCCCTCCGAGGCCGCTGCGGCAGCCAGGACGGCGTCGTTGGCCTCGGGGTACCCGTCCGGCTCGTGCATCGCGAAGAGCAGCGCGCGCTGGTGGCCGGCGGCGTCCAGGCCACCGAGGATCTCCTCCGGGGTGGCCTTGCGTCCATCGGGATCGTTCTGGCCGATGTGGGTGTGCGCGTCGAACCAGTTGGCCTCGCCCAGCGCCTCGCGCCCGTCCAGGTAGACGGGCAACAGGCGCGAATCGAACTGGCTTCCATTGACGGGCACCGCCCGCCTGAGGCTACCGCTAGGCGGCGACCTGCCCGGCGAAGGTGTCCTCGAACTCCAGGCGCAGCCTCGCCAGCCCCAGCCGAATGCGGCTCTTCGCCGTGCCGAGCGGGACGTTGGAGCGCCGGGCGATCTGGTCGGCCGTCAGCCCGCCCCAGTAGGCGAGCACGACCGCCTCGCGCTGCACGGGCGGGAGCCCGCGCAGGGCGTCGCGCACGGTGCGCCGCTGCTCCTCGTGCTCGGCGGCGACCGCGGGGCGCTCGTCGGCGCGGCCCTCCTCGCGCGCGACCCCGAGCTTGAGCCGGTCCGATGCGCGGCCGGCGGCCTGGCCCTCGCGCCACAGGTCCAGCGCGCGGCTGCGTGCCATCAGCCGCAGGTAGGAGCCCAGCTCGCCGCGGCGCGCGTCGAACCTGCTCGGGTCGCGCCACAGCTTGAGGAAGACGTCCTGGACGACGTCCTGGGTCTGGGCCGCGTTGCCCAGGACGCGGTAGGCCACGCGATAGGCCCCGCGGGCGTGCTCGTCGTAGGCACGCTCGAAAGCACCGGCATCGTTCAGATTCATCGCTCTCTCCATAGTTTGTGCGCAAAGTCTACACAGAGTGTGCAACGTTGAGGAAGGAGCGCCGACGTGTGAGGATCGAGCGGTGAATCGCGATCGCCTGACCGCCCTCGACGCCGGCTTCCTGCACCTCGAGCGCAGCGGCGCCCACATGCACGTCGCGGGGGTCCTCGTCTTCGAGGGCGACCCGCCCGCCTACGACGAGCTCGTCGAGGCGATCGAGGCGCGCATGCATCTCGTGCCGCGCTATCGCCAGAAGCTGGCGCACGTGCCCTACGGCCAGGGCCGGCCGGTGTGGGTCGACGACCCGCACTTCAACGCGCGCTACCACCTGCGCCACAGCGCGCTGCCTTCGCCAGGGTCCGACGAGCAGCTGCGCAACCTCGCGGGACGCCTGTTCGCCCTGCCCCTGGACCGGACCAAGCCGCTGTGGGAGCTCAACCTCGTGGAGGGCCTCGACGGCGGCCGCTTCGCGATCATCTCGAAGACCCACCACGCGCTCGTCGACGGCGTCAGCGGGGTCGACATCACGTCGGTGCTCTTCGATGCGTCGCCCGAGCCCGCCCCGGCGGCGGCCGAGGCGCGCGAGTGGCTGCCGCGTCCCGAGCCGAGCGACGCCGAGCTCCTGGCCCAGGCGCTGGTCGAGCGTGCGACCGTGCCGGCGGAGGGCGCCCGCGGCCTGCGGGCGCTCACGCGCGCGCCGCGCCAGGTTCTGGGGCAGGCCGGCGAGTGGCTCGTGGGCGTCGGCGCGATGGCGTGGGCAGGGCTCAGCCCGGCGCCGCCGTCGCCGTTCAACGTGCCCATCGGCCCGCACCGGCGCTACACCTGGGTCGATTCGGACGTCGCGCGCTTCAAGGCGATCAAGAACGCGCTGGGCGGCACGCTCAACGACGTCGTGCTCTCCGCGGTGTCCCTGGCCCTCGGGCGCTTCCTGCGTCGCCGCGGCGTCGACACCGACGGGCTCGTGCTCAAGGCGATGGTGCCGGTGTCGGTGCGCGCGGATACCCAGCGCGGCGCGCTCGGCAACCGCGTGGCGGCCATGTGGGCGCCGCTGCCCGTCGGGGTCACCGATCCCGAGGCCGTTCTCGCGGAGGTCGCCGAGGCGATGCGCGGGATCAAGGAGTCCGGGCAGGCCGTCGGCGCCGTGGCGCTGACCTCGCTGGCCGACTTCGCACCGCCGACGATCATGTCGCAGGCCGCGCGCCTGCAGGCGCGTCAGCGCTTCTTCAACCTCGTGGTCACCAACGTCCCGGGCCCGCAGATCCCGCTCTACCTCCTCGGGCGCCGCATGACCCGCTTCTATCCCGTCGTGCCGCTCGCCCACCACCAGGCGCTCGGCATCGCGATCATGAGCTATGACGGTCGTCTCGCGTTCGGCCTGCTCGGCGACTACGACGCGATGGGAGACCTCGAGGCGCTGGCTGACGATCTGCGGGCGGCGATCGACGAGCTCACGCGCGCGGCCGGCGTGGGCGACGCGCCGAAGGCGTCGCGCAAGCGCGCGCCCGAGACGACGAGCGTCTGACCGCGATCTCTGCGGCTGGATGCCGCAGGCGCGCTCGCAGGGCGGGGCCGGACGCCCCGCCGAGGTACCTTGTCGACGGATGCGCGTCGCCCTGGCCCAGATCAATCCCACCGTCGGCGACATCGCCGGCAACGAGGCGAAGGTGCGCGAGCAGCTCGCGCGCGCACGTGAGGCCGGCGCGCAGCTGGCGCTCTTCCCCGAGCTCGTCGTCACCGGCTATCCGCCCGAGGACCTGCTGCTCAAGGAGCACTTCCTCGCCGATGCGCGCGCCGCGGTCGAGCGGATCGCCGCCGACGTGCAGGGCATCGTGGCGGTCGTCGGCTTCCCCGAGCGCGCGGACGACGCCTACAACTCCGCCGCCGTGCTCGCCGACGGGGCGGTGCAGGCCATCTACCGCAAGGTCAACCTGCCCAACTACGGCGTCTTCGACGAGCTGCGCTACTTCCAGCGCGGCCCGGGCGGGGCGATCATCGAGATCGACGGCGTCAAGGTCGGCCTGACGATCTGCGAGGACATCTGGGTCCCGGGGCCGCCGATGACCGACGAGGCGCTGGCGGGCGCGCGGCTGGTGGTCAACATCTCCGCGTCGCCCTACCAGGCGGTCAAGGGGCGCCATCGCGAGCAGATGATCGCCCAGCGTGCGCGCGACAGCCTTGCCGCGGTCGCCTTCTGCGCGCTCGTCGGCGGTCAGGACGAGCTCGTCTTCGACGGCCACTCCTTCGTCGTCGACCACGACGGCAACGTCATCGCCCGCGCGGCGCAGTTCGCCGAGGAGCTGCTGGTGTGCGACATCGACGTCGAGGCGGCCGGCGCGGCACGCCTGCGCGACACGCGCACGCGGCCCGCCGCGCGCGAGATGGAGGCCGAGGTCGCCGACCTCGGATCGTTCACCACGGCCGGGGTCTCCGATCCCGCAGCGCCGGGCGGCCCGGTCGCCGAGCTGCTCGACGCCGACGCCGAGATCTACGCGGCGCTCGTCCTCGGCACCCGCGACTACGTGACCAAGAACGGCTTCGAGCACGTCGTCCTGGGGCTGTCGGGCGGCATCGACTCCACGCTGGTGGCCCTCATCGCGGTCGACGCGCTCGGACCCGAGCGCGTGACGTGCGTGACGATGCCCTCGCCCTACTCGTCGCAGGGCACCCGCGACGACGCGCACGTCCTGGCCGAGAACCTCGGCGTCGAGCTGCTCGAGCTGCCGATCGCCGAGGCGATGGCCGGCTATGACGAGCTGCTGAGCGAGGTCTTCGCCGGGCGCGAGCCCGACATCACCGAGGAGAACCTCCAGGCGCGCATCCGCGGCAACCTGCTCATGGCGCTGTCGAACAAGTTCGGCTGGCTTGTGCTCACCACTGGCAACAAGTCGGAGATGTCGGTCGGCTACTCGACGCTGTACGGCGACAGCGCCGGCGGGTTCGCGGTCATCAAGGACTGCCCGAAGCTGCTCGTCTACCGGCTCGTGGCCGAGCGCTCGCGCCGCGACGAGCGCTCGCCGGTGCCCGAGTCGATCGTCACCCGGCCGCCGTCGGCCGAGCTGCGTCCCGACCAGCGCGACCAGGACTCGCTGCCGCCCTACGAGGTGCTCGACGCCATCCTCGAGGGCTACGTCGAGCAGGACCTCGGGCGCGAGCAGCTCATCGCGCGTGGCCTGCCCGAGGCCGACGTCGATCGCGTCATCCGCCTCGTCGACCTCGCCGAGTACAAGCGCCGCCAGAACCCACCCGGCATCAAGGTCACCTCGAAGGCCTTCGGGCGCGACCGGCGGGTGCCCATCGTCAATCGCTACGGCGGATGATCGCGCTCGTCACCGGCGCCGGGAACCCGCGCGGGATCGGGGCGGCGTGCGTGCGCGCCCTGGCCGAGCGCGACGCCACCGTGGCCTTCAGCGTGATGCCCGGCGAGGTGGCGCAAGACGACCTGCCGGGCACCGCCTTCACCACCGATCTCTCCGAGGCCCAGGCGCCCGAGCGGCTGATGGAGGCCGTGACCGAGCGCGTCGGGCATCCGAGCGTGCTGGTCAACAACGCCGCGCACTCGACGCGCGACGGCTACGAGAAGCTCGATGCGGCGACGATCGACGCCCACTACGCGGTCAACGTGCGCGCCCCGATGCTGCTCAGCGCGCTGCTGGCGCGGTCGGGGCGCCCGGGACGGATCGTCAACCTCGTCTCGGGCCAGTTCCTGGGCCCGATGCCCGAGGAGCTCGCGTACACGGCCAGCAAGGGCGCGCTGGAGGCCTTCACGCGCCAGCTCGCGGCCGAGGTCGCCCATCTCGGCATCACCGTCAACGCCGTCGGCCCCGGCCCCAACGACACCGGCTGGATCGACGACGACCTGCGCGCCGAGCTGCTCCCGCGCTTCCCCATGGGCCGCCTCGGCCGCCCGGAGGACGCGGCGTCGCTCGTCGCCTGGCTGTGCTCGGAGGAGGCCGGCTGGGTCACCGGGCAGGTGATCCACTCAGAGGGCGGGTTCCTGCGGTAGGCAGGAGCGCGCGCAGGCGCCTGATCGCCAGTCCGGGGTCGTCGTCCCGGGTGAATCTGAGCACCCGGTAGCCGGCGGCGGTGAGCGCGGCGTCCTTGGCGCGGTCGTCTCTGAAGGCCTTCTTGGTGCGATGGGTGTCCCAGCCGTCGGTTTCGACGATGACCTGGTGGGAGGGCCAGTGGTAGTCGGGCTCGCAGTGGCCGTGGTCGGGGGCGTGGAAGGCGTCGTTGACCAGCGGCTCGGGCATCCCGGCGTGTGCGCAGCAGGTCCAGGAAGGCGGCTTCCCACTCGTTGCGCGTCCACTTGGGCTCGTGTGTCGTCGCTCGTGCCGAGCGTCGCTGTGTTCCTCGGTGCCCGTTGCATCTGGCGATCACGCTTTCGATGGCGCGGTGGTCGTAGAGCTGCAGGCGCTCGGCCTGCGCGAGCGCGCGCTCCAGCTCGCTGGCCCGTGCGGTGGCGGCCAGGTCGAGCAGGGTGCGGCTGATCGTCGTGGTCGGGATGCCCTGGTGGCTGGTGGTGTCCTGGGCATCGAGGGAACGAGAACGGTGCAGGCGGATCCCCGGGGCGCCGTGGCGGCCCCGAGGGGCGGTGACATCGATGCCCTGTTGCTGCGTCTCGAGGAGGCCCCAGTGCGAGGCCGCGCTCCGGTGGCTGAGGACCGCTGCCGGCCCGCAGGCGAGCACCGCGGCCAGCCGGCGGCCCTCGGTTCGCAACGAGCGATGGCCGACGCTGTAGACGCCGCGATAGACGGCGTGCAGCCGTCCCCGGCGGCGCCACGTCGCGATCGCCGCAGGTGAGATGCCAAGGCCGAGCAGCTGCGCCCGCGATAGCACCCCCCACTGCCGCTCAGCGGCCCCAACCACCTTCAACCAGAGGGGTGGGCTCCATTCGGGGTCACTATGACTCCCAAGAGAGCCCACCCCCTCAGCATGGCCCTCAGCCAGCTACAGCGGACACCACAAACGTCACAACTCTCCGCAACTGCTCACCCCTCGATGCCCTGGCCGCACTGCGCCGCAAGCGACCGCGGAGACCGAACCCCTAGCGCCGCGAAACGTCCCGCACCGCAATCGTCATCCGCACGAGCGCGCACAACCGGCCCTCGTCGTCGGTGATGTCGACCTCCCACACCCACGTCGTCCGCCCGCGGTGGCGCCGCCGCGCCTCGGCGTGGATGGTGCCGTTGGTGATCGGGCGCAGGAACGAGGTCTGGTTCGACATCCCCTGGGCGGCCTTGCCCTCCGGCCAGACGGCCATGGCCGTCGCGGTCGAGGTGATCGACTCGGCGATGGAGGCGTAGATGCCGCCGTGGACGAGGCCCATCGGCTGCTTGATCTCGTCGCGGACCTTGACCTGGGCGCGGACGAGCTCGTCGTTTGACTCGATGACCTCGAGGCCGTAGAGCGCGTCGAACGTCCGGTCGAGGGGGAGCAGGGGCTCGATGTCAGCCATGTAGGAGTGCGGCACGATACCGACCAGCGCCGCTACCCTCCCCACCCTCCATGAGCCGCCTCGAAGCGCTTCCCGCCGACCAGAAGTCCGTCCTGCAGCTGCTGCTGCTGCAGGGCAAGGGCTACGACGATCTGTCCGAGCTGCTGCGCCTGGACACGTCCGAGGTGCGCTCGCGGGCGTACGACGCGCTCGACACGCTCGGCCCCGGTCCCGGCGGACTGCCCGCCGCGCGCCGCCAGGAGATCTCCGACTGGCTGCTGGGCCAGCAGGAGCCCGACGAGGCCGCGGCCACCCGCGCCTTCGTCGACGGCTCCACGGCGGGGCGCGTGTGGGCGCACGGGGTCGCGCGAGAGCTCGAGCCCCTCGCCGGCGACCGGCTGCCCGAGCTCCCCGCCGAGGGCGCGGTGACCGAGACGCCGGCGCCACCGCCGGACGCGCCGGCCGGCGAGGCGCCCGCGGCCACCCCCTTCGCCCCCGCCCCCACCGCCGCGCCGCGGGTCTCGCGCCGCGGCGGCGCGCTGCTGATCGGCGGCGTGGTCGTCGCCATCGCCGTGGCCGTCGTCCTCGTCATCGTCCTCAGCGGCGGCGACGACAACAAGACGGCCGCCAGCACGGCGACCACGGCCGCCAACACGACCTCGACCGCGGCTCAGCCGCAGGTCCGCGCGCAGATCAACCTCGTGCCGCCCAAGGACGGGCCCATCAAGAAGGCCGTCGCCATCGTGCAGATCCTCGACGTGAACGGCCAGCCGGGCATCACCGCCGCCACTCAGGGGCTGCCGACGGGCAGCAAGAAGGCCGCTTACGCGCTGTGGTTCTACAACAGCCCGTCGCAGGCCAGGCTCGTCGGCGGCTTCGACAAGACCGACAACAAGGGCCACCTCGTCCTGCAGGGACAGCTGCCCAAGGACCTCAACGTCGCCAGCTACAAGGACGTCCTCGTCACGCGCGAGACGAGCGGCAACCCGACCGCGCCGGGCACGATCTACCTGCGCGGGTCCGTCCAGAGCGCAGCCGGCGGCTAGCCCGCGGGCAGCAGCTTGCCGGGGTTCATGACCCCGGCCGGATCGAGCTCGCGCTTGAGCGCGCGCAGTGCGGCCACCCCGGTGGCGCCGGCCTCGGCGTCCATGTACGGCGCATGGTCGTGGCCCACCGCGTGGTGATGGGTGATCGTGCCGCCGGCCGCGACGATCGCCTCGCACGCCGCCGTCTTGACCGCGGCCCACTGCTCGAGCTCCTCCCCGCGGCGCGCCCGCGCCATGAAGGTGAAGTACAGCGATGCGCCCGTCGGATAGAGGTGCGAGATGTGGCAGGCGACGAGCGGCGCGTGCGCCCGCAGCACGTCCCCCACGGCCCGGTACAGGGTGAACAGCTGCGCCCACGTCGTCGCGGTCTCGAGCGTCTCGGCCATCACACCGCGGTCCATGAGGTGGTCGCGCAGGTACGGGCCGTGGAAGCGCGAGCGCAGCCAGG
Source organism: uncultured Actinomycetes bacterium (assembly GCA_963742125.1). Classification (GTDB taxonomy): domain Bacteria; phylum Actinomycetota; class Thermoleophilia; order Solirubrobacterales; family Solirubrobacteraceae; genus JAOPZW01. Next base: position 65,793 of record CAVUKO010000006.1, on the reverse strand, counting down.
CGCGCCCCGCAGGCTGCCCGAGCGCGACGCCGCCCGCGTCGCGCAGGGCCTCGACCGCCGCCTCGCGACGGACGCGCACCCCCTCCTCCGGGCCTGCCCAGCCGACGATGGCCAGGGCGCCGCCGGCCACGCCGCGGGCGCGCAGGTAGGCCCGCATCGCGCTCGCGCGCATGCCGTGCAGGCCGGCGAGGCCGAACCCCAGCCGGGTCTCGTCCTCGTCGGAGAGCCGCGCCACGTCGGGCGCCGCGCCGCCCTGCTCCAGGCGCCGCAGCGCCTCGGCACCCGCGCCGAAGCTCGCGAACATCCAGCCTTCGTAGCGGCTGAGCTCGGGGACCGGGCGCACCCGCAGCGCGACCCGCGTGATCGCGCCCAGCACGCCCTCCGAGCCGACCACGAGCCGGCGCAGCTCGGGGCCCGCGGCGCTCGCCGGTTGCGCGCGCAGATCGAGGTCGCCGGCCGGCGCCGCGAGGCGCACCCCGACCACGAGGTCGTCGATGCGCCCGTACCCGGTCGAGGCCTGCCCGGCCGAGCGCGTGGCCGCGCAGCCGCCGATCGTCACGTATTCATAGCTCTGCGGGTAGTGCCCGAGGGTGAAGCCGCGCTCGCCCAACCGATCCTCGAGCTCGACGGCGCGCATCCCGCCGCCCACCACCGCCAGCTGTGAGCGCTCATCCAACGACTCGAGCGCGTCGAGCGCACCGAGGTCGAGCGAGACGAGCGCGCCGAAGCCCTCGCGCAGCGGCTCGACGCCGCCGACCACGCTGGTGCCGCCGCCGAAGGGCACGACCGCGACGCCCGCCCCGGCGCAGGCCTCCAGCACGGCGCGAACCTCGTCGTGGTCGCGCGGCATCAGGACGGCGTCCGGCGCCCCGGCGCAGTCGCCCGCGCGCTGGCGGACGAGGTCGGGGTAGGACTTGCCGCGCGTGTGCAGCACGCGCGCGGCGCGGTCGTCGCGCAGGATGTCGCCGAAGCGATCGCGCAGCGCGCCGGGCAACCGCGGGTCGTCCAGGCGCACGTCGTCGAGCGCCACCGCGCCCCGAGGCGCGTCCAGCGCACCGAGCTCGCCCTCCAGCCAGGCCAGGGCCTGCTCGGAGACCGCGCCGGCGTGGGTGTCCTCCCCCCACCCCCACCAGCGCATCTCACGGCCCATGCAGGGCCTCCAGGGCGTCGAGCGCCTCGTCGAGCACCCGCCCGGTCGCGCGGCGGACCATGAAGCCGCCGAGGCGGGCCGAGCCGCGGACCTGCTGACGCACGACGACGGTCACGCGCGTCCCATCGCCATCGGGCAGCAGCTTGACCTCGGTGCTCGCGGCCGAGAACACGCGCTCGAACGGGGTGCCCTCGAGCTCCTGCTCCCAGGCGCGCCGCTCCGGCGCCCGCGAGTCGACGACGCGGAAATCGGCGCGCAGCGAGCGCCCGTCCAGCGTGGTCAGGACCTCGGTGAAGTGCTCGTCGGTGACGGCCTCCACGCGCGCGACCTTCGGCCACCAGCGCGGCAGGTGGTGCGGATCGCCCACGACCTCCCAAACGCGCTCAGGCGGCGCGGCGACCGTGCGGCTACGGCGTGCGGTGGGCATCTACTCGGCGTCGAAGCGCAGCAGCGAGCGGACCTCGTAGCCCGCCAGGTTCTCGCGCCCGCTCAGGAACGCCAGCTCGATGAGAAAGCCGCAGGCCACCACCTGCCCGTCGAGCTGCTCGACGAGCTCGCAGAGCGCCTTGGCCGTCCCGCCCGTGGCCAGCAGGTCGTCGTGCACGAGCACGCGCGCCCCCGCGGCCACCGCGTCGGAGTGCAGCTCCAGCGCATCGGTCCCGTACTCGAGCACGTACTCGGCGCGGACGGTCTCGTGAGGCAGCTTGCCCGGCTTGCGCGCCAGGACGAAGCCGGCACCGAGCTCGCGTGCGATCGCGGGTCCGAGCAGGAAGCCGCGCGCCTCGGCGCCGATGACGACGTCGACGCGCAGGTCGCGCGCGAGGTCGGCCAGCCCCACGACGGCGGCGTCGAGCCCCTCGGGCGAAGCCAGGACCGGGGTGATGTCCTTGAAGACGATGCCCGGCTTGGGGAAGTCCGGGATGTCGCGTACGAGCGCGTCGAGGTCGACCGGCATGGCCCGGCTCAGGAGACGATCTTGCGCAGGTCGCGAATGAGCAGCAGGTGCTTGAGGTGCGTGGTGACCGCCGCGAGGTTCTCGAGGGCCTCGATCGCCTCCTTGCGGCGCTTGGCGTTGCGCGAGCGCAGCGCCGGGGCGAGGATCTGCTGCAGCAACGCCGCCTCGCGGTCGGCGCTGGTGCGGAAGGCGCGGAGGTTGCGCCCGCCCACGCCGTAGCGGGCCAGCTCGGTCACCGCGCGCACGATCTCGCGCTCGGTCTCGTCGAAGTACTTCGTCCCGGCGCGGATCTCGCCCTTGATGACGCCGTACTCCTCGAGCTCTGAGACGAGCCGCGGCTCGGCGCGCGTCTCCTCGATCACGTCGTCGAGCGAGTACAGGGCGCCGCTGGAGGGAGCGGTGACCGAGGGGCTGCGCTTGCGCCGCGCGGCGCCGGCACCCGCCCCCGCGCCGGAGACCGCGCCGTCGCCGGCCGACGGCGCGACGTCGTTGCCCGCGCGGCCGGAGGCGAGCTCCTGGCGGATCACACGCAGCGGCAGGAACTCGTCGCGCTGCAGGCGCAGGATCGTGCGCAGCCGCTGCACGTCGCCGCCGGAGTACAGGCGATAGCCGCCGGGCGTGCGGCGCGGCGCCACCAGCTTCTGGTCCTCCAGATAGCGGATCTTGGAGATCGAGATGTCCGGGAACTCCTGCTCGAGCGCCTTGCACACGGCGCCGATCGTCATCGCCTTGCGCGGAGCGCCGGCCTCGAGATCGAGCTCGGCGGGAACGGCTTCCGGTTCGTCCTGGACGGCCATGGCGTCTATTGCGAGAGGAAGGTGAGCTTGAACTTGCCGACCTGCAGCTCGTCGCCGTCCTCCAGGCGGTGGGATTCGATGCGATGGCGGTTGACGTAGGTGCCGTTGAGCGACCCGAGGTCGTCGAGGTAGTAGTCGCCGCCGCGCTTGACCAGCAGCGCGTGATCGCGCGACACGGTGACGTCGTCGAGGAAGACGTCGGAGTCCGGGCGACGGCCGATGGTCATGCGATCGTGGTCGAGGGCGAAGGACTCGCCGACGCGCCCGCCGCCGGCGCGGATGACCAGCGCCGCGCCCTCGTGGGCGACGACCTCCTCGACGTCGACGGGGACCAGCTCGCCCGTCTCGTCGATGCGGTAGGTCGCCGTGGAGGGCTCGCCGCCCGCGCGCTCCTCGAGCGCGCCCAGGAAGGACCCGCACTTCTGGCAGTAGTTCGCTCCGTCGGTGTTGACGAAGCCGCACTCCGGGCAGTGGAGCGCCACGCGGCTGCGCTACTCGGCGTCGGAGGCCTCGGCTCCGGCCGCGCGGCCGGCGAGGATGTCGGTGAGCTTCTGCACGTCGTCACCGGTGATGACGTCTTCTCCGCCCTCGTGCTTCTTGCGCAGGCGGTTGACCAGCTCCGCGCGCAGGATGTCGATCTTCCCGTGCAGGATCCGGCGCTTGTAGGAGATGTCGATCTCTTCTTCGGTGAGCTGCTGGATGTACTCCTTCAGCTCCGAGTCCGAGAGCGAGCCCAGGTCAGGAAACGTGTCCATGGGCCGAGCATACCAGCGGATCGCGGACGCTCAAGCTGAGGTTGAGGGTCTTGCAGCGAGAACGTACATCACGGTGGCCACGAGGGTCATGGCGACGCCGATGTACAGCAGGATCGCCCCCGCCGTCTCCAGACCGCAGAGCGCGAACTCGATCGCGGTGAGCACGGGCCAGATCGCGAGGCGCCCGACCATGTTGACGCGGATCTCGATCCCGCGGCGCAGCGCCTCACGCCCGGCGACGAGCATGAAGAGCTCGCGGGCGATGAGGATCGCCAGCGCCCAGCGCGGGAGCAGCTCGTGGTACCAGCAGACGATCACGCCGCTGAGGACCAGGAGGCGGTCGACGATCGGGTCCAGCAGCGCCCCGAAGCGGCTGTACTGACCGGTCACGCGGGCGGCGATGCCGTCGAAGTAGTCCGACCAGCCCGCAACGCCGAAGAGCACGGCGGGCCACACCCCGACCCCGGTGTCGCTGGAGAGCGAGACGGCCAGGAAGACGGGCAGCAACCCCAGGCGGAGCATGCCGATCGCGTTGGGCAGCGTCCACAGGTTCAGCGGGGCGCCGGGGAGGGTCTCGGGCGGCGGCGGGCCCGAGCGATCGATGCCCGACAGCCGCCCGAAGCTCAGCCGCCCGCGCCGCTGCTCTACGGGAGACTCGTCCACAGCTCCCGGACGGCCTCCGCGGCCCCCTGCAACGGCACGCCGCCCTCGTGGTCGGCGCGGCCGCGGCGGGCCTGCGCCTCCGCGCGGCCCGACTCCAGCGACCGCTTGCCCACCGTCAGGCGCAGCGGCACGCCCAGCAGCTCGGCGTCGGCGAACTTCTCGCCCGGCCCGGCGTCGCGATCGTCGATGAGGACCTCGAGGCCCGCGTCGGAGAGCTCTGCGTAGAGGGCCTCGGCGGCCTCGCGCTCGGGCGTCCCGGGCTTGCCGATCGCCACGATCTCCACGTCCCAGGGCGCGATCGCCTTCGGCCACGAGATCCCCTTCTCGTCGGCGTACTGCTCGATCGCCGCCGCCGTCATGCGCGCCGGGCCGATCCCGTAGGAGCCCATGACGATCAGCTGCTCCTTGCCGTTCTCGTCGAGGTAGGTGGCGCCGAACGGCTCGGAGTAGCGCGTGCCGAGCTTGAAGATGTTCGCCGATCTCGATGGCCGGCTCGATGCGGATCGGGTGGCCATTGACGGTGTCGCCCACCTCGACCGTGCGCACGTCGCCGCGCTCGCCCCCGTCGACGGTGACCACGTGGTGGTAATCGGGGCGGTTGGCGCCCGTCACGTAGGCCTGTCCGGGCACGATCGCCTCGTCCCACAGCGTCGCGACGTCGGGCGTCGGCCCCAGGAAGCCCCCGGGGCCCGGCAGCTCGTCGTCGCGCGCGGGCCGAAAGCCCTCGCCCAGTGCGTTGGCGAGCTTGATCTCGTTGACGCGGTGGTCGCCGCGCACGAAGGCCATGACCAGCCCCCGCGACTCGGTCACGACCGGATAGGCCTTCAGCAGGTTGCCGGGCTGGATGCCGAGCGCGTCGACCACGGCGGCGATCGTGGTCGCCCCCGGCGTGTGGAGGTCGCCGTCGAGGTCGCTCGGCGCCACCGCCGGCGGATCGGCGCTCGCGACCTCGAGGTTGGCCGCGTAGCCCGGCGCCAGCACGACATCGTTCTCGCCCGCCGGGCACGGGGCCATGTACTCGTGCGCGCCCGAGCCGCCCATCATCCCGACGTCGGACTCCACCCGGTACCACTCCAGGCCGACGCGGTCGCAGATGCGGTCGTAGGCCTCCACGAACTTCGCGTAGGACGCATCCAGGCCGTCGTCGTCGCGATCGAAGGAGTAGGCGTCCTTCATGATGAACTCGCGCGTGCGCAGCACCCCGGCGCGCGGGCGCGCCTCGTCGCGGCCCTTGGTCTGGAAGTGGTAGAGCAGCATCGGGAGCTGCCGATAGGAGCGCACCACCTGCGCCACGTGGAAGGTGGCCGTCTCCTCGTGGCTGAGCGCGAGGATCAGGTCGGCGCCGCGGCGATCCTTGAGCTTGAAGACCTCCTCGATGTCGTAGCGCCCGCTGCGCCTCCAATGCTCCGCCGGGGTGATCAGCGGCATGAGCATCTCCTGGCCGCCGATGCGGTCGATCTCCTCGCGCACGATCTGCGCGACGTTCTCGTGCACGCGCCAGCCGGCGGGCAGCCAGCTCCACAGGCCCGAGCCGACCTGGCGGAAGAGCCCGGCGCGCACGCCGAGCTTGTGCGAGAGCGCCTCGGCGTCGGCCGGGGCGTCGCGCTCGGTGGGCAGCAGGTAGCGATCGAGACGGGTCATCGGCGGCCAACATTAGTTGGGGGACGCGACGCGGGGGTACGTCGCCACGTAGTCGCCCGCGGCGGCGTCGAACATCGCGTAGTCGATCCCCTTCACGATGCGCCGGGCGACGTCCACGTGCTCGCCGTCGCGCGTGAGCCCGATCAGCCCGCCCGTGGCGGCCCTCGCGGGCACCATCGCCTGGAGGCCACGCGCCCCCGCGGCGGGAGCCACCGCGAAGCGCAGGCGCCCGCGCGTGAACCTCAGACCCCGGAACGACGAGCCGTTGCGGCCGTCGAGCCAGGCGAGCATCTGCTTGGCGGAGACGACGGGCACGCCGCGCGCTGTGGCCTCGGCGACGATCGCGTCGGCCCCGGGGTTGTCCGGCCTGTCGGTGTGCATGTTGGCCGTGAAGACGCCGTAGTAGCCCTCGGGCCCGAGGGCGCCGTCGAGCAGCGCCGAGATGTGCGCGTCGACGTCGATGCCCGACTCGTCGGTGAGCTGGGTCGCCGCCTGGTAGACGTCGATCAGCGAGCCGTCGGCGTCGGCGAAGCGCATCGGGAACCCGGAGCCCGTGAACATGCCGGGGCGGTTCTGCACCCAGGCCCCTGGCCAGTAGTAGTAGTTCGTGTCGAATCGGATCCCGTTCTCGCGCTCGGCCTTCGGCACGCTGGCCCAGTCGCTCCACACGACGCAATGGGTGCGGCTGGTGACCAACGCCTCGAGGCTCGGCCACTTCTCGGCGAAGGCCTGGCGCTGGTCCGTGAGGTCGACGGCGGGGCCCGCCGTGGACGTGAAGTCGTTGCATGCCTCGGCGCTCGTGTCGGGCCCCGAGACCCGGGGATGCAGCGCGATCTCGAATCCGGCGCGCTGATAGCCCTGCGCCTGGGCATCGGTCAGCTCGGTCGACGGGAAGACGTAGGAGGTCGAGCGCACGCATTGCCAGTCCGCCACCGAGCATCCGGCGGGGCTGTCGGCCTCGTAGGTGTCGAACTGGCTCGCCGTCCCGCCGTTGCCGTGGTCGTCGCCGGTGAGCACGACGGCCGCCCTGCCGCCCCGGGGCAGGTACCAGAAGCGCGGCAGCGGCGTGCGATCGAGGTCCATCTGGGTGATGAGGTTGGCCAGCAGGCGCTGCTGCTCGTCGGCCTGCGGGATCGCGACCTTGCTCATGTCCAGCCAGTCGGGAAAGAACAGGTCGTCGGAGCGGATCGCCTCGGTCTGGCCGTCGCGCTCCTGCCCTGCCCAGGCGATGTTGCCCTGGCGGGTGCCGATCACCGAGCGCGCGAGGTCGTAGGCGAATGCGGCGGCCTGCCCGCCGGCCGTGCCCACGCTGCGCAGGGTGACGGCGGGGGCAGTGGTCGCGGTGTCGGCGTCGGCGTACAACCTCGCCACCACGGTGGTGTGCTCCGCCGACCGGATGTCCGCGGTGCCGTGGAACTGCAGGGTGTCGGCGGCGATGCCGGCCCCCGGGCCGGCGCCGGTCGCGACGCGAACGTAGCCGTCGGTCAGATCGGCGGTGTCGGCGCCGAGGCCGAGCAGCCCGCGGAGCCGCGCCCCGGGCCGCATCGCGATGAGGTTGCCGCCGTGGTGCACCCACGTGGACAGGAGCGCCGCCTGGACGCCGGTCAGCGCGGTCTGGGCGAGCAGCACGACCTGATGGCGGGCCAGCGTCGCCGCGGTCAGGCTCGCCGTGTCGGCGACGGCGAACTCGTTGAGCCCCTCGGCGCGCAGGATCTCGGCGTAGTAGCCGCCGAACGCGTCGCGGCGGTCGGTGATCACCAGCACCGGCCCTCCCGGCGGCGCCGGGGGCGCGGCCCGGGGGGTCGCGGCAAGCGCCCACGGCGTGCTGCCGCCGGTCGAGAGCGCGACCCCGCCGACGGCGATGGCGATGGCGATCGCGAGCGCGAGCGCGATCGCCACGGTGCTCGTGTGGTGCGCCCGGACAGTGCGCAGAGTCACGGCAATCGCTGAACCGACTCGGGCCCGGCGCGCGGACCGGCGCACGCTGGGGCCTCGAGACCGACCCTGTCAGAGGGCTCGGTCGAGAACGTCATGTCGGGTCAACGCTGAGGGGCGCTCACTATTCGCGCCCTGCGCGCGCCGCTCGGAGATTCGTCGTCGCGTATGGAGCTTCGGCCCGCGAACCTCCACAGGAAGGGCGCAAACGCTTCTGCTAGCGCCGTGACACCTGCTCACAGCCGCGCAGACGGTCGTGCCGATCCGCGGTCACGCGGTCGAGCCCCGCGCCGCAGTCGATCGCGTCTTGGGAGCCGTCGCGCGCGGAGATCGTGTCGTTCCCGGGCCCGGCCCAGACGTGGTCGCGGCCGGTGCCGGGGAAGAGCTGGTCGTCGCCGGAGGCGCCGTGGAGCTCGTCGCCCTTCGCGCCGCCCAGGACGCGGTCGTTGCCGGTGCCGCCGAACAGCCGGTCGCGCCCGTCGCCGCCCCAGAGGCTGTCGTCGCCGCCGTCGCCGTCGAGGACGTCCGCGCCCTCGCCGCCCCACAGGCAGTCGTTGCCCTCGCGGCCGCGCAGCAGATCGCGCCCCTGGCGGCCGAACATCCGGTCGCCGAACGCGCTGCCGAAGAGCACGTCGTCGTCGCGTCCGCCGAACGCCGGGTTCTCGCACGGCGGCCCGGTGAGGATCGGTGCGGGCGGCGCGACGCTCGCGCCGGTCACCAGCGTGTCGACCGACGCGCTGTGGTCGCCCGGCGTCGGGTCGGTGCTGCTGGCCGTGACCCTCACGGCATGGTGGAAGGTGGCGCCCTCGCTCAATCCGGCGAGGACGATGGTCACGGTGCTGCTGGCCCCCGACGGTATGGCCGGCAGCGTGCAGTGCAGCGGAGGGCCGGTCGTGCAGGTGGCCGGGCCCGCGGTGCGCACGAGCCGCACGCCGGGCGGCAGGACGTCGGTCAGGGCGACGTCGGCGGCCGCGCTCGGCCCCCGATTGGCGACGGTCACGTCGTAGGGCGTGTCGCTGTTGACGACGCCGAACGCCGGCCCGGACATCGTCAGCGCGATGTCCGCGGTGTCGGGCATCAGGCCCGCCGGGGAGCCGAAGGTCGTGGCCGCGCTCGCGCCCGCGGGGGCGACGAGCAGCAGCCCGAGGAGGGCGAGTGCGCACCGCAAGGTCATGGCCGCACTTTGAACGAGCCACCGGGTGGATATGTTTCGGTGAGGACGCAGACACCCCCGAAGAGGAGACGGCAATGGCGTACGAGGTTCCGCCCCTGCCCTACGACTACGCGGCGCTGGAGCCGCACATCGATGAGCAGACCATGCGTCTGCACCACGACAAGCACCATCAGGCCTACGTCGACAAGGCCAACGGCGCCCTGGAGGGCACCGAGTGGGCCGACAAGCCGATCGAGGAGGTCATCGCCAACCTCGACTCGCTGCCCGACGACAAGAAGGGCCCCGTGCGCAACAACGGCGGCGGCCATCTGAACCACTCGCTGTTCTGGGAGTCGATGAGCCCAGACGGCGGCGGCGAGCCGTCCGGCGACCTGGCGAGCGCGATCGACGACGCCTTCGGCTCGTTCGACGCCTTCAAGGAGAAGTTCGAGGCCGCCGGCGTCGGCCAGTTCGGCTCAGGCTGGGCCTGGCTCGTGCTCGACGGCGGCACGCTGAAGATCACCAGCACGCCCAACCAGGACAGCCCGGTGACCAGCGGCGCGACGCCGCTGGTGGGCAACGACGTCTGGGAGCACGCCTACTACCTGAAGTACCAGAACAAGCGCCCGGACTACCTGAAGGCCTGGTGGAACGTCGTGGACTGGAATAAGGTCGCCGAGCGCTTCGCGGCGGCGAGCTGACCGGACCTTCAAGTCGGCGGCTGGCCTGCCGATCCAAAGGGACATAAGGGGGCGGCTGAGAAAGCCGCCCCCTTTTTCCGTTCCCTGAGGGACCTAAACCTTTCGCAACCCTCGTCCCCGTGCCGCGTTCGGACTTCCAATGACCTCTCTCCAGCGCCTGCTGACGACCGCCCTGGTCGCTGCCCTGCTCCTGCTGCCGGCCGCGGCCCACGCCTCCTCCTCCATGGAGACGGGGATCGCCGACGACGCGGCGCTGCTCAACGAGCCCAGCGACGCCAGGGCGGCCGCCGCGGTCGCCGCGTGGGCCGCGCTGGGGATCGACGACGTGCGGATCTTCGTGCAATGGCAGGCCATCGCCCCCGGGCTCTCGGACGTCAAGGCGCCCGACGGCTTCGACTCCGCCGATCCGAACAGCCCGGGCTATGACTGGTCGCGCGTCGATCGCGCCGTCAGCCTCGTCAGCGCCGCGGGCATGCGCCCGCTGCTCGTGGTCACCGGACCGGGCCCGCTGTGGGCGTCGCAGGTGCCCGCACGCCACAGCATCCGCTACAAGCCACGCCCCGACCTCTTCGGGCAGTTCGCGCGCGCGGCCGCCCTGCGCTACGCCGGCGCCGTGGACCGATGGATCATCTGGAACGAGCCCAACCTGCCCCTCTGGCTGCAGCCCCAGAACACGTGCAAGGGCAAGCGCTGCACCCCGTACGCGCCGCATCTGTACCGGCGCCTGGTGCAGGCCGCCTATCCGGCGATCAAGACCGTCGACCCGACCTCGACCGTGCTCTTCGGCGCGCTGGCGCCCAACGGTGAGAACTCGACCAAGCAGAACGCCAGGACGCGACCGCTGGCCTTCATCCGTTCGCTGGGCTGCGTCAAGGTCACGCTCAAGCGCGATCGCAGCGGGCCCTGCAAGGGCTTCAAGCCGCTCACCGCCGACGGCCTGGCCTACCACCCCCACGCCACCACGCTCGCGCCCAATCAGGCGCAGGCGATCCTCGACAACGCCTCGATCGGCGACCTCCCGCGCCTGGAGCGCACGCTCGACGCGACGCAGCGGGCCGGCGGGCTCAAGAAGGCCGGCGGCGGCAAGTTCGGCCTCTACTTCACCGAGTGGGGCTATCAGACGCGCCCGCCCGACAACACGCGGGGCGTCTCGCTGGCCAAGCAGTCGCGCTACCTGCAGCAGGGCGCCTACATCGGCTACAAGGACCCGCGGGTCAAGCTCCTGACCCAGTACGAGTGGCGCGACGAGCGCATCCGCCGCTCGGCCAGCGACCGCTACTCCGGGTGGCAGTCGGGCCTGCGCTTCGTCAGCGACAAGGCCAAGCCCTCGCTGGCGACCTTCGCGAACCCGTTCTTCGTCGACCAGCGTCCGGGCAGCCGCAGCGCCCGACTCTGGGGGCAGGTGCGCCCGGGGGTCACGCACTCCGTCACGGTGGAGCGCCGCCGCGCCGGCAGCAAGCGCTGGACGAAGGTCAGGACGCTGACGACCAACGGCGCCGGCTACTGGAAGCTGACCCAGACGGTCAACGCGACCACCGACTACCGCTTCTCGTGGCAGCCGACCGACCAGTACGACGCCCCGGTCGGCAAGGTCAAGCACAGCGACGTGCTGCGCGCCAAGGTCGCCAAGAAGCGTCGGTGATGGTTGGTTCCGCGGCCGCCGTGCTCGCGTGTGCGCGGGCCGTGGATGCCGGGCGCCGCACGCCGAAGGGGTGTCGGGCTGGTTGCCCGGCGCCCTTCGGCGGGTGGTGATCCGGCGCCGCGGAACGCGTGCAGGCGGGTGCGGCGGTCGTGGAATCAGCCATCTACGCTCGGGTGAAGCGGCGCCCGTCGACCGGCGAGTCGTCCTCGTCCAGTCGGGCGGCTTCGGCCTCGAGTGCGGCGAGGCGCTCGGGCGTCATCGCGGTCTCGTCCTCGTTCGCGGCCAGCCACGCGGCGGCCTCGGCGGCCTGCGCGTCGTCGCGCACGACCTTCTTGCCGCGCTCGTAGTAGCGATCGATCTCGGCGAAGAGCTCGTCGACCAGGCGCTCGGTCGGCACCTTTCGCAGCGGCTCGCCGCGCGAGAAGATCATCGCGGAGTCCTTGGCGCCGGTGATGCCGAAGTCCGCATGGCGCGCCTCGCCGATGCCGTTGACGGCGCAGCCGAGGATCGAGACCTCGATCGGGTCGTCATAGGCCTCCAGTCGGCGCTCGACCTCCGCGACGACCGAGTCCATGTCGAACTGCAGGCGCCCGCAGGTCGGGCAGGCGATGAGCACCGGTCCGCGCTCGCGCAGCTTGAGCGCCTTGAGGATCTCCCAGGCGACCTTGACCTCCTCCTCCGCGTGGAAGGTCGAGAGGCTGATGCGGATGGTGTCGCCGATCCCGTCGGCCAGCAGGGTCCCCAGGCCGACCGCGCTCTTCAGCGAGCCCGTCCACTTGGTGCCCGCCTCGGTGACCCCGAGGTGCAGCGGATGGTCGATCTTCTCGCTCAGCAGCCGGTTGGAGGCGATCGTGTTGGGCACGCTGGTCGACTTCATCGAGACCTTGAAGTCCTGGAACTCGAGGCGATGCATGAGCTCGACCCACTCGGTGGCGGCGCTGACCAGCGCCTCGACCGGGTTGGAGAACTCGAGGTCGCGCAGGTGCTTGGGCAGCGAGCCGGAGTTGACCCCCACCCGCAGCGGGGTCCCGTGGCGCTTGGCGACCTCGATGACCTCCGCGGTCTTCTCGGGGCCGCCGATGTTGCCGGGGTTGATGCGCACGCAGTGCGCACCGGCCTCGATGGCCTTGATCGCCAGCGTGTGGTTGAAGTGGATGTCGGCGATCACGGGGATCGGCGAGTCGCGCACGATCGTCTTGAGCGCCTCGACGTCCTGCTCGCGCGGGACCGCGACGCGGACGATGTCGGCGCCGGCCTCGGCGACCCGGCGGATCTGGTCCATCGTCGGGCCGAGGTTCGCCGTCTCGGTCTTGGTCATGGTCTGGACGGCCACGGGCGCGCCGCCCCCGATGGGGACGCCGCCCACGTGGATCTGCCGCGCGGAGGCCATGGCATGAGTGTACGAGGCGAGCGGGCGACGGCGCCGACCTCACCGAACGGCCAGGATCCCGCGGTCGTACGGCTTGATGGAGCCGATGAGCGGCGGCTAGGTTCGGTCTGGCGGCCGGCGTGCCCGTGCGTCGCCGTCGGTCGCTGCATGTCTGGCACTCTCCCATCCCGCGTGGCGGCGATCCACGCTCCCGCTCGTGGCGGCCCTGTTGACTGCCGCACCGGCGTCGGCGCCCGGCGCCGCGCTGGCCCGCGACCCTCGGCCGAGCCGCTGTGGAAGGCCTATCCGCTCGAGACCGGTCCGCCCACGGACACGATCCCAAGTCCGGTCGACAGCGCCCGGGCTGTTCACGGCGCCGGCGGAAGCCAGGGAGCCGCAGCCCGTCCTGGCCGTGCGCGATGATGCGTCACCGGCGGTCGCCATCGCCTTCTTTGGCGCCACGTCGCGCTCGTCCTGGGCGCGGCCTTTGCGGTGCAGGCGCGTGCTGCGCCGCCGGGCCCGCACCCGCTGACATGCGAGATCAGCTGGTCGCCGGGCGCGCGCGACGGCGCGTTCCGCGCCACCGCCATGGTCGACGAGCGACGAGCCGCGCGTCGTGGCCGAATCGCGGCGCTTCCAACGCCGGTCGCCGGACACCCCCGACGACGACGCTGCCTCGCAGGCCGCTTACGCCGAACTCGTGCGCGAGCTCGTCTCCGATGGCTGGGAGCCCTACGACCACGGCCGCGACTGGTGGGCCACGCGCCTGCGCCGCGTCCCGTCCGACGAATCGCACACCGGGTCGCGGCGTGGCTGAGCGACGTCTCACCCGTGGCGCGCTGGTCCGTGGCGGTGTCGGGCTCGCGGCCGGGACCGCGGCGGTCGCCGCCTGGCCGCGCGCGACCCTATCGGCGCCCTCCGCGAAGCAGGACGCCGACCATCCTGCGCTTCGCGCTGCTGATCGAGGACCTACAAGCTGCCTTCTACGCCAACGCGCTGGATCGCCGCGCGCTCGACGGCGAGCTGCTCGATTTCGCGGACCTGTCAGCGACCACGAGACGGCCCATGCCGAACACATCCGCGAGGCGCTGGGCGCCGGCGCGCCGAAGGCCCGCACCTTCGACTTCGGTGACATCAACACGACCCCAAGCGCTTCGTGCGGACGGCGATCAGGCTCGAGGAGCTCGGGCTCGCCGCCTACAACGGAGCGGCCGCGAGCCTGACCCCCGAAGCGCTGGCCGACGCCTCACGGATCGTGTCGGTAGAGGCGCGCCACGCGGCGTGGATCCGCGACCTCGCGGGCAAGAACCCGGCGCCGCGCGCTGCCGACCGCCCGATCTCGGCCGCCCAGGCCCAGAAGGCGATCGCTCGGACGGGGTTCGTGAAATAGGCGATGGAGCCCGACCTGCGCCTCAGCACGATCGACCGCGACGGGGCCCTCGCCGAGGCGCTCGCGCGCCTGCACGGCCACACGCGGGCCGATCTCCTGCGGGGCGCGCTGCTCGGGGGCGGGGCGCTGCTCGCGGCGTCATCCGCCCCCGCGGCGGCCGCATCCGGCGCCGCCCGCGACGTGTCGATCCTGAACTTCGCGCTGACGCTCGAGGAGCTGCAGGCGGCCTTCTACACCGAGGTGGAGCGCAACCACGTCCTGCACGGCGAGCTCAAGCGCCAGGCCGACACGGTCGGGGCCCACGAGCGGGCACACGTCCGGGCCTTCCGCACCGTCCTGGGGTCGAAGGCGATCGAGCGACCGCACTTCGACTTCGGCGGCGCGACGGAGGGCTCCGATGCATTCCGGCGCACGGCGGTTGCGTTCGAGGACCTGGCGGTGGCCGCCTACAAGGGCCAGGCGCCGCACATACGATCGCCCGCGTACCTCGCCTCGGCCCTGGCCATCCACTCGGTGGAGGCGCGCCACGCCGCGTGGATCCGGCGGTTGGCGGGCAAGCCGCCGGTCGCGGGCCCGTTCGACGAGCCGCTCACGCGCTCGGCGGCGACCCGGATCGTCGGCAGTACGCACTTCGTGATGCGCAGGACGAGCCGCAAGGGGCCCAAGTTCACCGGATGATCGCAGCCGTCGGTGCTGCGATCCTCGTCACCCCCCTCGTCGGCTGCGGCGCGCAGGGAGGCGCGGACGGGTCGCACGGCGCGGTCTCCGACATCCCCGCGCCGGCGCGCGGGGGACTGCCGATCGGCGCACCGGAGCCGCTGCGCGCCGATCCGTATGCCGTGCAGTGGGCACCGTTGCGGCGAGCCGCGATCGCGCGGGCGGCGCCGTCATCGCGGGCGCGCGCCGTGGCGCGGCTGGCGTCGCGCACGCCCGAGGACACGACCAACATCGTGCTCGTCCTCGGGCGCGCTCGTGACGCGCGCGGCGGGCTGTGGATCCGCGCACGCCTGCCCGCGCGCCGGGCACAGACGGGCTGGCTGCCGCGCTCCGCGCTGGGCGGCTACGAGGACGTCCATACGCGGCTGATCGTCGATCGCGCGCGCTTGACGCTGACGCTGCTGCGCAACGGGCGCGCCGTGTTCCGGGCGCCGGTCGGGATCGGGCGTGCGGCGACCCCCACGCCCGCGGGCTCCTTCTACGTGCGTGATCGCCTGCGCCGTTACGCCAGCCCGTTCTACGGGCCGGTCGCCTTCGGCACCAGCGCGCAGTCCGCCACGCTGACCGACTGGCCCGCCGGCGGCTATGTGGGGATCCACGGAACCAGCGAGCCCGGGCTCGTTCCCGGTCGGATCTCGCACGGCTGCATCCGCCTGCGCAATGCCGACATCCTGCGCCTCGCCCGGCTGCTGCGGGTCGGGACGCCGCTCGAGATCCGCTGAGACGTACCCTCCCGGGCCCATGCCCGACGTCTACGGCACCGCCCGCGGGCGCGTGCGCGCGCGCCTGGCCTCTCCCGTGGCCGCCCGCGCCCGCGCCCGGCGCCACGAGCGCTTCTTCGCCCTCACGGGCGTGACCGCGGGAATGCGCGTGGTCGACGTGGGCTGCGGGGCGCTGGGCCTGCGGGGTCTGGAGCCCGACCTCGACATCACCGGCGTCGACCTCGCCCCGCGCCCGCAGTACCCGGGACCCTTCGTGCAGGCCGACGCCACCGAGCGCCTGCCCTTCGACGACGGCGCCTTCGACCTCGCCTACAGCTCGAGCGTCGTCGAGCACGTCGATCCGGCGCGGCGCCCGGCGTTCGCCGCCGAGCTGCGGCGCGTGGCCCGCGGCTGGTTCGTCCAGACCCCCGCGTGGTCGTTCCCGATCGAGCCGCACGCCCTGCTGCCGTTCGCCCACTGGCTACCGCCTGCGCTGCGGCGCCCGTACTGGCGCCTGGGCGCCGCCGGCGCCTGGGAGGACATCGCCCTGCTGCGCCGGGCCGAGATGGTCGCCCTGTTCGGCGCGCCGATCCTCGCCGAGCGGCTGGGCGGCGTGGCCAAGAGCTGGATCGCGCTGCGGGCGATAGATACCTCGAAAGGCTGATCCATTCGCCCCACGACTGCGAATAGGGTCGCAGTCAAGGCGAATCTGGAGGGGCGAAGATGGCGAACGCAGGTGACGTACTGGACATGGCGCCGCTGGGCTGCCGGGTGCAGCTGATCAGGACGGCGGCCGAGACCGACGGCGAGCTGCTCGAGTTCGACGTGCTCGGACGGCCGCGCGGGTTCCTCGTCCAGCCGCACGTCCACACGGGCCAGGTCGAGCGCTACGAGGTCATGGCGCGCACGCTGAAGGTCGTCGAGAACGGCCGCGAGCACCTGCTCGGTCCCGGCGAGACGATGGAGGTGCCCGCGGGCACGGCCCATCGCCAGATGCCCGGTGACAAGGCCGACGACGGCCACGTCCGCGTGCAGGTCCGTCCGGCCGGCAGCACGCAGGCCTTCCTCGAGCGCGCCGCCGCGATGTGCGCCGCGGGCGAGTTCAACCGCTTCGGCCTGCCCAAGCCGGTCGCCGGCGCGCGGCTCGTGGCCGACTTCGGCGACGAGGGCCACGCGGCGCGCCCGCCGCTGCGCGTCCAGAAGGCCCTCTCACGGCTGATCCTGCGCATGGCCGGGCTCATGCGCCCCTACGTCTTCGTCGACGAGTGGGACGTCGCGGCCCCGCGCGAGGCCGTCTTCGCCGCGATCGCCGACGCCCGCACCTACCCGCAGTGGTGGCGGCCCGTGTACCTCGACGTCGACGCCGACGGCCCGGCCGAGCTGGGCAAGGAGTCGCGCCAGCACTTCAAGGGGCGCCTGCCCTACCACCTGCACACGCGCTCGCGCGTCGTCGCCCTCGATGCGCCCCGCACGGTGACGGCCGACGTCGACGGCGACCTGCGCGGGCGCGGGACGTGGACCCTGACGCCGACCGCGACCGGCACCCACGTGCGCTTCGACTGGCAGGTCCACGCCGACCGCCGGCTGCTGCGCGCGCTCACGCCCGTGCTGCGCCCGGTCTTCCGCTGGAACCACAACTGGGCCATCGCACGGGCGATGGAGGGCCTGGAGCCCTACGCGCGGCGCACGGCCTGAGCGCGGGCCCCTCAGTGGGCGTACATCGCGTCGATCGCCTCGGCGTACTTGGCGTCGATCGGCTTGCGCTTGAGCTTCATCGTCGGCGTCAGCTCGTCGCCGCCGGGCAGCCAGTCGCCCTCGACGATGGTGAAGTACTTGATCTGCTCGACGCGGGCCAGCTTGGCGTTGGCGGCGTCGACGCCCTCCTGGACCGCGGCCCGCATCTGCTCGTCGTGCGCGAGCGACTCCAACGAGGTGTCCTCGATGCCGTGCTGCGCCGCCCAGGCGGGGGCGAAGTCGGAGTCCAGGACGATGAGCGCGGTGTTGTAGGAGCGCCCGTCGCCGATGCAGACGGCCTGTCCGATGAGCGGGCTGGATGCCTTCAATGACGCCTCGACGTTGGCCGGTGACATGTTCTTGCCGGCCGCGTTGATGATGATCTCCTTCTTGCGATCGACGATGCGCAAGTAGCCGTCCTCGTCGAACTGCCCGATGTCGCCGGTGCGCAGGAAGCCGTCCTCGGTCATCGCCTCGGCGGTCTTCTCGGGCAGGTTGCGATAGCCGACCATCACCACGTCGCTGCGGATCAGCAGCTCGCCGTCGTCGGCGAGCTTCATCTCGACCCCGGGCGCCGGCGGCCCGACGGTGCCGATCTTGATCTTCTCGGGCGGGTTGGCCGCGCCCGCGCCGCACGTCTCGCTCATGCCCCAGAGCTCCGCCAGCGGCAGGCCGATGGCGTGGAAGAACTCGAGGACCTCGACCGGCGTCGGCGCCGCGCCGACGTGGATGGCCTTGACCTGGTCGAGGCCCAGCATGGCGCGCAGGCCCCCGAAGATCTCGCGATCGGCCTCCTCCACGCGCGCGGCCAGGTCGGCCGGGACCTCCTCCCCGCGCTGCTCGAGGCGCACCTTCTCGGTCGCGTCGCGCACGGCGGCCTCGGTCTTCTCGCGCTGGTCCTCGGGCTGGCCGGCGACCATCGCCTCGAGGCCGGCCTTGAGCTTCTCCCAGATGCGCGGGACGGCGAAGAACCACGACGGGCGCACCTCGGGCAGGTAGCCGAGGATCTCGCGCGGGTTGTCGCAGCAGGTGATCTGCAGCCCGTAGACGATCGGGAGGTAGTGGTGGGCGTTGCGCTCGGCGACGTGCGCGCTGGGCAGCCACGAGATGACGCGGCCGTCGGGTGGCAGATCGATGAGCGCTTCGGCCTGCGCGACGGCGGCAAGGAGGTTGCGATGCGAGAGCTGCACGCCCTTGGGTGGGCCGGTGGTCCCGGAGGTGTAGATCAGCGTGAGCAGGCTGTCGGGCCCGATCTGCGCCACCGACGCTTCGACGTCGAAGTCGTGGTCGCCGCTGGAGACGTCATCTAGGGACAGGACGCCCTCGGGAGCGTCGCCGTCGACGACGATCACGTGCTCGAGCTGGGGCAGCTCCGCGCGCGCCTCCAGCACCTTGCCCAGGAACTGCTGCTCGGTGATGGCGATCCGGGCGTCCGCGTCGATCACCTGGTAGCGGATCTGCTCGGGCGTGTATTGCGTGTAGATCGAGAAGGGGGTCGCCCCGACCATCATCACCGCGAGGTCGGCCAGGTGGAACTCGGGACGGTTGGCGAGCATCAGGGCGACGGTCTGCCCTCGCTCCAGGCCCAGCCCCGCGAGGCCGCCGGCGAGCGCGTCGACGCGCTCGCGCAGCTCTCCCCAGGTCCATGCCACCTCGTCGCCCTTGGTCCGGATCGCGACGTCGTCGGCCCGGTTGGCGGCCGTGATGCGAAAGGCCTCGGCGATGGTGGCGGCCCCCACCGCGCCGCGCGGCTGCGTGATCTCCTCCATGGACCCAATCTACGCCACCGAGGGCAGGGCCCGCCAGGCCTCGAAGGCGGGGCGGCGCGCGCCGCCCTCTTCCGCCGTCTCGCACAGCCCGCTGTCGTAGCGCGGGTCGGTGTGGAAGAGGTACTGCGTCACGAGCGCCACGCCGGCGCCCTCGGGGCCGGCGAGCCGCTGGAAGGCCGCGGTCACCAGCTCTCCCTGCCTGGCGCGCTGGGCCGCCGGGTCGGCGACGCCCAGGCGCCGCGCGATCGTGCGCAGCGTCACGCCGCCCTCGGTGATCAGGATCTGCGGGTCGCCGGCGTCGCCCGCGGGCCAGCCGGCCCAGCGCCCTACGAGGCGCCGCCGGACGTCCGCCGTGCGACTCGTGGCGTAGGCGACGTCGGCGTAGTTGTGGTGCGTCCACGCGAACCGGGGGCCGGCGACGAACCCGCGGGCGTCGAGGGCGTCCAGCAGCCGATCGGTGAAGTGGCCGTAGCCGCGCACGTCGGAGGTCGCGGGGCCGGCGAGAACAAGCGGGCTGCCGAGATCGCTCGCGATGCGCTGGGCCGTGACGAACATCGCCGCGACCGTCTCCGGCGAGGTGCCCTGGAGGTTGGGCTCGTTGCAGAGCTCGAGCACGTCGAGGCTCGCGCCGTAGCGCCCGATCGCCCAGGCGGCGAAGGCCTCCCAGGGCGGCGCGGCCGCCACTCCGCGGCCCACCCACTCAGGGGTGCGATAGAAGGTGAGGATCGTGCCGAGCCCGTCGGCGCGTGCCTGGGCGAGCTGGTCGTCGAGCGCGGCGACGCGATCGGCCGCGAAGGCGCCGGGG
This sequence comes from uncultured Actinomycetes bacterium, assembly GCA_963742125.1. Taxonomy (GTDB): domain Bacteria; phylum Actinomycetota; class Thermoleophilia; order Solirubrobacterales; family Solirubrobacteraceae; genus JAOPZW01. Next base: position 45,916 of record CAVUKO010000006.1, on the reverse strand, counting down.
GCGGGCATGAGCGTCGGCCAGTCGGCCCACAGGCGCACCCAGCGCGTGCCGCTCTCGGCCAGCAGCGCCCGGTTGCCGGCCACGCGCAGGTCCTGCGGGCAGCCCGGCGCGATGCACCCTGCGGGCCCCAGGGCCACGCAGCGCCGCGGGACCGAGGCGAGGGCCGGCGGCCCAGCGGGAAGGCGTGAGAGCGCGGCGGCCCCGGCGACGCCTGCGGCGGCGGCGCCGGCGCGCGCCAGCAGTTGCCGGCGGGTCAGCTCAGCGGACGTTGAAGCCCTCGCCGCGCAGCCGGTCGATGTCGTTGCTGAGACCCACGACGAAGAGGAAGGCGATGAGCATGAAGCCGACGACCGAGGCCCGCTCGATCAGGCGATAGGGAATCGGGCGCCCGCGGATCTTCTCGGCCACCGCCCAGAAGATGTGGCCGCCGTCGAGGGGCAGGAAGGGGAAGAGGTTCACCACGGCCAGCGACAGCGAGATGATGGCCAGGATGCTGAGCGCCTGGACCGTGTCGAACTGGAAGGACTGGCGCGTGGCCTCATAGGAGCCGACGACGCCCGAGACGTCCTTGCGCGCCTTCGGGTCATAGAAGATGCGCACGATCGAGGACGTCGTGAGGCGCGTGATGCGCCACAGGTTCTGGACGGTGATGCCGGCGGCGTGGATCGGGCCGACGTGCTCGTTCGCGCCGTAGGCGAAGCCGATGCGCATGCGCTTGGCCACCGGGTCGTACTTGGGGGTGACGAGCAGCGTGACCGGCTTGCCGTCGCGCTCGACGACCACCTTGGCCGGCGTCGCGGCGAGGCATCCCGCCTTCTGGGTGCCCGGGCAGGCGTGGCGGTTGATGACGCCCTGCAGGCGCTTCTGGCGCGCGTTGGTCTCGGCGTCGCTGAGCCCCGGCTGGTAGCCCGCCACGCCGTCGATCGAGAGGACCTTGTCGCCGGGTTGGAGCTTGCCGGCCGCGGGGCTGGCGCTCTCGACCTGCTGGACGACGACGTCGTTGGTCAGGACGCCGTGGAAGGCGACGATGGCCCAGCCGAGCAGGAAGGCGATGAGCAGGTTCATCGCCGGGCCGGCGGCGATGACGACGATGCGCTTCCACGGCGGCTGGTTGAGGTAGGCCCGCGGCGCGACCTCCGGTGAGAGCTCCTCGTGGGGGCTCATCCCGGTGATCTTCACGTAGCCGCCCAGCGGGATCGAGCCGATCGCGTACTCGGTCTCGCCGCGGCGCACGCGCGCCAGCAGCGGTGGGAAGAACAGCGAGAAGCGCTCGACGCGCATCCCGGTCGCCTTCGCCGCCGCGAAGTGCCCGAACTCGTGCAGGATGATGAGGGCGGCGAAGCCCAGGAAGGCGAGCAGCCAGCTCACGCGCGTACCGCGATCAGCTCGGCGGCCACGGCGCGCGCCTCGCGGTCGGCCTCGTGCAGCGACTCGAAGGCGCGCACGGGAGCGGCCGGCAGGCGTTCGAGGGCCGTCTCGATGACCGCGGGGATGCCCAGGAAGTCCAGCCCCCCGTTGAGGAAGGCGTGCACGGCGACCTCGTTGGCCGCGTTGAGCACGCACGGCGCGGTGCCTCCGGCGGCGGCGGCCTCGCGCGCCAGGCGCAGGCAGGGAAAGGCGTCGGTGTCGACGGGCTCGAAGGTCAGCGCGCCGACGTCGGCCAGGTCCAGCGCGCGCACCGGGACGTCGACGCGGTCGGGGTAGTGCAGGGCGTAGGAGATCGGCACGCGCATGTCGGGGTAGCCGAGGTGCGCGAGCGCGGCGCCGTCGCACAGCAGGACGTAGGAGTGCACCACCGACTGCGGATGCACGACGACGTCGACGCGGTCGTACGGCGTGCCGAAGAGGTGGTGGGCCTCGATCAGCTCGAGCCCCTTGTTCATCAGCGTGGCCGAGTCGATGGTGATCTTCCCGCCCATCGCCCACGTCGGGTGCTGGAGGGCCTCCTGGACGCTGACGTCCTCGAGCTCGGCGCGCGTGCGGCCGCGGAACGGGCCCCCGCTGGCGGTGAGGACGAGCTTGTCGATCGTCCCCGGCCGCTCGCCGGAGATGAGCTGGTGCAGCGCCGAGTGCTCGGAGTCCACGGGGATGATCTGCGCGCCCGTGGCCTCCGCGAGCGCGATCACGAGCTCGCCCCCGACCACGAGCGACTCCTTGTTGGCCAGGGCCAGGTCGATCCCCTCGCCCAGCGTTGCCACCGTCGGCCCCAGCCCGACCGAGCCGACCAGCGCGTTGAGCACGAGCTCGGCGCCCGACTCGATCACGAGCTGCATGAGCCCCTCGGGCCCGGTGAGCACCTCGCCGTCGGTCCACGCCTCGGCGGCGCGGGCGCCGGCGTCGGCATCGGCCAGCGCGATGCGGGTCACGCCGTGGGCCCGAGCCTGCGCGATCAGCGTCTCCCACGAGCGCTCCGCGCTGAGGCCGACGAGCTCGATGTCGCGCGAGCGCTCGACGATGTCGAGCGCCTGCGTGCCGATCGAGCCGGTCGAGCCGAGGATGAGCAGCCGCCGAGGCACGCCCTTAGGGTGCCACAGCCGGCGTCAGTGCCGAGTCAACCCCGTTGCAGAGTCGCCACAAACGCCTGTAGATCGGCAACACGCGGCGCGGCATGCTCACGGGGTGGGCCGGATCGACCTAAATAATCTCGGTCGATCCGGCCCACCCCCTCCGGGCGCGCTGGTGGAGTTGGCGACGAGACAGTGGGGAGTCGTGTCGCGTGCGCAGCTGCTCGATTTGGGCGTGCCCCGCAAGACGGTGGACTACTGGGTGCGCGCGGGACGCCTTCACGTGGTCCACCGCAGCGTCTACGCGGTCGGCCACCGCGCGCTGCGCACCGAAGGGCGCCGGCTCGCGGCCGTGCTCGCCTGCGGGCACGATGCCGTGCTCAGCCATCGCAGCGCCGCCGCCCATTGGGGCCTGCTCGCGACGCACCAGTCGGTCACCGACGTCACCGCACCGCGCAGCCGCGACGGCGTCCCGGGGATCCGCCTGCACCGCTCACGCTCCCTCGATGCCCAGGACACCACCACCCACGAAGCCATCCCGATCACCACCATCGCCCGCACCCTCCTCGACCTGGCCGCAACAACACGAGGCGATCGTCTCGAGCGAGCGCTGGCCCAAGCCGAGCGCCTCCAGCTCTACGACCACCGCGCGATCACCGACGTCCTGACAAGAAACAACGGGCACCGAGGGACAGGGGCCCTCGCGCGAGCGACCGCCGCAGAGCCCAAGCTCACCCGCAGCGAGCTCGAGGCGAAGTTCCTCGCCCTCGCGAGGGCAGCGGGCCTGGTGGAGCCAGCGGTCAACACCTCCGTCGCCGCCCTCGACCACAAGCCATGCGAGGTCGACTTCTACTTCCCGGCGCACCACCTCGTCGTCGAGACCGACGGCTGGGAGACCCACGGCACGAAGGCCGCGTTCAAGAGCGACCGCCGCAAGGACGCCGCCCTCACCGCCGCGGGCTACCGCGTCATGCGCTTCACCTACGACGACGTGGTCTACGAGCCCGACACCGTCATCGACCGCCTCACGCCACGTTCGGCAGCGCCTTGAAGTGGCGATCGGCGGGGAAGGTCGGGACGCGGCGGCTCCACGGGCGCCAGCGCCCGGCCGCCTCGATCACCGGCCGCTCGACGAACACCCAGCTGGCGATCGCCACGAGCACGCTGAGGGCCGCGACCTCGACCCACGGGCCGACGAAGCCGGTGCCCGGCAGCAGGCCCTCGAAGCGCAGCCACAGCAGCACCGGCAGGTGCCACAGGTACAGCCCGTAGGAGATCGTGCCCAGGCCGCGCAGCGGCGCGCAGGACAGGGCCGCCGGGGGACGCGCCGCCACGGCGGCCACCACGAGAGCGAAGCCGGCCGCGGCGGGCAGATCGCGCACGACGTGCCCGGTCACGCCCGTGCCCTGGTGGTGCCACCACGCGTTGGCAGCCACGAACGCAAAGCCCGCGACGAGCAGCGCCCACCACTGAAGGCGCGACGGCGCGCGGCGATGCGCGAGCACGGCTGCCGCCATGCCGCAGGCGAAGACGGGCAGGAAGGTCGGCAGCGTGTCCATCGCGGTGTCCCGCCAGGCGTGCGCAACGCCGGCCGCATTCCACAAGAGCCCGGCGCCGACCAGGCCCGCGCACACGAGCACCATCCGCCCACGCCGCGCCGCGCGGACGAACAGCCACCCGACGAGCGGAAGCGCGGCGTAGAAGCTCACCTCGACCACGAGCGACCACATCGGCGGGTCGAGCTTGCCCTCGACGGCGCCGACGTAGTTCTGCCCGAAGACGGCGAAGAGCGGCAGCTGCCCGGCGCTCACCTCGTAGCCGTGCCCGGTGCCGCTCAGCAACCAGAAGGAGCCGAGCATCGCGACCCAGTACGCGGGCGCGATGCGCGCCGCGCGCTTGACCGCGAAGCGCCCCAGGCGCGGCGCCGGACGCTCGTCCAGCGCGCTCGCCACCCACGGCCCGGCGAGCAGGTAGCCCGAGAGCACGAAGAACAGCACCACGCCCAGGCGCAGCTCGCCCGTCAACAGGCTGACGAGCTCGCGGCGGTCGTGGGCGCGCTGCACCGTGAACATCCACACGTGCAGGGTGAGGACGCCGAGAGCAGCGAGGCCACGCAGGCCGTCGAGGGCATGGTTGCGAGCGCGCATCCCCTCGGTCGTGCCCGCGCGCGCCAAGCCCACGAGCGCGCCTAACAGAGCTTAAGAACGGCCAAGAGCGAAACAAACGGCCGGCGGCGGCCGCTCCACCGCCGCCGGCCACGGCGGAATACTGTCAGACATTCTGTAGGAGGTCCAGCCCGGACTACAACATCGCGTGCCAGACGTAGAACCCGGCGACCATCGTGAACATCGCGGCGTCGAGACGATCCAGCGCGCCACCATGCGCACCGAAGAGGCGCCCGGTGTCCTTCGTCCCGGCGTCGCGCTTGAGGTAGGACTCGAACAGGTCGCCGACCGGCGCCGCGACGCCCACCGCGGCGCCCAGGACGAGCGCGTGCCAGCCGCTCAGCCAGTCCTGGTAGAGCCCGGCCAGCCACACCGCCGCGATCCCGATGAGCAGGCCGATGGCCAGCCCCTCGATCGTCTTGTTGGGCGAGATCGACGGCGCCAGGCGCCGCGTCCCCACCGCGCGGCCGCCGAGGTAGGCGCCGGTGTCGCCCACGAACGTCCCCACGAGCACGTCGATGACGATGCCGTCGCCATGGGGCAGATCGCGCAGCAGCACGGCGTGCGCGAAGGCCAGGCCGATCCACGCCAGGCCGAGCATCGTCACCGCCACCCCCGGCGCCCCGGCATGGCGCGGCTGGACGACGCAGAGCAGGAAGACCCACGGCACGCAGGCGACGAAGGCGCCGAGCACGCTGGGCTGGCCGCCCAGATGAGCGGCCACGAGCAGCGCGATCAACCCGGTGAAGCCGGCCAGCCGCGACGGGTTGGTGAAGGCGTACATCGCGAACAGCTCGTGCAGGCAGACGCAGCCCAGCGCGGCGAGGCCCGCCACGAAGACCCACTCCCCGAAGCCGATGATCGCCAGCGCGAAGGCGATGGCCGGGATCGCGGCGGCCAGCCGCGCACCAAGGTCCGAGCGTGCGTTGCGCCGCGCAGCACGCCCGGCCCGCCGCTCGCTCGCGGTGCGCCGGCGCGCGGGCGGACGCGATCGCCCTTCCATCAGCGTCCCCCGAACCGGCGCGCACGGCGCTCGAACTCGTCCAGCGCGCCGCGGAACGCCTCGCGCGAGAAGTCGGGCCACAGCTCGTCGGCGAACACGAGCTCGGAGTAGGCCGACTGCCAGAGCAGGTAGTTGCTCATCCGCTGCTCGCCGCTGGTACGGATGATGAGATCGGGGTCGTGCATCTCGGGCGCGTAGAGCAGGCGCCGGAACGCCTCCTCCCCCCCGCCGCTGTAGCGCTCGGCCGCATCGAGGACCTCGGCCCGGCCGCCGTAGTTGAAGGCGACGTAGAGCGTGATGCGGTCGTTGGCCGCCGTCTCGGCCTCCGCCCAGTCCATCTGCTCCAGCAGCGCCGCGGTCACCCGCTCGCGGCTCCCGATGAAGCGCATGCGCACGCCCTCGTCGTTGAGCTCGGGCGTCTCGGTCTGGATGCGCTGGGAGAACATGCGCATCAGCGCCGTGACCTCCTCGGCCGGACGCGACCAGTTCTCGGTCGAGAACGAGTACACGGTCAGCTCGCGCAGCCCGAACTCGACCGCGTCGCGCAGGCGCGCCTTGACGACGTCCGCGCCGGCCTGGTGGCCGTCGATCACCGGCAGCCCGCGCTGCTGCGCCCAGCGGCCGTTGCCGTCGGTGATGATGGCGACGTACCGCGCCGCGCGGCCGTCGGAGGCCATCAGACTTCGAGGATCTCGGCTTCCTTGGCCTTCAGCGCCGCCTCGAGCTCGGCGATGCGCGCGTCGGTGAGCTTCTGCAGCTCGACCTCGGCGCGGTGCTCGTCGTCGGCGCCGGCGTCGCCGCTCTCCTTGAGCTCGCGCAGGTCGTGCATGACGTCACGGCGGATGTTGCGGATGGCCACGCGCCCGTCCTCGGCGATGTGGCGCACGACCTTGACCAGGTCCCTGCGGCGTTCCTCGTTGAGCTCGGGGATGGCCATGCGGATCAGGCGCCCGTCGTTGTTGGGCGTCAGCCCGATGTCGGACTCCATGATCGCCCGCTCGATCGACTTGATCGACGCCTGGTCGTAGGGCTGCACGGTGAGCAGGCGGGCCTCGGGCACGTTGATCGTGGCCAGCTGCTTCAGCGGCGTGGGCGATCCGTAGTAGTCGACCATGATGCGGTCGAGCAGCCCCGGGCTCGCGCGGCCCGTCCGCACGGTGCCGAACTCGTTGCGGGTCGCCTCGAGGGACTTCGTCATGCGCTCGCCGGCATCGGCGAGCAGCTCATCGGTCAGCTCAGTCATGTCGCCACCAGGGTGCCTACGCGCTCGCCGGACACTATCCGGTCGATGTTGCGCTCGTCGTCCATGTTGAAGACGTGGATCGGCAGGCCGTTCTCCATGCACAGCGTCAGCGCCGTGAGATCCATGATCCGCAGGCGGCGCTCGAGCGCCTCCATGTGGGTGATCTCGGCGATGAACTCCGCGTTGGGGTCCTCGCGCGGATCGGCCGTGTAGACGCCCTCGACGCCGTTCTTGGCCATGAGCAGGACCTCGGCGTGGATCTCGACCGCCCGCAGCGCGGCGGCGGTGTCCGAGGTGAAGAACGGGTTGCCCGTGCCCGCGGCGAAGATGACGACGCGGCCCTTCTCCAGGTGGCGCATGGCGCGCCGGCGGATGTAGGGCTCGGCGACCTCCTGGACCTCGATGGCCGACTGCACGCGGGTATGCACGTCGCGCTTCTCCAGGGCGTCCTGGAGCTGCAGCGCGTTGAGGACGATGGCGAGCATCCCCATGTAGTCCGCCGTGGCGCGATCCATGCCCTCGGCGGCGCCGGCGATGCCGCGGTAGATGTTCCCCGCGCCGAGCACGATGGCGATCTCGACGCCGCGCTCGTGGACGACCTTGATCTGCTCGGCCACCGCCCCCAGGCGCGCCGGATCGGTCCCGTAGTCGAGGGAGCCCATCAGCGACTCCCCCGACACCTTGATCAGGATCCGCCGGAAGGCCGGCGGCCCGGGCGCGCCGGGCTGCTCACTCACTCGCCCACCGAGAAGCGCGCGAAGCGCCTGATGACGACGTTCTCGCCCGTCTTGGCCGAGAGGTCGCCGCGCAGCTGCTCGATGGTCTTGCCGTCGTACTTGTCCGTGTTGACGTGGGGCTGGTTGAGCAGCACGACGTCCCCGAGCCAGCTCTTGAGCTTGCCCTCGACGATCCGCGGGCGGACGTTCTCGGGCTTGTCGGCCGCCTGCTGCTCGAAGACGCGTGCCTCGGCCTCGCGCGCGTCCTGCGGCACGTCGCCCTCGGACACGTAGCGCGTCTGGGGCGAGGCCGCGAGGTGCAGGGCGACGTCGCGGGCGAAGGCGACGAAGTCCGCGTTGGTGGCCACGAAGTCCGTGTTGCAGTCGACCTCGACGAGCACACCGACCTTGCCGTTGGCGTGGATGTAGCTCTGGACGGTGCCCTCGGCGGCCTCGCGGTCGGCGAGCTTGCCGAGCTTGTTGCCCATCTGGACGCGGAGGATCTCGACGGCCTTGTCCATCTCGCCGCCGGCCTCCTCGAGGGCGCGCTTGCAGTCCATCATGCCCGCGCCGGTCTGCTGGCGCAGCGCGGCGACGTCCTTGGCGCTGATCTGGGGAGTCGTGCTCATGCGTTCTGTTCCTGGGTCGTGGGCTCGGGGGCGGGCTCGGCCGCGGGCGTCGGCTCAGCGGCCTGTGGGGCCTCGGGCTCGGGCGTGGCCGGGGCGGGCTCGGCGGGGGCCGGAGCCTCCTCCGCGGCCGGGGCCGGAGCCGGCTCTGCGGGCGGCGCGGGAGCCGCTTCTGCGGGCGGCGCCGGAGCCGGAGTCTCCGCGGCCGGAGCCGGGGCCTCGGGAGCCGGGGCCTCGGGAGCCGGAGCCGCCGGAGCCTCGGCCGCCGGGGCGGCCTCCGCAGCCGGAGCCTCGGCCGCCTCCTGCGCGGCGCGCTCGGCCTCGGCCTGCGCCGCAGCGGCCGCGGCGGCCTCCGCGGCCTCGGCGTCGCGGCGGGCCTGCTCCTCGGCCTCGCGCCGCGCGCGCTCCTCGGCCTCGCGGCGGACGCGCTCCTCCTCCTCGGCACGCTCGGCGGCGAAGGCCAGGCGCCCGTCGCGGGCGGCCTCGCCGACCGCATGGGCCACGACGGCGCACGACTTGATCGCGTCGTCGTTGCCGGGGATCACGAAGTCGATCCCGTCGGGATCGCAGTTGGTGTCGACCAGGCCGATGATCGGGATGCGCAGGCGCTGGGCCTCGCGGACCGCGATCAGCTCGGTCTTCAGGTCGATGACGAACATCGCATCGGGCGTGCGCTGCATGTACTTCACGCCCCCGAGGTTGGCGCGCAGCTTGGCGAGGTCGGCCTCGGCGGCCATGCGCTCGCGGGTCGGCAGCAGGCCGAGCTGCCCCTCGGTCTCGTAGCGCTCGAGGTCGTGCAGACGCCGGATGCGCTGGTTGATGGTCTGGAAGTTCGTGAGCAGGCCGCCCAGCCAGCGATGGTTGACGTAGGGCATCCCGGCGGCCTCGGCGACGTCCTTGACGGCGTCGCGAGCCTGCTTCTTGGTCCCCACGAAGAGGACGACGCCGCCACGCTGGGCCAGCTCGCCGGCGAACTGGCGCGCCTGCTCGAGCAGGCGCTGCGTCTGCAGCAGATCGATGATGTAGATGCCGCCGCGCTCTCCGTGGATGAAGCGGCGCATCTTGGGGTTCCAGCGACGAGTCTGGTGGCCGAAATGTACGCCGGCCTCCAGCAGCTCCCTGATCCCGACTTCGGGCATGGTTGCGGCTCTCCCTTGATGAGGTACGTGTGGGTGATGTGCCCGCGGGGGCGAGGCGGATCCGGGCCAACCGGCCCGGGCAGGGTCGCCAACGCATGCGTCCCGCGGGGTCGAAGGACGTTGTCCCTCGATTGTACGCAAGAACATCGATACGCCTGCGTTAGGAGCATCGTGGGCCGGTCCTCCCTTCCCCTACCTCCGGTGGCCCGGCCCGCGTCGTGAGGTGGCGGGGCGACCACCGACGCGGTCGCCCCGCCGCGCTTGTAAGGCTGTAGGGATGTCCGACCTGGCCCGCAGCTTCGACGACGTCGCCGCCGCGTACGACTTCGGCCGTCCGCGCTACGACGACCACGCGATCGATGCGATCGCGGCCGCGGCCGGCGGCGGACCGCGCCTGCTCGACGTCGGCGCGGGCACCGGCCGGCTCTCCGGTCCGCTGCTCGAGAAGGGCTTCGACGTCGTCGCCGTCGAGCCGCTGGACGCCATGCGCGCGATCCTGGCCGGGCACATCGGCGCCGACCGCGCGCTGGCCGGCCACGCCGAGGAGCTGCCGCTCCCCGACGCGAGCGTCGACGGCGCCGTGTCCAGCGACGCGTGGCACTGGTTCGATGGCGCCCGCGCCGCCGACGAGCTCGCGCGCGTCGTCAGGCCGGGCGGCGGCGTGGTGGTGTGCACCACATACCCGCGGTGGTACGGCAGCGACGACGCGCCCGATTGGTGGCTCGATCTCGTGGTCGTCCACACGGCACTGCCCAAGGGCGACCATCCGGCGCTCGTCTCCGGCTGGCGACGACCCGACGTCTTCGAGGGTCATCCGGCCTTCGGGGAGCTCGAGACGCGCGAGGAGCCGTTCGTTCACCACACCGACCGCGAGGGGATCGTCGCGCACTGGGCATCGATGTCGTTCGTGGCGGCGCTGCCCGAGGGTCAGCGCACCGAGTTTCTCGGCCAGCTCGACGGGATGCTCGCGCGCCGCGGCGTCGACCAGGTCGACATCCCCTACCGCGCCGCGCTGTGGATCACTCGGCGGCGGCCCGGCTGAGCGCCGCCTCGAGGTCCGGCGGCAGCGGCGAGGTCACGTCGACCGGCGCGCCCGTCACCGGGTGCGCGAAGGCCAGCCGCGCCGCGTGCAGGAACTGGCGCTCGAGGCCCAGGCGCCCCGCCGTCCCGTACTCGGGGTCGCCGACGACCGGGTGATCGATGGCGCGCAGGTGCGCGCGGATCTGGTGCGTGCGCCCCGTCTCCAGGCGCACGCGCAACAGCGTGGTGCGCGGCAGCGCCTGCTCGAGCTCGAAGTGCGTCACCGCCGCGCGCGGGTCATCGCTGTCGGTGGACATCCGCGTGCGCACGCGCCGGTCGCGCCCCAGCGGCGCGTCGATCGTTCCGCTGCGCGCGGGCGGGCGCCCCTCGACCAGCGCCAGGTACTCGCGCGTGATCGCCCGCGCCTGCAGCGCGTTGCGCAGGGCGCGGTGCACGGCCTCCGAGCGCGCCACCACGAGCAGACCCGACGTGTCGCGATCGAGCCGATGCACGATCCCGGCGCGCGCGGCGTCGTCGCCGCCGGCGGCGATCGGGCTCAGCGCCTGCGCGAGCGTCCCCGTCCGATGCCCGCGCGCGGGGTGCACGACGACCCCGGCGGGTTTGTCCACCACCAGCAGGTGCTCGTCGCCGTAGGGCACGGCATAGGGCGCGTCGGGGGCCTCGGGCGCCGGCGCCTCCTCGGGCTCGTCGACGGTGACCAGCTCGCCGGCGCTGAGCAGATGGCGCTTGGGCGCCGCGCGGCCGTCGACCAGCACCAGGCCGGCCTCGATGAGCCGCTGGGCGCGCGCGCGCGAGCCCAGCGGCGCCGCCAGGAAGGCGTCCAGCCGCGCCCCGGCGTCGTCAGGCGTCGCTTGGAGCTGCATTGCGCGGGCGCTCGGTGACGTACAGCAGCACGACGACGCCGAAGGTGATCGATATGTCGGCCACGTTGAAGGCCGGCCACGCCGGGAGCTTGATGAAGTCCGTCACGGCGCCGTAGCGGATGCGGTCGATGACGTTGCCCAGCGCGCCGCCCAGCAGCATCCCGGTCGGCAGCCAGATCAGGGGCTTGTCGAGGTGCGTGACGAAGTAGGCCACCAGGGCCACCAGCGCGGCACCGACGATCACCGCGACGATCGCGCCGCCACCGGAGAAGCGGCTGAAGGCGACGCCCTCGTTGCGCACGTGGACGAGCTCGACGCCCGGCAGGATGCCGTCACGGTCGCCCATCGCGATGTTCGAGCGCACGAGCGCCTTCGTCACCTGGTCGAGGACGATGACGACCGCCATCACCGCGCCCGAACGCAGCCACGGCGACATCAACCGGAGATGACCGAGTACAGCGCGCGGCCGACGAACTGCAGCAGCAGGATCCCGACAATCGGGCTCAGGTCCAACGGGCCGATGGCCGGGATGAAACGCCGGAAGAGCGAGAGGTAGGGCTCGCACACGTCGCGCAGGAAGCCGAGGATCGCGCTCGACCACCGCGCATAGGGCAGGCGCCCGCCGAACGCGAAGAACAGCGAGCTCAGGATGTAGGCGATGATCAGCAGCGTGTAGACGTTGAAGACGGCGTACACGTAGCTGGCGAGGTCCTCGCGGAAGGTGGCCAGCACGGCGGTCATGGCTTGAGGATCGCATCAAGGGCGTCGGAGAAGGCGGCGCGTACCCCGCCGCGCTCCAGCGCATCGAGCCCGCGGGCGGTCGAACCGCCCGGCGAGGTCACCGCACGGCGGGCCGCCAGCGTGTCGAAGTCCTGGCGGCGCAGCAGCTCGGCGGTGCCCGCCATCGTCTGCACGACGAGGCGCGAGGCCTGGTCGGCGGTCAGCCCGTGGCGCACGCCGGCGTCGACCTGCGCCTCGACGACGAGCGCGTAGTAGGCGGGCGCGTTGGACATCAGGCCCATGGCGACGTCGACGAGCGCGTCGTCGAGCACGACGAGCGTGCCGAGCTCCTCGAACAGGCCGCGCACCGCAGCGTCGAGCTCTGCGTCCTGCTCCTCGTCGGCGGCGAGGATGACCGCGCCCTGGCGCACCGCGACCGGCGTCGAGGGCAGCGCCCGGTACACGGGGCGGTCTGGATAGGCCGCCTTGAGGTCCTGCAGCGGCGTGGCGGCCAGGATCGAGACGATGGCCTTGGCGTGCGGGGCCAGCTCGGCCGCCACCGCGTGCAGCTGGTAGGGCTTGTGGCACAGGACGACGACGTCTGCGCGCTGGGCGACCTCGGCGCCCGAACCCAGCGCCTCGCCGCCGACCTCCTCGGCCAGCGCCTGCGCGCGCGCGGCGACGACATCGGTGCACAGCAACGGCCGACCCCAGCCGAGGGCGAGCCCTCGGGCCATGCTCCCGGCGCCGATGAGGCCGAGCTGCACCGGGTCAGCTCTGGTTGAAGAAGCCCTTTTCGATGAGCTCCGCGCGCTCCTCCGCCGAGATCTCGACGTTGCGCGGCGTGAGCATGAACACCTTGTCGGCGATCCGCTGCATGCCGCCGTCGAGGGCGTAGGTCAGTCCGCTGGCGAAGTCGATGAGGCGCTTGGAGAGGTCGGTGTCGATGCCCTGCAGGTTGAGGACGACCGGGATGTTCTCCTTGAACTTGTCCGCGATCTGCTGGGCGTCGTTGAAGCTCTTGGGGATGACGAGGTGCACGCGCACGTCGCCGCGACCATTGCCCCCGGGGCGGACGGAGCGCAGCTGCGCCGTCGGGCGCGCCGGGACGTCGTCGTCGGCGAAGATGTCGTCGAACTCGTCGCGCCGGCGCCTGGAGCCCAGCCGGCGGACGTTCGGACGCTCGCGATAGCGATCCTCGAGCTCGGCCTCGGGCTCGTAGGGCTCGTCCTCGTCGACGTACGGGTCCCGCTCCTCGGCAAGGCCGAAGTACACGAGCGCGCGGTGCCAGGAATCGCGGAACGCCATACCTACTGCGGAAGGTTAGCCCTCTTGGGCGATTCTCCTGCAACTTACGTGTACAGACTCGTGCCGAGTCGCACCACCGTCGCGCCCTCCTGCGCGGCCACCGCGTAGTCCTGGCTCGTGCCCATCGACAGCTCGCGCAGGCCGCGCTCCCCCGCGAGCTGGGCGAGGGCGGCGAACCACCGGCGGCTGTCCTCCGCGCGCTCGGTGAACGGCGGCATCGTCATCAGGCCCACGACGGTCACCGGACATCGCTCCAGGAAGCCGTCGAGCTCCTCGGGCAGCACGCCGGACTTGCTCTCGTCGCGAGCCACGTTGACCTCGACGAGGACCTCGGTGTGCGCGTCGGCGTGCTTGCCGAGCTCCTTGAGCACGGAGTCGCTGGCCACCGAGTGGATCCAGCGCACGTGCGGCAGGATCTGCTTCACCTTCCGGCTCTGCAGGTGGCCGATGAAGTCCCAGGTGAGCTCCGGATGGGCAGCGGCCTTGACCTCGAGCTCCTGCGCGCGGTTCTCGCCCACCAGCGTGACGCCCGCCTCGGCGAGCACGCCCATCTCCTCGGCCGCGACGTACTTCACCGCGGCGAGGACCTGGACGTCCTCGCGGCCGATCTCCGCGCGCACCCGCGCGAGGTTGTCGGCGACGCGCTGCGCGTCGAGGCCGCGGATCAGCTCCGCCACGCGAGCCCCGCCTGGCGGCCGGTCACGCCGCGATCGCGGCGATGGGAGAAGAAGCGCCGCGCATCGCACGCCGTGCACAGGCCGCAGTCGTGGATCTCCTCGACGCCGGCGGCCTGCAGGTGCGCGCGGGCGACGGCCTTGAGGTCGAGCGTGCGCTCGCTGCTGGCGAACACCGCGCGCACGTCGTCGCCGACCTCGTAGCAGCAGGGGCCGATGCCGGGCCCGATGGCCGCGGCGACCGGCCCGCGCCCGACGGCGCCGACGCCGGCCTCGAGCACCCCGGCGGCCAGTCCGCGCCAGCCGGCGTGGACCACGCCGGCGGCGCCGGGACCCGCCAGCGCGACCGGCAGGCAGTCGGCCACGAGCACGAGTGCGGCGACCCCGGCCTGCGTGGTGACCTGCCCGTCGGCCTCCTCGCCGCCCGCGCCGTCGACGACGACGTGCGTCCCGTGGACCTGCCGGCCCTGCGCGAGGCGCGCCGCGCCGGCCTGCGCGCGCACGCGCTCGCGGTTGGCCGCCACGCGCTCGGGGTCGTCGTCGGTCTTCGATCCGAGGTTCAGCGAGGCGTAGGGGCCCTCCGACACGCCCCCGAGACGCGTCGTGAAGAGCGCCGTCGCGCCGGGCAGATCGATCGCCAGGTGCTCGCCCGCGGCGCGGAAGCTCACGTGACGAGCAGCTCCACGCCGTCGACGGGCGCGCGCTGGGCGTACTCGAAGTGGGCGTTGCCGTCGGCGACGAGCGTGTCGCGCAGGGTCCAGCCGAAGCGCCCGCGCGTCGTGCGGTCCCAGACGAAGAGGCGCATCGAGGCCACCTCGCTGTTGTAGCAGTACGCGAGGTCGCCGTCGGGGTCGTGGTAGGTGACCCCCACGAGCGAGTCGCGCGGCGCGTCGACCTCCCCGATGACCTTGCGCTTGCCCTCGCGCGCCTCGAAATGCCACGACGTCAGGCCGAAGTGACTGGGGTTGCGGGTGACATGGAGGGGGCTGGTCGAGCGGAAGGCGTCGCCGCCGAAGCTCCCCACGATCGGCGTGCTGGGTCCCAGCTCGCGGCCGAAGCGCGGAACGAAGACGCTGACGCCGTCGAGGTAGGCGCCAGGACGCGGCTCGCCCTCGACGCTGCGCAGGTCGTTGGCGTGCGCCCACGCCCAGCGCGCAGCGTGCTTGGAGCCCCACAGGTGCGCCTGGCCGCCGCGGGCGCCCTCCAGGACGAGCTCGCGCCCGGCGAAGCGCACCGTGCCCGAGACCGCGAGATCCGGATGGGCGAGCACGAGCAGCGTCTTGGCGATGCCCGCGCGCCGCAGGAGCGGGTGGACGTGCTCGGCCGCCGGCAGCGACGGCTCCCACAAGAGCTCCCACGACACGTCCTCGAAGCCGCCGGCCATCCCGCGGTCGGAGAGGTCCGCGCCGGCCAGGGTGAGCCGGAAGGGATCGGGCTCGGCCACGAGCTCCTGGATCGGATAGGTCGCCTTGCGCGCGAAGCGCGTGCCGTCGCGGTCCATGGCCATGAACCACAGCGAGCACTCCCCGGCGCCCTTCAGCGGGGAGCGCATCGTGTATCGGATCCACAGCCCGGTGGCGCTACGGGGATCGGTGACCGACAGGTAGTAGACCTCGTAATGGGCCGGACCGCCGTCCCATCGCAGCACGTTGGCGTTCATCTGCGGGCGAGCCTATCCACCGTCCTGGCCCAGCGCAGCGGCGAGCTCCTGCTCGCGCCCGGCGAGCTCGCCGTCGAGCTTTCGGTCCAACGTGCGCTGAAGCCGCGAGCCGATCTCGGGCCCCTCAGGGATCCCGGCGCGCAGCAGGTCGTCGCCGTTGATGTCCAGGCGCACGGCGCGCAGCTCGTCCAGCCAGCGCCGCGCGTTCTCCCCGCCGGCCAGCGCGACCGCCTCGATCGGCGCTCCCCGCGCCGCCCGCGCGATCTCGGCGTTGGTGCGCGCGGCGCGCAGCGGCGCGCCCGTGGAGAAGCGCGAGGCAGCGGCCACCAGGTCGCGCTCGGCGGCGACGAAGCCCATGTCGTCGAGCCAGGACAGCAACGCGCGCGCGTCCATCCCGGCCGTGCAGGCGGCCAGGGTGAGCAGGTCGGCGCGGCCGTCGGCGGGCAGCAGGTCCAGCGCGGCGGCGAGCGCGCGCGGGCGCGGGTCGAAGCCGTCGGGCAGGTAGGCGGGGTTGAGCTCGCCGACGGCCTGCAGCGCGGCGAGCGGATCGGGCTCCTTGAGGGCCAGGCGCAGCTCGGCCCCGAGGCGGTCGCCGCTCACGGTCGCGGGATCCGCGGCGCGCGCCAGCGAGCGCGTCCGCGCCTCGACCTCGAAGCCCAGGCGCGCCGCGTAGCGCGCCACCCGCCAGACGCGCGTCGGGTCGTCGACGAAGGACGCGTCGTGCAGCACGCGCAGGCGGCCGGCCCGCAGATCCTCGAGCGCGCCGTCGACCGCGGTCAGGACACCGTCGAGGCCCAGCGCGATGGCGTTGACCGTCACGTCGCGGCGGCGGAGGTCCTCGCCGAGCGTGCCCGGCCGTACGTCGGGCAGCGCGCCCGGATGGGCGTAGGTCTCGGCGCGGGCGCGCACGAGGTCGTAGGCGCAGTCGTCGACGCGCACGCGCGCGGTCCCGAAGCGGTCGTGCGCGGTGACCTCGCCGTCCAGGCGCGCGGCCGCCGCGTCGACGTCGCCCTCGACCACCAGATCGAGCTCGCGCGGCGCGCGCTCGAGCAGCAGGTCGCGCACGGCGCCGCCGACGAGCCGCACGCCGTCGCCCGGCGCGAAGGCACGCAGCAGCCGCGCGCCGCACGGGTCGGCGCGCAGCACGTCGATGGCATCCGACGCGTCGCGCACACCGCAACGCTACCCTCGGGGCATGTTCCCGCGCCTGCGCGGACGGTGGCGCTGGCTGGTACTCGGGGGCGTGTTCTGCGTGGTGGCCGCCGGAGCCGCGGTCGCATTCCTGGTCACCTCGGAGCCGGGCGACGTCTCCAATCCCGACGTCGAGTTCACCGACACGCAGGCCACGAGCCCCACGAGCACCGAGCACAAGCCCAAGGCCACCGATCACCCGATGGACGACCACTTCGCGTGGTCCGACTTCGGCTATGACAAGGCGCGCACGCGCTACCTGCCGCTGAAGACGCCGCTGCGCCCGCCGTTCGTGTCGGAGTGGGGCGTGACCGGGCGCGTGCTGATCGAGTTCCCGCCGGTGCTGTGCGGGCGCGCGCTGTACCTGCAGAAGAACAACGGCGCCATCTACAAGATCAGCCGGCTCACCGGCCGCGTGCGCTGGAAGACGAAGGCCGGCTACCTGGCCGCCTCGTCGCCGGCGTGCGCCGGGCGCAGCGTCTACGCGGTCGTGCTGGCGCGCGGCAAGGGGATCAAGGGCGGGCGCGTGATGGCGCTCGACGCCAAGAACGGCCGCGTGCGCTGGTCGCGCAAGCTCCCCTCGCGGGCCGAGTCCTCGCCGCTGGTGGCCAGCGGGCGCGTGTACTTCGGCACCGAGGACGGCACGGTCTACGCGCTGCGCGCCCGCGACGGCGCGGTGCGCTGGCGCTACAAGGCCGACGGCGCGGTGAAGGGCGGGCTCGCGCTGAGCCAGGGGCGCCTGTTCTTCGGCGACTACGGCGGCAAGGTCCACGCCATCCGCGCGCGCGACGGCTCGTCCATCTGGGAGACCTCGGGGGCCGGGAGCGCGTTCGGGCTGAAGGCCGGGCGCTTCTACTCGACGCCGGCGACCGCCTACGGGCGCGTCTACATCGGCTCGCTCGACGGCTTCGTCTACTCGCTTGCGGCCTCGAACGGCAAGCTGGCCTGGCGCCACCGGACCGGCAGCTACGTGTACTCGTCGCCGGCCGTGGCCAGCGTGCCCGGCGCGGGCCCGACGGTCTACATCGGGTCCTACGACGGTCGCCTCTACGCGTTCAACGCGCGTTCGGGCAGCGTGCGCTGGGCGCACAACGCCGGCGGCAAGATCTCCGGCGCGCCCGTCGTGGTCGGCGACCTCGTCTTCTACTCCAACCTGTCGCGGCGCTCCTCGGCCGCCCTCGGCGCGGTCACCGGCAAGCTCGTGTGGTCGACCGGCCGGGGCGCCTTCAACCCGGTCATCTCCGACGGCCGGCGGCTGTACTTCGTCGGCTACTCGAGCCTGTTCATGCTCGCTTCCCCGGCCCAGGCGCGGCGCGACGAGCGCGCCCGCGACCGTCTCGCCGGCGCGGCCGGGGCCGGTGCCGCCCGGGCCAAGCGCAAGGCCGACAAGCGCCGCGCTCAGGCTGTGCGCAGCCACAGGCGCAAGGTCGCGCGCCGGGTCGCGGCACGGCGCGCCGCGGTGCGCCGCAACGCCCGCCTACGCCGCCAGCACCGCGAGATCTGCTTCAAGAGCCACGGCCGCACGGTCTGCCGGATCCCGCGCCCGCTGGTCTGCGTCAAGCACCACGACGGCCGCACGGTCTGCCGGCCGCGCAAGCGCTAGCCCCGCTACGGCGTGGTGGGGGGCGGCTGGGTCTGCGCCGGCGGCTGGGTTTGCGCCGGTGGCTGGGTCTGGCCCGCCGGGGGCTGCGTCGTCGACGGCGCGGGAGTCTGCGTCGGCGCGGGCGCGGTCGTCGCCGGTGCCTGTCCGTCGGGCGCCGTCGTCGTGGTATCCGGCTGGGTCGTCGTGTCCTGCGGCTGTGTGTCGGTGCCCGTGGTCTTGTCGCTGGTCGTGGTCTTCTTCTCGTCGGTCTTCGTCTTCGTCGTCGAGGACGGCGTCGAGCGACGGCCGCCGAAGATCGTCGTGTGGTGCGAGCCGCTGACCACCGAGCGCCCGGCCACGAGCTCGGGCAGCGTCATCACCGCGATGGCGATGACGCAGGCCAGCAGGCCGGTGACGACGGCGAGCTTCCAGTGCCGGCCGGTGGCGCGCTCGCGGCGGTAGACGCGCATCTCGCTCAGCCCCGGATCGGGGCCCACGACCGGCGGCGGCGGCGCGTAGGCCTCTGGCGGCGGCTCGGCCACGGCCCGCGACGCGCGCGCCAGCGGCGGAGCGGCCGCGCGGGTGGCGATCGAGCTGACCCGCTTCGCGGGGCGCTCCACCGCCTCCTTGACCAGCGCGACGATCACGGGCGTCATCGCCGTGGCCCACACGGTGCCGGCCTGCCACAGCCTCGAGACCACCGTGGCGGCGACGACCGAGGCGACTGCGGCAGCGACCAGCGTGGTCACGTCGAGACCGCCGCGGGCAGGCGGCGCGACGGGCTGGGGAGTGGCGTTCCCGCGCGGCGGGGCGGCCCTCCGTTGCGTGTTGGGCTGTGACGACATCGTCTTGCGACTGCGCCCGCGGGGGCGGTGAAGGGGCTGCGCGCCACCGCGGTGGCACAGGCGGGCCTCTCCCCTTGTTCTAGCAGACCCGCGCGGACGAAACCCGCAGCCGCGCGTGCCTATGCACGCACAGCGATGCCGGCGGCGGCCAGGTGCGCCTTGGCCTCGGCCACCGTGTGCTGCCCGTAATGGAAGATCGACGCGCACAGGGCGGCGTCGGCACCAGCGCGCAGCGCCTGCGCCAGGTGGTCCAGCGTCCCGGCGCCGCCGGAGGCGATGACCGGCACCGGCACGGCGCCCGCCACCGCGCTGGTCAGCGCGAGGTCATAGCCGTCGTTGGTGCCGTCGCGATCCATGCTCGTCAGCAGGATCTCCCCCGCCCCGCGCTCGGTGCCCTCGCGGCCCACCCACCGCGTCGCGCCCGGTCGCGGTGCGCCCGCCGGCCACGAAGACCTCCCACGCGTCGCCGGTCGCCTTCGCGTCGATCGCCAGCACCACGCACTGCGCGCCGAGGCGATCGGCCAGCTCGTCGATGAGCTCGGGCCTGGCCACGGCGGCCGAGTTGACGCTGATCTTGTCGGCGCCGGCGTCGAGCACGGCCTGCGCATCGGCGACCGAGCGGATGCCGCCGCCGATCGTGAACGGCACGAAGACGTTGTCGGCCGTGCGCCGGGCGAGCTCGACCATCGTGTCGCGCTTCTCGTGCGTCGCGGTGATGTCGAGGAAGACGAGCTCGTCGGCGCCCTCGGCGTCGTAGCGCTCGGCGAGCTCGACGGGATCGCCCGCGTCACGGATGTCGACGAAGTTGGTGCCCTTGACCACGCGCCCGGCGTCGACGTCCAGGCACGGGATGACGCGCTTGAGGTGCACGCCCTCCAGGCTACGTGGCGACCGCGGCCAGCCGCGCCACGCCTTCGGCGAGGTCGGCGTCGTCGACCGCCAGCGACAGGCGCCCATAGCCGCGCCGCGCGCCCCGAAGCCCTCCCCGGGCGCGACCGCGACGCGCTGCTCGGTCAGCAGGCGCTCGGTGGTGAGGCCGTCGGGCAGGCGCCACCACGCGTAGAAGGTGCCCTCGGGCGGCTGCAGCCCGAGGCCCTGCACGAGCACGTCGCGGCGCCGGCGGTAGACCTCGAAGCGCTCGCGCACGTGGCCCTGATCGCCGGTCAGCGCGGCCACGAGGCCGAGCTGGAGCGCCACCGGCACGCCGGCGGCCAGGTGGTCGAGCAGCAGCTGGATGCGCCCCACGACCTCTGCGTTGCCGACCGCGAAGCCCACGCGCCAGCCGGCCATGCCGTAGACCTTCGAGGGCGACCACAGCTCGACGGCCACCTCGCGCGCGCCGTCGACCTCGAGCACGCTGCGCGCGCGGCGCCCGTCGAAGGCCAGGAAGGCATAGGCGAGGTCGTTGAGCAGCCACGCGCCGCGCTCGTGGGCCCACGCCACGGCGGCCTCGAAGGTCCCCGGCGCCTCGCACGCCGCGCACGGGTTGGAGGGGTAGTTGAGGACCACGAGCGCCGGGCGCTCGGTGCCCAGCGCGTCGAGGTCGGGCTGCCATCCGGCGGCGGCGTCGAGCGGGAGCGCCACGGTGCGCGCCCCGGCCAGGGCGACGGCGGACAGATAGTCCGGATAGCCCGGGTCGGGCAGCGCGACGACCTGGCCGGCTCCCGCGCAGGCCAGCACGGCGAGCATGATCGCGGTCTTCGTCCCCGGCACCACGGCGACCTCGTGGTCGGGATCGAGCTCGACGCCGTGGTTCGCGCGGTAGTGCGCGGCGATCGCCTCGCGCAGCTCGGCGCGGCCCTTGAAGGGCGGGTAGCCGTGCATGCCGCCCGACGCCGCGAGCTCGGCCTTCAGCGCCTCGAGCGCCACCGGCGGTGGCGGGAGGTCGGGATTGCCGCGCCCGAGGTCGATCAGGCGCGGGCCGGGCAGCGCGCGCGCCGCGGCGGCGGCGCCCACGATGCGCATGAAGTACTGCTCCGGTAGCGCAGCGAACAGGTCCGGGGTCGGGCCGGTCATGCCCCGCATCTTGTCGCGGTATCGTCGGCACGTGCCCCGCCGCATGGACGACGCCGAATGGCGCGCCTTCGTCAGCGAGGGCACGCGCACCGGCAAGCTCGCCACCACGCGCCATGACGGGCGCCCGCACGTCGTGCCGATCTGGTTCGTCCTCGACGGCGACGACTTCGTCTTCACCACCGGGGAGAACTCGATCAAGGGCCGCGCGCTGGCCCGGACCGGGCTCGCCGCCCTGTGCGTCGACGACGAGCGCTCGCCCTACGCCTTCGTCAGCGTGACCGGCACCGTCGGCATCTCGCGCGACGCCGACGAGCTGTTGCGCTGGGCCACGACGATCGGCGGGCGCTACATGGGCGCCGACCGCGCCGAGGAGTTCGGCCGGCGCAACGCCGCGATGGACGAGCTGCTCGTCCGAGTGCACGCCGACCACGTCTTCGCCCAAGCCGACATCGCGGGGTACGAATGACCGCCTTCCACATCGCACAGCTCAACATCGGGCGCGCTCGGGGCGCGGTCGACGGGCCGGTCATGGCCGAGTTCATGGCACTGCTCGACCCGGTCAACGCCGTCGCCGACGCGTCGCCCGGGTTCGTCTGGCGCCTGCAGACCGACGACGGCAACGCGACCGCCCTGCGCCCCTACGAGGACGACCGGATGATCGTGAACATGTCGGTGTGGGAGTCGATCGAGGACCTCGCGGCCTTCGTCTACCGCAGCGGCCACGTCGACGTCATGCGCCGCCGCCGCGAGTGGTTCGAGCCGATGAAGCCCTACATGGTGCTGTGGTGGGTCCCCGCCGGGCAGCTGCCCACCGTCGAGGAGGCCAAGGAGCGCCTCGCGCACCTGCGCGACCACGGGCCCACGCCGTTCGCCTTCACCTTCAACGCGCGCTTCCCGTCGACAGGTGCAGCACCTGATAGCGCGTCCCCACCGCTGGCGGAGAGCTGTCCCGCCACAGGGTGAAGTGCACGATCTCCCAGCGCTGGGGGTCGACGGCCAGCGCCGTGGAGTGCACCCCGTCCGTCCGCGCGCGCTCGCGCAACGCGATCGAGCGCGCGTTGCACCGCGGGGCCCGGATCCTCCTCGGGCGCGAGCGCCTCGGTGGCGCGCGTCGCGGTGCGCGGCGTCGCCGCGCGCTCCGGGCCGGGCTCGTCGGCCACCCCCGTCCAGTGGTGCACCGCCGGGCGCCCGAAGGACTCCACGATGCCGTGGAACCCGCCGCCACCCCACAGGAAGCGGCCCATGCCGTCGACCGCGTCCCAGAGGTAGAACGGCGCGTACTGGTTGACCGGCGAGCCGTCGGTTCCGCGCTCGCGGATCAGGAGGCGAAGGCGCGCGGCGAGCTCGCGCCCGACGCGAGCCCCGCGCAGATCGCCGACGTCCTCATGGGCATCATCCAGGGCGCCTACGTGGTGGCCCAGGGCTCGGCGGACGCCGGGCGCTACGACTCGGTGATCGCGGGCGGACTGGCCCTGCTCGACGCGGTGACGATCAGGTCATAGCGCCGGGCGGAGGGCCGACAGCAGCTCGAGGCTGCCCCAGCCCGTGCGCAGCCGGTCGTGCAGGCCGATGGCCGCGAAGCCCGCGTCGGACAGCAGGCCGTGCAGACGCCCGTCGAGGTGCTCGGCCAGCCCCTCGGCGCCGTCGAGGCGCGCAAGCGCCCACGCCGCCCCGCGCATGAGCGGGTCGCGCGGGCGCCCCCAATCGGCGACGTGCAGGCGCCCTCCGGGGCGCAGGACGCGCGCCGCCTCGGTCAGCGCGGCGCGCTTGGCGTCGGCGTCGAGATGGTGCAGCAGCAGCGACATGACCACGCGGTCGGCGCTGTTCCCCGCGAGCGGCAGCGCTGTCGCCGGTCCCCTGCGCCATTGCACCGCCTCTGCGCCCGGCTTCGCGCGCGCCAGCGCGAGGATCTCCGGATCGCCGTCGACGCCGATCACCCCGGCTCCGGCCGCCGCGAGCGCGATGGCCAGCGTCCCCGTGCCGCAACCGACATCGACCACTGCGGCCCCGGGCGCCAGTCCGTCGAGGACCTGCGCGCACAGGCGCCCGCGGAACGTCGCCTCGCGCATCGTCAGCGCCACCACGGGGTCGTAGAGGCGCGTGAACGCGCGCCGTCCCGCGGCCGGGACGTAGCGGTCAGTCACGCGTCGGCTCGAGCGCCTGCTGACCCTCGGGCACCGTGAAGTTGCCCTCGTAGAGGGCCTTGCCGACGATCACCCCGCCGAGGTTGACCTGGCGCAGGTCGCGCAGCGCGCGCAGGTGGTCGAGCGTGCCGATGCCGCCCGAGTACAGAAAGCGCCCGCGCACGACGCCCGCGATGCGGCGGACCTCCTCGGGGTCGGGGCCCTCGAGCATCCCGTCCTTGTCGACGTTCGTGTAGATGAACGAGCGCACCCCACGATTCTGCAGGCGCTCGATGACCGAGTCGGCCGGCATCTGCGTCGTCTGCTGCCACCCGGAGGTCGAGATGTTGCCGCCGCGCGTATCGACCGAGACGATCACGCGCTCGCGGTAGGCCCCGAGCACGTCGTCGAGGAAGTCGACGTCGGTGTAGGCCGCGGTCCCGAGGATGACGCGCTCGGCGCCCGCACGCAGCGCGTCGCGCACCGCGGGCAGCGAGCGCAGGCCGCCCCCGTACTGGACGGGCACCGCCAGCTCGTGGGCGATCTGCTCGAGGTGCCCGAGCGACTTCGGCGTGCCGGTGCGCGCGCCGTCGAGATCGACGACGTGCAGGAAGCGCGCGCCGGCGTCGACCCACGCGCGCGCCGCCTCCAGGGGCGAGTCGCGGTAGACCGTCTTCTCGGCGAAGTCGCCCTGCACCAGGCGCACGGCCTGGCCCTCGGCGATGTCGATGGCCGGGTAGAGGATCACTCAGGCTGCCACCCGCGAGCACACCGAGGTGAAGTTCGCCAGCAGCGCCAGCCCGGCGGCCGAGGACTTCTCGGGGTGAAACTGCACGCCGTAGACGTCGCCGCGCGCGACGATCGAGGTGAACGGGCCGCCGTAGTCGCCGCGGCCCAGCACGTCGCCCTCGTCGTCGGGCCGCGCCACGAACGAATGCACGTGGTAGAAGGCCGCGTGCTCGCCGAGGCCCTCCAGCAGCGGCGAGGAGCGCGTGAAGGCGACCTCGTTCCAGCCGATGTGCGGGACCTTCAGATCAGCCGCCTCGAGCGCGACGACCTGGCCGGGCAGCAGGCCCAGCCCGCGATCGCCGCCGAGCTCGGTCGAGGCGTCGAAGAGCAGCTGCATCCCCAGGCACAGCCCGAGCACCGGTGTGCCCTCCCCCGCGCGCTCGACCACGAGCTCGTCGAGGCCGAGCTCGCGCATCGCCCGCATCGCGGCGGCGAAGGCCCCGACCCCGGGGACGATCAGCCCGTCGGCGGCGCGCAGGGCGTCGTGGTCGGCGGTCAGCGCCACGCGCGCGCCGACGCGCTCGAGCGCCTTCTCGACGCTGCGGCGGTTGCCCATCCCGTGATCGACGATGCCGATCGTGGTCACGTCAAGGTCCCCTTGGTCGACGGCACGCCCGTCTCGGTCGGGTCGATGGTCACGGCCGCGCGCAGCGCGCGGGCGAAGGCCTTGAACGCCGCCTCGATCATGTGGTGGGCGTTGGTGCCCGCCTCGACCTCGATGTGCAGCGTGATGCGCGCGGCGTTGGCCACCGCGCGGAAGAACTCCTCGGCCAGCTCGTGATCGAAGCCGCCGGTGCCGCCCGGCGGCAGGTCGGCCACGAAGTGGCAGTACGGCCGGCCGGAGATGTCGATCGCGCACGAGGCGCGCGCCTCGTCCATCGGCACCGTCGCCGCGCCGTAGCGCGTGATGCCGGCGCGGTCGCCCAGCGCGCGGTCCAGCGCCTGACCGAGGACGATCCCGGTGTCCTCGACCGTGTGGTGCGCGCCGGTCTCGAGGTCGCCGCGCACCTCGACGGCGAGGTCGAGCCGGCCGTGGCGGGCCAGCAGGTCGAGCATGTGGTCCAGGAAGCCGACGCCGGTCGCGCGCGTGCCTGCGCCGCTGCCGTCGAGGGCCAGCGCGAGCGCGACGCTCGTCTCCTTCGTGTCCCGGCTGATCTCCGCGGCTCGCGTCACGGGCTGGGATTCTCCCGAACCTCCATCGACGCCGCGTGGCGCTCGAAGCCCTCGGCGCGCGCGATCGGCGCGCCGGCGCGCGCGAGCGCCGCCGCGGCCGGGCCGATGCGCACCTCGCTCATGCGCCGGCGGAAGTGGCGCGCGCTCAGCCCGGAGCCGAAGCGCGCCGCGCCGCCGGTGGGCAGCGTGTGGTTCGAGCCGGCGACGTAGTCGCCGAAGGCGGTGGCACCGTCGCGCCCGACGAAGACGCAGCCGGCGCTGCGCACGCGCGGCGCCAGGGCCTCGGCCCCCTCCCCGACCAGCTCCAGATGCTCGGGCGCGAAGGCCTCGGCGAAGGCCAGCGCGGATTCGAGGTCGGGGGCGTCCACGAGCGCGGCGACCGCCGTCCCCGGGTCGAGGTCGATCGCGTCGAGGAGGCCCGGGTCGTCGCTCACGGCGCAGACGATGGTGCCCTCGCCGTGCTCGGCCTGGGCGGCGAGGTCGATCGCCACCAGCGCCGGGGCGGCTCCCTCGCTGGCCAGCACGAGCACGTCGGAGGGCCCGGCGAAGCCGTCGATGCCCACGTCGCCGCTGACCAGCCGCTTGGCCTCCTGCACGTAGAGGTTGCCGGGGCCGGCGATGACGTCGGCGCGCGGCACGCTCTCGGTGCCGTAGGCCAGCGCGGCGACGGCGTGCGCGCCACCCATCCGAAAGACCGCGTCGGCCTCGCACAGCGCGCACGCGGCGAGGATCGCGGGATGCCCGCCGGGGGCGCACACGACGACCTCGTCGACACCGGCCGCCTTGGCGGTCACCACGCCCATGACGACCGTCGACGGGTACGGCGCCCGCCCGCCGGGGACGTAGATGGCCGCGCGGCGCACGGCCACCTCGCGCAGGCGCACGACCTGCCCCTCGGGCAGCACGACCTCGCGCTCGTCGTCGCGCCCGGCGACGGCCACCGCGCGCACGTTGGCGATCGCCACGTCGAGGCCGGCGCGCACCTCGGCGTCGAGGCCGTCGAGCGCGGCCGCCAGCTCCTCGGTCCCCACGCGCAACGGGCCGGACGTTCCGTCGAATTGCTCCACGTAGGCCTCGAGCGCAGCGTCGCCGTGCGCGCGCACGTTGGCGACGATCTGCCCGACCGCAGCGGTCACCGACGCAGCGGCCGGCGCCAGCGCGCGCACGCGCGCCGCGACCTCGGCGGGATCGCCGAGCGCGAAGCGCTCAACCGCCACGCAACCCCTCCACGACCTCGTCGATCGCGGTCGCCTTGAGCTTGTGGGCGACGGGGTTGGCGATCAGCCGTGCCGTCGAGGTCGCGATCTGCTCGCGCACGACGAGCCCGTTCTCGCGCAGGGTGCTGCCCGTGGCCGTGAGGTCGACGATCGCCTCGACGAGCCCGGTCAGCGGCGCGAGCTCGACCGAGCCCTTGACCTCGACGATCTCGGCCTGGCGGCCCGTGTCCTCCAGGAAGCGCGCGGCCGTGCGCGGGTACTTCGTCGCCACGCGCATCACGCCCAGGCGCCGCAGCGCCTCGGCCGCGGGGTCGGGATCGCCGGCGACGGTGGCGAGCACCATCGTGCAGCCGCCGTATTCGAGGTCGAGCAGCTCGAAGACCTGGCGCTCGGACTGCTCGGTGAGCACGTCCTTGCCCACGATCCCGAGGTCGGCGGCGCCCGCCTCGACGTAGGTGGGCACGTCGGACGGGCGCATCGTCACGATGCCGACGTCGGCGAACAGCAACCGCCGGTCGTTGGTGCGCACCTCGCCGGCGTCGACGCCGATGCGCTCCAGCGCGTCGAGGGTCTCGGTGAGCAGCGCGCCGCGGGGGACCGCGAAGGTCAGCCCGAACCGGTTCATGCCTCCTCCCCCGCCAGCGCCGCGTGCAGCCGGTCGACGCCGATGGCGAAGCCGACGGCCGGCAGCGCGCGCCCGAAGCGCCCGAGGAGGTCGTCGTAGCGCCCGCCCCCGCCCAGCGGCTCGCCGAGGGCGGGGTCGTAGACGTCGAACACCGCGCCGGTGTAGTAGCCCAGGCCGCGGGCCAGGCCGAGGTCGAAGATGACGCGCTCGGCGACCCCGGCCTCCAGCAGGTCGAGGACGCCGCGCAGCCCGGCCAGCGCGTCGGCCACCGGCCCCGGCGGCGCCTCGAGCACGTCGGGGCCGCCGCGCAGCTGCGGCACGCGCACGAGCAGGTCGGCATCGCCGGCCGCGAGGTCGAGCTCGCGCACCTCGCGCTCCAGCCCGACGAAGTCCTTCGTCGCGAGCTCCTGCAGCAGGCGCTCGCGGTGCTCCTCGTCGACGCCGAGGCCGCTGAGGAGGGCGGGATAGAGCGCCGCGTCGCCGAGGCCGACGCGATAGCCCTCCAGGCCGACGGCATCCAGCGCGTGGCACAGCACGGTCAGCGCCTCGGCGGTGCCGGCCGCCCCGGGGGCGCCGACGAGCTCGATCCCCGCCTGGAGGAACTCGCGCATCTGGCCGCGATGCGGGGTGACACGCCGGTAGGCGTGGGCGACGTAGCTGAAGCGCAGGGGCGGCTCGGCCGTCTGATAGCGCGTGGCCACCACCCGCGCGATCGGGACCGTCATGTCCGCGCGCAGGGCGAGCACGTCGCCGTGGTCGTCGACCACCCGGTAGGCCGGCTGCGCGCCGCCGTCGCCGCGGCGCAGCACCGATTCGTACTCGATCGCCGGTGTGTAGACCTCGCCGTACCCGTGCAGCTCGAAGACGCCGCGCAGGGCGTCGGTGATCGCGCGCAGCTCCCGCATCTCGTCGGGGAGCACGTCGCGCGTTCCGCTCGGAATGCGGTGGATCACACGCGCGCGGGCTCGCTGGCGACCCGCTCGATCTGTCCGCCGAGATCGCGCAGGCGCTCGTCGATGCGCTCGTAGCCGCGATCGATCTGGGGCACGTTGCCGATCTCGCTGCGCCCGTCGGCGCACAGCGCCGCGATGAGCATGGCCATCCCGGCCCGGATGTCCGGGGACTCCATGCGCTCGCCGCGCAGGCGGCAGGGCCCGGTGACGATGGCACGGTGCGGATCGCAGAGGGTGATGTCGGCGCCCATGAGCACGAGCTTGTCGGTGAAGATCATGCGGTTCTCGAACATCCACTCGTGGATGAGGACCGAGCCGCTGCACTGGGTGGCCAGGGCGATCGCGATCGACGTCAGGTCGGCGGGGAACGCGGGCCACGGGCCGTCCTGGACCTTGGCCTTGTACTCGCCGACGTCGCGCTGGGCCATGAGCTGCTGGTCGCCGGGAACGATGACGTCGGCGCCGTCGAGCTCGGTCCGCAGGCCCAGGCGGGCGAAGACGAGCCGGATCATGCGCAGGTCCTCGGGCTCGGTGTCCTTGACCACGAGCTCGCCGCCGGTGACGCCGGCCAGCGCGATGAACGAGCCGATCTCGATGTGGTCGGGCCCGACGTCGTGGGTGCAGCCGCCCAGCTCGTCGCGCCCGCTGACCACGAGCACGTTGGAGCCGATCCCGCGGATGTCGGCGCCCATCTTGACGAGCATCCGCGCGAGGTCCTGGACGTGGGGCTCGCACGCCGCGTTGCCGATGATCGTCGTCCCGGGCGTCAGCGCGGCGGCCATCAGCGCGTTCTCGGTCGCCATCACCGACGGCTCGTCCATGAAGACCTCGCCCGCGCGCAGGCCACCGTTGGGGGCGACGAGGACGATGTCGCGGCCGTGCTCGTAGGTCGCGCCCAGCGCGCGGAAGGCGTCGAGGTGGGGGTCCAGGCGCCGGCGGCCGATGACGTCGCCGCCGGGCGGCGGCATGTCGGCGCGGCCGAAGCGCGCCAGCAGCGGGCCGGCGAGCAGGAACGACGCGCGGATGCGCTCGGCCCACTCGCGCTCGACCTGCGCCTCGCGGTCCACGCCGGCCGCGCAGATCACCACCTCGTTCTCGTCGCGCCACTCGACCGTCGCCCCGAGGCCGCGCAGGACGCCGAGCATGGCGTCGACGTCGCGGATGCGCGGGACGTTGCGCACCAGGACCTCGTCGGTCGTCAGCACCGACGCAGCCAGGATCGGCAGCGCCGCGTTCTTGTTCCCGGCGGGCGTGACAGTCCCGCGGAGCGGCACGCCGCCGTCGATGACGAACTTCTCCATGACGTGAGGGGGCGCCGCGCCCGGAGGCGGGATCGGCGGCTCGGCTAGCCTAACAGCCATGTCCGTGCAGCTTTCGCGCGACGAGGCCTGGGACCTTCTCTCTGAATGGGTGCAATCAGAGTCGCTGCGCCGCCATTGCCTGGCCGTGGAGGCCGCGATGCGCGCCTATGCGCGGCGTGGCGGCGAGGACGAGGAGCTGTGGGGCGTCGTCGGGCTGCTGCACGACATGGACTACGAGCGCCATCCCGACCTCGAGACCGGTCATCCGCGCGTGGCGCTGGCCGAGCTCGAGGCGCGCGACGTGGACCCCGTCGTCGTGCGCGCCATCGCCTCGCACGCCGACTTCCTCGGCGTCTCACGCGACTCGCCGCTGGAGAAGACGCTCTACGCCGTCGACGAGCTCAGCGGCTTCATCCTCGCCTGCGCCTACGTGCGCCCCGAGGGGATCCACGGCCTGGCGCCCAAGTCGGTCAAGAAGAAGCTCAAGCAGCCGAGCTTCGCCGCGGCCGTCAACCGCGACGAGGTCCGCGCGGGCGCCGAGGAGCTCGGCGTCGACTTCGACGAGCACATCGCCTTCGTCATCGCCGCGCTCGAGGAGCGCGCCGACGAGCTCGACCTCCACGGTCGCGATCCGGCAAGCACCGGATAGCGCCCGATGCCCGCCGTGCAGCGCTTCGCCCGCGTCCTGCGGGCGCCGGATGTCGCGCGCCTGCTCGGCGCCGCGGTCCTCGCGCGCATGCCGATCGGGATCGACAGCCTCGGCATGGTCCTCTTCGTGCGCGCCGAGACGGGCTCGTTCGCCCGCGCCGGCCTGGTGGCCGCCGCCTTCGGGCTCGCGATCGGCCTGTCCGCGCCGGCCCTGGGCCGGATCATCGACCATCACGCGCACGCCCGGGTCATGCTCCCGCTCGCGGCCCTGCACGCGGCGTCGCTGGGAGGGCTCGTCGCCCTGGGGCTCGCGGGCGCACCGACGGGCGCGCTGGTGGCCTGCAGCCTGGCCGCCGGCCTGAGCTCCCCGCCCGTCGGGTCGGTCGTGCGTCCGCTGCTCGGCGGTCTGCTCAGCAACGAGAAGGACCTGCTGCCCACGGCCTACGCGCTCGACGGCATCGCCATCGAGCTGGTCTTCGTCACGGGGCCGCTGCTCACCGCCGCGATCGTGATCGTCGCCTCGCCGGCCGTGGCGCTCCTGGTCGCCTGCGGGTTCGTGATCCTCGGCACGATCGTCCTCGTGACCACGCCGGCGTCGCGCGCCTGGCGGCCAGACGCGCGCCAGCACGAGCGCCATCTGCTCGGAGCGCTGGCGTCGCCGGGCGTGCGCACGCTCGTCGCCGCGACGGCCCCCGTCGGCTTCGCCCTCGGGGCCACCGAGGTGACGATGACCGCCTTCGCCGCCGACCACGGCTCGCGCGCGGCGGCCGGCGCGCTGATGGCAGCGTGGGCCGCGGGCAGCGGCGTCGGCGGCCTCGCCTACGGCGGGCGCGAGCACGCCACGGCGCCCGGCCCGCGCTGGGTGCGCCTGGCCGTCGTCTTCCCGCTGTGCTCGCTGCCGCTCGTGCTGGCCCCCTCGATCCTCGTCATGGCGCCCCTGGCCCTGATCGCCGGACTGTGCCTGGCGCCCTACATGGCGGCGGCCAACCAGCTGGTCGGCGACGTGGCGCCGCCGGGCGCCGTCACCGAGGCGTTCGCGTGGCCGATCACCGCCATCGGGCTCGGCGCCGCGGCAGGCAGCGCGGCGGCCGGCGCCATCGCGCAGTCGTGGGGCTGGCGGGAGGGCTTCGTCGCGGTGGTGGCCGCGGGGGTGGTCACCGCGGCTGTTGCTGTGGCCGGGCGCGCGACGGTGCGGGCTTAGGGCTCGCCGCCTCGTCCGCGTGGCGTGTGCGGCACTGCTGCGCCTAGAGCCTCACCGAGGGGAAGCGGCCCCGAGGCGCGCGACCGGGCCGTTCGCTGCCCTGTCGGGTGTGTGGTCAGGAGCCCCACGACGTCCTGACAGCGTGGCTCACGCCACACACCCAGCACAGCGCCGGCGACGGCCCGGTCGGGCGCCGCGGGGAGCCCCTTCCCCTCGGTGAGGCAGTAAGCGCAAGCAGTGCCGCAGCGCCACGCGGACGACCCAGGCCACCGCTAACTCGGCGTCTGCCAGCGCCCCCCGGCCTTCGCCCACTGCAAGAGGTGATCGACCCCGCAGAAGGCGTCGGCGATCCGGTGCTCGCCGCGGTGGCGCACGAGCAGGACGCGGCGGTCGCCCAACGGGCCTCCGCAGTGCGCGCAGCGCCCCAGGCCGTCGTCGGGCTCGCCGGGCTGCAGGATCGTCCCCGGATCCCAGTGGGCGCCCTGGATCGCCCAGGGGACGACGTGCTCCAGGCGGCAGAAGGCCGCCTTGCGCTCGCCCTCGGGCTCGGACGCGCGGAACCCCTCGTCGATGCCGACCTCGACCCCGCACCAGCTGCATGGCACGCCGTTCATCCTCGAGCGAGAGCCTAGCCTCGCCGGCGGCGACCTTCCGGCTATCGTGGCGATCCATGGCCGACGCGCTGAAGATCGTCGTGCTGGAGGGCGATGAGACCGGGCAGGAGCTGCTCGAGCAGGCCCTCCTCGTGCTGGCGCCCGACGTCATCGGCATCGAGCTCGACCTCGACCGCTACGACCTCTCGCTGGAGCACCGGCGGGCGACGTCGAACGACGTCGTCGCCGAGGCGGCGCGCGCGATGCGCGAGGCCGGCTACGGCGTCAAGGCGGCGACCGTCACGCCCGAGGGCAAGGACGACGTGGGCTCCCCCAACCGCATCCTGCGCGAGGAGGTCGACGGCAAGGTCATCATCCGCACCGGGCGCCGGATCCCGGGGGTGACCCCGATCGCCGGCGTGCACCATCCGATCAGCGTGGTGCGGATGGCGGTCGAGGACGCCTATGGCGCCAAGCAGTGGCGCGAGGGGACGGAGGGCGCGCCCGACGAGGTCGCCTATCGGACCGAGAAGGTCACGCGCTCGACGTGCCGCGCGGTGGCCGAGTACGCGTTTCGCACCGCCCGCAAGATGGGCGGCAAGGTCTACGGCGGCCCGAAGTGGACCGTCTCGCCGGTCTACGAGGGCATGCTCAAGGAGGAGCTCGACGCGGCCGCGGCGCGCAACCCCGACGTGACCTACCAGCCGGTGCTGATCGACGCGACGTACGCCGGACTGATCAGCTCCCCGCCGGAGACGCCGCTCGTCATCCCCGCGCTCAACCGCGACGGCGACTGCCTCAGCGACCTCGTGATGCCGATGTTCGGCTCGATCGCCGGCGCCGAATCGGTCCTGCTGGCCTTCGACGAGGAGTTCGAGACGCAGGTCGCGATGGCCGAGGCCCCGCACGGCACGGCCCCCGCGCTCCAGGGCAAGGACGTGGCCAACCCGATGGCCATGATCCTGGCCTGCGGCGCCGTCCTGCACTACGCCGGCGTGCGCGGCCATCCGGGCTCCGAGCGCGCCTCGCGTGCCATCTACGAGTCGGTCCTCGAGGCGACGGCTGCCGGTGTGCGCACGCCCGACCTGGGCGGCCACGCGACCACGTCGGGCTTCACCAGCGAGGTCGTCGCGCGCGTGCGCACGAAGATCGACGTCTGGTCCTCGCTGGGCACCATGTAGTCCGCGAGCGGCCGCTGCAAGTTCGCTTGCAGCCCCCCGCTTCCGTCCGACGCCCGGCCTAGGTTCACGAACACATGTTCTCCCCTGCCTCGAACCCCCGGCCGGCCCCGCCCTCGTGGCGCGCGACCGTCCGGCGCGCCGTCGACCTGGCCGTCGCCTTCGCCACGCTCGAGAGCTGCACCAGCGCCCGCGACCTCTGGTCCGGCGGCTCGGATGCGGTCTCCGCGAGCGCGAGCCCGCACGGTCCCGTCGACATCCCCGCGCCCCATCCGCACCGAGCGCGCCTGAGCGCACCGGTGCGGCCCGGGCGTGCCGGGACGGTCCCCGCGCGGACCCATCGCTGCGTCACGCCTCACCGGGCGCTTCCGCGGCACCGCAGCGCGCATCCTTCCGCGCGCTGACCGGCCTGGGAGGGCCGCAAGAGAGCGATCCGGGCCGCCCATGGGGAGCGGCCCGTGGTCGTTCACCTACGGGCGTCGGTCGCCTCGCTCAGGGCTTCGTATTCGGCGCCCGGCAGCCCCTTGTACGCCCACGGGCACGCGTACGTCATGCCGATCCTCTCCATCACGCGAATCGAACCCGTGTTCGAGAGCAGCGCGTGGGCGTAGACGCGCCGCACGCCCGGCCGGGCCAGCGCGTCGGCGAGCAGCGCCGCGGCGCCCTCGCTCGCGTAGCCCTGACCCCACGCGTCGGGGCGCAGGCGGTACCCGAGCTCGACCTCGCCGGGGGCGTCGGCGGCGTCCTCGGCCTGAAACCAGCCCAGCAGGCGCCCGCTCGCACGCTCGACGGCGCCGATGAAGCCGGCCCGGGCCACGAAGCGGCGCTCGTACTCGCGCCGTGCCACCGGGTCCTCGGGGATCATCTCGCCGAACGGGTCGACCGCCTCGCGGACCGCTGCGAAGCCGTCGAGCTCCACGAGGGCGTCGAGGTCCTCGGGCGCCAGCGGGCGCAGATGCAGGCGAGCGGTGTCCACCGTCCCGAAGCGTTCCACAACGCAGAACGGGCCGCCCGAAGGCGACCCGTTCCAACAAATAACCGGCGGCGTCCTACTCTCCCGGGCCCTTGCGGGCCAAGTACCATCGGCGCTGAGGGGCTTAACTGCTCTGTTCGGAATGGGAAGAGGTGTTTCCCCCTCGCCATGACCACCGGAATCTTGCGAGACCACGCCCTCTCGGAGGCCCTTCAAAACCGCACAGCGCCACACCGGGTATCAAAAAAAACCGTCAAGCCCTCGGGCCATTAGTACCGGTCTCCTTCGCACATTGCTGTGCTTCCAGATCCGGCCTATCAACCTGGTGGTCTACCAGGGCCCTTACTCCCTCAAGGGGATGGGAGAGCTCATCTCGAGGCCGGCTTCCCGCTTAGATGCCTTCAGCGGTTATCCGATCCACACGTAGCTAACCTGCGATGCCCTTGGCAGGACAACAGATACACCAGAGGTGCGTTCATCCCGGTCCTCTCGTACTAGGGACAAATCCTCTCAACTCTCCAACGCCCACGGCAGATAGGGACCGAACTGTCTCACGACGTTCTGAACCCAGCTCGCGTGCCGCTTTAATGGGCGAACAGCCCAACCCTTGGGACCTACTACAGCCCCAGGATGCGACGAGCCGACATCGAGGTGCCAAACCGGGCCGTCGATGTGGACTCTTGGGCCCGATAAGCCTGTTATCCCCGGAGTACCTTTTATCCGTTGAGCGACGGCACTTCCACTTGCTACCGCCGGATCACTAAGACCTGCTTTCGCACCTGCTCGACACGTCTGTCTCGCAGTCAAGCTCCCTTGCTGCCTTTACACTCTACGCACGATTTCCAACCGTACTGAGGGAACCTTTGTGCGCCTCCGTTACATTTTGGGAGGCGACCGCCCCAGTCAAACTACCCGCCTGGCACTGTTCACCGCCCGGATATACGGCGCGGTGTTAGAAATCCAATACACCAAGGGTGGTATCTCAAGGTTGGCTCCACGCAAGCCGCAGCCTGCGCTTCAAAGCCTCCCACCTATCCTGAGCGAGATGCACCGAATCCCAATACCAAGTTGTAGTAAAGGTTCACGGGGTCTTTCCGTCTAGCCGCGGGTACTCGGCATCTTCACCGAGACTGCAATTTCACCGAGCCCCTCGTTGAGACAGCGTCCAAGTCGTTACGCCATTCGTGCAGGTCGGAACTTACCCGACAAGGAATTTCGCTACCTTAGGACCGTTATAGTTACGGCCGCCGTTTACCGGGGCTTAGCTTCAGTGCTTCGGATCAAGTCCTAACACCTCCACGTAACCTTCCGGCACCGGGCAGGCGTCAGCCCCTATACGTCGTCTTTCGACTTAGCAGAGACCTGTGTTTTTGGTAAACAGTCGCTTGGACCAATTCACTGCGGCCCCCTCGGGCTCCGCGGGCAAGCCGCTTCACCCTACTGGGGCGCCCCTTCTCCCGAAGTTACGGGGCAATTTTGCCGAGTTCCTTAACGAGGGTTATCTCGATCACCTTAGTATTCTCTACTTGCCCACCTGTGTCGGTTTTGGTACGGGCACGCGCTTCCTCCCTAGGAGCTTTTCTAGGAGGTATGGCGTCAGGGACTCGCCGGCTCATGAGCCAGCTGGCATCGCACCTCGGGTTAATGCGGCCCCGGATTTGCCAGGGGCCACCCCTACATGCTTACCCCAGGACAACCATCGCCTGGGCTCCCTTAGCCTTCCTCGTCCCTCCATCGGTCAAACGGATGCGACGTGGTACAGGAATATCAACCTGTTGGCCATCGACTACGCCTTTCGGCCTCGCCTTAGGTCCCGACTAACCCTGAGCAGACGAACTTTACTCAGGAATCCTTGGGCAATCGGCGGAGGGGATTCTCACCCCTCTTTCGTTACTCATGCCGGCATTCTCACTTCCCACGCCTCCACGGCTGGTTTACACCGCCGCTTCACTGGCGAGGGAACGCTCTCCTACCGCGCGATCGGTCCGAAGACCTCACGCACCCGCAGCTTCGGCAGCATGCTTGAGCCCCGTTGAATTGTCCGCGCCCGAACACTTGACCAGTGAGCTGTTACGCACTCTTTCAAGGGTGGCTGCCTCTAAGCCAACCTCCTGGTTGTCTGTGCACTCGGACATCGTTTCCCACTTAGCATGCATTTAGGGGCCTTAGCTGGCGGTCTGGGCTGTTTCCCTTTTGACGCTGAAGTTTATCCCCCAGCAACTGACTCCCGAGGTAGACGTAGTGGTCTTCGGAGTTTGCCTGAAGTCGGTAACCTGGTAGGGCCCCTAGTCCAAACAGTGCTCTACGGCCACAACGCAATTTACTCGAGGCTATACCTAAATATATTTCGGAGAGAACCAGATATCACTGAGCTTGATTAGCCTTTCACTCCGACCCACAGGTCATCCGCCCAGTTTTCAACCTAGGTCGGTTCGGCCCTCCACGAGGTCTTACCCCCGCTTCAGCCTGCCCATGGGTAGCTCGCTCAGTTTCGGGTCTACCGCCTACGACTGTGTCGCCCTATTAGGACTCGCTTTCGCTACGGCTCCGCTCATCGCTTAACCTTGCCGCAGACGTGTAACTCGCCGGCTCGTTATGCAAAAAGCACGCGGTCACAGGACAAGCCTGCTCCCACCGCTTGTAGGCACGCGGTTTCAGGTACTATTTCACTCCCCTTCCGGGGTACTTTTCACCTTTCCCTCACGGTACTAGTCCGCTATCGGTCACCTAGGAGTACTTAGCCTTGGAGGGTGGTCCCCCCAGATTCAGTCCGCGTTTCACGGGTGCGGACCTACTCAGGAACAGCTGACAGAAGGCCAAGAGGTTTCGTCTACGGGACGGTTGCCCTCTTTGGTGCGCGGTTCCACGCGCTTCGACTACCACTTGGCTTTGTAACTTCTGCCGAGCCGGCCACGGCTCGGAACAGCTGCCCTACAACCCCCAGTACGCAACGCGTGGCCGCTTGCACGCACCAGGTTTGGGCTGGATCCCCTTTCGCTCGCCACTACTCAGGGAGTCTCGGTTGATTTCCTTTCCTCGGGGTACTGAGATGTTTCACTTCCCCCGCTTGTCTCCTCCCGGCCTATGTGTTCAGCCGGGGGTAACGCCGCATTACCGGCGCTGGGTTTCCCCATTCGGGAATCCACGGGTCAAAGGCCGTTCAACGCCTCACCGTGGCTTATCGCAGTCGTCCACGCCCTTCATCGACTCTAGGTGCCAAGGCATCCACCATGTGCCCTTATTATCTTGACGGTGATCGGACCGAATCCTTACAGGATTCGGCCGGTGATACCCGTTGTCACCCGCGCTTATCGAGTACGGGTGACATGTGGCTACTGTGCAGTTTTCAAGGGCCGTCCGAGAAGGCTACGCGCACGTCCGCCGGCACGGTGGCCGGCGGCGGGCGACGCGGTCTCTCAAAACTCAACAGCATGCACGGGCTCGAGCTCGGCGTTATGCCGCGCTGGCCCGGCCAGGTTCGGTCGACATGCTAGGCCGCACGGTCGGTAGCCGGCCCAGTCTGGTCGCTCGGCACCGAAGTGGCGAGCGGGACGGGCGGCGCCGTGCCGTACGGGCACCGTGTTTGGTGCTCCCTAGAAAGGAGGTGATCCAGCCGCACCTTCCGGTACGGCTACCTTGTTACGACTTCACCCCAGTCACGAGCCCCACCTTCGACGGCTCCCTCCCTTGCGGGTTAGGCCACCGGCTTCGGGTGTTGCTCACTCCCGTGGTGTGACGGGCGGTGTGTACAAGACCCGGGAACGTATTCACCGCGGCGATGCTGATCCGCGATTACTAGCAACTCCACCTTCATGCAGGCGAGTTTCAGCCTGCAATCCGAACCGAGACGCGCTTTGAGGGATTCGCTCCACCTCGCGGTATCGCAGCCCTCTGTACGCGCCAATGTAGCACGTGTGTAGCCCTGAACATAAGGGGCATGATGACTTGACGTCATCCCCACCTTCCTCCGGTTTGTCACCGGCAGTCTCGCATGAGTCCCCAACTAAATGCTGGCAACATACGACGGGGGTTGCGCTCGTTGCGGGACTTAACCCAACATCTCACGACACGAGCTGACGACAGCCATGCACCACCTGTGAACCTGCCCCGAAGGGAAGCCCTGTTTCCAGGGCGGTCAGGCACATGTCAAGCCCAGGTAAGGTTCTTCGCGTTGCGTCGAATTAAACCACATGCTCCGCTGCTTGTGCGGGTCCCCGTCAATTCCTTTGAGTTTTAGCCTTGCGGCCGTACTCCCCAGGCGGGGCACTTAATGCGTTAGCTTCGGCACGGAGGGAGTCGACACCCCCCACACCTAGTGCCCATCGTTTACAGCGTGGACTACCAGGGTATCTAATCCTGTTTGCTCCCCACGCTTTCGCGTCTCAGCGTCAGTCACGTCCCAGAGTGCTGCCTTCGCCATTGGTGTTCCTCCTGATATCTGCGCATTTCACCGCTACACCAGGAATTCCACACTCCTCTTCCGGACTCGAGCCCGACAGTATCCACCGGCATCCCAGGGTTGAGCCCTGGACTTTCACAGCGGACTTATCGGGCCGCCTACACGCTCTTTACGCCCAATGATTCCGGACAACGCTTGCCCCCTACGTATTACCGCGGCTGCTGGCACGTAGTTAGCCGGGGCTTCTTGTGAAGGTACCGTCACTTCAGCCGGCTATTCACCGACGAAGCTTCGTCCCAACTGAAAGCGGTTTACAACCCGAAGGCCGTCTTCCCGCACGCGGCGTTGCTGCGTCACGCTTTCGCGCATTGCGCAAGATTCCCCACTGCTGCCTCCCGTAGGAGTCTGGGCCGTGTCTCAGTCCCAGTGTGGCTGATCGTCCTCTCAGACCAGCTACCCATCGAAGCCTTGGTGAGCCGTTACCTCACCAACAAGCTAATGGGCCGCGGGCCCATCCCAATGCGGAGGCCGAAGCTTCCTTTCCTCATGCCACTCGTGTGGCAGGAGCTCATCTGGTATTAGCTCGAGTTTCCTCGGGTTGTCCCAGTCATCGGGGCAGGTTACCCACGTGTTACTCACCCGTTCGCGGCTTTGCCCCAGGGCAAGCCCTGGTTCGTCGCTCCACTTGCATGTGTTAAGCACGCCGCCAGCGTTCGTCCTGAGCCAGGATCAAACTCTCCGTGAAGAACTGCATTTGGGCACGGACCCGAAGGCCCACACCCGTCACGTAGAGCTGTCATGGATCTTTGTGCGGCGCCGAGTACACCGTGGCGCCGCGATCTATGACGGGTCAATCTCAGGTCCGCCGAGCCCGGCTGGGATCGGCGGATCGAACCTGGACGCACACCGGGTCTTTCGACCCAAGTGCGCATGCTGTTGAGTTTTCAAAGACCGCCGCGCCCTGTCGGGAAGGGGACTCCTTCTCAAGAGACGCGACCGGACGCACGCAGCGACCGGCGCGGATCGCCGAGTATAGCGCGCCTTCCGCGATCCCTCCAAGAGGTCTCGACAGGCCGGGCGCCGCCTCGGCAGCCGCGGCACTGTAGCGCATCAGGACAGGACCTGCACCGAGACGATCCGCTCGCGCGGGCGGTCGTCGAAGTCGACGAGCACGACCTGCTGCCAGGTCCCCAGGCCCAGTTCGCCGCCGACCACGGGGATCGTCTCGCTCGGCCCGATCAGCGCCGCACGCAGGTGGCTATGGGCGTTGGTGTCGTGGTTGAGCGCGTTGTGGCGATAGTCGCCGCTGGGGGCGATCAGCCGGTCGAGCAGGGCCTGGAGGTCGGCCACGGCGCCGGGCTCGTACTCGATCGTCGTGACGCCGACCGTGGCGCCGACGGCGAAGACGGCCGCCACGCCCGACTGCACGCCGGAGCGCTCGACGATCGAGCGGACGCCCTCGGTGAGGTCGACGACCGCGCTGTCGCCGGCGGTCTCCAGGCGCAGCAATCCCGTGTGGACGCCCACCGCCGCCCGCCCTCAGCTCACCCGCAGGCGGCGGAAGTGGCGCTTGCCGACCTGGAGCACCGCGCCGTCCAGGCGCTCGCGCGGCAGGTCGAGGTCCTCGGCCGCCAGCGGCTCGCCGTCGAGCCTCACGCCCCCCTGGGCCAGCATCCGCCGAGCATCCGAGCGCGACATGCCGAAGCCCTCGGCGATCGCCGCCGGCAGGTGGACCGTCCCGTTGACCGCGGCCACCGCGAGCTCGTCGATCTCCTCCGGAGCCGAGCGCCGGACGTGCACGCGCGCGAACTCCTCGGCCGCCGCCGCCGCGGCGTCGGCGCCGTGAAAGCGCTCCACGAGCGCGCTCGCGAGCGCATGCTTGGCGTCGCGAGGGCCTGTGCCCTCGGGCGGGCGCGCGACCGCGAGCAGCTCGAACCAGGAGTCCATCGCCTCGTCGGGCAGCGACAGGGTGCGTCCGTAGATCTCGCCCGGCGACTCGGTGATGCCGATGTGGTTGCCCACGGACTTCGACATCTTCTCCGTGCCGTCGACGCCGGGCAGGATCGGCATCGTCAGCACGCACTGCTCGGGCTGCCCGTAGGCGCGCTGGACGTCACGCGCGAGCAGCAGGTTGAAGGTCTGGTCGGTGCCGCCGAGCTCGACGTCGGAGCGCACGGCCACCGAGTCGTAGCCCTGCATGAGCGGATAGAGCAGCTCGAGGATCGAGATCGGAGCATTGGCGGCCCAGCGCTTGGCGAAGTCGTCGCGCTCCAGGAGCTGGGCGACCGTGGTCGTGCGCGCCAGGCGGAAGAGCTCCTCCATGGGCATGTCCAGCCACTCGGAGTTGAAGCGCACCTCGAGCAGCGCGGGGTCGTCGAGGAGCACGTGGAAGGCCTGCTCCTGGTAGGTGCGGGCGTTGGCGTCGATCTCCTCGCCCGAGAGCACGGGCCTGGTCGCCGAGCGGCCGCTGGGATCGCCCACGCGTGCGGTGTAGTCGCCCACGATGAGGACCACGCGGTGGCCGAGGTCCTGGAACTCGCGCAGCTTGGACAACACGACGGTGTGGCCGAGATGGATGTCGGGCGCGGTGGGGTCCAGCCCCAGCTTGGCGCGCAGCTGGCGGCCCTCCCGCGCGGCG
Source organism: uncultured Actinomycetes bacterium (assembly GCA_963742125.1). GTDB lineage: Bacteria > Actinomycetota > Thermoleophilia > Solirubrobacterales > Solirubrobacteraceae > JAOPZW01. Next base: position 4,809 of record CAVUKO010000006.1, on the reverse strand, counting down.
GCCTCCAGCTTGGCCTGCAGGCAGCCCGCGGGCAGCGACGCCGCCGCGTTGCGGGCCAGGAAGGCAGCGTCCTCACCGGGGGATCCCATCGCGGGGCAATGCTAGTGTTGGCCCCCGTCGCGACGCCTTGCGCCGCCTATCGCGACCACCCCTCAGCGGCCTCAGAGGCCGCGTTGTCCCCGCCGCATGAGCGTCGAGCACGGATCGAACATCACGCCGCTCTTTGGCGACCATGAGCCGCCGGAGCCACCGCCGGCTCCGCGCCCGCGCGTGAAGAAGCGCCGGCTGCTGGCCATCCTCCTGCCGCTCGCCCTGCTGGCCATCGTCTCGACGGCGTTCGGGATGATGATGGCCGTCGCGTCGGACCTGCCCGACCTCGAGAACCGCAAGGAGTACCAGGACGCGCGCAACTCGGTGCTCGTGGACACCCAGGGCCACAAGCTGGGCGTCCTGACCAACAACCAGAGCCGCGTGCTCGTGCGCTACGAGGACATCTCCTCCTACATGCGCAACGCGATCATCGCGATCGAGGATCGCCGCTTCTACGAGAACTCGGGCGTCGACGTGCGCGGCATCGGCCGCGCCCTCGTGCAGGACGTGCTCAGCCGCAACGCCGTGCAGGGCGGCTCGACCATCGCCCAGCAGTTCGTCAAGAACGCGCTGCGCGCGCAGTCGGACCGCACCGTCTTCCAGAAGATGCGCGAGGCCGCGCTCGCCTACCACCTGACGCGCAAGTGGTCCAAGAACAAGATCCTCACCCAGTACCTCAACTCGATCTACTTCGGCAACGGCGCCTACGGCGTCGAGTCCGCCGCGCGCACCTACTTCGGCAACCAGCCCGACCACCTCAACTGCGGCACGCGCGGCTACCCCCTGTGCGTGAAGGGCCTCAAGCCCGACGAGGCCGCGCTCATCGCGGGCGTGGTGGCCAACCCGACCGCCTATGACCCGGTGGCCCACCCGCAGGCGGCCAAGGCGCGGCGCAACCTCGTGCTCAAGGACATGTTCGACCAGGGCCTGCTGCCGCGCAGCGAGTACACCGCCGCTCGCCTCGAGGCGCTTCCGGCGTCCGTCGACGTCAAGCCGCCCACGGTGCGCTCCGCGGCGCCCTACTTCACGACGTGGATACGCCAGCAGCTCGTCGACGACTTCGGGGCACGGCAGGCCTTCGAGGGCGGGTTGACGGTCCACACGACGCTCGACCTCGACCTCCAGAAGGCGGCCGACGACGCGGTCAAGCGGTACCTGCCCAACGCCAGCGGACCCTCCGCCGCGGTCGTCGCGATCGACAACCGCAGCGGCGAGGTACGGGCGATGGTCGGCGGGCGCGACTATGCGCAGCGCCCGTTCAACCTCGCCACGCAGGGCCAGCGCCAGCCGGGGTCGGCGATCAAGCCGTTCATCCTGGCCGAGGCGCTCAAGCGCTACGGGCCGGGCTCGCTGTGGCCCTCGAAGAAGCGCGTGTTCACCGTCCCCGGCACGAAGGGGCGCGAGAAGTTCGTGGTCAACAACTTCGAGAGCAAGTACGCCGGCACGCAGACGCTCGCCGGCGGCCTCACGTACTCCGACAACTCCGTGTACTCCGCGGTCGGCATCTCCGTCGGCCCGAAGAAGATCGCACGGCTGGCCGAGCGGATGGGCATCCGCACGCCGGTCTCCTCGAACTACGCGATGACCCTCGGCGGCCTGCACCAGGGCGTCACGGCGCTGGACATGGCCCACGCGTACGAGACGTTCATCGAGGGCGGCAAGCGCATCGGCGGAACGCTGGGCGCGGGCAAGGACGGCCCCGTCGGGATCGCCAAGGTCGAAGTGCCGGGCCGCAAGGACGTCGAGAACAAGAGGCGCACCAAACAGGTCCTCAAGCAGAGCATCGCCGACCAGACCGTCGGGATCATGACCACGGTCATCTCGCAGGGCACGGGCCGCCGCGCGGCGCTCGGCCCCGGCCAGTTCGCGGCGGGCAAGACCGGCACGACCGAGAACAGCGGCGACGCCTGGTTCGTGGGCTTCACCAAGCGCTGGACCGTCGCGGTCTGGGTGGGCTACGCGGACAAGCTCAAGCCGATGCTCACCGAGTTCGCCGGAGCGCCGGTCGAGGGCGGCACCCTGCCCGCCCTCATCTGGCACGACTTCATGGTCGCCGCCAACGCGGTCGCCGACGAGCGCAACGCCAAGGAGCGCGAGCGGAAGGGGCTGCCGCCCAAGGCGCCCGAGGACCAGACGACCACGAGCACCCCCGCGCCGGTCATCCCGACCAAGCCGGCCCCGGTCCCCGAGGGCGGCGACAGCGCGCCGGCCGCTCCGCAGCCGACGGCACCGCCCAAGCCCGGCGGCACCGGCACCGCCACCGGAACCGGCACCGGAGGTGGTGGGACGGGCACCGCTACCGGCACGACGACCCAACCCCCTGCCCAGACCACCACGCCGCCGCCGGCCGACGGGCGGCACCGGCGGCACGAGCACCGGCGGCGGGACCAGCGCGCCGGCGCCCTAGCGGCGGTCAGGCGGCGCTGCGCTCACGCGCGCCCGGCGGCCGCGGCCGCGACACGTGGCGGTTGCCGCGGGCGCAGAAGCGCCAATCGAGGTCGACGGCCTTCGTGATCCCGATGCGCTTGCCGACGTCGAGCGCCGGCGCCTCCCAACCAGGCCCCCGCGGCTCGACGCGGATGGGGCCGTCGAGCAGCGAGGTGCGGTTGAGCTCGAGGCCGATGCCGAGCGCCTGCGTGAGCTTGCCCGGCCCGTTGCACAGCTCCTCGTCGCGCGCCACGCGCCGGCGCGCGCGCATGACCTCGATGCCGTCGAGCGGCTGCAGCGCCCGGATGAGGACGGCGGCGCCCGAGTCGACGTGATCGCAGACGGCATTGAGCAGCGCGTGGATGCCGTAGGAGCGGTAGACGTAGGCGATGCCGGGCGGCCCGAAGAGCGGCTCGGTGCGCGCCGTCAGCCCCGCCCAGGCGTGCGAGGCGGGCTCGGAGCGGTGGTAGGCCTCGGTCTCGACGATGACCCCGGCGGTGTCGCCGTGGCGCACGACGCAGCCGATGAGGTCCGGCGCGACCTCGAGCACGGGGCGGTCGTAGAAGGCGAGGTCGATCACAACAGGGCGCGGGCGCGCTCGAGCTGCTCGCGAACGCGGGCCAGCGACGTCCCGCCCTCGCTGACCTTCGACTCCAGCCACGAGGAGCGCTCGAGCACCTGTGCGGCGTCCTCGCCCAGCGCGGGCACGGCCACCTCGGCCAGCGGCCGGCCCGAGTCGACCGCTTCGCGCACGAGGCCGGCGATCACGCCGTGGGCCTCGCGGAACGGCGTGCCGCGCTTGACGAGCAGGTCGGCGAGGTCGGTCGCCGCGATGAGCTCGTCGGCCGCGGCACCGGCCATCCGCTCGCGGCTGAAGCGCGCGCCGGCGATCATCCCCGCGGCGGCGGCCAGGCACAGCCCGAGCGTGTCGACCGTGTCGAAGAGGTGCTCCTTGTCCTCCTGCAGGTCCTTGTTGTAGGTCAGCGGCAGCGCGTGCATGACCCCGTGAAGCGCGCCGAGGTGCGCCACGATCCGCGGCGCCTTGGCCCGCAGCAGCTCGGCGGCGTCCGGATTCTTCTTCTGGGGCATGATCGACGAGCCGCTCGTCCACGCGTCGGGCAGCTCGACGAAGCCGAACTCCTCGGTCGACCACAGCACCAGCTCGCCGCCCAGCCGCGAGAGATGGGTCGCGCAGGTGGCGGCGGCACCCAGGTAGTCCAGGACGAAGTCGCGGTTGGAGACCGCGTCGATCGAGTTGGGCGCGACGCCCTCGAAGCCGAGCTCGGCCGCCACCGCGCCGCGATCGGTGTCGAAGTTGACGCCCGCCAGCGCGCCGGCGCCGAGCGGCAGCGCGGCCGTCTGCTCGGCCGCGAAGCGCAGCCGTGCGCGGTCTCGCTCGAGCATCCACACATAGGCCAGCAGGTGATGGCCGAGGTAGACCGGCTGGGCGCGCTGCAGGTGGGTGTAGCCCGGCAGCGGCCAGTCGAGGTGGCGCTCGGCGGCGTCGATCAGCGCGGCCATCAGCGCGGTGATCGCAGCGATGCCCGCGAGCGCCGCCTCGCGCGTGAAGAGCGCGACGTCGGTCGCCACCTGGTCGTTGCGCGAGCGCGCGGTGTGCAGCTTCCCGCCGACCGGCCCGGCCAGCTCGGTGAGCCGCCGCTCGACGGCCATGTGGATGTCCTCGTCGTCGGGCGCGAAGGGGAAGGTCCCCTCGCGCAGCTCGGCCGCGACGGCGTCCAGGCCGGTGAGCAGTGCGTCGCGATCCGCGTCGGACAGGATCCCCTGCGCGGCGAGCATGCGCGCATGCGCGCGCGACTGCGCGATGTCGTGGGGCCATAGGCGCTGGTCGAAGCCGATCGACGCGTTCAGCGCCTGGAAGGCGGGATCCTGGGGCTCGCGGAAGCGGGACACGAAGGCGCCGCAGCTTACGCAGCGCTCAGGCCATCGGCGATCTGGGCGACCTGGGTGGCGAGGGCGAAGCCGAGCAGGTAGAGCGTGATGGCCCACCCCATCCAGGCGCCCGTGCCGGCACGGTAGAAGCGCCGGTCGCGGTCGCGCCAGTCCTCGAGCGCCACCGGCACGAAGCAGGCCAGGCCGAGGGCCATGAGCACCCATGGCGACCAGCCGGTGATCAGGTAGTTGGCGTCGAGACGGAACTCGCCCGCGATGTCGGCGATCACGCGGTGCCACAGCACGATCGGCAGCAGCGTGGCCCCGACGAAGCCGACGACCCCCACCCGCCGCGCCCGGCGGCGGCGGGCGCGCTCCGCGTCGGCTCGCAGGCTCGCCATG
>CAVUKO010000005.1:0-134607 GCA_963742125.1 uncultured Actinomycetes bacterium | reverse complement strand
TCGAGCACCTGGGGTCCGGCCAACAACCCGACCGTGACGAAGACCATCGCCGGCGTGAGCGGGTGCCATGAAGCCGCCGAGAGATCGCCGCGACGCCGAGCAGGGTGAGCGCCACGATTGCGAGCGCCCACTGCATCTAGATCGTCACGGGTCAAGCCGCTCGAGCGCGGCGTCGACGTCGTAGCCCAGCGCGAGCCCGACCTTCGGAGCGCACTGGACCACTCGCGCGGCGCCCGTCACCGGTGTCACCGCCTCGAGGCTGGCGACGATCTCGTCGCTCGTCGCCCCGGCTGCGAGGGCGAGGGCCACCACGTGCTGGAACGAAGCGAGGGCGGCATCGATGGCGACGCTCGTCCGCGACACGCATGAGCGCGGCGGTCCTCTTGTCGATTACGGACGCGTCGTATGAGCTGCCCTCGACCGCGATCGCTGCAAGAAGCGCGTCGTCGTGCACGGCGAGCCGTCGCAGATGCTCCTTGTACTCGTCCATTGGCGTCGCGCATATCTCACCTGCTGCGGCCTGCCGGCGCGTCATACTCCCTGGATGAGATTTGCCCGCGGCGGCGGGTAAATCGAGCCGTCCAGGAGGCCGACCTCGATCGCGCGCGCGATCGCCTCACTGCGCGATGAGACCCCGAACTTGCGGTAGATCGCGACCGCGTGGGTCTTTGCAGTGTTGCGCGAGATGAACAACCTGCTCGCGATCTCAGGGAACGTGAGATGGGTGGCGAGGTACGGCAGCAGCCGGAGCTCCGCACCCGTCAGGCTCATCGCCCAGGCACCTGCCGAGTCGGAGCTCGCCGCCACGCGGTCGCCCAGCTCCCGCGCGTCCTCGACCAACGTGCCCAGGCCCGGACGGAGCTCGAGCACGCGCTCGGTCTCGGTGAGAATCGTGCGGGCGGCGCTCGCGTCACCCAACGCGAGATGCGCGCGCGTGAGCTCGAGACCGACTTGGACGGCCATCCACGGAAGACCATGATCGAGCTGCGGCCGCAGACGGTGGGCGCGCGCCAGCGCCGCTCGCGCCTCCCCGTATCGGGCCTCGTGCAGGGCGACCCGTGCCGTCGCAACATGGATGACTGCGGAGGTCGCGTAGTCACCGAGACCCTTCTCTTCGACCATCGCCTGGGCCGCCCGTGCGCGTTCGGCGGCCTCGCCCCAGGCGCTTAGCTTGGCTGCGCGGAGCGCGAGCAGTGCCTGAGCCAGCGGAACATCGTCGCCCGGGGCGCCCAAAGCCTGCGCCGCCGTGATGGATGCTCTCAGGTCCTCTATCTCGCGATCGGTTGCGCCGAGCAGCCCGTGAGCAACACCTCGCATGCGGAGCGAGCCGGGAATCCACCAGCTTCCCGGCGGGAGCTGATCGAGCGCCAGATCCGCGTCGGCAAGCGCACGTTCAACCCCGTCCCTCATCATGTGCGCGCGCAGAGTTGCGATCCACGGCTTGATCGTGGCGCTGCCATCCGGCAGCGGGCCCGTCGAGGTCGCCGCGTCCGCGAGAGCCAGCAACCGCTCCGCGTCGTCAGGCCTCCCGGTCAGCACGCGTATCCACGCTCCGTAGACGGCGAGTACAGGATGCTGAGCCAGATCGTCCTCGCCGAACCACCCGAACCACTCCTCCGCGGTCTGCATCCGGCCGTCGAAATAGAGCGGCAGGGCGAGGCCCTCGAGCAGGTCTGCGACGGTGTCCGTCTCGCCCGCAGCTTGCCCGTAGAGCACTGCCGCCTCGGTCAGGTCATTGGCGATACACCAGGCCATCGCCCGGCCGTTGAGCACCGCCGCCGCGTCGGGCTCGCTGCGCTCGAGCTCCTTGCGCAGCAACTCGCCGAACAACTGGTGATAGCGATACCACTCGCCGCGGCGATCGAGGGGCACGACGAAGCCGTTCGTCCGCTCAAGCGCCTCGAGCAGATCTGCCGAGTGCGTTGTCTGCAGCACGGCGTCGCACAGGCCGCCACACATGCGATCCAGGACCGAGGTGTGTTTGAGGAACCGCGCCTCGGCCTCCGGCAGCCGGGACAGCAGCTCGAGGCGAAAGTACTCCGAAACGAACCGGTCGTCGCCGGTGAAGCTCGCGGCGCCGGCCGCGCTCGGCGCGCCGGCCAAGGACGACAGCGCCGCCAGATACAAGCCGGCAGGCCAACCCTCCGTGCGTTCAGTCAGCTCGGACAGCTCGCTCGCGTCGAGCTCGACTCCCGCGGCTCGCAGCAGCAACCCGGCCTCGCGCTCGTCCAGCCGAAGATCCCCGACGCCGATCTCGTGCACACGGCCGTTCGCGCGCCAGCGGGCAAGCGGCAGCGCCGGGATTGTCCTGCTGGCGATCGCGATCTGCGCCCCGGCCGGAACGTACTCGAACAGCGCGGCAAGCACGTCGAGACAAGCCGGATTGGCGACGGCATGCAGGTCGTCGAGCACCAGCACCAGCGGGTGCTCCAGCGCAGCAAGTGCGTTGCCGACGGGCGGAACGCGCTTCGTCCAGGTCGATCCGCCTGGACCCAGAAGCGCTCCGAACACCTCCGACGAGACCGGTTCGACGCGGTGAATCGCGGCCGCGATATAGCGCAGGAACACGACGGGGTCGTCGTCTCCGCCGTCGAGTGCGACCCACGCGAACGGACGCGGATCAGCCTCGGCCCACTGTGCAAGGAGCGTCGTCTTGCCGTACCCGGCCGGCGCGACCACGGTCGCAAACGACGAGGGCGACGAGCACAGCCGAGTGATCACGTCCGCCTTCGCCACGGTGTCGGGACGAATCTGCGGCGCAGCGAGCTTCACCTCGATGAGGTCGAAAGGGAGCTCCGCGACATCCAATGCGCGGCGTAGCGTCGCAGCGGGCGGCTGGGCCGTCAATGTTGCTGCACCCAGCTGTATTTCATGCCGTCGGGATGACGACCGCGGGCGTGCGCACGCTTGAGCGTCGCGCCGCTGCTCGCACGCGGCATCGAGGTCCTGTTTGCAGGGCATTCTCTGACTCCAGCGGCTGGACTCGCGGCGGCAGCCGGGAGGATGTGTAGTGGTCAAGCGCGCGCGTGCTGCCCATCCCGGTGGTCCGGTACCCCACCACCGACGTACGCGTTGCTGGGCCCTGGTCGGGTGACGGCGGGATGGAGCCCGACACGGTGGTGCCGTCGCCGATCGCGGTGGCGATCGAGACGTGGCCGTCGAGGGCGCCGAGGCGGTCGCGCACGTTCTGCAGTCCCATGCCGCCGTGGGCGTCTGACGGGTCGACGCCCGGGCCGTCGTCGGTCTTGCGGCGCTCGCTGTCGGCGGCGGTGACGATCCGGACTGCGCTGCTCGTAACGGTCCTGAGCCGCCGGGTCCGCCTGGGTGATCGCCCGCAGATCCACGTCGTGTCACAGGGTCAGCCCGAGGGACCCCCGCCCTCCTGTTGCACACACGGACCCGCGATCGGCCTGGCGAGAGCGACAGCGCCGGCGTCGCCAACATCCCAGGCCACCACTGCCACGCACACCCGGCGCCGCGCCATCACCAGCAGCCCAACGCTCCGGCCGCAGATCAGCCGGCAGCGACGCCATCACCCGGGACCACGCTGCGCCACCGGCGACTGGCAAGTCCACAGCACGCGAGATCAGCAGCCGACAAGAGACCGCCCCACACATTTGCACCAACGGATGCGTTAGCGGTACTTTGTAGCGTATGAGGCAGTTGAGCATCGCTAGCGACGCCGCAATGCGGCTGACGTTTCTCTGGGCGGCGCGAGCCTAGGAGCCCACGGCGGCGGTGTTGTCGATCGGCAAGTTGACGGTCGAGCAGTCGCGCTACTACGAGCGCCAGGTCGCGCAGGGCCGCGATGACTACTACTCCGGCCGCGGCGAGTCCGCGGGCCGCTGGACCGGCGCGGGAGCCGAGACGCCTCCGGCTCGGTGGCCGGGTCGACGACGACGGGCTTCATGGCGCTCATGGACGGTCGCGACCCCGGGAACGGGCGAGCGCCTGAAGCGCGTCGGCGGGCGTTCGAAGGTGGCGGCGTTTGACCTGACCTTCTCGGCGCCCGAAGTCCGTGAGCGTGCTCTTCGCCATCGGCGAGCCGGCGCTGGCCGGCGCGCTGGTCGAGGCGCACGAGTCAGCGGTCGACGCGGCGCTGGGGTACCTCGAGCGCGAGGCGTGTCGGGTGCGCCGCGGCCGCGGCGGCGTGCGCCACGAGGTGGGCGAGGGGTTCGTGGCGGCCGCCTATCGCCACCGGATGAGCCGCGCCGAGGATCCGCAGCTGCACACGCATGTGGTGGCGGCGAACATGGCGCGCGGTGACCGACGGGCGGTGGACGACGCTTGATGCCACGCCGATCTATCAGCACGCCAAGGCCGCCGGCTTCCTCTATCAGGCGCATCTGCGCGCGGCGGTGCGTGAGCGTTTGCCGTGGGTGCGCTGGGGGCCGGTGCGGAACGGGATGGCCGAGATCGAGCCGCTATCGCCCGGAGGTGTTGCGTGAGTTCTCCACGCGTCGTCGCCAGATCGAGGAGCGCGAGCGCGAGCTGGTGGCGGCGGGCGTCGACGTCGGCGATAGCGGGCGTGAGGCGATCGCGCACGCCACGCGCGGCCGCAAGCGTTACGGGATGGACACCACGACGTGGCAGTGAGGTCGTGCGCGCCCGGGCCGCCGAGCACGGCCTCGGTGCGCGCGAGCTCGCCGCGCTGGTGCTCGAACCGGCCAGGGCGCCCGAGACCCCCGATCCGCGGCGAGTGAGCGGCGAGCTGGCGGGAGCGGCGGGCTGACCGAGCGGCGGAACACGTTCGCGCGCGCGAGGCGGTCATGGCGTGGGCGGCGGCGCACGGCCAAGGTGCACCGGCCGACGTGGTCGAGCGCGCGCAGCGGCGGCCTTCCTCACTCGCGGCGACGTACACCGTGCTTCCGGTCTTAGTGAGCGGCGGTTCACGACGAGCGATCTGCTCGCCCACGAGCAGGCGATCGTGGTCGGCGCGCAGGCCCGTCGTGGCGAAGGCGCCGGCAGGCTCGACAGCGGGCTGGTCGACGCGGTGCTGGCCAACGCGCCGTTCGCGCCGACCGCCGAGCAGGCGCGCGTCATCCGTGGCCTGACCTCGAGCGGTCACGGCGTCGAGACGGTCGAGGCGCTGGCCGGGGACGGGAAGACGTTCACCGCCGGCCTGCTCGCCGAGGCCTACACGGCCGGCGGCTACCGCGTCCTGGGGCCGCGCCGACGGGGCGAGCGGTGCGCGAGCTGACCGAGCAGGCCGGCATCGGCCAGGCGTGGACGCTGACGCGCCTGGCGCTCGACCTCGACGCGGACCACGGCGGCTTCGGCGCCGGTCCGTGGTGTTGATCCTCGACGAGGCGGGGATGGCGAGCACCCGCGAGACCGCCCGCGTCATGGCGCACGCCCACGCCGCCGGGGTGAAGGTCATCGCGATCGGCGACTCCGGTCAGCTCTCAAGCGTTCAGGCCGGCGGCTGGCTGGGGTCGCTGACCGAGCGCCTGGGTTCGCACGAGCTGCGCGAGGTGATGCGCCAGCGCGACCCCCGCGAGCGCCAACTGCCTCGCCCAGGTCCGCCGCGGCGACTCCGCTGACTACGTCGCCGAGAAGGCCGCCCGCGGCCAGCTGCACGTCTACGCCGGCGACGCGCAGCGCGCAAGCGCCGGGGAGCGCGCAGCGGTCGCCGCGTGGCGCGACCACCAGGCCGATTGCCCGTGGGGGCAGGCGGTGCTGATCGTGCGTGACAACCAGCGCCGCGAGCGCCTCAACACGCTCATACGCGTCCGGGCTCAAGCGCGAAGGACCGGCTCGGCGAGAGCATCCACATCGCCGGGCAGCGAGTTCGCCGTCGGTGATCGGGTCGTCGCGCGACGCAACGACCGCGAGCGGGCCGTCGACAACGGCATGCGCGGCACGGTGATCGCCGTCGACCCGACCGAGAAGGACCTGGTCGTGCGCACCGACGGCGGCGCCCAACGCCGCCTCGACGCCCCGTACGTGGCCGAGCATCTCCAGCACGCCTACGCGCTGACCGCCCACACCATTCAGGGCGCCACCGTGGAGTGGGCCGGGGTGGTCGGTCGCCCCGAGGACTTCACCCGCAACTGGTCCTACACCGCGCTCTCGCGCGCGCGAGAACCCACCGAGCTGTTCCTCATCGACACCGCGACCGAACGCGAGCTCGACCGCACCGAGATCGCCCCCGGCCAGGCGCGCGGACTGCGCGACGAGCGAACCGCGATCGAGCGCCTCGAGGCGGCCATGCGTTGTCGCGACGACGAGGACCTCGCCCTGGACCGCATCGACGCCGAACGCAGCCCTGGTCCATCCCACTCCGACCCTGCGCCTGCCCGGTTGCCTGCCGAGGCCACGATCGCGCGCCCGTCCGTCCGTGAACTGCAGGCGACTCGCGGAGCTTCGCGAGCGCATCGACCGCTACCCCGAGCACCTCGTCGACCAGCTGCACGCCGCCGCCGCGGCGCCCAGACCGAAGCGCAACACGTCGCCGACAGTGCGCGGGCGCGCATCGCCGAGCTCGAGCAACCCGCGCGCGGTGTGCTGCGCCGGCGCGTCGCGGACTCCGCCGAACGCGCGCTGGAGCGCCAACGCCTCCAACTCGCCGAAGAGGAAATCGCAGCGGCCGCCGAGCGTGAGCGCAACCTCGCAAGCAGCGTCCCCGACCGCGCGGGATGGGACGCCGAACACCGGACGCTCCGCGAGCGCGCCGCCGAACTCGACGCCCAGCTCTCAAGCCGCCGACGAGAACACCTGCGCGTCGCGCTCGAGCAACCAGCCGCCTACCTCACGACGGCGCTGGGCTCTCTCCCGACCAGCCGCGCGCTCGCCGCACCTGGCAGCAAGCCGCCACGCGCATCGAGGCCTACCGCTTCGACCACCACGTCACCGACACCCGCGACGCGCTCGGGCCGACCCCGACCGACACCCGAGCGCGTGCCCAATGGCAGCGCGTGCGGCACGAACTTCAGCGCGCGCAGCGCGAACTCGGTCAGCGCCGCGGACCGTCGCACGAAATTTAGGGGGCGGCTCTAGAAACCGTCCCGCTGCTGCTCCGTGCCCCAGCGAACTTGCAGTGTCCGCTCGCGCATGCGTCTTGTGCCTTGACGATCCGGCGCCGTAGGGCGCTGAGTTCGGCGAGCTTGGCGTCGACGCGCGCCAGGACGGCGTCGAGTCGCCATTGCTCGGATCCGCAGGTGGCGTTGCCGGCGTCGTGGGCGGCGAGCGCGTCGACGGCGTCGGTGAGCGTGAAGCCGATCGCTTGGAGCTCACGCGTGAGCTTGATGCGCTCGACGGTGTCGCGCTCGTAGTCGCGGTACCCGGACTCGGTCCGCGCGGGTGGTGGCAGGACGCCGACCCGCTCGTAGAAGCGGACCGTGTCGACGGTGACACCGGCCTCGGAAGCGATCTCTCCGATCTTCATCCGCTTCGGCCTTGACTCTGGACCATAGTCCAGAGTTTACGCTCCGTCCATGACGACGTTCTGCACATCCCAGCCGAGGTCGACGCGCCGATCGCGTGCGACCTGACCACCGCCGAGGACACCGCGGAGGAGCGACTTGCCGATTACGGCGGCAGTTCGAGCGCGCGCTGCTGCGGCGGAGCGCCGCACGGACAGCGTCGTCTTCACCTTCCGCGCGGACGGCGGGACGCGCGAGGCCCTTTACGACCTCGCGCGGCGCGAGGCTGCCTGCTGCCCGTTCCTGGACTACCGCGTCGAGGCGGGCGGCGACGAGGTGGTCTGGACGACCAGCTACCCCCTCACCGGGAGCGAGCGCGCCGCCGTCGACGCATTCCTCGACGCGCTCTACGCGCTCCCGGACCACACCGGCTCGGACATCGACGGCCTATTCGGACGGCTCGCCGACGCCGGCGTCGAGGTGGTCGCGCAGCGAGGACGGCTTCGAGCTGCGCGACTCAGCCTCGCCCGCTGACTCGCCCGCGCGCGGCCGCGCGATTCAATCGAGCTCGGCGCGGCGTGCCGCCGCGCGGAACGGCGGCGCACCGCGACCAGGACGGCGGGCACAGCGGCGCACAACCCGAGAGCGAAGACGACTCCGCCGGCGCCGAGCAGCACGCCGACGCCCAGGCCGCCGATCGCGCCCGCCAGCGCAGGCCCTCCGAGGCACGCGAGCAGCATCAGCCCGCCCATCCCCAGCATCGAGCGTGTCCCGGAGCCGGGGTTCGAGGACGACTGGTCGGTCTTGCTCGGCAGGCACATGGGCTGATTCTCCTCGGTCGGGTGCGGCGTCGTGCATCACCCTGAACCTTGAAGTCGGGTTGAAGTCAAACGGCGCGTTCAGCCGCGGCCGCGTGCTCTGATCTGACGGACGTCGAGATCGACATCACCGGCGGGCGGCAACAGCGTGGGGTCGACGAACAGCCCGCACACATCGACGCTGGTGCAGTCGCAGCTCTGCGCGACTTCAAGCCAGTGCTTGACCGCTTGGGCGCGGGTGATCAGCGCCTCGATGTGCGGGAGCTTCTCGTCGGCCAGCGCGCGGATGTGGCGGCTGGCGTCGGCGCTGCGGTTCTCCGGGCCGGTGAGCGGGGTGATCTCCTCGAGCGTCAGGCCGGCGCGCTGGGCGACGTCGATGATCGACAGGCGGTGCAGCACCTCCTCGCGGTAGCGGCGCTGGCCGGACACGCGCTCAGCCTGTGGGAGGACGCCGACGCGTTCATAGAACCGGATGTGCGACGTGCGGAGCCGTGCGCGTTGGGCGACCTCGCCGATGGTCAGGAGCGGTTCGTGCTTGGTGGCGGCCATGACGGTGTCCCCCTTGACTTGAAGTCGTGTTCAAGGTGCACGGTGCACGGTAGACGCTGTCCCGTTTCGACCACACAAGGACCATCGATGCCGGAGCTGCCCATCGCCTGCACCCTGTCGCCTGACGGCATGACCGCCCGCCTGGCGCTGATCGACGCGCTCGCCGCCGATGGCCTGCTCGAGCGCACCCCGACCGCGTCGGGTGTGCGCGTGCGCCTGCGCGACACCCCGGACATCGAACAGCGCACCCGCGAACTCGTCGCCGCCGAGTCGGCGTGCTGTGCGTTCCTGGACTTCACGCTGGGCCGCGAGGAAGGCGACCTCGTACTCGACATCACCGGCCCGCAGAACGCGCGGGCGGTGATCGAGATGTTCTTCGCCGCCGAGGCGGCCTGACCCGCCGATGAGCCCGCTGCGCTGGACCCTGGTCGCGCTGCTCGTCGCCTCCACGGCCCTGTTCGCCGTCGGCGTGATCGCCGAACGCTCAAGCACGGACACGCACACCGAGCCCGCCGCCGCGCACGCCGCGGAGACCGGCGGCGAAAGCGGCGAGCCCGCGGGCGCCCACGGCGAGGGCGGCGGGTCCGAGGCGACCACGTCCGGCGAAACGGGCCACGCCGAATCCGCGACCGAGCATGCCGAGCGCGAGCGGCTGCTCGGCGTCGATGTGGAGTCCACGCCGCTGGTGGTCCTCGCCGTCCTCGGCGGCCTCGCGCTCGCCGCGTTGGCGGCCAGCCGGATTGGCCTGCGACGCGGCTTCCTGCTCACCGTCGTCGTCATCGGCCTGGCGTGGGCGGCGCTCGACATCCGCGAGGTCGTCCACCAGCTCGATGAGTCGCGCACCGGGGTCGCCGTGGTCGCCATGGCCGTCGCCGCTCTGCATCTCGCGGTCGCCGCGATCAGCGGACGGCTCGCCACCCAGCCGCCCGCGACGCCCTAGTCACGCCGTCGGCAACGCCCCGAGCGCGGTCACACTGCACGCCATGACGGGGGACCGAGTGGCTGACCGTGTCGCCGCAGCGCTGCTCCCGCTCGCGCTCGCCGCCGTCGCCCTGGCCCTCCTGGTGCCCTCGGAGCAGATCGCCACTCGCGGAGACCTCCTGCTCGCCGTGCTCGTCGTGCTCACCGCGCTCGGGATCGCCCCGCACGAGCTATGGAACCTTCGCACCCGCTCCACGGCCGTGCTGGCGCTCTCACTGGCGCCCTTCCTCGCGCTCGTCCCCCTGGCATGGATGCTCAGCCGGCTGTTCGACAGCCCCGTCCGCGAGGGAGTGCTGACGCTCGGCCTGTCCTCAACGGAGGTCGCCGCCGTCGGGCTCGTCGCGCTCGCCGGCGGCGATGCGGCCCTCGCGCTCGGCGCGCTGGCCGGCTCGCTGATCGCCTCAGCGACCCTCGGCCCACTGCTCATCGGGCTGCTCGCCGCCGATGCCGCCAGCACCGACACCGGCGCGCTGCTGGGCCGCTTCGCGCTCGTCGTGCTCATCCCGCTCGCCGCCGGTGTCGCCGCGCGCAGCATCGCTCCGCGCCTGGCCCGCGGCGAGCCCTGGTACGCGGCCGGCTCCACCGTCGCCGTGGCCGCGCTCATCTACGCCGCGCTCAGCGACACCTCCGCGGGCGACCACCTCGCGCCAGCGCTGGCCGCCAGCGCCGCCTTCCTCGCCCTCGCCGCGATCCCCGCCATCGCCTGCGGCGCGCATCGCCACACCACCGCAGCGTTCCGCCGTCGGCCTCGCGGTCACCCTGCGCGACTTCGCCGTCGCCGCCACACTCGCCACGCAGGCCTTCGGCCCACCGGCCGCCACCGTCGCCGGGATCTACGGCGTCCTCATGCTCATCACCGGGGCCCTCACCACCACCACGCTCCGCCGTAGTGCTCCGCCAACACAGACACCACCAGACCAGCACATCGAACGACCGCGCGTGAACTGCCCCGCGGCTACCTGCCGCGCCTCCCGTCGTCACTCCCCCGCAGACTGCAGCGCGTCGGCCAACTCCGAGGTGGCCTGCGGCCACTGCGGCGTAGGCGTCGACGATGTCGGCCAGGTTGTCGCCCGCGCCGGCCTGGTTGAGCCGCTGCACTGCCGCGTCGAAGCGGGTCCAGAGCTCGGCTCGGGCCGCGGCGGCCGGTACCGGGTCGCAGCTCGTACGGCGGGCGTGCCCGTTCGGAGTCGGCGACCGGCCGCCACGCCAGTCCTGCCTGGAGCGCTCGCGCGTGCGCGGCGCGCATCGCGGCCGCCGCGTCAGCAAGCGCTCGCAGCCGATCGCGAAACCCGGGGTCGGGCGGCGCCTGCTCGTGGGCGCGCATCGCGCCGCCCACGACGCCCGCGCGTCGGTCACCGACAGCCCATGCGGTCTCCTTGCGCCCGCGGCCAGGGGTCCCCCGCTGTTCGGCAGCCTCCTCCACGCCTTCCTACCGCACGCGGCGGCCGTCGGGATCGGCGAAGCTCGCGTCAAGCCGCTCCTTGCGCCGAAACCGCGGTCGCCAACACCCATAGACGGTCCCATACGACCGTACTTGTGTAGGCTCGGAGCGGGCTGAGACCGCGCATGACACCGAACCACGCAGCAGACGACCCCGAATACCTCAAGGTCGAGGAGGTCGCCGCGCGCCTGAAGCTCAAGGAGAAGACGATCCGCGACTGGATCCTGCGCGGCGAGCTGCCGGCCTACAAGCTCGGCAAGGAATGGCGCATCCGCCGCGACCACTTCGACGAGGCCATGGAAGCGCGACTCGTCACGGGAGAGCCCGCCCGGACCGGTGGGCTCTGGGACCCGACGACGCCGCGTAGAACCGCTCGATCGCCAACTTCGCAAGTGGCCGGCGCAGCGTCAACGCGGCCTTCGCCGGGCACCTGGGGATGTCTCGGCGGCAGACCGATGGGACCAGAATGGGACCACGACCTCGCATGCGACGGCCTGCAAGGCCGTGCAAGCCTGTCCCGCGCATTTGCTCCGAAACGCGAAGATCCCCGCGGTTTGCAGGGATCTTCATGCGCCTCACGGCTTCTCGCCTAGAGCGGCGGACGAGGCTCGAACTCGCGACCCTCAGCTTGGGAAGCTGATGCTCTACCAACTGAGCTACCGCCGCCTGGATCGCGCAATATAGCCGCCGATTACCCTTCGGGGCGTGAAGCGCTCCGCCATTCCCATCGCCGTCGCCGTGCTCGCGGCTGCCCTCGTGGGGCTGCTCGTGTACGGCGTGGTGGCGCGGCGCGACGACACGTCGCTGGACTCCGCGGTCAAGAGCGGGAAGCGGCCGGCGGCGCCCGGCGCGGCGGTCACGCTGCCCACGCTGGACGGCAAGGCGCGGGGCTCGCTGGCGCAGCTGCGCGGCAAGGTCGTGGTGCTGAACTTCTGGGCGTCGTGGTGCGGGCCGTGCGAGAACGAGGCGCCGGTGCTCGAGCGCGCGCAGCGACGGCTGGCCGGCAGCGGCGGCACGGTGCTGGGCGTCACCTACAAGGACGACGCCGACGCGTCGCGCGACTTCGTGCGCAAGTACAAGCTCACCTACCCGAGCCTGCGCGACGACCGGCTCGACCTCGCGCCGAAGTACGGCACGACGAAGCTGCCCGAGACCTTCGTGCTCGACAAGGCCGGCCACGTGGTGGCGATGTCGCGCGGCGAGGTCTCGCAGGACTTCCTGGCGCGGGCCATCGACCGGGCGCAGGCGAGCTGATGCGCGTCGCCATGGTCGCGCTGCTGGCGTGGCTCGCGCTGGCCCCGGCGTCCGCGCTCGCAGCGCCGCCGCGCGCGTCGTTCAACGACATCGAGGACGAGGTGATGTGCGACACGTGCAACGTGCCGCTGAACATCGCCCAGTCCGACCGCGCCACCCAGGAGCGCGTCGCGATCCGCAGGCTCATCGCGCGGGGGCTGACCAAGCAGCAGATCCTGGCCGAGCTCGAGCGCACGTATGGCCCCGGCATCCTCGCCAAGCCGCAGGACAGCGGCTTCAGCCTCGCGGTCTGGTGGGTCCCGGTCGCCGTCGTGGCCGGGCTCGTCGCGCTGCTGGCGGCGCTGCTGCCGCGCTGGCGCCGGCGCGGCGGCGACGGCGGGGGCGATGAGGGCGCGCGAGAGCCGCTGAGCAGCGCCGAGGCGCGGCGCCTGGACGAGGACCTGGCGAGGTACGACGTCTGATGCTGCCGCTCGCGGCGCAGGCCGACACGACGGTCATCGCTGCCTTCGCCGTGGGCTTCATCTCCTTCGTCTCGCCCTGCGTGCTGCCGCTCGTGCCCGGCTACCTGTCGGCGGTGTCGGGCGTGAGCCTCACCGACATCCGCGAGGGACAGCACAGCGTCTCGCGCGTGCTGGGGCCGGCGATCGTCTTCTGCCTGTCCTTCACCCTGATGTTCGTCGCGCTGGGCATGACCGCCACCGGCCTGGGCTCGACGCTGCGCGACTCCAAGGCCACGCTCGACAAGGTCGCGGGCATCCTCATCATCGCGATGGGCGTCTTCTTCCTGCTGACCCCGCTGGTGCCGCGCCTGAACCGCGAGTGGCGCCCCGACGCGCTCATCCGCCGCGCCGGCGCCGGCGGCCCGATCATCGCCGGCCTCGCCTTCGCGATCGCGTGGACGCCGTGCGTCGGCCCGACGCTCGCCTCGATCCTCGCCGCCGCCTCGACGTCGGACACCGTCGCGCACGGCGGCGTCCTGCTGGCCTTCTACTCGGCCGGCCTCGCCGTACCCTTCCTCCTCACGGCCGTCGCGTTCGACCGCGCCACGACCGCCTTCGGGTGGATCCGCGAGCACTACATGCTCGTGACGGCCGTCTCGGGCTGCGTGCTCATCGTCATGGGCACCCTGATCCTCACCGGCGAGCTGACCCAGCTCAACGTCCAGGCCCAGAAGGGGCTGAGCAACCTGGGCCTCGACTTCCTCTACAAGATCTAGAAGTCCGCGGGTCGTCGTCCGCTCGCGAACTGCATGGGATTACTCCCGGAAACCGGATGCAATCCCAGGCAGTTCGGACACCGGCGCCGTGGCGGCGCGCGGGCGCCCCGACCGCCGGCGACCGCGGTTCATCCCTCGAGCAGCCGCTCCACCGAGGCGACCTTGTCGTCGAGCGTCTGCTCGCGGTCGCGGCGCTCGTCGAGCTTGAGCACGCTGTACACGCGCGGGAGGCCGAGCTCGAACGGGACGCGGTGCAGCTCGCCCACGACGCGCAGGATGTCCTCGGTCGAGCCCTCCAGGGAGGTGCCCATCGCGTGGAGGCGGAAGCGGACGCGATCCTGGGCCGCCAGGCGGCGCTGGATCTCGGCGATGTAGACCGAGGCGCTGGAATCCGGTCGGCCCAGGCCGATGACGGTCAGGTCGGCGGTGGCCATGCGCGACAGCATCGCATGGGTTGATCGCTGGCGAACCCGGGTAGCGAGAGGAGGTCCAAGTCGGGAGAGAAGGATCCTCATGTCGCCTGCTTCGTGCTGTCGCCGCGGCCTGTCCGCGGCGCTCGTCGCTCTTGCCATCGCCGTGCTCATGCCCGCCGTCGCGGGTGCCGCGCAGAGCTCCACCGCGCCCGGCGCGCCTGGCGCACCGGCGTTTTGGACGCCGGCCAACAAGCAGGGCTTCGGCACGTCGACGACGCTGCAGAGCAAGCTCTGGCACACGTTGCAGGCCGGCGAGCTGACCGAGGTCTACTACCCCGACCTCGGCACGCCTGCGCTGCGCGACCTGCAGCTGATCGTCACCGACGGCAGGACCTTCACCGATCGCGAGAGCGACGCCACGAACCAGCACGTCGAGCTGGTCGACAAGCACAGCCTCACCTACCGCCAGGTCAACACGGCGAAGTCGGGGCGCTACCGGATCACCAAGACCTACGTGACCGACCCGGCGCGCAACGCGCTGCTCGTCGACGTGCGCTTCCAGTCGCTCACCGGCCGCCCGTACAAGGTCTATGCCTACGTCGACCCGTCGCTCAGCAACGACGGCAACGACGACTCGGGCACGACCTCGCACGGCGCGCTGCTGACCCAGGACGCCGCGGCGGGGAGCGCGCTCGTCGCCGACCCCTCCTTCGGCCGCACCTCCACCGGCTACCTCGACGCCAGCGACGGCTGGGTCGACCTGCGCGACGACCATCGCATGGACTGGCAGTACCGCTCCTCGCCCGGCGGCAACGTCGTCCAGACCGCCGAGACCAAGCTCGACGGCCGCCGCCACCAGCGCCTGCGGCTCGCGCTCGGCTTCGGCGCGACGAGCGCCGCGGCGCTCGGCACCGCGCGCACGTCCCTGCAGCGCGGCTTCGGCCGCGTGGCCCGCGCCTACGCCGACGGCTGGCACCGCTACCTGGCTTCGCTCAAGCGCGAGCCGGCCAGCGCCAGGCCCTACGGCTCGGAGTACGACGTCTCCGTCATGACCCTGGCCGCACACGAGGACAAGACGAACCGCGGCGCCTTCATCGCCTCGCCGACGATGCCGTGGTCGTGGGGCACCGGGTTCGAGTCGCCCAAGTCCGGCGTCTACCACGCGGTATGGTCGCGCGACCTCTACCAGATCGTCACCGGGATGATGGCGGCCGGCGACCGCGGCGCCGCCGAGCGCGCGCTGACCTTCGTCTTCGACAAGCAGCAGCGGCCGGACGGCTCTGTCCGGCAGAACACCTTCGTCGACGGCACGCCGCATTGGGACGGCACGCAGCAGGACGAGGTCGCCTTCCCGATCGTCCTCGCCTGGCAGCTGCACCGCGACGACGCGCAGACCTACACCCAGCACGTCAAGCCGGCGGCCGACTGGCTCGTCAGGACGGGGCCCCAGACCGACATGGACCGCTGGGAGAACCAGTCGGGCTGGTCGCCGGGCACGATCGCCTCGGAGATCGCCGGCCTGATCTGCGCGGCGGACATCGCGCGCAAGAACGGCGACGAGGAAAGCGCGACGACGTACGAGACGACAGCCGACCAGTGGCAGAAGAGCGTCGAGAGCTGGACCGCCACCACCAACGGCCCGTACTCCGACAAGCCCTACTACCTGCGCCTGACCAAGGACGCCAATCCCAACGACGGCAGCACCTACTCGATCGGCGACAGCGGGCCGAGCGCGATGGACGAGCGCAAGGTCGTCGACCCGAGCTTCCTGGAGCTCGTGCGCCTCGGCGTCAAGAAGCCCGACGACCCGACGATCCTCAACACGATCGGCGTCGTCGACGAGCAGCTCGCGGTCGACACCCCGAACGGCCGCTTCTGGCACCGGGCCAACTTCGACGGCTACGGCGAGCACTTCGACGGCAGGCCGTGGAGCTCGGAAAAGCCGGACAGCGAGCCCGAAGTGGGGACGCACGGGCGCGCCTGGCCGATCTTCTCTGGCGAGCGCGGCGAGTACGAGCTCCTGGCGGGGCAGCCGGCCACCGCCGAGCTCGCGGCCATGGCCGGCGCGGCCAACGAGGGCGGCCTGATCCCCGAGCAGGTATGGGACGACCAGCCGCCGTCGGGCTCGCCCGGCTTCCCCAAGGGCGAGGGCACGCTGTCGGCGACGCCGCTGGCGTGGTCGCACGCGCAGTTCGTGCGCCTGGCGTGGTCGATCCAGGCCGGCCACCCGGTCGAGCAGCCGAGCATCGTGGCCTGCCGCTACGCGCGCGCCTGCTAGCTCGGAAGGCTCGAGCCGGCGAACGCGAAGAACCACACGCCGAAGCACAGCAGCGCCAGCGCGACGCTCCAGACCATCACGACGTCGAGGACGGTGCGCTGGCGGCCGCTGTCGCGCTCGCCGCGCATCGATTTCATCCAGGGGCTGCGCACGCGCATGGTGGGCGTCGTGCCCGTGACCTCGCCGTAGACGCGGTTGAGCTTCGACAGGGCCTTGCCCACGACGATCATCGAGGCCGGGATGCCGACGATCAGCAGCACGTAGGGCCCCATCGACGGCTGCGAGGACTTGACCAGGCGCGAGACGAGGTACAGCCAGCCGACCGGGATGCCCAGCCAGAGCAGGATCGAGCCGATCGCCATGAGGGCGATGAGCAGGGCGGCGAGGAGCTTGCGGCCGACGACCATCCATCGCCCAGTATTCCCGACTACCGGCGCGACTAGCGCTGTTTGCCGGCTACCAGGCCTGGCCGGTGCCGCAGTGCGGGCACGTCACCGACGTCGACACGTCGGCCTCGAACACGTAGCCGCAGGAGCACGTGTACATCGCGCGGTCGTCGGGGCCACCCGACTCGCGCATGCGCTGCTCGTCGGCGAGATCGTCGCTGGGCGCGGGCGCCGCGGGCGCTCGGTGGGGGCGCCGCAGCAGCCCGTTGCGTGGGCGGGCCTCGGACTGATTGCGATTTGAACGAACGCGCATCGGTTCTAACCCATACAGACGCTTTAAAGGGCCCGAAGGTTTCTCGACTCACGTCGGGTTTTTGTTAGGGAAGATTGAGACGGCGCGCCGGCGCTGGACCGATGGATCGTCCTCGGCGGGTGCTCAATAGACTCTGGTCAGCGCATGGATCCCTCTCGCAAGCGCCGTATCCGCCTCGTCGTGGCTCTGACGGCCGCGCTCCTGCTGGCCGGGGCCCTGGTCTACACGAGCTTCTCCGCGTCCAGTCCGGCGGTCCAGCCCTCACGCCTGCTGGCCAGCGCCGACACCGGGCGCTCCTACCAGCTCACGGGCAAGGTCGTGGACGGGTCGATCGAGAAGCGCGGCAACGCCACGCTCTTCCGCGTGCGCGACCGCGACGGCCGCGCGTCCGTGCCCGTGCGCTACGTGGGGGCGGTGCCCGACCCCTTCAAGAACGGGCGCGAGGTCATCGTCACGGTGCGCAAGAGCGGCGGCCTGTTCGTGGGCGAGAAGGACTCGCTGGTGACGAAGTGCCCGTCGAAGTTCACCGACAAGCCGGCCGCACAGAGCTGACGCCATGGCCCCCGTAGGCCAGGCGTGCCTGATCCTCGCGCTCGTGACGTGCGCCTACGGCATCGGCGCCTCGCTGTACGGGGCGCGCGCCGGCCGGCGCGACTGGGTCGACTCCGGACGGCGCTCGGTCTACGGGCTGGCCCTGCTCACGAGCGCGGCCTTCGCCGTCCTCGAGCTCGCCTTCCTGCGCTCGGACTTCCATTTCAACGTGGTGGCCACGCACTCCTCGACCACGACGCCGACCTTCTACAAGGCGGCGGCCGCGTGGTCCTCGCAGGAGGGCTCGCTGCTGCTGTGGGTGTGGCTGCTGTCGCTGTGGTCGAGCCTCGTGCTCTTCCTCGTGCGCCGGCGCCTGCGCGACGTGGCGCCCTACGCGACGGCCGTGCTGCTGGGCTTCGGCGCCTTCTTCGCCGGCCTGCTGGTCTTCAAGGTCTCGCCGTTCGGGACCGTGGCGTCGGCGCCGCCCGAGGGCAGCGGCCTGAACCCGCTGCTGCGCCACCCGAGCATGATGATCCACCCCCCGATGCTGTACTCGGGGTACACGCTGTGGGCGGTGCCCTTCGCCTTCGCCATCGGGGCGCTCGTCGTGCGGCGCGTCGACGCCGACTGGATCCGGGCGACGCGGCGCTTTGCGCTGGCGGCGTGGTTCTTCCTGGGCATCGGCATCCTGCTCGGCGCGCGCTGGTCCTACTCCGAGCTGGGCTGGGGCGGCTACTGGGCCTGGGATCCGGTCGAGAACGCCTCGCTGCTGCCGTGGCTGACGGGCACGGCGTTCCTGCACTCGGTGATGGTGCAGGAGAAGCGCGGGATGCTGAAGGTGTGGAACGTCTCGCTCATCCTCGCCACCGGCACCCTCGCGGTGCTGGGGACCTTTCTCGTGCGCTCGGGGATCCTCGACTCGATCCACGCGTTCGGGGCCTCGACGCTCGGCGTCCCCTTCGTGTCGCTCATCGCGCTCATGATCGCGGGCTCGGTCTACCTGGTCGTCTCGCGGCGGGCCGCGCTGCGCTCCGAGCACCGCCTCGACTCGCTGCTCTCGCGCGAGGCCGCCTTCCTGGGCAACAACCTCGTGCTCGTGGGCCTCGCCTTCGTCGTCTTCTGGGGCACCTTCTTCCCGCTCATCTCGGAGGCGCTGACCGGGACGAAGGCCGCCGTCGGGCCGCCGTGGTTCAACCGCTACACCGTCCCGCTCGCGCTGGTGCTCGTCCTGCTGTCGGGGATCGGGCCGGTCATCGCCTGGCGGCGCGCGACCCTGGCCAACGCGCGGCGCAACTTCCTGTGGCCGACGACGGTCGCGCTGTTGATGCTCGTGGCGCTGCTCGCCTTCGGCGTGAGCGGCAGCGTCACGGCGCTCATCATGTTCGCGTGCGCCTCCTTCGTGGTCGGCGTGCTCGGTCAGGAGCTCTGGCGCGGCGTGGGCGCGCGGCGCGCGATGACCTCGGAGGGGCCGGCGCGCGCGCTCGTCAATCTCGTCAAGCGCAACCGCCGGCGCTACGGCGGCTACACCGTGCACCTCGGGATGGCCGTGCTCTTCGTCGGCGTCGCCGCCTCGTCGGCGTTCCAGCACGCTCGCGACGTGCGCCTGGCGCCCAACCAGACGGCGTCGGTCGGGGGCTACCAGATCACCTACGTCAGGCCCACCGCGCGGGTGGTCGACCGCGACGGCAGCGTCGAGCGGATCGCTTTGGGCGCGGTGCTCGACGTGCGCAAGGACGGCCACAAGGTCGGGCGCCTGCACACCGAGCGTGGCTACTACCCGTCGGCGGCGCCGTTCGCCTCGGGCGGGCTCGTGCGCGGGCTCTTCGAGGGTGAGGCGACCTCCGAGGTCGGCATGAAGGCCGGCCTGCTGCGCGACGTGTGGACGGTGATCCAGCCCGACCCCGAGTACCTGAGCAAGGTCATCGCCGGGGTGGCCGACCGGACGGCCGACAAGCCCGTGGCCCAGCAGGAGAAGGCGGTGGGCGGACTCATCGGGGTCTACCAGCGCGGCGTCTTCCCGGCCCAGTTCCGCCTGCTCGTCTCGCCGCTGGTGGCCTGGATCTGGCTGGGCGGGCTGATCGTCTTCGCCGGCGGGCTCATCGCGCTGTGGCCGGCGCCCGACGCGGCGCGGGGCCGGGTGCGGGCCGGCTACGCCGCGCGCGTGGCGCAGGACCTGGACCGCGCGTAGCGACCCGGCGCGTGGACGTCCTGGCCCCGCTGATCGTCATCGTGCTGCTCGGCGTCGTCGTGTGGCTGGTCAGCGGGCCGCTGCGCACCGGCGCGGGCGCGGCCGACGAGGCGGAGGGCGCGCGCCGCGACGACCTCGAGGCCGCCAAGGAGGCCAAGTACCGCGAGATCCGCGACGCCGAGCTCGACTACCGCACCGGGAAGCTGTCCCAGGAGGACTGGCGCGCGCTGGATCGCGAGCTGCGCGCCGAGGCGATGGACCTGCTGCGACGTTTGGACGAACTGGGCTGACCGTCCAACCTGGGCCGCTGCGCGGCGTTGGAGCCGCCATGAACGCCAAAACGAAGATCATCGCGCTGGCGTGCAGCGCGCTGCTGGCCCTCACGGGGACCGCCAGCGCCCACCACGGTGCGAACACCTCGAAGGTCTACGCCGGCAAGATCGCCGGCACGACCGCTGCAACCGATCCCGCGACCGCCATCGGCGGCCGTGCTCTGCTCGTCGACGGCGCGAGCAAGAACCTGCTCGCCGTCAAGGTGCGCAACCTCAAGCCCAACACGGCCTATACGTTTGCGCTCGACGGGGTCTCGGACTTCGCCGCCACCACGGCGACGACCAACGACAAGGGCAAGCTCAAGGGCTTCGTCAAGTCCGACACGTTCAACGCGGCCGACGGCGCGACCTACACGGTCGTGGTCAAGGAGGGCGACGTCACCGTCGCTTCCTCGACGCTCGCCGCCGTGCAGCGCAAGGGCTTCGGTCACAAGCACAAGCACGGCCACCAAAGCACGGCCACCACAAGCACGGTGGCTTCGCCAAGCACGGCCGCAGCGCGCAGGACGGCCCCGCCGGCCGCGACTGCAAGAAGGACGACAGCAAGGCCGAGACGGCCAAGGCCTAGCGCCTGAACGCGGCAGTCTCAGGAGGCAGGGCGCGGCCTGGCGGGGGAGAGGCCGGTACCATCACAGGCGATGGAACTGATCCTCTCCGTCCTCCAGGTCGTGATCTGCATCGTCCTGATCTTCCTGATCCTCATGCACTCGGGGAAGGATGCGGGGCTGTCGGGCGCCTTCGGCGTCGGCACCGGCCAAGGCCCCCTGGGCGGCGGCTCGCTCGTCGAGCGCAACCTCAATCGCTGGACCATCGGCTTCGCCATCGCCTTCGCGGTCAACACGATCCTGTTGATCAAGAAGCCCTGGTAGCGATCACGCCCGGCGCTCAAGGCGAGCGCCGGCGGGCCGACGTACACGGGGGTGAACCCCCTCCGCCTCGTGCCCCTGGGCGCGCGCCTGGCCGCCGCCTTCGCGATCCTTGCCGCCGCGCTGCTGATCGTCGGCCTGGTGGGGGTCAGCGCGAGCCGCTCGCTGGACCTCTCCTCGACGTCCTCGTCGTCGGGCAATCGGGTCAAGGCGCTCAGCCTCGTCTCGGGGCTCGGCCTCGACGCGCAGGCCAACGCGCAGGAGGTCGTGAGCCATCTCTACGTCTACGACGGGGACGTCCAGAACCAGGACGTCATCGCCTGGCGCATCGGCCAGGGCAGCGCGCGGGTCGTCACCCAGCTGCGCCAGCTCGGCCCCCTGGCCACCGATGCCCGCACCAAGCGCGACCTGGCCAAGCTCGCCGGCGCCCGCGACGCCTTCCTGCGCGCCTCCACCAAGGCCGTCTCGCTGTCGCGCACCGAAACGCTGCACCACGCACGCGCCGACCAGGACCGCAGCGCTTCGCGCGACGCGTACACCGCCGAGGTCATGCCGGCGCTCGGGTTGTTCGAGACCGCCCGCTCCGCGCTGGCCCGGGACTTCGAAGACGAGAATCGCGACGCCCTCGCGGCGACGGCGGCCAAGGCCTCGGCGGGCCAGCGGACGATCCTGATCGTCATCGCCCTCGCGCTGGCGCTCTCCGCCGCCATGGCCTTCGTCATCACGCGCTCCATCACCCGGCCCGTGGCCGTGCTGGTGCAGCGGCTGCGCAGCGTCACCGACATATGCCTGAGCGGCCTGGGCCGCGCCCTGGAAGCGACCGCGCGCGGCGACCTCACCGTCACCGTGGAGCAGGGGACCGAGAAGATCGGCTCGCGCGCACGCGACGAGATCGGCGCCGCCAGCGGCGTCGTCGACGAGCTCATCGACGGAGCCCGCGCCTCGATCGCCGCCTACGAGACCACGCGCGTCAACCTCGGCGCGCTGATCGGCCAGGTCACGCTGAGCGCCCGCGGCGTGAGCGTCGCCTCCGAGCAGGTGGCCACCAACTCCGAGGAGACCGGCCGCGCCATGGCGGAGATCTCCCGCGCGGTCGGCAGCGTCGCCGGCGGCGCCGAGCGCCAGGTGCTCATGGTCGCCTCCGCGAGCGACACCGCCGAGCAGATGGCGACCGCCGTGGGGGAGACCGCGCGCACGACCGAGGAGACCGCCGGCGCCGCCCGCGAGACGCGCGAGGTCGCCCGCCAGGGCGTCACCGCCGCGGCCCAGGCCAGCGTGGCCATGACCAGCGTCCGCGACGCGTCGCACGAGGTGACGACCGCGATCCGCGGCCTGGCCGGCAAGTCTCAGGAGATCAGCGGGATCGTGGAGACGATCACCGCGATCGCCGCGCAGACCAACCTGCTGGCCCTCAACGCGGCCATCGAGGCCGCGCGCGCCGGCGAGCAGGGCCGCGGCTTCGCCGTCGTGGCCGACGAGGTGCGCAAGCTGGCCGAGGAGTCCAAGGCCTCCGCCACACTGATCACGCGCCTCATCGAGCAGATTCAGGAGCAGACGGCCCGCGCGGTGGACGTCGTCGAGCAGGGCGCTCAGCGCACCGACGAGTCGGCGGCCACGGTCGAGCAGGCGCGCAAGGCCTTCGAGGCCATCGGCGATTCGGTCGACGACATGAACACGCGCATCGAGCAGATCGCCGCCGCGTCACAGCAGGTCGCCGCGGGCGCCACGCGCATGCGCGACGACGTCAGCGAGATCGCCGCCGTGGCGCAGGAGTCCTCGGCCACCACCGAGCAGGTGTCGGCCTCGACCGAGCAGA
The DNA here is from genome assembly GCA_963742125.1 of uncultured Actinomycetes bacterium. GTDB lineage: Bacteria > Actinomycetota > Thermoleophilia > Solirubrobacterales > Solirubrobacteraceae > JAOPZW01. Next base: position 111,861 of record CAVUKO010000005.1, on the reverse strand, counting down.
CCTCGGCTTCCACCCAGCAGATCGCGGCCTCGGCCCAGGAACTGGCGCGCACCGCCGACGAGCTCGAGCGGCTCGTCGGGCGCTTCACGCTGGCGTGATCGATGGCCTGGTTGCGCGACGTGCCCGATCTGTGGCGCCGCGAGCCCATGCTCGCCGGGCGCGTCGGCGGCGCCCTCTACGCCAGCGCTGGGCTCTACGTCCTGCTCCTGCTCGTGCTGCCGGGCACGATGCTCACGCACCGCGCGCTCGTGGTCTTGCTCGGGGCGGCGAGCCTCGCCTGGGGGCTGCTCAGCATGTTCGTCCTCAACTGGCGCACGTTGCCCACCTGGGTGATCCATACCGGGACGCTCGCCGCGCTCGCGAGCACGGCCCTGTCGGTCTATGCGACGGGCGGCTTCGACTCGCCGGTCGAGCCGATCCCCGTGTTCGTCGTCGTGTACTCCGCCTGCTTCCTGTCGAGCCGCTTCACGGCCCTCTGTGTGGTCGGCGCCTTCGCAGCCCACGAGCTGCCCGTGCTCTACGACGCTCACGCCCGTGCGCAGAGCGTCGCGGCGGACTCGCTCAGCGCGGTCCTCGTGTTCGCGGCGCTGGCCGGCGTGGTCGTGGCCGGGCGCGTGCTCCTGGTGCGCGTCTCCGAGGAGCACGCCGTGATGCGCGAGCTGGCCACCGCGGTGGCCGCCGGCACGCCACCGGCTGAGGTCTTCGTGCTCGCCTCGCAGCGCATCGCCACCCTCCTGGGCGTGGACGGCTGCGGCATCGTCGAGTTCGCCAGCAGCGAATCGGCGGTCGTGGGCGGCGCCTGGGCCAACAACGTCGGCAACGCACTGGCGCCCGGCACGATCCTGCCGGTGACCCACGGCGACGACATGCATCGCGTGTACACCGAAGGGCGCGCCGTGCGCGTCGATCGCCACGCGTCGGGCAAGCGCGCCGCGCGCATGGGCTACGGCTGCTCGCTGACGACGCCCGTGCCCGTCCGCGGGCGCCTGTGGGGCGTGATCTCCGTGGCCTCCGTCGCGCCCGAGTCGCTGCCGGCCGACGCCGAGCGCGTCCTCGACGACTTCGCCGAGCTCATCGGGCTGGCGGTGGCCAACACCGAGGCCCACGCGGTCCTCGTCGAGCAGGCGGCCACCGATCCGCTCACCCGTCTGGCCAACCACCGCGCGTTCCACGAGCGCCTGCGCGAGGAGCTCTCGCGCGCCCTGCGCCACGAGCGGCCGCTGGCTCTGGCCGTCCTCGACGTCGACCACTTCAAGGCGATCAACGACTCGCTCGGCCACGAGCGCGGCGACACCGTGCTCGCGGCGGTCGCGGCCACGCTGAGTGACGTCGCCCGTACCGAGGACGTCCTCGCCCGCCTGGGCGGCGACGAGTTCGCGCTGCTCATGCCCGACACCACCGAGGATCAGGCGCTGGCCGCCATCGAACGCGCCCGCGATGCGATCGCCGCCATCGAGCTCGGCAGTGGACTGCGAGTGACCATGTCCGCCGGCGTCTGCGGGATCGAGCACGCCTGCGACCCCGACACGCTCGTGCGGCTGGCCGACGGCGCGCTGTACTGGGGCAAGGCGCACGGACGCGACGTGGCATGGGTCTACGACCCCGAGGTCGTGCGCGAGCTCTCGATCTCCGAGCGCGCCGACCATCTCCAGCGCTCGCAGGCGCTCGTCGGGATCCGCGCGCTGGCGCGCGCCATCGACGCCAAGGACCAATCGACGCGCGAGCACTCCCAGCGCGTCGCCACGCTCGCCTGCCAGATCGCGCGCCGCCTGGACTGGAGCGAGGATCGCGTCGCCCGGCTCGAGGACGCCGCGCTCGTCCACGACGTCGGCAAGATCGGCATCCCCGACGCGGTGCTGCTGAAGCCCGGTCGTCTCACCGACGACGAGTACGACCAGATCAAGCGCCATGCCGAGCTGGGGGCGCAGATGGTCGAGGACCTCCTGCTCCCCGAGCAGGTCGCCTGGATCCGCGCCCACCACGAGCGCCCCGACGGGCGCGGCTACCCGGCGGGGCTGACCGCCGCTGCGATCCCCGACGGCGCTGCGATCCTCGCGGTCGCCGACGCCTTCGACGTCATGACGGCCACGCGGATCTACTCCGCGGCGCGCTCGCGCGAGGACGCGCTGGCGGAGTGCGAGCGGCTCGTGGACGCGCAGTTCGCGCCCGAGCCGATCGCGGCGCTGGCCGCGCTGTGCGCCTTGCCGCTCACAGCGTCTGCCCCGTGACCCGGAAGCCCTGCGCGCGCAGCGCCGGGGTGACGACGCCGGTGGCGAAGCGCCGGCCGTAGAAGTCGGCCTCGGCCACGAGCCGCTGGGTCGCGGTGAGCGCCTCGGTGGCCTCCAGCAGCCGCAGGATCGAGTCGGTGAAGCGCACGTCCTTGACCGGCCGGCCGATGCGGCCGTCCTCGATCAGGAAGGTGCCGTCGCGCGTGGTCCCGGTCATGAGGGTGGACTTCTGGTGGACCGTGTTGAGGTACCACAGCCGCGTCACGTAGAGGCCACGCTCGATGGGCGCCATGAGCTCGGCCTCGTCGGCGGCGCCGCCGCCCGTGAGCACGAGGTTGATGGGCACCGGGCCGTACGCGGAGCCGCCCGGAACGAGGGCATGGCCGGTGGAGGTCGTGCCCGCGCGCGCGGCCGAGCGTGTGTCGTGCACGACCGCATGGGCGACGCCGTCCTGGATGAGCGGCAGCGGCGCCTTCGGCACGCCCTCGGCGTCGACGGCGCGCGGCAGCGTGCGGGCGAAGCGCGGCGAGTCGGCCAGGTTGATGTTCGACGCGGCGATGCGCTGCCCCAGGGACCCGACCAGTGCGCCGCGGCCCTCGGTGTGGGCGAGCCCGTTGAAGGCCAGGGCGCCCAGGAAGTCCAGCAGCGAGCCCACGGCGTCGTGCTCGAGCACGACGGGATACTCGCCCGGGGCGAGGTCCACCGGCTCGTCGCGGGAGACCTTGGCCGCCGCCCGGGTCGCCAGGGCGTCAGGGTCGAGCGCCGCGATGGCGCTGCCGGCGCCCGCCGCCCAGCCCGACCGCCCGCTCTCGTGGCGCGCGATGACCTTCATGTACGCGTCGGTCACCGCGTCGAGCGCGCGCACGCCCGCCGACGAGGCGATGGCGGTGTCGACCGCGCCCGCGGTCCAGAGCCCGAACGCCTGCAGCCCGGCGGCTTCGCAGCGCTCGAAGGCGATGCGCAGCGCATCGCCCGCCGCGCCGGGGTCGAGCTGTGCGGTGGGCGCGTCGTAGCCGTCGTGCGGGCGCGCGGGCGCCGGCGCGGGCAGGCCGGGGTAGTCCCCCGGCGCGCCGGCCGCAGCCGCCGCCGCCCGCGCGGCGGCCCCGGCGCGCCCGGCGACGTCGCGCAGCGCGTCGTCGGTCGTCTCGTTGGTGTCCGCCGAGCCGGTGTGGCCGTCGTGGACGCGCAGGACCGAGACCGTGAGGTCGTCGACCTCGGTGGCCTGCGTGGGGCGCGAGACCGCAAAGCGCGAGAACAGCGAGCGCTCGCGCACGACGGTGGCCTGCGCCTCGCCGTCGGTGAAGCCCAGCGCCCGCTCGGCCAGCTCCAGTGTGGCGCTCATGCCACCCCGACCTGCACGTCGCGAAAGCGCGCGGGCGCGGCGCCGTGGGAGACCTCCATGATCTGCCCCGGCTCGCCCTTGCCGCAGTTGGTCAGGCCCCACAGCTGCCACTCGGCGGGCCCGCAGATCGCGTCCAGCGCGCCCCAGAAGCGTGGCGTGACGCCGGCGTAGGAGCCGTTGCGGTACAGCCGCCCCAGCTCGCCGCCACGGATCTCGCGGCACATCTCGGTGGCGAACTGGAACTGCAGGCGGCGATCGTCGATCGACCACGAGCGGTTGCTCTCCAGATACAGCCCTTCGCCGGTGTCGGCGATGAGATCGGCGAGCGTGGGGACGGTCCCCGGCTCCAGCGAGACGTTGGTCATGCGCACGATCGGCTGGCGCGCGAAGCCGTCGGCGCGCGCGCAACCGCCGGAGGCGCCCAGGCCGACGGAGGCGGCGCTCTCGCGGTTGGACAGCGCGGCGCGCAGGACGCCGCCTTCGACGAGGTCGGTGCGCACTGCGGCGACGCCCTCGTCGTCCCAGCCGAAGGAGCCCAGGCCGCCGGGCAGCGTGGCGTCGGCGGTGACGTGCACGAGCTCGGAGCCGTAGCGCAGGGTCCCGAGGTCGCCGGGCCCGACCCAGCTCGTGCCCGCATAGGAGGCCTCGCCGAGCAGGATGCGGTCGAGCTCGAGGGCGTGCCCGATCGACTCGTGGACCTGGAGCGCCACCTGCTCGCCGTGCAGGACGATCGTGCTCGTGCCCTGCGGACACGGCGGCGCGCTCAGCAGCGCGATCGCCTCCTCGGCCACGCGCGGGGCATGGGCGGCGAGGTCGAGGCCGCGCACGTGCTCCCAGCCGGCTGCGGCGCTCTCGCCGCCGCCGTGGGCAGTGGGATAGGAGCGCACCTGCAGGTCGCTGCCGTCGGTGGCGTAGGCGGCGATCCCGCCGCCGGTGGCCACGCTCTCCTGCGTGCACGCCGCGCCCTCCGTGGAGGCGAAGGCCTTGCGCTCGCGCCATGCGCGGCTCGAGGCGACCGTGCGGACGAGGCGCTCGTCGCCGGTGCGCAGGGCCCGCTCGGCCGCGAAGAGCAGCTCGAGCTTGTCCTCCAGAGCGACGGCGAACGGGTCGAGCGCGTAGGCCGAGGCCCAGTGGCCCAGGGCTGGGGTCACCGGCGCCAGCGGTGTGGCCGCCGTCGCGGGCTGGGACTGCGCGACGGCGAGCGCTCGCGCCAGCGCCGCCTGCGACCCGGCGCGGGTGATGTCGCGCGTGGCGGCGAAGCCCCAGCCGCCGCCGACACGCACGCGAACGCCGATGCCCTCCGAGGTCGAGCTGTCGATGGCGTCGATGCGGCCGTTGAGGACCGCGACCGCCTCATCGCGGGAGTCGACGTGGCGCGCCTCGGCGTAGGCGCAGCGCCCTTCGGCGTCATTCATCAGATCGGTAAGAAGCTCGAGCATCAAAAGGCTGCCTCGTAGAGAGATCTGACCTCTGGCTCGCTCGGCGCGGGCGGGGTGCCTTCGAGGTCGTTGCCACGCTTCATGACTTCGCCGACGCAGGTCTCCAGCGCCTCCTCGGTGACCCCGAGGTGGCGCAGCTGCTGGGCGCCCGCGTGATTGGCCAGCCGCCGCGCCAGCGTCTCCATCTCCACCCCGGCCGCGGCGTCGAGCGCGGCCAGCTCATCGGGCGCGCGCCGGCGTAGGGCCACGGTCGTGTGGGGCAGCATCGCCGCATTCGCCTGACCGTGCCACACGCCGGCGAAGCGCGCCAGCGTCTGGGCCAGCACGTGGTGCAGGCCGTAGCCGGTGGAGTCGATGACGTAGCCCGCCAGCAGGGCGCCGAGGGCGAGCGCATCGCGGTCGTCCTCTTGGGCGAGCAGGCGCGCCGCCTCGCGGGCGGCGAGCACCGGCACGGGCGAGGCCCGCGGGGTCAGCGGGCCCTCGATGGCGTGGCCGAGCGCGTTGGCCGCCGACGCGGCCAGGTCGCTCGCGGGCTGCGAGGCGCTCAGCGCCGGGTCGTTGAGCACGATCCGCGGGCGCACGCGCGGCGTGGCCGGGTCGACGCCGCGGGCGTGGCGGTGCCCGCGGGTCATCTCGGCGGCGCTCAGGGTCGTCGGGATGGCCGCCGCGGCGCCGCGGTGGGCGGCCGCCAGCGCCTTGGCGACGTCGACCACGCGCCCGCCGCCGAGCGCGACGAACAGCTCGCCGCCGACCGACTCGCTCAGGTCGCCGGCGACCTCGTCGACGCGTCCGGTCGGCACGTGGTGGACGGCCGCGGCGCCGGCGACGACGGCCGGGGCCGAGGCGGCGGCGCGGGGCGTGGTGAGCAGGACGTAGCCGTCGCCGAGCAGGTCCGGGGCATCGGCCAGCGCGCCGCGCCCGAAGCGCACGATGCGCTCGCCGTCGCGCCAGGTGAAGTCGCAGGTCACCGGCGGCAGCATGGCAAACGCCAACCGCGCGCACGCGCGTTCTTGACCTTGCGCAAAGGGTCGGCTGGCACCCTCGGCCGTCGCGTGTCCCTGTTGGCTCCCACCGCCGCGCCTCACGATGCCCCGCCCAGGGCGCCCCTCGGCGACCTGCACGCACGCATGGTCGAGGCGGCTTCGGCCGAGGGCGGGCTCGCCGCCGTGGCGCGGCTCGCGGCCGAGGCCACGGGCGGCTCGGTCGCCATCGTCGCTCCGGCGCAGGGCGCCGCGACGATCGCGCCGCGCGCCGGCGACGCACGGCTGTCGGCCGTGCGGCGCTACGTGACCGATCGGCTCGCCGACCGGCCCGCGCAGGTGCCGGCCGGGGTGGTGGCCGAGGCGCCGATCCGTGCGGGCGCGCAGTCGCTGGGGGCGGTGGTCGCGCTGGCCGACGGCAGCGAGCAGGCAGCGGCGGCCGCGGAGATCGTGCGCCTGGCGGCCCTCGTGGCGCTGGCCGCCCTGGCCCTGGAGCGCGACGAGCCGGCATCCGACGACGGCGGGGCGCTGGTCCGGGCGCTGCGCGAGGGCCGTGGCGCCGACGCTGCCGTGCTGCTCGCCGACGCCGGCGCGAGCGCCCTGGCGCACGGCGCGATCGGCCTGTGCGCGCACCTGCCCGACCGCGCCGGATGGCTGGGACCCATCATCGCCGAGCAGTTCCCCGGTGCGCCCTGCCTGCAGGAGGACGGCATCGTGTGGGCGCTGCTTCCCGCCCTTCCGGCCGACGACGCCGCGCGCGCCACCACGGCCGCCGCGCACCGGGTCGCCGCGCGGCTGGGCGCGCACACCGCGGTCGGGCTGTCGCCGTTCGCAGCCCGCCCGGAGCGCCTGCGCGACGCCCTGCGCCAGGCGCGCGTCGTGCTCGAGCTCGCGCGCAGCGGCCAGGTCGACGTCGAGGAGGCGACGACCGGGACGTGGCGCCTGCTCCTCGGCATGGCCGTGTCCGACCCGGACGAGCTCGCGACCTGCGTCGCCGGCAGCATCGGCCCTGCCCTGGACCACGACGCGCGCCTGCGGACCGAGCTCGTCGCCACCTTCCGGGCCTATCTCGCCCACGGCGCGAACATGAACGCGACGGCCTCTGCGATCTACGCCCATCGCCACACGGTCGCGGCGCGCCTGGAGCGCCTTGGCGCGCTGACACGGCTCGATCCGATGCGCCACGAGGACCGCGAGCGTCTCGGCGTGGGATTGAAGGCCAGCGCTGTCCTGGAAGCGTCGCCCGCTGCCATTTCCCACTGAATTGGTATAGAATGGCCGGAGTGACGTCGCCCTCCTCCGCCACCGGGCCCTGTGCGCCACCGCGCCAGACCTGAGCGTGCGGATGGTCGACGCCGTCCTGGCCGGTGACGGTCCCGACCCCGCCCTGCGCGAGCTCACCGGGCTGCACCCCGCGCGCGCCGACGACCGCGAGCGCCTCGGTCTGGGGATCAAGGCCGCAACTGGTCCTCGACGCCCTCGCGCAGGTACGTTAGGCAGATCGGTCATCCAGGAAGCAGAGGGGCGCGATGTACGACTACGTGATCGTCGGTGCGGGCTCGGCGGGCTGCGTGGTGGCGCATCGCCTCGGCGAAGATCCGGACGTCAAGGTCGCGGTCATCGAGGCGGGGCCGCCGGACGACGCGCCCGAGATCCACATGCCGCTCGCGTTCGGGCCCAACCTCACCAGCGACTGGGACTGGGCGCTGTTCAGCGAGCCCGAGCCCGGCCTGGACTTCCGGCGCAACTACCTGCCGCGCGGCCGGGTGCTGGGCGGCTCGAGCTCGCTCAACGCGATGATCTACATCCGCGGCAATCGCGCCGACTACGACGAGTGGGCGGCGCTGGGCCTCGAGGGCTGGGGCTACGACGACGTCCTGCCCTACTTCAAGCGCGCCGAGGACAACGAGCGCGGGCCGAGTCGCTACCACGGCGTCGGCGGCCCGCTCAGCGTCAGCGACAGCCGGTCGATGCATCCGGTGGTCGAGACCTGGATCGAGGCCGCGGGCCAGGCCGGCATCCCGCACAACGACGACCTCAACGGCGCGACCCAGGAGGGCGCCGGGCGCTACCAGCTCACGCAGCGCAACGGCCGGCGTTGCAGCACCGCGGTCGCCTATCTGCACCCGGCGGTGGCGCGCGGCAACGTCGAGGTGCTCACCGAGGCGCGCGTCTACCGCATCCTGTTCGAGGGCAAGCGCGCGGTCGGCGTGCAGTACATGCGCCACGGCAAGCTCGAGGAGATCCGCGCCGAGCGGGAGGTCATCCTGGCGGCCGGGAGCTACCACTCGCCGCAGCTGCTCATGCTCTCCGGCGTCGGGCCCGCCGATCAGCTGGCCCCGGTCGGGATCGAGGCGCACCACGACCTCCCGGTCGGCCAGAACCTCCAGGACCACGTGATGCTGAACTTCGTCTGCCTGACCGACAAGGGCAGCCTCATCTCGTCGGCCACGCCCGAGGCGTTCGCGCTGTACGAGAGCGAGGGTCGCGGGCCGGTCACCTCCAACGGCGGCGAGGGTGGCGCATTCGTCCGGCTGCGCGACGGCGTCGAGGCTCCCGATGTCCAGTTCCACATCGGCTGCCTGCTCCTGCACGAGGAGTTCCTCGGCGTCCCGTTCGACGACGCGTACACGTTCGGCCCGGCGGTCGTGAAGCCGACGAGCCGTGGCCAGGTCACGCTGCGCTCGCCGGTCCCGCATGCCCGCCCGCGGATCGTCCACAACTACCTGCAGACCGAGGAGGACCGCCAGAGCATGGTCGCGGGCACGCGGCTGAACATGGAGATCAGCGCGGCGCCGGCGCTGCGCGAGTGGCGGCGGGCCGACTTCCTCGTGCCGAAGTCCGACTCCGAGGCCGACATCATGGACTTCGTCCAGCGCCGCGCCCACACGCTGTACCACCCGGTCGGCACGTGCGCGATGGGCTCCGTCGTGGATGCGCAGTGTCGCGTGCTCGGCCTCGAGGGCCTGCGCGTCGTCGACGCCTCGGTCATGCCGACGATCCCCCGCGGCAACACCAACGCGCCGACGATCATGGTCGCCGAGAAGGCCGCGGACATGATCCGCGGCCTGGCGCCGCTGGCGCGCGCCGACGCGGGCGTGGGAGCCCCGGCCTGAGGCGCCTCACGTGCGCAGGCAGATCGCGACCGCGAACAGGTCCCAGTTGGGAAAGCGCGTCGTCTTCGGGGGGTTGGTCAGGTGCGCCTGGACCTCCCAGCCGTTGTCGACGGGATAGCCCTGGTACATGGCGACGCTCGGTGACTCATTGCCGTGCTGGACGGCCGACCCGCCGCCGAGGAGCGTCGTGCCGCGCGGGCAGTCGGCGCGGATCTCCTTGTCGTCGGCGTCGTCCTTCTCGCTGACGTTCGAGACGTAGACGATCCGCTTGGACAGGTCCGGGGCCGCGTCGGGCGTGTCGCGGGTGAGCGTCAACACCAGCGCGGCGAGGGCGACGACCAGCGCGAGCGCGCCGAGCGCGGGTCCGAGGTGAGGCGACGAAGCGATGCGGGGCACGACCGCAGCGTCGGCGGGTGGTCGGGAGCTGTCAAGCGTCCGCTTGCGCTTGGGCGCTGCGCGCGTTTACAGCATCAATGAGGGGAGGAGTGTGCCCGGGCCCGATCGCCTGAGGTCGTCCTCCGGCGAACCGCATGGGATTACTCCCGGTTTCCGGTAGCGATCCCATGCAGTTCGGGACCGGCGCCGCTCCGGGGACCCGCCACGCGCGCCGGGACACCCTCCCCTCGATGAGGCAGTGTGCGCTGCGAGGCGCCGCCAGCGCCGCTCGGAGCGTCGTGAACCGCGCCTTGCTGACCGGTCAGCAAGCGCCGGCGGAGGGCCCGCTCCCAGACGGGCCCTCCGCCGTCGTACCTCGCTGGGAAGCTAGGTGCTGACCGGCTGCGCCTCGAAGGACGCCGCCTTCTCCTCGTTCCAGGAGTAGGCATAGGCCGGGTTGTCGACCGACTGCCAGAGGGCAGTCAGCCTCAGCGGGCGGAAGGTGTCCCACATGACGGCGAGCTCGTTGGTCGACTTCGAGCCCAGCGCCTTCTCGACCGCCCCGGGCTGCGGGCCGTGGGGAAGCCCGGAGGGGTGCAGGGTCAGGCAGCCGACCTCCACGCCCTTGCGCGCGGCGTAGTCGCCGTCGGCGTAGAACATGACCTCCTCGGACTGGATGTTCGAGTGGTGGTAGGGGATCGGCACCGCCGTCTCGTCCCAGTCGAGCATCCGCGGCGCGAAGGTGCAGATGACGAAGTTCGGCCCCTGGAAGGTCTGGTGCGCCGGGGGCGGCAGGTGGAAGCGCCCGGCGCGGGGCTCGAAGTCCATCGCGTTGAACGTGTACGGATACACGTAGCCGTCCCAGCCCACGACGTCGAACGGGTGGCGGTCGAGGACGTAGCTCTGATAGCCGTCGCGCACGCGCAGCGTGAGCTCGAACTCGCCGTCGGCCTCGATCGTCTCGAGCTCGGTGGGGCCGTGGAAGTCGCGCTGGGAGTACGGGGCGTGCTCGAGCAGCTGGCCGTAGCGGTTGCGGTAGCGGTTGGGCGTCTCGATCTCGCCGGGCGTGTGGAAGCAGACCCAGAACTGCTCGACGCCCTCGGCCAGGCGCCAGCGGTGGGTCGTCCCGCGGGGGATGACCACGTAGTCCTTCTCGCGGAATGCAAGCGAGCCGAACATCGTGTGCAGCACGCCCTCGCCGCGGTGGATGTAGACGACCTCGTCGCCCTCGCCGTTGCGGTAGAAGCCCTCGTGGGCCTCGGTCGGCTTGCAGATCGAGGCTTCGATGTCGGCGTTGAACATCAGCAGCCGCCGGCCGCTGATGGCGTCGCCGCCCGAGTCGACCGGGTTGGCGTCGGCCAGGCGGTGGACGTGGGTGTCGGGCACCCACTCGTCGCGGACGATGGGGGTGAACTCGCCGACCTCCGAAAGCCGGCAGGGCGAGTGCAGGTGGTAGAGGATCGACTCGTTGCCCGAGAAGCCCTCGTAGCCGAGGACCTCCTCGGTCAGCAGGGTGCCGTTGCGCCGCGTCTGGGCGTGACGCTTCGCGGGCACGTCGCCGAGGCTGACGTAGCGCATCGCTGCCCTCCTAGAGGTTGCCGCGCCGGTCCTGCTCGCGCTCGATGGCTTCGAACAGGGCCTTGAAGTTGCCGTCGCCGAACCCGCGGGCTCCGTGGCGCTCGATGATCTCGAAGAACAGCGTCGGCCGGTCGCCGACGGGCTTGGTGAAGATCTGCAGCAGATAGCCCTCGTCGTCGCGGTCGACGAGGATGCCCTGCTCGCGCAGGTCGACGAGCATCTCGGCCACCTCGGGCACGCGCGTGGGCACGTCCTCGTAGTAGGCGGGCGGGATGGTCAGGAACTCGACGCCGCGGCGGCGCAGCTCGGTCACGGTGGCCGACGATGTCGCGCGTGGCGACGGCGAGGTGCTGGGCGCCCGGCCCCTCGTAGAACTCCAGGTACTCGTCGATCTGCGACTTGCGCTTGCCCTCGGCGGGCTCGTTGATGGGGAACTTCACGAGGCCCTTGCCGTCGCTGACGACCTTGGACATGAGCGCCGAGTACTCGGTCCCGATGTCGTCGTCGGAGAAGTGGATCATCTCCGTCATCGCGAAGACGTCCTCGTAGTACTTCACCCAGGTGTCCATGGCGCCGAGCTCGACGTTGCCGACGATGTGGTCGATGGCCAGCAGCATCCCGGTGTCCTCGGTGGGGTCCTCGACGGCGGCGAAGCCGGGGAGGAACGGCCCCTCGTAGCCGTCGCGCTGGACGAAGGTGTGCAGCGTGTCGCCGTAGGTCCGGATCGTGGCCACGTGGACCGTGCCGTGCTCGTCGGTGAGCTCGTGGGGCTCGGCGACGCTCACGGCGCCGCGGGTGGTGGCCTCGCGATAGGCGTTCTCGACGCTCGGCACGCTCAGAGCGATGACGCGGACCCCGTCGCCGTGCTTGTGCTGATGAGCGGCGATCGGCGACTCGGAGTGCAGGGCGCCGGTGAGGACGAGGCGGATGCGCCCCTGCTGAAGGACGTGGGAGACCTGGTCGCGCGTGCCGGTCTCCAGGCCGCGGTAGGCGACGCGGCGGAAGCCGAAGGCGTGCGCGTAGAAGTAGGCGGACTGCAGTGCGTTGCCCACGTAGAGCTCAACGTGGTGGATGCCGTTGAGCGGCATGTAGTCGTGATCGGGGACCGGTGTGGCGACGGTCGACGGCGCGGCCTGCTGGGCCATGCTCCGTCCTCCTCATTCCTCGGGGGCCTGGTGAATGATTCTCCTGTCGAGCGGACGTCTCAATGCCGATACGTTGCGCCTGGACCGTCTAGCATCCTCGAATGGACGAGATCGACCGGCAGATCATTGCGCGGCTGCGAGAGAATGCCCGCACGTCGTTCCAGGCCATCGGCGCACGCGTCTCGCTGAGCGCGCCGGCGGTCAAGCGGCGCGTCGATCGGCTCGAGGCCGACGGCGTGATCCGCTCCTACGCGGCGGTCGTCGATCCCGGCGCGATGGGCTGGCGCACGCACGCGCTGGTGTCGCTCTTCTGCGAGGGGCGGATGGCGGCGGCCGAGGTGCGCGCGGCGGTCGCGGGCCATCCGGAGGTCGCCGCCGCCTACACGGTGGCGGGCGAGGCGAGCGCGATCCTGCACGTCCGTGCCCGCGACACCCAGCATCTCGAGGAGGCGCTGGAGCGCATCCGCGACACGCCGGGGATCATCAGGACCCAGACGCAGGTGGTGCTGTCGACCCTGTTCGAGCGTCCGGTCGCAGGATGAGCACGCTGGCCGTGCCGTGGGCGAGCAGCCGGTCGCCGGCCATGACGCGGGCCTCGGCCGTGGCCAGCGTGCGCCCGCCGTGCACGACCGTGCCGATGCACTCGATCCGCCCCGTGTCGCGCGTGATCGGGCGCACGAAGCGAACGTGCACGTCGGTCGTCGTGTAGCCGGTCCCGGCGGGCAGCGTCGTGTGCACGGCACAGCCGGTGGCCGAGTCGATGAGCGTCGCGGCCAGGCCGCCGTGGACCATGCCGATCGGGTTGTAGTGCTGCTCGCCGGGCTCGACGGCGAAGACGACGCGGCGCTCTTCGACCTCGACGAGCTCGAAGCCCATCAGCGTCGCGATCGGCGGGGGCGGGAGCTCGCCGGCGGCCATCGCGCGCAGGGCCGTGAGGCCGTCGAGCTGTGCGAGGTGTCGCGCCACCTCGACGGGGTCGTGGTCGAGCGCTGCGACAGCGCGCCGATGCTCGTCGCGCCGTTGCCGATCTCCGTTGACGCTGGTCCTCGCGTTCATGCGGCCTCGCGCAGGGGCGCGGGCTCCGGCGGCTGGGGCCGGATCGGGCGCGGCTCCTGCGCGGGCGTGATCGCGGCGAGCCAGGGATAGAGCGCGTCGATGGTGACGAGCGGGCCGGGCATGTCCTGAGGCGTCATGGTCGCTGCCTTGTCGTCGGTTGTATCACGCAACTGAGTCTACGGCAGCGGGTTGCGTGATGCAACGCTGATCTTCGGCGCTCGGCGTGGGGTCTGGCTCGGGCGCGGGTTCGGCAGCGGGAGGCGCAGACTCGCGCCTGACGATCGTCGCCACCGACGCGACGATGAGCGCCGCGCCGGCGAGCGTGCCCACGCTGAGCTCCTCGCTGAGCAGCGCCCAGCCGAGCAGGACGGCGACCAGCGGGTTGACGTAGGCGTACGTGGCGACCTTCGAGATCGGGACGTTCTGCAGCAGCCACGCGTACGCGGTGAACGCCACCCACGAGCCCGCGATGACGAGATAGGCGAACGCCAGCAGCGACTTCGCCGACGCGGCGCCCAGGTGCAGGTCGTCGCCCTCGCCGGCCGCCAGTGCGCCCACGAGCAACGCGCCGCCCCCGGCGACCATCTGCCACGCGGTCGACACGAGCGGGTCGGAGGGCATGCTCAGGCGGGGGAGAGGAACGACCCTATGGCCCACGAGCACGCGGCGACGAGCACGAGCAGCACGCCGATCGCGGTCGCCTCCGCCGGCCGGCTGCCCGGGAGCAGCAGCAGCGCCAGGCCGCAGAACCCGACGGCGACGCCGGCGAGCGTCGCGCGGTGGACGCGCTCACCGCCGACGGTCGAGCGCATGAGCACCAGCCACAGCGGCACCGAGGCGATGAGCAGTGCCGCGAGGCCGGCGGGCACGTCGCGCTCGGCGACGGTCACGAGGCCGTTGCCGCCGGCCGGCAGCAGGAGGCCGACGAGAGCCGCCGCGGCGAGGCTGCGGGGCGCGACACGCACGCGGTGCCCGCGTGCGGCGAGGAAGGCGAGCATCGCGACGCCGGCGATGGCGAAGCGCGCGCCGGCCCCGAGGAGCGGCGGGATGTCCTCGACCATCACGCGGATGGCGACGTAGGTCCCGCCCCACAGGACATAGACGATGCCGAGCGCCGACCACACCCTCCAGGAGGGAGGAGCGAGGGTGTGGCCGGCGCCCGTTGCTGAGGAGAGAACGCGCCTCACGGGCGCGCAGGAAGCGCGCGCACCACGGAGGAGGGGCCGCGGTTGCGCTTCGGGCGCGCTTCACGCAGGGGCGCGGCGCGCGTCTCCAGCAGGGTCACGAGACCGGCGGTGGCGACGAAGGGGTCCGCGATGGCCCGCCGCTCGTCGACCGAGTACGCGGCACGGACGACGCCACCGCTCTCCGCGACGAGCACGTCGCCCAGCAGCGCGCGGGCGGAGTCCAGCGCGGCGAGGTAGCGCAGCGCGTCGAGGTCGTCCGCGACAGCGCGGCGGATGACGATGGTGTCGGTGTTCACGTGGGCCATGACGCTCAGGATTCCACCGGCGTGATATGAGCACAAATGGAAGTTCTGGACCCGCTGATAAGCTGGGCTAATGCTCGATGTCCGCCGCATGCGCGTGCTGCGCGAGGTCGCCACACGCGGATCGTTCTCCGCCGCCGCCGACGCGCTCGCCTACACCCAGTCCGCGGTCTCCCAGCAGATCGCCGCCCTCGAGCGCGAGGCGGGCACGACGCTCGTCGAGCGCAACGCGCGCGGCGTGCGACTGACCGACGCCGGCCGCGCGCTCGTCGAGCACGCCGACGCCATCCTCGCCCGCCTGTCCGACGCCGAGGCCGAGCTCGAGGCGATCGCCGGCCTGCGCGGCGGGCGCCTGCGCCTCGCCGCCTTCCCGAGCGCCGGCGCGTCGATCATGCCCGAGGCGATCGCACGCTTTCGCGACCGCCACCCTGCGGTCGAGCTGACCCTGGAGCCGGCCGAGCCCGGGCCGGCCCTGAGCCGCCTGCGCGGCGGCGAGGTCGACATCGCCCTCGACATCACGGTCTCCTTCCGCACCCTGCCCGACGACGGCATCGTGCGCATGCACCTGCTCGACGACCCGATGTACGTCGCGCTGCCCAAGAGCCATCCGCTGGCGCGCAAGCGCGGGCTGAAGCTCGAGGAGCTCGCCGACGAGAACTGGATCCTCGGGACGACGGGCTCCTGTCCGGACGCGTCGATCTTCCTGCGCTCGTGCCAGGTCGCCGGCTTCGAGCCGCGGATCGCCTTCAACTCCGACGACTACTTCGCGATGCAGGGCTTCGTGGCGGCCGGCGTCGGCGCCTCGTTCATCCCCGACCTCGCGCTCATGTCCGTGCGCGAGGACATCGTCGTGCGCTCGCTGGGCCCGCGGCCGCCTGTGCGCCAGATCATGGCCGCGACCCTCAAGGACTCCTTCCTCTCCCCGGCCAAGCAGGCCATGCTCGACGTCCTCCTCGAGGTGGGCGAGGAGTTCGCAGGCAAGCACCGCGGCCTCGCCCTGGCCTCATAGCCGAGAACGCCGACATCGTCCGGCGCGCCTTCGACGCCTTCTCGCGGCGAGACCTGTCCTCCCTGCTGGCGATCGCCGACCCCGAGATCGAGTTCATGCCCGCCACCGCGCGCGTGGCCGGCCGCGGCGAGCCCTATCGCGGCCACGAGGGCCTGCGCACCTACCTCGCCGACGTGGCGCGCGTGTGGCAGGAGCTGCGCTCCGAGCCGGAGGAGTTCATCGAGGTCGGCGACGTCGTCGTGTGCACCGGCCGCGTCTATGCCTGGGGCGTGGGCCGCGTGATCGACGCCCCCGCGGGCTGGGTCTGGCGCCTGCGCGACGGCAAGCTCGTCGAGGGCCGCGTGTACGAGAACCGCCGCGAGGCGCTGGCCGCCGCGGGCCTCGACCCGGGGTAGCGACCGAGATGGACCGACAGGTGGTGCTCGCGGCCTTCGACGAACAGATCCGCCGGCGTCCCGAGCCTGACCCGCCCGACGGACGCATCGAGCACGACGACCGCGTCATTCGGACCGTGTCCGCCGGCGACGGTTGGCTGGGCGTCGCGTGGTCCGACCTGGACGACGCCGGCGCGGACGCCGTCATCGCCGCGCAGGTCGCCCGGTTCGAGCAGCTCGGTCGCCCGTGGGAGTGGAAGCACTATTCATACGACCAGCCGGCGGACATGCCCGCGCGGCTGCTGGCGGCGGGCTTCACGCGCGAGCCGGCCGAGGCCCTGCTCGTCGCCGAGATCGCGGAGCTGACGCTCGACGTGCCGGCCCCCGAGGGCGTGCATCTGCAGGCGGTCGTGGACGAGCAGGGCGTCGACGCGCTCGTGGCGGTGCACGACGAGGTGTTCGGCCACGACCACTCCGCCCTGGGTTCGGCCCTGCTCGCCCGCCTCGCGCAGCAGCCCAGCAGCGCCGCGGCGGTGGTTGCGCTCGCCGGGCAGACGCCGATCGCCGCCGGGCGTGTGGAGTTCCACGCCGGGACCGACTTCGCGAGCCTGTGGGGCGGCGGCACGTTGCCCGGCTGGCGCGGCCGTGGCGTGTTCCGCGCTCTGGTGGCCCACCGCGCGGCGCTGGCGGCGGCCCGTGGCTTTCGCTACCTCCAGGTCGACGCCTCTGCGGACAGCCGCCCGATCCTCGAGCGGCTCGGCTTCGTCGAGCTCGCCACCACGACGCCGTTCACCCACCCCGGCGTGGAGGGCTGACGCACAGGCGGCCCGTGATCGTCTCGGTGAAGGCGAAGGTGGAGAGGTCCTCGAGACCCGCGAGCGTCACGCTGCCGGTGACGCCGCGCAGCAACCCGGTGCCGGCGATGCTCGTCGAGGTGGCACGGAAGGCGCCGCTGGCGACGTCGAAGGTGCCCGCGACCTGCGCGGTGAGCGTCCCGGGAGCCGAGGTGAAGACGATCGGGCCGGTGAACGACGCGGTCGTCCCGACGACCTGGTTGATCGTGAAGGAGGCGTTGGTGTGCCCGATCACGACCCCGTGGCTCGAGATCGTGGCCTGCGTCTGCCCGCCGCCGAGGTCCTGCCCGACGCCGGTCGCGCGGAACTGGGATGGAGCGTGGCGCCGCCGGTCTGATACTGGTGGTGGCGTGAAGCCCAACCGCTCCATCCCGTCCGCCACCGTCATCCCCGTCCTGATCTACCCCGACGTGCGCGCGGCCGTCGAGTGGCTCGGCGCGGCCTTCGGGTTCGTCGAGCGCGTGCGGATCGGCGAGGACCACCGCGCCCAGCTGGCCTTCGGCGACGGGGCGGTGATCATCGGCGACGTGCGCAAAGAGCGCCGGCCACCGCGACCGGGCGAGGTCACGCACTCGGTGACCGTGCGCGTCGAAGACGCGCGTGCCCACTGCGAGCGCGCCCGCGAGCACGGCGCGCGCATCGTGATGGAGCCGACCGACTTCGAGTACGGCGAGCGCCAGTACAGCGCCGAGGACCCGGCGGGCCACCAGTGGACGTTCTCCGAGACGCTCGCCGACGTCGCGCCCGAGGAATGGGGCGGCATCTCGGTCGCGGGCTGACGTGCGGCCTCGCCGTTCCTGAAGCTCAGCGCCATCCCTACGGGGCGAGGAAGGCGCTGAGCGAGGCCGTGAGCTCGGCGGCGGCCTCTTCGGGGATGAAGTGGCCGCCGGACAGGGGGCCGCCACGGACGTTGCCGGCCCAGCGGTGCCAGATCGGCAGCCGGCCGCCGGCCATGGCGGGCTCGTCGGCGCCCCAGTGCACGAGCACGGGGCAGGCGATCGTGCGTCCTTCGGCGCGGTCCTGCTCGTCGAGGACGCGGTCGAGGTGGAACGCGGCGCGGTATTCGGCGCACCAGGCGGCGATCGTCGCGGGCGTGAACGCGCGGGCGTAGCGAGCGGCGGCCTCGGGCTCGATCGCCACGGGCTCACCCGCCCACGTTGTGAGCAGGTGGCGCACCACGTGCTCGGCGTCGGCGGCGATGAGCCGCTCGGCGAACGGGGGCGGCTGGGCGAGCAGCAGGAAGGGCCAGTACTCCAGTGCGGTGTCGGCGGTCATGCGCTCGAACTGCTCGACGGTCGGGATGACGTTGAGCACGCAGAGGTGCGTGATGTGGTCGGGGTGGTCGAGCGCCATGCGGTAGGCGACGCGCGCACCGCGATCGTGGCCGACGACGGCGAA
Organism: uncultured Actinomycetes bacterium; assembly: GCA_963742125.1. Classification (GTDB taxonomy): domain Bacteria; phylum Actinomycetota; class Thermoleophilia; order Solirubrobacterales; family Solirubrobacteraceae; genus JAOPZW01. Next base: position 93,478 of record CAVUKO010000005.1, on the reverse strand, counting down.
GCGCTCGTGGCCGACGCGGCCCACGACCTCGACGAGCTCCGCGGCGATCTCGCGCGCGCTGTAGCCCTCGCCGCGCGGGCCGCCGCGCGGCGCGGTGCTGGCGCCGCAGCCCTTCAGGTCGCAGGCCACGACGGTGTGCTCGCGCGCGAGCGCGGGCGCGACCCGCCGCCAGCAGGTGTGATCCTGCGGGAAGCCGTGCAGGAGCAGCACCGGGGTGCCGGTGCCGGCGACGCCGACCGCGTAGCGCGCGTCGCCGGCCTCGATCGTCGCGTAGGAGACGCCGGGGAGCGTGGCGGGCGGATCACCCACGCGGCCGGCCGTCAGTCCTTGCTCGGGACGTAGCGGAGGCCCAGCACGCCGGTCGTGAAGGTCTCCGAGCTCACGAGCTCGAGCGGGATGCTCGGCTCGTCGGCGGAAAACAGCCGAGCGAGGCCCTCGCCGACGGCGATCGGGTGCACGAGCAGGTTGAGCTCGTCGACGAGCCCCTCGCGCAGCAGCCAGCGGACGGTGGTGGCGCTGCCGGACATGGCGATGTCGCCGCCGTCCTGGGCCTTGAGGTCGGTCAGCCTCTGGGCCACGTCGCCGCTGATGATCTCCGAGTTCTGCCACTCCGCCTTCTGCAGGCTGTTGGAGACGACGTACTTCTTGGTCGCGTTGAGCACGTCGCCGAACGGCTCGTCGGCGTGCTCGGGCCAGTAGCCGGCCCACTCCTCGTAGAGCACGCGTCCCATCAGGTAGGCGTCAACACCGACGGCGGCCGCGCCGACGGCGGCGCCCATCTCGTCGTTGAAGTACGGGAAGTGCCACTTGTCGGGCGACTCGACGACCCCGTCGAGCGAGATGAAGAAGTTCGACTTGATCTTGCGCATTGCAGCCTCCTGGACTGGCTTGTCTGGTCGGCTGCGAACGTCTATCAGCGGCCGACCCGGGTGTGCAACGTGTTCGATACTCGTACACTGTTCAAGTGGCTGAACGTGAAGACACAACAAGCGCGTCCGACCTGCTCCCGCCGCCGTGGACGCGCGCTCCCCAGCGTCCGCCCAGGCGCCGGCGCGACCCGCTCACGCCCGAGAAGATCGTCGACGCCGCCCTTGAGGTCCTCGACAGCGACGGGCTCGACCTGCTGAGCATGCGCCACGTCGCGCGCACCCTGCACACCTCGGCCGCGTCGCTGTACTGGCACGTCGGCTCGAAGGACGGCCTGCTCGACCTCATCTTCGATCGCGTGATCGGCGAGATCCCCGTCCCCGATCCCGACCCCGAGCACTGGCGGGAGCAGATCAAGCAGGTCGCGCGCGGCGAGCGGGCCACGATCCTCGGGCACCGCGACATCGTGCGCCTCTCCCTGGGCCGCATCCCGCTGGGTCCCCACGCCCTGCGATACGCCGATCGGGTCCTGGCCATCCTCCGGGCGGGCGGGGTGCCCGATGACCTCGCCGTGGCCGGCGAGCAGCTCCTGATCTCGATCGTCATCGGCTTCGCCATCGATGAGACCGGCGAGGGCGGCCAGCCACCGGCCGAGCAACCGCCGTCCAGCGAGGCCGGCACGATGGTCCGCGACTACATGGCCTCGCTCCCCGCCGACCGCTTCCCCCACCTCGTGGCCCTCGCCGATCGCTTCGCCGCCGACGACGCCGACCAGCGCTTCGAGCTCCTCCTCGACCTCTTCGTCGACGGACTCGCCCAGCGCATCACCGCCTGATACGTCAACCGTCGCCCACGACCCTGGTGGCCACCCAGTGGTGCTTGCCGAGGCGACGGGTTCGCTCGAACCCGTGGCGCTCGAACATCGACAGGGTGCCGTTGTGGAGAAACGACGAGGAGACCGACCGGCCTTCGATGGCCTCGGGATAGCTCTCCACGGCGCCTCCCCCGAGCCGGGCGATCTCGTGCAGCGCACCGTCCAGCGCGGTGGAGGCGACGCCTCTGCGCCGGTACCTGCTGTCGACGAAGAAGCACGTGATCCGCCAGTCCGGAAGGGCGGTGAGACCGTCGAGGTAGGCGCGCCGGCGCTTGATGCGCGGCAGCTCATCGGTGGGCCCGAATTGACACCAGCCCACGCAGTCCGCGCCGTCGTAGACGAGCGCCGCGTGGGCCCGGCCCTCCCGGACCCGGCGCTCCTTCTCGGATCGGTTCTGTGCCGCGGTCTTCGCGCGCCCGACCCCCTCGGCGTGAAAGCCCATGCACCAGCACCCGCCCCAGACGCCGTTGTGACGCTCCACCAGCCGCGCGAAGTCCGGCCAGGTCGTCTCGTCCAGGGGTCTCACGCGCAAGTCCGTCACGATCCGGGATCAAACAGCCTTCCGCCGGCTAGGCGCCGTGCGCCACCGCGTCGCGCGGCGGTCGGGCCCGGTTGTCGAAGACGCTGTCGAGCGCCCGGCCGACGCCGACCGAGAGCGCGCCGGTGAGCACCGCCGCCTCGCCGAGAGCCGACACCTCCACGCGGGGCGGATAGGGCACCCAGTCGGCCAGCAGCGCGCGGACCGGCTCGAGCAGGAGGTCGCCGTTGGCGCCCAGGCCGCCGCCCAGCACGACGAGCGCGGGGTCGGTGACGGCGGCCAGCGGGACGATGTGCAGCGCGATGCGGCGCGCCTCCTCCTCGACGACCGCGCGCGCGACGCTGTCCCCGCGGCGGGCGGCCTCGAACACCCCGCGGACGTCGAAGGGCGCGGTCAGCGCGGTGACGGCGCCCGGAGCCCCGGCCAGCCGGGCCGCGAGGGCCGACACCGCGGCGGCGCACGGATCGATGTCCAGGCCGGCGCCGGCCGCCACGAAGTCGAGCTCGCCGGCGGCGCCGTGGCGCCCGCGCAGCAGCTCGCCGTGGAGCACCAGCCCGGCGCCGAGGCCGGTGCCGATCGAGAGGAAGGCGAAGTCGTCGACGCCGCGCGCCACGCCCCGCCACTGCTCGCCGAGCGCCGCCAGGTTGATGTCGTTGTCGATCCGGACGGGGACGCCGAGGCGCTCCTCGAGCTCGGCGCCGAAGGCGCGGCCCTCCATCCCGGGAACGTTGTCGGCGAGGTGCACGTGGCCGGTCTGCGCCTCGACGACGCCCGGGACGCCCACCACGGCGCCGTCGATGAGGGCGTCGGGCAGGCCCGCGGCGGCCACCAGGGTGTCGCGCAGCCCGGCGACGGCCGCGAGCGCGGTCTGCGCGTCGGCGCCCTCGACATCGTGGCGCGCCCGCACGCCGCCGCCGAGGTCGCAGAGCGCCCCGCGCAGGAAGCGCGCGCCGACGTCGATGCCGAGCACGAGCGCCGCCTCGTCGACCGGCTCGAAGAAGACCGCTCCGTAGCTGGGCCCGGCCGGGTCGTGCGTCGCTTCGCGGACGAGCCCGGCGTCCAGCAGCGACTGCAGCGCGAGCGAGACGGTCGGCTTGGAGATGCCCACCCGCCGCGAGATCTCGGCACGCGAGATCGGCGCGCCGGCGCGGATGGCCTCGAGGGCCGTGCGCTCGTTGAGGTCCTTCAGCAGCGGCGCCGTCGCTCGGCGCGGACCAGGCTCTCGGCGCATCTCGTCAGGGAGCCTAACGCACGTGATGGCGGATTTTCCATTGCCAAGGCTTGACGCGCGTGGCCGAAACCAAATACGGTCGTGTTTCGTAAGGTTGTCTAACCAGGCCTGCCGGGACGGAGGGTTCGATGAGACGGATCGCGGTGGCGTCCGCCCTGCTTGCGGCCGTGGCGCTCGGCGCCTGCGGCGGCGGGGGCGACAGCAAGTCGACGACGACCGGCAAGGCCAGCGGCGGCACCACCACCGCCAACCGCACCCCGGTGACGATCACCCTCTGGAACGGGTTCACCAACCGCGAGCTCGGCGTGGTCAAGCAGGCCGTGGACGCCTTCCACCAGTCGCATCCGTGGATCACGGTCAAGGTCGTGGGCGGCGTCAACGACGACAAGATCATCGCGGCCATCCGCGGCGGCAACTCACCCGACGTGGCGCAGTCGTTCACCGCCGACAACACCGGGCTGTTCTGCTCCTCGGGTGGGTGGATCGACCTCAAGCCCTACATGGACGCCAGCAAGATCGACGCGAGCATGTTCCCGCAGGCGGTGCAGACCTACACGCAGTACAAGGGCAAGCGCTGCGCCCTGCCCATGCTGGCCGACACCTACGGGCTGTACTACAACAAGGACCTCTTCAAGAAGGCGGGGATCGCCGCGCCCCCGAAGACGATGTCCGAGCTCACCGCGGACGCCAAGAAGCTCACCGTGCCCGACGGCGACAGCTTCAAGGTCGTCGGCTACGACCCGGCCCAGGGCTTCTACGAGAACGCCCCTGCGCACTACGGGCCCGTGTTCGGCGCGCAGTGGGTCGATGGCAGCGACAAGTCGGTCCTCGCCCAGCAGCCCGGCTGGGCCGAGTTCATGACCTGGCAGAAGGGCCTCATCGACTTCTACGGCTACGACAAGCTGCGCCGCTGGCAGGCGGGCGCCGGCGAGGAGTTCTCGGCCTCCAACGCGTTCGAGCGCGGCAAGCTGGCCATGGCCATCGACGGGGAGTACCGCACCGCGTTCATCAAGGCCGAGCACCCCGACCTCAACTACGGCACCGCGCCGCTGCCGGCGGCCGACAGCCAGCCCGACCTGTACGGCTCGGGGTACGTCACGGGCAACATCGTCGGGATCCCCAAGGGGTCCAACCACAAGGACGCCGCGTGGGAGCTTGTGAAGTACCTGGCGACCGACGAGCATGCGCTCGCGCTGCTGTCCAACGGCCTGCGCAACGTGCCGACCACCACCACCTCGCTGAAGTCCAGCGAGCTGACGCCCGACCCGAAGTTCAAGGTGTTCATCGACATCTTCGCCCACCCGAAGACCGCCACGACGCCGATCACGGCGGCGGGCAGCGCCAACCAGGAGCTCTTCCAGAACTACGTCGCCAAGTGGCAGGCGGGGAAGGTCTCCGATCTGCAGGGCGGCCTGGCCGAGGTCGACAAGCAGATCGACGCGCAGCTCGCCCAGTCGTCCGGCACCCAGGTCCCCTAGCCGTGAGCGCGACGCCGCTCGCGCCGGGCGGTCCCGCGCCCCGACTCCAGGTGCGGGACCGCCGAGCGGCGCGCCGCAAGGCGGCGTGGCGCCGGCGCCGGCTCGTGCTCGGGCTGATGAGCCCGTGGATCGTCGGCTTCACGGTCTTCTTCGGCTATCCGCTGCTGGCGAGCGTGTACCTGTCGTTCACGCACTACGACCTGATCTCGCACCCGCGCTGGGTCGGCACGGCCAACTACGCGTTCATGCTCCACCACGACCCGCAGATCTGGAACGCGGTGCGCAACACGCTGTGGCTGATGGCCTTCGCCGTGCCGCTGCAGGTCATCTTCGCCTTCGGCGTGGCGGGCATGGTCGTGCGCGCCAAGGCCGGCGTCGGCTTCTTCCGCACGGTCTTCTACCTGCCCACGCTCGCGCCGCCGGTGGCGGCGACGCTCGGCTTCGCCTACATCCTCAATCCGGCGACGGGGCCGGTGAACACGGTCCTGGGCTGGTTCGGGATCACCGGCCCGCTGTGGTTCGAGTCGCCGGCGTGGTCGAAGCCGTCGCTCGTGCTGCTCGGGCTCTGGGGCATCGGCAACGCGATGATCATCTTCCTCGCCGCGCTGCTCGACGTTCCGCGCCACCTCTACGAATCGGCCCAGCTCGACGGCGCCGGCGCGCTGCAGCGCCTGCGCTGGGTCACCCTGCCGGCCGTGAGCCCGGTGCTCCTCTTCGCCGTGGTCATCGGCGTGATCGAGGCGCTGCAGTACTTCACGCAGGCCTATGTGGCGAGCAGCATCGTCGGCGGCGGCGCGGGCAACGCCGCGGACCCCGCCAACCGGCTCGGCTACCCCGAGGGCTCGACGATGTTCTACCCCCTGCTGCTCTACCAGCAGGGGTTCCGCTTCTTCAACATGGGCTACGCGTCGGCGATGGCGATCGTGCTGCTGGTGGTCGCCTTCGCGGTCACCCTGATCATCATCCGCAACACGCGCCGCTGGGTGCACTACCAGGCGGGGATGCGCTGATGAGCACCGCGAGCGTGCCGGTCGAGGCCGTCGCGGCATCGACGACCGCCGCGGCGCTCGTCCGCCGGCGCCCGCCGCGCGCGGTGCGGCGCAAGCGAGCGCTGATCGCGATCGCCGACCACAGCATCCTCATCGCCCTGGCGATCATGTTCCTGGCGCCGTTCGTCTTCATGGTCCTCACGGCGCTGATGACCAACGACCAGGCGCTGTCCTCGAAGCTGTGGCCGCATCCGTTCCACTGGAGCAACGTCACCGAGATCTTCCACAAGGCCCCGCTCTGGCGCTACACGCTCAACACGATGATCTACGCGGGGCTGTCGACGATCGGCGTGCTGGTCTCGAGCATCCCCGTCGCCTACGCGCTCTCGCGCCTGCGCTGGCGCGGGCGCGATGCGGTCTTCCTGCTCGTGCTGGCGACGATGATGCTGCCCGCGCAGGTGACGGCGGTCCCGCTCTACGTGATGTGGTCCAAGCTGCATCTCGTCGGCTCGCTGGCGCCGCTCGTCATCCCCAACTGGTTCGGGGACGCGTTCTCGATCTTCCTGCTGCGCCAGTTCTTCCTGACCATCCCCGAGGAGTACTCCGACGCGGCGCGCGTCGATGGCTGTGGCGAGCTGCGGATCCTGCTCACCGTCGTCCTGCGCCTGGCCAAGCCCGCCATCGCGGCCGTCGGGCTCTTCGCCTTCCTCTACGCCTGGAATGACTTCTTCGGCCCGCTGCTCTACACGGGCGAGAACGCCGCGCACTGGACGCTGTCGCTGGGCCTGTCGCAGTTCCGCACCCAGTACCAGGTCGAGTGGAACCTGACGATGATGGCCACGATCCTCTTCATGGCGCCGGTCATCGCGGTCTTCTTCGCGGCGCAGAAGGCGTTCGTCGAGGGCGTCACGCTCACCGGGGTGAAGGGATGAAGGTCGCGGTCGTCGGCGCCGGTTCGACCTATACGCCCGAGCTGGTGTCGGGCCTCTCGCGCGACGGCGCGCGCTTCGCGGTCAGCGAGCTGGTGCTGCATGACATCGACGCGCAGCGCCGCGACGTCGTTGGCGGCCTCGCCGGGCGCATGCTCGCGCGCCAGGGCTTCGACGGGGCGCTCGTGGTCACCGGCGACCTCGATCGTGCCGTCGAAGGCGCCGACGTCGTGCTCATCCAGATCCGCGTGGGCGGGCAGGCCGCCCGGCTCTCGGATGAGACCGTGCCCCTGGCCTGCGGTTGCATCGGTCAGGAGACGACCGGCGCGGGCGGCTTCGGCAAGGCGCTGCGCACGGTGCCGGTCGTGCTCGACATCGCGCGCCGCGCGCGCGAGCTCGCGGCGCCGGGATCCTGGATCGTGGACTTCACCAACCCGGTGGGCATCGTGACGCGCGCGCTGCTCGACGACGGCCACCGTGCGATCGGGCTGTGCAACGTGGCGATCGGCTTCGAGCGTGCCATGGCGCCGATGCTCGGCGTCGAGCCCGAGCGGCTGGTGGTCGACCAGGTCGGCCTCAACCATCTCACGTGGGTGCGCGCCGTGTGGCTCGACGACCGCGACGTGCTGCCCGAGCTGCTGGCCGGTCACGGCGACGTGCTCGCCGAGATGGCCGGCGGCCTACCGCGGCGGCTGCTCGACGAGCTGGGCGCGGTGCCCTCCTACTACCTGCGCTACTTCTACGCCCACGACGACGTGCTGGCCGAGCAGCTCTCGGGGGCGACGCCGCGCGCCGTGACCGTCGCCGAGATCGAGCGCGAGCTGCTGGAGATGTACGCCGACCCGGCGCTGGCGTCCAAGCCGGCGCTGCTCGAGCAACGCGGCGGAGCCTTCTACAGCGAGGCGGCGACGCGGCTGGTCGCGTCGCTGGCTACGGGCGACGGCGCGATCCACGTCGTCGATACGCGCAACGCGACCACGATCGCCGGGCTCGCCGAGGATGACGTGGTCGAGCTGCCGGCGCGCGTCGGCGAGCAGGGCCCGCTCCCGCTGCCCCAGCGCCCGCTGGCGCCCGAGCTGCTCGGGCTCGTGGCCCACGTCGCGGCCTACGAGCGGCTCGCCGTGGAGGCTGCCGTGACCGGCAGTCGCCGCGTCGCGCGGCGCGCGCTCCTCGCCCATCCCCTGATCGGGCAATGGGGCATGGTCGAGCCGCTCCTCGACGGACTGCTCGGTGCGACCGCCGGTGCGCGACCATGACCCCTGCCATCGTCCTCGCCGTCGACGGCGGCAACTCCAAGACCGACCTGGCGCTCGTGCGCGCCGACGGTGTGCTTCTGGCCATGGCGCGCGGGCCGCTGAGCTCGCCGCACCACATCGGCCTCGACGGCTGCCTGCGCGTGCTGGAGGACCTGCTCGCCGAGGCGATGGCGGCCGCCGGCCTGCCGGCCCAGCAGCCGGTCGCCGAGGTCGGCCACGTCCTGCTCGCCGGCGCCGACCTGCCGGTCGAGGAGCGCGCGCTCCAAGAGGCGATCAGTGCGCGTGACTGGGCGGTGCGCACGACGGTGAGCAACGACACGTTCGCGATCCTCCGCGCCGGCACCGAGCGCGGGTGGGGAGTCGCCGTGGTGTGCGGCGCCGGCATCAACTGCGTGGGCGTGGCGCCCGACGGTCGTCACGTGCGCTTCCCCGCCCTCGGGACGATCACCGGCGACTGGGGCGGCGGACACGACGTCGGCCTCGCGGCGGTGTCGGCCGCGGCACGCAGCGAGGACGGGCGCGGGCCGAAGACCACGCTGGAAGCGCTGGTGCCCGCCCACTTCGGACTGAGCGCGCCGCGCGAGCTCGCCGAGGCGATGCACCTCGGGCGGATCCCGGCGCGGCGCGTGCTCGAGCTCGCACCGGTGGTCTTCGCCGCGGCCGAGAGCGATGCCGTGGCCGCCGAGATCGTCGATCGCCTGGCGGCCGAGGTCGTCGCGCTCGCCCGCGTGGCGGTGACGCGGCTCTCGCTGGAGGGTGAGCCGGTCGAGGTCCTGCTCGGCGGCGGGCTCATGCGCGCGGCCAACGGGCGCCTGGAGGGCGCCATCGCCGAAGGCCTCCACGCGGTGGGACCGCGGATCACCGCGCGCGTCGTGCCCGAGCTGCCGATCGTCGGGGCGGCGCTGCTCGGCCTGGACGACCTCGGTGGCGATCCGGCGGCGCACGCCCGCCTGCGCCGTGAGCTGGCCGTCGCGGCCGGTCCGGCCGATGAGCTGGCGACCACGGGGAGCACGACCCATGTCTGAGGTGCGCTTCGAGCAGGCGACCAAGCTCTACGCCGGCAACGACGAGGCGGCGGTCGACGCCCTGGACCTGGAGATCCGCGACGGCGAGCTGATGGTGCTCGTGGGGCCGTCGGGATCGGGCAAGTCGACGGCGCTGCGCATGCTGGCGGGCCTCGAGGAGGTCGACGCCGGCGCGGTGTGGATCGGCGAGGACGACGTCACCGACGTCGCGCCGAAGGACCGCGACGTGGCGATGGTCTTCCAGAACTACGCCCTCTATCCCTACCTCGACGTGGCGGCCAACCTCGCCTTCCCGCTGAAGATGGCGCGCGTGAAGGGCGCCGAGCGCGACCGGCGCGTGCGCGAGACGGCCGAGCTCCTGGACCTCACGCCCTACCTGCAGCGCAAGCCCGCCCAGCTCTCCGGCGGCCAGCGCCAGCGCGTGGCGATGGGCCGCGCGATCATCCGCGAGCCGGCGGTCTTCCTCATGGACGAGCCGCTGTCGAACCTCGACGCCAAGCTGCGCGTGCAGATGCGCGCGGAGATCGCGTCGCTGCAGTCGCGGCTGGGCGTGACCACCGTCTTCGTCACCCATGATCAGGTCGAGGCGATGACGATGGGCCACCGCGTGGCCGTGCTGCGCGACGGGCGCCTGCAGCAGTGCGACACGCCGCGCCGGCTCTACGACCGGCCGGCCAACGTCTTCGTCGCCGGGTTCATCGGCTCGCCCGCGATGAACCTGTGCACGCTCGCCGTGGTGGACGGGCGCGCGGAGCTCGGCGGCCAGGCCCTCGCGATGCCCGCCGGCGTCAACGGCGCGCGCGAGGTCGTGGTCGGCCTGCGGCCCGAGTCGCTGGAGCTCGCCGACGACGGCCTGCCCGGCCGCGTCGAGATCGTCGAGGAGCTCGGGGCCGACGCGTACGCGTTCTGCGTGGCGCAGCTGCCGACCGGCGAGGTGCGCCTCGTGGCGCGCGCCGATGCCCGCCACCCACCAGCCAGCGGCGACCGTGTGGGCCTACGTCCCCGCCTCGACGAGGCACACCTCTTCGACTCGGTCAGCGGGGCGCGGCTCGGGGGATAGGGCGGCGTCGCGGTCGAGACCCATTCGCCGAGCCACCTCGAGACCTGCGTCCCAGCCGGGGGCGCGACCGCGCGACGGCGGGCGAAGCTGGTCTGTCGGCAGGCCTGCGATCGCGATCAGCCAGGCGATCACCGAGTTCGAGTTCCACATCTCGCCCGCCTCGAGCTCGTCGCGTCCCCACACGGGTCGTGGGGACGGTCGCGACGACGTCGACGCAGCCGGCGGGCGACCCGAGGGTCGCTCGTGAGCCGGAGGGGCCCGCCCACGGCCTCGCCGAGATCCGAGATCGACCCACCGCGCCAGCAGCGGACCTCGTAGCGAAACAGGCGCGACCAGCCCAGGTAGCGGCTCCCGACGGCACCCGTGGCCACCGCGCCGCGGCTCGCCTCGTCGGGGTTCGGCGAGGGGGCGACCTCGATCGTGTACTCCTCGCCGTCGCATGCGACGACGAGCGCCGCGTGATAGAGGTCGCGACGGCGGCGATGTTGGCGCGCGGCTTCGATGGCCTCGAAGACGCGGCCGTTGAATGCGACGCAGCGGCCACCCGCGCCGAGCGGGATCCAATAGAGATCGACGGCTGCTGTAGGCGCGGTCTGCATGGCCGTCTCGAAGACTCGCCGGAACGACGCCCGTCTACATCCGCACTCGCTCGTATGGCGAGTGCGGGTTGACCGCAACCTGCGCCGGGTGCGCGCCCTAGCTCGACACCGCCCCGACCACGACCGCTGCGATGCCCGCCTCGCCCCGTGCGTTGGGGTGGAACGGCGCCGCGAGGTTGGCGGGAACGAGCGGCTCAACCCAGCGCGTCGAGGGCGACTTGCAGGCGTCGCGGCCGATGCTGGCGCTGTAGTCGTCGACGATCCGCGCGCCGTTGGTGCCGGCCTGCTGGGCGAGCATCGCGTTGAGGTTTCGCTCGACGCTGCGCAGGTAGGCCACGTCGGAGAAGGCGATCGGGACCTGCGGCCAGCAACCGACGCCGGTCTCGGGGAGGATCGCCGCGTAGTTGACGACGAACACCCGCGCCTGTGGCGAGCGCGTGTGGATCCCCTGAAGGACCGCCGCCACCTTCGGCGCGGTGGCGTCGATCTTGTCGGCGAGCGTGTCGTGGCCGTTGACGACGTAGCGGTCGCGGCACGGGTGCGCGAACGGGTTCGCGGTGGCGCAGTTCTGGATGATGCTCGTGAAGCCGATGTCGTTGCCGCCGATCTGCAGCGTGACGATCTGGGTGTCGGCGGTGAGCGCGTTGAACTGCGGCGGGTTGGGGCCGGGCGTGACGTTCTGAGGCGCCGTCATGTCGTCGGTCTTCGCGCCGCTGCACGAGGCGTCGGCCAGGGAGCGGCCGAGCGTGGCCGCGGCCAGATGAGCGAAGTTGTGGTCCGAGCGCAGGCAGCCGAGCGGGTTGAGCTGCTGGTTGGGGATCAGCGGCCCGGCGGCATAGGAGTCGCCGAGACCGGCCCAGTTGGCGGCCGAGGCACCTGCCGCGCCGACGGTGAGCGCCCCGACCATCGAGGCGACGACGACGAGGACCCGAACCCTGCGCAGCATGTGAACCTCCGGTGGCTGTGACCCGCCGGCTCCTTACCCCCGGGGCGTGAGCGAAAACCTCCTAGGTTTCGCGCATGTTCCGCGCTGAGGTCATCGGGTCGATGCTGCGTCCGTCCTACCTGCAGGAGGGCAGGGCGGCCTTCGAACAGGGGCAGCTCTCCGCCGCGGACTTCAAGCGCCTCGAGGACCGGGCGGTCGACCAGGTGATCGCCCTGCAGGAGGGCGCGGGCGTCGACGTGGTCAGCGACGGCGAGATGCGCCGCTTCCTGTTCATGGGCCCGATCACCGAGACGGTCGAGGGGATCGAGCTCGTCGACCACGACAGCGCGATGCCGTGGAGCACGCCCGAGGGCGACGTCGAGTGGACCTCGCCCGCCGCGGTGACCTCGAAGCTGCGCAAGCGCCGCTCGCTGGTCACCGAGGAGTACAGCTACGCACGGGCGCGCGCGAGGCTCCCGCTGAAGGTGACCGTGCCGAGCCCGCTCGTCCTCTACGGGTTCTGGAGCCCGAAGCACTCGACCGGCGCCTACTCCGACGCCTTCGCGATGTTCGCCGACGCCGCCGAGATCGGGCGCTCTGAGATCCAGGAGCTCGTCGCACTGGGGTGCGAGTACATCCAGGTCGACGCACCCGAGCTCGCCACGCTCGTCGACCCGCGCGTGCGCGAGTGGGCCGAGCGGATGGGCTTCGGCGCGGAGCGCATGCTCACCGAGGGCATCGACCTCATCAACGCGATGGTCGAGGGCGTCTCGGGGGTGCGGCTGGGGATCCACCTGTGCCGCGGCAACAACGCCGGGATGTGGATGGCCAGCGGCGGCTACGAGTACATCGCACAGGCGCTCTTCGAGCGCGCGACGGCCTTCGACGCGTTCTTCCTGGAGTACGACGACGCCCGCTCGGGGTCGTTCGAGCCGCTCGCCGGCGCGCCCGACGACAAGCAGATCGTGCTCGGGCTCGTGTCGACCAAGACGCCCGCGCTGCAGACCCCCGACGAGCTGCGCGGGCGCATCGACGAGGCCGCGCGCTTCCTCGCGCACGACCAGCTCGGCCTCTCGACGCAATGCGGCTTCGCCTCCATCGCCGCCGGCAACCCGATCACCGAGGCCGACGAGGAGCGCAAGCTGCGCTTGGTGGCCGACACGGCGCACGCCGTCTGGGGTTAGGGCGTGCTCCTTCTCGGTAGGTAGGATCAGGAAACCTGAGATAGGGAGCGTGGTCATGGCCAATCGAAACCTGCAAGAGCTGCTCGGTACCGTCGAGAGCCCCGTCGAGCTCCTGCGCAATGCGCAGGTCGGGCCGAACGTCTATCCCGGCGTGCCCGCGGAGTTCACGAACTGGCGCGACGAGCAGCAGGCATGGCAGCAGACGTGCGTGCTCTACAACCAGAGCTTCCACATGGCCGAGCTGATGGTGGAGGGCCCGGATGCGCTGGCGCTGCTCACGAGCCTCGGGGTCAACAGCTTCGCGACCTTCGAGCCGGGCAAGGCCAAGCAGTTCGTCCCGTGTACGCCCGACGGCTACGTGATCGGCGACGTCATCCTCTTCGGGCTCGCCGAGGATCGCTACAACCTCGTCGGCCGGGCGCCGGTGCTCAACTGGGTCACCTACCACGCCGAGACCGCCGGACACGACGTCGAGGTCCAGTTCGACCAGCGGACCGCGCTGCGCAACGACGGGCGCCGGCGCCACTACCGCTTCCAGGTCCAGGGGCCCAACGCCATGGCGGTCATCGAGAAGGCCCTCGGCCACGCGCCCGAGGACCTCAAGTTCTTCAACATGCGCGCCGAGCAGATCGCCGGCGTGGAGGTCACCGCGCTGCGCCACGGCATGGCCGGCCAGCCGGGCTGGGAGCTCTTCGGGCCGTGGGAGGAGTACGAGGCGGTCCACGAGGCGCTCGTGAGCGCCGGCCAGGATCTCGGGCTCACGCTCGTCGGCGGGCGCGCCTACGGGTCCAACGCGATCGAGTCCGGCTGGATCCCGTCGCCGCTTCCGGCCGTCTACACGGGCGAGGGGCTCAAGGCCTATCGCCAGTGGCTCCCTGCAGCCGGCTACGAGGGCTCGGCCTCCCTGGGCGGTAGCTTCCTCTCGGCGGACATCGAGGACTACTACCTCACCCCCTGGGACCTCGGCTACGGCCACCTCGTCAAGTTCGACCACGACTTCGTCGGCCGCGAGGCGCTCGAGCGCATGGCGGACGGCGAGCACCGCACCAAGGTGACGCTCGTGCTCAACGACGAAGACGTCACGCGGACCATCGGGATGATGTTCCAGGACACGGATCGGGCGAAGTTCATCGAGTGGCCCAACGCGGTCTACGCGATGCACCAGTACGACAACGTCACCGTCGGCGGCGAGACCGTCGGGGTCTCCACCTGGGTCTGCTACAGCGCCAACGAGGGCAAGCTGCTGACCCTGGCGATCCTCGACGCCGAGCACGCCGAGCCGGGCACCGAGGTGACCCTCGTCTGGGGCGAGGAGGGCGGCGGCACCGCCAAGCCGACCGTCGAGGCCCACGTGCAGACCGAGATGCGGGCGGTGGTCGCCCCGGTCCCGATCGTCGGCGCGGTGCGCAGCTCCTACGCGCCCGGCGGCTGGCGCGCGGCGCACGCCTGAGCCGGCACGTGCGATTAGGCTCCCGCCCGTGGCGCCGCTGACCGTTGCCCTGCTCGGCCTCGGCGAGGCCGGGAGCGCCCTCGCCGGGGAGCTCGTCGCCGCCGGCGTCTTCGTGCGCGGCTTCGACCCGGCCGCCGGAAACGACGTCCCCGGCGTGCATCGCGCCGCGGACGCGCGCGCGGCGGTCGACGGCAGCGACGTCGTGCTGAGCGTCACGGCGGCCTCCGCCGCGCTCGCTGCCGCGGGTGGTGCCGCGGGCGGACTGCGAGCCGGGCAGGTCTACGCCGACCTCAACGCGTCGGGCGCCGCGCTCAAGCGCGCAGTGGCCGAGGTGGTCGCGCCGACCGGCGCGCAATTCGCCGACGTCGCCCTCATGGGCGTGGTCCCCCGTGACGGGCTGCGCACGCCGGCCCTGGTCTCCGGGCCGGGAGCGGACGCCTTCGCAGCGCGCCTGCGCCCGCTCGGCATGCCCGTGGAGGTCCTGGGCGACGAGCCGGGCGCCGCGGCCACCCGCAAGCTGCTGCGCAGCGTCTTCATGAAGGGGCTGGCGGCCTCGTGCCTGGAGAGCCTGCACGCCGCGCGCGCCGCCGGCTGCGAGGAGTGGATGCGCGCGGAGATCGAAACCGTGCTCACCAGCGCCGACGCCGCGCTGCTCGAGCGCCTGGTCACCGGCAGCGCGCGCCACGCGACCCGCCGCATCGGCGAGGTCCGCGACGCCCGCGAGCTGCTGGACGAGCTGGGAGTGCAGCCGCGCGTGACCGACGCCGCCGGCGGCTGGCTCGCGCAACTCGAGAGCGAAGGGATGCAATGACGGCGACCGATGAACTGACGCCCACCGCCCGCGGCCGCGAGCTCGTGCGCGGCGCGTACGACATGCACGTGCACATCGCGCCCGACACCGTCGAGCGGATCATCGACGACGTCGGGTTGGCGCGGCGCTGCCTGGAGCTCGGGCTGGCGGGCTTCCAGCTGAAGTCCCACTACACCTCGACCGCGGAGCGCGCCCGCGTCGTCAGCGGCGTGGTCCCCGGGGTCGAGGTCTTCGGCGCGGTGACGCTGAACCGCGCCGTCGGGGGCATGAACCCGCTGGCGGTCGAGATCGCCGCGCGCGAGGGCGCGCGGACCGTGTGGCTGCCGACCGTCGACTCGCTCAACGAGATGACGGGCGGCCACGAGATCGCGCCCGGCGCCAAGCCGCCGGTGTGGATGCGCCTGCAGCAGGAGCTGCGCGACCAGGGCGTGCACATCGAGCCCGTCAAGGTCGTCGATGACGAGGGCGCGCTGCTGCCCGAGACCCTCGACGTGCTCGACGCCGTGGCGCGTCACGGGATGGTGCTCGCGACAGGCCACCTCAGCCGCGACGAGATCATCGCCGTGGTCGACGCGGCCGTGGAGAAGGGCATCGAGACGATCGTCATCACGCACCCCGAGTTCCCCGCCCAGGACATCGGGGTCGAGGATCAGGCAGCGCTCGCCGACAAGGGCGCGCTGCTCGAGCGCTGCTTCACCACGCCGCACACGGGCAAGGTGACCTGGGAGCGCGTCTTCGATGCCGTCCGGGCCACCGGACCCGAGCGGTCGGTGCTGTCGACCGACCTTGGTCAGGTCTTCAACCCGCCGGTGGAGGACGGGCTCGCCCTGATGGCCGACCGCTTCCTGGAGGCGGGCTTCGACGAGGAGGAGATCCACACGATGGCCGTGACCAACACGCGTCGACTGGCCGGGGCGCCGAGATGAGTCGCCGAGTGCAGGTCATCGGCGCGCACTCCGCCGACTTCGTGTGGCGCGCCGGCGGCGCCGTCGCGATGGCGGTGCAGGGCGGCGGGACGGCCGAGGTCGTCGCGCTGTCCTACGGCGAGCGCGGCGAGTCGGGCGAGCTGTGGAAGCAGGAGGGCCAGACCGTCGAGAACGTCAAGAGCATTCGCCACGACGAGGCGGAGGCCGCGGCCACGGCGCTCGGCGCGACGTTCCGCTGCCTGGACCTCGGCGACTACCCGTTGCAGATCGACGCCGACGCGCTCATCCAGATCGCCGACGCCATCCGCGCCTTCGCGCCCGACGTGCTCATCACCCACACCGACCGCGACCCGTTCAACCCCGATCACCCGGTCGCCTCGGTCGCCGTCGATCGCGCCCGCGGGCTGGCCGCCGGCGCCGGCGTCCAGAGCGCCTTCGACACCATCGCCCCGCCGGCCCTCTTCCTGTTCGAGCCCCACCAGCCCGAGCTGTGCAACTTCACCCCGACGACCTTCGTCGACATCACGCCCGTCTTCGAGCGCAAGCGCGCGGCGATGGCCGAGATGAAGGCGCAGAGCTACCTGCAGACCTACTACGCCCAGCGCGCCGAGCAGCGCGCCAACCACGCGCGGCGCGCCTCGGGGAACAAGGCCGTCGAGTACGCCGAGGCCTTCCAGCGCGTGATCCCGCAGGTGGTGAGTGAGCTGTGAGCGAGCACGACTACGCCGAGCTCGCGCGGCTCGGGTCGGCGACGGTCTACGAGGGCGGCGGGCGGCGCGGCCTCATCGACGCGCCGCTGCACCAGGTCGTTCCCGGCTCGCGCGCCGCGGGGCCGGCGCGCATCGCGCGCTGCGCGCAGGACGACAACCTCATGGTCCACGCCGCGATGGCCGCCCTTCAGCCCGGCGAGGTGCTGGTGCTGACGATGCCCGCGCCCGCGCCCGTAGCGCTCGTCGGCGACCTGCTCGCCACCCAGGCCAAGGTCCACGGGGCCGCGGCGATCCTCGTCGACGCCTCGGTGCGCGACCTCGAGGAGCTCGTCGAGCTCGGGCTGCCGATCTGGGCGCGCTATGTGCGCATTCGCGGCGCCGTCAAGGAGACGGCGGGCGAGCTCGACGTGCCCGTCGAGGTGGGTGGGACCACGATCCGGCCCGGCGACATCGTCGTCCTCGACGCCGACGGCGCCGCAGTGGTCGAACACGAACGGGTCGCCGAGGTGCTCGCGGGCGCGCTGGCGCGCGAGGAGAACGAACGCGTCAAGCGCGCGAAGCTGCAGGAGGGCGCGCTGTCCTACGACCTCGACGGGCTGCGGGCGATGGTGGAGGAACGTTGAGCGAGCCGCTACATGAGATCGCGCACATCAGCCACGCCGAGCTGCTGACGCCCAAGGCCGAGGAGAGCCTGCGCTTCTTCGTCGACGTCCTGGGGATGGAGGTCGAGGCGCGCGAGGGGCAGTCGGTCTTCCTGCGCGGGTGGGGCGACTACCAGCGCTACAGCCTGAAGCTCACGGAGTCCGACACCTCGGGCCTGGCCCACCTGGCCCTGCGCACCTGGAGCCCGGAGGCGCTGCAACGCCGCGTGGCCGCGGTCGAGGCGGCGGGCCTGGGCATCGGCTGGAGCGACGGCGACCTGGGCCATGGGCCCGCGTATCGCTGCACGGACCCGGACGGCCACGTGTTCGAGCTGCTCTACGAGGTCGAGCGCTACGTGCCGCCACCCGAGCTGGTGCCCTCGCTGAAGAACCAGCCGCAGCGCTACGTCGGGCGCGGTGCCGCGATCAAGCGCCTGGACCACGTCAACGTCCTCGCGGCCGACGTGCGGGCCAGCCGTGTCTTCGCCCAGGAGCAGCTCGGCTATCGCCTCCACGAGCGCATCGAGCTCGACGACGGCACCGAGTCGGGCGCCTGGCTGAGCGCGAGCATCGCCGCGCACGAGCTCATCTACACCGCCGACGCCTACGGCGCGCGCGGGCGCCTGCACCACCTCGCCTTCTGGGTCGACACGCGCGAGGAGTGCCTGCGCGCCGCGGACCTCTTCCTCGACAACGACGTGCCGATCGAGGCCGCGCCCTCCAAGCACGCGATCGCGCAGGGCTTCTTCCTCTATGGGCTCGAGCCCGGTGGCAACCGCGTCGAGGTCACCACCGGGGGCTACTTCGTCTTCGACCCCGAGTACGAGCCCGTGGTGTGGTCGGAGGCCGAGCGCCGCAAGGGCCAGGCGTGGGGCGTGCAGACGGTCGAGAGCTTCCACACCTACGGGACGCCGCCCGCGCGGGCGCCCGCCTGAGTCAGGTGGCGACCGCCCGCGCCAGATCGGGATCGTCGCGCAGCCGCGCCAGCGCGCGGTCACGCGTCGGGCCGATCGAGCCCACCG
Organism: uncultured Actinomycetes bacterium; assembly: GCA_963742125.1. GTDB lineage: Bacteria > Actinomycetota > Thermoleophilia > Solirubrobacterales > Solirubrobacteraceae > JAOPZW01. The sequence goes on along the minus strand of CAVUKO010000005.1, from coordinate 74,963 downwards.
GCATGTCGAGGTGCGTGGAGAGCTGTTCGTAGGTCGGGGCGGGCGTGGCCAGCATCGAGGTGAGCAGGACCCGCTGGCGTCCCGAGAGGCGCTCGACGGCTCCTCGCAGCGCCACGCGGCGCTCGCGCGCGATCGCCAGGACGTCGGGGCTCGCCGGATCGGGATCGTCGATCGCGGCGGTGTCATCGGTGAGGACCTCGCGCACGCCGCGCTGCAGGGTGCGCATGGCCTCGCGGCGCGTGGTCACCACGAGCCAGCCGGCGATCGCCCCGGGGTCGTTGAGACGACCGACGTGGTCGACGGCGCGCAGCCAGGTGGTCTGCACGACGTCGTCGACGTCGGCGGCCGCGAGCCGGTAACGCCGGGCGACGCCGCGCAGCACGCCGTCCAGACGGCGGACCAGCTCGTTCCACGCCGACTCGTCGCCGGCCGCGGCTTCGCGGGCCAGACAGGACAGCTGGACGCGACCGGCGAGTGCGAGCTCAGCCATGCTGCACCCCCGCCGGGAAGCGCCCCGCGGGTGCGCGCAGCAGGTCGCGCAGGCGCCGGCGCACGATGGCCCACCGGCGGGCACGCGCCTCGAGCGCGCGCGTGCGCACGGGCTCGCGCGCGTCGAGCAGCAGGTATGTCTGGTGGCACTGTTGCAGCAACATGAGGAGCCCCCCTGGGCGAGAGTTCGGCGAGTACGTCGGCGCGTACCGGGGACGCCGCCCGATGGCGGCGTCCCCGAGGACGCGCCCCCTAGGCCAGCTGACGCTGGCGCACGACCTGCAGACGCTTGCGGGTCGCGAGGCCAAGGCCTCCGGCGACCAGCAGCGCGCCGCCACCGAGGGCGACCAGGACGCCGCCGTCGATGCCGTCGCCGTCAGCCACCGGAGTGCTGGTCGTCGCGACCGGCCGCTGGGCGATCGGCTGCGGGTTGGTCGGCCACGTCGGCACCGTGGCCGGCACCGAGCGGTCGACCGTCGAGCCGTCGGCCTGGTCGGGCGCACGGAAGTCCTGCGTGACACCCGAGTCGGGCGCGGCCACGCCGCCGTCGAGCGCCGGGCTGGCGAACGCGGCGGTCGGCGCGATCGCGGCGGCGGTGATGCCCGCGACGATCAGCCGGTTGAGCTTGCTGTGCTGGAACATTGCCCCTCCTGGGAGATGAAGAGCGCGCTGATTGCGCTCTGCGTTGGTGAGAAGCACCGTCCCAGCGGGCGGCGGGCGCTACCGCGTCGTTTGACCCTCCCAGGGTGTGGGGCTCGTCACACTGGCGCGCGGCGCCGCGGCCTGGAAGGATCGACGCCAGTGGCCGCGCCCGGCGACCAGCGGTTCATGGACGCCCTGGCTCGAGGGCATGTCGAGGCGCTGCACGCGCTCGGCCGCGTGCGCAACTTCCCGGTCGGAGCAGCGCTCTTCCTCGAGCGCGCGCCCGGCGACGCGGTGTTCATCCTCATCTCGGGCCGGGTGAAGCTCAGCTGCGTGACCGAGGCGGGGCGCGAGGCGCTGCTCGGCATCCGCGAGCCCGGCGACCTCATCGGCGAGATGTCGGCGATCGACGAGTCGCCACGGCTGGCCACCGCGGTCGCGCTGGACCCCGTCGAGGTCCTGATCCTCTCCAGCCAGGCCTTCGTGTCGTTCCTGGACTCCACGCCGAGCGTCGCCCTCGTGCTCGTGCGCATGCTCAACCTCCGGTTGCGCGAGGCGGCTCGTGAGCGCATCGAGTTCGGGACGCTCGACACCGTGGCGCGCGTATGCTCGCGCCTCGTCGACCTGGCCGACCGCTTCGGCGCGCCCGAGGGCGACGGCGTGCACATCGAGCTCGCCATCACCCAGGAGGAGCTCGCCGCGTGGACGGGCGCGTCGCGCGAGGCGGTCATCCGCGCCCTGCGCACGCTGCGCGAGCTGGGCTGGATCGAGACCCGCCGGCGCGGCGTCAGCGTGCTGGAGATCGACCAGCTGCGGCGCCGCGCGGTGTGACGCCGTCTACGTGCGGCGGAAGTAGGCAGGCCTCCTGACCACGAAGTCGTGGTGCATCACCGCTCTGACGACGGTCTCATCCATCCTGAAACGGGCGTCAGAGGAGATGTCGATGCGTACCAGATCGCGGTGGGCGCCGATCCACGCCTCGCTCCAGTCCGAGCTCAGGAACATCCGCGTGGGGGCGGGTGCCGAGCTGGCGGCGACGGTGGCTATGAACGGGTAGCCCAGGAGCTGGCCGCCGTCCTGCCCGTCGTACATGAGAAGCCGGCTGCTGTCGACGGTCCTGGCGGCAGCTCCCACACCCTCAGTAAGGCCGTCCGGCGTGAGAAGTGCCGCGAGTGCCGCGAGCGCTCCGGGGCTCAGCACCCAACCAGGATTCCGGAACGGGGTCGGGGCCGGGGCAGGGGGGCCTGGCCCCGGGGGTACGCGGAGCGCCAGGATCATGGCTCTCGCCATGGCCAGGAGGTCCGCACCGGCAGCGGCCCCCGGCGGCGGGATCGCCGGCTGCACGAGAATGGCGCCATTGGCGACGATGCCGAGCGGAACCCGACCTCCGGGGCCCTGAAGGAACGCCCGGTCGGCCTGGAAAGCGAGCTCCTTCGCGATGTCCTCCTTCAACGCCCATGCGAGGTCCGGAGAGTCGACGAGGTCGCGGACGAGGCGGTCGGAGATCGCCACGGTGACGGCGAGCTCGTGATCTCGCGGCCGGAGCTGGCGCTGACTGACCCTGGCTTCGCGCTTGGCCTGGTTGAATCTGCGACCTCCCCTGCGGTGCGGTCGGCGGCGTTCCCGGCGGCTGCTGGACATAGTCAGCGCCCGCGTTCGCGAACTCGACCGCCGGAACCGGCACATCGTCGCCATGCGCGATCAGGCGCGCACCGAGGCGGACGACCGCGGAGCAATCGCAGAAAAGATCGGCGATGTCCGCGCTCCACTCATCCGGGTCGAGGACGTCGTCGGACGCTTCCTCTTCCCGCGATCCGTACGGCCGGGATCCGTAGGGCCGCGATCCGTAGGGCCGCGATCCGTAGGGCCGGGACCCGTAGGGCCGCGATCCGTAGGGCCGCGATCCGTAGGGCCGGGACCCGTAGGGCCGCGATCCATACGGCCGGGCATCGTCGGGCCCATCAGGGGGCCGTTCGGAGTCCGGACCGTCGCCTCGGGCACCCCTCCAATCCGTGCTCACGGCAGCCTCACCCCTTCGGCTCGTTCGGGGACTCTAGGTTGTGGACGTGTCGGGGACAAAGGATGTCCTCCCCAGCGATTCGGCATTGATGAGATAGGCCTTCGCATCGACCTCGCGCAGGAACGCGAGGGCACGGTCGAGTTCGCCTCGCGCCTCGCGCTCGCGACCGTCGTCGAGCAGCACCTGTCCCGCCCGCAGACGGGCCAGAGCCTCGTCCGGCCGGGACCCCATGCGCCCGAACTGCTCGGCCGCCGGCTGGTAGTGACCGGTGACGAAGCAGACCACAGCCTCCAGCCACCGCGTTCGCATCTCGACCGAGCTCGCCGTCTCGGCCAACTCGGCTCCGCGACCGATCGCTTCGAGCGCGAAGGCGAGATCGACCGCCCACGCCGACGCCGGATAGGTCTGGAGCTTCGACCGCCATTGCGCGAGGAGCTCATCGGCGAGCAGCGCGCCCGTGTCCACCGAGCCGACGAGAACATGAGCGCGGGCGCCGAAGGCGAGTGCCGGATAGAGCGTCTGCGGCTCCTCGGCGGATCGAGCGAACGCGATGGCCTGGTCGGCGTCATCGAGCGCGCCCACGCGATCGCCGCGCGCCAGGCGTATCCGGCCCCGCATGGCGTGGCAGTAGCCCTCCATGAAGTTCGGCGTGCCGGCCTCGGCCTCGGCGATGCAGGAATCCGCCGCTTCGAGCGCCAGGTCCCACGCGCCGCGCCAATACCACTCGCCTACGCGCTCTCCGGCGAGCCACCTCACGAAGCCCGCGTGCCCGAAGGTCTCGGCATGGCCCCGCGCGCGCGCGTGCAGCTCGAAGCTGGTCTTCAGGTTGCCCGCATTGCACTCGAGGTCCGCGAGCACGCCGCAGCACTGGGCGCTGAGGTGCGAGCCGATCTCCTCGGTGATCGCGATGCTGCGACGCAGGTCGTCGCGCCCGCCGAGATCGCCCGCGAGCCCGCGGGAGATCCCGATCGTGCACAACGCGCTCGCCTCGACCTCGCGTAGCCCGAGCTGTCCTGCGATCTCGAGCGCCTCCGTCGCCGCCGCGATCGTCCGCTGGTGCTCCCGGGCCATCGAGAGGTAGTTGGCGAGGTCGACGAGTACCTCCGCCCTCGAACGCGTGGGCCCGAGCTCGTCGACCAGCTCGAGCGCCCGGCCGATGTGCTCGAAGACGCCGTCCCGCCGGCCTTCGTGGTGCGCGAGGTAGGCGAGGACGACCTCGGCCTCGGCCGCGGTTCCGCGATCACCGGCTGCGAGCAGCGCGTCTCGCGCCTCTTCGAGCATCTCGGCGCCCGCGGTCTCGGCGTAATAGATCGACTTGCCCAGGCGGAAGAGCAGCGACGGGCGCTCGGGATCGTCGGACGGCCAGAGATCGAGGGCGGCCCGGAAGAAGCGTGCAGCGGCCGGGAAGGCGTGAAGGCTCAGAGCCCGGTCGCCGGCGTCCCGGAGCGCGAGGCGAGCCGGATCGACGAGCGGCCTCGTGTTGCCACCGGCGGTTCGTGTCAGCTCGTAGGCGCTGTGGAAGTGGTGGGCCAGCATGGCGGCGCGGTCGACGGCGCGGTCGGGGCTCAGCGTCCCCAGCCACTCCGCCGTCCGCCGGTGCATCTCGCCCCGGCGCCCGCGCGGGATCTGGCTATAGGCGACGTCGCGGATGAGGACGTGGCGGAACCGATATTCGGCCTCGTTCGCGACCGAGGATCGCCGCGTGCGGCCCAGGAACTCGCGCTCCTCGAGCGTGCGAAGGCGGCGCAGGACCCATCGCCGCGGCTGCCCGATGATCGCCGAGAGCGCCCCGGGCCAGACGACCCTGCCGATCACGGCCCCGGCCTGAAGCAGCGTCTTCTCGTCCGCCGACAGGGAGTCCAGGCGCGACGCGATGATGCCCCGCAGCGAGTGCGGGAGCGGCAGCGCTTCGGGCGCCACCGGACGCCCGTGCGTTGCGGAGGATTCGAGGAGGCCGCGGTCGGCCAGCATCCGAACGAACTCCACTGCGTAGAGCGGGTTGCCGGATGCGTTGTTGACGATCGCCTGCGTCATCGCGCCGGTCAGAGCGCTCTCGCCGGCGAGCGAGCCGACGAGCTCGCGAGCCTCGTGCTCGGACAGGGGCGGCAGAGCGAGCGTCGTTGCGCGCTTCGTGTGTCCCCAATGCCGGCGCCGGTCGAGGAGCTCCGGCCGTGTGGTCGCGACGATCAGCAGTGGAACGTCGTTGGCCCACGCAACGAGGTGGTCGATGAAGTCGAGGAGCCCGTCGTCCGCCCACTGGATGTCTTCGAAGACGAGGACGAGCGGGCGCCGCCGTGCGAGCGCCTCGAGGAAGTGGCGCCAGGCGGCGAAGGCCGCGCCGCTCTGATCGCCGTGACGTCCGCCGCGGTGCTGAGGCCAACCAACGAGCGCAGGTGACTCTCGATCCGAGCCGCCTCGGGGGTGCTGGTGACGAGGTCGCGCACGGCCGCCTTGAGCTTGCTCTCCGCGGTCGCGGCATCGTCCGTCGCGAGCATGCCGGCCTGAGCCTTGACGATCTCGCCGAGGGCCCAGAACGAGACCCCTTCGGGATAGGGAGGCGAGCGACCGAGACGAAGGTTGATGAGGTCGACCCGCTCGTCGAGACGCCGGAAGAGCTCGAAGACCAGGCGGCTCTTCCCGATCCCCGGCTCGCCGACGATCGTCACGAGCTGTGGCACGCGACTGCTGCGGACGCCATCGAGGATCCCGAGCAGCAGAGCGAGCTCCGCGCGGCGGCTGACCATCGGCTGACGCGCGGCTTCACCGGCGGCCAGGCCAGGGCGCGCCAACGGCGCGATCGGCTGCCACACCGGGACCGGCTCCGCCTTGCCCTTCGCATGAATGGGCTCGGCCAGCGCGTAGTCGATGACGTGGCGGGTCGCGCGGTAGGTCGCGTCATCGACGAGGATCGTGTCCGCCGCCGCCGCGGCCTCGAGCCGCGCGGCCGTGTTGAGGATGTCGCCCCACGCCAGCCCGCCGCTCTCGTCGGGCTGGGGGCCGAAGGTGATCAGCGCCTCGCCCGTCGTCACGCCGATGTGGACGTGCAGGTCGAGGTCAGGGTGGGTTGCGTTGAGGTCCGCGACGGCGTCGACGCCGGCCAGCGCGGCGCGGACGGCACGCTCCGGGTCGTCCTCGTGGGCCCGCGGAGCGCCGTAGAGCACGAAGACGGCATCGCCGATGAACTTGGCCACCGTCCCCCCGAAGCGCTCGAACTCACCGCGGACGCTCGCGTAGTACGTGCGCAGAAGGCCGTGGACGTCCTCGGGGTCCATGACCTCGGCGCGCGACGTGAAGCCGACCAGATCGCAGAACAGCGCCGAAACGACCTTGCGCTCCTGCTCGAACCCGGTGCCGTCGGGTGCTGTCAGCTGGGCGCCGCATGCGCCGCAGAACCGAAACCCGTCCGGGTTCTCGCTTCCGCAGCGGTTGCAGAGCATCTCCGAGCAATAACCGCGCTGGAGAAGGATGTCAACCAGTGCAAAAGCTCTGCAACGCTTTTTGACCGCGACGTAACGGGGTGAGACAGTGGGCCGGCTTGAACGGCCGCGAACCCATGACCAGGATCCGGGCTGTCCTGGTCGGAATCGACGAGTACGAGCGCGACGACGTGCCGTCTCTGAGCGGGTGCGTCAACGACGTGGCGCTCGTCCGCTCGTTGTTGCGCCAGTACTTCCAGGTTCCGAACGAGGACCTGCGCGTCGTCGTCAACGGCCGCGCGACGAAGGCGAACATCCTGGAGCGGATCGCGGTCACCATCGCGCGCGCCGAACCGGGCGACGTCATCGTCTTCTACTTCTCCGGCCATGGATCGCAGATCCGCGACCGCAACGGGGACGAGCTGACCGACGGGCTCGACGAGATCATCTGCCCGTATGACATGGATTGGGATCGCGGGACCTACATCCTCGACGACGATCTCGACGCCCTGTTCGACACGCTGCCGCCCGACGTCCTGCTCGAGGCGTTCTTCGACTGCTGCTTCTGGGGCGCCGACGCGCGCGGGCTCGAGCCCGAGCCCAGGCCGGTGCTCCTGCGCCGCGACGTGAGGTACCTCCCGCCGCCGTTCGACATCGCCGCGCGAGCGGAGGGCGAATTCGACCGCCTGGACATCCATCAGCTGCGCGCGTCCGCGACCTTCACCGAGCGCAACGTCATGTGGGGGGCCTCGCAGGAGGGCCAGCCCGCGGCCGAGGACTACATCGACGGCAGGGCCAACGGCATCTTTACCTACTGGGGATGCCGGTTCATCGCCGAGAACATCCAGCGCGTCGATCGCCTCGAGTACACCCGCGAGCAGCTGCTCGAAGACGTGCGCGGGTACCTGCACACGCTCGGCTACGTGCAGACCCCCGAGCTGTCGGCGCCGGGTGAGCTGCGCATCGGGACGCCGCTGCTGTCGGGCCTGGGTTGGGGGGCATGGGTCGAGGTGGCGGGCGCGGTCAGAGGCCCGGCGCGACGGTCGCGCGGACGCCCGCGAGTTCGCTAGGGCGATCAGGGCCGTGCGGCGGCCAGGTCGCGCTCGATCGACTCCGCGGTGGCGCGCAGCGGCGGCAGCAGCCTGGTGCGCAGCGTGGCGACGGTGATGCGCCCGGCGAGCGCGCCGAGGTTGGCGGCGGCGATGACGCGGCCCGCGGTGTCATGGATCGGCGCTGCGGCGGAGCGCAGCCCGCGCTCGAGCTCCTGGTCGACCACCGCGAAGCGCTGGCGGCGCACGCGATCGAGCTCCGCGCGCAGGGCGGGCGCGGTGGCGACGGTCGCCGGGGTGAGGGCGCGCAGCTCGACGCGGTCCAGATAGCCGTCGAGCTGCTCGGCGTCCAGGGCGGCCAGCAGGACGCGGCCGACGCAGGTCGCGTAGGCGGGCAGTCTGGTCCCCACCGGCATGGCCACGTTCATGATGCGCGCCGGCGCGACGCGCGCCACGCACAGCGTCTCGTCGCCGTCGAGCACCGACACCGAGCAGAACTCGTCGGTCGCCTCCATCAGCTGCTGCAGATGCGGGCGAGCGACGTCGGGCAGGGCGAGCCCGGCGCGGTAGCCGTGTCCGACGTCGAGCAGCTTGGGCGTCAGCGTGAAGCGGTGCTCGTCGCAGCGCAGGTAGCCGAGCTGCTCCAGGGTGAGCAGCGTGCGCCGGGCGCTCGCGCGCGTGACGCCGATCGCGCGAGCGACGTCGGCCACGGTGAGCCCGGGGCCGGGATGCCCGAGGGCCGCGATGACCGCCAGCCCGCGCTCGATCGAGCGCACGTAGTCGGGGTCGCGTGAATGGAGCGGCGCGGCGGGCATCGGGCGCCGAGCGTAGTGTGCGCGCGGAGGCGCGGTCAACGGACGGGAGTGCAGGATGGCCTACGTGGTGTCGGCCCTGTGGCGGGCCAAGGAGGGCTGCGAGGAGCGCATCGGCGCCATCGTCGGCGAGCTGGCCGGGCCGTCGCGCGCGGAGCCCGGCTGCCTCTTCTACCAGCCGCATCGCTCGCCGCAGGACCCGCAGCTCTTCTACCTCTACGAGCAGTACGCCGACCAGGCCGCCTACGAGGCCCACATGGACTCCGAGCACTTCACGCGCCTGGTCAAGCAGGAAGCGATCCCGGAGTTGCTCGAGTCGCGCGAGCGCGCGTTCTACGTCACGCTGGACTGAGTCCGAGCAGGCGCGCTGCGTTGTCCTTGAGGATCTTCGGGCGCACCGCCGGCTTGATGTCGAGCGTGTCGAAGTCGGCCAGCCAGCGCTCGGGCGTCAGCGCCGGGTAGTCCGTGCCGAAGAGCACCTTGTCCTGCAGCAGCGAGTTGGCGTAGCGGACGAGCTGCGGCGGGAAGTACTTCGGCGACCAGCCGGACAGGTCGATGTAGACCTGCGGCTTGTGGACGGCGACCGACAGCGCCTCGTCCTGCCAGGGCACCGAGGGGTGGGCCAGGATGATCGGCATGTCGGGGAAGTCGGCCGCCACCTCGTCCAGGCAGACGGGGTTTGAGTACTTCAGGAGGATCCCGCCGCCGCCGCGCTGCCCCGAGCCGACCGCGGTCTGGCCGGTGTGGAAGACGGCCGGCAGCCCGTGCTCGGCGATCACCTCGTACAGCGGGTAGGCCATCCGGTCGTCGGGGAAGAAGTGCTGCAGGCTGGGGTGGAACTTGAAGCCCGCGACCTCGAACTCGTCGATCAGGCGTCGCGCCATCGCGACGCCCTCGGCGCCGCGGTGCGGGTCGACGCTTGCGAAGGGGATGAGCGTGTCGCGCTCGGCCCGGGCCAGCTCGAGGATCTCCTCGTTGGTCACCGGCCCGGCCCAGCGCACGCTGTCGACCATGAAGGCCACGCACGCCATCTTGCGCTCGCGGTAGTAGGCCGCCAGCTCGGGCACGGTGAGCAGCGCATCGGAGCCGAAGACCTTGGCCACCGCCGCCTCGGGCGAGTCCTCCGGGAAGCCGCGGCCGTCCTGCGAGGCCTGCACGTGGGTGTGGACGTCGATGGCCACCAGGGCGTCGAGATCGATCACGCGCGGCAGTGTATGCGTCGGGCAAGTGGTTGCGTACGCAACTATCTGTTATCCTGCTGTGCATGGAACTCGGAGTGGCCACGTTCGCCGATCTCAGCTCGGGCATCAGCCCCGAGCAGCGCATGCGCAACCTCATGGAGGAGGTCCAGCTGGCCGACCAGCTCGGCCTCGACGTGTTCGCCATCGGCGAGCACCATCGCGAGGACTTCCTGATCTCGTCGCCGGCGATCGCACTGGCCGCGGCGGCCGTCACCACCGAGCGGATCCGGCTGTCCAGCGCGGTGACGGTGCTGAGCTCCGACGACCCGGTGCGCGTCTTCCAGGACTTCGCCGAGGTCGACCTGCTCTCGGGCGGCCGCGCGGAGATCATGGCCGGCCGCGGCTCCTTCATCGAGTCCTTCCCCCTCTTCGGCTACGACCTCAAGGACTACGACGAGCTCTACGCCGAGAAGCTCGACCTGCTCCTGCGACTGCGCGACGACGTGCACGTCACGTGGGCGGGTCGCCACCGCGCGCCCCTGGACAACGCGGGGGTGTGGCCCCGGCCCGTTCAGGAGCAGCTGCCGGTATGGGTGGCCGTCGGCGGATCGCCGCAGTCGATCGTGCGCGCCGGCACCCTCGGCCTGCCCCTGGTCCTCGCGATCATCGGCGGCCAGCCCGAGCGCTTCGTGCCGCTCGTCGACCTCTACCGCGAGGCGGCGCGCGCGGCCGGCCACGACCCCGAGCAGACGCGCGTCGCCATCAACACGCACGCCTTCGTCGGTGCGACCTCGGCGCAGGCCGATGCGGCCTTCGCCGCGCCCTACCTGGCGATGATGAACCGCATCGGGCGCGAGCGCGGCTGGCCGCCCTCGGGCCAGGCCGAGTACGAGGCGCTGCGCTCGCCGCGCGGTGCGGTCGCCGCGGGCTCGCCCGAGCAGGTGGTCGAGAAGATCCTCTTCGAGCACGAGCTCTTCGGCCACCAGCGCTACATCGCGCAGATGAGCGTGGGCGCCGTCGACCACCAGGCCGTGCTGCGCTCCATGGAGCTCTTCGGGACCGAGGTCGCGCCGGTCGTACGCGCCGAGGTGGCGCGCCGCGAGGCTCAGGCGCGCGCGGCCGCGTAGGCGACGAAGGCGTCGATCGCCGCCGGGTCCACGAGCGAGTCGCGGCTGGCGACCTCGTCGGCGCGGGCGCCCAGGAGGATCCGCTTGACGGGGGCCTCGAGCTTCTTGCCGGTCATCGTGCGGGGCACGGCGGGCACGGCGACGATCGCATCGGGCACGTGGCGCGGGGAGAGCTCTGATCGCAGGGCGCCCGCGATTCGCGCACGCAGCGCGTCGTCGAGCTCACGATCGCCGGCCAGCGCGACGAAGAGGATCAGCTCGCCGGCACCGCCCTCGTCGTCCTCGCGGTGCACGATCAGGCTGTCGGCGACCTCCTCGAGCTCCTCGACCACGGCATAGAGCTCGCTCGTGCCCATGCGGACGCCGCCCCGGTTGAGCGTCGCGTCGGAGCGCCCGGTGATGACGCAGCTCCCGCGCTCGGTGAAGAGGATCCAGTCGCCCTGGCGCCACACGCCGGGGTAGACGTCGAAGTAGGAGGAGCGGTAGCGCTCGTCGCCCGGGTCGTTCCACAGGCGCACCGGCATCGAGGGCATCGGCTCGGTGACCACCATCTCGCCCAGCTCGCCCACGACGACGTTGCCGTCGGCGTCGAAGGCCTTGACGTCGGCGCCCAGGCAGCAGCCGGAGATCTCGCCGTCGTACACGGGCTGCAGGAAGCTGCCCGAGACGAAGGCGCCGCAGATGTCGGTGCCGCCGCTGCCGTTGAGGCACAGGACGTCGGGACCGAGCTGCTCGTAGACGTAGTGGTAGCCCTCGCTCGGGAGCGGCGAGCCGGCGAAGGCGAGCGCGCGGATGCTCGCGAGATCGTGGTCGCGGCCGAACTGCAGGCCCGCCTTGCGGCAGGCCATGAGGAAGGTCGGGCTCACGCCCATGAAGCTCGGCTGCGTCTCCTCGGCCAGGCGCCACTGAAACGACGGGTCGGGCCACATCGGGTCGCCGTCGATCATCACGATCGACGCGCGGACGAGCAGCGCGGAGACCAGCGCGTTCCACATCATCCACGCGGTGGTCGAGAACCACAGCAGCCGCCCGCCGGGCTTGAGGTCCCAGCCCAGGCCGACGCCCTTGAGGTGCTCGATGAGCTGGCCGCCGTGGCTGTGCACGATCGCCTTCGGCAGCCCGGTGGTGCCCGACGAGAAGAGCACGTAGATCGGGTGCTCGAAGGCGACGGGCTCGAACTCGAGCGCGGCGGATTCGGCGAGGAGGTCGTCCCAGGAGCCCGCGCCGGGGATCTCGTTCTCGCCGTAGGGGACGTGCACGACGTGCTCGAGGCTGGGCAGCCCGGCGCGGATCTCGGCCACCTGCTCGCGCCGGTCGACCGGCCGGTCGCGATAGGTGTAGCCGCCCACCGCGAGCAGGACCTTGGGCTCGATCTGCCCGAAGCGCGCCAGGACGCTGCGCGCTCCGAACTCCGGTGCGCACGCGGCCCACGTCGCCCCGAGGCTGGCGGTCGCGATGAAGGCGACGAGCGTCTCGGGGATGTTGGGGAGGTAGGCGACGACCACGTCGCCGGGCCCGACCCCCAGCCGCCGCAGGCCCGCGCGCGCCCGCGCGACCCGCTCGCGCAGCTCGCCGAAGGTCAGCTCGATCGGCGCGCGCGTCTGCGAGCGGGCGACGACGGCCACCGCGTCGCCGTCCTCGTCGGTCCCGAGGAGGTGCTCGGCGTAGTTCAGGCGCGCGCCCGGGAACCACTCGGCGCCGGGCATCGCGCGCGAGCCCAGGACGCGCTCGTACGGCGCGTGCGCACGGACGCCGAAGAAGTCCCAGATCGACCCCCAGAAGCCCTCGAGGTCCTCGACCGACCACCGCCACAGCGCGTCGTAGTCCGCGAGCTCGCGGCCGCGCTCGTCGCTCAGCCAGCTCAGGTAGCGGCCCATCTCCGTCGTCTGGCGCACGTCCGCGGGAGGGGTCCAGAGCACGTCGCCGATCACGGGCGGCATGTTCGCACGTCGCACACCTCGTCGCAGAGCGCACAGCGGCGGGCGAACTAGGCTCCCGCCATGGCCACGGTCGACGGGCTCACGGTCGAGGTCGCCGACCTACCCGGCGATCGCGCGCGCGCCGCCATCGTGCTCCTGCACGAGGGGCTCGGCTCGGTCGGGCTGTGGCGCGACTTCCCGCCGGCCCTGCACGAGGCCACCGGTCGCCGTGTGATCGCCTTCTCACGCTTCGGGCACGGCCGCTCGGACCCGCCGCGCAGCCCGCGCACGCCCGCGTTCTTCCACGAGGAGGCGCTCGACGTGCTGCCCGCGCTGCTGGCCCAGCTCGACGCCCCCGAGCCGCTGCTCGTCGGCCACAGCGTCGGTGGCTCGATCGCGCTCATCCACGCCGCACACCACGCGGTGAGCGGCCTCGCTCTGATGGCACCGCACGTCGTCGTGGAGGACGTCAGCCTCGACGCCATCCGCGCGACGCGCCGCGAGTTCGAGGAGGGGGAGCTGCGCGCGCGCATGGCCCGCCACCACGACGACCCCGACGCCGCCTTCCGCGGCTGGTGCGACGTCTGGCTGGATCCCGCCTTCCGCGCCTGGAGCCTCGAGCCCGATGCGCAGGCCGTCTCGGCGCCCACGCTGCTCATCCAGGGCGCCGACGACCCGTACGGGACCCTCGACCAGCTCGACCGCATCGAGGCGCGCGTGCGCGGGCCGGTGGCGCGGCTCGTGGTCCCCGGCGGGCACAGCCCGCATCTCGAGCAGCCCGAGGCCGTCGTGGAGGCGATCGCGGGGTTCGCGGCGCGCCTCCCTTAGCGCTTGCGGCGCTGCGCAGCGCTTTACAGCATCACCGAGGGGAGCGAGTGAGCGGCGGCCGGGGCCCGCGTCGTCGTCCTCAGTCGTGTGCGCCTTGGTGCACGAAGCGAGCGTCTTTCGCAACAGTGTTTGGAGACGCCTTAGGGGGTGGGCTCTCTTGACGGCGACTATGGCCGTTTAGAGAGCCCACCCCCTCTGGCGGTCCGCGCAAGGTGTTGCGAAACGCGCGCGAAGTGCGCAGGGACTCCGCGCCGGGAACCGCCCGCGCGATCGGAGCGGCGGGCGCTTGCGGCGCTTTACAGCATCATCGAGGGGAGGGAGTGTGCCCGGGCGCCACCGCTCGCGGACGTCCTCACGCGAACCAGTCCGGATTACCCTCGAAAACCGACGAAAACCCGGACTGGTTCGAGAGCAGCGCGCCCCAGAGGACGACCGCCCGCGCGCCGGCCGCCGCTCACTCCCTCCCCTCGATGATGCTGTAAGCGCTGCGCGGTGCCGCAGGCGGATGCGGCAGACCGCCGTCAGCAGCCAGCGTGCGCAGCTTGAAGCGCTGCACCTTGCCGCTGGGCGTCCGCGGCAGCTCGTCGACGAAGTGCACGACGTGCGGGTACTCGTAGCGGCGCAGGCGCTCCTTGCACATCGCGCGTAGCTCCTCGGCGAGCTCGTCGTCCGGGGTGCCGTCGGCGCGGCGCTCGACGAAGGCCGCGATGCGGCTGGCATCGTCCACCATGACGCCGACGACGCCTGCGGCGGCGATCTCCGGGTGGTCGACGATGCACGTGCTCCATGTCGATGGGGGAGACCCACAGGCCGCCGGCCTTGAGCATCTCGTCGGTGCGCCCGACGAACACGTACGCGCCGTCCTCGCGACGCTCGTAGCGGTCGCCGGTGGTGAACCAATCGCCGCGCATGCACGACTTCGTCTTCTCGTGCTGGTGCCAGTAGAACGCGGCGCACGAGTCGCCGCGGACCTCGAGGTTGCCCACGGCGGGCCCCTCGAGGACGCGGCCCTCCTCGTCGGTGATGCGCAGCTCGTAGCCCGGCACGGCCTCGCCGGTGGTGCCGCGCTTGACGGCACCCGGCCGGTTGGAGCAGAAGATGTGCAGCATCTCGGTCGAGCCGATGCCGTCGACGATCTCCAGGCCGAAGCGCTCCTGCCAGCGGTCGAAGGTATGCGGCGGCAGCGCCTCGGCGGCCGACACGCACAGGCGCACGGAGTCCAGGGCGCCGTCGGCGCCGTCCTCGCGCACGAGCGCGCTGTAGAGCGCCGGGACCGAGCAGAACACCGTCGGGCGATGCTCGCGCAGCTTGGCGAGGATCGGCTCGGGACGGGTCAGGCCCGTCATGAGGACCGCGGTCGCGCCGAACCACAGCGTGAACGAGAGGCTGTTGCCCAGCCCGTAGGCGTGGAAGAGCTTGGTCGTCGAGAAGACGACGTCGTCCTCGCGCAGGCCGAGCACCTGGCGCGCGAAGGTCTCGCACGTCACCTCGATGTCGTGCTGCAGGTGCACGACGCCCTTGGGCTTGCCCGTCGAGCCCGAGCTGTAGAGCCAGAAGGCCATGTCGTCGCGATGCGTCGGCGCCGGGTCGAGCTCGTCGCTCTGGGCGTCGAGCGCGGACTCGAGGTCGGCCACGTCGCTGTCGGCGACGCCGCGGACGAGGTAGCGCACGTCGAGCCCGTCGAGGGCCTCGCGCAGGCGCGGGAGCATCGCCGCGTCGGTGGCGACGATGCTCGCGTAGGAGTCCTCGGCGTAGTGGCGGTAGTTGTCGAGGCGGTCGAGCGGGCTGACCGGTACCGGGACCGCGCCGATCTTCAGCGCGCCCAGGAAGAGGATCGGGAAGGCGGTGGTGTCGTCGAGGACCATCAGCACGCGGTCCTCGCGGCGGATGCCCAGCTCGCGCAGCAGGTGCCCCGCGCGATTGACCTGGCGGCGCAGGCCGTCGTAGGTCAGCGTCGCGTCGGGGGCCAGGTAGGCGGGCTTGTCGCCGCGCCCGGCCTCGACGTTGCGCTCGACCAGGACGCTCGCGTTGTAGCGCTCGGACACGACGGTGCTCACGCTATCCGGCCCCGCGCCTGACGACCACCGCCTTCAGGTCGCTGTAGTGATCGAGGGCCTCCGACCCGTGCTCCTTGCCGTAGCCGCTGGCCTTCACCCCGCCGAAGGGCAGCTCGTCGTAGACCTTGGTCGGCGAGTTGACCCACGTGTAGCCGCACTCGAGCTCGGCCGCGGCGCGCTCGGCCCGATCGAGGTCGCGCGTCCACACCGAGGAGCCCGAGGCCGAACGGCGAGGCGTTGGCGCGCGCGAGCGCCTCGTCGAGGTCGCGCACGCGCCAGACGGGCAGCACCGGGCCGAAGACCTCCTCGGTCGCCATCGGCGAGTCGTGCGGCGGGTCGGCGACGACGGTGGGCTCGTGGAACCAGCCGCCGGCGAGCTCGGGATCGCTCGGGCGCCCGCCACCGACGACGACCTCGCCCCCGAGCGCCAGCGTGCGCGCGAGCTGGTCCTCGAGCAGCGCGCGCTGGCGCTCTGAGTGCAGCGGTCCGATGTGGACGCCCTCGTGGGTGCCGATGCCGACGCGCAGCCGGCCCGCCTTCTGGGCGATCGCGGCGATCACCTCGTCGGCCACGCTCTCGAACACGTAGACGCGCTTGATGGCCAGGCACGCCTGGCCGCAGTTGTAGAAGCGCCCCATGCTCGCCGCACTCGCCGCCTTCGCGAGGTCGGCGTCGTCGCAGATGATCATCGGGTCCGAGCCGCCGAGCTCGAGCGTCACGCGCTTGGTGCCGTGCGCGGCCAGCGCGGCGACGCGCTGCCCGGTGGGCGTCGAGCCCGTGAAGGCGACCTTGCGCACGAGCGGGTGGCTGACCAGCGCCTCGCCGGCGACCGGGCCGGTGCCGGGCACGACGTTGAGGACGCCGGGCGGCAGCCCCGCCTCGGTGAGGATCTCGGCCAGGCGCAGCGTGGTGAACGGCGTCGTGTCGGCGGGCTTGGCCACCACCGTGTTGCCGCACAGCAGCGCGGGGCCGAGCTTGTTGCTCAGCAGCGTGGTGGGGAAGTTCCACGGCACGATCGCTCGCGACGACGCCCAGCGGGCGGCGCAGGACGCGGCCCTCCACGCCGGGATCGAGGCCGTGGACCGCGATCCCGCGCACCTGCTTGGCCAGCCCGGCGTAGTGCTCGAGCGTGTCGGCCGCCTTGCGCAGCTCGAGCTTGGCCTCGCGCAGCGTCTTGCCCTGCTCGGCCACCAGCCCGGGCGCCAGCTCGTCGACGTGCGCGAGCAGGGCCTCGGCGCCGGCGTGCAGGACGGCGCCGCGGTCGGTGATGGCCCGGCGCGACCAGGCGCCGAACGCGGCCTGCGCGGAGCGCACGGCGCGGTCGACGGTCTCGGCGCCGGCGCTGGTCACGCGCCCGACGTGGGCGCCGGTGGCCGGGTCGGTGATCGTCAGGGCGTCGTCGCCGATCGGCTCGGCGGCGCCGTCGAGGAACGCGCCGCGCTCCACGGCCGCCTGTCGCGCGTCGGATGCTCATGCGCCCACGAACTCCGGCGGGCGCTTCTCGACGAAGGCGGTCAGGCCCTCGATGGCGTCCTTGGAGCGGAACAGCTGCTCGATGGCGCCGCGCTCGAGCGCGAGCCCGTGCGTCGAGCGACAGCTCCCCGCCGTCGTGGACGCAGCGCTTGATCGCGGCAATCGCCATCGGCGGGCCCGGCGGCGAGCCGCGCGACGTGCTCGTCGAACGCCGCCTCGTCGGCGAAGACACGGCCGACGAGGCCCAGCGTCTGCGCCTCGTCGGGCGTCGACCTGGCGGCCGGTGAGCAGTAGCTCGAGCGCGGGGCCGCGGCCGACCTGAGCCGCGTGCAGGCGCTGCGTGCCGCCGTTGCCCGGCAGCAGCCCGAGCGTCACCTCGGGCGTGCCGAGCCGGTAGCTCGCCCGCGAGCGCGTAGCGCAGGTCGCAGGCCAGCGCGATCTCCAGCCCGCCGCCGAGCGCGTGCCCGGCGATCCAGGCGACGAAGGCCTGCCGGGCGACGGCGATCCGGCTGAGGGTCGTCGTGCGCGGTGCGGATCATCTCCATGTTCGCGTCGACGTCGTTGGCCAGGAAGCGCCTTGATGTCGGCGCCGGCGCAGAAGAACTTCTCGCTCGCGCTGCGGACGACCACGACGCGCGACGTCGCGATCGGCGGCGGCCTCGTCGACGGCGGCGCGAGCTCGCGCACCATCTCGAGGTCGTAGGAGTTGGCCGGCGGGTTGTCGAGCGTGATGGTGCCGACGCGCGCCGTCGGCCGCGTAGGTGACGGCCATCAGCCCAGCCCTCCGACGACCACCGACTTGAGCTCGACGTAGCTGTCGAGCGCCTCCAGGCCGTGCTCCTTGCCGAAGCCCGAGTCCTTGATCCCGCCGAAGGGCAGCTCGTCGTAGCCGTAGTGGATCTGGTTGACCCACGTCATCCCGGCGTCGATCTCCTGTGCCGCGCGGTGGACGTTGCGCACGTCGTGCGTCCAGATCGACGAGCCCAGCCCGTACGGGGTGTCGTTGGCGCGCGCGATGGCCTCGTCGAGGTCGGCGAAGCGGAAGATCGGCAGCACGGGGCCGAAGACCTCCTCGGTGACCAGGCGCGAGTCGGCGCCCGGCTCGGCGACCACCGCCGGCTCCAGGAACCAGCCCTTGTCGTGTCCGCCGCTGCCGCCGCCGATCAGCAGCTCGCCGCCCTTGGCCACGCCGTCCTCGAGCTGGGCGACCAGCTCGTCGCGGGCGTTGCGCGTGTGGATCGGGCCCATCCGCAGCCGCGGCTTCTCGGCCTTGACCGTCCCGTCGCCGGGCTCGTAGCGCGCCACGCGGTCGACGAGCTGGCCGGCGAAGTCGTCGTAGACCGCGTCGGCGACGAACACGCGCTTGCAGCCCAGGCACGCCTGCCCGGCGTTCCAGTAGCGCCCGATGATCACCGCCTTGACCGCGGCGTCGACGTCGGCGTCGGCGCAGATGATCACGGGGTCCGAGCCGCCGAGCTCGAGCGTCACGCGCTTCAGCGCCGGGCCGGCGATCGACATGATGTGGCGCCCGGTCGCGGTCTCGCCGGTGAAGGCGATGCGGCGCACGTCGGGGTGGCCGACCAGCGCGTCGCCGATCGTCGCGCCGCGGCCGGTGACGACGTTGAGCACGCCGTCGGGCACGCCGGCCTCGGCGAACAGGCGCGCGACCTCGAGCGTGGCCAGCGGCGTGGTCGACGCCGGCTTGGCCACCACCGTGTTGCCGCTGGCCAGCGCGGGCGCGACCTTGGTCCCCAGCAGGGTCAGCGGGAAGTTGTAGGGCGTGATCGCCGCGCACACGCCCATCGGGCGGCGGATGACCATCCCGTAGGCGGCGCCCGAGGGTCGACGGCAGCTCCTGATGGGCGCCGCGCACCTTGGTCGCCGCCTCGGCGTAGTAGCGCACGCCGTGGGCGAGGTGGGTGACCTCGCCGCGCGCCTCGGCGATCGGCTTGCCCTGCTCGGAGGTCAGCAGCGCGGCGAGCTCCTTGGCGTGCTCGTCGATCAGCGCCGCCGCCGCGCTCAGGATGTGCGCGCGCTGCTCGACGTCGGTGGCCGCCCACGCCGGGAAGGCGGCCTTGGCGGTCGCCACCGCCAGCTCGACGTCGGCGACCTCGCCGCTGGGGACGCTGCCCACGACCTCCTCGGTCGCCGGGTTGACGACCTCGATCTCCTGGCTCGACGCGGCCTGGCGCCACTCCCCGCCGATCAGCATGGCGGCTTCCATGGTCAGCTCCCTTCGATGACGGCGCTGGCGGTCAGATAGCGCCGGCGGTAGTGCTGGTACTCGCCGGCCGCGTTCTGCGTCCACGCCTGGGCCGAGCCCGACAGCGGCTTCTTCTCGCGCGCCGGGCACGCCCGGCGGCGAGCATCCCGGCGGCGATCTCCGAGCGCTCGGACAGCACGGCGCCGGCGGCGAGCATCGAGCCCGCGCCCAGCCGCGCGCGCTGCAGGACGATGGCGCCCATCCCCACGATCGCGCCGTCCTCGACGACGCAGCCCTCGAGCATCGCGCTGTGGCCGACGATCACGTTCTCGCCGACGACGGTCGGCAGATCCTTGGCGCAGTGCACGACGGCGTTGTCCTGCACCGCGGTGCCGGCGCCGATGTGGATGGTCGAGCTGTCGCCGCGCAGGACCGCGCCGAACCAGATGCTCGCGTTGTCGCCGACGCGGACGTCGCCGACGAGGACCGCGGTGGGGGCGAGCCACACGTCGCGGCCGATGGTGGGTGAGACGCCGTCGAGCTCCATGAGCAGAGCCGCGCTTGACGACATGCGGGCAAGACTATACGTTGTCGGTCGTTAGTCAAGTGTCACATGTGGAGGGACGGCCGATGACGCCGAGCGTCGAGGAGCTGGCTCCGCGGTCCGAGGACGAGGTGCGTGCGCACCTCGCGGCCGGGAAGCTCGTCGAGGGCCTGCAGCACATGTCGCCGGAGTACCTGAAGGGGATCCGGCGGATCCTCACCGTGTCGGCCGACACCGAGCTCATCAGCGCGCCCGCCTACCTGCGCGCGGCGGCTCATGCGCCGGCGCTCAACAACTTCGGCTCGGCCGTCTCGATCATCCAGGACGAGCTCGCCCACGCCCACATCGGCTACCGGCTGCTCGGCGACCTCGGCGTCGACATGAGCGCGCTCATCTACGAGCGCGAGGCCGCGGCCTTCAAGTACCCCTACGCGTTCGACGTGGCGCTCGACTCCTGGCACGAGCTGGTGATGGCCAACGCGCTCTACGACCAGGCCGGCTTCGTCCTGCTCTCCGACGTGCACCAGTCGAGCACGTTCGGGCCCTGGAAGCGTGCGCTGGCGAAGGTCGACAAGGAGGAGACCTTCCACCTGCGCCACGGGCGCACGTGGGTCAAGAAGCTGTGCGCCGACCCCGTCGAGAAGGCGCGCATCCAGGCCGCCAGCGACTGGATGTTCATCCTCACGCTCGAGTGGTTCGGCCTCCCCGACGAGCGCAAGCGCCACGGCATCCAGCTCGAGTACGGCTTCAAGGGCCTGACCAACGACGAGCTGCGCCAGGAATGGATGGCGGCCGTCGTGCCCTTCATGGAGGAGGTCGGCATCGACGTGCCCGCCCACCGCGACGACGAGGCCGGGCGCTACGTCATCGACTGCCCGTTCCCGGCGCCCTTCGACTCCGAGGCCAAGCGCTGGCTCCTCGACGAGGGCCCGATCGGCTGGGACGAGGTGGTGGAGCGCTGGAAGGGCCGCGGGCCGATGAACGTCGACTACGTCACGCGCCTGCAGCGCGGATATCGCTCGCGCCTGGCGGTCGGCGAGCATGAGCCGCCGCGGTCGAGGCGCGCCTGTGGCGCGCGCTGCAGGAGGTCGAGGATCCCGAGATCCCGATCTCGGTCGTGGGCATGGGGCTGATCGTCTCGCTCGCCTATCGCGCGGACGAGCGCGCCGTGGACCTCGAGCTGACCTTCACGTCGATGGGCTGCCCGGCGATGGACTTCATCGAGGACGACATCCGCACGCGCCTGCTGGCCGAGCCCGAGGTCGACGCGGTCCGCATCGAGGTCGTCTGGGACCCGGTGTGGACGCGCAGCCGCATCCGCGAGGACGCGCGCGCGACGATGCGCAGCCTGGGGATCGTCGCGTGAACGCGACGCGCGACAACGTCTGGGAGGTCTTCGCCCGCCAGGCCTACGAGGAGCCGCTGCACCACGTCGGCGCCGTCACCGAGGAGGACGAGGACCTCGCGCTCGTGAGCGCCCGCGCGATCTACGACGAGCAGCCGTGGGTGCAGATGATCATCGTCCCGCGCCACGCGATCCGCGAGGCGATCAGCGCATGACCATGAGCGGGCTCGTCGCCTCGCTGGCCGACAACAAGGCCGCGCTCGGGCGCCGCTACGCGGAGTGGGCGGTCAGTGCGCCGACGCTCGAATCGGCGGTCGCCGCGGCCGCGATGGCCCAGGACGAGCTCGGCCATGCCCGCTCGACGTACCCGGTGCTCAAGGCGCTCGGCGTGCCGAGCCCGAGGAGCACGGCGTCGAGGGTGGGCCGCGACGCCTCGCGCTGCTCGACGACGAGCTGCCCGACTGGACGTCGTTCATCGCGGCCAACCTGCTCGTCGACGGCGTCCTGGCCACCTTCGTGTCCGCCTGCGTCGACAGCACCATCGAGCCGATGGCCCAGCGCGCGCGCAAGATCCTCCAGGAGGAGGGCTCGCACCGCGTGCACGCCGAGGCGTGGGCGCGGCGCCTGTGCCGCGCCGGCGCGGGCGAGCGCGACGCGCTGGTCGGCGCGCCTGCTCGAGACCTGGGAGCACGCCGGCCGCTGGCCCGGCCCCGCCGAGCGACCCCGACGTCCGCGCTGCCGTCGAGCAGGGGATGCTCCGCCACGACGCCGCGCAGCAGCGCGAGCGCGTGCGCGCGTGGCTGGTCGACCTCCTGGGCGCCGAGGGCGTCACGATCGCGCTCGACGAGCCGGCCGACTGGTCGCGCTGGGATCCCGAGCTGCGCCGCTACGAGCCGTGAGCGCGCCGCCCACCTGTCCGTTCTGCGACGCGCCCGACGTCGAGCGCGTCGGCCCAGTGGGGCGGGCAGATGATCACCGCGCAGTGGCGCTGCGAGGCGTGCGGGTCCTACTTCGAGGCGCTGCGCGAGGAGTTCGAGGACGTCGTGGCGGATCGGCCGCCGGCGCCCTGATACGGCCCGACTACGCGGCGCGGCTCGCCTCGCCGGCGGGACCGGGGCCGGTCGCCTCCAGCGCTCTGAAGTGCTCCTGCGCGGCGCCGTGCCACTGTGCATGGCGCTCGCCGAAGAGGTCGTGGGCGCGCTTGCGCGGCCAGCGTGCGGGGAGCATGTCGGCGGGGAGGTCGGGGTCCAGGAAGGGGAACCTGCGCCACTCGTGGACGAGCTGCGTCTGCGCGCGGAAGATCGCCTCGCGGCGAGCCGCGGGCGCAGGCGGCCGAAGCGCGCGATGAAGTCGCGGTAGGCCTCGGAGACCCGGTCGAGGTCCCACGCCTCGGCGACGACCTTCAGCGGATCGCCGACGTCGCCGATCTCGGCGTGGAACGACACGACGTCGGCGACCGAGCCGGCCCGAAGCACGTCGTGGAGCTCGCGCTCGCGCTCGACGTGGGGGCTGATCCACAGCCCGCCGCCGAGCGAGCCGAAGCCGGCCCAGGCCAGACGCGTGCGCAGCTGGTGGCGCACCTCGCGGCGCTCCTCGGGGACGCGCAGGACGACGAGCAGCCAGCGCCCGTCCCACGTCCACGGGTCGCCGAAGGAGTAGATGCGCTCGGTCCCGGCCCGCAGCATCGCGGCCGTCGCGGGGGTGAGTTGCACGCGCGAGCGCCGGCCGTGGCGCTCGGTGCTCAGCCAGCCCGCGGCCACGCTGCGCGCCAGCGCCCGCCGCGCGGACGGGGTCTTGTGGTCGAGCGTCTCCAGCGCCCCGATCAGGGTCTCCTGCCAGACCTGGCCGGCCGCGGGCAGGACGTACTCGCCGAGCAAGGTCAGCAGCACCGATCGCGCGGCCGGCGCGCCCATGCTCCGGCGACGAAGCTGCTCGTTCACGCCCCGGGACGTTACCGGCGCGTGTCACGCATTCAGGGCACCGCGACCTCGCAGCCGCTCACGGCGTCGCCCGCGTACACGACGTACTGGTCGAGGCCCAGCCCGCAGTTGATCGTGTCGCTGTCGCCCCCGCCGTCGATGACATCGGCGCCGAGACCTCCGAGGATCACGCTGGTGCCGTCGACCGCGGTGATCGTGTCGGCGCCCAATCCGCCGCGGATCGTCGCCACTGCCGAGAAGGTCGCCGTGCTGACCGTGTCGTCCCCGACGCCGCCGTCGATGAGGCTCATGTCCGTAGGCCCGCTGGCCGAGATCGTGTCGTCGCCGGCGCCGCCGTAGGCGGCCGAGAAGCCCGCGGGGGGCTCGACGAACGTCGCCAGCGTGATCTGGTCGGCGCCGGCATCCCCGCGCACCACGCCCGAGGCGCTGATGGCGTGGATCGTGTCGTCGCCCGTGTCGCCCTGGACGTCGACGCTGCCGCCGAAGTTGGGGTGCACGGTGATCGTGTCGTTGCCCGCCCCGCCGCGGACGTCGGCGCCGAACTGGGGCAGGTCCTCGATGGTGTCCGCCCCGGACCCGCCGTCGATCGCGATGTGGCCGGTCGTCAGCTTGAAGGCGTGCGCGAAGTCGTCGCCGTCGGCGAGGTCGATCGCGACGCTCTGGTCGAAATTGGCCGGCATCGGACATACGCCCTGATGCGCTGTCACCTGCATGCAGCCGTTGCCGACCGTGATCGTCGAGCCGGAGTCGGTGACGACGGTCTGCACGGCGAGCGGATCGGAGAGGTCGACGTGGTTGACCTCGCCCTTGGCGGCGGTGAACCGCAGGGTGCCGCCGCGGTCGACTGCGAGCGTCGACGCCGGCGCCGAGCCGGCCACCGCGAGCAGGCCGGCGATGGCCAGGATTGCAACCGATGCGATGCGGCGCATGGAACCACCCCCGTATCGACCCGATGTTTGCGCCCTACGGACGGTAGGCCGCACGCGGGAGCGCCGCCCTACCCGTTCGGATTGGATCGGCGCTCACGGGGGTCGGTCTCCCCGCTGCTCGCCGGATCTGATTGCATCGTGGCCGTGACGCTCCACGCCGATCGCCCGCCCGATGCTGGTCGCTGAGGCGGTCGGCCGTGCGCTGACCGGCCTGGGCGTGGACACCGTGTTCGGGCTCATGGGCAGCGGCAACCTCACCGTCACCAACGCGATGCGCGACGCCGGCGCGCGCTTCTATGCGGCGCGCCACGAGGGCGGCGCGATCTGCATGGCCGACGGCTACGGGCGGGTGAGCGGACGGCTCGCCGCGTGCAGCGTCCATCAGGGGCCGGGGCTGACCAACACGGTGACCGGCCTCACCGAGGCGGCCAAGAGTCGCACGCCGCTGATCGTGCTCGCGCCCGAGATGCCCGCCGCGGCCATCCGCTCGAACTTCCGCATCGACCAGGTCGGGCTCGTGGAGGCCGTGGGCGCGGTGGCCGAGCGCGTCCACGGTCCGGCCACGGCGCTGGGCGACGTCGCCCGGGCGGTGCGCCGCGCGCGCGTCGAGCGCCGCGCGGTGGTGCTGATGCTGCCGCTCGACGTGCAGGCGGCTGCCTGCCCGGACGGCGCGGCGCCGCTCGCCGACGGGCCCGCGCTGGCGCCACCGGGGCCCGCCGGGTCCGCCGTGACGGCGCTGGCCGACCTGCTCGCCGCTGCGCGGCGCCCGGCCATCATCGCCGGGCGCGGCGCCGTGCTCGCGGACGCCGGCGCGCCGCTGCGGGCGCTCGGCGAGCTCACCGGGGCGCTGCTGGCCACGAGCGCGGTGGGCAACGGCCTGTTCGCCGGCGACCCCTACGACCTCGGCATCTCCGGCGGCTTCGCGACGCCGCTGGCCGCGCGGCTGCTGGGGGAGGCCGACGTCGTGGTCGCCTTCGGTGCGGCGCTCAACCAGTGGACCACCGGCCACGGCAAGCTGCTGGCGCCCGATGCGGCCGTGGTGCAGGTCGACCTCGACGAGGAGGCGATCGGCGCGCATCGCCCCGTGGCGCTGGGCGTGATCGGCGACGCCGCCGCGACCGCCGAGGCGGTCCTGGGCGCACTCGCGGGCCGTGCGTGCGACGGCGCCTCGCGGCGCACCTCCTCGCTGGCGGCCGAGATCGCCGCCGGGCGCTGGCGCCACGAGCCCTACGCGCAGAGCGCGACGGCCGGGGTGCTCGACCCGCGCACGCTCAGCATCGCGCTCGACGACCTGTTGCCCGCACAGCGCACGGTCGTGGTGGACTCCGGCGCCTTCATGGGCTGGCCGTCGATGTACCTCGGCGTGCCCGACGCGGCCGGCTTCGTCTTCCCGCAGGCCTTTCAGTGCGTGGGCCTCGCGCTCGGCAACGCGATCGGGGCGGCGATCGCGCGGCCCGACCGCCTGACCGTCGCCGCGCTGGGCGACGGCGGCGCGCTCCTGTCGCTCCCCGAGTTCGAGACGCTCGGCCGCCTCGGGCTGCCGATCCTCGTCGTCATCTACGACGACGCGGCGTACGGCGCCGAGGTCCACCACTTCGCCCCGATGGGCGAGGCCGTCGACCTCGCCCAGTTCCCCGACACCGACTTCGCCGCGCTCGCGCGGGCGGCCGGCTGCCACGGCCTCACCGCGCGCTCGCTCGACGACCTCGCCGGCCTGCGCGAGTGGCTCGCCGCCCCCGACCGGCCCTTCGTGCTCGACGCGAAGGTCGACCCCACGATCTACGGCGAGTGGCTCGCCGAGGCGTTCAGACACTGACCGAGGAGAGAAGCCGCATGCCCCTGCTCACCGATCTCGTCGACGCCCTGCAGTCGGGTGGCGCCCGGGTCGTCGATCTCACCCAGCCGCTCAGCGAGCGCACGCCCGTGCTCGTGCTGCCCGAGCCGTTCGCCAACACGCCGGGACTGACCCGCCGCGAGCTCAGCCGCTACGACGACCGCGGCCCGGCATGGGCCTGGGACGTCCTGGAGATCGGCGAGCACGTCGGCACGCACTTCGACGCGCCGATCCACTGGATCACCGGACGCGACGGCGAGGACGTGGCCAGCGTGCCGCCGGCGCGGCTCGTCGGCCCGGCCGTGGTCATCGACAAGTCGGCCGAGGCGGCACAGGACCCCGACTACCTGCTCACCGTCGACCAGGTGCGCGCCTTCGAGGCCGAGCACGGCGCCCTGCCCGAGGGCGCCTGGCTCCTGCTGCGCACCGGCTGGGACGCGCGCGCCCATGACCAGGACGCCTTCCTCAACGTCTCCGACGGCCAGCCGCACACGCCCGGGATCGACGCCGAGTGCGCGCGCTGGCTGGCGCAGGAGAGCCCGGTCGTCGGGGTCGGCGTCGAGACGGTCGGCACCGATGCGGGCGCCGCCGGGGGCTTCGACCCGCCGTTCCCCGTCCACCACTTCGTGCTCGGAGCCGGCAAGTACGGGCTCACCCAGCTGGCCAACCTCGCCGAGCTGCCGCCCGTCGGCGCCATGATCATCGTGGCGCCGCTGAAGCTCGCCGGCGGGACCGGCAGCCCGACGCGGGCCTTGGCGCTCGTCGACGGCTAGCCCGCCAGCAGCGCCGAGCCGTCGGCGCCTGCGGGGAAGACCCGCGGCAGGCGCCCCATGCGCCCACGCTCGGCGCGCTTGACCCGTCGCGCGCGCTGGGCGAGGTCGAAGGCCAGCTCGCCGCTCAGCCGGAACGGGTCGGCCACCAGGTGGCCGTCGTCGAGCGAGATGGCCGCCCACAGCTCGTCGCCGACCTCGGCTAGGAGCACCACGCCGCGTGGCGGGCGGCTGGAGTCGACCTGGGCGAGGCGGGCGAGCGCGACGGCGTCGTCAGGCGTCGCCCAGCGGATGGTCAGGCGGCGGCCGCCGCCGTGTGGCGCGCGCTCCGCGCCGGTCGTGGGGTCCTTCGTCGGACCCTTGAGAAGTCGCCACCATGCTTGTGCAGACATGCCTTGCATGGTGCCGTGAGGCGCCCGATCGCACATCGGGCAAATGGAGCATTTTGGCCAGGCCGGGGCCTTACCCGCTGCGCTTAGGGCATACGTCACCCCTGTTCGGCCTCGGTCAGCCGTCGGGTCAGGTAGCGGCGCTCGGCCGCGGTGCCCGCCAACTCGAGCGCCTCGCGATAACCGGCGGCCGCCTCGGCGTGCCGCTCGAGGCGGCGCAGCAGATCGGCGCGCGTGGCGGGGAGCAGGTGGTAGCCGGCCAGAGCGCCGGAGGCTTCCAGCTCCCGCACCAGCTTCAGTCCTGCAGCGGGGCCGTCGGCCATCGCCACCGCAACTGCGCGGTTGAGCTCGACCACCGCGGACGGCACCAGCGGGGCGAGCCGCCCATACAGCTGGGCGATCCGCGCCCAGTCGGTGCCCGCGGCGTCCGCGGCGCCGGCAGTGGCAGGCCGCGATGCTCGCCTGCAGCTGATAGGGCCCGGCGCGGTCCTGGCGCAGCGCCGTGTCGAGCAGGCCAAGGCCCTCGCCAATCTCGGTCGTGTCCCAGAGGGCGCGATCCTGGTCCTCCAAGGTCACGATGTCACCCGCGTCGTCCATGCGGGCGGCGCGTCGCGCATGGTGCAGGAGCATGAGTGCGAGCAGGCCGAGGGCCTCGGGCTCGTCGGGCATCAGGACGGCGAGGGCGCGCGCGAGGCGGATCGCCTCCGCACACAGGTCGTGGCGCACGAGGTCGGTACCCGCGCTGGCGGCGTAGCCCTCGTTGAAGAGGAGATACAGCACGGCCAGCACCCCGCCCGTGCGTTCCGGCAGCAGGTGCGCAGGCGGCACGCGGTAGGGAATGGCGGCGTTGCGGATCTTGCCCTTGGCCCGCACCAGCCGTTTGGCCATCGTCGGCTCCGAGACCAGGAGGGCGCGCGCGATCTCGGCGGTCGTCAGGCCGGCGAGGGTTCGGAGCGTGAGGGCGACCCGCGCCTCGAGCGGGAGCGCCGGATGACAGCAGGTGAAGATCAGCCGCAGACGGTCGTCCCCAACGGTCCCGTCATCGCCGTCGCCTTCGTCCGGTTCGTCGTTGGGGTCCGGTTCGTCGCTGGGCCACAGCGCCGCTCCCTCCCGCAGCTTCGCGGCTTCGGTCGCCCCGCGGCGCAAGCGGTCCAGCGCGCGGTTGCGGGCCGTCGTGGTGAGCCACGCGCCGGGGCGCAGCGGGACGCCGTCGCGAGGCCAGCGCTCCAGCGCGACGGCGAAGGCGTCCTGCGCACACTCCTCGGCGAGGTCCCAGTCACCGGTCATCCGGATCAGGGTCGCGACCACGCGCCCCCATTCCTGCTGGAACGCGTCGGCGACAGCCGCCTCGACGTCCGGGGTCAGTCCTCCCAGAGCGGCCTCACCTCGATCGTCCCGAACTTCGCCGCAGGGTGCTTGGACGCCACCTCGATCGCCTCGTCGAGGTCCGCGCATTCGAGCAGATCGAAGCCGCCGATCTGCTCCTTCGTCTCGGCGAACGGGCCGTCGGACAGCAACACCTCGCCGCCGCGGACCTGAACGGTGGTGGCGTCGCTGACCGGGCGCAGCCGAGAACCGAGCTTCCGCACCCCGCGTGCGTCCATCTCTTCCACCCACGCCGTGGGCAAGGAGTCCTCCGGACTCACCTCGACGGACTCGTCTACGCACACGAGGATCATGTACCGCACGGCTGCTCCTTTCCGAGTCGCGGGGCACGCCGGCGAGCTCGCGACGCCACGAGGCGCTCGGCGAACCCGCGCAGCCGCCGGCGCTCGCGGCGAGGCCTGGCGGCAACGACGGGGGCGTCCGGCATGGCGGACCAGGCCAGCCCACGGTTGGCTCCGACGGCGATTGGTATCCAGCGCAGGTCGTGCATTCGAGCATCTCCTTCGTTGTCTTCGCTCTACACCCCTACGACGAACGAGAACGCCCATATGGACAACGTGCTCTGTTTCGGCTGGACCCTTATCCCGGAGCGGTGGCGCGCAGGTAGGTGAGGACCGCCGCCACGCGCCGGTCCGCGGCGCGCTCGTCGCGCAGGTCGAGCTTGACGAAGATCTGACCGACCGCGGCCTCCACGACCTCGCGGGCGACGGCCAGGCGCTCGGCGATCGCCTCGTCGGAGAGGCCCTCGGCGATCAGCCCCAGGACGTCGCGCTCGCGCTCGGACAGCTCGGCCAGCGGGCCGCCGGCCCCGGCCCGGGTCACGAGGCGCTCGACGATCGCCGGGTCGACCACGCAGCCACCGTTCGCGACCCTGCGCACGGCGTCCAGCAGCGTCTCGATCTCGCCGACGCGGTCCTTGATCAGGTACCCGCGCCGCGCCTCCTGGCCCTCCACGAGGCGCAGGGCGTAGGCGAGCTCCAGATACTGGGAGAGGACGAGCACGCCGACCTCGGGGTACTCGCGGCCGATGTGCTCGGCGGCGACCAGGCCCTCGTTGGTGCCGGTCGGCGGCATGCGGATGTCGACCAGGGCGACGTCGGGACGGTGGCGCTCGATCTCGCGATAGAGCGACTCGGGGTCGGTGGCGAGGCCCGCGACGTGAACGCCGCACTCGCGCAGCAGCGCGGCGACGCCGTCGCGCACGATGGCCGAGTCGTCGGCGATGACCACGCGGATGGGCCCGCGGTCCTCGCGCTGCCATTGCGCGGCCAGCACGAGGTGGCGGCCGCGCAGGCCGCGCAGCTCGACCTCGCGGCTCTCCTCGAACCAGATCTCGTCCTCGAGGTCGGCGTCGGTCTCGGCCAGCTCGCGCACGATCCCCGACACGAGCACCTCGCCGCCGTGCGCGAGGTCGGCGATCCGCGCCGCCTTGACCACGGTGCGCCCGTGCAGGTCGTCCTCGAGCGCCACCGGCTCGCCGGTATGCATCCCCATCCGCACGCGCAGGTCGGGCGCCCCTGCGAGCGGCAGTGCGCGCTGGACCTCGACGGCGCAGCGCACCGCGGCGTTGGCGCTGGGGAAGGCGAGCAGGTGCCCGTCGCCGAGCGCCTTGACCAGCGTGCCCCCGTGCTGGTCCAGGCTCGCCGCGAGCATCTGCTCGTACTCGGCCAGCCACGTCAGCCAGCGCGCCTGGCCCAGGCGCTCGAGCAGCTCGGTGGATCCCTCGACGTCGGCGAAGATGACGGTGACGGTGGCACCGGAGGCTCCAGGCACCCTCCCATCCTGACGGATCAGGGAACCGGCGAGGAGGCGGCGACGGGACGGCGTGCCACGCCGCTGCGCGTGCCGGCCTCGGCCACCGCGGCAGCGACGGCCTCGGCGACGTCGCGGTTGAAGACGCTGGGGATGACGTAGTCGGCGTGCAGCTGGTCGTCGGTGATGACCGCAGCGATGGCGCGCGCAGCGGCGAGCTTCATCTCCTCGTTGATGGTGCTCGCGCGGATGTCGAGCGCGCCGCGGAAGACGCCGGGGAAGGCGAGGACGTTGTTGATCTGGTTGGGGTAGTCCGAGCGGCCCGTGGCCATGATCGCGACGTCCTCGCGGACCTCCTCGGGCTGGATCTCGGGCACCGGGTTGGCCATCGCGAAGACGATCGGATCCGCGGCCATGGTGCGCACCGCGGCCGCCGACACCGCGCCCGGGCCCGAGACGCCGACGAGCACGTCGGCGCCGCGCAGCACGTCGTCGGCCATGCCGCGCTCGTCCGCCGGGTTCGTCCGCGCGGCCAGCGCGGCGCGCACCGGGTCGAGTCCGGGGCGCCCCGAGTAGAGCGCGCCCTCGAGGTCGCAGACGACCATGTTCTGCACCCCGTGGGCGAGGATGATCTCCGCGCACGCGACCCCCGCCGCACCCGCGCCGACGACCACGAGCTTGATCTCGCCGGCGTTCTTGCCCACCACGCGCAGCGCGTTGACCAGCGCGGCGAGGACGACGATCGCGGTTCCGTGCTGGTCGTCGTGGAAGACCGGGATGTCGAGCGCGGCCCGCAGCCGGCGCTCGATCTCGAAGCAGCGCGGCGCCGCGATGTCCTCGAGGTTGATGCCCCCGAAGCCCGGCGCCACCGCCGTGACGAAGGCGACGATCTCGTCGGCGTCCTTGGTGTCCAGGCACAGCGGGAAGGCGTCGACGCCCGCGAACTGCTTGAAGAGCATCGCCTTGCCCTCCATCACCGGCATCGCGGCTGCCGGCCCGATGTCGCCGAGCCCCAGCACCGCGGTGCCGTCGGTCACGATGGCGACCGCGTTGCCCTTGATGGTCAGCGTCCACGCCTTGGCGGGGTCGTCGTGGATGGCGGCGGACACGCGCGCGACGCCCGGCGTGTAGGCCATCGAGAGGTCGTCGCGGGTGGTGATGGGGACCTTGGGCTCGACGCTGATCTTGCCGCCCCGGTGCATGAGGAAGGTGCGGTCCGAGACGCTCTGGACCGAGACGCCCTCGAGCGCCTCGATTGCCGCCACGACGGCCTCGCCGTGGGCGACGTCGGCGCACGAGACGGTCACGTCGCGCACAGTGCGCCCGTCCTCGACGCGGACGAGGTCGATGGCGCCGAGGATCGCGCCGGTGTCGCCGATCGCACCCGCCACCCGGGCGAACGACCCCGCGGTGTGCGGCAGCTGCACGCGGATGGTGACGCTGTAGGAGGCCGAGGGCTGCGCGCCGGTGCTCACAGCGCGCCCAGGATCTTGGGTGCGACCTGCTTCTTGCGGCTCATGACGCCGGGCAGGTCGAGCACGCCGTCGTCCATGTCCTCCCCGAAGGCGCGCTCGAGGGGCACCGGATCGCCCGCGACGAGCATCTTGGTGTTCTTGGCGAGGATGTCGGTGACCATGAGCGCGCACAGAAGGTAGTCCTTGGCCTCACGCTGGCGCTCGAGCGCCTCCTGCAGCTCGTCGCGGCGCTCGAGGATCTGCAGCCCGACCGTCTCGATCTGGGCGATGCAGATCGTCCGGCCCTCGCCGACCGTGTACTCCTTGGCGTCGCGCCGGACGATGTCGTCGGCATCCACGCTGGAGACGTCGGACGTCTGCTCGAACATCTCGCGCCCGAACGCCGTGGCGTCGAGCGCCAGCACGCGCTCGAGGTACTCGACCACGGCGTTGTCGCGCTCGGTCGTGGTGGGCGAGTTGAGGATGACCGTGTCCGACAGCACCGCCCCGAGCAGCATGGTCGCCGTCGGCGGGCTGGGCTCCATGCCGTTCTGGCGAAAGCGCTCGACGACCAGCGTGGCGGTCGAGCCGACCGGGTCGAACGTCGCGGTGACCGGGACCTTCGTCTCGATCGAGCCGATGTGGTGGTGGTCGAGGATCTCGACGATCTCGGCCTGCTCGACGCCGGGGGCGCTCTGGGCCTCCTCGGCATGGTCGACGAGCAGGATGCGGCGTGGCTCGGGGTCGGCCAGCTCGGCGTGGGTGATGAGCCCGACGGGGCGCTGGCGGCCGTCGACGGCGATCGCGGCGCGGTAGTCCATCGCGCTGACCTCCTCGGCGACGTCGGAGAGCAGGTCGTCGGGGCGCACGGTCAGCGGCTCGGCGTTCATCAGCGCCCGGGACGGCGCCGAGAGGGTGACCATGCGGCTGGTGACGTAGCTGTCCAGCGGCGAGCTGACCACGGTGGTGCCGTGCTCGCGGGCGAGCGCGAGCACCTCCTCGGAGGGCACGGTGCCGTTGCTGGTGACCAGCAGCGCGACGCCGAGCTCGACCGCGCGGCGCTGGGCGTCGGGCCGGTCGCCGACCACCACGACGTCGCCCTCGCCGATGTCGCCCGGGAGCGACTCGACGGCCATGGCCAGCACCCAGACGCGCCCGGCGATCTCGCGCTCTTCGCCGGCCACCAGCCGGCCCTCGGTGACCTCGACGATCGCCGCCACCGAGGCGGCGGCGTCGGACAGGCTCGTGGGCTCGCGCGACTCGCGGATGTAGCGGCGGGCCAGCGTGCGCTCGGTCATCACGCCCGCCACGGCGCCGTCGTCGTCGACGATGGGCATGAGCTCGAGGTCCTCGCGCGCCATCGTCCGCCCCACGCGGCGAATGGGCTCGCGGTGGCTGGCCGTCGGGAAGGTCTCGCGCATCACGTCACGCACGCGCAGCATGATGTGGGGCAGGAACTCGGGCTCCGGGAGGCCGGCGCGCTCCAGCACCCAGGCCGTCTGCGCGTTGACGTCGCCGAGGCGCACGGGGACGTACTCATGACGCGTGTCCAGCCGGCGCTTGAGCTCGGCGTAGCCCATCGCCGACGCGATCGAGTCGGTGTCGGGGTTGCGGTGGCCCGTCACGTAGATGGTCGACACGCCAGCCATTGTTCAGGGCTCCACCAGTCCGCGTCGGATGGCATAGCGCGTGAGCTCGACGCGGTCGCGCATCCCGAGCTTCTCGAGGATGTGGCTGCGGTGGTGCTCGACGGTCTTCTTGGCGATGACGAGGGCCTCGGCGATCTCGTCGCTCGTATGACCTTCCGCGACCAGCTTGACGATCTCGAGCTCGCGCGGTGTGAGCGGATCGGTCGGCGTCGCCTCCCCGCGGCTCGCGCGGTCGAGGTAGTCGCGGATGAGCGCCGCGACGGCGGCGGGATACAGGAACGGCTCGCCGCGCATCGCGGCCCGGCACGCCTCGACGAGGTCGCGATCGGCCGCGCTCTTGAGCACGTAGCCCGACGCCCCCGCCTTCAGCGCCTCGAAGAAGTACTGCTCGCTGTCGTACATCGAGAGCATCAGGGTGCGCAGCTGCGGGCGCCGGCGCTTGAGCTCGGCGGCGGCCTGCAGGCCCGTCATCTGGGGCATGGCGACGTCGAGGACGGCGAGGTCGACCTCGAGCTCGAGCGCCATCCGCACCGCCTCGCGACCGTCGCCGGCCTCGCCCACCACCGCCAGGTCGGGCTGGGCGTCGAGCACCATCCGCAGACCCCGCAACACGACGGGGTGGTCGTCGGCGAGCAGGATCCTCGTCTTCAGCGGCGCCGTCATGCGGAGTGCTCGGGCAGGGGCACGTCCAGGCGGACCTCGGTCCCACCGGTCGGCGCGGAGGAGACGGTCAGCCGCGCCCCGATGTGCAGCGCGCGCTCGTGCATGCCGGCGATGCCCGCTCCGCCGTGGTCGGAGGGTGAGGGCAGGCCGCGGCCGTCGTCGCGGACGACGAGGCGCAGGCCGCCGTCGACGTGGCGCAGGGCGACGAGGACCTCCGACGCGCCGGAGTGGCGCATCACGTTGGTCAGGCTCTCCTGGGCGACCCGGTAGACCACGAGCTCGACCTCTGGGCTCACGGTGTCCCGTAGCTCGAGCTCGCGCTCGACATGGAGCTCGTCGTGGGCGGCGGCCGCCGTGCACAGCGACCGCAGCGCGCTCTGCAGGCCGAGGTGGTCCAGCGCCTCGGGACGCAGCTCGCTGGCGATGCGGCGAACGTCGTCGAGGCTGCGGCGCACGGACTCGCGGGCCGCGGCGAACCGCGCGGCTTCGGCGCCGGTGCTCTGCTTGGCCGCGTGCTCGAGCTCGAGCACGACACCGGTGAGCACCTGGCCGACCTCGTCGTGGAGCTCGCGTGCGATCCGCTGGCGCTCGGCCTCCTGGGCCGCCAGCGCCTGGCGCCCGCTCTCGCGCCGCTCGCTCTCGAGACGGTCGAGCATGTCGTTGAAGGCCGTGGACAGCGCGGCGACGTCGGAGTCCGTGCCGCGGATGGAGAGACGTCGGCCGGGCTGCATCGGCTCGACGGACCGCATCGTCGCCGTCAGCCGGCGCAGCGGTGCGATCACCCCGCGCAGCAGCAGCATGTTGACGACCACGGAGACCAGGAAGCCCGTCACGAGGATCGTCGCCTGCGTGTTGGTCACGGGGTAGCTGATCTCGAGGGGCGAGAAGAGCAGCAGCAGCGTGGCGATCGCGAGCACCGCCGCGTTGGCCAGCAGGACCCGCAGGAACAGGGACATGGCGCCGCAAGCATGCCGGATGGGGGGACGTCCCACCGCAAGATCGGGGCCCGCCCCCATGGGAACCGAGGCCGGCCGGCGACACGATGGCGTCATGTCCGACACCCTCGCCCTGAAACTTCGAACCTGGTGGCAGCGCGACGAGCTCGACGAGCAGCTCGTCCACGGCGCCGACCCCGAAAGCGATGTCGCTCTTTCGCGTCGTGCGGCGCAGCTACGCTCGCGCTCCACGCGCACCGCGTTGGCCGCGGCGCTCGAGAACGCGGTGCGCGAGGCGCACAAGGCGTGGTCGGTGAGCGCGCGGCTGCCGCTGGCGCGCGCCGACGTCCGCGCGTGCGCCGACGACCTCATCGCACTGGCTCGGCGCCTGCGCGCCGACGAGCCGATCGCCGTCCGGGGCGCGGCGATGGCCGCTCGCGTCGTCTTCAACGGCAACAGCCCGCTCTACGGCGCAGCGCCGATCTCGCTGCGCTACGCCGTTCGCACGGCGCGCCTTGCGCTCGATCCGATCGAGGTGGCGCAGCACGAGCTCTCCCGAGGTCGCCTAGCTCCCCTCCCACGCGGTGCGGGGGCGGCGAGACGCCGCCCCCGCACCGCGCCGGCCGTCACGAGCTCGCGTGACGGCGGTGCGCGCGCACCCGGCGCGCGTGGCGTCGTGGCGCGTCGCGGCCGGCGCCGAGCTCGTCGTCGTCTCGCCCGGGTACGTCGCGCGCCGCGGGGTCGCCGAGCCGTCGCGGGCCGATCGGCGCCGGTCGTGCGAGCGCGGCGCCGGCGGCGACGCGGCCGCCGCGTCGGCCCGAGCACGCGCGCCGTGGTCGCGCCGTAGGTGACGTCGCCGTAGTCATGCAGCCCCCACAGCCGCGGCGTGGTCGTGCTCGCCCGCAGGAAGCGCTGCAGCCAGCGCCGGTAGGACCCGGAGTCCAGCACGTCGCCGGCGACGATCGTGCACGCCGGGCATGCGGCACGCAGGGCGTCGTAGTACCGCGCGACCGCCTCGGGATCGTCGGCCACCGGCTGGCTGGCGTGGTTGGCCTCGTTCCGTGTGCCGCCGCTGCCGGGCCGAGCAGCGCAAGGGCAAGCGTCAGCCGTCCAGCGCCGACGATGACCCTGCGGGTCCGGGACGACATGGCCCCAGGGTCGGCGCACTCCCCGGGGTTTGGCTGGAGCGTTGCCGAGAGTTCGCTGAGAGCGCGGGAAGCGCCGGCCCGGCGCCGCGTCTGTACCCGACATGCTCACCGAACGCGACGCCACCACCCTCCCGCTCTCCCTCTCACAGGGGCCGCGCGACGTTCCCCTGCTGGAGCTGACCATCGGGGACGGCCTGCGGCTCGCCGCCGAGCGCTTCGGCGACCGCGATGCGCTCGTCGTCCGCGAGCAGGGCTACCGCGCGACCTACCGCGAGCTGTGGGACGAGGTCGGCCTCGCCGCCCGCGGCCTGCTGGCCCGCGGCGTGCGCAAGGGCGACCGCGTGGGCCTCTGGGCGCCCAACCGCCACGAGTGGCTCGTGACCCAGTACGCGACCGCGCGCATCGGCGCGATCCTCGTCACCATCAACCCGGCCTACAAGGCGGCCGAGCTCGAGTACGCGCTCAACAAGACCGGCGTGAGCCTGCTCGTCCTCGCCCGCGGCTTCCGCCAGGCCGACTACGTGGCGATGGTGCGCGAGGTGCGCCCGCGCTGCCCGCAGCTGCGCGAGTCGCTCGTCCTCGAGGACGAATGGGCGAGCCTGCTCGCCGACGGCGCGCGCGTCGCGGAGGGCGACCTGGCCGCGGTCGAGGCCACGCTGCACCCCGACGATCCGATCAACGTGCAGTTCACCTCGGGCACCACCGGCGCCCCCAAGGGCGCCACGCTCTCGCACCGCAACATCCTCAACAACGGCTACTTCACGGGGCTGCTCCTGCGCTACTCCGAGCACGATCGCGTCTGCGTGCCGGTTCCCTTCTACCACTGCTTCGGCATGGTGGTGGGCAACCTGGCGTGCGTCACGCACGGCGCCTGCGTCGTCGTTCCGGGCGCGAACTTCGATCCGCTGGCCACGCTGCAGGCCGTCCAGGACGAGCGCTGCACCTCGCTCTACGGCGTGCCGACGATGTTCATCGCCGAGCTCGACGCATCCGCGCTTCGCCGAGTTCGACCTGTCCAGCCTGCGCACGGGGATCATGGCCGGCGCGCCCTGCCCCGTGGAGGTCATGAACGCGGTCCGCGCGCGGATGCACATGGACGAGGTCACGATCGCCTGCGGCATGACCGAGACGGCGCCGCTGTCGACCCAGACGGCCGTCGACGACGAGGTCGAGAAGCGCGTGAGCACCGTCGGGCGCGTGCACCCGCACGTCGAGATCAAGATCGTCGACCCCGAGACGGGGGAGATCGTCCCGCGCGGCACGCCGGGCGAGCAGTGCACGCGCGGCTACAGCGTGATGCTCGGCTACTGGAACGACGAGCGCGCCACGGACGAGGCGATCGACGCGGACGGCTGGATGCACTCCGGCGACCTCGCCACGATGGACGACGAGGGCTACCTGAAGATCGTCGGGCGCATCAAGGACATGCTCATCCGCGGCGGCGAGAACATCTACCCGCGCGAGGTCGAGGAGTTCCTGCTCACGATCCCCGAGGTCAGCGACGCCTACGTCATCGGCGTGCCGAGTGAGCGCTACGGCGAGGAGGTCATGGCCTGGGTGAAGCTGCGCGCGGGGAGCATCCTGAGTCCCGAGGAGCTGACCGCGGCGTGCCGCGGGCGGATCGCCACCTACAAGATCCCGCGCTACTGGAAGCTCGTCGACGAGTTCCCGATGACGATCACCGGCAAGGTGCAGAAGTTCGTCATGCGCGAGATCGCGACGGCGGAGCTGGCAGCGGTCTGAGAGGATCGCGCCATGGACGCGACCGGGCTGCATTCACCCACGGGTCAGCTCGCCGCCGGCGTGGCGCGGCTGGGCACGGAGACGGCGTTCTCCGTGCTCGCGCGGGCGCGCGAGATGGAGCGGGCGGGGCGCGACGTCATCCACCTGGAGATCGGCGAGCCCGACTTCGACACCCCGGCGCACATCACCGAGGCGGCTATCGCCGCGCTGCGGGCGGGGGAGACGCACTACTGCCCCGCGGCCGGGATCGCCGAGCTGCGCGAGGCGGCGGCCGCCGAGCTCTCGCGCACGCGCGGTGTGAGCATCGCACCCGAGCGCGTGCTCGTGGCCAATGGCGCCAAGCCGTTCCTGTTCTTCACCATCCTCGCCACCTGCGAGCCCGGCGACGAGGTCGTCTACCCCGACCCCGGGTTCCCGATCTACGAGTCGGCCATCCGCTGGGTCGGCGCGACGCCGGTCCCGCTGCCGCTGCGCGAGGAGCTCGAGTTCAGCTTCGCCGTCGAGGACCTGCGGGCGCGCCTGAGCGCGCGCACGAAGCTCGTCATCCTCAACTCGCCCCAGAACCCGACCGGCGGCGTCACGCCGGCCGCCGACCTCGCAGCGGCCGCGCAGCTGATCCTCGAGACGCCGGCCTGGGTGCTGACCGACGAGGTCTACGCGCGCCTGATCTACGGGGACGCGTTCGCCTCGATCGCGAGCGAGGAAGGGATGCTCGAGCGCACGGTGCTGCTCGACGGCTTCTCCAAGACCTACGCGATGACCGGCTGGCGCTGCGGCTACGCGGCGGTGCCCGAGGCGCTCGTCGAGCCGCTGACGCGCTTCTTCATCAACTCGACCTCGTGCGTGCCGCCCTTCGTCCAGCACGCCGGCGTCGCGGCGCTCACCGGCCCGCAGGACGACGTCACCGCGATGGTGGCCGAGTTCGCCGCCCGGCGCGATCTCGTCGTCGACGGCCTCAACGCCCTGCCCGGCGTGTCGTGCCTCTCCCCGCGCGGCGCGTTCTACGTCTTCCCCAATGTGGCCGACACGCCGGTGAGCGCCGAGGCGCTCGCCGATCGCCTGCTCGAGGAGGCCGGAGTCGCCGTGCTGGCCGGCACCGCGTTCGGGGCGCAGGGCGCCGACCACCTGCGGCTGTCCTACGCGAACTCCCAGGCCAACCTGACGCGCGCGCTCGAGCGCATGGACGCCTTCCTCGGCAGCCTCTAGGCGCGCTTCAGCCCTCGAGCCCGGTCGCGTCGTGGGGCGCGCCGACGGGCTTGGACTCCGGTGAGCCGCGCTGGCGCAGGTAGACCGAGAGGATCGCCATCGAGCCGACGGCCAGGAACTCCGACTGCCAGTTCTGCAGCGTGCGCGACCAGAAGTCGCTGCTGCCCAGATAGCTCAACCAGCTGACGGTCGCGGCCTGGTGGTCGAGCTGCTCGGCGTTGTAGCCGCTGGCGCCGGCTATCGACTGCGCGAGCCAGCTGCCCAGCCAGATCGTGGTCATGACGATCAGCAGCGAGTTGCCGTACAGCGCCGTTCGCAGTCCGCCGGTGCGCGCCCAGCGCGGCGAGCGCGGCCCGGCGTGAGATCCGACCTGCTGGTCCTCGTCGGACTCCAGACCGGCCTTGTCCAGGGGCTTGGACTCCGGCGAGCCGCGCTGCAGCAGCCACACGGTGCCGACGATGTAGAGCGTGAACTGCAGGTACTCCGACTGCCAGTTCTCGGCCACGTCCGCCGCGAACTCCGAGGTCGTCAGGTAGCGCCCCAGGGAGATGGGGTCGCCGTGGTGCAGCACCTGGTCGTGGTTGAACGCCCCGTGCCCGGCGATGGCCTGACCGGTCAGGCTGGCCAGGAAGATCGCGAGGAAGAAGATCGAGAGGCTGTTGTCGCGGACGAAGCGCATCCCCGGCCTCCTAGTGGTGCAGCAGGCCGACGGCCAGGAAGTAGCCGAGCCCGGCGACGACGAGCACGAGGTAGGTGATGAACAGCACGCGCATCAGGACTGAAGCTCGCAATCCGCCGGCCTGTCGTAGGCCGGGTGCCGGCAGCCCGCCGCGGCGATGCGCCAGCCGCGCGCGGTGTCCTGCAGGTACACGGTGTCGCCGCCGCGCAGCGCCACCGCGGCCTCGGTCGAGTAGACCTCGACGCGCCGCGCGCGGCGCCCGGAGAGCTCCAGGCGCTCGACCGCCCTTGGGCACGGCGCCGACTCGTCCTTCTCGAGCGCCTGGCGCGCGTCGGCGCTCAGCCACCCGCAGGCCCGCGCGCCCGCGTGATCGCCCACGGCCGCATAGAAGCCTTCAGCCACGGCGCGCACACTGGTGCGGTCGGCCGAGCGACCGCAGCCGGTGAGCGCGAGCACCGCGACCGCCAGGGGAAGCGCCTGGCGCACTGCCGTCATCGCGTTCTGGCTACCCGCAGACCGCCATCGCCTACGCGCCGCCCTCAGTCGACGGCGAGGACGACGAGCGTGGCGTCGTCGTCGAGCGATTCGGTCGAGCACTCCGTCACCGCCTGATGGATGGCCATGGCGGTGGCGGCCGCCGTCGGGGCGTCGGCGGCCAGCACCGCGCGGCGCACGCCGTCGATGCCGAAGCGCCCGCCGCGCTTGAGCGCGCGCTCCGTGATCCCGTCGGTGACGAGCACGAGGCGGTCGGTGCTCTCCAGCGTGACGACGCTGGTCTCGTAGGTCGGGGGTCCCGTCGCCGGCGCCGAGGGCGGGGTGGACGGGGCCCTCGAGCTCGGTGAAGCCGCCCTCGAGGTCGGCCACGTAGGCGGGCGGGTGGCCGCAGTTGAGCCACGCGAGCGTGGCGGTCGGGGCGTGCCAGCGCGCGAGCACCGCGGTGACGAAGAAGTCCGGGTTGTGGAGCGCGCGGATGACCTCGTCCATGGTCGTCGCGGCCTGCACGAGGTCCTGCCCGCTGCGCCGCGCGGCGCGCAGCGCGCCGAGGGCGGAGGCGCTCAGGCCGGCGGCGGTGGGTCCGTTGCCGGCGGCGTCGGCGATCGCCAGCCATGCCCCGTCGCGGTTCTCGACGAAGTCGAACCAGTCGCCGCCGACCTCGTAGGCGGGCAGCAGCGCCCCGGCGAGCTGCGCTCCGGTGATGCGCGCCACGCGCGGCGGGAGCAGGTGGTACTGGACCTCGGCCGCGGCCGTCGTGGGCTTGCGCCGCCGCGCGGCCTCGATGACGTCGGTGTAGTCATTGGCGAGCTCGAGCGCTGCAGCTCCCTGCTTGGCGATGTCCTCCAGCCCGACGACCGGGGCACCGACGCAGAGCAGCAGCCCGATGACGCGCCCGCGCAGCCACAGCGGCACGGCGACGCAGCGCGGCAGGCGACGCTTGAGCGCCTCGTAGAACGACGGCAGCCCCTCGGGCACGATCTCGGGCCCCAGCGCCGGCGGCGCGTCGAGCGTCTCGGGGAAGTCCTCCGAGCCCGCCAGGCGGATGAGCTGTGAGCCATCGATGTCGACGATGTACAGGGCGACGGCGACGCCCGCGGCGCGCCGGGCCTCGGCCACGAGCTGATCGGCGATGAGGTGGGGCGGGACCTCGTCGAGAACGTGGGTGACCTCGAGCGCGAGCGGCTGGGCGCGTCCGAGGCGGCCCGGCGCCTGATAAGGAAGGGGAGCCACCTGCGCCGACGGCTGCTCGGCGGGAGCGGCGCCGCGGTCGCCGGCCTCCTCGACGAGGGCGGCCGACAGCGCCTCGCGCGTCGCGAAATGGCGATAGAGCGTCGAGCGTCCGACGCCGGCGGCCGCGGCGATCTCGGCCATCGTCGTGCGGCGATCGCCGGTCAGGGCACGCGCCGCGGACAGGATGCGCTGCCGGCTGACCACCGCGTCGGCCCGCCGCGGCGCGGGGTCGCTCTCCGGCGTCGCTCACCGGGATGCTCGGGACTGTGCGCGGCCTCGGACACCGCCGACACCGTAACCGGCGAGGGCGACGTGTGCCGCAGGTGTGGGACATATGTGCCAACTCGGTTCGATGCCGACGATTTGCGCGACATCGATGAATACCTGTCCCGATAAGCGGGGAAGGCGGGACAGCTAGGGCCACGTATGTGGCACAAATGTCCCATATCAATCTTGGGGAGCGATATGACCGAAGTCAGCGAGGCCTACGGGTTCGAGGCCGCACGATGATCGACCGCGACGGCGACAAGATCGGCAAGATCGACGACGTCTACGAGGACAAGCAGACCGGCCGGCCCGAGTGGGCGCTGGTCAACACCGGGCTGTTCGGCACCAAGAAGACGTTCGTGCCGCTGCACGACGCGCAGCCCACCGGCGAGGACGTCCGCGTTCCGCTCGAGAAGAGCCACGTCAAGGACGCGCCGAGCATCGACGCCGACGGGGAGCTCAGCGAGAGCGAGGAGCGCCAGCTCTACACGCATTACGACGTCGCCTACGACACCCGCGGCTATGACGCGGCCGGCGACGGGACGAACGGCGGCGACGTGTCGGGCCCGAGCACCGACGACGCGATGACGCGCTCCGAGGAGGAGCTGCGCGTTGGCACCGAGCGCCGTGAGGCCGGCCG
Source organism: uncultured Actinomycetes bacterium (assembly GCA_963742125.1). Classification (GTDB taxonomy): domain Bacteria; phylum Actinomycetota; class Thermoleophilia; order Solirubrobacterales; family Solirubrobacteraceae; genus JAOPZW01. The sequence goes on along the minus strand of CAVUKO010000005.1, from coordinate 32,749 downwards.
GGTCCGGCTGCGCAAGTACGTCGTGACCGAGGACGAGCAGCGCACGGTGCCCGTGCGCCGCGAGGAGGTCCGCGTCGAGCGCGAGCCGATCACCGACGCCAATGTCGACGAGGCGCTCGACGGTCCGGAGATCTCCGAGGAGGAGCACGAGGTCGTGCTGCACGAGGAGCGCCCCGTGGTCGAGAAGAAGGTCGTCCCCAAGGAGCGCGTCCGCCTCAGCACCGAGGAGCAGACCGATCAGGAGACGGTCTCCGAGACGCTGCGCAAGGAGCGCATCGAGACCGACGGCGACGCGCGGTCCTGAGCGAGCCGATGGCGACCGACCTCTCGAAGCGCAGTGACGAAGGCCGGCGGGCCGATTACAGGCCCGCCGGCACCGACGGCAAGTCCTCGCTGTTCGCCACCGTCAAGCGGACGTTCACCGAGTTCAGCGAGGACAACATGTCCGACTGGGCCGCGGCGCTGACGTATTACGGGTTGCTGTCGATGTTCCCGGCGCTGATCGCGCTGGTGTCGATCGTGGGCCTCGTCGGCGACCCTGCCACGACGACCAAGGCCATCACCGACATGGTCACCAAGGTCGGACCGAGCTCCGCGGCCGACACGTTCGCGGGACCCATCAAGTCGATCACGTCGAACCGCGGCACGGCCGGCGTGCTGTTCATCGTCGGTCTGGGCACCGCGCTGTGGTCGGCGTCGGCCTACGTCGGCGCCTTCATGCGCGCGGCCAACATCGTCTACGAGACTCCTGAGGGCCGGCCGTTCTGGAAGCTGCGCCCGTTGCAGATCCTCGTGACGCTCGTGATGCTCGTGATGCTGGCGCTCGTGGCCGTGGCGCTCGTGCTCACGGGCCCGATCGTCACCGCCGTCGCGGGCCCGCTCGGCATCGGCAGCACCGCGGTGTCGATCTGGAACATCGCCAAGTGGCCGGTGCTCCTGATCGTGGTGGTGACCATGTTCGCGGTGCTCTTCTACAGCGCCCCGAACGTCAAGCTCGCGGGCTTCAAGTGGGTCACGCCGGGTGCGGTGCTCGCGATCGTCGTGTGGCTGCGTCGCGTCGGCGGCGTTCGCGTTCTACGTGGCCAACTTCGGCTCCTACGACAAGACCTACGGCACCCTCGGTGGCCTGGTCTGCCTGCTCGTGTGGATGTGGATCACGAACGTCGCGCTGCTGCTCGGCATGGAGCTCAACTCCGAGCGCGAGCGCAGTCGCGAACTGGACGCCGGCGTGCCCGGTGCCGACCGCGAGCTGCAGCTCGACGCCCGCTCGAAGCCGAAGCGCCCAGAAGACCACCTAGCCCGTACCCCTGTCCACCAGTCCACCCCTCGCAAACGAAGGAGGAACGACCATGGCTACCCAGAGTCCAACAGACTCGGCCACCGATAACGCCAAGGAGCAGGTCCAGGAGAAGGCGCAGGAAGCGCAGGAGAAGCTCAAGGGCGGCGCCCAGCAGGCGCAGGCGCGCATCCGCGAGCAGGTCGACCAGCGCTCGACGCAGGCCGGCGAGCAGGTCAGCGCGACCGCTGAAGCACTACGCACGACGAGCCGGCAGCTGCGCGACCAGGGCCAGGACGCCCCCGCGCAGGCGGCCGAGAAGGCCGCCCACCACGCCGAGCGCCTCGGCGGCTACCTCAGCGAGTCGAGCGCCGACCGCATCCTCAGCGACCTCGAGGACTTCGGCCGTCGCCAGCCGCTGGCCGTCATCGCCCTCGGCATCGCGGCCGGGTTCGCCGCTTCGCGCTTCCTGAAGGCGTCGAGCCGCGAGCGCTACGAGAGCTCGCCCAGACCGTCGACCGCGACCGCCCGGCCGCTGCCGGTGACCACCCCGCCCACAGACGGCGGGTACGGCGTATGAGCGCCGACGGAGCACGCGACCGATCCGCGCGAGCAGTCGATCGGCGAGCTGGTCAAGGACCTGGCGAGCGAGACCAGCACGCTGGTCCGTCAGGAGATCGACCTGGCCAAGGCCGAGATGACCGAACGCGGCAAGCAGGTGGGCAAGGGCGCCGGGATGCTCGGTGCCGCTGCGCTCGTCGGCCTGCTCGCGGCCGGTGCGCTGACCGCGTGCCTCATCGCCGTCCTCGACCTGGCCATGGCGACGTGGCTGGCGGCGCTGATCGTGACCGTGGTGTTCGGCGCCATCGCCGCCGTGCTGGCCATGACCGGCCGCAAGCAGATCCGGGAGGCCGCGCCTCCCGTTCCCGAGCAAGCAATCGAATCAGTGAAGGAGGATGTGCAATGGGCGAAGACCCGAACGCAATCCGCGACGAAATAGCCGAGACCCGCGAGCGCATGGGGGACACCATCGATGCGCTCGGATACAAGGCCGACGTGAAGTCGCGCGCCAAGGACAACGTCTCGGGCAAGGTGGACTCCGTCAAGGAGCACCTCGGCCTCGCGGGGCAGAAGGCGAGCGACGTGACCCCGGACGCCGACCAGGTCAAGGGCCAGGTCCGCAAGGCCGCCGGCGTCGCGCAGGAGAACCCGCTCGGCCTCGCGGTCGGGGCGGTCGCGGTCGGCTTCCTCGCGGGCATGCTCGTCCCGAGCTCGCGCGTCGAGGACGAGAAGCTCGGTCCGATGGCCGATCGCGTCAAGGAGCAGGCCAAGGAGACCGGCCAGGAAGCGCTGGAGCGCGGCAAGCAGGTGGCCCAGTCCGCCGCGCAGTCCGCGGCCGACACCGCCAGCGAGGAGGGCCAGAAGCACGGTGAGCGCCTGGCCGACAGCGCCAGGGAGAGCGCCGGCTCGCTGCGCGAGTGATCTGACGGGGCGATGGGAGGGCGTGCCGGCCAGCCGGGCCGGCACGCCCTCACCCACGTCAACGGGGTCCGCGTGAACCGAGGCCCGTGAGGATCTCGCGGGCCCGCAGGCGGCCGTCGCCGCCGGGCTTGAGCGTGGGCGTCGGCGAGCCGGCCGACGACCTGATCCCCTCCAGCAGTTCCAGCAGCGCGGCGCCCGCGTCGCGCTGCGGCTGCCACCCGAGCACCTCGCGCGCGCGCGAGCTGTCCATCAGCGGGACGGCGTGGGCCATGTCCACCCAGCCCGGCGGCGTCGGCGACAGGCGCAGGTGGAACGCCGCCGCCGCCGCGGCGCGCAGCGCCCCGGCCGGCACCGGGACGGGACGCGCGTCCAGGAGCCGGCCCAGCGCCTCGCCGTCGAGGACCGGCTCGGCCGCGATGTTGAACGCGCCGCGCGCGTCGCCGACGATGGCGCGGCGGTAGGCGTCGGCGACGTCATCGGCATGGACGGCCTGAAAGCGCAACCGTGCGTTGCGCGGCACGACGGGGATCCATCTCGGGGCGGCGAGCGGACTGGGCAGGAACGGTCCGGCGAACAGGCGCCGGATCTCCGACGCCGCGCCACGCTGGAAGATCAGGCCAGGGCGCAGCCGGACGACGCGGATGCCGGGACGCTCGAGCTCGAACCCGTCGAGCAGCCGCTCGACCTCGACCTTGTGGCGCGAGTAGAACGACGTGGGCACCCCACCGGTGGGCCAGCGTCTCGTCGACGAGGCGATCCTTGGGGCCGCGCGAGTACGCCCCGACCGACGAGGCGTACACAAGCGCGGGCACCCCCGCCGCTGCCACAGCGGCCATCACGCGGCGTGAGCCGATCACGTTGACGGCGCGGCACTGCTCGAGATCACGGGCGGGCTGGATCAGCCAGGCGAGATGCACCACGACGTCGGCGCCACGCAGAACGGGCTCGAGCGGGTCGCTCGCGACGTCGAGCGAGCGCCACGTCGTCTTGGGCGAGGCCCACGTCCCCGGTGGGCGGCGCGCCACCGCGACGACGTCCTCGACGCGCGGCTCGCCCTCGAGGGCGCGCAGGAGCGCGCTACCCGCGTTGCCCGACGCGCCGAGGACGACGACCTTCATCGCCGTGCGACTCAGGAGGGCTCGTTCGGGTCTTCCTGGGCGGCGAGCTCGAGCGATCCGTCGAGCACGGCCTGGAAGTGGCGCTCCTGGATCGGCAGCGCCCAGTCGACCAGCTGCTGCACGTCGTCGCGTCGGGCGCGCTCGTTGAGCTTCTGCAGCACCGACCAGTGCCCGACCTCGCCCGCCTCGGCCATGGTCAGGAACTCGAAGCCGTCGAGCGCGTCGGCGTCCTCGCCGAGGTAGGTCTTCATCATCTCGGTGGCCTCGGCCTTGGTCTCGCGGGCCTTGTCGAGGATGGCGGTCTTCTTGCCGTCGATCTCGCCGGCGACCTCGGTGCAGCGCGACTCGGTCTCGTCGGCCTCGTCGTGCATGCGGCCGAGGGTCGTACTCAGGTCGGGCTCGTCGGTCAGCGCCGAGACCTTGTCGGTGGCGGCCTTCGCCGCCATCGCGAGGCCGAGGACCTCGGCCAGCTTCTCTTCCAGGACGGTCAGTTCAGCCATTGGGTCACTACCTCTCTTGGTGGGACTGGTCCTGTTGCGCTACCCGCGACCCCGCGGCGTCCCAACCCCGAGTTGCGCGCGACGTCAGCTACGCGCGGACCTTGTCGAGGCTGGCCTTCAGGGCCTCCATGATGTCCGGGGGTGGGCCTGGCGTCTTGGGCGACGGGGGCGCCTTGATCGTCTCGCCCGCCTCCTTGTCCTTGACGAGCTTGCGCAGCCGGCGGCGATAGCGGTCCTTGTAGGCCTCGTGGTCGAAGTCCGCGCCGAGCGCCTCGACGAGCGCGACCGCGCGGTCGACCTTGGCCTTGCCCGGGCGCTTGCGCGTCGGGAGGTCGAGCTCGTCGGTGGGGCGGATCTCCTGCTGGAAGAGCATGGTGGTCAGCCCCAGCAGCCCGTCCTTGGCGCGCACGGCGACCAGGTACTCCTTGGTGCGCAACACGAACTGCCCGATCGCGACCTTGTCGGCGTCGGCCATCACGTCGGTCAGCAGCCGGTAGGCGCGCAGCGGGCCCTCGCCCTCGCCGGCGGGCAGCAGGTAGTACGGGTGGTCGAAGAGGATCGGGTCGATCTCCTCGAGCGCGACGAACTTCGCGATGTCGATCGTGCGCGTCTTCTCGGGCTGGGCGGCCGCGAGCTCGTCGTCGGTGAGCATGACGTAGCCGTCGCCGGTGTCGAAGCCGTGCGCGATCTCTGAGTAGTCGACCGGCGTCTTCTCCTTCGTGCAGACGTAGGAGACGTGCAGGCGCTCGTGGGTCTTCTTGTGGATCTGATGGAAGTGGAGGTTCTGATCGCGCACGGCCGAGACGAGCGAGACCGGGACGTTGACCAGGCCGAAGCTCAGCGACCCGCTCCACAGCGAGCGCGCTCGGGCCATCAGCCTTTGGACCCCTTCAGGCTCGCCTCGAGCGCGGCCATGAGGTCGTCAGAGGGCTCGGGCGCATGCGCGCGCTCGGTGTCGATCTCCTCGCCCTTGGCCTTGCGCTTGACCAGGTCGAGCACGCGATCGCGATAGCTGTCGCGGTAGCGGCCGGGCTGGAACTTCCCCGACAGGCCGTCGACGAGCTGCGCGGCCATCTTGCGCAGGCGCGCGTCGGGCTTGCGGCGCAGCGGCGGATGATCGAGCGTGCCGGCGTCGACGAGCTCGTCGGCGAAGCGCATCGTGTGCATCCGCAGCATCTGGTCGGCTTCCACGACCGCCACGAGCTGCTCGCGCGAGCGCAGGACGACGCGCCCGATCGCCGACCCGGCCGGTACGCCGCAGGGCGGCGGCGAGCACCGCGTAGGCCTCGTCGCCGCCCTTGTTCGGGGCCAGGTAGTACGGACGGTCGTAGGCGTCGGGATCGATCTGCTCGCGCGGCACGAAGTGCTCGATGTCGACCGTCTTGCGCTTCGGCGCACTGGCGGCCTTGAGCTCGTCGTCGTCGAGCACGACATACTCGCCCGAGCGCACCTCGAAGCCCTTGACCACCTGGCGGCGGTCGACCTTGCGGCCGTCGGCATCGACGAGCTCGTGCGCGATCTCGGCACCGTCGGGCTCGTGCAGCTCCCGGAACTGCACGCCCTGGGGATCCGCGGCCCCGAAGACCTTCACGGGCACATCGATGCCGGCGAAGGAGAGCGCCCCGTTCCAGATCGAGCGCGGCACTCCTCTGTCAGGCGCGGTCGGGATAGGGATCGTCCGCGGCGTCGCCGCCGCTCACGGTCGCCCATTCGCCGTTCTCACACGACGGGCACGGCGGGAGGTGCTTGGTCGAGCTCACGTCGAGCTCATAGCCGCAGTTGGTGCAGCGGTAGGTGCCGGCGGATACGTCGCTACCGGCGGGAACGGGATTGGCCATGATCGCCTCCTGATCGCTGGACGAGGTTCCCGACGCCGTACCCCGCACGGCGGCGAGTTCAAGCCTCCAATCACGGGTACGCGGCCTGGACCCACCCGACCGATCGGAGCTCAGATGAAGGCCCTGACATGGCACGGCAGGCGCGACGTGCGCGTGGACACCGTTCCGGACCCCACCATCGAGCAGGCGACCGACGCGATCATCCGCGTCACGTCGACCGGGCTCTGTGGCTCGGATCTGCACCTCTACGAGGTCCTCGGGCCGTTCATGGAGGAGGGGGACGTCCTCGGCCACGAGCCGATGGGGATCGTCGAGGCGGTGGGCGCAGAGGTCGGCGACCTCCAGGTCGGAGACCGGGTGGTGGTGCCGTTCAACATCTCGTGCGGGCATTGCTTCATGTGCGAGCACGGGTTGCAGAGCCAGTGCGAGACGACGCAGGTGCGCGAGCAGGGCATGGGGGCTGCCCTCTTCGGCTACACGAAGCTCTACGGCGAGGTGCCCGGTGGCCAGGCCGAGCTCCTGCGCGTGCCCCAGGCGCACTACGGGCCGATCAAGGTTCCCGAGGGACCGCCGGACGACCGCTTCCTCTTCCTCTCCGACGTCCTGCCGACCGCGTGGCAGGCGGTCCGCTACGCGCAGATCCCCGACGACGGGAGCGTCGCGGTCATCGGCCTCGGACCGATCGGCGAGATGGCCTGCCGGATCGCTCAGCACCTCGGCGCGGCTACGGTCATCGGGCTCGATCTGGTCCCTGAGCGCTTGGCGCGCGCGCAGGCCCATGGCGTGCAGACGATCGACGTGACGGCGGGTGACGACGTTCCCGGCGCCGTGCGCGAGCTGACCGGCGGTCGCGGACCCGACGCGGTGATCGACGCCGTGGGCATGGAGGCTCACGGCGCGCCGGTCGGCAAGCTGGCCCACACCCTCGCCGGTCTCATGCCCGACCCGGTCGCGCGCAAGGTCATGGAGACCGCCGGGGTCGATCGGCTCGCCGCGCTGCGCATGGCCGTGGAGCTCGTCCGCCGCGGCGGCACCGTGTCGCTCTCGGGCGTCTATGGCGGAACCGCCGACCCGCTGAACATGCTGCAGATGTTCGACAAGCAGATCACGCTCCGCATGGGCCAGGCCAACGTCCGGCGCTGGGTCGACGACATACTGCCGCTGCTCGACGGCGACGACGACCCGCTGGGCGTCGACCACTTCGCGACCCACCATGTGCCGCTGAGCGAGGCGCCGCAGGCCTACGAGACCTTCCAGAAGAAGGAGGACGGCGCCTTCAAGATCGTCTTCAAGCCCTAGCTGTTGGCCTTCTTGGCGCCCTTGCGCCCGGCGGCCGCCTTCTGGGCCTTGGTGCCGCCCTGGCTGCTGGCATTGCGGCGCTTGCCGGAGCCCGATGCCTTGCCGCCCTTGCTCGAGGAGTCGGGGTCGTTGGCGATCCGCGCGGCGCGCTGCTTGCTCATGCCCTTCTTGCGCAGGCCCTCGTACTGCTTGTCGTCCTTCACGCTCGGACCGTGGTCCTTCGCCATGTCACGCCCTCCGATCAGATCGCTCGCATTGGGTCTCGGGAGCCGGGCTCCCATGGGCGCGGCGCTACCCGGTCGTCTCGGCGCTCATGCAGATCGCCAGCAGGGCGATGTCATCGCGCGGGTCGCCGGGCTGCGCGGCGACGACGGCCTGCTCGACCGCGTCGACGACGTCCTGCGGCGTCCGGCGGGCGAGGCGGGCCAGCACGTCGATGAGGCCCTCCTCGCCGAACGGCGCGTGCCGGGCGCCCGCCTCGGTCACGCCGTCGGTGTACAGCAGCAGCACGTCGTCGGGCTCGAGGCGCAGGTCCACGTCGTGCACGTCGATGTCGGCGCGGATGCCGGCCATCGTGCCGAAGCGGCCCGCCATCTCCACGCTGCCGTCGCGGCGCAGGACGGCGGGAGCCGGGTGACCGGCCAGCGCGAGGCGGACGTCGAGCCCGTTCCCGGCGCCGGCCGAGAGATAGGCCATGACGACGGTCGCGAACTGCGACGTGTCGTCGTAGAGCAGCGCGGTGTTGAGCCGGCGCAGGGCGCCGCTCGGCGGGCCCTCCTCGAGCGCGGCGGCGCGCAGGGTGTAGCGCGCCAGCGCGGTGACGGCGGCGGCCTCGGCGCCCTTGCCCGACACGTCGCCCACGACGAGTGCCCATTCGGTCGCGGAGCGCTGGAAGACGTCGTAGAAGTCGCCGCCGACCTCGTTGAGCTCGCCGGCGGCGCGATAGCGGGCCGCCATCGACGTGCGGGCGATGACCGGCAGTCGCTCGGGCAGGAGCTTGACCTGCAGGGTGTGGGCGATGCGGCTGCGCTCGGTGTAGAGGCGGGCGTTGTCGATAGCCATGCCGGCACGGGCCGCGAGCTCCTCCGCCAGTTGGACGTCGGCCTGCTCGAACCGGCGGCCCGACTCGGCGCTGGCCAGGCTGAGCGTGCCGAAGAGCCGGCCGCGCGCCTTCAGCGCGGCGATGACGACCGAGCGCAGGCCCAGCTGCCGCACGAGCGCGAGGTGCTCGGGGTCGGGGATCCCGGCGACGAGCATGTCGTCGGTGACCTCCCGCACGTAGGCCGTCTCGCCAGAGCGCGCGACCCCGTACGTTCCGCTCGCCGAGTCGGGGTCGGGCGGGAAGCGGCGGCTGAGGTCGCGGCCGAGCTCGCGCTGGGCGTCGTCGACGTGCGCGGTGGAGACCTCCTGCAGCACGCCGGCGTCGTCGAGGACGCTCACCGCGCACCAGTCGGCGACCTCGGGGACCGCGATCTGCACGACCGCGCGCAGCGTCTCCTCGTAGTCCAGCGACGCGTCGAGGATCCCTCCGGCACGCGCGAGGAAGTCCGCGCGCCTGCGTGCGTCGCGCTCGGCCTCCAGCAGCGCCCGGCGCTCGGTGACGTCGACCACGACGACGATCACGCCGCCGACCGAGCCGTCGGCCTGCGTCACCGGAGTGAAGGATGCGTTGCAATAGCGCAGCTCGCCCGCGGCCGTTGGGACCTCCCAGATCAGCTCGCGATCGAGCGCCGCCTCCCCGGTGGTCAGGACGTGCCGGCAGCAGGAGACGACGGTCTCGCCCGCGAGGCCGTCCTCGCCCGGCGGCTCGGCGACCGTCCGCCCCACGAGGTCGTCCACCGAGCGGTCGTTGAAGGCGGCGAAGGTCTCGTTGACCCGCACGAAGCGCAGGTCGGGATCCACGAGCGCAAGCCCCACCGGCGCGGTGGAGAAGACCGTGTCGAGCAGGCTCAGCGAGCGCTCGGCGGTGTCGTGCAGGCGCGCGTTGTCGATGGCCAGCGCGCAGCGCTGGGCCAGCGCCGCCGCGAACGCGAGGTCGGACTCCGCGTAGTGGCGCCCGGCACGCGTCGAGAGCAGCGTCATCGACCCCAGGACGCGCCCGCGTGCCGCCAGCGGCACGATCATGTAGGACTTCGGCGCCAGGCGCTCGACGAGCTCGCGCTCGGGCGCCGCGATGGTCTCGTCGACGGCGGAGCGCACATCGGAGGCCAGGATCGGCTCGCCGGACTCCGCGACGCGTCGCGACTCCGACGCCCCCGTGGCCTCGCGCCGGCGGCGGCGGATCTCCAGCAGGACAGCCTCAAGCGCGGGGTCGTCGTAGCCGCTGGAGAGCTCGCGCTCCCCGTGGCCTGAGTCCACGAGCAGGACCCCGCACCAGTCGGCGATGTCGGGCACGGCCAGGCGCGCGACCTCGCGCAGCGTCGTCTCGTAGTCCAGCGACCGCGCCAGCAGCTCGCTCGCGCTCGCGACGAACTCCAGCGCCTGCGCCGGGCTGACGACCGGCCCGGCTGACGAGGTGTCAGAGCCCGTCATATGAAGCAGTGCTTACCAGGCTGGCGGGACGCATGTCCGCCGTAGAGCGTCGATCGACACTGGCGCGCCGCCGCTCGCCCCTAGGACTGGGCGCCCCAGAGTCAGGAAAAGTGCGGAAGGACCTGGGGCGCCCAGGTGTCGAAGAAGGCGTCCTGATCGGGCCCGATCTGCTGGACGAAGAGCTCGTCGACGCCGGCGTCGAGGTACTGCCGCAGGGAGGCCACGTGCGTCTCGATGTCGGGACCGACGGGCGTGACCAGCATCTCGGGCTCCACGAGCTCGCACGCCTGCTCGAAGTGCGCCGGGGTCGGGAGCACCTGCGCCAGTTCGCCCGGCAGCGCCTCGTTGGGCCACAGTCGATGCGCGGTCGCGCGGGCCTCGTCCTCGTCGGCCATGAAGCAGACCTTGGTGCCGGCGTGCACGGGCCCCTTGCCGCCCTCCGAGCGATAGAGGTCGATCGCCTCCTTGTCGGGCGACGTGGTGCAGTAGCCGTCGCCGATACGCGCGGCGAGACGGGTCGCCTTGGGTCCGAAGCCCGACACGAGCACCGGCGGCGGCTGCTCGGGCAGGTCGTAGATGCGCGCGTTCTCGACCGTGTAGTGGGCACCGTGGTGGCTGTGCTGGTCGCCGCGCCAGAGCGCGCGCATCACGTCGACGGCCTCCTCGAGCATCTCCAGGCGCACGTCGGCCTCGGGCCAGCGGTCGCCGAGGATGTGCTCGTTGAGCGCTTCGCCGCTCCCCACGCCCAGCCCGAAGCGACCCTCGAGCATCACCGAGCTCGTCGCGGCAGCCTGGGCGACGATCGCGGGATGGATCCGCAGCGTCGGGCAGGTGACGCCCGTCGTGATCGGGAGGTCGGTGACCTGCGAGATCGCGCCGATGACCGACCAGACGAACGGGCTGTGCCCCTGCTCGTCGTTCCACGGGTGATAGTGATCGGAGATCCACAGCGCGTGAAAGCCCGCCTTCTCGGCGCGCTGGGCGTTGACGACGAGATCGCGCGGCGCGAACTCCTCGCTGGACAGAAAGCAACCGATGCGCATGTGCGGCGGCCTACCCCAGACCGCAGCTTGTGCAATCGACCGAGCGGGTACGGCCCGCGAGACCAACCTCGACCAAGGCGGCCGTCGTGCTCACCATCCTGCTCATCATCCTCGTGCTCCTCCTGCTCTTCGGCGGCTTCGGTTACAGCCGGCGCGGTCGCCGGCTCTGAGCGGGCACGCCTTCGGATCGGGCCCTCCGTTCACGGTCGGCGTCGAGGAGGAGCTGTTCCTGGTCGACCCCGTCACCGGGGCGCAGATCAACGCGTCGACGGCCGTCCAGGAGCGGATCGGGCCGGTGCAGGGCACGGTGGAGCGCGAGCTCCACGCCTGTCAGCTCGAGCTCATCACCGACGTCTGTGACAGCGCCGGCGAGGCGATCGCCACGCTCGACGGCCTGCGGCGGGCCGTCGTCGGCGCCGGCGCGGGGCTGCTCGGCGCGGGGACGCATCCGTCGGCCGCCGAAGGCGAGGCCGAGATCACCGACAAGGAGCGCTACGAGCGCATCCGCGACCTGCTCGGCGACGCCGTCGCCACGCCGGTCGGCGGCCTGCACATCCACGTCGGGATGCCGGACCCCGAGACGGCGATCCGCGCCTTCAACGGCCTGCGCCGGCACCTCCCGCTGCTGCAGGCCCTGGCCGCCAACTCGCCGTTTCGCCACGGCCGCGACACCGGCCTGGCCTCGGCCCGCGAGGTGACGATCCGCGGCTGGCCGCGCTCAGGCGTGCCGCGCGCGATGCGCGACTTCGGGGACTTCTGCGAGGCCGCGGCGCTCCTGGCACGCGCGGCCGACGTCCCCGACTACACGTGGTTCTGGTGGAAGCTGCGCCCGCATCCGCGCCTGGGCACCGTCGAGATCCGCGCGCTGGACGCACAGGCGTCGCTCGAGGACACCGCCGCTCTCGTCGCGCTCACGCATTGCCTGGCCCACGACGCCGCGCACGGCGATCCCGAGCCCGATCCGCCGGCCGAGGTGCTCGAGGAGGGTGCCTTCCGGGCGGCGCGCTTCGGCGTGGCCGCGGAGCTGCCGGATCCGGACGGACGCCTGCGACCCGTCACGGAGCTGCTCGACGCGGCGCTCGCGATCGCGCGTCGTCACGCCGACGAGCTGGGCTGCGCGGACGCTCTCGACGTTCTGCCGGCGCTCATGCGCCGCGGCGGCGGCGCCGGACGCCAGCGTGCCGTGCACGAGATCGGGGGCATGGGGGCCCTGCTGCGCGAGATGACGGAGCTCACCGCCAGTCCGCTCTGAGGCCCGCGCAGCGCGCTCAGTTGCCGCGCGCGGGCGTGGCCATGAACTGCGCCACCGCGCGCAGGTCCTCGGTGAACGCGTGGCGCTCGGCATGACGCGTCTCGTCATCGCGCGCGCGCAGGATCGCCGAGGGGTGAATCGTCGCGGTCACGAACGAGGCGAGCTCGGACTCGATCGGCCGGCCGCGCGCCTCGCCCAGGCGGAAGCTCGAGCCGAGCAGCGCCTTGCCGGCGGTCGCGCCGAGCAGCAGGAGTGCCGTCGGTTTCACCACGTCGAGCTCCGCGCGCAGCCACGGCATGCAGGCGTCGATCTCGCCCTTCTTCGGCCGCTGGTGGATGCGGCGCTTGCCGCGCTCCTCGAACTTGAAGTGCTTGACGACGTTCGTGATGTAGACGTCGGCGCGCGCGATGCCGACCGCGACCAGTGCGTGGTCGAGCTCGCGACCGGCCGGTCCGACGAAGACCCGGCCAGCGCGATCCTCCCGGTCGCCGGGGATCTCACCGACGAGCATGAGCTCGGAGCGCTTGAGGCCCTCGCCGAAGACGGTCTGCGTAGCAGGCGCATAGAGATGACAGCCGCGACAGTCCGCGGCCGCCTCGCGCAGCGATCGCAGGCTCGTGCGGTCTGGCAGGAACGCGGTCGCCCCTTCGCGACCTCGGTGGCGGTTCATCGTCGGGTCAGGTAGCGCTTGGCGGGTAACCCGCCAAGCGCTACCCGCTCGCCGGCCTAGAGATTCCCGGGTGCCTGCCGTTGGCGCTGGCGTCGCCGAGGACCGAGGCGACGTCGGGGGCCAGCGGGAGCGTCACGTCCAGGCCCGTCAGGCGCAGGACCTTGAGAACGGCGCCCGCCGCTCCCGCGATCACGAACTCGAAGCCGTCCGCACTCGCGCGGCCGTGCTCGGTGACCGCGAGGCGCAGGCCCGTCGAGTCGATGAACTCGAGGCCGGTGAGGTCGAGGATGATGCGCTTGCAGGAAGGCTCAAGCCCCTGGAGGACCTCCGCCAGCTCGGGCGCGGTGGCGAGGTCGAGCTCGCCCGCGAGGCGGACGATGGCCGTGGTTCCGGCATGCTCGACGGAGACGTCGAACTGCGGTCCGTTGTGATTGCTCATGTGCCGTCCTTGCGTGGAGCCCTGGGCCGCCGGCGCGCGAGTTCGACCCTCGAGGGTGCCGCCCAACTGGGCCGAGGCACTGCCGGGGGGATCTGGAGGGCGCAGGCGGGCATAGCTGAACGCGCGAATCGGATACGTGACCCGCGAAGTCAGCCCCGCGCCTCGTTCAGCGCCGCGCCCCCTTCGTGTATGCCGCGACGGTCGCCCCGCCCCGCGAAGCGCTCGCCGTTGCGGCGATGCTACCACCGGCGAGCCACTCGTCAGAAGCGTTTTCCGTGCTCGCGGACGAGCCACGAGCGCTACGCTGATCGGTGAGTTCGTCGCTCGTTCGGCGTCACGCCCCTCATCCTTGCGCGCGGCTCGTCACTCGGAGGGGTGGCCAGGATGCCGAAGCCATGCCGGTCCCCGACGAACAACAGCAGGGCGGTGCGTTGCACGCCGCCATCTCGGACGCCGTGGTGCGCATCACCGCCGATTACACGGGCCGCGGCCCGACCCGGGCGCGCACGACGATCAACGGCGACTGGATCTTCGTCACGCTGAGCGACACCCTGACCAAGGGCGAGCGCAAGCTCGCCCATACGGGACGCGCCCAGTTCGTGCGCGACACGCGCAAGGCCTTTCAGGACGCGATGCGCGACGAGTTCGTGGCCGAGGTCGAGGCACTCACGGGCCGTTCGGTCACGGCCTTCCTCTCCGACAACCACATCGACCCCGACGTGGGCGTCGAGTGCTTCCAGCTCGGGCCGCGCGCCGACGGCGCCTGAGCGCGACGCAGCGGCCGCCGTCAGGCCGGATCATGGACGGCGAACAGCATGCTGACCGCCGTCCCGCCGCCGGGGCGCGTCTCGACCTTGAAGCGTTGCGCGAGCTTCGTGATGAGCGCAAGGCCGACGCCCAGGCCCGGGCTGTCGCGCCGGGGCATCATCCCGCGACCCTCGTCGCACACGTGGATCTCGATCCCGTCGTCCGGATGGCGCTGGGCGAACACCTCGACCTCGCCCGGCGCCGGCGCATCGACGTACGCGTGCACGACCGCGTTCGTCACGGCCTCCGACACGGCGAGCGCGATCCCGTCAGGGTCGGCCGCCCCCTGCTCGCGCGCGTAGGCCACCACCTCGCGCCGAGCCGGCCCTACTTGATCGGCCTGCGCCGGGAAACGGCGACTCAAGACGGACGGGTCCATGACCATGCGGTTCCCCGATCGCGAGGGCGCAAACAGCCGATCGCCTGCGGGGGGCGATCGGGACACGCGCCGGTCATCGCTGCGCCCAGGCACCGCCCTCGACCAGACGGCTCGGGCTGCTCTCACGGGGACCTCGGCGCGCCATTCCGACCGTCTGGCGCACATATGGACAAGAATTTCCTGCATTAGTTTTCCGGTGTTATGGGGGGGTACGCCATGACCATGCCTTCCACCACTCGGACTCGCTCTCTCCCGCGCCCAGCACTGCTCGCCGCCGCATCGGTCGTAGCGTTCGCACTGCTCGCGTCCAACGCGCTCGCTGCGCAACCGCCCGTCGGCCTCGGCACGGCCGACAGCTTTGGCGTCCTCGCCGGCCAGACGGTGACCAACACCGGCCCGACGACGATCAACGGCGATCTCGGCGTCATGCCGGGCTCGGCGATCCCGGGCTTTCCGCCGGGGATGGTGAACGGCACCATCCACGCGGCCGACGCCGTCGCCCTCCAGGCGCAGTCGGACCTCACGACGGCCTACAACGATGCCGCCGGGCGCACGCCGCCCGCTCTGGTGTCCGCGGACCTCGGCGGCCTCACGCTCACGGCCGGCGTCTACAGGGCGCCGGGGGCACTCGGGCTGACTGGCGCGCTCACGCTCGACGCCCAGGGAGACCCCAACTCCGTGTTCATCTTCCAGGCCGCCTCGACGCTGATCACGGCGTCGGCGAGCCGCGTGAACATGATCAACGGCGCACAGCCGTGCAACGTCTTCTGGCAGGTCGGCAGCTCCGCGACCTTCGGGACGACGTCGGCCTTCGTCGGCAACGTCATGGCCCTGACGTCGGTCTCGCTGAACAACGGCGTCACCCTTCAGGGGCGGGCGCTGGCGCGCAACGGCAGCGTCACGTTGATCAACGACACGATCACCGCCGCGCACTGCGCTCCCGGCACCACCGGTGGTGGCAGCACTCCGGGTGAGGGCGCGTCCGCGACGCCCGTCGGCGCCGGGAGCGGCTCGGCCATCCTCACCACCGTGTCGCGCTCGGTTGCCACGACGGTCGCGCGCTACGGCCTCACCCGCTGCGTGGATCGCTCCTTCCGGGCCGTCGTCACCGGCCTGATGATCCGCCGGGTCGTCTTCTCGGTCGGCACGAAGGTCATCGCGACGCGCAACCGGGCGCCGTTCGAGGCGGTCGTCAAGGACGGTGGCGGCATCCGCACCCTCACCGCTCGGGTCACCTTCACCGACGGGACGGCGGCCAAGACGCTGAAGCTGCGGTCGCGGGCATGTGCCGCGGCGGCGAGCCGCGTCGCACCGCGCCGGCCTCGGACGCCGAGCACGCCCACGGGCTTCACGGGATGAGGGCCGCCTACGCAGCAATCGGCTGCCTGTTGGCAGTGCCGGCCGGCGCCCAAGCGGCGCCGGCCACGGCGCGACCGCAGATCGCGGCGCACCAGGAGACCGTCGCCCTGCTCAAGTCGCACGACGTTCGCAGCGGGCCCACGACCGGCGACACGGTGGTGGCGCACGTCGTCGCCAAGACGCCGATGACGGGCGCGCGTGCGGTGCTGCCGCTGCTGGGCCAGTCCATCGACGCTACGGGCGGATCCTGGCTGCACGTGCGCCTTCCCGGTCGCACGCTCAAGGGGAAGACGCCACCGGCATCGGGCTGGATCAGCGCCGCGAACACGCGGATCTCGGCCACGGACTGGCACCTCGTCGTCAACCGCGGCGCGCGCTCGGTGAGCGTCTACCACAACGGGCAGAAGCTGCACAGCTACAAGGCGATCGTCGGCAAGCGCTCGACACCCACGCCGACCGGCGAGTTCTTCGTCGAGGAGAACGTCCGCATCCCCGGCGGCCGGTCGGGCGCACCATTCGCGCTGGCCACCAGCGCCCGCTCGAAGGTCTTCCAGGAGTTCGAGGGCGGCCCCGGCCAGATCGCCCTGCACGGGCTCGTCCACGTCGGCGGAACCTTGGGGACCGCCGTGTCGCACGGGTGCGTGCGCCTGGCCAACCGCTCCATCGCCTGGCTGGCCAAGCGCATCAAGCCTGGCGACCCGGTGACGATCGTCTAGGAGGCGATGATGTCGCGGTGCAGGTCGGTCTGCACGGCCAGGCCACCCGACTGCGGCAGGTGGTCGGCGATCGTCTCCTCGTCGCGCGCGGCGAGCCACGGGGCCAGGTAGCGCCCGTTGATCTTCCCTGGCGGCCACCACAGCGCGTGCGTGGCCGCCTCGCCCTCGCCGCCGCCACCCGCGGCGTCGTGGCGCAGGTAGCGAGGGCCGCGGCCGGTCAGCAGACGCCCGCGCAGGACCGGGCGGAACGGCGTGCGCTCGACGTTGGCGCCCGCGTCGGCAGCGATGTCGGCGGCGGCTGCGTCGGCCTGCTCGGCGGCGAGGCCACCGAACTTGACCGGGAAGGCGATGCCGTCGCCGGCGGCCCAGACGTGATCGACGCCGACGACGCGTCCGTGGGCGTCGACGGTGACGAAGCCGTCGGGATCGGCCGGTATGCCCTGCACCTTGCGGCCGCGCAGGCGCGGCAGGGCGAGAATGCGACCGCCTTCCAGGCGTCGGCCCGACGGACGCATGACGATGGCGGTCGGCGGGCCGGGATCGAGGTCGGCATACGCGCCGAGCTCGATATGGACGCCGGCCTGCTCGAGCTCTTCGGTGACGAGCTCGACGGCGCGTGCACCGAAGATCGCGAGCGGTGCCTGCTCGGGGGTGACGAGCGTGATCTCGGGCTTCATGCCCATGCCTCGCGCGTCGCCGGCGATGAGCAGCGCCAGCTCGTAGGCGGGAAGGGGCCAACCAGGCCCGGCCGGAACGACGATGGTCAGGCGCTGGCTGTAGCCCTCCTCGAGGTCGCGCAGCAGCCCGCCGATGGCGTCCGCGCCGCTCGTGTCATCCCAGTTGAACACGTGCGCGTCTCCGAAGGCCGGCTCGGCCGCGGCGCCCGTCGCGAGCACGAGGGCGTCGTAGGGCAGCGTCTCGCCCTCGCCGAGGAGCACGGTCCGGTTCGCCACGTCGACACCGGATAGTGGCGCCTGCACGAAGGTCGCTGCGGCGGCGCTGGCGGCGTCGGCCAGCGGGGTCTTGCGCGCAGCGCCCAGTGCGAAGGGCTCGGCCACCGCCAGCGGGCGGTAGACGAAGTCCGCGGTGGGGGAGACGAGGGTCAGCTCGACGCGATCGCCGGCCAGGGCGCGGAGGGCGAGCAGAGCCTCGAGGCCGGCGACGCCGCCGCCGGCGACGACGACGCGGTGCGGAGTGGATGTCATGGGTTCACCGGGGTCGTGGACCAGGTCAGATACAGGTGGGTGGCGCGCAGCTCGCTCGCGATCGGCCGCCAGCGGCGAAGCGCCGTGACCACGGACTCTGACAGGCTCGCTGCATCGACCTCGAGACGCGAGAGCCTGCGCTTGCGCGCCTCGCGCTCGAGGGCGTCGACGAGCGCCAGCGCGACCATCGTGGTGGGAGCGAGCTCGAGCTGAATCTCGGCGCGGAGTCCATACAGCCGCGAAAGGGTGGCGCG
This sequence comes from uncultured Actinomycetes bacterium, assembly GCA_963742125.1. Lineage (GTDB taxonomy): Bacteria > Actinomycetota > Thermoleophilia > Solirubrobacterales > Solirubrobacteraceae > JAOPZW01. Next base: position 14,580 of record CAVUKO010000005.1, on the reverse strand, counting down.
GCCGACGATCGAGCCGTCGCTGTCGAGGGCGACGACCGCCGCGTGGTCCAGAGTCTCGGGATCCGAGAGGCGGACAGCGACAGGATCGCTCAATGCGCTCACCCTCCAACGCTCCCACGCCCGCGGACGGCGGACATCGCGATCGATCCGCTCTTGTCCTGCGGGCGACTACGCACCAGGCCCACGCCCGGGCACGGTGATGCCGCCTGTGGGCAGCCTGCGCGGAGTTGGCGCCGGACGACTGTCGAGCTCACGCGCCGCGAGCCAAGGGATCAGCCAGCGGGCGGCGACCTTGCTCGGCGGCCACCACAGGCATTCGTCGGAGACCTCGGCCGACGTCGCGCCTCCGGGCGGCTCGGCGCGCAGATAGCGCGGCCCTTCTGCGGTGCGAAGGAGGCCGCGCAGGACGGGGCGGTACGGGCGAGGCGCGTGCTCTGCTCCCACGCGCCAGGCGATCTGCTCGGCGACCGCGTCCGCCTGCTGGGATGCGAGGCCCCCTTGCTTGTGGGCGCCGACCGCCGCGTCGCCGACGGCGAAGACGTCCTCGGCCTCGCGCACGCGGAAGCCCTCGTCGATGACGATGAAGCCGCTCGTGTCACAGAGGATGCCCCGGCAGTTGGGCCCGGACAACAGCGGGAGATGAACGACCTGGTCGCACGACAGGCGGGCGCCCGGCGCGAGCTCCACCGCGGTCGGATGCGGCACGGTCGCGTTCACGCCCACCAGCAACTGGACGCCGGCGGCCGCCAGCTGGGCGCGCGCCAACTCGGCGGCGGGGGCGCCGAATACGCTCAACGGCTCGAGCTCGGGGGTGACCAGCGTGAGTTCGCGCGGCTTGGCGAAGGCCGCCACCAGGAGCGCGAGCTCATACGCCGGCAAGGTCCACGCGCACCCCGGCGGCACGACGATGGCAAGGCTCTCGGCGATTCCGACGCGCAGCTCGGCTACGACCCGGTCGAGCGCCTCGCCGTCGTGGGCGCGCTCCACGCAGACGCCGTGCTCATAGGCGGGGTAGGGGAACGCGCCGACCGCGAGCACGAGCACGTCGTAGGCCAACTCCTCGCCGGATTGCAGGCGCACGGTGCGCTCGTCGCGCTCCACGCGCGCCACCGCGTCATGCGCGAAGCGCGCGTCGAGGCCGGCAGCCAGCTCGGCGAGCGGATAGCGTTGCGGATGCCCGAGGCCAAACGGCTCGAGCACCTCCAGCGCCCGCACGGTGAAGTCGTCGGCGGGCGCCACGAGCGTCAGGGCCACTCGATGCCCCACGAGCCCGCGCAGCGCGACCAGCGTCTCCAGCCCGGCCACGCCCGCTCCCGCCACGACCACCCGCAGCGGGTCGCCGTCGGGATGTTGGTGGCGTTGCATGGTCAACAGGGTCGCCCTAAGGGCGTGTGTTGCCATCAGGGCCTGGTCGCGGATCGCGTCCGTGATTACTACGGACGCGATGTCGTGCCCGCGGTGCCGGCCAGCAGCGCGGGCGCGGCCTGGCGGCGCCCGATCGTCGCCCGCGCTCAGCGTGACCCGGGCCGGGGTGGCCCGGGTCACGATCGCGGTTCTCCCGCAACGCGGCTATGCCGCTTGGACTGCCGCTAGGAGGCGTGGGCTGCCGCTGGCGCGGACCCGCCATCGGTTGTCTCGTCGCGGGCTGCGCGCGTCAGCACCAGCACGGGGCACGGCGCCTCGTGCACCAGCTTGCTGGAGGTGCTGCCGAGCATCAGCCGGCGGATGGGGCCATAGCCGCGCGAGCCGGTGACCAGGAGGTCGAGGCCGGTGGCCGCGCCGGCCAGCTCGTGTGCGGGGTTGCCGACCGGGAGGTCGCCGGTGGCGATGTCGCCGAGCTCGGCGAGTACCGTCGCCAGGCGGGCTTCGGCCTCTGCGCGACGGATGTGCGCGTGCTCGACCCACTCGGGACCGTGGGCCGGGAAGGGCCCGGTATCGGGCGGGACGACGACGTCGATGACGTGCAGGCGCGCGCCGGCGGCGCGGGCGATCTCGTGGGCCAGCTCCAGAGCGGCCCGCGACTCCGGCGAGCCGTCGAAGCCGACGCCGATGGTGCCTATCTCGCGGACCTGCCCGAGGTAGCCGCGCGGTGCGACCACGACGGGGCACGGCGCGCCGTGCAGCGTCCCCGCGGTCACGTCGCCGGCCAGGACGCGACCCACGCGACCGTGGTGCGCGGAGCCGACGACGATGAGGTCGGCTCCATGGCCGATCGCCGCGTGCTGCAGCGCGCGGCCGGGCGAGCGGTCGGCGACCGTGACCGCGTGCGCCGTCACCGCGGCCAGCTCGACCTCTTCCAGGACGGTCTTGACCGCAAGGTCGTGCATGTCCTGCTCGTACTCGCCGTTCCCGCCCCGGCCGACGTAGTAGTCGACCGGAAAGGCGTGCACGGCGACGAGGTCGCTGGCGAAGACGCCCTGCAGCGTGGCGGCGAGCGCGAGCGCGTCGCGACCGCCCTCGCGGCCGTCGACACCGACGATGATGGTCTTGAACATGGTGTGCTCCTGTTCGTGCTTGAGCTTCGGCGGGCGTGCGCCGGACGGCGAGTCGCTGAGCAGTGACATGGCGGCCCTTTCGTCGTGGAAGAGACGGTCACCCGATCCTTGCGCGAGAGCGCCGACGTGCCATCCGGCGCAACCACGAAGGCGGGTGTGGAAAACCACGGCAAGAACGCCGAAGCCCCCGCCGGGGCGGGGGCTTCGGTGCGACGCCGGACAGGGTCCTGCGAGCGGGAGATCAGCTCGTGACGGCGACGCCGCCGGCGGCGACCGCAGGCTCGGTCTTGGTCTCCTCCTTCTCGAGCACGCGCAGGACGCGGAGGGTGAGGACGAGGAAGCCGCCGCCGGTGATCATGAGCGCGAAGCCCATGACGATCGCGAACGTCGCGACGCTCTCGGCGAAGTAGGACGAGTGCAGCGCGGTCGTCAGCGCGGTCTCGGTCACCCACAGGTTGCGCAGCGGGTTGTCGACGGGCTTGCCGCTCTTGGGGTCGACGGCGGCGAGCTTCTCGTCGTTGGTCGCCTTGCCGTCCTTGCCCATGTAGCGCCCCATCTGGGCGTAGGTCTGACCACCGGTGGCCTCGAGCGTGTGCTTGCGCATCACCTTGGCGAACGCCTCGGCCTTGGTGCCGTTGTTGACGAGCTGGTTGGGGATGCTCGAATCGGGCGTCCCGACGATCTGCTCGCGTGCCAGGTCGTTATGAACGCGGTCGCGTCCGCTGTACCCGGTGACGACGGTGCCGGCGCCGAAGGCGATCAGCACGATGCTGGCGACGATGCCTCCATACTGAAAGAGCTTGCTCATGACCAATTTCCTTTCCTGCGGTCGATTGATCTGGCGAGTCTGCAGTGCGGCGGAACCCAGTCCATCCGGGGGTGCGACTGCTTCGTGTCCGTAGCGCTCCGGAACGGTCGTCCGCAATCCACCGCAGCGGCGTCGCGGGTCGGCTACTGCGCCAGATCGCGCGCGTCCGCGAGCAGCTCGGCGTCGGCCGCGGGGTGCGCGCCGCGCGGCGCCACAAGCAGCGGACATGCGGATCGCCGCGCGAGCTTGGCCGATGTGCTGCCGAGCAGTAGGCGGCGCGCCGGCCCGTACCCGCGCGCGCCGACGACGAGCAGGTCGAGGTTCTCGCTGCGCGAGACCAGCTCCTTCCACGGGGTGCCGACCATCGTCTCCGGCACGACGTCGTCGTCGAGCTCCGCATTGATGCCGGCGAGCAGCCGCTCGTTCGATCGGACAGCCCATGCCTCGTCGTCGCCGGACCACGCGGTGTTCCAGGCGATGGCGGGCCAGGGCGGCAACGGCGGAGCCACGACCGTGATCGCGTGAACGAACCCGCCCACCCGGTGAGCGAGGCGGCAGGCAAGCGACAGCGCGACGCGCGATTCGGGCGACCCATCCGCGCCGATCCCGATGCGCCGCAATGTGCCCGGCGCGGAGGCGAAGCCGCGCGGGGCGACCGCCACGGCGCACGGCGCGCAGTGCAGGGTCGCCGCCGCGTCGTCGCCGGCCAGGACGCGCGCGGCTCCAGCGCGGCGTGAGGACCCCACGACGATGAGCTCGGCTCCGTCTCGGTCGGCGATGGTGCGCAAGGCGTGCGACGGCGAGCGGTCGCTCACGGCGAGCGCGCGGCCCGCCGCGCCGGTGCGGGCCAGCTCGCCCTCGACCCGGGTCTGCACGTCCTCGTGGAGCAGCGCTGCGGGCGCACAGGCGCACACGGCGACGAGCTCGCCTCCGCCGGCTGCCTGTAGAAGGGTGGCAAGTGCGAGGGCGTCACGACCGCCTTCGCGGCAGTCGACGCCGACCACGATGCGCGTGAACATCGGACCCTCCTTGCATGTCGATTGGCCACCGACGGTACGCCGGGCGAGCGGCGTCGCCATCCGGGGCCGACCGCGACCCGGCGTGGGAAACCACCGTCCGTCAGGCGCGGCCCCAGGCGACGACCCCGGCGACATCGAGCGTCGAGAGCACGCCGATCGGCCGGCCGTTGCTGTCGGCGACCACAAGGTGCGTGACAGCGTGCTCGAACATGAGGCCGACCGCCTCGGCCAGCGACGCGGTCGCCTCCACGGTGACCGCGGGGCTGGCGGCGATCGTGGCGGCGTCGGGCTCCTCGCCACGCCATGCCGCGCGTGCGAGAGCGAGATCGCTGATCGTGCCCCACACGAGGTGCTCGCCGTCCTCGGCGCGCACGCCGAGGACGGCGACGCAATGGACGTGGTGGGTGGCCATGGTCTGCGCCACGGTCGCCAGCGACGCGTCGGGCGGGCAGGTGACGATGCCGACGTGCATGGCGTCGGCGACGGTGGCCCGCTCGAAGGCGGGGGTCACGTGGCTGCCCTGGGCGGGCCGGGGGGATCGGGGGGCGATGGACATCGGTCGAGGGTGGCCGTGCAGGGCCGCCGGCGCATCCGCCCGACGCCCCACGGCGCATCAGTGCTTCTCCGCAGCCCCTATTGCGACGCACCGACCACGTAGCGCGCCGGGACGTAGTTCTGGTCGCGTTGCGGCGGGCGTACGTACGCCCGATTCTGTCGCGGCGGGAGCTTGACCTTCTCGCGCGGCACGTCCTCGTAGGGGATCAGGCTCAGGAGGTGGCTGATGAGATTCAGGCGCATCGTTCGCTTGTCGTCGGCCTCGACCACGTACCACGGCGACTCGCGCGTATCGGTGTAGGCGAACATGTCGTCCTTCGCCTCGGCGTAGTCGACCCAGCGCCTGCGCGCCTCGAGGTCCATGCCGCTGAGCTTCCACTGCTTCGCCGGGTCCTTGAGGCGCGCCTTGAAGCGGCGCTCCTGCTCCTCGTCGCTGACCGACAGCCAGTACTTGACGAGGATGATCCCCGAGCGCAGGAGGTCGCGCTCGAACTGCGGGCACGTCCGCATGAACTCCTCGTACTCGTCCTGCGTGCAGAAGCCCATCACGTGCTCCACGCCGGCGCGGTTGTACCAGCTGCGGTCGAAGAGGACCATCTCGCCGGCCGCCGGGAGATGGGCGACGTAGCGCTGGAAGTACCACTGTGTGCGCTCGCGCTCGGTCGGCGTGCCGAGGGCCACGGTGCGGACCACGCGCGGGTTCGTCTTCTCGGTGATCCGCTTGATCGTGCCGCCCTTGCCGGCCGTGTCGCGGCCCTCGAACAGGACGACGACCTTCAGGCCCTCGTGGACGATCCATTCCTGCAGGCGCGCGAGCTCGACCTGCAGGCGTTCGAGCTCCTTCTCGTAGCCGCGCTTGCCCAGGCGCTGCGGCTCGGCGTCCTGGCCGTCGTCGAGAGAGGTCGCTGCCATGCGGGCTCGACCGTTGCCATCATCGCGACGGTAACGCACGGGCGAGGCGCGGGCGAGCGGAAGTGCGCCTCATCCCGGCACCCCGCTCGACGCCGCGGTGAAGTGCAGGTCCTCGAGCGCCTCGAGCGAGAAGCCGCCCGCGGCGCCCGATGCGACGTCGAGGTGGAAGTTGGGGTGCCGCCAGCGGCTGTCCTGATCGCCATCGATGACGACGGGGACGCCCGCGAGGGTGCCGAGCTCCACGTCGTGCGGCCCGGCCGGAAGGTCGGCGGCCCGCAGGCACATCGGGGAGCTGCCGTCACAGCAGCCCCCCGAAAGGTGCACGATCAGGTCGCCGTGCCCGGCTCGCAGGCGCTCGAGCAGCTCGAGCGCCTGCGCGGTGGCGGTGACCCGCGGTGCCATCAGAAGAAGCCCAGCGCGCTGGGGTCGTAGGACACCAGCAGGCACTTCGTCTGGCTGTAGTGGTCGAGCATCATGCGGTGGTTCTCCCGCCCGACGCCCGAGTTCTTGTAGCCGCCGAAGGCCGCCGCGGCGGGGTAGAGGTGGTAGCAGTTCGTCCACACGCGGCCGGCCTGGATGCCGCGGCCCATCCGGAAGGCGCGGCTCATGTCGCGCGTCCAGACGCCGGCGCCCAGCCCGTACGGCGTGTCGTTGGCGATCCGCAGCGCCTCGGCCTCATCCTTGAACGTGGTGACGGCGAGCACCGGCCCGAAGATCTCCTCCTGGAAGACGCGCATGGCGTTGTCGCCCTTCAGGACGGTCGGCTCGAAGTAGTAGCCGCCCGCGAACTCCCCGTCGGCGACGTGGCGCTCGCCGCCGCACAGCAGCTCGGCGCCCTCCTCGAGGCCGATCTGCACGTAGCTCTCGATCTTCTCGAGCTGCGCCTGCGGAGACCTGCGGGCCGATCATCGTCGACAGGTCGAGCGGGTTGCCCTGCTGGATGCGCGCGATGCGCTCGAGGCAGCGCTCCATGAAGGCCTCGTAGATCGACTCCTGGATCAGCGCGCGCGACGGGCACGTGCAGACCTCGCCCTTGTTGAACGCGTAGAGCACGAGGCCCTCGATGGCCTTGTCCAGGAACTCGTCGTCGGCGTCCATGACGTCCGCGAAGAAGATGTTCGGCGACTTGCCGCCGAGCTCCGTCGTCGACGGGATCAGGTTCTGCGCGGCGTACTGCATGATCAGCCGGCCGGTCACGGTCTCGCCGGTGAAGGCGATCTTCGCGATGCGCTTGCTCGACGCGAGCGCCATGCCGACCGACGCGCCGGGCCCGGTGACGACGTTGATGACGCCGGGCGGGAGGACGTCCTCGATGACCTCCATGAGCTTCAGCAGCGACCACGGCGTCGGGCTCGCCGGCTTGATCACCACGCAGTTGCCCGCGGCGAGCGCCGGCGCCAGCTTCCACGCCGCCATCAGCAGCGGGAAGTTGAACGGGATGATCTGCCCGACGACGCCGAGCGGCTCGCTGGAAGTGGTAGGCGATCGTGTCCTTGTCGATCTCGGAGATCCGGCCCTCCTCCGAGCGGATCGCGCCGGCGAAGTAGCGGAAGTGGTCGATCGCCAGCGGGAGGTCGGCGGCGAGCGTCTCGCGGACGGGCTTGCCGTTCTCCCAGCTCTCGGCGACCGCGAGCATCTCGAGGTTCGCCTCGATCGCGTCGGCGATCGCGTTGAGGACCTCGGCGCGCCCGGTCGTCGACGTCTCGCCCCACGCCGCGCGCGCCGCGTGCGCGGCGTCGAGCGCGAGGTCGACGTCGGCCGGGGTCGAGCGCGCGACCTCACAGAACGGCTGGCCCGTGGCGGGGCTCGGATTGGGGCTGTAGTCGCCCTCGACCGGGGCGACCCAGTGGCCGCCGATGAAGTTCTCGTAGCGCGCCTTCAGCGAGACGGGGCTCTCGGGCGATCCGGGTGCGGCATAGACGGTGGTCTGCTCGGCAACGGCCATTGCGCAGCCTCCTTGAAGGAGTTCTTGGTTTGCACCAGCGCAGCACGTGGCCACGCGCCGTCATCCGCAATAGTCCCGGCGCCGGCGGAGAGCTACGGTGCGTCACGGACGCGGAACCCACGATGGCCATCGTGGTCGCCACGGTTCCCGTCGCCGCCCAGTCGATGTGCTGGCGTGACGGTCACGGCAACCAGGTCCGCGCATCGGGCGCCGCGCCGAGCGCTCTGCGCCTCGACCCCAGCGGACGTCACCCGCGGCGGCCCACCCCGACCGAGGACTTCGAGCTCTGCCTGGCGCTCCTCGACGAGGCGATCGCGCGCGCCACCGCTGGTTCGCCTGCCGCGAGCGCGTGCTGGCCGACTTCGACGTCCGCGCCGACGACATGGTCCGCCGGTTGCGCATCGCGGGCATGATCGCGCCCTCCGCGACGTGGACCAGCCGTGACGAGACGCCGCAAGGGCGTAGCGTGGGGTCGTGGCTGTTGTACTACGCGGCCGTCCTGCTCGACGGCCTGCTCGCGTGGATGGAGCGTTACGTCGCCGCGATGCGGCAAGCCACCGGCAGCGACTACGGTCCCCGCTAGCAGCGAGGCCACGAAGGGAAGACGCCATGACCGAGACCCAGACCTCCGCTCCCGCCGGGCCCGCTGGCGCCCGACGAGCTACGGCGCCTACACGCCTGGTGGCGCGCGGCCAACTACCTGTCGGTCGGCCAGATCTACCTGCTCGACAACCCGCTGCTGCGCGAGCCGCTGCGCATCGAGCACGTCAAGCCGCGCCTGCTGGGCCACTGGGGCACCACGCCGGGCCTGAACTTCGTCTACGCCCACCTCAACCGCGTCATCCGCGCGGCCGACCTCGACGCGATCTTCGTCACCGGCCCCGGGCACGGTGGGCCCGGCCTCGTGGCCAGCACCTTCCTCGAGGGCACCTACACCGAGGTCTATCCCAGCATCACGCCCGACGAGGAGGGCCTGCGCCGGCTGTTTCGCCAGTTCTCGTTCCCCGGCGGGATCCCCAGCCACGTGGCGCCGGAGACGCCGGGCTCGATCCACGAGGGCGGCGAGCTCGGCTACGCGCTCGTCCATGCCTACGGAGCGGCGTTCGACAACCCCGACCTGCTCGTCTGCTGCGTCGTGGGCGACGGCGAGGCCGAGACCGGCCCGCTGGCGGCGAGCTGGCACTCCAACAAGTTCGTGGACCCGGCGCGCGACGGCGCGGTGCTGCCGGTCCTGCACCTCAACGGCTACAAGATCGCCAACCCGACCGTGCTGGCGCGCATCCCGCACGACGAGCTGCGCGCGCTGCTCGTCGGCTACGGCCACGAGCCCTACTTCGTCGAGGGCGACGACCCGGCGACCATGCACCAGCTCATGGCCGAGACACTCGACCAGGTGGTCAGCGACATCGCCGCCATCCAGGCGCGTGCTCGCGAAGGCGACACCGAGCGGCCGCGCTGGCCGATGATCGTCCTGCGCACGCCAAAGGGCTGGACGGGACCCAAGGAGGTCGACGGCCGGCCGATGGAGGGCACCTTCCGCGCCCACCAGGTCCCGCTGGCGAAGCTCGCCGAGAACCCCGAGCATCTCGCCGCGCTCGAGGCCTGGATGCGCTCATACCGCCCGGAAGAGCTGTTCGACGACAACGGGCGGGTCGCCGACGAGATCACGGCCTGGCGCCCGACGGCGCGCGACGCATGGGCGCCAACCCGCACGCGAACAAATTCGAGGGCTGCAATGGGTGAGTTTGCGATCGGTCAGGGCGTCCCCCGGTTCGAGGATCCGAGGCTGCTGCGGGGCGGCGGCAAGTATGTCGACGATATCGTGCTGCCGGGGATGGCGTTCGGCCATGTGCTGCGCTCGCCGCATGCCCACGCCAAAATCCGCTCAATCGACACGTCCAAGGCCAAGGCCGCGGCCGGCGTGCTCTGCGTGCTGACAGGGGACGACTGGATCAAGTCCGGCTGGGGCGACCTGCCGGTGCCAGGCACCCACAAGCGCCGCGACGGCTCGACCAACTACAAGCCGCGCTACCCGGCCCTGGTGAAGGACGAGGTGCGTTTCGTCGGCGACTACGTCGCCTTCGTCGTTGCCGAGACCAAGAACCAGGCGATGGACGCCGCCGAACTGATCGAGGTCGACTACCAGACGCTGCCCGCCACCATCGCCACGGCCGAGGCCGCCAAATCCGACGCAGCGCTCGTCTGGAGCGACTGCAAGGACAACATCTGCTTCACCGCGATCCACGGCGACAAGGCCAAGACCGAAGAGGCCTTCAAGCACGCGGCCCACGTGGTGAAGGAGCATCTCGTCATCAACCGTGTGACCACCGCCTCGATGGAGCCCCGCGGCTCGGTCGGCGACTACAATGCGATCGAGGACAAGTACACGATCTACACGACATTGCAGCGCGCGCATCCGTATCGCGCCGAATTGGCCAAGCTCGTGCTCAAGGTGCCCGAGCACAAGGTTCGCGTTGTCGCGCCCGACATCGGCGGCAGCTTCGGCATGAAGTCGGCGATTTACAACGAAGTGCCGCTCGTGCTGCTCGCCTCGAAGAAGATCGGGCGCCCGGTGAAATGGATGAGCACACGCTCAGAGGCGTTCCTGTCCGACGCGCAGGCGCGCGACAATGTCACCGACGCCGAGCTGGCGCTCGACAAGGACGGCACCTTCCTCGCCTTCCGCGTCAACTCCACGGTCAACGCCGGCGCCTATCTGCAATCGGGCTTCCAGGCCTACACCGGCAATCGGCACGCTCGCGGGCGTCTATCGGACCCCGGCGATGTATGTGGAATTGACGGCGGTGTTCACCCACACCCAGCCGATGCGGCCCTATCGCGGCAACGGCCGGCCGGAGGCGGCCTACGTCATCGAGCGCATGGTCGATGTCGCCGCGGCCCAACTGAAGATGGACCCGGCTGAACTCAGGCGAAAAAACTACATTCCGCCGGAGGCGATGCCCTTCAAGACAAGTCTCACCTTCACCTATGACTTGGGCGAATTCGAAAAGGGCATGGACCTGGCGCTGAAGATGGCCGATTGGGACGGCTTCGCCCGGCGCAAGGCGGAATTGAAGAAGAACGGCAAGCTGCGCGGCCTCGGCATGTCGAACACCATCGAGAGGGCGGCGGCTCCCAGTTTTGAGGGCGCCGAAATCCGCTTCGACCGCGGCGGCACGGTGCAGATCTTCTCCGGCTCGATCAACCAGGGCCAGGGCCACGAGACGACATTCACGCAGGTGGTGGCCGACAAGCTCGGCGTGCATCCGAACGACATCGAATACATCCAGGGCGACACCGACAAGGTGTTCTTCGGCGAAGGCACCGGCGGCTCGCGCTCGGCCACCATGTCGGGCTCAGCGTTCCACATGGCCGGCGAAAAGGTCATCGCCAAGGCCAAGGCGATCGCCGCGCACAACATGAAGGTCGATATCGCCGACATCAAATTCGAGGAAGGCATCTTCTCCAGCGCCAAGACCGGACCAGACCACCACGATCAAGGACGTGGCGCAGGACAGCTTCAATCCGGCGAAGCTGCCGAAGAACATGGAGGCCGGCCTCTACGCCACCGCGGTCTACAAGGCCGACGTCGAGAACTTCCCGAACGGCGTGCACATCTGCGAGGTCGAGGTCGATCCGGAGACCGGCAAGGTCGAGGTGGTGAAATACAACGCGGCGACGACGTCGGCACGGTGATGATTCTGCTGCTGCTCAAAGGCCAGATCGTCGGCGGTGTGGCGATGGGCGTCGGGCAGATCTTGAAAGAGGACATCAACTTCGACGCCGGCGGCCAGATCACCACCGGCTCGTTCATGGACTACGCCATGCCGCGCGCCCACGATTTCCCGCCGGTCGAGGTCAAGGCCAATCCGGTGCCGACCAAGACCAATCCGATCGGAGCCAAAGGCGCGGGCGAAGCCGGCTGCGTCGGCGCGATGCCGGCGGTGGCGGAACGCGCTGGTCAACGCACTCGCTGAGTTCGGCGTACGCCAGATCGCGATGCCGGCGACGCCGGAGGTGGTGTGGCGGGCGATGAACAATGGAAAGGCCTGATAAAAACAATGGCGCAAACGACCCACGACGAAATCAAAGAAAAAATCGATCCTGGGCCGGCAAGGTGCTGGTCAACGAGGGCCAGGACGACTTCACCGGCGGCCATATCTCGTTCCGGCTGCCGGACAATCCGAAGCTGTTCTTCATGAAGTGCCACAGCATCGGGCTCGACGAGATCACGCCGGACAACATCCTGACCATCGATCTCGAAGGCAATGTCGTGGCCGGCACCACGCGCCGCCACAGCGAGGTCTACATCCATTCGGAGATCTTCAGGGTGCGCCCCGACGTGCACTGCATCCTGCACACACATCCGCTCTACTCGATCCGGTGTGGTCGGGCGGCGGGCGGCCCTCAAGCCGATCAGTCAACCGGCCTCGCTGTTCCACAATGCGATCGGAATCTACAAGGACACCATCAACCTGATCCGCAGCAAGGAGATGGGCGCTGGGGTGGCGCGCGATCTCGGTCCGCACAGCGTGGTGATGCTGAAGAACCACGGCATCGTCACCGCGGCGCCGACCATCGACGAGGTCGTGATCCGCACGATCATGTTCGAGAACGCCGCGCAAATCCAAGTGCTGGCCGAGGCCGCGGGCGACGTCCTGCCGCCGTTCCCGGACGCCGACATCGAGCAGCTCAAGCACGACATCAGCCGACCGGACCAGTTCGCGGTGAATTTCGACTACCTGGTGCGCCGCGCCAAACGCCGCGAGCGCTGAAATCCTGCTGCTTCGGGATCGCCGTGACCACAGGCCGCACGAGATGGCAGAGGCGCGCGAAGCCCACTTCCAGTTGACGCGGTGACCGAGGACGAGCTGACTCACCGGAGCGGCCAGGACCTTTCGTCCGCGTTGGCTCAGTGCGCCAACGGATCGGGCCTCAGTTGGAGTTTGACGGCTCGTGGTTTGTTTTCCTTACCGCCTTCTAGGTGGAAATTGGTGCGGCTGCCGTAAGTGGTCCATAGCTCACGTCCCTTCCAGCCGATGTTCGGGTCGTCGATTCGACCATCTACGTTCTTTGCGAAGAACCCCATGGGATAGGGAACAACGAAGTTGATGAGCTGGCTGTCGACGAAGGCAAAGATCGAACTGTTAAGATTGCCCATGACAATGGGTACGTTCTCGCCTAGGCCAAAAGTATTGTGCCAGTCGACCCAAACGTAATAACTAGCTTCGGCGCTGCCCTGATCAGGCACGTCTTTGAGCTGCGGCCCGGGGAGCTGATGAAGAGTCCAGCCTTCCGGGCAGTGCTTGCCGATTGCGGTCGGGCCGTTGAGTACTTTGCACTTTCGGCGGTCGAACTCGCCGACATGGCCGCTCGCAAGCGACACCCAATAGACGCCGTTCTTGTCGATGTCGCCGCCCCGCGGGCCAAAGCCCGGCGCGGGGACCTCGTAATATTCGGTCAGCGCCGTATGCGTTGGATCGCTGCCCGGTAGGACACGGATTATGCTCCCAGGATAGCCAAGGATCGTGCCCCACACCGTGCCATCGGATGGACTGACAGCCACGGCATAATGGTTGACGTTGAGCCGCTTGTCCTTGTTCGGATCCACCGGCGCGTCCGGCTCAACGTAGTCGTCGCGTTTGCCATTTCCGTTGGTGTCGACAATGAACGGGGTCCAGCCTTGCGACTTCTGCTCGTCGCCAGTCTCCTCGAACATCTTGCGATTAAGCCAGCCGATCACCGCCGGACCAACCACGCCGGGACTGGTCCAAAGCGTCTGGTTGGCGTCGCTTGCGAAGTTGAGATGGTGCGTCGGAAAACAAGTGTCGATCAACGTGAATTTGTTGGTCTCCGGATCGTAGAATGATAGCTCGCGGTTGGCCTCCTTCAGCGGGAAGGCCTTCGCGGACGGATGATCGGAGCCTTCCTTGCAGAACGCCGGATCGGCGTGGGGACGGATGCGCGGTGTCGACCAGACCCGGCCCTTTTCGTCCATCATGACGTTGTGGTTGATTGTCTGACCATCCCAGATCGGCTTGTCGCCCCAGTAGGGCGAGGGCGCGAAGGGGCTGTCCTTGGTGTTCGGCGTCTTCGGATCGCGGACGGGATGCTCGACCTCACTCGCGGTGTTGGTGACCGGGTCAAGGATCGGGGTCATGTCGGTGCTGTCCTCCGGCGACCCATAGATTTCTGCCATTGGCGTTGGTGCGCGGATTGCGCCGGTCGGTCGAGATCGCGTCATGTAGATAGGACGTCGGATGGCCCCAGTCCCACATTGTGATGACCAGATTCCGTTCGATACCCTTCGGCCGCTCCGGCTTGGCGAATGGCAGTTCTCCGCCCTTGATCCGGTCGGTCCAGTCTCCGAACAGCTCGAGCGCCTTCTGAGTATCGAGACGGCCGATGTCGCGAGTCATGAACGCTTGCGCACTGCCGGAGGCAAGCCGCCTCGCCCATGCATCGGATGCGGTCGGGAACTGGCTGCTGAATTCCTGCGAAATGGTGCGCGTACCCGGTGTGCCCATTGGGTGGCAGGACTGACACGCGCCGCTCTTGACGATATTGAGCCATTCGCCTTGGCTCTTGATCTTGGGCAGGGGGAATTCGTCCTTTCTCGGAAGGTGGATCATCGAGAACCAGTAAAGCGGCGGATAGATCTGCGCCGCCGCGGACGGGTCGGGCGCGGGCATCGCCTTCAAATCCAGAAGCCTGCCGGGAGCCGCCTGTACCTTGGGCGAAGTCTACGAGGCCATAGCCGCGCACCCACACGTTGTAAGTGGCATTTGGCAGGTCAGGGAGAACGTAGCGGCCCTGGTCGTCCGTCACGACGATTTTGGCGTACCT
>CAVUKO010000004.1:0-429850 GCA_963742125.1 uncultured Actinomycetes bacterium | reverse complement strand
ACCGACGACGTTCAGGCCATCCGCGCGGCCGTGCGCGCGGCGGCGGCCTGAGCGCGGCCGCTACGGCACGCGCACGACGTTGTACTTCGCCGGCTGCGGGTCGGTCGTGCCGAAGCGCGCGTTGACCGCGTAGAGGCGCCTTCCGTGGGCCGCGATCGTCGTCGGCACGTCGAAGGCGGAGTCGGTGATCGTGCTCACGACCCTGCCCCGCGCCAGGTCGCGCGAGAGGTGGATGACCGCAATCTGGTTCAGGCGGTTCTGAACGACGAACAGCGTGCGGCCGCGCAGCAGGATGCCGTCGCCGTTGAGCACGTCGGCCCCGCCGAGGTCGATCGCGCGCGCCACGCCGGTCCGCGTGTCGGCGGCGAAGAGCTTGCCGGTGTTCGACTGCACGACCACGATGGTGTGCCGGCCGGCGACGGCGATCCCGTTGAGGTTGGTGGCCCCCGGGTCGCCGGTCTGGACGAAGTCGCCGGTGAGGGCGATGCGGCGCACGGCCCCGCCGCGCAGCGCGACGGCGAAGACCTCGGCGGCCCGCGAGTTGGTGAAGTAGGCCTCGCGCCGACCGATCGCGACGTCGTTGATGAACGGCGTCCCGGTCGCCAGGGCGAACTCGGCGACGTCGGCGCCGCTGCGCGCGTCGTAGACGAAGGCCTTGCCGGTCGGCCCGCCGGCCACCCACAGCTGCTTGTGGTGGACCTTCAGCCCGATGGCGGCGCGGCCCTCGTGGGCGGGCACGAGCGGGGCGCCCTGGCCGCTGCGCAGGTCGCCGCGATAGACGGCGCCGGTGGGGATCGAGCCGACGTAGAAGGCCTTGTGCTTGATGGCGATGCCCTCTGGCTGCCACCCGTCGGGCAGGGCGATCAGCTTGGGGAAGGGGGAATGCGAGGGCGAATGGGCGGGCGCGGCGGCCGGGACGAGCAGCAGCGCCGCGGCGGCGGCGAGGAGGACGAGGCGTCTCATGCCGTCGTTCCTACCCCTTGTGGGAGTGTTTGTCACCCGTCACGTTCGAGGTGACGGCTTCAGCGCCCCTTCCAGCGCGCCGGGCGCTTCTGGCCGAACGCGCGCACGCCCTCGCGCATGTCCTCGGACTGGAAGCTCGCCTCGCGCAGCTCGATGAGCTCGCGCTCGACCTCAGGGTCGAGGCGCCCCTCGGCGGCCAGCAGCTCGCGGATCACGCGCTTGTTGCCGCGCACGCTCAGCGGGGCGTTGGCGGCCAGGTCCTGGGCGAGGTCGAGTGCCACGCTCTCGAGGTCGGAGGCGCCGACGACCTGGTTGACGAGTCCCCAGGTCAGCGCCGTGCGCGCATCGATGTTGCGCGCGGTGAGGAAGAGCTCGCGCGTGCGCGGCGCCCCGATCGCGTCCACGAAGCGCCGCAACCCGGTGTGGGAGTAGACGAGGCCGAGCTTGGCGGGCGGCATCCCCAGCGCGATCCCGTCGGCGGCGACGCGCAGGTCGCACGCGAGCGCCAGCTCGAGTCCGCCGCCGATGGTGTGACCCGGCAGCGCCGCGACGGTCGGGATCTCGCAGTCTTCGAGCGCTTCGACGGCCGCGGTGAAGGGGTGGGCGACGAGGCGCTCGGCCTCCTGCGCGAAGACGTCCTCGGGGATGTCGCCGATGTCGTAGCCGGAGGAGAACATGCCGTCGGCGCCGGTGAGGACCAGCACGCGGGCGTCACCGACGTCGTGCAGCACGGCCGCGATCGCGTCCAGGATCGCCTGGTCAAGCGCGTTGCGCTTGGCCCGGTTGGAGATCGTGAGCCGGAGGACGCCGTCCGCCGGCCGGTCGAGGAGCAGCTCGCCCGCCATGGACGGGCGGGAGGCTAGTGCAGCCCGCTACTCGAGGATCACGAGGGTGTCACCCTCGTTCACCGCTTGACCCTCCTCGCAGAGGATCTCCTTCACGACGCCGGCGTCCTCGGCCTCGACGGGCATCTCCATCTTCATCGACTCGAGGATGACGACCGTGTCGCCCTCCTCGATGTCGTCGCCGACCTCGCACTCGATCTTCCACACCGTTCCCGTGATGTGGGCCTCGACGTCCGCCACGCGTCCTCCTGTACTGCTCGAGGGGCAACCGCAACCGCGCGCACCTTAGCCGCCCCCCTGGACGTAGCCCATCGGTGAAACCGGTTCGACCGCCGGTCGGAACCGCTTCCGACCGGGGGTCGGTGGGAGCGGCCCCGACGGCCGCGTACCTTGCAGGGCGTGGCCATGAGCACTTCGGGAACGGGGCCCAACCAGCCCACCGTCTCCTCCTGCGACGAACGCCCGATGGCTCGGCCATTGCTCCCGGGGAGACCCTGACCCAGTCTCCGCGGGACACACGATCGGGCCGGGGTCCAGGGGACATCCGCGCCGGCGAGGGGACAGCGCCGACGCGGGTATGGACCCCGGCCTGATCGTCATTCGTCGTCGGCCGGCGCCACGACCTCGGTCATGATCGCGGCGATCGTGCGCTCGACGTAGCGCTGCGCGGGCCACCCGCGATCGACCACAAGGTGCTGCCAGGTCGCGACGTGGCTGTGCGCATAGACCCAGTCCGCCGCCGTGTCGACCGTCCAGCCCTCGGCCAGGCGCCCCTCGCCCTCGATCCGCTCGACCGCGAGACGGAACGTCTCGTGGATGTCGTCCATGCGGTCGCGCCACGCCGCCTCGCCCTCGTCGCCCGTGATCACCGCAGCCTCCAGGGCGCGGGCCACCGGGAGGATCAGGGGCACGTACTGCAGCCACAGCTCCAGGAGGGTCTCGAGACCCTCGACGGGCGGCAGCTCGCGCGACGCCGCGAAGCGCCGCCGGAACCCGCTCGCTCCGTCGTGGTGGCGCGCCATCGCCACGAGCAGACCCGCCCGGCTCTCGAAGTGGTGGTAGACGAGCTGGCGCGAGACGCCGCTGGCGCCCGCGATGTCGGCGACGGTCACCGCGTGGACGCCGCGCTTGCCGATCAGGCGCCACGCGGTCTCGAGGATGTGTGCGCGCGCGTTCGGCTGGGCTGTCGTCACTGTATTTGACACGTGTAAAACTGACTTGTATTGTACACGTGTCAAATGATAGACGAGAAGGGGGATCGAATGGTGTGGACGAGCGCGTACGAGCCGATCCAAGCGGGCGACGCGACGCTGCACGAGTCGATCCTGGCGATCGCCCGCGCCATGGGCGATCGCGTCGCGCTCGTCGACGCTTCGTCCGGCGCAGCCGTCACCTACGAGACGCTGGCCGCGCGTATCGAGCGCGCCGCGGCGGGGCTCGCGGCACGCGGGCTCGGCGCCGGCGACGTGCTCGCCATCTGGGCGCCCAACTCGCCCGAGTGGGTCATCGCCGCGCTCGGGGCGATGGCGGCGGGCGCGACGGTCACCGGGGTCAGCCCGGTCGGCACCGAGCGCGAGCTGGCGGCGCAGCTCATGGACTGCGAGGCGTCGATCCTCGCCACCGTCCCGGCGCGCCTGTCGGCGGCGCGCGAGGTCGCCGAGATGGCCGGCGTGCGCGACGTCGTGGCGCTCGGGGAGGTCGAGGGGGAGGGCCCGGTCCCGGCGGTCGCGCTCGACCCGGCGCGCGCGGTCGCACTGCTGCCCTACTCGAGCGGCACGACCGGCCTGCCCAAGGGCGTCATGCTCACGCACGCCAACCTCGTCGTTGCCGCAGGCCAGGCGCGCAGCACGCTCAGGACCCGACCGCGCGACACGCTGATTGCGATCGCGCCCTTCGCTCACGTGATGGGGTTCGTGGTCACGCTGTCCTGCGCGCTGACCTCGGGCGCCGCGGTCGTGACCGTGCCGCACTTCGGGTTCGAGCTCTTCGTCGAGCTCATCGAGCGCCACCAGGCCACGGTCCTCATCGGGCCGCCGCCGGTACTCGCCGCCCTGGCCGCGCACCCGGCGGTCGATGCGCACGACCTCTCGTCGGTCGAGCTCGTCGTGTCCGGCGGCGCGCCGGTGGCCGCGGAGACCGCGCGCGCGGTGGGCGAGCGCCTGCCCGGCGTCGTCGTTCGCCTCGGATACGGGCTCACCGAGACCAGCGCGATGGTCACCGCGCCCGACCGCGCGCTGGCCGTCGCTCCCGGCTCGGTGGGGCGAGCGCTGCCCGGGACCGAGCTGCGCGTGGTCGATCCGGCGACCGGAGCCGACCTGGGTCCCGGCGAGCCGGGCGAGCTGTGGATGCGCGGGCCGCAGACGATGGCCGGCTACCTGCATCGCCCGGACGCCACGGCCGCGATGATCGACGCCGAGGGCTGGCTGCGGACCGGCGACCTCGTCGTCGTCGACGATGACGGCGAGGTCTTCATCGTCGACCGGCTCAAGGAGCTCATCAAGGTCAACGGCTTCCAGGTGGCGCCCGCGGAGCTCGAGGCGCTGCTGGCGACGCATCCGGCGGTCGCCGACGCCGCCGTGATCTCGCGCCCCGACCGCGCTCGTGGCGAGGCTCCGGTCGCCGTCGTGGTCGCGCGCGAGGCGCTCGACGCGGACGACCTCATGGAGTGGGTGGCGCGGCGCGTCGCGCCCTACAAGCGCATCCGCGCGGTCCGCTTCGCTCCGGCGATACCCAGGACCCCCTCGGGCAAGATCCTGCGGCGGATGCTGCTCGAACAGGACCGCCAGACGGTGTGAGCGCTGGGCGCTACTCCTCGCGGCACACCGCGTGGTGGCAGTAGGAGAACCCGCCTCCGACGACCACGGCCTTGTAATAGAGGTGCGCGGCCGCGCGGCACGAGGCGCGGGTGATCCCGGGGCTCACCCCGCCCGACGACGACGAGCCCATGGTCGCGCAGGTCGCGAGCATGTCGTTGAGGAAGGCGGTGTCGCAGGCGGCCTTGCCGCGGTGGGCGCCGTAGCAGCGGTCATGGCCCTCGCACGCGCTCGTGAACCACAGCTCGGGAGCGTTGAAGAAGCCCGACCCGCAGAAGTCGCGCGGCGCGGCGGCGGGCTGCTCCGCGGGCGTCGCGACCGGCGCCGGCTCCGTCTTCCCGCCGGCGCACGAGCCGCCCGTGACGCGGCAGATCTCGGTCTGCATCCCGCCGGTGACCGCGGGCGCGACGGTCGGGACGGCGACGGCGAGACTCGCGGCCAGAGCCACGACGCCGGTCAGCGCGACCAGCCATTCGACGATGGTCTGCCCGCACTCCCGCATGCCCCGGACGATGCCACCGGTCCCCGTGGCGCACCATGGGCCGGCGGGCTCATCTTCTGCCTGGGCGGCCCAGCTGGATGCCAGGCCCTACGGGCCGTTGTAGCGTTCGTGCGGATGAGCGAAACGCCCCCCGAGGAAGGCGTGAGGATTCGGGCCCAGGTCTACAAGGACCCGCGGCCCAAGGAGCACTTCGACCGCTTCCACGAGCGGACCCGAACGCGCCGTCCCAACATCGTCTACGAGATCGTCCGCGTGGCGACCACGCTGTACTCCTGGATCCTCTTCCGGGTGCGTGGCATCGACCCCGAGCACGTGCCGCCGAGCGGCGGGGTGATCCTCGCTCCCAACCACTCCTCGTTCATGGACCACTTCCTCATCGGCGCCTCGATCCGGCGCAAGGTGCAGTTCATGGCCAAGTCACAGCTCTTCAAGCCGCCGATGCAGTTCATCTACACCCACGGCGGCGTCTTCCCGGTGCGGCGGGGGCATCGTGACGAGGAGACCTTCGTCACCGCGCTGAAGGTCCTCGACGACGGCGGTTGCATGGCCATGTACTGCGAGGGCGGGCGCTCGCGCACCGGGCGGATCGGCGAGACCGCGCGCCCAGGGATCGGGCGCCTGGCGCTCGAGTCGGGCGCCGTGATCGTGCCGGTGGCGGTCCACGGGTCGTCCCGCGTGCGCAATTGGCGGCGCCTGCAGTTCCCCACCGTCACGGTCCAGTACGGCGAGCCGTTGCGCTACGAGCGCGTCGAGGAGCCCACGCGCGACCAGCAGCAGGCCGTGGCCGACGCCATCCTCGAAGACATCCGGACGCTCTACGACGGGCTCGAAGCGGTCGGGCGCGCCGGGGCGCTCGCGCGGGCGCGGGCCGAGCGGCGCGCGCGGCGCGGCAAGCGGACTGCCGCCGCCTGACGGCGTGTCCGCCCGGTCGGGCGGCCATCATCCCCGCCGTGCGCCGCGCCACTGCCCTGGCCATCGCCGTCCTCGTGGTCGCGCCCGGGGCGGCGCGCGCCGCGACCGTGACGCTGGCCAAGGTCGGCGACTTCGCCTCGCCGGTCTACGTCACCGCCCCGCTGGGGGACACGAGCCGGGTCTTCGTGGTCCAGCAGGCGGGGACGATCGCGCTCGTCAAGGGCGCGACGACCTCGACCTTCCTCGACATCACCGGCAACGTTGAGTCCGGCGGCGAGCGCGGGCTGCTCTCCATGGCCTTCCCGCTGGACTACGCGACGAGCGGCCTGTTCTACGTCTACTACACGGCGATCGCACGACCGGCCAGATCACGATCGAGGAGCATCGCGTCGACCCCACCAACCCCGACAAGGCAGACCCGTCCTACTCACGCGTCCTGCTTGCGATCCCTCACGACAAGCAGGCCAACCACAACGGCGGCCAGTTGCAGTTCGGGCCCGACGGCTTCTTGTACGCCGGCACCGGCGATGGCGGCGACGCCGGAGATCCGAGCGGCAACGCCCAGGACATCACGGCCGCACCACCGTCCGTGGGGGGCACGCCGGGCCACATGGTCAACCACGACTACCGGCTGGGGAAGCTGTTGCGCATCGATCCGGCCACCGGCGCGTTCTCGATCTTCTCCTACGGCCTGCGCAACCCGTGGCGCTTCTCCTATGACCGCGACACGGGCGACCTGATCATCGGCGACGTCGGCCAGGACCAGTACGAGGAGGTCGACTTCGCCGCGGCGCCCGGCAACGGGGCGGGCGCCAACTATGGCTGGGACGCCTACGAGGGCGCTCACACCTACCCGGCAACGCACCCGCGGGCGGTGCGCCAGGGACCGTCCTGCCGGTCCTCGAGTACCCGCACAGCGCCGGCTGCTCGATCACCGGGGGCTACGTGGTGCGCGATCGGGCCC
Source organism: uncultured Actinomycetes bacterium (assembly GCA_963742125.1). Lineage (GTDB taxonomy): Bacteria > Actinomycetota > Thermoleophilia > Solirubrobacterales > Solirubrobacteraceae > JAOPZW01. The sequence goes on along the minus strand of CAVUKO010000004.1, from coordinate 422,851 downwards.
TGCCCGAGCTCGCCGGCACCTACCTCTACGGCGACAACTGCAGCGGCGCCATCTCGGGCGCCACGCTGCCGGCCGGGACGACGCGAGCGCTGGGCTTCACCGTGGCGAACGTCGCGAGCTTCGGCGAGGACGGCTGCGGGCGCGTCTACGCAGCCTCGCTCGGCGGTGTCGTCTACCGCTTCGCGAGCAGCGGCGCGTGCGCCGGGCCGGCGCCGTTCGTCGGCAAGCTGCCTGCCGGGGTCGCGGGCGCGCCCGCGGCAGGGCCCGATCGCCGCGCGCCGGCGCTCACCCTGCTGCGCGCGGCGGCGCGCCAGCACGCGCTGCGCACCGGCTTCGTCACGATCCGCGTGCGCTGCGACGAGCTGTGCACCGTGAGCGCGAGCGGCCGCGTCCTGATCACGCGCCGCGCGCACGCCGCCGCGGCGTCGGCCCTGCGCACGCGCACCGCGCGGGCGACCCTCGTGGCCGGCGCGCGCTCGACCCTGCGCCTGAAGCTCTCGAAGGCCACGCGCCGGGCGATCAGGCGGTCGCTGGCCCGGGGCGGGCGGCGCGCGACGGTGCGCATCTCGGTGCGCGCAGCGGACCGGTCGGGCAACGCCCGCACTGCGACGCGGCGCGTGCGGATCGTGCGGTAGGTCGGTCGTCCGCTTGCGATTGGCGGCGCTGTGCGGCCAACTTCGATGATGTGCGACAGGGGTGGGCCGGATGCTTCATCTGTGAGATGTAATGGCCGGCCCACCCCTCTGGGGGGAGAGCCGCACGCGCCCCGACCGCCACCCACTCCTTCGCTCGGTGAGCAGTTGAGCCCAGCGCAACTTCCACCCCGCCGCTCTCGTCCCAGTAGTGATGCGAGAGCGCACCGACCACTCCCTCCTGCTCGCCACCGCCCGCGGCGACGAGGCCGCGTTCGCGATCCTCGTCGAGCGCCACCGCCCACGGCTCGTCCGCTACGCGACGTCGCGCTGCGGGCGCGACGGTGCCCTGGCCGAGGACGCCGTGCAGGACGGCCTCGTGCGTGCTCACCGCGCGATCGTCGCGGGCAAGGTGCCCGTCGACGTCGAGGCGTGGCTGTTCGCCATCGTGCGCAATCGCTGCCACGACTACTTCCGCGCGGCGCGACCGACGGCCCCGCTGCCGCCCGAGCTCCCCGGCGGCGCGCCGTCGGCCTTCGAGGTCGTCGCCCAGGGCGAGCGCCTCGCCGGGGCGCTGGATGCCGTCGAGCGGTTGCCCAGCGCCCAGCGCAACGCGCTGGTCGGGCGCGAGCTCGAGGGCCGCAGCTACGAGGAGCTCGCGCGCCGCCACGCGACGACGGTGCCGGCGGTCAAGTCGCTGCTGCACCGCGCCCGCAGCGCGCTGGCCCACCAGGCGCTGCCCGCGTTCGCCGCGCCCCTCCTCGCCCGCCTGCCGCGCCTGCGCCCGAGCGAGCTCTTGAGCGGCATGCTCGCCGAGCACGCCACCGGCGCCGCCGCGATCGCCACGATCGCCATCGCGGGCACCAGCGCCCTGGGCTCGATCCACGCACCCGGGCCGCCGCCCGCGCCGAGCGCAGCGCAGTCGCAGGCCGCGCTCGTGGCCGCCGCGCACCGGCCGCGCCCGGCACAGGCGCCCGCCCGCGCGGAGCACCCGCACGGGGGATGCAGCACGCAGGACCTGGAGTACTCGCACTGCACGCCCGCCGCGCCCTCGCTCGCGCCGACGCCCCCGTCACGGCGCGCCGGCGGCGAGTACGGCCCGTAGCGCTCGGCCGGCGCGCTCGCGCCGAACGTCGGTCTTCCCACCTCAGGAGGGGGTAGGACCGACGTTCGGCGTCGCGCCCCCCGGCGCACGCGCAACCGCGGACGGCCGACCTACCGCCGCACGTCCTCGCAGTTGGGATTGACCTCGTCGGTGACGTCGGCGAAGACGACGTCCTGGCCGTCGCCGCAGCTCACCCGGTCGAAGCCGCCGCCGATGGCGTTGATCCGGTCGTTCCCGGTGCCGCCCTCGATGGTGTCGTCGTCGAGGTTGCCGTCGATGACGTCGTCGCCGTCCTCGCCGTTGATGACGTCGTTGCCGCGGTCGCCGGTGATGACGTCGTTGCCGGGGCCGCCGAGGATGAGGTCGTTGCCGTTGCGCCCGTGGATCTCGTCGTCGCCGTTGCCGCCGCGCAGCGTGTCGTCGCCGTTGACGCCGTCGACGTAGTCGTTGCCGTCCTCGCCGAAGAGCGAGTCGTTGCCGTCCTGCCCGAAGAGCGAGTCGTTGCCCGGCGTGCCGACGAGGACGTCGTCGCCCGGGGTCCCGGTGAAGTTGCTGGCCGTGCTCGGGGCGTCGCTGGCCGGCTCGGCGGGAACGGGCACCAGCTTCTCGCAGTTCTTCACGTCGTCGCGCGTGGGCGCGCTGTCCTCGACGTAGACGGTGTCGCGGCCCGGGCCGCAGTCGACGTGGTCGAGGCTGTCGTCGGCGGCGCGGATCTCGTCGTTGCCGGTGCCGCCGAGGATGGTGTCCTCGCCCGGGCCGCCGATGATCTCGTCGGCGCCGAAGGAGCCCGACAGGTAGTCGTCGCTGGAGCCACCGTCGAGCGTGTCGTTGCCGTAGGAGCCGTAGATCGTGTCGCGGCCGGAGTCGCCCTTGACGGTGTCGCTGCCGTTGCGCCCGTAGAGGCGGTCGCCGCCGGTGCCGCCGTCGAGCGCGTCGTCGCCCTCGCCGCCGTCGATCATCTCCGAGCCCGGGCCGCCGAAGAGCGTGTCGTTGCCGTCGTCGCCCTTGATCGTGTCCGAGCCGCGGTTGCCGTCGATGTAGTCGCTGCCGGGTCCGCCGTCGAGGAGGATGTCGTTGCCCAGGCCGAGCTCCTTGATCCTGTCGTCGCCCGGGCCGCCGAGGACGGTGTCGTCGCCGTCGCCGCCGTCGAGCGAGTCGTTGCCGTCCGCGCCGTCGACCTTGTCGTTGCCGGTGCCGCCGTTGCCGTAGTCGTTGCCCAGGCCGCCCAGGAGCTGGTCGTTGCCGGCGGAGCCGAACATCCGGTCGTCGCCGTCGCCGCCGTCGAGGACGTCGTCGCGGGCGCCGCCGCTGAGCAGGTCGTTGCCGGCGCCACCGAAGAGCGTGTCGTCGTCGCGGCCGCCGGAGAGCTGGTCGTCGCCGCCGAGCGCGTCGATGCGATCCATGCCGCGCGTGCCCTTGAGCACGTCGTTGCCCTCGGTGCCGGTGATGAGCGCCACGCCGGGCTGCACGGCGAGGCTCGCGGGCTTCGCGCCGGCTCCCAGCCGCTGGGTGGTCAGGCGCTTGAACGACAGCGCACTGAGGACCGAGACCGTGCCCGAGCCCGCGTCGGCGACGTAGATGCGCGTGCCGTCCGGGGAGGCGGCGGGAGCGCCCGGGCCCTTGCCGGTGTGGATGCGCAGGACCTTGCCCGCCCGCAGCGGCACGATCGCGGTGACGGCAGAGCCGCGCGCAGCGCCGACGATTGCGCGGCTGCCGTCGTTGGTGAGCGTGACGCCGGCGCCCACGCCCTTGCCCAGGCCGATCTTGCGCGTGACCCGGCCGGTGTCGGTGTTGACGCGGACCAGCCGCGAGGCCGTCCGCGTGTGCGTTGCCACGTAGGCGTTGGAGCCACTGACCGCGAAGGTCATGCCGGTGGCGCCCGCGAGCTTCGCCCGGCGCGACAGGCGGAAGCGCACGAGGTCGACGACCCCGATGCGCGTGGCGTCGAGGACCACGGCCGCCCGCGTGGCGTCGGCGGAGATCGCCAGTGCCGCGCCGGTCGCCTTCGCCCCGAGCGCGATCGATGCCTTCAGCGTCATGGTCGGCGCGTCGATGACGTCGATCGCGCCGCGCCGCGCCGCGTACAGGCGCTGGCCGTCGGCCGACATCGCGAGCGCCGTCACCCCGCCGCCCGCGTTCACGCCGGCCACGACCTGGCGGGTGGCAAGGTCGATCGCGGCCACGCGTCGCCCGGCCGCGATGTACCCGCGCGTCCCGTCGGGCGCGATGGCGGCCGCGCGCGAGCGCGCGCCCACGGGGATGCGGGCGACGACCTTGTTCGTCGTGACGTCGGTCAGCGTGGCGACGCTGTTGCCGGTGGCCACCAACACCACGCGCGCGTGCGCGGCGGGCACCACCGCGAGTGCAGCGAGCAGGACCGAGAGGAACGCGAGGCGGCGGATGGAAGGCATCGAAGGCTCCCAACCCCGGTCACGGTCCAGAGGTTGCGCTGCGCCCCGTCATTCGTATCGCTCTCGAACCTGCGGCCAGGACTCGGGGTCGTGGCCGCAGACCACGAGGGCGCTGGGTGTGAGCTCGAGGTAACGCCGGATCTCACGCAGCGAGCGCATGTAGCGGTGCACGTCGTCGCAGAAGAGCGGCACGAGCTCCTCGTCGATGGTGGCCCGCGAGTAGGCCGCGTCGCCCGTGAGCAGCAGCTCGCGCCCGGACTGCAGGCGCAGCAGGACGCTCATGTGGCCCTTCGTGTGCCCGGGCGTCGAGAGCAGGCGCACCGAGCCGTCGGCGAACAGGTCGATCGCGCGGCCGAAGGAGGCGAACGAGTCGACCTGCTCGGCGCCGAAGTCGAGCGCGCGCCAGTCGTAGTCGTGGTCGTAGAGCGCGCGCCGGTAGCCGTGCAGGAAGCCGCTGTCGCTCGCCCCCTGCCATTCGCGCCCGTCGACGATGAAGGTCGCGCGCGGGAGCTGCGCCACCGCGCCGACGTGGTCCTGGTGCATGTGGGTCAGGACCACCAGGCCGATGCCCAGCGGGTCGAGGCCCCGTGCGACGAGCTGATCGGTGACCGCCCAGCCGTCCTCCATGCGGATGTCGTAGACGATCGCGGCGCGCCGCCCGAGCGCGGCGCGGACGTCGTGCGACGCCGCGGGCGGCAGCCCGGTGTCGATGAGGAACGCGCCGGCGGTCGGGTGCTCGACCAGGAAGCAGGGCACCGGGACCCACGTCCACTTGCTCTTGGGCGTCAGCAGGCCGAGCCCCCGCACGGTGGCCAGCGGGCCCGACGGCCGCTGGAAGAAGCGCGGCTGCGTCAGCATCTCGGCCGTGCGCATCGGCGTGACCGTCACGCCGGCGCCCTCGCTGCCGCCGGGCAGCGGAAGGCTTGCGCGCTTGGGATGGACGGCCGGGGCCATGCATTGCAGGGTAGCCACGCGTATGGTCCCGCGACCATGCTGCGCGCCGGCCTGCTCGAGGGGATCGTCGTCGCCACCGCGGGTGGCGCGGCCCACGTGGCCGGCGCCTGCGCCGCGCTGGGCGCGAGCACCGTGGCCATCGAAGCCGATCCCGGCGACGAGGACGCCGTCACCGCCGCTGCGTCCGCGCTCGGGCCGGTGGACACCCTGGTGTGCGACGCGGCGGCGCCCTTCGCCGCTGCCGGCGGCGGGGTCGAAGGTCTCGGCGCCGGGCTGGACGCCGCGTGGATCGCGACGCGGGCGGTGGCCAACGCGGTCTGGCGTCCCGGCGACGGTGGCAAGCTCGTGCTCCTCGGCCCGCGCCCGCGCGACGGCGCCCACGCGGGCGCGCTCGGCGCCGCCCTGGAGAACACGGCGCGGACGCTGTCGATCGAGTGGGCGCGCTACGCGATCCGCGCGACCGCCGTCCTGCCCGGCGACGCCACCAGCGACGAGGACGTCGCCACGCTCGTCGCCTACCTGGCTTCGCCGGCGGGCGACTACTTCAGCGGCTGCGCGTTCGCCATGGGATCGACGCTCTAGGGTTCGACGCCCATCCATTCGTGAAGGAGGCCGCATTGGCCGGAGGACGATTCGGGGCGACGGTCGTGATCGACCGGCCAATCGACGACGTGTTCGCCTTCCTCGTAGACGGGGAGAACGACACGAAGTTCAGCGCGAGGGTGCTCGAGATCGCCAAGACGACCGACGGGCCGCCCGGCGTCGGGACCGTCTACGCCAGCACGGTCAAGGACGGCGGCGTGAAGTTCAAGCGCGAGTTCCGCCTGACCGAGGTCGCGCCGCCGACGAAGATCCGCTGGGCGGAGACGTCCACCGGGCCCGTGGTGACCCCGGAAGGCGGCTACGACCTCGCTCCCGCGGGCGCGGGAACGCAGCTGACCTTCTACAACGTGCTCGAGCCGGCCAACTTCATGGGCAAGCTCATCGTCGGCTTCGCGCTGCGCTCGGCGCGCAAGGGCGCCGACGACTTCGCGCAGTCGATCAAGTCGACGGTCGAGCGCGAGGTCGCTCCGGCCGGCTAGCGCGGGCAGGGCAGCTCGCGCACGATGGCGTCGAGCTGGGTGCGGCTGAGCGGCTTGCTGGGCAGCGGGTGGGCGCCCTCGGCGCGCAGTCCGTCGATGACGACCGCGAGGTGACGCTCCCACTCCGCGCCCGGGCCGGCCACGCGGGAAAGGCCGACGCCGGCCATGAGCATGGGGATGTCCTCGGCGACCACGTCGGCGCGCATCGCGCCCGCCGCCTGGGCGCGCTCGATGAGGCGCTGGAAGCCGTCCAGTGTGCGCCCGCGCGCCTCGCGCACCTCCGGGAGCTCGAGGGCGGCGCGCATGCACTGGTGGAAGGCGCGGTCCTTGACGTGCAGGGTCGCGCCCTTCCAGATGACGTCGGTGAAGCCGGCCCACGGATCCGCGGCCTCGATGGCGACCTCGATCTCGGCGGCGAGCCACCGCAGGCGCTCGGCCATCACCGCGCCCAGGAGATGGTCCTTGTCCGGGAACGCGCGATAGAGGGTGCCGACGCCGACCCCGGCGCGGTCGGCGAGCTCGGGCATCGACGCGTCGAGCCCGCGCTCTGCGAAGAGCTCGCTCGCCGCGGCCAGGATGCGCGAACGGTTGCGCTCGGCGTCGGCGCGGCGGGGGCGGGATGGAGCCGTGGTCTGCATGCGAGCGGCGAGCGTACCCGGCTGCCCGGCACCGATGCGCCAATGGGATCCAACCGGAACGCTCTTTCCGTATACTAGCCGGAATGGCCTTTCCGGTTACGAGTTGGAGGCTCCCCATGGCCACGACGACCACTTATCTCTCGCTCGGCGCCTTCTACGCCGCCGACAAGCGCCGTGACATCTCGCGCGAGCACGACCTCGGCCTGTGGTGGCTGGGCGACGACTGGCACGCGCCGCGCTTCCGCGCCGCGTGGGTGGCCCAGACCGGCGAGCTGTACCTCATGCAGCACGAGGGCACTCCGGGCGGCGGGCGCCTCGACGTGGTCGCCACGGGCTCCTCGCTGGAGGAGATCGAGCAGCGCCTGGAGGGCTGGCGCGACGTCGTCGGCGAGTGGGGCTCGGTGCGCTGGCTGCGCGACCGCCTCGGCCTCCCCAACGGCGAGGAGACGCCGCGCTTCTCGCACCCGGTCGCCGCCGACGTGGCCTAGAGCGGGCTCAGAACGCTCACCGCGGCGCACGCGCTCCGTAGCCGCTGCGCGGCCGCGTCGACCTCGCGTGCCGCCGCGGCGACGCCATCCGGCTCGTGCGCGGCGGCGGCCGCGTGGAACCGGCCCGCCGCGGCCAGGTAGGCGCGGAACGCGTCGACCATCTCGCGGTGCTCGCCGGCCGCCGCCGTCGGCGCGCGCAGCCGCGCCAGGCCGCGAACGACCTCCTCGCCGGCCTGCTCGGCCTCGCGCGTAGCGCCCGCGTACTGCGCACCGCGCTCGCTCAGCAGCTCCTCGAGCGCCGCCACGTAGTCGCGCTGGGCATCGCTCGTGGCGCTGCCGGCGAGATGGTGCGCGGCCTGGTCGATCGACTGCAGCGCCGTCACCGCCTGCCACGCTCGCTCCGAGTAGGGGACGGACTCGTCGCTGGTCAGGCGCACGCTCTCGGTGAGGAGCGCCAAGAGCCCGGCGTGCTCGGCGGCGAGCTCCGGTGGCGGGGAGAGCTGCTCGAGCCGGGTGGAGAGCCGGGACCTTCGCCGCGAGAAGACGAGATGGGCCGCCCGCGCCGCGGCCTCCCAGTCCGTCCACGCGCTCTGCACCCGCCGGAGGTAGGCCGCGCGGCTGCGCGGCAGCACCCACACGCCGCCGAGCCAGAGCAGGAGCGCGCTGCCTGCGACGCAGGCGAGGGCCACGGGCCACTCGCCGTCGAACGCGAAGTACAGGCCGAGGGCGCCTGCTGCCACGCCGGCGAGCCCCCACGCATCGAGGCCGCCAGTGCGCGCGCCGGCTCCTATAGCTGGCCCTCCTCGGCCCAGGGCACCTCGACGGAGTCCTCGGTCGGCGAGTCGCGCGCCACCACGTAGTCGGCCGGCTCGTCGTCTGAGAGGTTGACGACGACGTGGGTCTCGCGCGGCGGAACGTAGAGCAGGTCGCCGGGCTCGACCTCGAGCGTCTGCTCGAGGTGCTCGCCCCAATGGATGGCGATGCGGCCGGAGAGCATGTAGAGCCCGCTCTCGCAGTCGGCGTGGTAGTGCGGCCGCGAGCGCGCGCCGGGCGGCACGCGGAACTTCGCCATGTAGATGTTGGTGGCGCCGGTGGTGGCCTGCGACAGCTCGGCTCCGCCGAGGATGCCGCGCGGCGTGTCGTGCTCGGCGCCGGGCTTGACGATCTTCAAAGCGCTCCTCCCTCCTGGACGGGCAGATCGTAGTCAAGCCATTGCGAGCGCCGGCCGCCGACGCGGTCGTAGACCGCCTGGGCGCGATGGTTGTCCACCGCCGTCTTCCACGCGAGCCGAGCGGCGCCGTGGGCGCGGCAGCGCTCCAGGCAGGCGGCGATGAGGGCGTCGGCGGCGCCGGTGCCGCGGCCGCCGGGCGCGACGAAGAGATCGTTCATGACGCCGATGCGCGCCGCGCGCGTCGTCGACCACGTCCAGAAGATCGTCGCGAAGCCGATCGCCCGCCCGCTCTCGTCGCGGGCGAGCAGCTGCATTCCCTCGCGCGCCGGGTCGGCGATGAGCGCGCGGCTCAGCCTCAGCAGGTCCTCGTCGCTCGGCGCGACCTCGTAGAAGTCGCAGTAGCCGCGCATCAGCGTGAGCAGCTCCGGGACGTCGGCCTCCTGCGCTACCTCGATCCTGGCCATTGGTCGAGAAGCTATCGGTTGCCCGCGGTGTATCCGGCTGGGACCTTGGCTCTACACCTCTCTCGTCCGGAAGGGATCAGCATGCATCGACGGGTTGTGGCGGCGGTTGCCGTCGTCTTGGGGATGTCCGCGGCAGGCGCCTCGATGGCGAACGCCGCCGACCCCGTGCCATTGGGCGGCACTCCCCTCAACGTGTACGTCGACGAGCGTGGGCAGCTCCAGGCCTTCAGAGGCCGGCAGCTCCGACGGGATCTACTACCGACCTGACAGCACCACGGGCGATGCCGGGTTCTTCCTGGCGTGCCGGGCACGCCCGGCCGGTCTACGGCTTCGACGGCAACGCGGGTCCTCACGGCGCGACCGACTACACCCTCGTGAGCCCTGGCGCGGTCACGGGCAGCGGCACCGCGGCTGACCCGCTGACAGCTGGACACGGTCTACCGGACTGGCCCCACTGGCCTCATGGTCACGCAGACGACGAGCTACGTCAACGGGAGCCAGTTCTTCACCGTGCGCTGGGAGGTGACGAACACCGACATGGGCGCCGCGCACTTCAAGGCCTTCGCCGCGGCCGACTTCTTCTTCGACGGCAGCGACCGCGGCACCGGCATCTACACGCAAGGCCCGCCGCAGTTCATCGGCGGCACCAACGCCGACACCGGCAACTCGGGGGGCTTCGTCGAGGTCCCCGGCACCACGCCGTGGTCGCGCTATCAGGCACTCGCGTACGGCGGCGGCCCCGACGAGGTGTGGGGCAAGATCGACGGCTCTGCGGCGACACGAACCCGACCTTCGACAACACCGTGGTCGGCGAGCAGGTCGACAACGCCGGCGGCGTCGAGTGGGACCAGTACGCCACGGGCGCGGGGCTGGCGCAACAACGCGACCGCGACCTTCTGGCTCACCGCGCGCAACGCCGTGCCATCGGCGCTGCAGATCAACCCGCCGAACGCGGGCTCCCCGAAGGGCGTCCCGATCAACTTCACGGTCACCGCCGTCGACACGACGGGCGTGCCCTACGCGGGCAGGACGATGCGCTACACGATCACCGGCGTGAACCCGTCCTCCGGGTCGGCGACCCTCGACGCCGAACGGCAACGCCATCGTCACCGATCCGGGCACCAACGCCGGCGCGGACACGGTCGTCGCCTTCGTCGACTTCAACAACGACGGCGCGCGCCAGGACGCCGAGCCGCAGGCGTCCGCGCTGGGGACCTTCGTCGACAACGTCCCGCCGGCGTGCACCGTCAAGGTCAGCGGCGACCGGCCCGGCGGCAGCGGCGGCGCCGGCAAGCCGCTGGTCATCACGGTCAACTGCAACGAGGCGGCCACCGTCACCGTGCAGACGACGCTTCAGCCGCGCAGCAGCCGCACGCGCGCCGCGACCGTCGACAAGAAGAAGAAGCCCAAGAAGAAGAAGGTGACGATCAAGCTCAAGACGACCACCGTCGCCGTCGCGCCCGGTCAGAAGGTCCCGGTGTCGCTGAAGCTGTCGAGCGCCGTGCGCAAGAAGTACGCCGGCAAGACGCTGACGGCGACCATGACGGTCACGGCGCGCGACGCCTCGGGCAACGTCAAGAAGACCAAGGTGACGCGCACGGTCAAGCTGGCCAAGCTCAAGAAGGGCAAGGCCCACAAGAAGCGCTAGACCGGTCAGGAATCGAGAAGCGCCGGTCATGAGCCGCGCCTAGCATGACCGTCATGGACATCGCTACCGCGACTTCAGGAGTGAACATGACCGGCGCTTCCACCCTGGGAATCAAGACCGTGCTGCATCCCGTATCCGACCTGGCGACGGCCAAGGCGGTGTACGCCGCCCTGCTCGGCGTACCGCCGCAGACCGACGGGCCCTACTACGTCGGGTTCGAGGCCGCCGGTCAGCACATCGGGCTGGTGCCGGGTGGCGGACCGCAGGGCATGACCTCGCCGGTGGCCTACTGGCACGTGCCGGACATCGAGGCGAAGCTGGCCGAGGTGACCGCCGCGGGCGCCACCGTGAAGGAGCCCGCGCATGACGTCGGTGGCGGCCGCCTGGTGGCCGCCGTCACCGACGCCGACGGCAACGTGCTCGGCCTGCTCCAGGACCAGTGAGTCCTCGGGAAGGCGGCTCCGCCGATCAGATGGAGGCACGATGAGCATGGCCACGAGGACGGACACGCGGTCGCCCGCGGTGCACCTTGCCGACAGCCACGACCTGATCCGCGTGCAGGGCGCGCGCGTGAACAACCTCAAGGACGTCAGCGTCGAGCTCCCCAAGCGCCGGCTGACGGTGTTCACCGGCGTCTCGGGCTCGGGCAAGAGCTCGCTGGTGTTCGGCACCATCGCCGCGGAGTCGCAGCGGATGATCAACGAGACCTACAGCGCCTTCGTGCAGGGCTTCATGCCGACGCAGGCGCGCCCGGAGGTCGACGTGCTCGACGGGCTGACGACCGCGATCAGCGTCGACCAGGAGCGGATGGGGTCCAACCCCCGCTCGACGGTCGGCACCGCGACCGACACCGACGCCATGCTGCGCATCCTCTTCAGCCGCCTCGCGCAGCCGCGCATCGGCTCGCCCGGCGCGTACTCCTTCAACGTCGCCTCCGCCCACGGGAGCGGCGGGATCACGGTCGAGCGCGGCGACAAGACCATCACCAAGAGCGCAAGCTTCAGCCGCGTCGGCGGCATGTGCCCGCGCTGCGAGGGCCGCGGCTCGGTCAGCGACTTCGACCTGTCCGCGCTGTACGACGACAGCAAGTCGCTCAACGAGGGCGCGCTCACGATCCCCGGCTACAGCATGGACGGGTGGTACGGCCGGATCTTCCGCGGCTGCGGCTACTTCGATCCGGACAAGCCGATCAAGAAGTTCAACAAGCGCGAGCTCCACGACCTGCTCTACAAGGAGGCGACCAAGATCAAGGTCGAGGGGATCAACCTGACCTACGCGGGTCTGATCCCATCGATCCAGCGGTCGATGCTGTCCAAGGACGTCGACGCGATGCAGCCGCACATCCGCGCCTTCGTGGAGAAGGCGGTGGTGTTCACCACGTGCCCCGACTGCGACGGCACCCGGCTCAGCGAGGCGGCTCGCTCGTCGAAGATCGACGGTGTCAGCATCGCCGACGTCTCGGCGATGCAGATCTCCGACCTCGCCGAGTGGGTGAGCGGCCTCGACGAGCCGTCGGTGGCACCGCTGCTCGCGGCGCTGCGGCACACCCTCGACTCGTTCGTGGAGATCGGGCTGGGCTACCTCTCGCTCAACCGGTCGTCGGGCACGCTGTCGGGCGGCGAGGCCCAGCGCACCAAGATGATCCGCCACCTCGGGTCGTCGCTCACCGACGTGACCTACGTCTTCGACGAGCCGACCGTCGGCCTGCACCCGCACGACATCCAGCGGATGAACGACCTGCTGATCGCGCTGCGCGACAAGGGCAACACGGTGCTCGTCGTCGAGCACGACCCGGAGACGATCGCCATTGGCGACCACGTCGTCGACCTCGGCCCCGGCGCCGGCGCCGCCGGTGGCGAGGTGGTCTTCGAGGGCACCGTCGAGGAGCTGCGGGCCAGCGACACGATCACCGGGCGCCACCTGGACGACCGCGCCTCCTTGAAGGAGTCAGCGCGCAAGCCGTCGGGGGCGCTCGAGGTGCGCGGCGCCACCACCAACAACCTGCAGGACGTCGACGTCGACATCCCGCTCGGCGTGCTGGTCGTGATGACCGGCGTGGCCGGGTCGGGGAAGAGCTCGCTGATCAACGGCTCGGTGGCCGGCGGCGACGGGGTGGTGCTGGTCGACCAGGGCGCGATCCGCGGCTCACGGCGGAGCAACCCGGCGACGTACACCGGCCTGCTCGACCCGATCCGCAAGGCGTTCGCGAAGGCCAACGGCGTCAAGCCGGCGCTGTTCAGCGCCAACTCCGAGGGCGCCTGCCCGAACTGCAACGGCGCGGGCGTCATCTACATCGAGCTGGGGATCATGGCCGGCGTCGCGTCGCCCTGCGAGGAGTGCGGCGGGAAGCGCTTCGACGCGTCGGTGCTCGAGTACGCGTTCGGCGGCAAGGACATCAGCGAGGTGCTGGCGATGTCGGTGAGCGAGGCCGAGGCGTTCTTCGGCGACGGCGAGTCGAAGGTGCCGGCCGCGCACAAGATCCTCGGGCGCCTCGCCGACGTCGGGCTCGGCTACCTCACCATCGGCCAGCCGCTCACCACGCTGTCCGGCGGCGAGCGCCAGCGGCTCAAGCTGGCCACCCACATGGGCCGAGAAAGGCGGCGTCTACGTCCTCGACGAGCCCACCACCGGCCTGCACCTCGCCGACGTCGAGCACCTGCTCGGTCTGCTCGACCAGCTCGTCGAGTCCGGCAAGTCGGTCATCGTCATCGAGCACGACCAGGCGGTCATGGCGCACGCCGACTGGATCATCGACCTCGGCCCCGGCGCCGGCCAGGACGGCGGCCGGATCGTCTTCGAGGGCACACCCGCCGACCTCGTCGCGGAGCGCTCCACCCTCACCGGCGAGCACCTCGCGGACTACGTCGGCGCCTGACCGACCCCCTCGCGAGCACCGTGCACGCGATGTGCCACGATCTGGCAGGTGACCAGCACACCCGCCGCGGAGCAGCACCTGCGCGACCTCGCGCTGCTGCGCCGCGTCCGCGACCGGATCGACCGGGAGTACGCGCAGCCGCTGGACGTCGAGGCGCTCGCTCGCGGCGCGCACATGTCGGCCGGGCACCTCAGCCGCCAGTTCCGGCTCGCCTACGGCGAGTCGCCGTACAGCTACCTGATGACGCGGCGCATCGAGCGCGCGATGGCGCTGCTGCGTCGTGGCGACCTCAGCGTCACCGAGGTCTGCTTCGCGGTCGGCTGCTCGTCGCTGGGCACCTTCAGCACGCGCTTCACCGAGCTGGTCGGCATGCCGCCCAGCGCCTACCGGCGCCACGAGGCGGACGCCACGGCGGGGATGCCGTCGTGCGTGGCAAAACAGGTGACCAAACCGATCAGGAATCGAGAAGCGCCGGTCCCGAGCCGCAGCTAGCGTGACGGTCATGGACATCACGATTCACGCGAGCCTCCTCCCGCACAACGACCCCGACGCCTCCCTCGCCTTCTACCGCGACACCCTCGGCTTCGAGGTCCGCAACGACGTCGGATACAACGGGATGCACTGGATCACGGTCGGCCCCGTCGACCAGCCCGGCACGTCCATCGTCCTGTATCCGCCGGCCGCCGACCCCGGCGTCACCGACGACGAGCGCCGCATGGTCGCCGAGATGATGGCCAAGGGCACCTACGCCAGCATCAACCTGGCCACCACCGACCTCGACGGCACCTTCGAGCGGCTGCAGGCCGGCGCCGCCGAGGTCGTCCAGGAGCCGACCGACCAGCCCTACGGGATTCGCGACTGCGCCTTCCGCGATCCCGCGGGCAACCTGATCCGCATCCAGGAACTGCGCTGAACCGGCCTAGGTCGTCATCCCGGTGAACTGGCCGCCGGTGATGTTGAGCACCTGGCCGTGGACGAAGTTGGCCCACGGCGAGCACAGGAAGAAGACACCGCCGGCGGCCTCCTCGGGGGTGCCGGGGCGCCCGACGGGGATCAGCGCCGCGGCCATTCCGCGCATCTGCTCGGGGATGCCGAGCTGCACCTTCTCGCCACGGATCTCCGCGACGTTGGTGTCGTCCTTCGACGCGGTCAGGCGCGTCTCGATCCAGCCGAAGGCGACCGCGTTGACGTTGACCTTGAACTGACCCCACTCCTTGGCCAGCGTCTTGGTCAGGCCCACGACGCCGGCCTTGCCGGCCGAGTAGTTGGCCTGGCCGGCGTTGCCCATCGTGCCGCTGATCGACGAGACGTTGACGATCTTGCGGAAGACCTCCTCGCCGCGCTCGCGCTCGGCCTTGGCCGGCTCGCGCAGGTGCGGGGCGGCGGCGCGGATGATGCGGAAGGGCGCGACCAGGTGGATGTCGAGCATCTTCTGAAACCAGTCGTCGCTCATCTTGTGGATGGGTGCGTCGAGGGTGTAGCCCGCGTTGTTGACGATGATGTCGATCTTGCCCCAGGCGTCGATCGCCGTCTGGACCAGCGCCTCGGGCGAGCCCTCCTGGGTCAGGTCGCCGGCGTAGACCGCGGTCTCGCCCGCGATGGCGTCGGCGGTCTCCTGCGCGGCGTCACCGTCGAGGTCGTTGACGACGACCTTGGCGCCGTGCTCTGACAGCAGCTCCGCGGTCGCCTTGCCGATGCCGCGGGCGCTGCCGGTGACGATCGCCACCTTGTCGTCGAGGACTCCCATGAACGTCTCCTTGTCAGGCTTCCGAAAGCGGGCATCCTATTGGCTGACCGGCCAATCAGCGCGCCGGTAGACCGCTTCGGAGACCTGCCACGGAGGTCCGCCCCGGCCTCAGCCAGGATGCCGGCGGCGCCGGCGCGCCAGCAGGACGCCGGCCGCCAGCACGACCGCGGCGCCGGCGCCGCCGCCGGCCAGGCCGAGCTGCGAGGAGCCGCCGCCCGACGCCGGACGCGGGGCCCGGGCCGGCGGGTCCTCGACCGCCACGGGCGACGGCTCGCGTACCGGACCGAGCTTCTCGGCCGGGTACGGCTGCAGCCCACGCGCCGCGCGGCGCAGCGCCTGCGCCGTCACGCCCGCGGGGCGGGTCCACACGTGCTTGGAGTCGTCGCCGGTGGCGCGGATGAGGTTGGCCGCGCGCAGGTACTCGACGGTCCAGCCGCCCGCGTCGTCGCCGGCGTGGCGCATCGCGACCTTCACGGTGAAGAACGGGCCGCCGCGCTGCGGTGCCAGCGTCTCGTAGCCGCCGTCCATGAAGCCCTGCAGCGCCGCGTGCGCGGTGATCTTCTGGCACCCGTCGCTGCCGCAGACCGTCAGCGCGCCGACCTCCTTGGCCGAGGCGGCGGCGGGCAGCGCGAGGGCGGCGAGGGTGGCGAGGACGAGGAGTCGGCGCATGCCCTCGGTACACCCGCGACGTCACGGCGGTTCCCGCCTCAGAGACGGCGCAGCCGGGCGATCGCCTTGCGCAGGTCGCCGATGAACACCGGGCACGCCTGGACCACGGCCTTGACGCCGATCTCGAGCGCTCGGCGCCGCTCGAGGTGCCGGGTGGCCACCCGGCTGAGACCGTCGACGATCTCCCCGACCGACTGCTCGGAGGAGACCATGACGGCGCACGCCTGCTGGTTGAGCTCGCGCTCGGGGATCGTCCCGCGGGCGGACGCGCGCATGCCGTTGAGCGCGAGCTCGACGAGCGCGGCGCTCTCCAGCTGGAGCACCTGGCCCGGCGCGAGCGGGCACTGCGCGTCGATGAGCGCGACCACGCGCCCGAACAGCGCGGCGGCGCCGACGTCCACGTCGGGGAGTCGCTTGCGGATGAAGGCCTTCAGCGATGCCGACGTTCCCTTCGCGCACGTGGCCGCGACCGCGTCGGCGACGTCCGTCGCGGTCACCTTGCGGCTCGTGGCCTGCCGCGAGAGGTCGACCATGAGCGCCGGAAGCTGATCGCCGGGGGGCTCGGTCAGGCGCTCGTTGGTCAGCGGCGGGATGTCCGGCGGGACCGGGTCGGCCTGCTTCTTGGCGCCGCCGCAGCCGACCGCCACCACCGCGCAGGAGGCGGCGAGCAGCGCCGGTAGCAGGCGACCAGAGCGCATCGGGGGCCGAACCTACAGGCCCATGACCTTGCCGAGGATCTCCTTCATGACCTCGTCGGTGCCGCCGCCGATCGGCCCCAGCCGTGCGTCGCGCGCCATGCGCTCGATCTCGTACTCGCGCATGTAGCCGGCCCCGCCGTGCAGCTGCAGGCAGGCGTCGATGACGTCGAAGGCGGCGCGCTGTGTGGCGAGCTTGGCCATCGTCACCTCGCGCACGGCGTCCTCGCCGGCGGCGAAGCGGCGCAGGGCGTCGTAGGTCACGCAGCGACAGGTGTGCGCCGTGGTGGCGAGCTCGACCAGCCGATGGCGCACGACCTGGTGGCCGGTGAGCGGTCGGCCGAAGGCCTGGCGCTCGCGCGTGTAGGCGATCGTGCGCTCCAGGGCGACGTGCATCGCGCCGACCGCGCCGAGGGCCATGAGCAGTCGCTCCCATTGGAAGTTGGCCATGATCAGGCGAAAGCCCTCGTGCTCTTCGCCGAGCAGGTTCTCCTCGGGGACGAAGGCGTCCTGGAAGGCGACGGTGGCGGTGTCCGACGCGTGCCAGCCCAGCTTGTCGAGCTTGGCGGCCGTCACGCCCTCGCCGGCGTCGACGATGAGGAAGCTCAGGCCGTGGTGGCCGCCCAGCGCCGTCGTCTTGACCGCCGTGACGTAGAAGCCGGCGCGCACGCCGTTGGTGATGTAGGTCTTCTCGCCGTTGACGACGAAGCCGCCGTCGACGCGCTGGGCGCGCGTCGTGATCGCCGCGACGTCGGAGCCGGTTCCGGGCTCGGTGATGGCCAGCGCGGCGATCCGCTCGCCGGCGATGGCCGGTGCCAGGTAGCGGCGCTTCTGCTCGTCGGTGCCGAACTTCCACACCGGCGGCGTGGCGATGCCGACGTGCGCGCCCACGCCCGCGGCCAGCCCGCCCGAGCCGCAGCGCGCGAGCTCCTCGGCGAAGACCGCGT
The DNA here is from genome assembly GCA_963742125.1 of uncultured Actinomycetes bacterium. GTDB lineage: Bacteria > Actinomycetota > Thermoleophilia > Solirubrobacterales > Solirubrobacteraceae > JAOPZW01. The sequence goes on along the minus strand of CAVUKO010000004.1, from coordinate 405,325 downwards.
CGTGCAGGTAGTCGCCGCCCTGCCCGCCGTACTCCTCGGGGTACTTCAGGCCGAGGAAGCCGACGGCCGCGAGCCGTGCGAAGACCTCGTCGGGGAACCAGCGCGCCTCCTCCCATTCCGCCGCGTGCGGGCGCAGCTCGTTGGCGACGAAGCGGCGGATCGACTCGCGCAGGGTCTCGTGCTCGTCGGTGAACGGCGGGTTGACGGACATGGGCGCAGCGACCGTATTGCACGACCGCGGCGTGCGCGTCATCGTGAGGCGATGGCCAGCACCGTTGCGCCGGGCTGCCCCGTCCACGCCGACTTCGATCCGCTCTCGCCGCGCTACCTGGAGGACCCGTTCGCGGTCCTGGCCGAGCTGCCGGCGAGCGAGGCGCCGATCTTCTACGCGCCGGCGATCGACTACTACGTCGTCACGCGCTATGCCGACATCGAGGCGATCTTCCTCGACCACGAGACCTTCTCGGCGGCGGCTGCGCAGCTGCCGCTCGCCGCGTTGAGCAAGGAGGCGGGGGAGCTGCTGCTGGGGGGCGGCCACCGCCCGGCGCCGTCGATGGTCAGCCTCGACCCGCCCGAGCACACGCGCGTGCGCCGCCATACCGCGCGCGCCTTCACGCCGCGGCGCGTGGCCTCGATGGAAGGCACGATCCGCGCGACGGTGAGTGACCTGCTCGACGCGATCGACCCGGCCGAGCCGTTCGACCTCGTCGCCTCGCTCACCTTCCCGCTGCCGGCGACGATCGTCTTCAGCCTCATCGGCGTGCCGCCCGAGGACTACGCGCAGCTCAAGCGCTGGTGCGGCTACCGCGCCGGGCTGAGCTTCGGGCGTCCGGCGCCCGAGCGAGCAGGTCGCGCACGCCGAGAACATCGTCGCCTACCGCCGCTACCTGCGCGGGCTGGTCGACGAGCGCGTCGCGCGCCGCACCGGCGACCTCACGAGCGCGCTGATCGACATCCACGACGAGGACCCCGAGGCGCTCACGCTCGACGAGATCGCCTCGATCTGCTTCTCGCTGAGCTTCGCCGGCCACGAGACGACGAACTACCTGATCGGCAACGTCATACGGCGCCTGCTCGAGGACCGCGCGCGCTGGGAGCGCGTCGTCGCCGACCCGGGCGCCATCCCGGGCGCTGTCGAGGAGACGCTGCGCTTCGATCCGTCGGTCTGCGTCTGGCGGCGCGTGACGACCCGGCCGGCGACCGTTGGAGGCGTCGACCTGCCGGCGGGCGCGAAGCTCTTCCTGTGGCTGGCGGCGGCCGGGCGCGACACGTCGGTCTTCCCCGAGCCCGAGACCTTCGACATCGACCGCGACAACGCCCGCCGCCACCTGGCCTTCGGCCGCGGCATCCACTTCTGCCTGGGCTCGGCCCTCGGCAGGCTCGAGGCCGAGCTGGCGGTCGCCGAGCTCGCGCGGCGGTGGCCGGAGCTGGCGCTGGTCGAGGACCAGGAGCTCACGTTCCACCCCAACATCTCGTTCCGGGGGCCGCAGGCGTTGTGGGTGGTGGCTGGCTCGTAGGTCGTCCGCCTGCGTTTGTTGCGCTGCGGTGCGTTTACTGCATCACCGAGGGGAAGCGGACCCGGGGCGGCGCGACCGTTGGCGGTCGTCCTCCGCGGGGGTGAGCTACGCCGAACGATGGTCGCTGGTGTGGTTCCTGGCCACACAATCGACCACGGTGCTGGATAAGTGTTGTCCTGCAACACCAATCCAGCGCGCTACGGCGCGATCGGCCCGGCCGGGCGCCGCGGGGGCCTCCTTCCCTCGATGCGGCAGTAAGCGCCGCGCATCGCCGCCAGCGCCAAACGGCAAGACCTACCGCGCCGGCACCACCGCCGCCAGCGCCGCCGGCGGCGCCGAAGTCGGCGTGCGCCGCAGCACCGCACCGCTCGCCGCATCCAAGGTGACGACCGCGCCGTCCTGCGCATACAGCCGCCGGCCGCTGGCGACGACCGCGCTCACGCGATGGCCGGGAAGCAGCGTGCGCCGTACCGCCAGCGTCCCGGCGTCGAGCGCCGCCACGCCGCCGCGCGTCGGGACGTACAGCGTCGCGCCATCGGGAGAGACCGCCAGCCGCGGCGCCGCGCCGATCGCACCGCGGGGGATGCGGGCGGTGCGGCGGACCTCGGCGGCGTCGCCCGCGGCGATCTCGACGACGAGCCCGAGCGCGGGGTTGGCGGCGTAGAGCGTCGACTCGTCGGGGGAGAGGACGAGGCCCCACTCGCGCGCCGCGGCGCTGCCGGAGCGCGCGGCGGCCGGCAGGTCGATGCACAGCGCGAAGCCCGCCGTGTTGAGCGCGTGCACGAACGGGCCCTCCGCCTTGCGGTACAGCGTGTAGACCCACGACCCGGCGGCGGGCACGGCACGGGCGACGGGCTGGCCCTCCATCCGCTCGTCGGGCTCGCGCTTGTCCACCACGGCGCCCGGCATGAGCTCGTCGCGCGCGAGGTCGTAGTTGCGCACCAGGTAGTGGCCGCCGCCGCGTTGCTCGATGAGGAACATCCGGCTCGCGTCGGGGGCGATGGCGTCGAAGGCGAAGCGGCCCGGGAGGGTCACGATGTGCGGCGGGCGGCGCAGCGACGCGTCGACCAGCGCGAACCGCGACTCGCGCGCGCCCGCGCGCGCGAGGACGAGCGTCCGCCCGTCGGCGCTCGCCGCGTCCGGCGCGCCGCCGATCACCGTCGCGGGCAGCGTCCAGCGCCCGGGCAGGCGCAGCGAGCGCAGCGCGTGCCCGCTGGCGACGTCGACGCGGGCGACCGTCGTGGCCGTGCCGGCCGGCGTCGCCGTGTACAGCGTCCGCCAGCCCGCCGCCGGCTGGCCGGCGGGCAGCGCCCGCGGGGCGCCGGCGCCGAGCGTGAGGGTGCGCTCGGCGCCGGCGCGGAGCAGCACGAGGCCGCCGTTCGGTGCCGCGGGCGCCGCAGCCCGCTCGCCACATCCCGCCACCGCCGGGGCGGCGGCGGCGAGGACGATGAGAGAGGCGGCGAGCGGGCGCATGCATCCCGGCTACACCCCCTGCGCACGGGGGGTTCCCTCAGCGTCGGCTAGAGCCCGTACGAGCGCCCGATGACGTCGAGCATGATCTCGTCGGTGCCGGCGCCGATGCGGTTCAGGCGCATGTCGCGCCACACGCGCTCGACGCCGTACTCCTTCATGTAGCCGGCGCCGCCGTGGATCTGGATGCACTCGTCGGCCACCTCGACGGCGATCCGCGCGGCGTAGAGCTTGGCCATCGAGATCTCGCGCACCGGGTACTCGCCGTTCTGGAAGCGCCACGCGGTGCTGTACGTGAGCTGGCGCGCGGCCTCGATCTTCGTCGCCATCTCGGCGAACTTGTGGCGGTTGACCTGGAACTTGCCGATCTGACGGCCGAAGGCCGTGCGCTCGGTGGCGTACTTCAGGGTCTGCTCGAAGACGCGCTGGGCGCCGGCGACGCAGCCGGCGGCGCCGATGAGCCGCTCGCCCTGGAGCTCCCACATGATGTGGTAGAAGCCCTTGCCGACCTGGCCGAGCACCGCGGTGTCGGGCACGCGCACGTCCTGGAAGGCCAGCAGCGCGGTGTCGGAGGCGTGCATCCCCAGCTTCTCGAGCTTCTTCTCGCGGATCACGCCGGGCGCGTCCATGGGCACGAGGAAGAGCGTGAAGCCGTCGTAGCCGGCCTCGGGGTCGGTCTTGGTCACGAGGACGATGACGTGAGCGCGGTGACCGTTGGTGATGTAGGTCTTCGAGCCGTTGATCACGTACTCGTCGCCGTCGCGCACGGCGCGTGTCTTGATCCCGGCCACGTCGGAGCCGGCATCGGGCTCGGTGATCCCGAGCGAGAGGATCTTCTCGCCCGCGATCGCCGGCGCCGCCCACTCGCGCTTCTGCTCCTCGGTCCCGAACGCGAGGATCGGCGGCATCGCCATGTCGGTCTGCACCGCCACGGCCATCGCCAGGCCGCCGGACTGGCCGTGGACGATCTCCTCGGCCAGCACCAGGCTCGAGTAGTAGTCGCCGCCCTGTCCGCCGTACTCCTCGGGCTTGTCGAGCCCGAGGAACCCGAGCGAGCCCATGCGCGCGAAGACCGAGTCGGGGAAGGTCGTCTCCTCCCACTCCTCCGCGTGCGGCGCCAGCTCCTTGATCGCGAAGCTGCGGATCGACTCGCGCAGCGCCTCGTGCTCGTCGGTGAAGATGAAATGCTTGCGCCTGGCGGCGAAGTCGGGCTTGAGGACGGTGTCGGCGGCGCTCATGAGTAGACAGTAGGACTTCCCACTTTCTACTGCAAGCGCGGCCCGCACACCGTGTAGGAGTACGGCTTTCCCCACCCGAAGTTGGCGGGGCCGCCCCCTACATCCATGGGGCCCTGCAGCCGATCATCCTGGCATGAGCTCCCCCCGACCCACCTTCGCAGCGAAGCCCTCCATGGTCGGCGTCGCTCTCTCGATGCAGTCGGCGCACGAGCGCCAGCGCGAGCTCGTCCGCGCGAGCCTTCTGGCCCGCCCCGCGGTCAAGGGCTCCACGCACCGTCGCGCCGCCTAGCGGCAACGACGAAGGGCCGCCCGGAGGCGGCCCCTCGAACGCTGCTCGTGCGCGCTAGTGGATGCCGAAGCGTCCCAGCGCGTCCTTGATGAGCGTCGCGCGGTTGTCCGCGCCGTTGACGCCCTCCAGGCCGAAGCCCCAGTAGACCGAGTGGTCCGTGGCGACTCCCGGCCCGTCGATGAACCCGACCGACTGCGTCCGGATCCAGTCGTTGGCGTTGACGCCGCTGTCAGCCGGTGCTCCGGGGACGCTCCAGCCGCCGAGGTCGTCCTCGAACGACGTCTCGTCGACGGTCGCGCCGTCGGTGGCGACCTTCGTGTCGTCCACGAAGACGCCGAGGCCCAGGACGGCAGGGTCGGTCACGTGCGTGATCGACACCTCGACCTGCTTGCCCGCGAACGAGCTCAGATCGACGTTCCAGTCCTGGAAGCCGGCCGAGTTGCCCGTCGCCGCGTTCCACACACCCGACGAGCCGGTCGGCGCGCACTCAAAGGCGCCGGTCGTCCCGGTGCGGGTGATGTAGTGGGTCAGGAACGGGTGCTCGTCCAGCCAGAACGGATTGTCGTCCGGGCAGCCGCCCCCGGTGTCGTCGGAGGTGTGCCCGTTGGTGTCGGCCAGTGTCGTCCAGTCGTCCTGGCCGACGGTGTGCGCCTCGACGAACACGTAGTCGAAGTTCGGCTCCGTGTCGTAGGACACCTTGAACGACAGCGATCCGGTCGTCTTCCCGGTCATGTCGACCGTGCGCGACAGGCGCTTGTACGCCGAGCTCGCCTGCTGCGAGTAGGCGTAGAAGCTCCCCGTCGGCGGATCGAAGGCCGGCAGGCCGGTCGTCTTGATCGCCTGGTCACCCGCGAACTGCGGGTACTGGTCGGGCTTGAGGATGCTCGACGTCGTCAGGAACGAGTACAGGTGCCCCTGGTTGGCAGCCGAGTCGGGCCCGTTGAGCCCGAAGGTCAGCGAGCCGAACGGCGCGTTCTCCTGCAGTTGCTTGGCCGCCACCGCATCGGGATCCGGTCCGGCAAGGGAGCCGGCCAGGCTGATGGGTAGGTACGTCCCGAGCCAGTACTGCTGGAAGTCGTTGGACACGACCACGCAGTTCTCCTTCTGGCCAATCGGGTCGTCGGCGTCGCCGTTGCCGGCCGTCTGGTTGGACTTGCAGAACGGCCCCGGAGGCGCACCGAGCGGGTTGTAGAGGAACTGGTCCCAGCCCGCCTGCAACGCCGCGCGGCCCGAGATCAGCGCCTTGCCGCCCTCGTTCATGAAGTCGCGGACGTTGACGACCTCGTCGTCGATGAGCTTCGACGTGCCCGGTGCCGCCGGGCTGCCCCGGCTCACGCGGGTAGAGGTCGTCGCCGGTGAACCAGACGACGGCCTTGTAATGCGAGAGCACGCCGAGCGTCGTCGGCGCGACGCGGCCCTGGGCATCGATGTCGTAGGTGTCGAAGCCGACGCCCGCGTCGGTCAGCGCCTGCTGGTAGGTCGACAGGTAGCTGACTCTGGGGTTGGGAGCCCCAGGCAGGGTGCTCGGCCCGGCGATGTCCTCGGCCCCCATCAGCAGCACCTTGTTGCGGCTCTCGTTCCTGACCGTGTAGGTGAACGAGTCCGACTTGCGGTGCTTGGACTCGAACCACACCTCGACACTGTCGCCCGGCTGCGTGCCGGAGACCTTGCCGCGGAGGTTGTGGTAGTAGGTCCCCGGGTCGCCGTACTGGCGCGCGCCGCCCTTGAACTCGGACGTCGAGCTCTCGTGCTTGCGCCCGCCGTTGACGCGCCAGACGACCGACACCTTGCCCAGCGACTTCTTGGCGTTGACCTGCACGGTCTGCGGGTCGCCCCATGAGGTCGGGAACGTCGTCGGCACGAAGTCCGGCGCGGTGTTGCCCAGGTGCGAGCTCGGGTTCTCGGGGTCGAGCGCCGACTTCGTGAGGTCCAGCGCGAACGCCAGGTTCTTCTGGAACTCGGCCTCGATGTCGGCCTCGGAGTCCTGGAACACGAAGCCGCCCGGAGCGAACGAATCGGGCCCGTCGACGGTGCCGCCGACCCCCGGTCCGGTCCCACCGTCCAGCTCGACCGTGTAGGCCTGCGTGCCGAACGACCGCCAGGCATCGTCGGTGACGTCGCCGTTGGTCGTGTAGAGCTCGGCCGAGACGTCGGGGTCGAAGCCCGGGACCGCCGGGTTGTCGTCATCGCCTGCCAGGGCCGCCATCAGCGGCGAGTCGCTGGCCGGCGTCTCCACCTGCCAACCCTCGGGGTAGAGGATCAGCTGCGCGAAAGAGTGGTAGTCGATCGAGAACTTGAACTTCAGGCGCTTCTCCAGCCCGCGCATCGCCTGCACTTCAGGCTCCGATGCCGGCCCCGAGCCGTGGTAGGTCTCGTTGGCGGAGTCCGCCGAGGCGCCCTCCTGGTCGTAGTTCCACTTCGTCGGCCAGTTGCGGTTGGGGTCGACGCCGTCGATGTCCTGGCTGAAGCCGCCGCCGTTGACGTCGCGTAGGTTCTTGCGCCACAGGCGCGTGCCCTTGTCGACGAAGGTGTAGTCGTAACCGTCGACGTTGACGACGGGCACGAACCAGACCTCGCGGTCGTCGAGCAGCTTCTTGATGGGCTTGTCGCGCTTGTGCGTCGAGGAAGTACGTGAACAGCCTGCGCTCGGTCTCCGTGGCGATCCACTCGCGCGCGTGCTGCGTGGAGTTGTAGAGGACCGCGGGGTGGGTGCCGTCGCGCTCGTGACGGCCGCCGTTGTGGACCTTGTAGGCCATGATCGGCTGCCCGAGGACCGAGTGGCCGATGACCTCCTCCTTCACCACGTCCGAGTTCGCGACCGCGAGCTGGTGGTAGTAGGTCTTGAGGTTGACCAGCGGCGTGGAGCACGTGCCTGGGCACGGGGCCGGCTTCAGGCTCCAGGGCCGGAAGACGTCGTAGCCGTGCGTCGGCTGCGACAACGGCGGGGGCGGCTGGCTGCTCGAACGAGCGGGCCAGCCCGAACGGCGCCGTGACGGTGGCGCCGGTCTTGCCCAGCTCCGCCGCCTGCGACGGCGTCGCCACGATGAAGAACTTGCCCTTCTTGCCGGTGACACCGGCCTCGCGCATGTCGAACCCGGCGCGCGCCAGCGCATCGGTGTCGACCTTTCCGCTCACCTCGTACTGGTTGAGCGGTTCGACGGTCCCGGCGGTGGCCGGACCGGCGCCGAGCAGGCCAAAAGGCCCTGCGCCGGCGAGCGCCATTACGGCGCGCCTTGCACCTCTCATGCTTCTCCTCCTGGGGGACGGAGCCCCAACTGGACTCTGCGGACGTTGCCTCCCCTCTCTCCCAACGGAGGCAGCGCGGCGGAAGTATATGTATCCCCCGACACCGGGTCGGATAACCCATCCGGAGCGTTTTGTGCGCGTCGTCAAACGGCCGCTCGCCGACGGCGGACGGCTGCGGCTCGGGCCGGACGGCTCTCATGTGCGGGCACAGCTGGTTGCGGGTGCCCTCATCCTTCGGCAGAGTGGCGCGCCTGACCTACACGACCCTGCGCTACGAGGTGGCGGCCGACAGCGGCGTGGCCACCATCGCCATGGACCAGCCGGACACGCGCAACGCGCTGTCCGACGAGCTGCTGGCCGACCTCGTCGCCGCCTTCGAGGCGGCGCGCGACGACGACGCGGTGCGCTGCGTCGTGCTCGCCTCCACGCACGAGACGACCTTCAGCTCGGGCGGGAACCTCGCCGGCTTCGCGGCCGACGTGCCGCTCGTGCACAAGCATGCGGCCACCGAGCGCTTCCCGCGACTCTTCACCGTCATCGGCGAGCTGGGCAAGCCCGTGATCTGCGCGGTCAACGGCCACTGCCTGGCCGGGGCGCTCGGGCTGGCGCTGGCCTGCGACCTGGTGGTGGCCGGCGAGAAGGCCACCTTCGGGACGCCCGAGATCAACGTCGGCGTCTTCCCCTTCATGATCCTCGCGCTGATCGTGCGCAACGTTCCGCGCAAGAAGGCCACCGAGATGCTGCTGCTCGGCGAGCGCTTCGACGCGCGCGAGGCCGAGCGCCTGGGGATCGTCAATCGCGTGGTGGCGCCCGAGGACTTCGACGAGGCGGTGGACGACTGGGCTCAGCGGCTGGCTGGCAAGTCGCCCCTGCTCATGAAGCTCGGCAAGGACGCGCTCTGGCGTCAGAACGACATGGCGCTCGAGGACGCCTGGGACTTCCTGCGCGCCCAGCTCACGATCGCCTTCGCCACCGAGGACATCCAAGAGGGCGTCAAGGCGTTCTTCGAGAAGCGGGAGCCGCAGTGGAAGGGGCGGTGACCGCCCTGCTGTGCCGCACGTCGGACCGCATCGCCACGACCGCCGAGGGGGCGCGCGCGCTGGCCGAGGCGCTGGCCGCGCGCATCGGCGTCGAGGCCGCGGGTGGTGGGCACGCCCGGCGAGCCCGCGGCAACGCGCTACGACGACGACCTGCGCGACGCCCGCGGCTGCCTGCTGGAGGCCGGCGGCCAGGTCGAGGACGCCCTCGCCGCCGGGCGCTTCCCGATCCTCACCTCCTCGGACTGCTCGATCTGCATCACCACGCTGCCGGCCGTCGCGCGACTGCGCCCCGAGGCGTGGGTGCTGTGGCTCGACGCGCACCCCGACTTCAACGACCCCGAGACGACGCCGTCGGGCTTCCTCGGTGGCATGTGCCTGTCGGCGGCGTGCGGGGCGTGGGACGCCGGGTTCGACAGCGGGCACGTCGATCCTGCGCGCGTGGTCATGTGCGGCATCCGCGATGTCGATGCCGGCGAGCGGGTCCTCGTCGAGACCCACGGCGTCGGCCTGGTCGAGCGCCCGTCGCGGCTGGCCGAGCTGCTCGCCGACCGCGAGGTCTTCGTGCACCTCGACCTCGACGTCCTCGACCCGGGGGTCATGCCCGGGCTGCACTGGCCGGTCGAGGGCGGCTTCAGCGACGGCGGCCTGCGCACGCTGCTGGCCGAGGTCGCCGAGGCCGCGGAGGTCATCGGCCTCGAGGTCACCGACTTCCCGGCGCCGGCCCTGGCCCGCCGGGTGGCCACGATCGTGGAGCCGCTCCTGCCGTGACGGACGTCGTCGCGCTGGTGGGCCGGACCTCCGACCGCGCGCACGGGCGCGCGGCCGGCGCGCTGGCGCTGGCCCAGGCCCTGAGCGCGGACGCCCGCGTCATCGGCGAGCCGGGCGAGCCGCGCACGGCGCGCTACGACGAGGACCTGCGCGACGCGCGCCCGACGCTCGAGGCGGCCGCGGTCGCCGTCGCGGCCGTCCGGCGGCCACTGCTGACCGCCACCGACTGCTCGGTCTGCGTCGGCACCGTGCCCGCCGCCGCGCGGCGCTGGCCCGACGCATGGCTGCTGTGGCTCGACGCGCACGGCGACTTCAACACCCCCGACACGACGCCCAGCGGCTTCCTCGGCGGCATGTGCCTGGCCGGCGCCGTCGGACTGTGGGACACCGGCTACGGCGCCGGGCCCGGCCCCGAACGGGTGGTGCTCGTCGGCGGGCGCGACCTCGACGCTGCCGAGGAGGAGCTCATGGACCGCCACGGCGTCGTGCGCACCGACGATCCCGCCGCCGCCCTCGCCGGGCGCGAGGTCTTCGTCCATCTCGACGTCGACATCCTCGATCCCACCGTGATGCCCGGCCAGCTCTATCCGGCGCCGGGCGGCCTCGACACGACGCAGCTGCACGACCTGCTGGCGGACGTGGCCGCGCGGGCGCGTATCGTCGGCGCGGAGATCACCTGCTTCTCGACCCCCGAGCTCAGCGGCACGCTGGCACAGGCCGCCGCGCCGCTGCTGGAGAGCCCCGCCCCATGAGCACCGACGCCCCGCCCTCGATCCTCAGGCCGCTGGTCGAGGACCTCCACGAGCGCCGCGCCAAGGCGAAGCTCGGCGGCGGGGAGGAGAAGATCGCCAAGCAGCACGCGGCCGACAAGCTCACCGCGCGCGAGCGCCTCGAGCTGCTCGTCGATCCCGGCACGTTCACCGAGATGGGCCTCCACGCGGGCATCCACTACTCGGTGCGCGCGCTGGAGGGCAAGGACGCGCCGGCCGACGGGGTCATCACCGGCTACGGCAAGGTCGACGGCCGGCTCGTCGCGGTCGTCGCCTATGACTTCACCGTCATGGCCGGCTCGATGGGGATGACCGGCGAGGTGAAGGTCGCCCGGCTGCGCGACCTGGCGCTGACCAAGCGCCTGCCCTTCGTGTGGCTGCTCGACAGCGCCGGGGCGCGGATCCAGGAGGCCGTCGGCTCGCTGTTCGCCGGCAGCGGCCACCTCTTCCGCGAGGAGGTCGTCATGAGCGGCGTCATCCCGCAGGTCGCGGCGCTCATGGGCCCGTGCGCGGCGGGCACCGCGTACATCCCGGGGCTGGCCGACTTCGTGCCGATGGTCAAGGGCCGCGGCTCGATGGCGCTCGCCGGCCCGCACCTCGTGCGCGCGGCCGTCGGCGAGGACGTCACGCAGGAGGAGCTCGGCGGCTCGCGCGTGCACTGCCGCAAGTCGGGCGTCGGCGACCTCGAGGTGGCCGACGACCAGGAGTGCATCGCGCGCATCAAGCAGTACCTGTCGTTCATGCCCTCTCACAACCGCGAGGCGCCGCCGCGGCGCGCGACCGCCGACCCGATCGAGCGCATGGACGACGAGTTGCTCGACGTGCTCCCGGAGTCCAACCGCAAGCCCTACGACATGTACGACGTCATCCGCCGCATCGTCGACGACGGCGAATGGCTCGACCTCAAGCCGCAGTGGGCCAGGACGATCATCACCTGCTTCGCGCGCTTCGGGGGGCGTCCGGTCGGGATCGTGGCCAACCAGCCGCGCCAGCTCGGCGGCATCCTCGACAACGACTCCGCCGACAAGGCGGCGCGCTTCGTCAACCTCTGCAACGCCTTCGGGCTGCCGCTCGTCTTCCTGCAGGACGTGCCGGGCTTCATGGTCGGCACCAAGGTCGAGGAGGCCGGGATCATCCGCCACGGGGCCAAGATGCTCCACGCGGTGGCCAACGCGACGGTGCCCAAGATCACCGTCGTGCTGCGCAAGGCCTACGGCGCGGGCTACTACGTGATGAACGGGCGCGCGTACGAGCCCGACCTCATCGTCGCCTGGCCGAGCGCGGAGATCAGCGTGATGGGCGCCGAGGGCGCGGTGGAGATCGTGATGCGCCGCCAGATCGAGGAGGCCGACGACCCGGCCGCCAAGAAGGCCGAGCTGATCGACGCCTACCGCCAGATCATCGACGTCTACGTCGCCGCGCGCAACGGCATGATCGACGACGTCATCGACCCGCGCGAGACGCGGCCGGTGATCTGCCGCGCGCTGGAGATGGCCGAGGGCAAGGTCGTCGAGCGCCCGTGGAAGCGCAACGGCGTCGTGCCCGTCTGACACCGCACACGCGCGCGCGGAAGGATCGGACCGCCCGGGTAGTCCTACGGGGTGAAGGGTCAGGAGAGATCTAGGAGAGGAGAGACTCATGTCCCGACGTCTCGTCGCTCTGCTGAGCGCCACCTGCCTGCTGCTGCTCGGCATGGGCAGCGCCATCGCGACCGGTCACGGGGGCGGTGGCGGCGGCGGTGGCGGTCACAAGGGTGACCATCATCGTGGTCACAAGAAGAGCAGTGCCGTGCTGTTCGCGCAGCTGAGCGGACGCAACGAGATCAGCGCCACGACCGGAGAGCGGGGCGCGGGCGACCCGGACGGCTTCGGCTCGGCCACGTTCACCTTCGACGGCGATCAGGTGTGCTTCGGCATCACCGTGGCCAACCTCGACGCGCCGGTGATGGCCCACATCCACCGCGGCGCCAAGAACGTCAACGGTCCCGTCGTGGTGCCCGTGACGCAGCCCGCGACCGGGGATCCCGGCGCCTCGAGCGGCTGCGTGACGATCGCCGCCGACCTGGCGGCCGAGATCCAGGCCAACCCGCGCGGCTTCTACGCCAACGTTCACACGACGGCGTTCCCCGCCGGAGCGGTGCGCGGCCAGCTCAAGGCGCTGGGCGGCCGCCACCACCACTGACGCGAGTCAGCGATCCGCCGGCGGCGCCAGCGCTCAGGAGCCCTTGCGCCGCCGGCCCCGCGGCTGCAGCCACTTGGGGAACGGCACCGGCTCGAAGATGCTCTCGATCGGCGAGTGGTAGGTGTCGCGGTCCGTGCCGGTCGGGCGTTCCTCTTCGGGCCAATGGCTGACGGGACGCACGCGGCTGAGCTTGTCCGCGTGGTCGCCGACCAGGCCCGTGGGCTTCGCGTCGTCGGGGGTTCTCCGGCGCAGCTTCACCACTCGAAGGTACGCCCGCAGTGACGGGCTGTCTAGGCTGCCGCGATGCCCGGCCCACGTTCCATCCTGCTCGACTGCGATCCCGGCCACGACGACGCCGTGGCGATCCTCCTGGCCGCTGGCCGTCCCGACGCGGTCGACGTGCGTGCCGTCACCACCGTCGGCGGCAACGCCGAGCTGCAGAAGGTGACGCTCAACGCGCGCCGCGTGCTCACGCTGGCCGGGGCGACCGAGATCCCGGTCTCGGCGGGAGCCGCCGGGCCGCGGCGCGGCGACCTCATCACGGCGCTCGACGTCCACGGCCAGAGCGGCCTCGACGGGGCCGAGCTGCCCGAGCCTGCGATGGCGCTCGATCCGCGGGGGGCGGTCGAGCTGATGGTCGATCGCGGCCCGGCGACCGTGGTCGCGACCGGGCCGCTCACCAACGTCGCGGCGCTGCTCGAGCACTCGCCGCAGACGGTCCAGGAGATCGTCTGGATGGGGGGCTCGACCGCGCGCGGCAACACCCGTCCCTACGCCGAGTTCAACGCGCTCGTCGATCCCGAGGCCGCGGAGATCGTTTTCTCAAGCGGCAAGCCGCTCACGATGGTGGGGCTCAACCTGACCCATCAGGCGCAGGCCACGCCGGAGGTCATCGAGCGCCTGCGGGCGGTGGGCAACCCCGCCGCCGAGGCGACCATCGGCTGGTTGACGTTCTTCGCCGACACCTACCGCACCGTCTACGGGATGGCCGGCCCCCCGGTGCACGACGCCTGCGCGGTGGCGCTGGTGATCGATTCCTCCGTGCTGCGCAGCGTCGACGCCTTCGTCGCCATCGAGACCGAGGGCCGCTGGACGCGGGGGGCGACGGTGGTCGACCTCCACGGGCGCCTGGAGCAGCCACCCAACGCGAAGGTGGCGATGGAGCTCGACGTGCCGCGCTTCTGGGACCTCGTCGTCGGCGCGATCGGGTCGCTGTGATCGTCGTCGTCGGCTCGATCAACCTCGACCTCGTGGTGGCGGTCGAGCATCACCCGATGCCGGGGGAGACCGTGCTCGGCGCCGACCGCCGCGAGCTCCCGGGCGGCAAGGGCGCCAACCAGGCGGTCGCCCTGGCCCGCCTGGGCGCGGACGTCGCCATGGTCGGCCGCGTCGGTGGCGATGCGCAGGGCGCGCGGCTGCGCAAGGGCCTTGCGGACGAGGGGGTCGACGTCGAACACGTGATCGTCGATGAGGACGCGACGTCGGGGATGGCGCTGATCGCGGTCGACGGGGCGGGGGAGAACACGATCGTCGTGAGCTCGGGCGCCAACGCGCACGTGGGGGCCAGCGACGTTGCGGCGGCGGGCGACATCCTCGCCGCCGCGCCCGTGACGCTGCTGCAGCACGAGGTGCCCGTCAGCGCCGTCGAGGCGGCGATCGCGGCGGCCGGCGGCACCGTCGTCCTCAACCCGGCTCCAGCGCGCCCCCTCGGACGCCCGGTCGACGTCCTCGTGCCCAACCGCGGGGAGCTCGAGGCGCTCACCGGGCGCAGCGGAGACCCGGCCACGCTCGCCCGTGGCCTGGGGCTCGCGGGGGCCGTCGTCGTGACGCTCGGGAAGGACGGCGTGCTGGTCGTCGAAGGCGAGCACGCCGAGCGCATCGAGGCACCGCGGGTGCACGCCGTCGACGGCACCGGCGCCGGCGACGCGTTCTGCGGTGCGCTGGCCCAGGCGCTGGCCGAGGGGGCCGACCTCGTCGAGGCCGCACGCTGGGCCGTCCGCGTCGCGGCGGTGAGCGTCACGCGCATGGGCGCGCAGGGCGGGCTGCCGCGGCGCGAGGACGTGCCCGGCGGCTGACCGCCGCGCAGCAGTACCCTCGGGGCATGTCCGTCGATTCACCAGAGGAGCTCGAGGGCCTGCGTCGCGCCGGGGCGCTGGCCGCGCGCGTGCTGCGCGAGGTACGCGAGGCGGTCGCGCCGGGCGTGAGCACCGGCGAGCTCGACGCGCTCGCCGCGGAGATCATCGCCGCGGGGGGCGGGCGCTCGGGCCCGATCATCACCTACGGGTTCCCGGGCGCGATCTGCATCAGCGTCGGCGACGAGGCGGTCCACGGGATCCCGGGCCCGCGCAAGGTCAAGGCCGGCGATCTCGTCAAGCTGGACGTCGCGGTCGAGCTCGACGGCTACTTCGGCGACACGGCGACGACGGTCGCGGTCGAGCCGGCCCGTGGTGCCGACACGCGCCTGATCGCCGCGACGCGCGCAGCGCTCACGCGTGGCATGGCCGCCGCCACCGCCGGGGCGCGCCTGCGCGACGTCGGCGCCGCCGTGGAGCGCATCGTCGAGGCCCGCGGGTTCAGCGTCCTGCGCGAGCTCACCGGCCACGGCATCGGGCGCGGCCTGCACGAGGCGCCCACCATCTACAACTACGCTCACGAGGACGCCCGGGCGCGGCTGCACGAGGGCCTGGTCGTGACCATCGAGCCCATGATCGCCACCGGCACGCGCAAGGTGCTCAACACCGCCGACGGCTGGACGGTCGTCACCGCCAACGGCGCCAACTCCGCCCACGAGGAGCACACGATCGTCGTCACCAGCGGCGAGCCGATCGTCCTCACCGCGGCGTGATCGAAGGCGTCGCGAACCTCGACGCGGTCTGCACGGCGACCGCGTCGCGGACGGACGGCGGATGGCGCGCGCTCGACCTGCGCGTGTGGGACGGGATCGACGTCAGGCTGCTGCCCGATCGGGGCCTGGACTGCTTCGGCGCCTGGTACCACGGCGTGCCGCTGGCCTGGGTCTCGGCGGTGGGAGAGCGCGGACCGCTCGGCGGGCGCCTGCGTGACGACGACTGGCTGCGCGGCTTCGGCGGCGGCCTGGTGGCGACGTGTGGGCTGCGCAACGTCGGCGCTCCCAGCGAGGGCCACGGCCTGCACGGCGAGATCTCCCACCAGCCTGCGCGCGACGTCCGCGCGACGCGCCGGGTCGAGGGTGAGCAGGCGATCGTGAGCGCAGCGGCCACGGTCACCGAGGTCAGCGCGCTCGGCCATCGCCTCGAGCTCGAGCGGACGTGGACGACGCGCACGGGCGAGGGGCGCCTCGAACTCGTCGACGTGACGCGCAACCTGGGGCCCGAGCCGGAGCCCGCCCCGCTGCTCTACCACGTCAATCTCGGTGCGCCGCTGTGGTCGTCCGGGGGGACGCTTGCGCTGGACGCGCGCGCCACGACGGCGCGCGACGGCGACGCCGTCGAGCCGTGGGACCGCGCGCTGGAGCCCCTCGCGGGCGCGCGCGAGCGCGTGTTCGAGCACGACGTCGCGGTCGGCGACGACGGCTGGTGCGCTGCGGCGATCGACTCGCCGGGCACCGGGCTGGCGCTGCTGCTGCGCTGGGAGGCCGCCTCGCTGCCGCGCTTTCACCAATGGGTGCACCCCGCGCCGGGAATCGCCGCGCTCGGCCTGGAGCCCGCCAACTGCTCGGTCCTCGGTCGCGCCGCCGACCGCGCGGCGGGGCGCCTGCCCGTGCTCGAGCCGGGCACCGAGCGCGTCACGCGCCTCGAGGTCCGCGTCGCACCGCGGGGTTGACGCTCGCCGCGGCGTTCGCCAGAGTGGGAAGTGGAACGTCTCACTTTCCACGAACGGAGCGCGTCCGCGTGAGCCTCGACGACCCGGTCATCATCACCTGCTCGATCTCGGGCTCGCTCGCCAACCGCGAGCAGTGCCCCGCGATCCCCTACACGCCCGAGGAGTACGCCGCCGAGGCGCGGCGGATCGTCGACGAGGGCGGGGCGATGATCCACATCCACGCCCGCCGTCCCGACGGGACGCCGAGCTACGAGATCGAGGACTTCCAGGCCATCGCCGACGCGATCCTCGCCGAGGTGGGCGACGTGATCATCAACTTCTCGACGGGCGCCATCGGCGTGCCGATCGACAAGCGGATCGCCTATCTGCGCGCCTGCCGGCCCGATGTCGCCGCCCTGAACATGGGCTCCATGAACTACGCGAAGTACTCGGCCAAGCGCAAGGAGTTCGTCTTCCAGGCCGTCTTCGCCAACCCGTTCGACGAGATCATCGAGCTGCTCGAGGCGATGAACGAGCTGGCGATCAAGCCCGAGCACGAGTGCTTCGACGTCGGCCACGTCGGGTCCCTGGCGCCGCTGGTGGACATGGGCGTCCTGCACCCGCCGCTGCACGTCTCCTGCGTCATGGGCGTCACGGGCGGGATCCCGCCCAGCGCGCGCAACCTCGCCCTCATGGCCGACAACATCCCCGCCGGCTCGCACTGGGGCGTCATCGGCATCAGCCGCGTGCAGTGGATGCTCGTCGCCGCGTCGCTGACGCTGGGCGGCTCGGTGCGCGTCGGCCTGGAGGACAACTTCTACCTGCCCGACGGCACGATGGCTCGCTCCAACGGCGACCTCATCGCCAAGGCGCGCCAGCTCACCGAGGACGTCGGGCGGCGCGCCGCGACGGTCGCGGAGGCCCGGACGATCCTCGGGGTGCCGCGGCGCGTGGCGGCATGACCGGGCTGCCGCTCGACGGCGTCCGCGTGCTGGACCTCAGCCGCCTGCTCCCCGGCGGCTTCTGCTCGCTGCTGCTGGCCGACTTCGGCGCCGACGTCCTGAAGGTCGAGGACACCGGCCTGGGCGACTACATCCGCTGGGCGACCCCGCACTACGAGGGCGTGGAGGACTCGGCGAAGTCGGCGCTCTTCCTGGCGCTGAACCGCGGCAAGCGCTCGATGCGCGTGAACCTCAAGATGCGCCGAGGGGCGCGAGGTCCTGCTGCGCGCGGTGCGCGACGCCGACGTCGTGCTCGAGTCCTTCCGCCCCGGCGTGCTCGATCGCCTCGGCGTCGGCTACGAGGCCATGCGCGCGGTCAACCCGGCGATCGTCTACTGCGCGATCACGGGCTACGGCCAGGACGGGCCCAATCGCGACCGCTCCGGGCACGACATGAACTACCTGGGGCTGGTCGGGCTGCTGGGCCTGACGGGCGACGCCGGCGGTCCGCCGGTGCAGGCCGCCGGCCAGATCGCCGACCTCGGCGGCGGCGCGCTGATGGCCGCCTTCGGGATCCTCGCCGCGCTGCGCGAGCGCGACCGCTCGGGCGAGGGCCAGCTCGTCGACGTCTCGATGGCCGACGGCGCGCTGTCATGGCTGGCGATGGTCGGCCGCGCGCCACCTGGCCGAGGACGTCGTCCCGCGGCGCGGCGACCTCGAGCTCGCCGGCTCGCTGATCTGTTATCGGCCCTACGCCTGCGCCGACGGGTGGGTCACGCTCGGCGCGCTGGAGCCGAAGTTCTGGCAGGCGTGGTGTCGCGGGGTCGGGCGCGAGGATCTCGTCGAGCAGCAGTTCTCACGCCCGGGGACCGAGGCCCACCGCGAGGTCGAGGCGATCTTCGCCGCGCGCACGCGCGAGCAGTGGCGCGCCTTCGCCTCCGAGCACGACTGCTGCCTGGAGCCGGTTCTCGACCTCGACGAGGCCCTCGACTCAGAGCTCGTGCGCGCGCGCGAGATGGTGGTCGAGCTCGACCAGCCGGGCGCGCAGCGGCCGGTGCGCCTGCTCGGCGTGCCGGTGAAGCTCAGCCGCACGCCGGGCGACGCCAACCGCGCGCCCGGGCCCGGGCTGGGCGAGCACACGCGCGAGGTGCTGGCCGCGCTCGGCTATGACGACCAGCAGATCGGCGCGCTGCTCGAGTCGGGCGCCGTCGCCGGACCGGTGGCCGAACTGGACCCGCCGACCCCGTTCCTGTCGTGAACGACGCCGGCCTGCTGAAGATGAGCGAGCTGGCCGAGCGCTCGGGCGTGAGCGCCGGCACGATCAAGCACTACCTGCGCGAGGGGCTGCTGGGCGAGGGCGACGAGATCGTGCGCACGTCGCGCAACATGGCCTACTACCCGCCCGACTACGTCGACCGCATCCAGCTCATCAAGCGCCTGCAGGAGGACCGCTTCATGCCCCTGCGGGTCATCCGGGGCATGATGGACTCCGAGCCCGAGCGGGCCCGCGCCCTGATCGAGCTCGAGGACCGCATCATCGAGCGTGCGGTCGAGCAGCGCGAGGGCGAGCGGATGTCCGCCGCCGAGGCGCGCCGGCGCTACGAGATCCCGCGCAACGTGCTCGACCGGCTCGCCGAGCTGGGCGTGCTGACGCCGACCTCGCGCGGCTACGACGCCGACGACGTGAAGATCATCGAGGCGATCTCGCGCTTCCGTGCCGGGGGCTATGACGAGCAGCTCGGGTTCACCGTCTTCGACACCCTGCGCTACCGCGATGCCCTCGAGCCGCTGGTCGCCGACGAGGTCCGCATCCTGCTCGACCGCCTCGCCGGCGAGGTCGAGGTCGAGCGCGCGCTGGAGATCATCGCCGCCGGCGCCGAGCCGCTGCGCGACCTCATCGGAGCGATGCATTCGAAGCTCCTGCTGGCCGAGCTGAGCCGTCAGCGCAACGGCGAATGAGCGGTAATGCGCCGCCAACGGTGGTGAAACACCGATAAGCGGCGTGTTTGTGTCCTTCACGTGTGGGTTTGCGTTCGCGCCGCATTTGTCAACTGTCCGATCAGCAAGATCGTCAGAGGACATGGGGGATTGCCGTTGGTCGGGCGAGGCCGGAAGGCCCGCACTCTTCAGCCGGATCGTCAGACGGGCCTTCACGGGTCCCGTCGCATCCGTCGCGGCGCCCTCCTCGCCGCTCTTGCCACCCTCGCCTCGGCCTGTAGCTTCGCCACCTCGACGGCGCTCGCCGACCTCCCCGTGGTCGGTGCGGCCGCGCCGGTCCCGACGCCCGCGGTGAGCGTGCCCGCGCCGCCGGCCACGCCGGCGCCCGCCCCCGCCGCTCCCGCGGCCCCGGTCACGGCGGTCGTGAACGCCGTCACGCCGGCCGCCGCGCCGCGCCGCGCCGCCCCGCTCCCGTCGCGAAGCCCGCGGCGCCGCCCGCTCCGGCGCCGGTCGCGGCAGTCGTGAAGGCCGTCGCCCCGGCCGCCGCGCCGGCGCCCGCGACCGCTCCCGTCACGAAGCCCGCGGCGCCGGCCACTCCCGCTCCGTCCACCGCGCCGGTCGCCAACGCCGCGGCTTCGGCAGCGGCGCCGGTCACGCAGGCCACCGCCCCGGTGGCGAAGGTCGCGACCCCGGTGGCGCAGGCAGCGACCACTCCGGTGGCGAAGGTGGCGCAGGCGACGGCTCCCGTGGCGAAGGTCGCGGCGCCGGTCACGCAGGCGACGGCTCCCGTGGCGAAGGTCGCGGCGCCGGTCACGCAGGCGACGGCTCCGGTGGCGAAGGTCGCGGCGCCGGTCACGCAGGCGACGGCTCCGGTGGCGAAGGTCGCGGCGCCGGTCGCGCAGGCCGTCGCTCCCGTGACCAAGGTCGCGGCGCCGGTCACGCAGGCTGTCGCTCCCGCGACCAAGGTCGCGGCGCCGGTCGTGCAGGCTGCGGCGTCGGTGGTGCAGTCGGTGGCCGCTCCGGTGGCGAAGGTCGCGGCGCCGGTCGTCGCAGGCCGTTGCGTCGCTCCGGTGACGAAGGTCGCGGCGCCGGTCGTGCAGGCTGCGGCGCCGGTCGCCCAGGCCGTCGTCGCTCCGGTGGCGAAGGTCGCGGCGCCGGTCGTGCAGGCTGCGGCGCCGGTCGTGCAGTCCGTCGCCGCTCCGGTGGCGAAGGTCGCGGCGCCGGTCGTGCAGGCCGTCGTCACTCCAGTCGCGCGGGTCGCGGCGCCGGTCGTGCAGGCTGCGGCGCCGGTCGCGCAGGCCGTCGTCGCTCCGGTCGCGAAGGTCGCGGCGCCGGTCGTGCAGGCCGTCGTCACTCCGGTCGCGCGGGTCGCGGCGCCGGTCGTCAGTCCGTCGCGCAGGCTCGGCTCGCGCGCCGGTCGTGCAGGCCGTCGTCGCTCCGGTGGCGAAGGTCGCGGCGCCGGTCGTGCAGGCTGCGGCTCCGGTCGCCCAGGCCGTCCTCGCTCCCGTCGTGCAGGCCGCCGCGCCGTCGGCCGCCGCGCCGGCCACCACGCATCCCGCCTCCCCGACGCCGACGGCCAAGTCAACCACCGCGGCGACAACGTCCAGCTCGCCGAACGTCGCGCCGGCACAGAAGGCGCCCGTCAACCAGCAGGCGCCCGCCGTCGCGCCCGCCCAGAGCCATCAGGCCATCGCGCCGGCCGCGGCGCCGTCGGCATCGACCGCCGCGCCCGCCGCCGCCTCCGCGCGGGCCGCCGGGAACACGGTCGCCGCGCCGGCCCGCCAGTCGACGTTGAACTCGGCCGCTCCGGCCGGCCTGAGCGCCTCGCCGGTCCGCGCCGCGCTCGCCACGACGTCCGCCGCCCGGTCGCCTCTCTCGGCCACCGCGGGTGGGCGCTCGGCCAGTGGTGGCGGCGGCGCCGCGCGTCTCCCGAGCGGCCCGCCTTGCAGCGCGGGCGGCGGCGGCTCAGGCACGGCCGCCGGCACCGGGTCGGCCGGCGCTGCCGCCGTGCCCGCGAGCCCCATCGGCTGCAACGTGCCTCAAGGACTTCACTCCCTGCGCCTGTCGCCCGCCCGCTGGCGGTCGGTGGCGTTCGTCTCCCTCCAGGAACGGCCTGGCTAACCCCCTTCGGGGCCTCTCCGCGCTCCGTCGCGTCGCCTCTGGGCGCCGCCCGGTGCGTGCACCACGCCGTGCCGCGCGTCGGCCCGGCGTCCCGATGAGACGTTTCGAAGGGAGTAGCAATGACTATGAAGCTGGTCGCCCTCGGCGACTTCAGACGAACCGTGACGGTGCTGGCGGCGCTGGTCGCGGCCGCGGTCGTGACGACCGCCGCCGTCCCAGCGGCAGCCCACGCCGACACCAAGGACACCTCGGTGCTCGCACAGGGCGCCGGGATGGGCAGCAGGCCGAGCGCCGCGGTGCGCGGCGTCCAGCGCGTGCTGCGAAGCCGCGGCTACAGCCTCGGCCGGCCGGGGGTCGACGGGCGCTTCGGTCCGTTGACCGCCGCGGCCGTCCGCCGGCTACAGGCCGACAGTGGGCTGGCTGCCGACGGCATCGTCGGGCCGAAGACCCGCACGGTCGTGCGCCGGATCGAGCGCCGCTCGCAGCGGGCCTCCTCCACGCGTCGCACCAGCACGCGGCGGCCGACGACACCCAAGCCCGCCGCCACGACGCCACCGGTCGTGCGCACGGCGCCGCCGGCGGACGTCAAGGGGGAGGGCACCGACTTCGGATGGCTCGTGGTCCTCGGCCTCGCCGCCTTCTTCGCGGCGTTCTGCGTGGCCTTGGTCGCCCGCAGCCAGCGTCGCTCTGGGCGCGGGCCAGGTGAGGCAGGGGCCATTGCGCCTCTCGCGCACGACCTGTACCTCGAGGGCCGCAGCACCGACGAAGCGGTAGCGGACTTCCGCGGACAGGCGTTCGCCGCGACGGTCGCCGGCCAGCCCGGCGACGACCCGAGCCAGGGTCAGACCTGGTACCTCGTCGACGACGTGCGCAAGGCTGCGCCGGTGTGGGTCCGCGAGGACGACGTCCGGCGCTCGCCTTCGGGGCTGGCGTCGGGCGAGCCCGTGATCGGCTACGTGACGGTGTCCTCGGAGGGGCAGCGCAGCGACGCCGACGGCAGCGTGGCCGAGATCGAGGAGGCCTGCGAGCGCGCCGGGTGGGAGCTCGCCGAGGTCGTCACCGATCGCGAGTCCGGCCGTGGCCTCGAGCGCCCGGGGCTGGAGTACGCGTTGAAGCAGATCGCCGAGGGCAAGGCCCGCGGCCTCGTGGTCACCGATCTGCGGAGGCTGACCCGCTCGATCGTCGACCTCGGCGCGCTCGTGGAGTGGTTCCGCGACGCACGGGCGGGGCTCGTCGCGCTCGACCTCGGCGTCGACACGTCGACTCCCGCCGGTCACGAGGTGGCCGCCACGCTGATCACGCTGGGCGACTGGGAGCGCGAGCGCATCGCCAAGCGCACCCGCAGCGGCCTCGCCGAGGTCCGCGCGAGCGGCCGGCCCACCGGCCGTCCGAAGGTCAGCGACAGGCCGGACCTGGTGGAGCGCATCACCGCGATGCGCGCCGGCAACATGACGCTGCAGGCGATCGCCGACCAGCTCAACGCCGAGGGTGTGCCGACCCTGAGGGGCGGGGCAATGTGGAGGCCGTCGAGCGTGCAGGCGGCCCTGGGCTACCGGCGCCCCGGCACCCGCAGCCCGCGGATCAGTTCCCCACTCTGGAAGACAGGGTGTAGGCGAACGCGCCAAAACCTTACGCAACGGGGCACGCATGTAAATCACGAAACCACGGTTTTCCAGGCATTTTGCCGCTTGACTTTGCCGGCTCGCGCCGCGCACTATGCCCTGCGCGGATCGTCAGGGGCCGCCAGCCTCGGGGGGTGCGACGCAAGTCGCAGGAAGACCGGGGGCGCGATGCCGGGATGGCATCGCGCCAGCCGGCCCGCCGTCATCGAGCGGGGCAGGCCACCGGCTTCGAGCTGCCAGGCTGCAGACAGAGATCACGGCGCGCGGGCGCGGCGTGCGATCGGATCGTGAACCTCGTGTACTTGCCGATCTGCTCTGGCGCGGTGACCACCACCTCGATGACGACGCCCTTTCGCAATCGCCGCTCGAGCGTCTGGAAGCGCATGGGCCGATTGCTGGTTCGCGCGCGCCGCACGAGGGCCTTCTTCGGGCAGCCGCTCCCGTGGCAGACCACCTTCACGCGGGCGCCGCTCGGCGCGGTGACCGAGAGCAGGTTGACGCGCACGAAGCCCTTGAAGATCAGCCCGCGGATGCGCACGACCGGGAACGGGCTCATCAGTCCCGCCCGCGACGCTGCGTCGGCGGGCACGGGCACGGGCACGGGACCGGCGCCGCGCCGGGTGGCGGTGGTGGTTGGGTCGCCGTCGACCCCGTCACGTCGATCGTTCGAAAGGCGATCGTCGCCACACCCATGTTGTCCACCGCCCGCACGGCGACGATCCTCGACCCGGGCGTGCTGAAGACCCACGTCGCGACGGCGCCCGTGCCGTCGTCGAACTGCCCGTCGTCGTCGAGGTCCCATCGGATCCCGGCGACCGTCCCGTCCGGGTCCGCCGCGGCCGCGGTGAAGGTCACGGTCACGCCGACCGCAGGCTGGGCCGGGCTCGCCGACAGCGCGACGGTGGGCGGCTTGTCCTGGAGAACGGTCACGAAGTCGACGGCCGTGTCGGTGCCGCCATGGCCGTCGGTCACCCTCACTCCCACCCTGTGCGTGCCGGGCGCGGCAAAGGCTCGCGTCTGGATCGGCCCGGCGGCGTCGCCGTACGTCTGGTCGCCGTTGAGGTCCCACGAGTAGCTGAGCGCATCCCGGTTGGGATCGGTCGACGCGCTCGCATTGAACCTGACCGGGGTGTTCGGACCGGTGGGGTTCGGCGTGATCGAGAGCGCGGCGGTGGGGGCTCCGTTCACGACGACCGGGAGGGTCACGGTGTGACTCCCGGCCGGGTTGACCACCGTGAGCTCCACCGGCGGGGGCGGGTTGGCGGCGGCGATCGGCTGTGGCGGGGGATTGCGCAGGCTGGATGTGGCGCCGCCTGGAAACTTCCACTGCCAGCTGGTCGGCTCGCCCGTGGAGGTGTCGGTGAACTGGACGGTTCCGCCCGCGAGAGCCGTGTAGGTGAAGTCGGCGGTCGGGGCGGCGTACACGTGGAAGGTCGTCTGGGCGTGGGCTGGGGCCGTGGCGACCGGATCGTCGTCGGTGGCATCCAGGATGGCGGTGTAGTCGCCTGCCCGCGGGAACGCCTGTAGCGGGCTCTGGAGCGTCGACGTGCCGACGACGGCCGCCGCGGCATTGAGGAAGGTCCAGGACCAGTGCGTGCCGGTGTCGCTGGTCAACTGCATCGTCAGCGAGCCGGGCTGAGCTGGCCGTGATCGTGGGCGTCGGTGGCGTCGCGGTCGCGACGCCCGGGGCTGCCAGAACGGCGACTGCCGCCACTGTCGCGGCCAGGGAGGCCGCCGGGCCCTGATGTCGGGCGCGCTTGCCGGACAGCCTCGCCATCATCGCCACCCCTCGTCGTCACCTCAGTACGCCGGTTCCTTCGAGAGAACAACGCGCCGCACGACGTCAGCGTTCGCGCGGCCGCGCGGTAGTCGTTGAGCGGTCGGACTGAGCGTCAGACGGCTGTCAGACACCGGTCAGCGGCCTCCTCCCGGACACTTGCACCAGTGTCGAAGCGCCGTTGCGGCAACCTGTGTCAGGTGCCCGAACGCGCCGGCCGGCCGTTCCTGATCCTGACGGTGGCGTTCTTCGCGCTGCTGCTCGGCAGCAACCTGCCGACTCCGCTGTACGCGGTGTACCGCGAACGCTTCGGGTTCTCGAGCGCCGTGCTCACGCTGGTCTTCGCGACGTACATGGTCGTGCTCGTGCCCACGCTGCTGGTGTGCGGGCAGCTGTCGGACCGCGTGGGGCGCAAGCGCGTGGTCGCCGGGGGCCTCGTGGCGGCCGCCGTGGGCCTGGCGCTGTTCGCCGCGGCGAAGGACACGGCGTGGCTGTTCGCCGCGCGAGCGGTCCAGGGGCTGTCGGTCGGGATGGTCACCGGTGCGGCCACGGCCGGACTGGTCGAGCTCGAGCCACATGGCGATCGCGGGCGCGCGGCGCTGTACGCGGTGCTCGTCCAGGGCGCGGGCAGCAGCGCCGGTCCGCTGCTCGCCGGGGCGCTCGCGCAATGGGCGCCCGCGCCGCGCGTGCTGTGTTACCTCGTGGCGCTCGTGCTGGCGCTGACGCTCGCCGCCGCCGTCATGACGATCCCCGAAGCCGCGCCGTCGGGTGGACGCTGGCGCATGCAGCGCCCGTCGGTGCCCCATGCCATCCGGGCCGGCTTCTGGCGCGCCAGTCTCACCGCGGCCACGGTGTGGATGGTTGCCGCGCTGTACCTCTCGGTGGTGCCGAGCTACGCCTCGGAGCTGCTCGACACCGGCAACCTCGCCCTGCTCGGGGCGATCGCCGCCTCGCTGCTGGCCACCTCGTGCGCCGCGCAGCTGCTCGTCTCGCGTCGCGGCCGCACGGCCGGCATCGAGCCGCTGGGCCTGGCGCTCGTCGTGGCCGGGCTCCTGGCGCTCGTGCTCGCCTTCCCGCTGCACTCGCTCGTGGCCCTCTTCGCCAGCGCCGTGCTGGGCGGCGCCGGTCATGGCCTCGCCTTTCTCGGTGCGCAGGCCGACATCAACGAGCTCGCCCCGATCGAGCGCCGTGGCGAGGTCACCGGTGCCTTCATCTCCTGCATCTACTCCGGCGTGGCGATCTCGGCCGTCGGCGTCGGCCTGCTCTCGACCGCGCTGTCCCTGCGTACCGCGGTGACGATCTTCGCGGTCGTCGTGGGCGCCATGGCCGTCTCCGCCACCGCGTGGCACCTCGCTCTCACACGCGTGCGTGGCGCAACGAGCGTGCGCTGAGCGTCGCGGCGGCGACGAGCGCCTGCCACGCGGCGAAGAGGAGCAGCGTCGTCGTCGTTCCCACGGCGCCGGCGAGCAGGCCGCCGGCCAGGGCACCGAGCGGGAGCATGCTGCCCGACAGCAGGCGGGCGCCGCTGTTGACCCGGCCACGCAGCCGGTCGGGCGTGAGCGTGAGCCGCGCGCCGACCACGACGGCGTTCCACGCGGGCGACGGGAAGATGGCGATCGCCGCGAGCACGCCCAGCACGTAGGGGTCATAGGTCAGGGCGAAGGTGGCGACCAGCGCGGCCTCGACCCAGAAGGCCCCGATGACGATGACCGGAACCGAGACGCGGCGGCCGATGGCGGGCGCGGCGAGCGACCCCAGCAGCCCGCCGACCCCCATGAGCGCGAAGAGCACCCCGATCGACGCCGGCGACGCGCCGTGCTCCTCGGCCCTGACGACAAGCACGATGTTCAGGCCGCTCCAGATGAGATTCGCGGCCGCGACGGCCAGTGCGCTGGCGCGGACGAACGTGAGCGCCCAGAGCGCGCGGACGCCCTCCACGATCTCCGCGAGCAGGCGCAGGGGCGTCGGCTCGCGGGGCTCCTGCAGCGGCGTGCGCAGGAAGAGCAGGCTCACCGCGGACACGAGGTAGGACACCGCGTCGACGATGAACGGAAGCGCGCGATCGATCCCGAACAGCAGCCCACCGAGCGGCGGCCCGACCAGGCTCGCGCTCGTGCGGCGCGCCTCGTTGCTCGCCAGGGCAGCGGGGACCTGAGCGGGCTCGACGACCAGCGGCAGCGCGCCCTGCTCGGTCAGGCTGAAGAGCGCGCTGACCGTGCCCTGCACGAAGGCGACGACGACGATCTGCGCAAAGGGCAGGTGCCCGAGGGCGAGCCCGACGGGAACGCTCCCCAGCGCAATCGCCCCGAGCGCGTTGCTGGCCACCATGAGCCGCCGGCGATCGTGGCGGTCGACCAGGACCCCCGCCGGCAGGTAGAAGAGCAGCGCGGGGACCGTCTTGGCAAAGCCGACGACGCCCGCCTTGGCCGGCGAGCCCGTAAGCGCCAGGACGAGCAGGGGGAACGCGACGAGCGACATCTGCGAGCCCAGCGTCGAGACGAGCTCGCCGCTCCAGAGCAGGGTGAAGTCGCGGTTGCGGCGCAGCGGGACGGCCACGCGAGCATCGTGCCCCAACGGCCGGCCAGGGCGCCCGCACGCTGACGCTCACGTTATGCGCGCGTCCCTACCGTCGCTGGACGATGGACGAGCTGCGCTACCGGCGGGTGCACGTCGCGGGTGCCGGCGGGATGCTGGGGGCCGCGGTAACCGGTGAGCTCGCGATGGGGGGCCATGAGCTCCTGCACGCGACGGCCCCGGTCGACGCCATCGTCCACTGCCCGGCGCCCGTCCCGCCGGGGCGGCTGACCCACCGCCGGCTGGCCGCCCACCGCCGCGCCGAGGCGGCGCGGGCGCGGACCTTGGCCGACGACGCCCTGGTCTCCAAGGCGCGCCTGGTCCACGTCGGCAGCGCCTTCGCGTGGGGCGATCACGGCTCGAGCTGGATCGACGAGGGCACGCCGCAGCGCCCGACCCCGCTGGGCGCGGGCGACGCCGACGTGGCGCGGCGCCTGCTGAGGCTGCGCGAGGAGCGCGGATTGGACGTCGTGCTCGTGGCCCTCGGGTTGGTCTACGGGCCCGGCGGCGCCTTCGAGCCTGTGCCCCTGGACCGGCGCGCGCGGGTCGTGGGGTGGGGCGGCAACTACCTGAGCTGCGTCCACGTGGACGACGCCGCCCGCGCGGTGGCTGCCGCGCTCGAGCGCGGCGCGGTGGGGACGACCTACCTGGCGGTCGACGACGAGCCCGTGACCCAGCGGGCACTGGCCGACGCGGTGGCCGATGCCGCCGGGCGCCCGCGACCGGGAACCGCGTCGCTGGGGATGGCCGGCGCCCGCGTCGGCTTCCCGCTGGCGCGCTCGCTGGCGGCCTCGCAGCGGGTGCGCAACGCCCGCGCCAAGGCGGAGCTGGGCTGGGCGCCGCGCTTCCCGACCGTCCGCGAGGGGGTGTGGACGGCGCGCCCGCGCTGATCGTTCCGCGCGGTTGAACAGCGTGCCGCGCCGCGTCACGCCCCCTGTGCATGGTCGCTCTCGGGCTCGCGCTCGGGGCGAGCATCGCGTGGGGAGGTTCCGACTTCCTGGCCGGTCTGGTCACGCGGCGCCTGCCCGTGCTCACCGTGCTGGTTCTCTCCCAGGCCGCTGGCCTGGTGCTCCTGCTCGTCCTGCTCGCGGTGGCGGGCCAGCCCCCACCGCCGGCCGATGCGGTGCTGATCGCGGCCGGCGCCGGCCTGGCCGAGATCGCCGGCTTCGCGGCGCTGTACCGCGCGCTGGCGATCGGGCCGATGAGCGTCGTGGCGCCGCTGGCCTCGTTGGCCGCGGTCGTCCCCGTGGCAGCGGGCATCGCCGCAGGGGAGCGGCCGGGCCCCGTGGTCGCCGCCGGCCTCGCGCTTGCCGTGGGTTGCGGGGCGCTGGTGGCCTTCGAGCACGATCCCGACGAGCGCCGCCGGCGGCGGATCGCCCCGGGCGCCGCGCTCGCCGCCTTCTCGGCGCTGGCCTTCGGCGCCTTCTTCGTGGGCACCAACGCGGCCAGCGACGCCGGCGGCGTGGCGTGGACGGTGGCCGTCAACCGCAGCACGTCGTTCGCCGCCCTGGCCCTGGCCGTGGTCATCGGCCGCAAGGGCCTGACCTACCGCTCGGCCGATCTGCGGCCGGCGGCCGTCATCGGCCTGCTCGACGCCGGCGCCAACGCCCTCTTCGCGCTCGCCCTGACGCAGGGAATGACGAGCACCGTCGGGGTCATCGGCTCGCTGTACCCGGTCACGACGGTGATCCTCGCCACCCTCATCCTGCGCGAGCGCCCGCGCGCGCTCCAGGGCCTGGGCGTGGTCGGGGTGCTGGTCGGCGTCGGTCTCGTGGTCGCCTGGGGCGCCTGACCACACAGGATTCCGGTACGGCTACCGTCCAGCCCGCCGATTCAAGTGTCAGCCCGCACAAGCCGACGACGGTCAGAGATGCTTACTAGCGGGGCCGAGTTCGATGGATGAGTTGATGCTCCCCCTCGGGCTGCTCGATGCCCCGTCGCCGGCCAGCGTGCTGGTGGTCGACGACAACGCGGGCAAGCGTCTGGCCGTCCGCGCGATGCTGGCGCCGCTGGGTCACGCCATCGTCGAGGTCGACTCCGGACGCGCCGCCCTGCTCGCCGTCGAGCACCAGAGCTTCGCGGTCATCCTCATGGACGTCAGCATGCCGATCCTCGACGGCTACGAGACGGCGAAGCTCATCCGTCAGCGCATCGAGTCGGCGACCACGCCGATCATCTTCCTCACCGCCTACGGTCGCGACGAGACCGAGACGGCCTCTGCCTACGCCAGCGGCGCTGTCGACTTCATCTTCACGCCGGTCCTCGCCGACGTGCTGCGCGCCAAGGTCGCGGCCTTCATCCACCTCTTCGTCCAGTCCCGGGAGCTGCAGCGCTCGCTGGAGTCGATCACGGCCCTGAACGGGGCGCTGCGCGAAGGCGAGGCGCGCACGCGCGCGGTGCTCCAGAACGTGGCGGACGGGATCGTGACCGCTGACGAAGCGGGGCTGATCGAATCGTTCAACCGATCCGCCCAACGGCTCTTCGGCTACAAGGAGCACGAGGTGATCGGGCAGCCCCTCAGGCTCATCATCGCGCCGAACGAGAACGACGCCTCCTCCGATCTGGCGACGACCGAAGCGGTGGGACGGCGCCAGGACGGCTCGTGCTTCCCGATGGAGATCAGCACCAGCATCGTCAACGTCGGCGAGCGCACGTTGACCATCGGCTGCATCCGCGACATCTCCGCCCGCAACGAGCAGGCCGAGCGCGAGCGCGAGCACGGGCACGCACTGCGCCGCGACGCCGAGCGCGACCGGGTCGCCTTCGAGGCGGCGCCGATCGGCGGCATGATCACCGGCCGCGACGGGACGATCGAGCGCGTCAACCAGGCGATGTGCGACATGACCGGCTACACGGCCGACGAGCTGATCGGCATGGATTCCTCGAGGCTTGCCCATCCCGACGAGCGCCAGCACAGCGCCGCCGTCATCGACGCCCTGCTGAGTGGCAGGTCCGAGACGGAGCGCTTCGAGAAGCGCTACCTGCACAGCAGCGGTCGGACCATCGAGGCACAGGTCGCGCTGACGACGATCTGCGACGACCACGACGAGGTGACGCAGCTCTTCGGCCAGATCGAGGACGTCACCGAGGCCCGCCGGACCGGCCGGGAGCTCGAGCAGGCGCAGTTCGAGATGCTCGCCCGTCTCGCGGCGGCGGCCGAGTTCCGCGACGACGACACCGGCACGCACACGCGCCGCGTCGGCGACCTGTCGGTCACCATCGCCCAGCACCTGGGGCTGCCCGACACCGAGGTCGAGCTGATCCGCCTCGCCGCGCCGCTGCACGACGTCGGCAAGATCGCGATCCCCGACGCCATCCTGGGCAAGCGGGGCAAGCTGACCGTCGACGAGTTCGACGAGATGAAGACCCACACGACCATCGGTGCCCAGATGCTGGCCGGGAGCGCGTTCGCGCTGCTCGAGATGGCCGAGGAGATCGCGCTGACCCACCACGAGAAATGGGACGGCAGCGGCTACCCCGCCGGCCTGGCCGGCGAGGCGATCCCGATCGTCGGGCGCATCGTCGCCGTCGCCGACGTCTTCGACGCGCTCACCCATTCGCGGCCGTACAAGCCGGCCTGGAGCACGGCTGATGCGATCGCCGAGATCATGAGCGAGGCGGGCCGGCACTTCGATCCGCGGGTCCTCGACGCCTTCCTCGCCGTCTGCCCCATCGGTGAGCCCGAGGGCGAGCCGGTCGCTGTCGTGGTCCCGCGCGCTGCCTGACCCGAGGCTTCACCAACGCGCGCGGTGTCGCTCCATGACGCCGTGGCCGCTGGCCAGCTCGGTGCCGTCCGGCAGCGTGCCGGCGAAGGTGCCGAACGGCTGACGGTAGTCGCTGGCGATCAGCAACAGGTCGTCGCGGCGCACGCGCTCGGCCTCGGGGCTGAAGCTCAGCTCGCCGACCGCGTCGAGGCCGTCCGCGAAGGCGACCGGGTCCACCTCGCGCGCCACGCCGTCGACCCACACCGTGCGCTCGCTGTCGCGGGGCGCGTCGTGC
Organism: uncultured Actinomycetes bacterium; assembly: GCA_963742125.1. Lineage (GTDB taxonomy): Bacteria > Actinomycetota > Thermoleophilia > Solirubrobacterales > Solirubrobacteraceae > JAOPZW01. Next base: position 374,054 of record CAVUKO010000004.1, on the reverse strand, counting down.
ACGCCGGCGACGAGGTTCCAGACGACCGGCTCGCCGCCCGCCGCGATGCCCGCCCCCGCGCTCCACTCCCACGCCGTGTGGCGCGCGTGGTAGCCCGCCGTCTCGTCGATCAGGCCGCGCGCGTCGACCGCGAGCGTGCGGCCCTCGAGGGTGACGAGCCCTGTGGCACGCACCGGGGACTTGCGCGTCCAGATGTACGAGGCGCCGTGGGGGCTGACGACCTCGACCGCGTCGCCGGCCGGCTCGAGCACGAGATCGACGGCGACCTCGCGGTCGGCGACGCGAACCGCGCCGTCGGGGAGCGCGACGCGCCGGCGGCGCAGGACGGTGCGCTCCCAGAGGCGCTGGCCCTCACGGTCCCACACCGCCCAGAAGGTCTGTGGCAGTCCCGCCACGTGCACGGTGCCCGCGCACAGCATCAGCTCGGGCCCGTAGATGCCCACATAGCGCCAGCGCTTCAGCGGCCGCGTGCCCACGCGCCGCGGCATCGGCCCGGGAGGCAGGGCGAGCCCCGCGGGGCGATCGGTCCCGTCGCCCCGGTAGGGCAGCGCGTCGAGCATGCGGGCTATGCTCTCTGCGATTGACTCATCAGTCAATCTCGCAGGAGGGAGAGCCCAAGACGTCAGTACTTCGTGCCGCCGCCGTGCAGCTCACGGCGACCCCGGACAAGGCCCGCAACCTCGAGACGGCCGATCGGCTCGTGCGCCGCGCCGCGGCCGATGGCGCGCGCCTCGTCGTGCTGCCGGAGAAGTGGAGCGTGCTCGGCCGCGGTGGCGACCTGCGCGACGGCGCCGAGCCGCTCGACGGCCCGGCGGTGACGTGGGCGCGCGACGCGGCGCGCGAACTGGGCATCGACCTCGTGGCCGGCTCGGTCGCCGAGCGCGTCGACGGCGAGGCCAAGCTGCGCAACACCTCGCTGCACATCGGGCCCGACGGCGAGGTCAAGGCCACCTACCGCAAGGTCCACATGTTCGACGTCGAGGTCGACGGGACCGTCTATCGCGAGTCCGACCACGAGGCGCCGGGCGAGGAGGTCGTGCTCAGCGCCACTGCGGACGGGGTCGAGTTGGGGCTCACGGTCTGCTACGACGTGCGCTTCCCCGAGCTCTACCGGATCCTCGCCGTGCGGGGCGCGCGCATCATCACCATCCCGGCGGCCTTCACGGTCCCCACGACGCGCGACCACTGGGAAGTCCTCGTGCGCGCCCGCGCGATCGAGGACCAGGTCTTCGTCATCGCCGCCAACCAGGTCGGCGAGCACGCCGAGGGCCTTCGGTCCGGCGGGCGCTCGATGATCGTCGACCCCTGGGGCCTGATCCTCGCCCAGGCCGCCGACTCCGAGACCGTGATCACCGCCGACCTCGACCTCGACGCGCAGGCCGCCATGCGGACGCGGCTGCCCTCGCTGGCCAACCGCCGCCCCGCGGCCTATCGCTGGCCCGACGCCTGATGGCCGCGCGCAACGAGAAGCTGGCCACCGAGAAGCGGCGCCTGATCCTCGATGCCGCTGTACGCGTCTTCGCCCGCCAGGGCTTCAACCAGTGCCGCGTGAGCGACATCGCCGATGAGGCCGGCGTCGCCTACGGCCTCGTCTACCACTACTTCCGCTCCAAGGACGAGGTGCTGGACACGCTGTTCCTCGAGCGTTGGAACGTCATGCTCGACGTCATCCGCGACCTCGACCGCCAGGACCTGGCGCCGCGCGACAAGCTCTACGCGATCGCGTCGTTCATCGTGGACTCCTACCGCCACGACCCCGAGCTCATGAAGGTCATCATCGTCGAGGTCACGCGGGCGGCCAACTCCTTCGGCCAGACCCACCTCGAGAAGATCACCGAGGCCTACGAGCTGATCGCCGGCATCGTGGCTCGGGCCCAGGCCGATGGCGTCTTCAAGGACACGGTCACGCCGCGCTTCGCGGCCATGGCCTTCTACGGCGCGATCGAGCAGGTCCTGTCGGGCTGGATCTTCGAAACGCTGCCGAGCGGCGACGCGGAGTACGAGGAGGCCAAGACGCTCGTGGTGGAGACGATCTGCGGCGGGCTCGACGCCGCGCCCGCGACCGCGTGAGATAGGGTCCGCCTGATGGACAACGACATGGTCAAGCGCCTCATGTGGGCGGGGCTGCTCGCTGCTCTGGGCGCCCTCGCCTCGGTGGCCACCACCCGCCTCGCCGGCATGATTTGGCGCCGGGCATTCGGGGAAGATCCGCCGGAGTGACCGAGGATCTGCACAGCCCGACGACGGCCGGGCCGCAGCCCACGCCTGTCGTGGGGCAGGGCGACGCGAGCTTCGAACAGCCGCCGGGGACCGCTGCGAGCGGCGGCTCGCTGCCGGGGCCGCTCGCCAACCTGCCGGTTGAGGAGCACCCCGAGATCCTGGTCGGTGCCGCCTTCGCCGGCGGTATCGTCGCGGCCTTCTTCCTCAAGCGCCTCGGCCGATGAGCGACCAGCAGACCTCAGACAGCAACACCCAGAACATCGCCAAGGCGATCGACGAGGTGTCCCAGCGCGCCGTGCTGCTCATCCATGAGGAGATCGAGCTGGCCAAGGTCGAGGTCACCCAGAAGATCACCAAGCTCCTGACGGGCGCCGTGGTCGGGATCGCCGCCGGCATCTTCGCGGTCTTCGGACTGGTCTTCCTCCTGCACGGCCTGGCCTGGCTGGCCTGGTTCGAGCTGTTCCCCGACAACCAGTACTTCTGGGGCTTCTTCGTGGTCGCCGCCATCCTCTTCCTGCTCGGCGCCCTGGCGGGGTTCATCGCCTCGCGTGCGCTGAAGTCGGGAGCGCCACCGGTGCCCGTGATGGCCATCGACGAGGCCAAGCGCATCCGCGAGACCGTCACGTCCAAGACCCCGGAGCAGATCGTCTAGCCATGCCGACTCGCACGCCCGAGGAGATCCGCGCCTCGATCGAGGCCAACCGCATGGAGCTCGCGCAGTCGCTGGGGCGACTGCGCGGCGAGGTGGCCGAGATCACCGACTGGCGCAAGCAGATCGCCCAGCACCAGAAGCAGGTGCTGATCGGCGCGGCCGTCGCCGGCTTCGTCATCGGCGGCGGGATCGCCGCCGTCGGTGGGCTCTTCCGCCGCCGCCGCAGGTAGTGCTCACGCTCAGCGAGCCGGTCCGCCAGGCGCTCGACGCGGGCGGAGCCGTCGTCGCGCTGGAGTCGACGATCATCGCCCATGGCCTACCGCGCCCGCGCAACCTCGCGGTCGCGCGCGAGCTCGAAGCCGCGGTGCAGGCCGCTGGTGCGGTGCCGGCGACGATCGCCGTGCTCGACGGCCGGCCGCGTATCGGCCTCGACGAGGACGAGCTGGCGCGCATCGCCACCGCCGACGTGGCCAAGCTCAGCGTCCGCGACCTGCCGCTGGCCGCCGCGCGCGGCGCCGACGGCGCCACCACGGTGGCCGCCACCGCGCACCTGGCCGCGCGGGCCGGGATCCGCGTCTTCGCCACCGGCGGCCTGGGCGGCGTGCATCGCGGCGCGCGGGAGTCGTGGGACGAGTCGGCCGACCTGCTCGCCCTGGCCCGCACGCCGATCACGGTCGTCGCCGCCGGGGTGAAGTCGATCCTCGACGTCGGCGCGACGCTCGAGCGCCTGGAGACGCTCGGAGTCGGCGTGGCGGGCTGGCGCACCGATCGCTTCCCCGGGTTCTATTTGACCGACGGCGGCTTCGATCTCGACTGGCGCGTGGAGGCCGCGGACGAGGTCGCCGCGGCGATGGCGGCGGCCGACGCCCTCGGCGTGCAGGCCGCGCTCGTGGTCGCCAACCCCGTCGACGCCGCCGAGCAGCTCGACCCGGCGGAGCACGAGCGCGTCCTCGCCGAGGGGCTCGAGGCGGCGCGGGCGGCGGGCGTCAGCGGCAAGGCGGTCACCCCGTTCCTGCTCGACCACCTGCATCGCGCCACCGACGGGCGCTCGCTGGAGGTCAACATCGCGGTCGCGCGGGGCAACGCGTCGGTGGCCGGCGCCATCGCAGCGGCCTGGGCGGCGCGCTCGTGATCCTCGTCGTCGGCGACGTCATGGACGACCTCGTCGTCCGCCCGCTCGGCCCGCTGGTCGCGCGCAGCGACACGCCGGCGCACATGGAGCGCCACCCCGGCGGCTCGGGTGCCAACACGGCCGCGTGGCTGGGCGTCCTCGGCGCCGAGGTGCGCTTCGCCGGCCGCGTGGGCCTCGCCGACCTGCGCCGCCACGCCAGGGCGCTGGAGGCCTGCGGCGTCGATGCGCGCCTGGCCGGCGACGCGCGCACGCCGACGGGCAGCATCGTCGTCCTGGCCCACGACCGCTCGATGTTCACCGACCGCGGCGCGAACCTCTCCCTCGGGAGCGACGACCTCCCCGACGACCTGCTCGAAGGGGTCGATCACGTGCACGTCTCGGGCTACTCGCTCCTTGAGGAGGGGCCGCGCCGCGCCGTGCTCGACCTCGTCGCGCGCGCCGGCGTGCCGTGGTCGGTCGATCCCGCCTCGGCCGCGTTCGTGGCCGACACGCCCTTCCTGCAGTGGACCGCCGGTGCGAGCGTCTGCTTCCCCAACGAGGACGAGGCCGACGTGCTGGGCGACGGCATGGCCGAGGCCTACGAGGTCGTCGTGCTCAAGCGCGGACGCGAGGGGGTGCGGGTGCTCCGGCGCGGGGCGGCTGCCGTGGACGTCCCGGCGGAGACCGTCGCCGCCGTCGACCAGACCGGTGCGGGCGACGCCTTCGCCGCCGGGTACCTCGCGGCGCTCGTGCAGGGCCAGGACGACCTCGCGTGCGCGCAGGCGGCGGTGCGCGCCGCCACCGAGGCGGTCAGCCGCCCCGGCGCGCGGCCGCGGTAGGGCGCTGCGGTGGTTGCTGCGCCGCGCTCGCGGCGCTGCGCGGCGTCAAACTGCCTCATCGAGGGGAGGGAGTGAGCGGTGGTCGGGGCGCCTGCTGCTCCGCGACGGCGCTGGTGCCCGAACTGTCCGGGATTGCTACCGGAAAGCGGGAGTAATCCCGGACAGTTCGCGCGAGGACGACCGCGAGCGGTCGCGCCCGGGCACACTCCCTCCCCTCGATGAGGCAGTTTGACGCCGCGCAGTGCCGCAGACTCCGCGCGGCAAGCCGGCGGCCTACTCCTCGAGCAAGCCCAGCGGGATCCCGCCGACCCCGACGAGGCCCGGGCCGGCGTGGGCGCCGATGACGGGCCCGATCTCCGAGACGAAGAGCGGCTCGCGGCCGAAGATCTCGCGCCCGCTGGCGACCAGGCGCTCACACACGTCGGGCGCCTGGATGTGCTGGATGACCCAGCCGTCGGCGCCGTCGTCGTGGCGCGCGCGCAGGTAGTGGACCATCCGGTCGAAGGCCTTGCCCGAGGTGCGGACGCGCTCGATCGGGACGATCTCACCATCGAAGGTGAGAATCGGCTTGATCTTCAGCGCCCCGCCGAGCCAGGCCTGCGCGGCGCCGATGCGCCCGCCGCGCTGCAGGTACTCGAGAGTGTCGACCGCGAACCACAGGCGCGTGGCACCGGCCGCCTCGCGGGCGCGCGCCGCCACTGCGTCGACGCCGGCGCCGGCGCGCGCGGACGCGGCGGTGGCGAGGATGACCATGCCGAGCGCCCCGCAGGCGAGCTTCGTGTCGATGACCTCGATGCGCGAGCCGGACTCGGCCAGCTCGGCCGCCGCCTGTCGTGCGGCCTCGACGGTGCCCGAGATGCCGCCCGAGATGTGGATCGAGACGATGTCGCGTCCGTCGCGCACCAGCGGCTCGTAGACGGCCAGGAAGTCGCCGATCGAGGGCTGCGACGTGGTCGGCAGCGATGCGGCCGTGCGCAGGTGGTCGTAGAAGGTCCCGAGATCGACGATGTCGGCCTCGCGCTCCTGGCGTTCGCCGTCGTTGACGTAGAGGCTGACCTCGCCCACGCCGAGCTCGGCGACGGTGTGACGGGGCAGGTAGTGCGTGGTGTCCGTGACCACCGCGACGTCCGGCATCCCGGCACCCTAGTGCAGCACCCAGCGGGCGCCGCACTAGATAATCAGCCGCGATGACGACCCTTGTCACGGGGGCAACGGGCCTCGTCGGGTCGCACGTGACGCGCCTGCTGGTGGAGCGCGGCGACAGCGTGCGAGCGCTCGTGCGCGAGCGCTCGCCCCTCGACGAGCTGGCCGACCTGGAGATCGACCTCGCCACCGGCGACGTGCTCGATCGCGCCTCCGTGCGCCGGGCGATGCGGGGCGTGCAGCGCGTGTTCCACGTGGCCGGCATCACGTCCCTGCGCGCGAGCGCCGACAAGGTCTTCGCGGTCAACGTCGGAGGCACGCGGATCGTGCTGGAGGAGGCGCTGCGCGCCGGCGTGGCGCGCGTGGTGCACACGTCCTCGGTCGCGGCAGTGGGGCCCGCCGCGCGCGGCTCGACGGCCGACGAGACGCAGGTCTTCCGTGCCGGGCGCTACGGGCTGCCCTACGTCAACGCCAAGCACGAGGCCGAGATGGAGGCCATGCGCATGGCCGCGCACGGCCTCGGAGTCGTGGTCGTCAACCCCGCGCACGTGTTCGGCGCCGGCGACCGCCATCGCTCGTCGACGGAGCTCGTGCGGCGCTTCCTGTGCGGCCAGATCCCCGTTTACGTCGACGGCGCGCTCAACATCGTCGACGCCGAGGACGTCGCGCGCGGCCACATGCTCGCCGACGAGCGCGGCGAGGTCGGCGAGCGCTACATCCTCGGCAATCGCAACTTCACCCTCGATCGCCTCTTCGCCGACCTCGCGCGACTGTCGGGCGTCGAGCCCCCGGCGATCAAGCTCCCGCTGGCGGCCGCGCTCGCGGTGGCGCGCGCCGCCGAGCTGGCTCCCGGCCGCCCCGCCGTGACCACGGTCGAGGTCCGCGCCTCGTCGCTGTGGTGGGCCTTCCGCTCGACCAAGGCCAAGCGCGAGCTCGGCTGGCGCCCCGCTCACCACGAGGACACCCTGCAGACGACGATCGACTGGTACCGCGAGCACGCTCCGGCGGGTCTCAAGGTGCCGGGCGCGCGCCAGCCCCTCGCGCTGCGCGCCGCGGGCCTCGGCCTGCGCACGGCGAGCGGGGTCCTCAGGAGCTTCGCGCCCTAGATGGACGCCACCCTGTATCGCTGCCGCACCCCGACCGACTGGCTGTGCCCGTGCGGGCGAGTTGCGCGCGAGTTGCGCCGCCACGGCGTGGACTACGAGGAGGTCAGGGTGGCGTGGCGCAAGCGCGATCGCCCGGAGATCGAGACGCTCAGCGGCCAGCGCCGCGTGCCGCTGCTCGTCATCGAGAACGAGGCGATCTGCGACTCGCCCCGGATCATCGAGCACCTGCAGTGGCGCCGGTCAGCGCGCTCGTGAGCAGCGTCTCGGCGCTCTCGCTGGAGCCGCGGAAGACGGGGTCGAACGCGAAGAGGACGGCGTGCCCGGCGCCGACGGGCTCGTCGAGGATCGCCGGGCGCCCGGCCGGCGAGCCCGACGTCCAGCCGCTGAGGACGGCGCCGTAGGTGGCCACGACCTGGCCACCGACGAGGAGCGGGTCGTCGTTGTCGAGCACCACGCTGCTCCCGACGGCCACCGCCGCGCCGGGTATCCAGAGGGCGCCCGCGCCAGGCGCGATCGTCGCCTGGGTGAGGCCGGCCGCCCCGGCCACGGCCACGCCCCGAGCGCGCCAGCCGACGTAGGTGCCGCCCGCGGCGACGAAGGCGGAGACCGCCTGAGCGGCCGGGGCCGACAGCGTGGCCGGCGCGCCGTCGGCCACCACGAAGGCGTCGTGGCCGGCCAGGGCCCCGGCGGCGAGGGCGGCGTCGTCGACCACGTCGACCTGTGCGCCGAGGCGCGCGAGGACCCAGCGCGCCCAGCTCGTGCCCGCGTTGGGCTGCTCGACGCCCGGCGCGACCGAGGCGAACGCGCCCGGGTCGCCCAGCAGCGCCAGCCGCCGTCCGGCCAGCGGCAGGGTGGCCGGCAGCGCGGGCACCGCGGCCGCCGGCGCGGCGGGGGGCGGCGAGCCGATCGCGCCGCCGCCGACGCCCATGAGCAGCGGGCGCGACCAGGCGTTGACGTCGGACGTCGACGGTCCGCCGGCCGACGGGTTCTGGCCCAGCAGCGCCTCGATCCAGTGCTTGAGCGGCTGCGCCGCGCTCACCACGTAGGTGCCCGCGGCCAGCGTGGCCGGCGCGCCGGGGGCGGTGGATCCAAAGGGCCGCAGGCTTGCCACCGTGGCCGGGGCGGCCAGCCGGCCGACGGCCACGCCCTCGCCCAGCAGCCGGGCCACGAGCGGCTCGGCCCCGGCCCCGAGGGCGTAGCCGTAGACGCGCGGGCCGGCGCGCTGCTGGAGCCGGCCGCGCGCGCCCTGGCGCCTCGCCTGCGCGAACGAGCCCGCCCAGGCCGCCAGCAGCGTCGCGCGGTGGCGGGCGACCGCACGCAGGACGGCGTGGGCGGCCGTGAGGTGCTCGGCGACGCGCCGCGCGTACTGGTTCGCGACGCCGGCCTCGAACGTCATCCCTGCCGCTCCGAACAGCAGCGTGGTCGCACTGTCGCCGTAGCCGGGATAGAGGAGGTCGAAGGTCCCCTCGCTGCTCGACGGGTAGCCCTTGCGTGCGAATGCGGCGCGCACCGCCGGCCCCAGGATGTCGCGCTCGGCGGCGAGCGCGGTCTCGGGCAACTCGTGGAAGAGCGGCGCCGAGTAGGGCGGCGCGAAGAACCCGGGGCCTCCCTGCTCGTGCTGGTCGACATAGGCCAGCGGCGGCATCGCGAGCAGGGCGCGCAGCCGCGCCTGAGACTCGGGCTGGGTGAGCGCGAGCCAGTCACGGTTGAGGTCGAAGCCGTTGAAGTTGACGCGGGTACGGATCTCGCGCCCGTCGGGGTTCTGATCGGGGAGCACGACGACGATCACGCGGCGCAGCAGGGGGTCCTTGCACAGCCCGGCGAGGTCGTGCAGCAGGCGCAGATCGGCGTCGCCGCCGCTGGCCTCGTTGCCGTGGACGGTGCCGGCCACCCACACGACCGCGGGCGCGTTGCCGGCGCTGCGCGCGCGACCGGCGCGCACCGCGCGCAGCCGGGCCAGGGCCGCGTGCAGGCGACCGGCGGGCAGGGCGGAGGCGATCGCGTAGCGCAGCGGCCGGCCCTGGACGCTGAAGCCGGCGACCGCGCTGCTGATCACCGGCGAGGCGCGAGCCACGGCGCGCACGTAGCCGTCGATCTGCGCGGCGCTCGCGGCGCGGCCGGCGGGCGGCGGCGCCGGGACCGACGGACAGGCCGCGCGCGCCGCCGGCGCCACGGCCAGGGCGCACAGGGCGAGGGCGAGCGCGCGCCTCATTGCGTCGGGTCCACCACGAGCTTGCGCGCCTCGCCGCCCGCCGGCTCGCGCAGGGCGCCGGCGAGCTGCTCGAGGCCGACGACGGGGCCGGCCAGCGCGCGCCAATCGACGTCGCCCGCGGCCAGCAGCGCCAGCGCCCGGTCGACCTCGGCGCGCGTGTGGTGAAAGGCCCCGCGCACGTCGACCTCGTCGTAGTGCAGAGGCCCGGTGTCGAGCTCGACGGTGCTGCCCGCCGGGCAGCCGCCGACGAAGACGACGGTCCCGCCGGGGCGCGCCGCGGTCACGGCCTGCTCCCACGCCTCGGGGCGCCCGACCGCCTCGAAGACGAGGTCGTACTCGCCGCAGCGCCTGAGCCGAGCGTGCACCCATCGCCTCGGCCTGCGCGCGGCGCTCGGGATGGCGGTCGCAGACGACGACCTCGCGACCGTCGAGCACGAGCAGCCGGGCGAGCATCAGCCCGATCGTCCCACCGCCGAGGACGGCGACGTCGGTCGCGTCGGTGCCGCGCGCCATCGGCGTGCACGCACGCGGCCAGCGGCTCGGCCATCGCGGCCCCGGCGAAGTCGAGGCCGTCGGGGATCGCGTGCAGGGCGTCGGGCGGCGCGGCGATGCGCTCCGCGAAGCCGCCCAGCACCCACGTCGGAGCGCGGCAGATCGCCGCGCGCCCGGCGCGGCACGGGCCGCAGGCGCCGCAGGCCACCGAGTCGCCCACGAGCACGCGCTCGCCCGTGTCCGTACGCACGCCGGCCGTCTCGTGACCGAAGCGCGCCGGGTAGTCGCCGAGGATCCGGTGGCCATGACGCAGCATCTTGCGATCGGTCCCGCACGCGGTGGCAGCCCAGACCTCGACGAGCACCTCGCCGACCGGCTCGGACACCTCCTCGACGCGCAGGTCGTCGGGGCCGTGGAGGATCGCCGCGCGCATCACGCCAGCGTGCCCGTGCGCTCGAGCGCGGCGCGCACGCGCGGGACCCACCACGCGAGCTCCTCACGCGCCCAGGCGCGCTCGGCCGGGTCGGGATGGATGATCGCGCTGTGGCCGAAGATCCAGCCGTAGAGCTGCAGGCCGGCGATGAGCCCGAGGTCGAGGTCGCGCTCGCTGACCGCGCCTCCCTCGGCCGCCAGGAAGTCCTCGAGCAGCTCCTCGCGCGTGGCCTGCGTGCGCCACGCGTCGTGGCACAGGTACCACGCGACCTCCAGCGCCGGCGTGCCCTCGCCGGCGATGTCCCAGTCGAGCATGACCACGCGGCCGTCGGCGAAGCCCAGGTTCTCGTCGCGCAGGTCGCCGTGGATGAGCGTCGTGGCGCCCGCGCGCATGGCCCGGGCCAGCGGTGCCGGATCGCCCAGGCCGGCGAGGATGGCCTGGGCCACGTCGTCGTCGGCCGCCGTGGCGAACGCCTCCCAGGCGATCGGGAGCTGCTTGGGGATCACGTCGCTGCCCTCGCGCTCGGCGGCGGCCACGGCCGGCGAGCTGATGGCCAGGTGGCGCTCGAGCGTGATCGCGCCCTCGACGGGCTCGTCGCGGAAGGCCGCGTGCAGCGCGGCGGCCGCCGCCATCACCTCGCGGTGGCGCGCGCGGCTGATCGGCCCGTCGGCGGGGACCAGGGCGCCGGCCAGGTCGCGCATGAGGATGCGCCAGCCTTCGCCGTCGGGCTCGACGGCGACGATGCCGGTGTCGATGACGTCAGGGAGGCGTTGCAGCACGCCGGCGTTCCAGAGGTCCGCGGTGACCGCGCGGCCGCCGACCGCGCGGCCCAGCCAGTCGCCGCCGGGCACCACGCGCTTGGCGATGCCCGGCGTGCCGTCGGGCAGCGTCACGCGCTCGAGCGTCGCGCCGCTGTTGCCCCCGCCGAGGCTCGCGGGCGCCATCGCGTAGACCCAGTGGCGCGCGATCATGTCGCCGGAGAGGTGCAGGTAGTGCCGGCGGCGCACGCCGTCGCGCGCGGCGGTCAGCGCGGCGCCGGCGGACCACTCGCCCGCGCGCCATTCGCCGACCTCGCCGGGCCCGTCCCACCACGCGGCGAGCTCGGCCGCGATCGCGTCGCGCCCGTCGCGGCGCACGCGCCCGCCGGGCAGCGAGGCCTCGAGCACCGCGTTGCGCGCGTAGGCCGGCGCCAGCGCGTCGACGTCGCCGGTGGCCATCGCGGCACGCAGCGCGTCGAGGGCCCCGCTCACGGCAGCACCAGGGCCTTGATCGCCTCGCCGCTGCGCGCCAGCTCCAGCGCGCGCCCGGTGTCCTCCAGGCCGACGCGGTGCGTGACGAAGGGCAGCGGATCGACCTCGGCCGCCCGCGATGAGCGCGAGCGCGGCGCGCATGTCGCCCGGGCCGGCCGAGTAGGACGCGCAGACGTCGACCTCGCCGACGTAGAGCGCGTGGCCGTCGAGTCCGAGCGCGTGGCCCGGGTCCGGCGGCGCGTACAGGCACAGCGTCCCGCCGGGGGCGACCGCGGCGAAGCCCGCCGCGATGGCGTCGGGCTTGGGAGTGCAGACGACGACGACGTCGACGAGCTCGTTGCCGTGGCGCTCGGCGCCGAGGGCCAGCGCCCGCTCCAGGCGCTCGGGGCGGGGCTCGCGGGCCCACACCGCCTCGACGGCGCGCGCGTGGGCGGCGGCGATGGCCAGCAGGCCGCTGGTACCGCAGCCGACGACGAGCAGGCTGTCCCCGGCCCGCAGCCCGCAGCGGTCGAAGGCGCGCAGCACGCAGGCCAGCGGCTCGACGAAGGTCGCGCGCTCCGGGTCGACGCCGTCGAGCACGAGCAGCTCGCCGACGAGGTCGGCCGGCACGCGGACGCGCTCGGCGAAGCCGCCGGGGTCAAGGGCCGTGGCCCGGAAGCGCTCGCACAGCGTCTCGTGGCCGCGCCGGCAGCGCCGGCACTGGCCGCAGGGCGCGTGGTGGTGCACGACGACGCGGTCGCCGACGGCCACGCGGTCCACCCCCGCGCCGACCGCGCTGACCTCGGCCGCCAGCTCGTGGCCGAGGACGGTGGGGACCTTGCGCGCGACCCAGGCGTCGAGGACGTCGGAGCCGCACACCCCGCACGCCAACACGCGGCAGACGACGTCGCCGTCGCCGGGCTCGGGGTCGGCCACCTCCTCGACGCGGACCTCGCGCGGCGTGAGCGAGCGGGCGACCCTCATGCCAGCAGCGCGGCGATCGAGGCGGCGTCGGGCGGCCGCGCGAGGCCCCGCTCGGTGACGAGGGCGGTCACGAGGGCGGCCGGCGTGACGTCGAAGGCCGGGTTGCGCACGGCCGTGCCGGGGAGCGTCGTCTGGACGCCGCCGAACCCGCGCACCTCGTCGCCGTCGCGCTCTTCGATCGCGATGCCGTCGCCGTCGGGCAGTGCGGCGTCGATGGTCGACGTGGGCGCGGCGACGACGAACGGGATCCCGGCGGCGCCGGCGGCCAGGGCCAGCGGGTAGGTGCCGACCTTGTTGGCGGTGTCGCCGTTGGCGGCCACCCGGTCGGCGCCCAGGATCACGGCGTCGACCTCGCCTCGGCGGATGAGCCCGGCCATCGCGCCGTCGACCACGAGCTCGTGCGCCACCCCGGCGCGCGCCAGCTCCCACACCGTCAGGCGCGCGCCCTGCAGCAGCGGACGCGTCTCGCCGGCCAGCACGTGGACCGCGGCGCGTTCGTGCAGCGCGAGGATCACGGCGAGCGCGGTCCCCTGGCCGCCCGCGGCCAGCGCCCCCGTGTTGCAATGGGTGGCGATCCGCCGCGTCCCCGCCAGGAGCTGGGCGCCGTGCACGGCGATCGCCGCCGAGGCGGCGTCCTCCTCGGCGTGCAGGCGCTCGGCCTCCTCGCGCGCCGCCGCGGCCATGGTCGGCGGCCCCGCCGCGAGCGCGGCGGCGCGCACGCGGTCGACGGCGTAGGCGAGGTTGACGGCGGTCGGCCGCGCCGCGCGCAGCAGCTCCCAGCCCTGCTCGAGCGTCCCGAGGCCCGGCCGGCGCGCCACCTCCATGGCCAGCCCGTACGCGGCGGCGATCCCGATGAGCGGAGCCCCGCGCACGGCCAGGCGCCGGATGGCCTGCGCCGTGTCGGGCGCGCCCTCGAGCGCCAGCCACACCTCGGCGCCGGGCAGCCGCGTCTGGTCGAGGACGGCCAGGCGACGCCCGTCCCAACGCAGGGCCGGATGGGGCTGCGTCGCGACGGACATGGCGGCAGCGTACTCGCGCCTCAGCGCCAGTCGAAGTACTCACGATGGATGCGCCTGGCCGGCACCCCCGCCATCCGCAGCGCGTTCTGGAAGCTGCTCAGCATCTGCCGCGGACCGCACATGAAGACCGACAGTCCGGCGCGATCGGCGTCGTCGGCGGCGGTGAGGACTTGCTCGGGCGTGAGGCGCCCGTCGATGCCCGTGTCGATCAGGTGGACACGCAGCGCGTCGTGGCGGTCGGCGATCGAGCGGATCTCGTCGGCGAACGGCGCCGTGCCGTCGGCGCTGTAGAAGAAGTCGACGCGATGGGGCAGTTGGTGACCGTCGAGCGCGCGCAACCAGCTGAGGAACGGCGCGACGCCGACCCCGCCGGCGATCCACACCTGCCGATCGGTTCCCTTCCAATGGCTGAAACGCCCGTGGGGGCCTCCGATGACGGCGGGCATGCCCGGCTCGATGAGCTCCTGCAGGCGCGACGTGTAGTCGCCGAGCGCCTTGACCGTAACGCGCACCACGTCCTCGTGCGGGGCGCTCGTGATGGTGAACGGGTGGCGGTGCCAACCGTCCTTGGCCTCGATGTAGATCATGGCGAACTGGCCCGGCACGAAGTCCATGTGCCGGCCGACCGGCGCCATCGCGATCTCGACCACGCCGTCGTCCACCTCGCGCACGGTCTGCACCTGGTAGTCGTGCAGCGACAGGAAGAAGCGCGCCAGCAGCTCGCGGTAGACGTAGAAGCCGAGCCCGACGCCGCCGACCGCCACGTAGCTCCAGCGCAGGCCCGGTGCAGCGTCGAACGGCGTCCCGTCGAGCACACCGTGGACGAAGCCCGCCGCGACGAAGAGCCCGGTGGTCCGATGCAGCGCTCGCCAGCGCTCGTAGCCACCGAAGACGCGCCGGGCCTCACGCACCCCCGGGGCGTCGCGCGCGGCGACCACGAGGCCCCGGAACGGCCCTGGCACCACCGACTGCCATCGCGGCAGGATCGCCCACAGCGCGAGCGCGACCATGCCGATCGCACCGACCACACCGAGCGGGCCCCCGAGCGCGGTGCCGTTCGGGTTGGAGGCCAGGAGGATGTGCGGCGCCAGCAGGACCAGACCCGTGATCGCCACGCGGCGATGCCAGACCGCGGCGCGGTCGATGCCGTCGAACCACTCCTCGACCCAGGGCAGCGTGCTGATGAGCACCAGGCCAATCGACAGCAGCAGGATCGACTCGGCGCCCAGCGATTGCCCGATGTAGCTCCCGGTGGGCTCTCCGGCGGGCCGCGCAATGGTCCACAAGACGGCCTGGGCCGCGACGAGCCCGCCGATCATCGCCGGCCCGGCCTCGCGGGCGACGAACCTCACACGCGGCGCGTGCACCGCGCCAACGTAGCGCGGCGCGCGTCCCGCGTCCGCTACGCCAGGCGGTTCTCGATGCCCATCGGCTGGGCGCCGACGGAGCGCTCCTCCACGGGCTCGGGCTCGGAGGGCTCCACGCCGAGCGTCTCGGCCAGCTCGCCGCTCTCGTACATCTCGGCGACGATGTCGGCGCCGCCGACGAGCTCGCCGTTGACGAAGAGCTGCGGGATCGTCGGCCACTGCGAGAGCGCCGAGAGCTCCTGGCGGATACGCGGGTCGGGCAGGATGTCGACGGCGGCGAAGGGGGCGCCGAGCGACTGCAGGGCGGCGACGGTGCGGGCCGAGAAGCCGCACATGGGCTGCTCGGGCGTGCCCTTCATGAAGAGGATCACGGGGTTCTCGTCGATCGCCTGGGCGATGGCGTCGCGGATCTGGTTGGGGGGCTGCTCGGTCATGGGGTCTCCGTCTTCAGTTGGAGGGCGTGGATCTCCCCGCCTAGCTCGCCCTCGAAGGCGGCGTAGACGAGACGGTGCTGCTGGATGCGGCTCAGTCCGGCGAAGGCCTCGGCCACCACGCGCGCGCTGAAATGCACGTTGTCGGGCGACTGCACGTCGGCGGTCGCGCCCGGAATATTGGCCTCGATGCGGGCTTTGACGTCGTCGGCTGTGGGCATCCTCAAGTTCCAAGCGTAGCGGTCGCTATTCTTTGTGAAGTATGAGCACCCAGATCACCTACCACGCCAAGGGCGTGACCCTCACGGCCAGCGGGGCCGAGAAGGTCCGCGAGTTCCTGAGCTCTCAGGGGCTGGACGACGCGACGGCCGGCCTGCGCGTCGGTGTGCGTGGCGGCGGGTGCTCGGGCTTCCAGTACCAGCTGGCCTTCGACGAGCAGAAGGACGGCGACGCGATCTTCGAGCACAGCGGCCTGCGCCTGCTCGTCGACAACCAGAGCCTGCCCTACGTCGACGGCTCGACCATCGACTACGTCGACTCGCTGCAGGGCGCCGGCTTCCAGGTCAACAACCCCAACGTGGTCGCGGCCTGCGGCTGCGGCTCCTCCTTCCGCGTGGCGGAGGACGAAGAGGTGTCCGCGGTCTAGTGCGCGGCGCGATCGCGGCGGCCTTGCTGGCCGCCGCCGTCGCCCTTGGGGCCTGCGGCGGTAACGACCACAAGACGTCGACGTCCACGCCGGCGCCCAAAGCGCCGTCGGCCAAGCAGCCGCCGGCCGACATCGCGCCGGGTGGTGGCCTGGCCATCGGGATGACCGAGATCAATCCCGACCTCTTCTGGCACGGCAAGGACGTCGGCGCCTTCGGGCCGTGGCGCGACCGCCTCGAGGCGCTCAAGCCGCCGCTCTACCGGCTCGCCGTCGACTGGGCCGCGCTGCAGCCCACGCAGGGCTCCCCGATCGACTGGACGCGCGCCTCCGACGGCTGCATGCGCGGGCTTCAGCCCTGCCGCCCGTACAACGGCATCCGCGACGAGCTGCGCGCCATCCGCTCCGAGCAGCAGGCCGGCAACGGCTTCGCGACCATGGTCGTCCTCTACGGCGTCCCGGAATGGGCCGCGGTGGCGCCCCACGGCTGCGAGCGCGACGACATCGGCGTGCGCTCGCGCCCCATCACCGACCAGGGCCTCGAGGGCTACAAGCGACTGGTCCGCTCGCTGCAGGACCTGGCCAAGCGCGAGGGCGTCGCCATCCGCTGGTGGAGCCCGTGGAACGAGCCCAACGGCCCGTTCTTCATCAGCCCGCAGCGCGCGCAGTGCAGCGGCTCGTCGAAGTCGCTGGCCCCCGCCGTCTACGCCAAGCTCGCCCGCGCCCTGCGCCAGGAGCTGGCGCCCGGCCAGCAGATGGTCGTCGGCGAGCTTGCCGGCCTCGAGGACGCCCGCAAGTACGGGACCTCGATCTCGGAGTTCTTCGACGGCCTGCCCGACGACGTGGTCTGCAAGGCCGGCGTCTTCGCCCAGCACGCGTACTCCAAGCGCGGCGATGCCGCCGACGACCCGGGTGCCGTGGGTGCGCTGGAGGAGGTCCTCGACCGCCGTGCGTGCACGCGCGGCAAGCCGATCTGGGTCACCGAGAGCGGCGTCGGCGGTCCGCACGTGGGCGACGAGCGCTCGGTCAAGAGCGAGAAGATCCGCGCCGACTGCCAGGCGCTGAACGTCACCCTTCGCCGCTGGAACAGGGATCCTCGCGTGGACGCGGTCTTCCAGTACACCTTCCGCGACGACCCGGTCTTCCCGGTCGGGCTCGTCGACGCCAAGCTGACCAAGACATGGCCGGCGTACGACCTCTTCAAGGCATGGGGCGGCGAGCGCAGGCCCGACGACCCGGCGCCGGCCCTGCCGGAGAGCTGCAAGGCCTGACCGCGGCGTGGGCGGCTCGGTCTACGACGAGCGCCCGTGGCTGGCGCGCTACGCCGAAGGCCAGCCCGCCGACATCGAGCCCGCGCACGCCAGCGCCCTGGCGATGTTCCAGGCCACGGCGCGGCGCTCGCCCGACACCGTCGCGCTGCACTACCTCGACGCCGCGCTGACCCACCGCGAGCTGGACGAGCTCTCCGGCGCCTTCGCCGCCGCGCTCGTCGAGCGCGGCGTTGCGCGCGGCGATCGCGTCGCGCTCTATCTGCAGAACGTCCCGGAGTTCGTGATCGCGGTGCTGGCGGCGTGGAAGGCGGGCGCCATCGCGGTGGCGGTCAATCCGATGCTCAAGGAGCGCGAGCTGCGCACGCTGCTCGACGACTGCGCGCCGGTGGCGCTCGTGACGCTCGAGTCGCTCTGGCGCGAGGTGGCACGCGCGGCGGTCACCGGGACCTCGGTGCGCACGGTCGTCACCACACCCGAGGTGCGCGAGCTCGCGCTCGCCCACGCCGGCCAGGCCCCGCCGGATCCCGGCCTGCGCCCGGAGGACGTCGCGTTCCTGACCTACACGTCGGGCACGACGGGGCCTCCAAAGGGGGCGATGAACACCCACGGCAACGTCGTCTTCAGCTCCCAGACCTACCGCGACTGGGTCGGCGTGGGCGGCGACGACGTGATCCTCGGCGTCGCTCCGCTCTTCCACATCACCGGGCTCGTCGCGCACATCGGGCTGGCGCTGCTGACCGGCGCCCCGCTCGTGCTCTTCCACCGCTTCGACGCCGAGGTGGCGCTCGAGCTCGTCGAACGCCACCGCGTCACCTTCACGACCGGTGCGATCACGGTCTTCATCGCGCTCATGGACGCCGCGCGGGAGAGCGAGCGCGACACCTCGACCCTGCGCACGATCGTCAGCGGCGGGGCGCCGATCGCGCCCGCCACCGTCGACGCCTTCGAGGAGCGCTTCGGTACCTACATCCACAACATCTACGGGCTGACGGAGACGACCTCGCCGTCGCACTGCGTGCCCATCGGGACGCGCGCCCCCGTCGATCCCACCTCGGGGGCGCTGTCGGTCGGCGTCCCGGTCTATGGGACCGTCGTGCGCGTCGTCGACGAGCAGGGGTGCGAGCTGCCGGCCGGAGAGGTGGGAGAGCTCGTGACCTCGGGGCCCCAGGTCGTGCCGGGGTACTGGGGCCGGCCCGAGGAGAGCGAGCGCGCCATCCCGGGCGGCGCCCTGCACACCGGCGACGTCGGCTTCATGGACGCCGACGGCTGGTTCTACGTGGTGGACCGCAAGAAGGACCAGATCAACGCCGCCGGCTACAAGGTCTGGCCGCGCGAGGTGGAGGACGTCCTCTATGGGCATCCGGCCGTGCGCGAGGCGGCGGTCGTCGGCGTCCCCGACGCCTACCGCGGCGAGACGGTCAAGGCCTTCGTCAGCCTGCGCCCGGGCGAGGGCGTGGAGGCCGAGGAGCTGATCGCCTTCTGCCGCGAGCGCATGGCGGCGTACAAATATCCGCGCGTGGTCGAGTTCGTCGACGAGCTGCCCCGGACGGCCAGCGGCAAGGTCCTGCGCCGCGCTCTGCGCGATCGCTAGGCTCGCCGCGGGTCATGCCCGACGTGTACGTCAGCATCGAGACGGCCGAGGAGGCCGTCCTCGAGCGCCTCGTGGAGGTGCTCGAGCTGCGGGCGGCCGAGCCGGCCCAGCAGGCCATGCTCGAGGACTACCTGGGCGACCTGCCGCTGCCCGACGGCGCGCGCGTGCTCGAGGTCGGCTGCGGGACGGGGGCGGTGGCGCGCATGGTCGCCGCGCACCCGCGCGTCGCCTCCGTCGTGGGCCTCGACCCGTCGTCGGTGTTCGTCGACCACGCGCGCCGGCTCGCCGAGGGCATCGCCAACCTCTCCTACGTCGTCGGCAGCGGGACCGCGCTCGGATTCGACGACGGCGCGTTCGACGCGGTCGTCTTCCACACGGTGCTCTCGCACATCCCCGACGCCGGTGGGGCGCTGGCCGAGGCGGCGCGGGTGACCGCCGCGGGCGGGGCGCTGGCCGTCTTCGACGGCGACTACGCGACCACCACCGTGGCCCTCGGCGACCACGATCCGCTGCAGGCATGCGCCGATGCCGCGATGGCCGCGCTCGTGCACGATCGCTACCTGGTGCGCCGCCTCGGCACGCTCGTGCGGGCGGCGGGCTGGGAGGTGGCGGGGCTGCGCAGCCACGGCTACGTCGAGAACGAGAGCCCGGGTTACATCCTCACGCTCATCGATCGCGGCGCGGACACGCTCGTCGCGGCCGGCGAGCTGGGCGCGCCCGCCGCCGACGCGCTGAAGGCGGAGGCGCGCAGGCGGGTGACCGCGGGCGAGTTCTTCGGCCACATCGCCTACGCGAGCCTGATCGCGCGGCGTCCGTAGTCTGGGCCTGATGCGCCGAGACTCCCAGGAGGACACGTGACCGACGTCCAGACGCGCCTGCGCGCGTACGCACGACTGCTCGTCCGCGTCGGGGTCAACCTCGCCGACGGCCAGGAGCTGCTCGTCCATGCCCAGCACGAACATGCGCCGTTTGCGCGGGCGATCGCCGAGGAGGCCTACGCCGCCGGCGCCCGCTACGTCGACGTCGTCTACGCGGACCGCTGGGTCCACCGCGCGTTCGTCTCGACGGCGCCCGACGAGATGCTCGGCTGGACGCCGCCGTGGATGGTGCAGCGGCTCGAGCGGGCGATCGAGGTGGGCGGGGCCGTGATCGGCATCTCGGCGGACTCGGGTGCGGAGGTCTACGAGGGCATCGACGGCGATCGGCTCGCGCGCGCTCGCTACCGCGACTTCGACCTGGTCTGGATGGACGGCGTGATGGGCCGCCGGCTCGCGTGGTCGCTCGTCGCCTACCCGACCGAGGGCTGGGCGCGCGAGGCGCTCGGTGAGCCGGACCTCCCGCGCCTGTGGGACGCCTTCGCGCATGCCCTGCGGCTCGGCGAGCCCGACCCGGCGGCGGCCTGGCAGCAGCGCCTGGACGAGCTCCAGGCCCGCGCACGCGAGCTGACCGAGCGCGCGTTCACCGCGTTGCGCTACCGCGGCCCCGGCACCGACCTCGAGGTCGGGCTGATCGAGGGCGCGCGCTGGCTGGCCGGCCGCGAGCGCACCGTGCACGGCCAGGTGCACGCCCCGAACCTCCCGACCGAGGAGGTCTTCACCAGCCCGCACCGCCTGCGGGCCGAGGGCACGGTGCGCAGCACGATGCCGCTCGCCCTGCGCGGCACACTCGTCGAGGGCCTCGAGCTGCGCGTCGCGGACGGGGAGATCGTGGAGGCGCGGGCGCGCCGCGGCGAGGAGACCCTGCGCGCCGAGCTCGCCATCGACGACGGCGCGCGCCGCTTCGGCGAGGTCGCCCTCGTCGACGCCTCGTCGCGCGTCGGGGAGACCGGCGTGACCTTCAACAACACGCTGTTCGACGAGAACGCCGCGGCCCACATCGCCTGGGGGCGCGCCATCCCCTGGGCCCTCGACCACGTCCCGGCCGACGAGCACCTGTCCGCCGGCCTCAACGAGTCGGCCACCCACACGGACTTCATGGTCGGCGCGCCGGAGGTGGAGATCGACGGGGTGGAGGCCGGGGGTGCCGCGGTGGCGCTGCTGCGCGGCGGGGTGTGGCAGCTGTAGGGCTGCCGCAGTCGCTTGCGGCGCTGCGCACGCAAACTGCCTCATCGAGGGAAGGGAGTGTGGCGGGCGCGGCCGCCTGCGCTGTCCTCGGCGCGAACTGCGTGGGATTAGCGTCGGTTTCCGACGCTAACTCGACGCAGTTCGGCCACCAGCGCTCGCGGAGCCGCACGCGCCCGACCGCCGCTGACTCCCTTCCCCTCATTGATGCAGTTGAACGCCGCACATCGCCGCAAGCGCCAAGCGGATGACCCGGAGAACGCCTACGTCGGCGCGTTGTCCAGCGAGTGCCACAACAGCAGGCACGCCGCCGTGCGGTGCGGGCGCCAGGGCTCGGCGAGCGCGGTCGCCTCGGCCGCCGACGGCAGCTCGGGCAGCGCGTAGGCGCGCTCGATGGCGCGACGGATTCCGAGGTCGCCGACGGCGAGGACGTCCGGGCGCCCGAGGGTGAACATCAGGAAGATGTGCGCGCTCCACTCGCCGATGCCCTTGACCGCGACGAGCTCGGCCATGACCTCCTCGTCGGAGAGCTGCTCGAGGCGGTCGAGCTCGAGCTTGCCGGCGACGACGTGCTCGGCCAGCGAGCGCAGGAAGGTCGTCTTCGCACGCGAGAGGCCGACGGCCACGCGCAGCTCGTCGGGCTCGTCGGCCAGGATCTGCTCCGGCGTGGGCGGCCGGCCGTCGAAGCGCTCGAGCAGGCGCCCGTAGATCGCCCGCGCGGCGCGCACCGAGAGCTGCTGGCCGACGATCGCGCGCACGAGCGCGGCGTAGGGCTCGCCGCGCGGCGGTCGCGGCTCGGGGATCCCGCGTTCGTCGAGCAGTCGCGCGAGCACCGGGTCGGCGGCGCGCAGGTGCTCCCAGGCGTCTATGCCTGGCCCTCGACGGCGCCCGGCACGCCGGTGTTCGTCGAGTACTTCGGCTGGATCTTCATCTCGGGGCGGATGTGGTGCACGGCCTGCGAGACGGCGATCGCCGCCTCCGCGTAGCCGGTGGCGATGAGCTTGAGCTTGCCGTCGAAGGTCGTGATGTCGCCGCACGCCCACACGCGCTCCAGCGACGTCCTGAAGAGGCCGTCGACGCAGATGGCGCCCTTCTCGATCTCGAAGCCCCACTCCTTCAGCGGCCCGAGCGCGGTCTTGAACCCGAGCTGGAGCAGGATCGCGTCGCACGGGATGTCGACGACCTGGTCTGAGTCCTCGGAGTGGAAGAGCTGCACGCCCTCGACGTCGCCGTTGCCCACGACGTCGCGCACCTGGTAGGGCACGTGGAGGTCGATGCGGCCCTCGGCGTGGGCGTCCATGACCTCCTTGACCGTCGCCTCGTGGGCGCGGAAGCCCTCGCGGCGGTGCACGAGCGAGACGCGCTCGGCGGTGTCGAGCAGGTTGACGACCCAGTCGCACGCGCTGTCGCCGCCGCCGATGATCACCACGCGCTTGCCCGCGAACTCGCTCTTGGAGCCCACGAGGTAGTGGGCGCCGCGGCCCTCCCAGGCGGTCATGTCGTAGTCGGGCAGCTTCTTGGGCTCGAACGCGCCGTGCCCGCCGGCGACGATCACCGTGCGCGAGCGCAGGTCGCCCTTGTCGGTGTGCAGGACGACGAGGTCGTCCTCCCAGGAGATCGACTCGGCGGTCGTCTCCAGGTGCACCGGGACGTCGAACTGCTCGAGCGTCTGGACGCGGTGCAGCTCGACCAGGTCCTTGGCCAGGATCTTGGGATGGCCGGGGACGTCGAAGATCCACTTCTCCGGATAGAGCGTCGTGAGCTGGCCGCCGAGCTCGGGCAGCGAGTCGATGATGCGCGAGCTGGCCTCGCGCATGCCGGCCCAGAAGGCCGCCGACAGCCCGACCGGGCCGGCGCCGATGACCGTGATGTCGCGGACCTCGTCGAAGTCGGGATGGGTCATGGCGAGAGCGATTGCAGGGCGGTTGCGGGCACCGGCTCGCCGTCCAGGGCGCTCAGCGCGCGCTCGACCGAGGTGGCGATGCAGGTGAAGCTGGGCGTGTCGCGCAGGGTGAAGGCCGACGCCTCCGTGGTGCGCAGGCGCTGGACGAGGTCCAGGAAGGCGCTCGCGTCGTCGGTGTCGAAGGCGACGACGAACTCCTGGTCGTCGAGGCCGAAGGAGTACGTGGTGTGGTTGTCGACCTGCGGATACTCGCGGCCGATGCGGATGTGGTCCTGCATGATCCGCCAGCGCTCGTCGGCCGGCAGCGCGTACCACGCGCGCGTCTTCACGAACGGATAGACGAACAGGTAGCGCCCGCGGAAGGCGCGGGCCACCAGGCGCTGCTCGTCGGAGTACTCCGAGCCCTTGCGCAGCCCGAGGAACGAATAGGGCTGCGTGCACCACTTCGTCAGCCCGGCCTGCGCCAGCACGACGTGGAACTCGTGGATGCGATCGAGGTTCTCGGCCTCGGCGACGAGCATGACCTCGGCGTCGCCGCGGGTGCCCACGAGGCTGAAGGCCTGCAGCAGGTGATCGGTCCCGAAGTCCTCGCAGGCGGCGAGGAACTCCTGCTTGTCACGCGCGCGCGCATCGGCGTCCAGGCGGCGCCAGGCAGGATCGACCTTCAGGAAGGTGTACTTCACAAAGTGGCGGTCGGACACTTCACAAAGGATAGTGGTGGTCAACGTGACGGGTTTGCCACACCATGGCCGCCGGGCACGGCAGCTAGGATGAGCGCCGATGCGGATCGCCCTCGTGTCTCCGTACTCCTGGAGCTACCCGGGCGGCGTCACCCGCCACATCGAGGCCCTGGCCGAGCAGTTCCTGGCCGGCGGCCACCACGTGCGCGTGCTCGCCCCCTACGACCCGCCCGACCGATTGTCGGCGCGGATGCACCGTGGTGCCCGGCCCGAGGCGCGCGAGCTGCCCGACTGGGTCATCCCGCTGGGACGCACGATCGGGGTCAAGTCCAACGGTGCCGTCTCGAACCTCCCGCACACGCCGTTCGCGATCACGACGCTGCGCCGCGAGCTGCGCGCGGGTCGCTTCGACGTCATCCACGCGCACGAGCCCGTCGCGCCGGTGGTGGGCTACGACGTGCTCGACACGACGATCGCCCCGCTGGTGGGGACCTTCCACTGCTACTCCGAGAACGTCGTCTCCAACACGATCGGCAACGGCTTCGGCGCCAAGCGCAAGCTCCAGCGCCTGCACGTGCGGATCGCCGTCTCCGAGGCAGCCGCGTGGACGGGCCGGCGCTTCTACGGCGGCACCTACCGGATCATCCCCAACGGGGTCGACGTGCCCGCCGAGCTGCCCGTGCTCGCGCCGCGACCGCAGGGCGCGCCGCTGCGCCTGGCCTTCGTCGGCCAGGCCGTCGAACGCAAGGGGCTTCCCGTGCTGCTGCGCGCCTTCGAGGCGCTGCGCGACCACGTCGCGGTCGAGCTCATCGTCGTGGGCGCCGATCGCGACGAGGTCGAGCCGCTGATGCTCGACGGCACGGATGGCGTGACCGTCCTGGGCAAGGTCTCCGACGCCGAGAAGGCCGTGGCCCTGGCCTCGGCCGACCTGCTGGTCGCGCCCTCGCTGGGCGGCGAGAGCTTCGGCATGGTGCTGACCGAGGCCTTCGCCGCCGGCACGCCGGTCGTCGCGTCCGACATCCCCGGCTATCGCGACGTGGTGCGCGACGGGGTCGACGGCGTGCTCTTCCCGCGCGGAGACGCCACCGTCCTGGCCGAGACCCTGCGCGACCTGGCCGTGGCACCGGACCAGCGCGCGGCCATGGCCGTCGAGGCGCGTGCGCATGCGCCGCGCTACGCCTGGCCGACGGTCGCCGGCGAGGTCCTCGAGGCCTACACCGACGCCATCGCCATGCCGCGCGCGAGCACCGCGCGCGAGCGCGCGGGCGTCTTCCTCGGCGCCATCCCGGCCGATCTCGGGCCCCGCCGGCCGGCCGAGCGCCGCCTGCCCAGCCTCGAAGCATCCAAGCGCGAGGGCCGCGATCGCCGGCGCGCGGCGGCCCGCAAGGCGGGGATCGGCCTCGCCGGGCTCGCCGCCGCGTTCCTGGCGCTGCTCGCGCTGCGGCGCATCGGCCTTGACCAGATCGGCGACAGCCTGCTGCGGGCCACGCCTACGTGGGTGCTGCTCGGCCTTGGCCTGATGTGCAGCTCGATGGTGGTGCGCGGCGTGGCGTGGCACGCGATCCTGACCGCGGCGCTGCCCGAGGCGCGCCTGCGGCGCTCCGATGCCCTGCAGGGGACGTTCATCGGCGTGCTCATGTCGGCCACACTGCCGGCGCGACTGGGCGAGCCCTCGCGCGCGCTGATCGTGGCCCGGCGGACGGGCCGCCCGCGCGACCACCTGCCCACGGTCGTGGGCTCGATCGTCTCGCAGACGCTGCTCAACGTCGTCGCCCTGGTCGGCCTGGGGATCGTCATGTTCTCGACGGTCGACCTCTTCAGCCAGCGCCAGCGTGGCCTGGTCGCCTTCGCGCTGGCGCCGATGGCCGTGCTCGTCGCCGTCCTCGTCCTGCCCGCGCTGCTGCGCGGCGGCGTGCCTTCGCGCTCGCGCCGCGTCCAGGCCGCCGTGGCCAGGGTCCGCGCCGCGCTCGCCCAGGTTCGCGCAGGACTGAACGTCTTCCGCTCGCCCAAGCTCGGCGCCGAGGCGACCGCGCTGCAGCTCACCGCCTGGGTCATCCAGTGGCTGTCGTGCTACGTGCTGCTCGTGGCGCTCGGGCTCGACGACCGCGCGGGGCTCGGCGCCGCCGCCGCGGTGCTCTTCGCGGTCAACGTGACCGCGGTGCTGCCCATCACCCCGTCGAACCTGGGCGTCTTCCAGTTCGCCTGCGTCGCGGTCCTGGCCGGTGCCTATGGCGTGGGCAAGGCCGACGCGCTGGCCTACGGGATCATCCTGCAGGCCGTGGAGATCGCGACCGCCGTGGTCATGGGCGCGCCCGCGCTGGTCAAGGAGGGCATGAGCTGGCGCGATGTGCGCCTGCGCGCCCTGCACGCCAGCCCTGTGCAGCTCGATCCGCTGCCGGCGCCGTCCGAAGCCGCCACCGCCGAGGCGTAGGAGTAGGGATCGCCGCGCGCGCGGCGAAGCCGTTGTGCGTGCCCGATGCCTGGGTCTACCTGCTGCGCTGCGCCGACGGCTCGCTCTACACGGGGTGGACGGTCGATCTCGACGCGCGCCTGCGCCGCCACGGGGCCGGCACCGCGAGCGCCTACACGCGCAGCCGCCTCCCCGTGGAGCTGGCACTCGCCCTGCCGATGCCCGACCGCTCGGCCGCGCGCCGTGAGGAGGCGCGAATCAAGGCCCTCGATCGCCGCGCCAAGCTCGCGCTGATCGCCCACGGCTCCGCCTGAGTATCCGGCTCCCGAAGACAATCCGGCGATCTTGCTAGCGTAGGTCGTTGCCGTAGCAACGGCGTACCCCTTGAGTCTCACGGCCCGGACGAGCCAACCCACTACATGCCCACAACGGAGTTCCCCGCGGTCAGCGAGGACCAGCAGGTCAGGAAGGGCCAGGTGAAGGTCGAACGTCGCGAACGCGTGATCGTGCGCTTCGCGGGCGACTCGGGCGACGGGATGCAGCTCGCCGGCGGCCGTTTCACCGACTCCACCGCGGTGTTCGGCAACGACCTGGCCACGCTGCCGAGCTTCCCGGCCGAGATTCGCGCCCCCGCCGGCAGCCTCGCCGGCGTCTCGAGCTTCCAGATCCACTTCGCCTCGCGCGACATCGCCACGCCGGGCGACACGCCCAACGTGCTCGTGGCCATGAATCCCGCGGCCCTGCGTGCCAACGTCGCGCAGATCGAGCGTGGGGCGACGATCATCGTCAACGAGGACGCCTTCACCACACGCAACCTGCAGAAGGCGGCCTACGACTCGAGCCCGCTCGAGGACGACTCGCTCGATGCCTTCACGGTCAAGCGCGTGCCGATGACGACGCTCGTCAGCCGCGCCGTCGAGGCGCTCGAGGGCGCCACCACGCGCGACGCCCAGCGGGCGCGCAACCTCTTCGCGCTCGGCCTCGTCACGTGGCTCTACGACCGCCCGACCGAGGTCACCGAGCGCTGGATCGAGGCCAAGTTCGCCGGAACGCCCACCGTACGCGACGTCAACCTCACCGCCTTCAAGGCCGGCTGGAGCTTCGGCGAGACGTCCGAGCTCATCGACGTGCGCTACGAGGTCCTGCCGGCGCGCGACGTGCCGCCGGGCGTCTATCGCAACGTCAACGGCACGACGACGACGGCGCTGGGCCTGCTGGCCGCCAGCGTGCGCAGCGGGCTGCCGCTCGTCCTCAGCGCCTATCCGATCACGCCGGCCTCCGAGCTGCTGCACGACCTCTCCACGCGCCAGTCCGTCGGGGTGCGCACGATCCAGGCCGAGGACGAGATCTCCGCCGCCGGCATGGCCCTCGGCGCCGCCTTCGGGGGCGCGCTGGGCGTGACCGCGACCAGCGGCCCCGGGCTCGACCTCAAGACGGAGACCATCGGGCTGGCGGTCGCGCTCGAGCTGCCGATGGTCATCGTCGACGTCCAGCGCGCCGGTCCGTCGACCGGCATGCCGACCAAGACCGAGCAGTCCGACCTGCTCGCGGCCCTGTACGGGCGCCACGGCGAGTCGCCCGTGCCGATCGTCGCGGCCTCGACGCCCGGGCAGTGCTTCGACGCCGCCTACGAGGCGGTGCGCATCGCCGTGCGCTACCGCACGCCGGTCATCCTGCTCACCGACCTCTTCCTGGCCAACGGCTCGGAGCCGTGGCGGATCCCGCAGGCGGCATCGCTGCCCGCGATCGAGGCCGCCTTCGCGCAGCCGCCGAGCAACGGCGCGGCCTTCATGCCCTACGCGCGCAACGCCGACGGCGCGCGCCCGTGGGCGATCCCCGGCACGCCGGGGCTGGCGCATCGCATCGGCGGCCTGGAGAAGCAGGACATGACCGGCGAGATCAGCTACGACGCGGCCAACCATGCCCGCATGACCGCCCTGCGAGCGGCCAAGGTGGCCGGCATCGAGGTCCCCGACGTCGAGGTCGACCACGAGGACGGCGCGCAGCTGCTCGTCCTCGGCTGGGGGTCGAGCGAGGGCGCGCTGCGCGCCGGGGTGCGCCGCGTGCGCCAGGGTGGGCGCAAGGTCGCCCGCGCGCATCTGCACCACCTCAACCCGCTGCCCGCGAACCTCGGCGAGGTGCTGCGCGCCTACCCGCGCGTGCTGCTGCCCGAGATGAACAGCGGCCAGCTGCTGAAGGTCCTGCGCGCCGAGTACCTCGTCGACATCCAGGGCTTCTCGCGCGTCGAGGGCCGCCCGCTGTTCGCCGCCGAGATGGAGCAGGCGATCCTGGAGATGCTGCCGTGAGCGCCGCGCTGCCCCTGACCAAGGCCGACTTCCAGTCCAACCAGGAGACGCGCTGGTGCCCGGGGTGCGGCGACTACTCGGTGCTCGCCGCCATCCAGGGCTTCATGCCCGAGCTCGGCATTCCCCCCGAGCGCATCGTGTTCGTCACCGGCATCGGCTGTGCGGGGCGCTTCGCCTATTACATGGACACCTACGGGATGCACGCCATCCACGGCCGTGCGCCGACCATCGCGACCGGCCTGGCCGCCGCGCGCGACGACCTGTCCGTGTGGATCGTCAGCGGCGACGGCGACGCGCTCTCGATCGGCGCCAACCATCTCGTCCACGCGCTGCGCCGCAACGTGCCGGTCAAGATCCTGCTCTTCAACAACCGCATCTACGGCCTGACCAAGGGTCAGGCGTCGCCGACCAGCGAGTTCGGCAAGGTCACCAAGTCGACGCCGGCCGGCTCGATCGATCCGCCGCTCGATGCGCTCTCGCTGGCCCTCGGCGCAGGCGCCACCTTCGTCGCGCGCACCGTCGACCGCGACAAGCAGGGGCTCGTCGAGGTCCTGCGCGCGGCGGCCGAGCACCGCGGCACGGCCTTCGTCGAGGTCCTGCAGGACTGCCCGGTGTTCAACGACGGCGCCTTCGACCACCTCACCGACAAGGAACCCGCGGCCGTCAACCGGATCCCGCTCATCGACGGCCAGCCGATCCGCTTCGGCCTGGACCACGAGCTCGGCGTGATCCGCGACGACGACGGGACGCTGGCGGTCGCGCGCGTCGACGAGGTCGGCGCCGAGCGCCTCATCGTCCACGACGCCACCTGCGAGGACCCCTCGCTGGCCTTCGCCCTCGCCCGTCTGGGCGTGCTGGGCGCCGGCCCGCTGCCGCTGGGCGTCTTCCGCGCCGTCGACGCCCCGCCGTGGGGCGGCGACCTCGTGGCCGAGCTGCGCGCCGCACGCGAGGGCCTCGGCGACGACGACATCGACGCCCTGCTGCACGCGGGCGACACCTGGACGATCGCCGGCTGACGCCGGCCTACTCGGGCGCCGGCTGGCGCGGCGTGGCGAGCATCTCCTCGGTCGGGAGCTCGTCGGCCGGGTGGGGGACGCCGGCGATCACCTCGGCGGCGCGCATGACGTCGACGGCCGCCGAGCGGACCTGGCTGATGATCTCGGTCAGCGCGAGGTCGGGCTCCTGCTCGAAGGCCTCGCGCGCCTGGGCGGCGGCCGTGCGCGCGCGGTCGCGCGCCTCGGCGGCGCGCTGCGGGTCGTCGTGGGCGGCGGCCAGGGTCCACACCGCCTGGGCGAGCTCGCGCACCGCGTCGATCAGGCGGTCGGGCGCGACGAGGCGGGCGCGGGTGTAGCGCAGGGCGTGGCGGGCGAGCACGCGCGTGTTGCGCACCGCGAAGTCCAGGTGGGGCAGCGTGCGGCCGTAGCGCTCCAACAGGCCGCGGGCGCCGCGGCGCGGAGGGGCGAAGCGGATCATCTCGCGCGCGGTGGAGAGGGCCTCCTCGAGCGCACTCAGTTCGCCGTCGATGGCGCGCGCCTTCTCCAGCGCGTTCTCGGCCCGCTCGGAGTCGGCTTCGGCGAGCGCGTTCGCCACCCCTTCGAGCGTTTCGCCGAGATCGCGGAAGACCGACTGGGCCGCGCGCCCCACGATCAGCGTGGGATCCGGCGGGAAGAAGAGGACGCCGACGGCCAGCGCGACGGCGCCGCCGGTCAGCGCCTCCAGGAAGCGGTCGGGGGAGTAGCCCGAGTTCGTCGGCTCGATCGAGGCCAGCAGCAGCGCGGAGACCGCGGCCTCGGAGACGAGCAGCTCGCCGCCGCCGAGGATGACCGCCGCGCTCATGGCGAGAATGATCATGAGCCCGATCTGCAGTGGCCCGTTGCCGATCGCGTTGATGATGAGGTCGGCGACCGTCAGGCCGACCACGACGCCCGCGATCAGCTCCGCGGCACGCCGGCCGCGCTGCTGGTAGCTCGCGCCGAGCGAGATGACCGCGGCGATCGAGGCGAACACCGGCCGGTTGTCCTCGAGCGGCAGCAGCTGCGCCAGGTAGTAGGCGGCCACCGCCGCGGCGGCCGTCTGGAGGATCGGCAGCAGTCGCGGCCGCAGGCGCCCGGCGGCCCAGGCCAGAGCTGATCGGAGGCGGCGCAGGGTCACCCACCCATCGCGTCAGAGCTTCGTCACGCGCACGGCGGTGCCGTAGGCGCAGATCTCGGTCCAGGTCGAGCCGAGCTCGGAGGTGTCGAAGCGAAAGGCGAGGATGGCGTTGGCGCCCTTGCCCTCAGCCTCCTCCACGAGGCGCTCCTGGGCATGCTGGCGGCCTTCGGAAAGCATCTTCGTCATGCCCTTCAGCTCGCCGCCGACGAGCGACTTGAACGAGGCGCCGATCTGCGAGCCGACGTTGCGCGAACGCACGGTGAGGCCGAAGACCTCGCCCATGACCTCGTCGATCTGGTAGCCGGGCAGGTCGTTCATCGTCGAGATGATCATGCGGCCGGAGGGTACGCGCTGCGCTGGCGACACCTGGGCTCGCGGCGGCGCCCGCGCCGGCTCTCCACGCCCGGACTTGCATAACCGGACCGCAGTCCGCTAAGCTCTGCGACATAAGCGGACTACGGTCCGAATCCATTGCCCCCAGGAGCATTCCAGTGACCACCACCCTCCAGCAGGTCCCGACCGACACCTACGCCGTCGATCCCGTCCACTCGAGCTTCGGCTTCGGCGTCAGGTACAACGGCGTCGCGACCTTCCGCAGCAGCTTCGACAAGGTCGACGCGCAGCTCGCAGACGGCGTGCTGACCGGCTCGGCCGACGTGCGCTCGATCGTCATCGACGAGCCGCGGTTCAAGGATCACCTGCTCGCCGATGACTTCTTCGACATCGAGAACACGCCCACGATCACCTTCCGCTCGACCGACATTCGGCTCGCCGAGGACGGCACGGCGGAGCTCGACGGCGATCTGACCATCCGCGGCGTGACGAAGCCGGTGACCGCCAACGGGACCTTTGCCACCGGCGGCGACGCCTTCGGGAACGACCGCATCGGCTTCGAGGTGCAGACCACGGTCGACCGCCGCGAGTTCGGCCTCAACTGGCAGATGGCGAAGCCCGACGGCTCCGAGGCGCTGGCCTACGACGTGACCATCTCGGCCGAGCTGCAGCTCGTCAAGCAGGCCTGAGCGATGCGCATCCTCGGCATCTCGGGGAGCCTCCGTCGCGACTCGCACAACACGAGCCTGCTCCGGGCGGCGGCGATGTCGCTGCCGTCCGGGGTCGAGCTCGAGCTCTTCGACGGCCTGGGCGACCTCCCGCACTACAACGCCGACATCGACGACGACCTGGCGCCCCAGGCGGTCGTCCACCTGCGCGAGGCGATCGCCGGCGCCGACGGCGTGCTCATCGCCACACCCGAGTTCAACGGCTCGATTCCCGGCGTGCTCAAGAACGCGCTCGACTGGGCCTCGCGGCCGTTCCCCGACAACGCGCTGCGCGGCATGCCCGTCGGCGTGGTCGGCGCCTCGACCGGCCTGTTCGGCGCGGTGTGGGCGCAGGCGGAGGTCCGCAAGGTCCTCGAGACGATCGGCGCCGACGTGATCGACAGCGAGCTGCCGGTCGGCCAGGCGCACGTCGCCTTCGGCGACGACGGCCATCTGGCCGACGCCGGCATGCGCGACGCTCTCGAAGGGCTCGTCGCCGTGCTGGCCGCCCGGGCCGGGGCCGCGGAGGCGATGGCGACGTAAAGTGCGATGCGTGAAGCCATCCCCGCTGCCGCTGACGACGGCGCCGCTGCCGGAGCGCGAGCGCGCCGACGCGCGGCGCAATCGGGAGCGCATCCTGTGCGCGGCGGCGCGCCTGGTCGACGAGCACGGCATCGACCGCGTTTCCATGGACGACGTCGCCGCCGCCGCGGGCGTGGGCAAGGGGACCCTCTATCGACGCTTCGGCGATCGCTGGACGCTGTTGCGCGCGCTCATCGAGGAGCCCGAGCGCGACTTTCAGGACGCGCTGATCCGCGGCGAGCCGCCGCTCGGACCCGGCGCGCCGCCGATGGAGCGGCTGCGCGCCTTCGGCGCCGGACAGCTGGCGCTGCTCGAGAACCACGCCCGCTTCGTGTTCGCCGGCGACAAGATCCTCAGGGGCCGCCACGACCACCCCGTCTACGCCTTCCACCGCGTCCACCTGGCCTATCTGCTGCGCGAGATCCTCGGCGACGACGCGCGGACCGACTACCTCGTGGACGCCTTGCTCGCGGCGCTCGCGCCAGACCTGTTCCTCTACCAGCGCGAGGTCCGCGGCATGTCGCTCGAGGACCTGATCGACGGCTGGCAGACCCTGGCCGACGCGGTCGCCGCGACGGCGACCGCGCCCAGCCCCGCGCGCTGAAGTAGGCGATACCGCCGATGTCCCGCGCACCCGGCCCTGCGTAGACTCGCGCCATGAGGGGCAGCGGGCTCATCGGGCGCGATAACGAGCGTGTATGGCTTGAGCAAGCCGTCGCCGATGCGCTCGCAGGGCGCGGCGCGCTCGTGCTGCTGGCCGGCGAGGCCGGGATCGGCAAGACCCGCCTGGCCGAGGAGGTCGCGGCGGCGAGCGATGCGCTGGCGCTGCGCGGCGCGGCGAGCCCGGCGGCGACGCTGCCCTACGGCCCGATGCTGGGCGCCCTGCGCGGCTATCTGCGCGGCGCGCCGGGCGCGCTGGCCTCGTGCGGCCCGCTCCAGGGGCACCTCGCGCTGCTGCTGCCCGAGCTCGGGCCGGCGGTCGCCGAGAGCGACCGCGCGACGCTGTTCGAGTCGCTGCGCTGCGCGCTGGCGACGATCGCCGCCGGCTCCCCGGCGGTGATCCTCCTCGATGACCTGCAGTGGTCCGACGACGCGACCCTGGAGCTCCTCGGGGCGCTGGCCGATCCCCTGCGCGAGCTCCCGATCCTCGTGGTGGGCGCCTACCGCTCCGACGAGGTCCCGCGCGCGCATCCGCTGCGCAGCCTGCGCAACGAGCTGCGCCGCGCGCGGGAGCTGCGCGAGCTCGCGCTCGAGCCGCTCGACGCCGACGCGACGGCTGCGCTGGCCGCCGAGGTCCTGGGCACGCGCGCTGTCGCCCTGCGCTCGCGCGCACGGTCTTCGACCGGACCCAGGGCGTGCCGTTCTTCGTCGAGGAGCTGGCCGGCGCCCTGGAGACCGGCGGGCGGCTGACCGCAGGCGCGCGGGGCCTCGAGCTCGCGGGCAACGGCGAGATCCCCGTGCCCGAGACGATCCGCGACGCCGTGCTGCTGCGCGCGGCCGGGCTGTCGGACGCGGCGCGCGCCGCCGCCGAGGCCGCGTCGGTCGGCGGCCCGCGCTTCGACCTCGAGCTCGTGGCCGCGCTCGGGTGCGAGCCCGGGCTGACGGAGCTGCTCACCAGCGGGCTCGTGGCCGAGACCGAGCCGGGCGTGGGCGCGTTCCGCCACGCGCTGGCCCGCGACGCCATCTACGAGGACGTCCCGTGGCCGCGGCGCCGCGCCCTTCATCGGCGCCTGGCGCAGGCCCTCGAGGCCCATGGCGGTCCGGGCGTCGAGGTCGCCTCGCACTGGCTCGCCGCGCGCGAGGGCCCCCGGGCGCTCGATGCGCTGCTGCGCGCCCTCGACGATCTCCCGGCGCTGCACGCCTATCGCGACGAGGCCCGGGCCGCCCGGCGCGCGCTGGAGCTCTGGCCCGACGGCGAGCGCGAGGGCGAGCGCATCGTGCTCCTCGAGCGCTACGCGCGCAGCGCGGAGCTCGCCGGCGACCTGACCGAGGCCACGCGCGCGTGGCGCGAGGCGGTGTCGGCGCGTCGCGCAGAGGGCGTCGGGCGCGCGCTGGCCGACGCCCAGCGACACCTGGCCTCGATCTATGAGCTGCGCGGCGACCGCGAGCGTGCGCTCGCCGCGCGGCGCGTGGCGGCCGATTCGTTCGCGACCAACGGCCTGCCGGGGGAGGCCGCGGCCGAGCGGCTGGTGGTCACCGGCTACCTGCAGAGCGCCGGCAAGCACGGCGAGGCGGTCGCCCTCGCGCGTGTGGCCCGGGAGGAGGCCCAGCGGGCCGAGCGTCTCGATCTGCACGCCCGCGCCCTGGGCCTCGAGGGCGTGGCGACGGCCAAGGGCGGCCAGCTCGCCGCCGGCGTCGAGACGGTCCGCGCCGGCCTCTCGCTCGCGCTGGCCCATGGCCTCACGCCGCAGGCCGCCGAGCTGTACCAGCGCCTCGGCACGGCGCTCGAGACCGCGGGCGACTACGGCGGCGCGCACGAGGCGCTCACCACCGCGGTCGGCCTGTGCCGCACCGGCGACGCCGACGCGCTGGAGCAGGTCTGCCTGTCGTGCGTCGCCTACGTCGTGCGTGAGCTCGGCGACTGGGACGCTTCCGTCGAGCTGTGCCACGAGCTTCAGGCCGGCGACGTCCGTCCCGACGACACCTTGGTGGCCGACGGCGTCCTCGGCGCCATCCACGCCTTCCGCGGTGAGCCCGCGCGCGCCAGGCCGCTGCTGCTGCGCGCGCTCGACACCGCCTCGCGCCTGAACGTCGTCTCCATGCAGCTCGACACGGCGGCCGCGCTCGCCTATCTGGAGGACCAGACGGGCGATCGCGACGCGGCGGCCGAGCACTGCCGCTTCGTGCTCGAGCGCTGGGAGCGCAGCGAGGATCGTCCACTACGCCGTCTGGGGCCTGCGCTGGGCCGCGGGCTTCTTCGCGGTGCAGGGCGCCGGGGCCGAGGCCCGCGCGTGCGCCGACGCGCTGGCGCGGATCGCGGCGCACACCGGTCATCCTGACGCGCGTGCCGCGCTCGCCCATGCGCTGGCGGAGACGGCGCTGCTCGACGACGACCCGGAGACCGCCGCCGAGCAGATCGGCCGCGCGCTGGAGCTCCAGGCCACGCTCGACATCCCCTTCGAGCGCGCGCAGATCCAGCTGCGCGCCGGCGTCGTCCTCGCCGGCGACCGGCGAGCGCGAGCTCGCCCTCGAACGCCTCGCCGGCGCCTACCGGATCGCGCGCCGCCTGGGCGCCCGCCCGCTGGCCATGCAGGCCGCCGAGGAGACGGCGCGGCTGGGCGAGTCGGTCGAGCGCCGGCTGGGGCGCCGTGCGGCCGCCGCGCACGACGGCGCCGGGCTGACGCGTCGCGAGGTCGAGGTCGTGCGCCTGCTCGCCGTCGGGCGCACGAACCGCGAGATCGCCCGCGAGCTCTTCCTCAGCCCGCGCACCGTCGACGCGCACATGCGCAGCATCTTCGGCAAGCTCGGCTGCCGCTCGCGCGTCGAGGCGACGACGCGCGCGGGCGAGCTCGGGCTGCTCGTGTAGCCGCCCGAGCTCGCGCACGCGGGCGGACCGCCCCCCGGGTCCTACTGGCCCGCCCGCCCGGCGCGGCCCCCTCTTGTGCGGGACGCGTGCGCGCTGGCGCGAGAGCGCGCCGTGCGTAGGCGGGCGCGCGAGCTTCGTCCATGTCACCCCGAGCCCCACGAGGAGCGCGGGACCGAACGACCCGAGCGTCTCCTCGATGGGAAAGCCGCCGACATGTGCGAAGGGCAGGCTGATCACTGGAAGATCTCGGTCGTGCAGTCGCCGCCCTGGAGGCGCACCTCGTGGGCCCGCGCGGGACCGGCGGCTCGGTCGTGGAAGTCCGACGAAGAACTTGCGGTCGACCTCCATTCCGCCCTCGGGCGAGCAATTGACGCGCAGTCAGCCAGGACCTGCAGTCCCGGATAGAACTGGTTGTCCCAGGTCGAGTACAGCGAGTTGGTGACGTAGAGGCGTCGCCCGTCCAGGGACAGCTGGAGCATCTGCGGGCCGCCCGTCAGGTCGCGACCGCTGTCGCTCGGCCTTCCCAGCAGCCCGCCGAGCCAGAGCTGGCCGGTCAGCTGCGGGTTGGTGGGATCGGAGATGTCGTACTGGCGCAGGTCGCCGTGCAGCCAGTTGGAGAAGTACAGGAAGCGGTCGTCCATCGAGACGACCAGGTCGGTGATCAGCCCCGGCACGCCGCCCGGGAACGGCCACCCGTCGAGCTCGATCGTTGTCGACCGCGATCACCTGGCTCGGCCCGGAAGCTGCCGTTGGCGCGGTGGAAGCGGAACATGTTGCTCGCCAGCGTGGCGCCGACGAAGCCCTGCTCGGCGTCGGGGTCGTGCAGCCAGCGCACCTCGAGCGGGACCAGCCCGCTGCTCGCCGAGGTCGATCGTCTGCTCGAGCCGGCGCTCGGCGAGGTCCCAGAAGTGGATCCGCTGCCGTAGCGCCCGGCGGCGACGTCCGTCGAGGTCGAAGCCGCTCTCGTAGGCGTTGGGCTCTCCGAACTCCGACGAGATCGAGCACGTTCTTGCGTGGCTGGTACCAGAAGTCGTAGTTCAGGGCGGCCTGCGGGCCGCCGTTCTCCCAGCGGCCCTTGACCTCGAAGGTCTGCGCGTCGAGGACGGCGAAGCCGCCGGCGCCGTTGCCGTCGGCGTCGCCGAGCATGCTGATGACGATGTTGTCGCCCGGCATGCAATGGACGGTGTGCGGGCGCGTGTAGCCGGTCTTCTCGGACGAGCTCTCCGGGCTCGATGACCTTCTCGATCGCGCGGGCGGCGCGGATCGTCGGCCACGTTGACGACGTGGATGCGCGACGAGCGGAAGCCCGGGACGATCAGATGCGAGCGGTCCGGGCCGTGGCACGCGGAGCTGCAGCGGTTCCAGCCGAAGTGGTGCAGCTCGTCGCCGACGTTCGGCATCGGCGTCTCGTGGACGATCCGGCCGTCCTCGGCGTCGATCACGGCGAGGAAGTCCGGGCGCGTCGACCCCGGTGCCCTCGTGCAGGCAGGCGAGGTAGAGGAACTCCTCCGGGCGGCGCCTTCAGCGCCTCGGCCGGAGAGGCGTGGAACGATTGCGGCTTGTCGTGACGGTGCTCCATGGGAGCTCCTTTCGGGTCCTCGCGTGGCGAGGAGCGTGTACTGCCGGCTTCGTCGCGACGATCGCGCAGCCGGCTTACGCGCCGGTCACGCGCGACTAACGTCGGGCTAACGCGTGCGACAATCCGGGGGGTGGAGTTCGAGCTGCTTGGTCCGCTGAGGGTTGTCGAGGGTGGCCGCGACGTGACCCCGGCGCGCCCCAAGCAGCGGGCGTTGCTCGCGATGCTGCTTCTGCATCGCGAGGAGGTCGTGCCGGGCGCTGCAGCTGATCGAGGCGCTGTGGGGCGAGGAGCCGCCGGGAACCGCGCAGACCGCGCTGCACGGGCACGTCTCCGCGCTGCGCAAGCTGATCGGCGCCGATCGGATCAGGACGCGCCCGCCCGGTTATCTGCTGCAGGTCTCGGCCGGACGAGGTCGACGTGGCCCGGTTCGAGTCGCTGGTCGCGCAGGCGCGAGAGCGCGACGATCCGGACGAGCGGTCGGCCTGCCTGCGCGAGGCGCTCGCGCTCTGGCGCGGGGAGCCGCTGGCCGAGCTGCGATGCGAGGCGTTCGCGGAGCGCGAGATCGCCCGGCTGGAGGAGCTCCGTCTCGCGGCGCTCGAGGAGCGCGTCGACGCCGACCTGGCGCTCGGTCGCCATCACGAGCTGGTGCCGGAGCTCGAGTCGCTCGTCGCCGAGCACCCGTTTCGCGAGCGCCTGCGCGGCCAGCTGATGCTCGCGCTCTACCGCTGCGGCCGGCAGGCCGACGCGCTCCATGTGTTCCAGAGCGGCCGCACGGGCGCTCGTCGAGGAGCTCGGCATCGACCCCGGGCCGGCGCTCCGGCAGCTCGAGCTGCGCATCCTCCGTCAGGACCCGAGCCTGGACCTGCCCGCCGCGGTGCGCGCCAGCGCGCCGTCCGAGCCGGCGGTTCGCCCGCCGGTCCGCTACGCGCGCAGCGGCGACCTCAGCATCGCCTACCAGGTGACCGGCGACGGGCCGATCGACCTCGTGCTCATCTCCGGCTTCGTCTCCCACCTCGAGAAGGACTGGGAGGAGCCGCGCCACGCGCACTTCCTCGAACGGCTCGGCTCGATCGCCCGCCTGATCCGCTTCGACAAGCGCGGCACCGGTCTGTCCGACCGGCCGCCCGGCGTGCCCGACCTCGAGACGCGCATGGACGACGTGCGCGCGGTCATGGACGCGGTCGACAGCCGCCGCGCCGTCCTGTTCGGGTACTCCGAGGGCGCGCCGATGGCGATCCTCTTCGCCGCGACCTATCCCGAGCGGGCGCGCGCGCTGGTCCTCTACGGGGCCTACGCGAAGCGGGTCGACCCCGACGACGACTACCCCTGGGCGCCGACGCGGGAGGTGCGCGCCGCCTACATCGAGGCTCTGGAGCGCGACTGGGGCTTCGAGTCCGACATGAAGCTCATGTGCCCCTCGGCCGACGAGGCGATGGCGCGCTGGTGGGGCGAGCGCTGCCGCGCCGCCGCCAGCCCGGGCGCCATCAAGGCGCTCATGGAGATGAACTCGCTGATCGACGTCCGCGCGCTGCTGCCGGCGATCCGCGTCCCGACGCTCGTCGTGAACCGCGGCACCGACTTCGACGTGCGCGTCGAGGAAGGCCGCTACATCGCCGAGCGGATCCCCGGCGCCCGCTTCGTCGAGCTGCCCGGAGCCGACCACTTCGTCGGCGATCGACCCGGATCAGATCCTCGACGTCGTCGAGCCGTTCCTCGCCGAATGCGGCGCGGCACCGCTCCCCGTGCACCGGGATCGAGCCCTGGTGACGCTGCTCGTCACCGAGATCGTCGGTTCGACGAGACGGCCGCCGAGCGCGGCGACCGGCCTGCTCGACCTCGTCGAGCGCCACCACGAGGTGGTTCGCGGCGAGCTGGCCAGGTTCCGCGGCCGTGAGCTCGAGGCGCTCGGGCGACGGGACACTCGCCACGTTCGACGGCCCCGCGCGCGCGGTCCGCTGCGCGACGGCGATCGTGCGCGCGCTCCGCGCCGCTCGGGCTCGACGTCCGGGCCGGCGTGCATACGGGCGAGGTGGAGATCGCAGGGCGATCGCGTCCGCGGCGTCGCCGTTCGAGATCGCGGCGCGCGTCGCCGCCGAGGCCGCGCCGGGCGAGGTGCTCGTGTCCCAGACCGTCGACGACCTCGTCGCCGGCTCCGGGCTCGAATTCGCCGACCGCGGCAGGCGGGCGCTCGCCGGCGTCCCCGGCGAATGGCGGCTGCTGGCGGTCGTCGACGTGGCCCGGATCTAGCCTTTGGCGCTCATGATCGGCTCGCCGCGCTCGGCCGGATCGCTCTCGGGCAGCGGAGCGTCGAGGCGGGCGGGGTCGCGCTCGCTGCCGGCGATGAGGTCGTCGCGCGCCTGGCGGTCGTTCTTGGGCAGGAAGCCGGACTTCATGCCGAAGTAGACCGCCTGCGGGTGGTGGGCGACGATCGCGACGGTCGACTGCTCGGGCTCGACGGCGTAGCCGCCGGTCAGGCGCAGCCCGATCGACTGCGCGTCGAGCAGGCGGAAGACCTTCTCGTGCTCTGACTGCTCGGGGCAGGCGGGGTAGCCCCACGAGTAGCGCCGGCCCTGGTCGAGCGGAACCCCGAGCTCGCTGCGCGCGCAGGCGTGCAGCCACTCGGCGATGCCCTCGGCCGTCTGGACGCCGAGCCCGTGGACGAAGAGCTGCTCGGCGAACTCGCCGTCGGCCTCCAGGCTCGCCATGAGCTCGGTGACCTCGTCGCCGGCGGTGACCGCCTGCAGCGCGACGACATCGAGCTCGTCGCTGTCCTTCGGACGGTAGAAGTCGGCCAGGCAGATGCGGTCGTGCTTGGGCTGGCGCGGGAAGACGAGGCGCTCGAGCACCGTCTCGCGGTCGTCGGGATCGAGCACGACGACCTCGTTGCCCTCGCTGTAGCAGGGGAAGTAGCCGAGCTTGGCCCGCGGGTGCAGGTAGCTCGCCTCGCGCCACATGCGCTCCAGGCGCGGGCGGAAGTCCTCGTCGACGAGCTTGCGCCACGCGTCGCCCTTCACGCCGCGCCCGCCCCAGTGCAGCTTGAAGAGCACGTGCGTGTCGAGGTGGTGGTAGACGTCGTCCAACGGCACGTCGATCTCGCGCGTGCCCCAGAAGGGCGGCTGCGGCACGGGCGCGTCGGTGCTCGCGGCCGAGCGCACCGAGGCGTCGGTCGTGTCGCCCTGCTCGGGCTCGGGACCCTTGTCGCGCAGGCGCACGGCGGCCTCGCGCGTCTTGGCCACGAGCGCGGCGCGCGCCTTGTCGTCGACGATCTGGTCCATCTTGGCCAGGCCCTCGAAGGCGTCCTTGCAGTAGAAGACGCCGGGCTCGTAGATCTCGTCGGAGTCGCGCCCGCCGGGATAGAGCACGCGCAGGCCGAAGTCGCGGTTGATGGCGGCGCCGCCCAGCAGGACCGGGAACTCGAGGCCCTCGTTGTGGAGCTCCTGGATGCACAGCGGCATCTGCTTGGAGGTCGAGACGAGGAGCGCGCTGAGCCCGATGGCCGTCGCGTCGTGCTCCTTGGCCGCCTCGATGATCGTCCCGATCGGCACCTGCTTGCCGAGGTCGATGACCGTGTAGCCGTTGTTGGTGAGGATCGTGTTGACCAGCGACTTGCCGATGTCGTGGACGTCGCCGAAGACGGTGGCCACGACGACGGTGCCCTTGGTGTAGCCCTCGAGCTTGTCCAGGTAGCCCTCCAGCCGGGCCACGGCGCGCTTCATGACCTCGGCGCTCTGCAGCACGAAGGGGAGGATCAGCTCGCCGGCGCCGAACTTGTCGCCGACCTCCTTCATGGCCGGCAGCAGCACCTCGTTGAGGGTCGGGACGGCGCCGATCTTCTCGACCGAGCGGTCGATCCAGTCCTCCACGCCGTCGCGCTTGCGCCGCAGGATGTGCCAGTGCAGCGCCTCCTCGGGCTCCATGTCGGCCGTCGGGTCGGCGACCTCGGCGGCCTCCTCCTCGCCCTTGGTCTCGAAGTGCGCGATGAAGAGCTCCAGCGCGTCCTCGCGGCGGTTGAAGACCAGATCGTCGGCCAGCGCGCGCTCGGCCTCGGTGATCTCGCCGTACGGCGTGATGTGGTTGGGGTTGACCATCGCGAGGTCGAGCCCCGCCTCCACGCAGTGGTGCAGGAAGACCGAGTTGAGCACTGCGCGCGCCGTGGGGGAGACGCCGAAGGAGACGTTGGAGACGCCCAGCGAGGTCTTGACCTGCGGCAGCGCCTGCTTGAGGGCGCGGATGCCCTCGATCGTCTCGACCGCCGACGGCCGCCACTCCTCGTCGCCGGTGGTCAGCGTGAAGGTGAGCAGGTCGAAGATCAGCAGCTCGGGGTCGAGGCCGTGCTCGTCGCAGGCCAGCTCCTTGATGCGCTGGGCGATCTCGACCTTGCGCTGCGCCGTCTTGGCCATCCCGACCTCGTCGATGGTCAGCGCGATGACGGCGGCCCCGTGCTGGATGGCGAGCGGGACGACGGTGTCGAGCTTGTCGCGACCGGCCTCGAGGTTGACCGAGTTGACGATCGCGCGCCCCGGGATCTGCTCGAGGGCCATGCGCAGCACGTCGGGCTCGGTCGAGTCGATCTGGATCGGCGAGGGCTGGGCGAGCGACACGCGCTTGACGACCTGGCGCATCTGCTCGTCCTCGTCCTGGCGCTCGGTCAGCGCGACGCAGATGTCGAGCACGTGGGCGCCGCCCTCGACCTGGTCCTCGGCGACCTGCACGAGGCCGTCGTAGTCGTCGGCCAGGAGCAGCTCCTTGGCCTTGCGCGAGCCCTGCGAGTTGACGCGCTCGCCCACCAGCGTGGGGCGCGGGTCCTGCACGAGCGGCGCGGCGGCGATCATCGAGCTGACGTGCGGCGGGCGCGGCGCGGGCCGCGGCCCGATGGTGTGGCGCGCGCAGCGCTCGACGATCGCGGCGATGTGCTCGGTCGTGGTACCGCAGCAGCCGCCGACGATCGTCACGCCGAAGCGCTCGACGAACTCGCCGAGCACCTCGGCCAGCGGCTCGGGCTCCTCGGGGAAGATCGTCTCCCCGTTGGGGCCCTGCAGCGGCAGGCCGGCGTTGGGAATGCAGTGCACCGGCACCGGGCTGTACTCGCCGAGGAAGCGGATCGCGTCGCGCATGTCCTCGGGGCCGGTGGAGCAGTTCAGGCCGATGGCGTCGACGCGCAGGGCCTCGAGCGTGGCCAGCACGGCGTCGATGTCGGTGCCCAGCAGCATCTTGCCGCCGTTGGGCAGCAGCGAGACGCTGGTCTGGATCGGGACCGAGCGCCCGAGCGTCTTGAACGCCTCGCGCGCGCCGAAGACGGCGGCCTTGACCTCCAGGATGTCCTGGGCGGTCTCGATGATGATGAGGTCCGCGCCGCCCTGCACGAGCCCGCGCGCCTGCTCCTCGAAGACGGTGACCAGCTCGCGGAAGGTGATCTTGCCCAGCGTCGGGTCGTTGGACGCGGGCAGGTGGCCGGTGGGGCCGATCGAGCCCGCGACGAAGTTGTCCTCGCCGACCGCCTTGCGGGCGATCTCCGCCGAGCGCTGGTTGATCTCGAGCGTGTGCTCGCCCAGGCCCCACTCCTCGAGCTTGAGCCGTGAGGCCTGGAAGCTGTCGGTCTGCACGACCTCGGCGCCGGCCTCGATCATCGACTCGTGCAGAGCCTGGATGACGTCGGGGCGGTGCAGGATCAGGGCCTCGTGGCACTTCCCCTGCAGCCCCCCGTAGTCGGCCGGCGTCAGGTCGTATTGCTCGAGCGTCGCGCCCATCGAGCCGTCGAAGACGACGACGCGCTCGCGAACGGCGGCCAGGTAGTCGCGCATGGAGGCCGATGCTACCAGAACCTTGACACAACCTTGTCAATGTTCGGGCTCCTGAGAGGTCGACCTCCACGGCGGAGGTCGCCGTGCTGGCCGATGGCTGGTGGCGGGCGGGTCCTGTCGCCGGACACGGCCTCAGACTCCGCAAGCTCCGTCTGAGGGGCGTGTTCCGGCGCCACCCGCCCGTGGAGCGT
This sequence comes from uncultured Actinomycetes bacterium, assembly GCA_963742125.1. Lineage (GTDB taxonomy): Bacteria > Actinomycetota > Thermoleophilia > Solirubrobacterales > Solirubrobacteraceae > JAOPZW01. Next base: position 331,082 of record CAVUKO010000004.1, on the reverse strand, counting down.
CTTTGCCTGGCCGGGCGCCATCGCTCGTGTTGCGGTCCGCGAGCGTTACTCCTTCGCGTCGTCGGCTCCTGCGCCGGGTCCGCGCGCGCCGCTCTCCGCCGCAGTGACGTCGCGACTGTGGTCTGCCTCCGCGTTGGCGAGCCAACGGGTGCGCCCGTGTCTCCTCGACAGCCGATCCCTGCCGGGCGGTGCGTATTCCCACTCGGGGCCGGAGTGCTGTCACCGCACAGAAGCAGGAGCGAGCACCACCGCACCAAGGCAGCTGTCGACCTTCCTCGTCTACCCGTGACAAGGACAGTTGCTGGGGCCTCCCGTTCCTCGGGAGGCCCCAGCGGCGTCAGTGCGCCCCAGCGCTCCGGCGCGCAGCGACCCTAGCCCGACTACTCGGCCTCGGCCATGGGGGGCAATCCCTAATCGCCGGGCGGATTAGTCCCGTCGTACATTTGTGCGATGTAGCGTGCCGCGACAGACCCGCCCGCCACCGGCCCACAGCCCGCCGCCCCTGAGCTACCTCGGGATCTTCACCATCGAGGTCGGCGCGAACGGCGCCGTCGAGATGCCGCCGTCGTTGCTGGCCGTGACGCTGCAGACCAGCGGGTGACCGGCGTCGGCCTTCGTGACCCTGTAGGTGCGCGCGTGGCCCACGTTCTTGGGGTGCCGGCCGCCCTGGCGCTGCCACTGCACCTCCACCTTGGTCGGGCGCGCGGTGTAGCCCGCGACGGCGCAGGTGAGCTTGGCGCCGACGCGGCGGGCGCCCGTGATCGTGGGCGCCGAGGTCGGCGCCGGCGCCCACGTCGGCGAGCGATCGGTGATGAAGGCGCGGTAGCGCGCGACCTCGGCGAAGACCGACGGCGTGTGGTCGGCGCCGCAGCGCGTGCTGCCCCAGCTGACGACGCCCAGCAGCACCGGCGCGGCGGCCGTGCCGGTGTAGAGCGGGCCGCCGCTGTCGCCGTTGCAGCCCGAGCTCAGCGGCTCGAGGCCGTCGACGTCGATCGCGCACAGCATCCGGGCCGCGTCGAAGCGCTCGCCGGCGTTGCCCTTGCGGTGCTTCCACGTGGCGGCGCACTGCTCGTCGCTGATCGGCCGCAGCTGCGCCTGGCGCAGGCCGCTGGCGGTGAGGATCTCCTTCTCGCTGTGGCCGGTACCCGGCGCGAACTGCCGGCCGCGGCCCAGGATCCACGCCTCGGCGCCCGGGGTGGTGCCGAGCGTGACGGGGGCCACGGTCGTCACGGGCGCGTCGAGCTGCACGATGGCCACGTCGTCGAGCACGTTGCTCGGGCCGTTGGCGTGGCGCCAGCCCGGATGCATCGCGAAGCGCGTGCCGCGGCGCTGCTCGGTGCCGACGAGAACGCCGGCGATGTGGTCGAGCGGCGCGTTCATGACGCAGTGCCCGGCGGTGAGGACACGGTCGGGCGCCACCAGCATGCCGCCGCAGCCGGCGACGTCGGCCAGCCACGGCACGGACTCGGGGGCGACGGGCTCGCCGCCGACGACTGCGCCGGCCGGCGCGGCGCCGGCGAAGAGCGCAGAGGAGGGCGAGAAGGGAGGTTCGCGTGATGCTCATCAACGTCTCCGTTCAAGAATCGCGGTCCCGCCCCGCCGCGTGTGGGCGGCGGGGCGGAGCTGCGGGTGTTTCGTCTTTATTCGTAGTGCAGGGCGTCCAGCACGTTCAGGCGCGAGGCCCGTCGTGCCGGCATGATCGCCGCGCCGATCCCCGCGATGACGGAGAGCAGCGTGAACGCGATCAGCGGCATGACGGGAATCGTGAACGGCAGGCTCTCGCTGCCCACCGCCCCGCTGGCCAGCCCGGAGAGGAACAGCCCGAGCCCGAGGCCGAGCGCCGCTCCGATGAGCGCCGTGATGACGCTCTCGTGGCGGATCATGCGGCGCGCCTGGCGGCGCGTCATGCCGATGGTCCGCAGCATCCCGATCTCGCGGGTGCGCTCGAACACGGACAGCACCATCGTGTTGACCATGCCGAACAGGCTCACGATGACCGAGAAGCCGAGCAGCACGTAGAGCATCGCCAGGACGACCTTCATGTCCTTGGTGGCGTCGGCGGGGTAGGCGGCGCCGGTGTGGAGCTTGGCGTCGCTGATGCCCTTCGCCGCGGCCTTCAGCGCCTGGTCGGCGCCGGCGTCGGCCGCGAGGAACGTGAACTTGTTCTTCGGGTTCTCGAACGCCTTGTCGAACGCCTGCTGGGACATGCTCACGTCGCCGAGCAGCTGGTTGGCCGACGGCGGGTCGTAGATCCCGCGCACGACGAGCGTGCGCTTGGCGCCCGACGGCGTCGTCACCGACACCGAGCTGCCGACCTTCAGGTGCTCGCCCTTGGCGTAGCTCTTGGTGACGATCGCGCCGTCGGTCCCGAGCTGCCCGAGCGTGCGCTCGGAGCCGCTCGTCCACTTGAACGTGTAGAAGCGCGCGATCGTGGCCGGGTCGACCCCGGTGATCGTGTTCTCCTTGCCCTGCACGAGCGCCTCGTCGGCGCGGACGTGCGAGGCGGCCTTCACGCCCGGGGTCGAGGCGAGCTTGGTCGCCCTCGTCGGCCCGGAACGGCAGGTCCTCGTTGCCGTCCACGATGTAGTCGGCATGGATCTGGTCGCTGATCGCGGCCTTGGTCCCGGCGGTGATGCCGGCGCCGAGCGCCGCCACGACCGTCACGAGCGTGAGCCCGATCATGAGCGCGGCCGCCGTCGAGGCGGTGCGGCCCGGGTTGCGGACGGCGTTGGCGCCGGCCAGGTCACCGGCGACGCCACCTGCGCGACGCGCCGGCCAGCCCACCACGCGGGCGAGCGGCTTGACCAGGCTCGGAGCGAGCAGCGCGATGCCCATGAACAGCCCGAGCACGCCGAGGACGAGCAGGAGGGCCATGAGGGCACCGGCCGCGCCGGCGAACATGCCGGTCGCGAGCGCCGCCAGGGAGGCGAGGAGCACGGCGAGCCCGCTCTTCGCCGAGTGCGCCGCGAAGCGGCTGGGCGGGAGCGTCGAGCCCTCGCGGACCGCCGCGATGGGCGGCACGCGGGTCGCCCTGCGCGCGGGCAGGACGCTGGCGAGCACCGTGACCGAGGTGCCGACGAGCATCGACACCGTGACCGTCCGGGTGGCGATCACCGTGCTGGCCTCGGGCAGGTCGACGCCCAGCGCGCTCATCAGGGCGATCATGCCCTTGGCGATGCCGATGCCCGCGACCAACCCGGCCGCCGACGCGGCGAGGCCGATGACGAGGCCCTCGAGGACGACCGAGCGCTTGACCTGCTTGCGCGAGGCGCCGAGCGTCCGCAGCGTGGCGAACTCGCGGGTGCGCTGCGCGACGGTGATCGACAGCGTGTTGAAGATGACGAACGCGCCCACGAGCAGCGCGATGCCGCCGAAGCCCAGCAGGACCAGGCGGATGGTCTTCATGCCGTCGTTGATCTGCTCGGCGTTGTCCTTGGCCGCGACCTTGGAGTCCTTGACCTCGAGGTCGGTGCCGACGAGCGGCTTGATCGCCTTCACGAGCTGCGCGGACGAGGTGCCGTCCTTCGCGGCGATCGAGATCGCGTCGTAGCGGCCCTCGCGGTCGAGCAGGGCCTGGGCGGTCTTGACGTCCCAGGCGGCGATGCTGGCGAAGCCGAGCGAGTCGACCTCACCGTAGGAGAGCGTGCCGCTGATGCGGAAGGTGTGCTTCTTGCCAAGGGTCGAGACGACGACCGAGTCGCCGACCTTGTAGTGCTTCTTCTCGGCGGTGCCGGCGTCGATCGCGACCTCGCCGGGCCCATGCGGGGCCTTGCCGGTCTTGAGCTTGAACGGGCTGAGGTCCGCGGTGGCGGTGTCGTAGCTGCCGCCGACGCTCTCCATGGCGGCCTTCTTGCCGTCGGAGCCGATGATGTCGGCGACGTTGGCCTCCTGCGGGCTGACCTCGCCGGCTGCCGTCTTGACCTCGGGCAGCGCCCGGACCTTGTCGAGCATGGACGCGGGGATCGTGACCCCGCTGCCGTTGGTGGAGTTCTTGACGATCTCCTTGCCGGTGATGACGGCGTCGGTGTTGCCGGTGGATGCACTGAAGAGCCCGGTGAACGACTTCAGCGTGGTGTCGGTGAGGATGAAGGTGCCGCTGACCATGGCGACGCCGATGACGACGGCGAGCGCGGTGAGCAGGGCACGGACCTTGCGCGCGGCGAGGCCCTTGAGCGCGACCGACCTCATCGCTGGGTCACCAGCTCGAGCGCCTCGAGGATCTCGTGGGCGCTGGAGGGGCCGAGGTCACGGACGATGTGGCCGTCGGCGAGGAAGACAACGCGGTCCGCGATGGCGGCTGCGTGCGCGTCGTGGGTGACCATCACGGTCGTCTGGCCGAGCGTGTCGACCGAGTCGCGCAGCAGCGCGAGGATCTCGCCGCTGGTCGTCGAGTCCAGGTTGCCGGTGGGCTCGTCGGCGAACATCACGCTCGGACGCGAGACGAGGGCACGGGCGACGGCGACGCGCTGCTGCTGGCCGCCGGAGAGCTCCGACGGGCGATGCGACAGGCGCTGGGTCAGGCCGACCTTGTCGACGAGCTCCGCGAGCCACGCCGGGTCGGGCTTGCCACCGGCGAGCTTGAGCGGCAGGGCGATGTTCTCGGCCGCGGTCAGCATCGGCAGCAGGTTGAAGAACTGGAAGATGAACCCGATGTGATCGCGGCGCAGCTTCGTCAGCTCGTTGTCGTCCATGCGCGTGACGTCCTCTCCGGCGACCGTGACTTCACCCGACGTGGGCTGGTCGAGGCCGGCGAGGATGTGCATGAGCGTGGACTTGCCCGAGCCGGAGGGGCCCATCACAGCGGTCAGTCGACCACGAGCGATGTCGAGCGAGACGCCGCGCAGGGCGTCGACCGCGGTGTCGCCGCTGCCGTAGCGGCGGACGACGTCGCGGGCCGTGACGACGGCCTCGGGGACGGGCAGATCCTGGAGTTCTGACTGCATGAGGACGGACTGCATGGCGATCCCTTCATGGGTTTGGGGTGACATGCAGCGAGCCTGCCGTCCGACGGGCGCCGGCGCGGGCGGGTCAGCCCGTGTCATGGGGGGCGGTGTACTGGGAGTCGGTCCGGGCGGCCTGCCCCTGCGCGTCAGGCGCGCAGGAACTGCAGGACCGCGAGAACGCGGCGGTGCTCGTGGCCGGTGGCCGGCAGGCCGAGCTTGGTGAAGACGCTCGACACGTACTTCTCCACGCTGCGCAGCGTGATGCTCATCTCCACGGCGATGGCCTGGTTGGAGAGGCCCTCGGCGATCCGTTCGAGCACCTCTCGCTCGCGGTCCGTCAGGGTCTGCAGCGGCCCGTCGTCGCGCGCGCGCGACAGCAGGCCCGTCACCACCTCGGGGTCCAGCGCCGACCCGCCGTCGGCGACGCGGTGCAGCGCGCCGACGAAGGCCTCGGCGTTGCCGACGCGGTCCTTGAGCAGGTAGCCGAGGCGTTCGGGCGTCTCGGCCAGCAGGCGCGTCGCGATCCCGACCTCGACGTGCTGGGAGAGGATCACGATGCCGATCTGCGGGTGGCGCGCGCGGATCTCGTGCGCCGCGCGCAGGCCCTCGTCGGTCTGCGTGGGCGGCATGCGGACGTCGACGATCGCCACGTCGGGTACGTGGAGGTCGATCTCGCGCAGCAGCTCCTCCGGCGAGGCCACCTGGGCCACCACGTCGACCCCCGCGCGGCGTCAGCAGCGCCGCGATGCCTTCGCGGACGAGGATGCTGTCGTCCGCGATGACTACCCGCACGGCAGCTCCGCGGTGACGACGGTGCCCGGCGCCCGGCGGGCTGGACGACGCGCAGCCGGCCGTCGCAGCGCCTCGACGCGATCGGCGAGGCCGCGCAGTCCGGAGCCGCCGGCGTCGTCGGCGCCGCCGATGCCGTCGTCGGCGATCTCGATGCATCGCGATGTGCGCCGCTGCGCCAGACGCGCATCGAGACCGACGGTGGCCTGGGCGTACTTGGCGACGTTGGCCAGCGCCTCGGAGGCGACGAAGTAGGCCGCGAGCTCGACCGGCTCGGGCAGCGCGCTCGGACGTCTCGAACGATGACCTTGGTCGGGACCGTCGAGCGCGCGGCCAGCGAGTCGAGGGCGGCGGCGAGGCCGTGGTCGAGCACCGCGGGGTGGATGCCGCGCGCCAGCTCGCGCAGCTCGGCGAGCGACTGGGCGAGCTCGTCGCTCGCCGTCGTGGCGAGCTGCTCGGCGGTCGCGGGGTCGCTCTGGATGCGGCCCTGGAGCAGGCGCAGCTGCAGCGCGATGGCGACCAGGCGCTGCTGGGCGCCGTCGTGCAGGTTGCGCTCCAGGCGCCGGCGCTCGGCGTCACCGGCCGCGACGATGCGCTCGCGCGAGGCCTGCATCTCCGCGAGTCGCTGCCCGGGACTCCTCGTGCAGACGCTCGTTCTCCAGAGCGATGCCGGCTGCGGCGCAGACGGCCTCGACCAGCTCGGGATCGTCGTCGAGCGAGGCGTCGTAGACGAGCGCGGCGAGCTCGGCGCCGCTCGCTCCCGACCGTGGCGGTCGAGCGGTCGGCCGCGACCGGGGGCACCAGCACCGGCCGGCCGTCGGAGTCGGCGTAACCCAGGGACCCGGGCAGCCGGTAGGCCACCACGAGGCTCGGGTCGCCGAGGGTCTTGGCCAGCGCCGCCCTGCAGGTCGCCTCCGCGCCGTGTTGTTGAGGTCGCGGAAGAGGTCCGCGAGGCCGCCGCGCGCCAGCCGCGAGCGCAGCAGCCCGACGAGGAACGCCGCCGGTACGCTGACCAGCGAGAGGACCGCAGCCCACAGCACGACCTGCGAGCGCGAGCCGGTCACGAGGTCGTTGGTCAGCAGCGCGGCGAAGAGCAGCAGGGCCGCGCTGCCCGCGACGCTCGGGCAGCAGCGCGCGGCGCCGCGGCCGCGACGCCGCGCGCCACCGAAGCGCGACGACGACCGCGACGGCGACGCAGAGCGAGGCCGGCCAGCGAGCGCTGCGCCTTGTCGACCGCGTCGGCGATGTCGGCGTTCGGGAACACCGCCAGGAGATTGCCGTCCTGCTCGTAGAACAGCAGCCAGACGACCTGCAGGATCCACAGGGCCAGCACGAAGCGGCCACCAGCACGCCGGTCGACCGCGACTCGAAGCCGTCCTCCGGTCAGACAGCGTCAGCAGCAGCGCCACGAAGAACGGCGCCCAGAGCTCCGTGAGCACCAGCTCGACGCCGTCTGCGCGATCGGCGGGTCGAACTGGCCGATGAGCGCCGACACGAAGAAGCCGGCGCCCGCCGCGGTCATGAGCAGGCCGCTGCGGCTGTCGGGTCGCCGGCGCCAGGCGATCAGCCCGCAGGCCGCGAACGAGCCGCCGATGAGCCGGTAGACGACCTGCACCGCCTCGACCTGCTCCTCGCCCGGGAAGATGACCGGCACGAGCGCGCCGAACTCGGCGGCGATGACCAGCGCCCAGAGCGCGAGCCAGAAGGCCGAGGCTGCGCCGGGGGGCCGCGAAGCGGCCCAGCGCCTGGGCCCGTCGGGGCCTTTCGCGGCTGGAATCGCCACGACTCCCGACGGGGCCAAACGGATCATCCGAACAACTCCTCTCGGCCAGACCGCGCGCCTCCGCCGCGGTCTGCCTGCACCCTGCCTGGCCGAGTCTACCCCGAGCGCGGGGCGCTCGCGGGCGCCAGGAACGCCAGCGCGAGCGCGACGCCGGCGACCGCGGCGAGGCTCGTCCGCAGGGCCGTGGCGTTGGCCAGCAGGCCGACCGCCGCCGGTCCGACGAGGAAGCCGAGGTAGGCGATCGTCGTCACGATCGACACCGCCGCTCCCCGTAGCGCCTCGTCGGCGCTGCGCCCGGCGATCGAGAAGAGCACGGGGGCGCAGATCGAGATCCCCGCGCCGGCCACGACGATGCCGGTCAGCGCGAGCGCGGCGCTCGTCGCCAGCGCACCGAGGAGCGTCCCCGCGGCGCCCAGCGCCGCGCCGGCGCGTAGGAGGGTCAGCTCGCTCACGCGCCCCGCGAGGCCGTGGCCGCCCAGGCGCGAGAGCGCGGCGGCACCGGCGAAGAGGGCCGGAGCGAGCGCACCGAGGCCCGGTGAGGCACCGAGGTCGGTCTCGAGGTGCACCGCACCCCAGCTCTGCCAGGCGTTCTCGACGAAGAAGGCCAGCGCGCACAGCCCCCCGAGGATTGCGAGCGAGCGCGGGAGGTGGCGCAGCGATGCTCGCGCCGGCGCCCGCGTGCCCGCGGCGGGCGGAGCGCGCAGGAGCACCGCGGCCGTCGTCGCCACCACGACGCCGACGAGGACGAGCACGAGCTGTGCCCCGGCGCCTGCGGCGCGCAGGGCGCCGGCGGCGAGGCTGCCCGCCACCACGCAGGCCGAGAAGGTGCCGTGGGCGAGGCTGAGGATCGGCCGGCCGGCGGCCGCTTCGGTGCTGGCGCCCTCGGCGTTGATGGCCACGTCGACCGCGCCCGAGGCTGCGCCCAGGACGAGCAGGGCGGCGCACAGGGTCGCCGTCGACGTCGCCAGCCCCGGGAGCAGCGCCGCCGCCGCGAAGGCCGCGAGCGTCGCGGGCAGCGCCGGGGCGCCCCAGCGGTCGACGAGCGTCCCGGCCGAGCGCATCGACGCCAGCGCGCCCGCGCCGATGCACAGCAGGGCGATGCCGAGCTGCCCGTCGTCGACGCCCGCGTGGGCCTGGATCGCGGGCAGCGTCGCGCCCCAGACGCCCCAGAAGGCGCCGAAGGCGGCAAAGCCGCCGAGCACGCGGACACGCCCGGCCATGACCGACCCGCCTACCCCAGCGTCGGCGCGGCGACGCCTGCGGCGCGCGTTGACCGCGGTCGCCGGTTCGTGTAGACCCTCCGGACGGCCATGGCGTCTGACTACTTCCTGAAGATCGACGGCATTCCCGGCGAGAGCCTCGACGACAAGCACAAGGACGAGATCGAGGTTCTGAGCTGGTCGTGGGGCGAGACGAACGAGCCCCCGCCGGCGTCCGGCGGTGGTGCCGGCAGCGGCAAGGTCGCGATGACCGACCTGCACGTCAGCGCGAACCTCTCCAGGGCGAGCCCGCAGCTGCTGCTGGCCTGCGCGTCGGGCAAGCACATCAAGAGCGCGATCCTCACCGGTCGCAAGGCGGGCAAGGCCCAGGCGGAGTTCCTGACCTTCTCGCTCTCGGACGTGCTCGTGAGCGGCTACCAGACGGGCGGCTCGGCGACCGAGGCGCCGCTGGACTCGATCTCGCTGAACTTCTCGAAGATCGAGGTCTCCTACAAGCAGCAGAAGGCCGACGGCAGCCTCGCCAAGGCGATCAGGGTGGGCTGGGACCGCAAGGCCAACAAGGCGTTCTGAGCGCGCCGGGCTCCCGCCAGTCGCCCTACGACGAGGTCCCGTATCCCGGGCACCCGTTCGCGCAGACGCATCCCGACCGCCTCGCGACGCTGGCGACCCTCTTCGGCCTGCGCCCCGCGCCGCCGGGGAGCTGCCGCGTGCTGGAGCTCGGCTGCGGCGACGCGGGCAACCTCACCGCGATGGCCGTCGCGCTGCCGGGGGCGAGCTTCGCGGGCGTCGACGCCGCCCCCGGCGCGATCGCACGCGGCGAGCAGCTCGTCGCCGCGCTCGGGCTGGGCAACGTCACGCTGCAGGCGCGCGCGATCGAGGAATGCGTGCCGGAGCCTGCGAGCTTCGACTACGTCATCGCGCACGGCGTCTACTCGTGGGTGGCGCCCGCCGTGCGCGATCGCCTGCTCGCTCTCTGTCGCCGCGCGCTGGCCGAGCACGGCGTGGCCTACGTCAGCTACAACGCCCTGCCCGGTGGACGCCTGCGCGAGGCGCTGCGCGACATGCTCGTCTTCCACACCGCGGGGCTCACCGAGCCGGGCGAGCGCATCGTGCAGGCCCGGGCGCTGCTGCGCTTCCTGGTCGAGGGCTCGCCCGCCGGGCACGACCTCGGCGCACTCATGCGCGACCAGGCCGAGCGCCTGCTCGACCGCGCCGACGCGAGCCTGCTGCACGACGAGCTCGCCGAGGTCAACGAGGCCGTCTACTTCCACGAGTTCGCCGCGCACGCGGCGCGCCACGACCTGCAGTACCTCGCCGAGGCCGACTTCTTCGAGATGCAGATCGGCGCGGCCTCCGAGCCCGCGGCGGACGCCCTGCTCGCGGTGCAGGACCCGGTGCGCCGCGAGCAGTACCTGGACTTCCTCAAGGGCCGCATGTTCCGCCAGACGCTGCTGTGCCGCGCCGAGCTGGCGGTCGACCGCACGCCGCGCCCCGCGGTCCTCGAGCGCCTCGCGTTCTGCACCCAGGCGCGGCCCCGCGGCGAGCGCGGGGCTGACGGCGTGACCTTCGAAGGCCCGACCGGCTCGACGCTGACGACCGATCATGCGCTCGTCATCGAGGCGCTGGAGCGCGCCGCGCGCGCCTGGCCCGCCGCGCTATGGGTCGGCGAGCTGCTCGAGGCCGCGCCGCAGCCCGAGCGCACCGCGCTCTGCGATGCATTGCTGCGCTGCTACGCCGCCAACCTCGTCACGCTCCACGTCCACCCTCCGGCGCTGACGACGACGCCCGGCGACGCCCCGCGCACCACCGCGCTCGCGCGCCACCAGGCGGGCGGCGGCGAGATGGTGACCAACCTGCGCCACACCAGCGTGCGCATCGAGGACGAGCTCGGCCGGCGCCTCATCACCCTGCTCGACGGCACCCGCGACCGCGCGGCGCTGGCGGCCGAGCTGCGCGCCTTCCTCGTCGAGCGCGGCGAGCCGGTGCCCGACGACCTGCCCGGCGGCCTGGAGCGCAGCCTCCAGGGCCTCGCGCGGCTGGCCCTGATCAGCGGATGACGATCGTCTTCTCCGCTGGGGTAGCGCCTGCGCGACGTGCCGCAGCCAGGCCCGAAGCCGCCCTCGGGCGGATCTTCGCGTGGAATCACCGGGCGCCGAAGGAGCCATCCGCCAGCCCGGACGACGTCGCTCCGGTCCTGCAGGACGCCGGGCGGCTCGTGCCGTAGACGCGCACGGTCTCGTCGAGGCTGATGCGTCCGACGTACGCCGGCGAACCACGTCGGTTCCCGTGAAACGAGTGTGGCCCCGCCGGGGCGGGGCCACACGCGACGCGCCGGGGGCGAGGCGCGCCTACTTGATGAAGAGCATCTCGGAGTACTTCGGCAGCGGCCACAGGTCGTCGGCCACGATGCGCTCCAGGCGGTCGGCCACGTCGCGGGCCGCATCCATCGCGGGCACGACGTTGTCGCGCATCCACCGGGCGAGCTCGAGGCCCTCCTGGGCGGGGTGGTCCTCGTTGGCCTTCTCCAGGGCGAGGATCGCGTCGTAGAACGCGCCCACGAGCTCCTGGGTCTCGGCCACGAGCGCGTCGTGCCCCGCCGACTTCAGGTCGCTGAGGTGGCGGATGGCAGCCGGCAGCAGCATCGTGCGGGCGATCGAGGCGGCCGTCTCGGCCTCGATGTTCAGCCGCGTCGTGTACTGCTCGACCATGACCTCGAAGCGCGACTCCAGCTCGCGCTCGGAGAGCACCTTGTAGCGCTCGAAGGTGGCCACGGTCTGCTTCTCGACCAGCCACGGCAGGGCGTCGGGCGTCGTGCGCAGGTTGGCCAGGCCGCGCGACTCCGCCTCGGCATGCCACGCCTCGTCGTAGTTGTCGCCGTCGAAGCAGACCTGCTTGTTGGCGCTGTAGGTCTCGCGGACGATGTCGACCACGGCCGTGTTGATGTCGGTGCCCTTGCCCGTGGCGGCCTCGAGCTTGGCGCTGAGCTCCTCGATGGCCTCGGCCACGATCGTGTTGAGGACCGTGTTGGGCAGCGCGAGCGACTGGCTGGAGCCGAGGGCGCGGAACTCGAACTTGTTGCCGGTGAAGGCGAACGGCGAGGTCCGGTTGCGATCGCCGCCGTGCATCGGCAGCGGCGGCAGCACCGGCGTGCCGAGGCCCAGGAACGAGCCCGGCGTCGCCGGGTCGCCCTCGCGGCGCTCGATGGTGTCGAAGACCTTGCTCAGCTCGGCGCCGAGGAAGATCGAGATGATGGCCGGCGGCGCCTCGTTGGCGCCGAGGCGGTGGTCCTGGCCGATGCCCGCCACGCTGGCGCGCAGGAGCGCCTGGTGGCGGTTGACGGCCGCGATGACCGCCGCGCAGAAGAACAGGAACGAGATGTTCTCGTGCGGCGTGTCGCCGGGCTCGAGCAGGTTCAGCCCGCTGTCGGTCCCCATCGACCAGTTGTTGTGCTTGCCCGAGCCGTTGACGCCGGCGTAGGGCTTCTCGTGCAGCAGGCACACCAGCCCGTAGCGGCGGGCCACGTTCTGCATGATCTGCATCGTCAGCTGCTGGTGGTCGGCGCCGACGTTGGAGTTCTCGAAGATCGGCGCGAGCTCGTACTGGTTGGGCGCGACCTCGTTGTGGCGCGTCTTGGTCGGCACCCCGAGCTTGGCCAGCTCCTGCTCGGTCTCGAGCATGCACGCGAGGATGCGCTCGGGGATGGAGCCGAAGTAGTGGTCGTCGAGCTCGTGGCCCTTGGGCGGCTTGGCCCCGAAGAGCGTGCGGCCGGTCGTGTAGAGGTCCGGGCGCTCGAAGTAGTACTGCTCGTCGATGAAGAAGTACTCCTGCTCGGGCCCGACCGTGGTGAAGACGCGGCGGGCGGTCTCGTCGCCCAGCAGCTTCAGGGCATGGATGGCGGACGTGGACAGCGCGTCCATCGAGCGCAGCAGCGGGATCTTGGTGTCCAGCGCCTCGCCGGTCCACGAGGCGAAGGCCGTGGGGATGCAGAGCAGCGCGCCGTTGGGGTTCTCGATGATGAAGGCGGGCGACGTCGGGTCCCAGGCGGTGTAGCCGCGCGCCTCGAAGGTCGCGCGCACGCCGCCCGTGGGGAAGGAGGAGGCGTCGGGCTCGCCCTGGATGAGCTCCTTGCCGGAGAACCCGGCGATCGCGGTGCCGTCGCCCGCCGGCTCGTAGAAGGAGTCGTGCTTCTCGGCCGTCGAGTTGGTCAGCGGCTGGAACCAGTGCGTGTAGTGCGTGGCGCCGTGCTCCATCGCCCACTCGCGCATCTCCTTGGCGACGGCGTCGGCCAGCGACGGGTCCAGCGCCTCGCCGCGATCGAGCGTCGCCTGCAGCTGCTTGAACACTTCCTTGGGTAGGCGGTCCTTCTGAACGGCGACGTTGAAGACGTTCTCGCCGAACGGGTAGCTGCCGGGCTCGGTGAGGTCGGGGGCGCCGAGGGCCGCTCCGTTGGCGGTCCATTGCGCCGCGGTGACGTTCTGCTGGCGGGTGCGTGCCATGGGCGTGAGAGGTCCTCCTGATCTGGGCTCGGAATCGCGTGCGTAGGAACGCAGGACGAGCCTAATTGCAGCGACGGCGCGTGCACCTTATCCAGCCGTCGAAGAATCGGAAGGGCCCGTTCGCCCATTTGGACGGGGTGCTTCTACCGGATGGCGAATCCTGCGGGTGGATCTTTCGACACTGGGCGAAAGACGCTCCAACCGGTGGCCAACAGACTGCGAGGCGCACTCGACCCAGGAGGATTCATGCGACGTTCTTCAACCGCCCGTGCCGTCGTGCTGGGGTGCGCGGCCCTGCTGTTGTTGCCAGCCGCGGCCATGGCCGACACCTTCGACGCCGCCGGCAAGGGCCTGCCCGACTCGGTCGGCATCAACTCGCTGTGGGTGATCGTCGCCGGCTGTTTCGTCATGTTCATGCAGGCGGGCTTCGCCTTCCTGGAGATCGGCTTCTCGCGCGGCAAGAACGCCGGGACCGTCGTCGCCAAGATCCTCACGAACTTCTCGATCGCGGCGATCTTGTACTGGGCCGTGGGCTTCGCCTTCGCCTTCGGCGGAGCGACCGGCCACATCATCGGCGACACCGGCTTCTTCCTGCGCGACTTCGGCGATCCGCAGAAGGCCTTCCCGATCATGGGCCTCTCGGACGCCACCATCGAGTCGAAGTGGTTCTTCCAGTTCGTCTTCTGCGCTGTCTCTCTCGCGATCGTGTGGGGCACGACGCTCGAGCGCATCAAGTTCGGCGTCTACATCATCTACGCGATCATCTTCAGCGCGCTCATCTACCCGATCGCCTCGGGCTGGGTGTTCGGCGGTGGCTGGCTGCAGGTCAACGTCGGCATGCAGGACTTCGCCGGATCGACGGCGGTCCACCTGATCGGCGCCACCGGCGCGCTCGCCGCGCTGCTGCTGCTCGGTCCGCGTCGCGGCAAGTACGACCGTGACGGCAAGGCGCGGGCCATCCCCGGGCACAACATGCCGCTCTTCGGCCTCGGCGTGCTGATCCTGTGGCTGGGCTGGTTCGGCTTCAACCCCGGCTCGACGCTCGGCGCCCTCGACGGCCGCTTCACCGAGGTCCTGCTCGTCACCCAGCTCGCGGCCTCCGCGGGCGTGCTCGGCGCGATCATCACCGCTCGCCTGAAGACGGGGCAGGTCGACATCGGCATGGCCGGCAACGGCGCCATCGGCGCGCTCGTCGCCATCACCGCGCCGTCGGGCTACGTGGCGCCGTGGGCCGGCGTGGTGATCGGCTTCATCGCCGGCATCATCGTCCCGCTCGGCGTCTACGCCATCGATCGCAAGCTCGACGACCCGGTCGGCGCCCTCACCGCGCACGGTCTGTGCGGTATCTGGGGCACGCTGTCGTGCGGCCTGTTCACGCTGCCGTCCCTGGCGGCCTACAACGCCGTCGGCGATCCCGGCCTGTTCTACTCGGGCTCCTTCCACCAGCTCGGCGCCCAGGCGCTCGGCGTCGTGACGGTGTTCGCGTTCGTCTTCGCGGCCAGCTACGGCACCTTCTGGGCCATCAAGAAGACCTATGGCCTGCGCGTCACCGCCGAGGAGGAGGAAGCCGGCCTGGACATCTCCGAGCACGGCATGTACGGCTACCCCGAGCAGTTCATCCCGATCCCGGAGCTCGTGGGCTACGGTGCGGCTCCGCACGTGGCCACACCCGCAACGGCCGCTGCGCCCCCGGCGACCACACAGGAGGTGACGGCGTGAAGAAGATCGAGGCCTACATCCGCCACGAGGCGTTCGAGCCGATCCGCATGGAGCTGCTGACCCTGGGCTTTCCCTCGCTGAGCATCAGCGAGGTCGAAGGGCTCGGGCCGGCAGAAGGGGATCACCGAGCGCTACCGCGGAGCGGAGCTGACGAACTACCTGCGCCCGAAGGTGAAGCTCGAGTGCGTGGTCGCCGACCGCGACGTGCAGACGATCGTCGACACGATCCTCAAGCACGCGCGGACCGGCGCCGTGGGCGACGGCAAGGTGTTCGTCCTCCCCGTGGAGGAGAGCTACCGCGTCCGGACCGGCGAGTCCGGCGAGGAGGTCCTCCAGGCCCACCCGGAAGCAGCGGCAGCAACCTAGGGAGGAAGTGATTCACGTGGCCGAGGCGGCGGGATCTGAAAGGAAGCCCGCCGCCTCGCGCGGCGGCACCGGAGGCATCATCGAACGGCTGCGCGCCGTTCACCTGGAGATGGTCGACGCCGTCCTGGGCGGCGACGGCCTGGAGAGGGTGGCGGCGCTCGCGGCCGAGGCCGCGGGCGCGCCGGTGGCGATCGTCATCCCGCGCCTCGGCGCCGCGGTGGCGGCGCCTGCGGCCTCCGATGAGGACCTGGCGACCCTGCGCCGCTATGTGGCCGACCGCGTCAAGGACCGCCCGGCGCAGGTACCCCCGTCGGTGGGGGCCGAGGTGCCGATCATGTCGGGCGACGACATCGTCGGCGCCGTGCTCATGCTGTCCGGGCCGGCCGAGCCGAGCCCCGAGGCGGGCGACTTCCTGCACCTCGCGGCCGTCGCCTCGCTCACCGAGGTGGCGGTCGAGGAGGCCAAGGAGGAGGTCGAGCAGAACCTGCGCGGCTCCTTCCTCGAGGATCTGCGCTCGCGGCCCGACCTCGAGCCGCGCGAGGTCGTGCGCCGCGCGGGACGTCTGGGCTGCGACCTCGCCCGCGGGGCCGTGGTGCTGTGCGCAGAGCTCACGACCGACCGCCCGCGCCACGTGGTGGCCACCATCGCCGAGGACCATCCCGGGGCGCTGGCCCAGCACATGGACGGGCGCGTGTACGCGTTGCTGCCCGCCGTGGGCGGGGACGACGCGCCCGAGCGCACCCTCGACCGCGCGCGCAAGCTGGCCGAGCGCCTGCGCCAGCACGGCACCGTCGGCCTGTCGAGCTTCTACGCCGACCCGGCCGAGTTCGGCCGCGCGATCCAGGAGGCCGAGCTCGTGCTCGACGTCCTGCGCCAGTCCGACGCGCCGATCGCCCAGGACATCGGCACCGGCACCTATCGCCTGCTCTTCCGCGTGCTCGCGTCGCACCCCGAGGAGGTGCGCTCGTTCTACGAGGACACGGTGGCGCCGATCGTGCGCTACGACGACCAGTACCGCACCGACCTCGTGGGCACGCTCGAGGCCTACCTCGACCAGAACTGCAACATGAACGCGACGGCGGCCGCGATCTACGCCCACCGCCACACGGTGGCCTATCGCCTGGAGCGCGTGAAGGAGCTCACGAGCCTGGACCCGATGCTCTCCGAGGACCGCGAGCGCCTGGGCCTCGGGCTGAAGGCCTACCGGATCATCGCGCCGCGCCTGCCGAAGTAAGGCCCCCGTCGCGGGCCAGGGCGGTCAGAAGGGCTTGACCACCAGCATGAGCGCGAGGACCACCACGGCCAGGGCGGCGAAGGCCAGCGCACGCGCGAACCAGGCGGCGGCGGCGCTGCGCTGAGGCGTCTGGCCGGGTTCGATGTGGCGGGCGCCGATGGCGGCGGTGCCCGGGGCCGACGGGGCCGGGGTGCCCTCGCCGGTGCGCCGCGGGCGGCGCGACCCGAGCACGCGGACGGTTTCGCCCGGGTCGCCCTGCACGGGCTCGCGGCGCTGCATGGTCGCGATCTCGCCACGTGGAGGCTCGAAGATCTCCGTCTCGTCCTCGCCGGACGCCGCCGTGGCGACCTCCGTCGCGGCCTCGCTGCCGGCGGCCTCGTCGGCCTCGGCGCGTGCGGCGGCGAGGGCCTCGTCGCGGTCGGGTGCGACGATCGACGTCGCCCGCTCCCCGGCCTCGTCGCCGACGTCGTCGACGGTGGTCGGCGGCTCGGCGTCCCGGTCGCCGTCCACGGGCGCGCCGTCGAGCTTGGTGACACGGCCGCGGCGTACAGCGGCATCCGCTGCCTGGGCGCGCTCGCGCTCACGCTCGAGGTCGCGACGCATCGCCTCGGCCTCGGCCCGCGCGGCCCGCAGCGCCCGCCGCGCCTCGGCGGCCTCGGCCTCGAGCTCGGCCACGCGCTCGTCGGCCGTCCGCGCGGCCTCCTCGTCACGGCTGGCGAGAGCGGCTGCGCGCTCCTCGTCGCGGCGCACGAGCTCGGCGGCGTGCTCGCGGCGCAGCAGGGCGAGCTCCTCGTCGAGGCTGGCGGCCCGGCGAGCGTGGTCGTCGCGGGCCATGCGCGCCTCGGCCATCTCGGCCTCGGTGGCCTCGCGCGCCTGGCGCTCGGTGCTCACCGAGGCCAGGGCCGCCGCGGCGGCGGCGCGCGCCTCGTCGGTCGTGCGCCGCAGCGCGTTGGCCTCGCGCGCCAGGCGCACCTCCCGTTCACCGGTCCCATCGGCCGGGTCCGGCGCCGGCAGCCCGACGAGCAGCTCGCGCCCGACGGCGAGCGCGAAGCTTCCGTCGGCGAGCAGCTCGAGCGCCACGGCGTAGCTCGCGCGCCACGGTGCGCCGTCGGGCTCGGCCTGCGCCTCTTCGGCCGCCGCGGGCGCGACCTCGCTCGAGCCGTCGTTGGTCTCGGCCATCAGGCGCGGGATGCCCAGGCGCCGGCGCGTCTCGGCGCGGAAGCGCCCCTCGAGCTCGAGCAGCGCCACCTCGGCGCTCACCGGCTCGACGGTGAAGCGCAGGACCTCGAAGCTCAGTCCGCTGGCGACGGCGCTCATCACTCCTGAGTCGGCTCGACCGGGTCGAGGGCCTGCGTGCGCTGCGGATCCTCGTCGAGCTCGGCGACGGTCGGCTCGCGCGGCTCCAGCAGCGGCTCGTCGCGCCGCGCGAAGCGGCGCCCGGGCCGCGCGGCGTCGGCCTCCGCGTCGGCCGCCGCCGCCTCGGCGGCACCCTCGCGCGCGTCGATGGCGGCGGTCCGCCGCCGGCGCTCACGGCCGCGGACGTCGACGGTCACCGAGATGCTCGCGGCGCCCAGCAACGCGCCGCCTGCCATGAGCACGGTCGCGGCCAGCGCGAGCCACGCGCCGGTGGCGAGGTCCGAATCGCTGACGACGGGGGGCGGATCGAAGAGCTGAACGACCACGACGGCGAACGCGATCACTGTGATGAGCGGCAGGGCACGGCCGAGGCCGCCGGCGCCGAAGCGCGGCGCCACCGCCAGCAGCCCGCACACGGCGACGCCCGCCAGGACGAGGTCGAGCGACTCGAAGACCGCCCAGGCGTCGCCGCCCGGGTCGTACCAGTCGATGAACAGGCTCACCAGCAGCAGGACGGCACCGACGGCGACGAGCCCGGTGCCTGCGTCGAAGCGCTCGCGCAAGGGATCCCTCCGGCTTGATCGGGGTCGATCCGCAGTCAAGCAGACTGTCGGGCGCGCCGACGCGCTCGACGGCAGGATTGCAGCCTCAGGAGGGCAGCGGGAACAGCTCGAGGAGGCGTGCGGCCGCGCGTTGGTCGCCGCTGACGGCCAGGTCGCCGGAGCGGCGCGCCTCGTCGGCGTCGCGGCCGTGCCACAGGGTGGTGGCGAGCGTCGCGGGGTCCGTCTCGAGGACGGCGTCGGGGGCCTGAGCGCTCCCGCGGGCGACCTCGATCCGGCCGTCGGCCACGCGCAGAGCGAAGTGCTGGTCGCCCAGGCGCAGCTCGTAGCTCGCGCTCAGCCCGGCGGCGGCCTCGGGAGCGAAGAGCGTCTTGAGGGCGATGACGAGGGCGTCGACGCCGATCTGCGCCTCTCCCGGGGGGAAGGGAGCCACGCTGCCGAAGCGCCCCAGGGCCAGGACGACGGGCTCGAGCTGCTGCCCGCGCTCGGTGAGCTCGTAGATCCGCGAGCCGGCGGGCGGCGGCAGCGTGCCGCGCCGCACGATCCCCGAGGCCTCGAGCTCGCGCAGGCGCTGAGCGAGGATGTCGGGGCCGACGTGGGGCAGTCCGGCGCGCAGGTCGGTGAAGCGCTTGGGCCCGAGGAGCAGCTCGCGGACGACGAGCAGCGCCCAGCGCTCGCCGACGATGTCGAGCGCCCGGGCTACCCCGCAACGGTCGCCATACGTGCGCTTGGTCGTGGCCATGGGACAAGTCTACCTTGTAATCGGTTTGTCGTTCTAGTAGCTTGGTTTTTCCAATCAGTAACTCGGATATACCGATAAGGAGACGCCGATGAGCCAGCGCGACGACTACGAGCACGGAGTGCCCTGCTGGGTCGACATCCTCTCGCCCGAGCCCGAGGCAGCGATGACGTTCTACGCCGCGCTGTTCGGCTGGGAGTTCGCGGGACCGGGCCCGATGGACTACTCCGTGGCGCGGCTACGCGGCCGCGACGTGGCCGGGATCGGCTCGCCGCCGGAGGGCCCAGCGACGTCACCCGCATGGACCACCTACGTGTACGTGCAGAGCGCCGACGAGGCCGCGGAGAAGGTCCGCAGCGCAGGCGGCGCCGTCCTGATGGAGGCCTTCGACGTGCTTCCGGCCGGTCGCCTGGCCATCCTCGCCGACCCGGCGGGCGCGGTGTTCGGCGCATGGGAGCCCCGCGAGCGCAACGGCGCGCAGCTCGTCAACGAGCCCGCAGCGTGGGCGATGAGCCACCTCGAGACGCCCGATCCCGACGGCGCGGCGGCGTTCTACGGCGCGGTGTTCGGCTGGACGACCGAGACGTTCGGCGAGGGTGCGGGCGCGTTCACCATGTTCCGCCTGCCCGGCTACGTCGGCGGCGAGCCCCAGCAGCCCGTATCGCGCGAGGTGATCGCGACGATGGCGGCCTTGCGCGACGGCGGCGCGCCGCGCTGGAGCGTCAACTTCTGGGACCACGACGTCGACGCGACCGCTGCGAAGGCCGTCGAGCTCGGCGGCAGCGCCGTCGTGGCGCCCTTCGACACGCCGATGACCAGGACGGCCGTGCTCGCCGACCCGCACGGCGCCACGTTCACCATCAACAACGTCCCGGGCTGACAAGGAGCCTCCGATGGCCAACCTCACCGTCATCAACCACGTGACCCTCGACGGCGTCATGCAGGCGCCGGGCCGCTACGACGAGGACCGCCGCGACGGCTTCGAGCACGGCGGCTGGGCCGTGCCCTACGGCGACGCCGTCATGGCCGAGTTCATGGGCAAGGGCATGACCGGGGGCGGAGCCCTGCTGTTCGGACGGCGCACGTACGAGGACTTCGCCGCCGTCTGGCCCAAGCAGGAGGGCAACCCGATCAGCACCCTGCTCAACGAGCGCCAGAAGTACGTCGCGTCAACGACGCTCCAGGAGCCGCTGCCGTGGGTCAACTCGACCCTGCTCCAGGGCGACGTGGCCGAGGCCGTGGCGCGGTTGAAGGAGGAAGCGGACGAGAACCTGGCCGTGCTCGGGAGCGGCGAGCTGCTCCAGACGCTGATGCGCCACGACCTCGTCGACGAGTACGTGCTGACGATCCACCCGCTCGTCCTGGGCTCGGGGCGCCGCCTGTTTGCGGACGACGGTCGTCGCGCCGCGCTGGAGCTCGTCGAGTCGGTGACGACGACCACTGGGGTGCTGATTGCGGTCTACCGCCCCGCGTGAGGGGTGCTGCGCGGCGTTTACTGCCGCATCGAGGGAAGGGAGTCAGCGGCGGTCGGGGCGCCCGCGGCTCTGCGACTGGCGCTGGTGCCCGAACTGTCCAGGATTGCTCCCGGAAACCGACACCAATCCGGGACAGTTCGCGCGGAGGACGACCGCGGGCGCCCGCGCCCGGGCACACTCCCTCCCCTCGATGATGCAGTTGAGCGTCGCGCAGCGCCGCCAGCGCGCGGCGGCAGGCCACAGGCGGCGCCGCTAATCGCCCTCGCGCGTGACCTTGCCCGTCTCCGGGTCCACGGCAGCCTGCGCCGGCTTGGCGGACACGTCGACCGTGACCGAGCCGGCCGGCGCGCGGTTGCCGGCGAGCGTCGCCTTGGCCTTGCCGTTGAGCCCGGCCGCGACCGCCCACTTCACGGTGTGGGTGCCGGCCTGCACGGCGGTCACGCGCCACACGAAGCGCCGGGTCTGGCCCGGGGCCAGGCGCCCGAGCGCCCACGTGTTGGTGTAGGCCGTGTCGCCGCCGGGCGGGGCGGCGTCGACGACCCACACCGGGCGCGAGGGATCGGCCAGGCCGGCCTGCTGGGAGCGCGAGGCGAACGAGTTGACCGTCACCGCGACGTTGGGCACGTCCTTGCGGCCGGTGTTGCGCACGGCGATCACGAAGCGCTCGGACTTGGCCAGGCGCTGCTTGGTCGGGAAGCTCGCGTTGACGACGGCGACCCGGAAGGTCCCCGACGGCTCGGCGGCGTCCTGGCGCTCGCCCCCGCCGCAGCCCGCGACCGCGAGCGCCGCGATGCCGGCGGCGATCCCGGTGAAACGGCACGCGAACGCGGTCGACCCCTCCACGGCGGCCGGAACGTACCACAGGGGTCTGCGCGCCCATGCCGCTTACTGAACGCGACGGTTCGGGTTTGTCAGCGATCCCGCGCTTTGCTTAGAGTGCCCGATGCGGTGCACCCGGAGGGGGGTGCGTCGCTCGTGGGTTCCTACAACGAGGTTGAGATGGTTCGTAGCGTCGCCGACCGGGCGTTTCTTCCTACGAAGAATCTGCTCGAAGAGGTCGGGGACATGATGATTCTGACCGGGAAGACGATCCTGTCTGCCCTGCGTCCGCCGTACCCTTATGGCGGCGAGTTCGTCAGCCAGTTCCTCTTCGCGCTGCGGCTGTGCTGGTTCCCGCTGCTCATCTCGACGGTGGCCTTCGGCTACGGCGCGCCGGGCCTGCAGGCGGCCAATTTCCTCGTGCTCTTCGGGGCCCTGGACCGTCTCGGCGGCTTCTTCGTGCTGGCCTCGATCCGCGAGTTCGCGCCGTTCGTCACGGCGATCGTGCTCGCCGGCGTGGCCGGCACCGCGATCACCGCCGACCTCGGCGCGCGCAAGATCCGCGAGGAGCTCGACGCGCTGCAGGTCCTGGGCGTCGACCCGGTCAAGAACCTCGTGGTGCCGCGCTTCCTGGCCCTCATGCTCGTCACGGGACTCTTCGACGTCTACGCGCTGCTGTTCGGCATCTTCGGCGGCGTCATCGCGACGCTCGTCAACGGCGCCCCGTTGGGCCCGTTCTGGGCGACCTTCTTCACGAACGCGTCGACCACCGACCTGTGGGGCAGCGTCCTGAAGTGCACGATGTTCGGGGCGATCATCGCCATCGTCTGCTGTTACAAGGGCATGACGGCGTCAGGCGGCGCCGAGGGGGTGGGGCGCGCGGTCAACCAGGCGGTGGTCATCGCCTTCCTGGGCGTCTTCGCGTTCAACTACGTCTTCACCCAGACGCTGCTGGCCACCCATCCCGAGATCACGGTGATCCGCTGATGGGCGGCGACTGGTTCGCGGTCCCGCGCGACTGGATCGCCAACTTCGGGGAGATCGCCAAGTTCTGCGGGCGCGTCCTGGGCCAGGTCTACGGCCTGCGCGTCTTTCGCTTCTTCGGCGAGGCGCTGCGCCAGGCGGGCATCCTCATCCTCGGCTCGACGCTGGTCATCTGGGGCCTCGTCTTCATCATCGGCCTGCAGTGCGGCATCGAGGGCGCCTACTTCACGCGCGCCCAGGGCACGCCCGCCTACGCGGGGGTGTTCAGCGCCTGGTGCGACCTGCGCGAGCTCGTGCCCTACGCCTTCGGCTACATGATGGCCGCCAAGGTCGGCACCGGGCTGGTGGCCGAGCTCGGCTCCATGCGCATCTCCGACGAGATCGACGCCCTGGAGGTCATGGGCATCGACTCGATGCTGTTCCTGTGCGCGACGCGCCTGCTGGCGGCGTGGATGGTGCTGCCGTTCATGTACATCGCCGCCGTGGGAGCGGGCTTCTTCGCCAGCTACCTCGCGGTGGTCCAGCAGATCGGCGAGGTCTCCAGCGGCGGCTTCTTCCTCATCTTCTGGATGTTCCAGAACCCGCCCGACCTCTTATACAGCGTGATCAAGGGCATGGTCATGTCCACCGCGATCGTGCTCGTGGGCTGTTACTACGGATACAACGCCAGCGGAGGCCCGGTGGGGGTGGGGACCGCCACGGCCAAGTCGATGGTGCTCAACATCGTGCTCGTGCACCTCATCGGGATGCTCGGCACGCAGCTGTTCTGGGGCGCCAACCCGAGGGCCCCGATCGGAGGGTGAATCATGGATGAAGAGCGACGGACCGCCGACGAGCACGCCGAGGAGCCCATGCGCGAGGAGGACCTGCGCCGCGACGAGGAGGAGCGCAGCGCGACGAGGGAGACCGAGCGCGTGTCGGTGGTCAACGAGCCCCAGCGCTCCAACGACGACGAGTTCCGCTGGCACACGGGCCTGAACCGCCCGACGGGCGTCGCCGACGCCGTCGAGTTCGTCGACGTGCACAAGGCCTTCGGCCGCAACAAGATCCTGCGCGGCCTGAACATGGGCATCCCCGAGGGGAAGATCTCGATGATCCTCGGGCCCTCGGGCACGGGCAAGTCGGTGTGCATCAAGCACATGGTCGGGCTGCTGTACCCCGACGAGGGGGACGTCCTCGTGCACGGCGAGTCGGTGCCCAACATGCACGACGACGAGCTGTTCGACATGCGCAAGAAGTTCGGCGTCCTCTTCCAGGACGGCGCGCTCTTCGGTTCGATGAACCTGCTCGACAACGTCGCCTTCCCGCTGCGCCAGCACACCGACAAGGGCGAGGACGAGATCCTCGAGATCGTCGATCGGCGCCTGATCGAGGTCGGCCTGCAGGACGCCGGCGACAAGATGCCCAACGAGCTGTCGGGCGGCATGCGCAAGCGCGCCGGCTTCGCGCGCGCGCTGGTGCTCGACCCCGACATCGTGCTCTTCGACGAGCCCGACTCGGGCCTGGACCCCGTGCGCACCGCCCTGCTGTGCGAGCTCATCCAGGAGATCCACGAGGAGAGCGGCGGTGCCTACGTCGTCATCACCCACGACATCATGAGCGCGCGCCGGGTGGCCGAGCACATCTCCGTGCTCTGGAAGGGTCGCATCGTCGAGTCGGGGCCGGCCGAAGAGCTCTTCAACTCCGAGAACGCCTTCGTGCGTCAGTTCCTGTCGGGCGAATCGCAGGGGCCGCTAGGCATGGAATAGCTCTAACACGCGCGTAACACGGCCACGGCAGGATGCGCCGGGCCTGACGCACCGGAAAACCACACACACCTCTCTCATCTCTCGCCCCGAGCTCACAGCCCGACAGACGTCCGTGATGCGGAAGGGCCGCGCGTGAACGCGGCGCGCGGCGTGGCGTTGGGCGGTCTCGTCCTCGTCGTCGCCGTCGTCGCCGTACTGCTCCTCCGAGGCGACGGAGGCAACACCTACAAGCTGCGCTTCCAGAACGCCGGCCAGCTCGTCAAGGACGACGACGTGCAGGTGGGCGGGCGGCGCATCGGCTCGGTGCGCAAGATCACGCTCACCGACGACAACCAGGCCGAGATCACCATCGCGGTGCAGGAGCCCTACGCACCGCTGCACGAGGGAACCACGGCGCTCATCCGGGCCACCTCGCTGTCGGGCATCGCCAACCGCTACATCGCGCTGACGCCGGGGCCGAACTCCAATGGCGAGCTGTCCGACGGGGCCACGCTGGGGACCGACAAGACGACGTCGATCGTCGACCTCGACCAGCTCTTCAACACCCTGGACCCCGAGACGCGCAAATCGCTGCAGAACGTCATCCAGGGCAGCGCCGCGTGGTACGACCATCGCGGCACCGAGGCCAACGCGGCGACGAAGTACTTCAACCCCGCGCTGAGCGCCTCGCGGCGCTTGGTCAATGAGCTCGTCGCCAACCAGCAGACGCTCAACAGCCTGCTGCGCAACGCCGCCAGGACGACCGGCGCGCTGGCCCAGCGCCGGGGCGACCTCGCCAACCTGGTCTCGAACACCAATGCGACGGCGGCGGCCATCGCCGCCGAGAACACATCGTTCAACCAGGGCCTGCTGCTGCTCCCCAGCACGCTGCGCAAGGCCAACACGACGTTCGTGAACCTGCGCGCGACGCTCGACGACCTCGACGTGCTGGTGGCGGCGTCCAAGCCGGCGACCAAGGACCTCGCGCGCTTCCTGAGCCAGCTGCGCCCGCTCGTGCAGGAGGCGCGCCCGACGGTCGCCGACCTGAACACGCTCGTGCACCGCAAGGGCGCCAACAACGACCTCACCGACCTGCTCGGCAAGGCACCCGCACTCGAGCGCGCCGCCAAGCCCTCCTTCGCGCACTCGATCACGGCGCTGCAGAAGGCCACCCCGGTGCTCAAGTTCCTGCGGCCCTACACGCCCGACCTCGTGGGCTGGCTGCGCGACTTCGGCCAGGGGTCGGCGAACTACGACGCCAACGGCCACTTCGCGCGCATCCAGCCGATCTTCAACGCCTACTCCTTCACCGACAACCCGGCCGGCGGGACGCTCACGCCGATCCCGCCCAGCCAGCGCCTCGACGGGCTGCAGACGGGCCAGGTGCGGCGCTGCCCGGGCGCGGCCTCCCAGCCGCCGCCGGACGGGTCGGCGCCCTTCCGCGACATCGACGGCTCCCTGGACTGCGACCCGAGCCTCGTGCTCCCCGGCCCATGAAGCGCATCCTCGCCACCGCCTGCGTCCTCGTCGCCGCCTCGGCGCTGGTGGTCTTCGCCACCGGCGCGAGCGACGACGGCGGGACCTACCGCGTCCGGGCGATCTTCATGAGCGCGTTCTCGGTGATCCCGGGCGAGGACGTCAAGATCGCCGGGGTCAAGGTCGGCAAGATCGAGTCGCTCGACGTCACGCCCGACCACAAGGCGGCCGTCGTCCTGCGCATCGATCGCCCCGGCTTCGACGACTTCCGCGCCGACGCCGAGTGCACGATCCGCCCGCAGTCGCTGATCGGCGAGCGCTTCGTCGAGTGCACGCCGACCCAGCCGCGACCGGAGAACGCCCAGCCGGCCCCGAAGCTGCGCAAGATCCAGAAGGGGCCCGGCACGGGCCAGTACCTGCTGCCGGTCTCCCAGACCTCCAAGCCCGTCGACCTCGACCTGGTCAACAACACGCTGCGCCTGCCCTACCGCGAGCGCCTGGCGATCATCCTCAACGAGCTGGGCACCGGCGTGGCCGGACGCGGCGGCGACCTGCGCCAGGCCGTCATCAACGCCAACCCGGCGCTCAAGGAGACCGACGAGGTCCTCGCGATCCTCGCCCGCCAGAACCGGGTGCTCGCCAACCTGGCCCGCGACAGCGACGTCATCCTCGCTCCGCTGGCCCGCGACCGGGCCAAGGTGGCCGACTTCGTCACGCAGGCCAATGTCGTGAGCGAGGCCACGGCCGAGCGCTCGAGCGATCTCGAGGAGAACATCGCCAAGCTGCCGGCCTTCCTGCGCGAGCTGACGCCGACGATGGAGAGCCTCGGAGGGCTGGCGGACCAGATGACGCCGGTGCTGACCGACCTCGGCAAGGAGGCGCCGTCGATCAACCGCTTCATCGAGGAGCTCGGCCCCTTCTCGGAGGCCGGCATCCCGGCGCTGCAGTCGCTGGGCGCCGCCGCCGACGTCGGTGGCCCGGCGCTGACCAAGAGCAAGCCGATCATCACCGACGTCGGCCAGCTTGCGGCGGGCGCCAAGCCGCTGACCAACAACCTCGCGGCGCTGCTCACCTCGCTCAAGGACACCGGCGGCATCGAGCGCCTGATGGACTACCTCTTCTACCAGGTGGCGGCCATCAACGGCTTCGATGCCGACGGGCACTACCTGCGCGCCGGCCTCATCCTCAACGCCTGCTCGCAGTACGCCATCGCGGCCTCGCCCGACTGCCTGGCGACGTTCGACAACTCCAGCAGCGGCTCCAACGCCCGCGCCGCCAGCGCGACCACGACCCCCGGCTACGCCGACACCCGCCGCTCGCCCTCGCTGCGCAAGCTCGACGCCTACTTCGCGGGCAAGACCCTGGACCTCGGCGGCGACACTCCGCCGTCGGACAAGGCCGGTGCGACGGCCGACACGAGCGCTGCCGCGCCCGCCGCCGCGCCGCAGGCCGCGCCGACCGCCGAGCCGAGCCAGCCGCAGGCGTCGGGCAACGACCCGGCGTCGGCGCTGCTGGACTATCTGCTCGGAGGCGACGGCTGATGCGCCGCGGCTCGGCCTCCATCGCCGCCAACCCCGTGCTCATCGGCGCCGCGACGACGCTCGTGATCATCGTCGCGGTCTTCCTGGCCTACAACGCCAACTCCGGGCTGCCCTTCGTCCCGACCTACGAGCTCAAGACCCAGGTCCCCAACGCGGCCCAGCTGGTCAAGGGCAACGACGTGCGCATCGGCGGCTCGCGGGTGGGCGCGGTGACCGACATCACCCCGGTCACCGCCCAGGACGGCTCGGTCAGCGCGGTGCTCACGCTCAAGCTCGAGACCTCCGTCAAGCCGCTGCCCGTCGACTCGACGGTGCTCATCCGCCCGCGCTCCGCGCTGGGCCTGAAGTACGTGGAGATCACCAAGGGCACCTCGAGCCAGGGTTACGACGACGGCGCAACGATCCCGCTGCACAACGCGACGCCGGAGCCGGTCGAGCTCGACGAGGTCGTCAACACCTTCGACGACAAGACGCGCGCCGCCTCGCAGAGCAACCTCACCGAGTTCGGCAACGGCCTGGCCGGCCGCGGGCCCGACCTCAACCGCGCGATCGAGGAGCTCAACCCGCTGCTCATCAACCTGGTGCCGGTCATGCGGACCCTCTCGGACCCGCAGACGAGGCTCGGGCGCTTCGTGACCGCGCTCGGGCGTACCGCGCGGATCGTCGCCCCCGCGGCCGTCACTCAGGCGGAGCTGTTCGCCAATCTCGACACCACGTTCGGCGCGCTCGCAAACGTCGCGCGCCCGTTCCTGCAGGACTCGATCAGCGGCGGCCCGCCCGCGCTCGACGAGGCGATCAAGGACTTCCCGCAGCAGCGGCCCTTCCTGGCCAACAGCGAGGCGCTCTTCCGCGAGCTGCGCCCCGGCGTGAGCGCCCTCGCGACCGCCGCGCCGGACCTGGCCGACGCGCTGGAGATCGGCACGCCCACGCTGCGCCGCTCGGTGGCGTTCAACAACAGCCTCGAGCCGGCCTTCGAGGCGCTGGAGCGCTTCGCCGACGACCCGCTGGTCACGCTCGGCGTGAAGGACCTCAAGAGCACGGTGACGATCCTGTCGCCGACGATCGCGCACCTGGCGCCGGTCCAGACGGTGTGCAACTACGCGACGCTGTGGTTCCGCAACGTCTCGAGCCTGCTCAGCGTCGGCGACGCCAACGGCACCAGCCAGCGCTTCATCATCATCGCCACCCCGCAGGGGCCCAACAACGAGGGCGGCCCGTCGTCGGCCCCCGCCAACGGCGGTGTCCCGGGCCAGAAGGACAACTACCTGCACACCAACCCCTATCCGAACACGGCGTCGCCGGGGCAGCCGAAGGAGTGCGAGGCCGGGAACGAGCCCTTCGTCGTCGGCAAGCAGGAGATCGGCAACGCTCCCGGGACCCAGCCCGCCAAGACCGAGTCGACGAAGCCGGAGCAATGATGCTCGGACGCCGCCCAAGAGCCGACGACGAGCGCGTGCCGCGCAAGGACCGCATGGGCGCGAGCCCCGTCGTGGTCGGCGCCGTGGTGCTCGTCATCGCGTGCATCGGCGTCTTCTTCGGCTTCGCCAAGCACGTGCCGTTCACGCACGGCTTCCGGGTCAAGGCGGTCTTCGAGTCGTCGAACTCGATCCGCAAGAACTCCCCGGTGCGGATCGCGGGCGTGAACGTCGGCAAGGTCGTCAAGGTCGAGGGCAAGCCCGGAAGCGACGCCGCCGTGGTGACGATGGACGTGACCAGCAAGGGCCTGCCGATCCACAAGGACGCCACCTTCAAGATCCGCCCGCGGATCTTCCTGGAGGGCAACTTCTTCGTCGACGTCACGCCCGGCACGCCGTCGGCGCCGACCATCGACGACGGCGACACCATCCCGATCACCCAGACGGCGACGCCCGTGCAGCTCGATCAGGTGCTGAGCGCGCTGCAGAGCGATACGCGGACCAGCCTGCAGAAGACCCTGGACGGGCTCGGGACCGGCCTGAACTACAAGCCGTCGAAGGCGCAGGACACAGACGCCGATCCCAGCGCGCGCGGTCAGAGCGGCGGGGAGTCGCTCAACGACGCCATCCGCTACGGCGAGCGCTCGCTGAAGGGCACGGCGATCGTGGCCGACGCCTTCCTCGGGACCCAGGACCACGACCTCGCACGACTCATCGACGGATTGAGCCGCACCACCGAGGGCCTGGGGCGCAACGAGGCGCAGCTCAAGGACCTCGTCACCAACTTCAACACCACCGTCGCCGCGACGGCATCGCAGGCCGCCAACCTGAGCGCCTCGATTCGCCTGCTGGGGCCGACGCTGCAGAACGCCGACCGCGCGCTGGACTCGCTGAACGCCTCGTTCCCCAACACGCGCGCCTTCGCGCGCGAGATCCTGCCCGGCGTCAACGAGACGGCCGCCACCATCGACGCCGCCTTCCCGTGGATCGCCCAGGCGCGAGGGCTGCTCGGGCCTTCCGAGCTGCAGGGCGTCGCGGCCGAGCTGAGCCCGGCCACGCGCGACCTGGCCAAGGTCGTCGACGCGACCCTGGCGCTGCTGCCGCAGGCCGACCTGACGGCCAAGTGCGCCACCCGGGTCGTGCTGCCCACCGGCGACCTGAAGATCGACGACGGCCCGCTCTCGACCGGGGCGGAGAACTACAAGGAGTTCTGGTACACGATGGTCGGCCTCGCCGGCGAGGGCCAGAACTTCGACGGCAACGGCATGTACGTGCGCTTCCAGCCCGGCGGCGGCGACCAGACGATCTCGCTGGGGGCCTCGGGCGGGATCGCCGACAAGCTGTTCGCCAACGCGATCCTCAAGCCGCTGGGCACGCGGCCGGCGTTCCCGGGCAAGCGCCCGCCCTACAAGCCTGACGTGCCCTGCTACAAGAACACGCTGCCCGACCTCAGCGGGGCGCCGACGGGCGCCCCCGACGGCGGCGGCGCGGCGGCGCGGGCGACCCCGTCGAGGGTGGAGCGCGGGCGATGAGGACGGCGATCCGCAAGCACGCGCGCGACTTCGTCTTCGTCCTGGGCCTCGTGCTGGTGGCGGCGCTCGTCGGCGGCTACATCCTCTCCAACCAGCGCTTCTACCTGCCCCACTGGGTCCCGGTCGTCGGCTCGGACTTCGTCGACTACAAGGCCCAGTTCTCCACCGCGCAGTCGGTGACGCCGGGCCAGGGCCAGACCGTCCAGATCGCCGGCGTCGACGTGGGCGACCTGACCAAGGTCGACCTCGTCGACGGGCGCGCCGTGGTGACGATGAAGATCCGGCGCAAGTACACGCCGATCTACAAGAACGCCACCGCGCTGCTGCGCCCCAAGACCGGCCTCAACGACATGGTCATCGAGCTGGACCCCGGCTCGCAGTCGGCCGACACGGCGCCGGCGGGCTGGACCGTCCCCATCAACCAGACGCTGCCCAACGTCAACTTCGACGAGATCCTCTCCTCGCTCGACACCGATACGCGCACCTACCTGCAGGTGCTCGTCGGCGCCGCGGGCGAGGGGCTCGACGGCCAGGGGAAGGCCCTGTCGGCCGACCTCAAGCGCTTCGAGCCGACCGGCCGCTACCTGGCCAAGCTCAACGGCGCGGTGGCTGTGCGCGAGCGCAACATCCGCCGCTCGATCCACAACTTCAGCCTGCTCTCGCAGGCGCTGGGCAACAAGGACGACGACCTGGCGGCGCTGGTCGACTCCTCCAACCGGGTGTTCCAGGCGTTCGCCAACCAGGACGCCAACCTGCGCACGGCGTTGCAGGAGCTGCCCGGCGCCCTGGACGCGACGAACACCACGCTGGCCAAGGTCGACAAGCTGGGCCAGGTGCTCGGGCCGACCCTCGGCGCCCTGCGACCCGGCGCCCGCGCCCTCGGGCCCGCGCTGGTCCAGACGCGCCCGTTCCTGGCCCAGACGACGCCGATCATCCAGAACCAGCTGCGGCCCTTCGCGCGCGCCGCGCTGCCCGTCGTCAAGGTCCTGCGGCCCGCCGCGAGCGACCTCGCGGTGGTCACCCCGAAGCTGACCACGTCGGTCAAGGTGCTCAACTATCTGCTCAACGAGCTGGCCTACAACCCGCCGGGCAAGGAGGAGGGCTACCTGTTCTGGGCGGCGTGGGCCAACCACGCCGGCGCCACGGTCTTCTCCACCCAGGACGCGCAGGGCCCGATCCGCCACGGCCTGGTCCTGGCCTCGTGCTCGACCCTGCAGGTGCTCCACCAGCTCAGCGGGCCCGTGCCGCAGCTCGGCACGCTCGGCGCGCTGCTCAACCCGCCCGACCAGAACGCCGTGTGCCCGACGACCAGTCAGGCCGGCGCGGCGCGCCAGCCAGGGGAGGAGCCGCTAATGCAGAAGCAGGCTCCCAGCCTTCCGCGCATCCTCGTGATGGCGGGCTTCGCGCTCTCCTGCTTCGGCCTGCTGCTCTTCCTGTGGCTGGCCTTCGGCGGCCCGATCCCGCTGCAGCCCAAGGGCTACCGCTTCAACGTCTCCTTCCGCGAGGCCGCCACGCTGTCCCAGGAGGCCGACGTGCGGATCTCCGGCGTCTCGGTGGGCAAGGTCAAGCTCGTCACGCCCGACCAGGAGACCGGCGCCTCGGACGCGACGATCGAGCTCGACTCCGCCTATGCGCCGATTCCCAAGGACACGAAGGCGATCCTGCGCCAGAAGACGCTGCTGGGCGAGACCTACGTCGAGCTGACGCCCGGCTCCCCGAGCGCCGGGACGGTCGCCGAGAACGGCCGCCTGCCGGCCGGCGCGGTGTCGCCGACCGTCGAGCTCGACGAGATCTTCCGCGCCTTCGACGAGAAGACGCGCCAATCGTTCCGCATCTGGATGCAGCAGCTGGCCCTCGCCTCGCAGGGCCGCGGGCGCGACATCTCCGACTCGCTGGGCAACCTCGCGCCGTTCGCGGAGGACACCACCACCCTGCTGAAGATCCTCAACGCGCAGGACACGGACGTGCAGGGCGTGGTGCGCGACACCGGCGAGGTCTTCGACGCCCTGAGCGAGCGCGACGGCCAGCTGCGCTCGCTGATCGAGAACTCCAACACGGTCTTCGCGACGACCGCGGCACGCAACCGCGAGCTCGAGGAGACCTTCCGCGCCCTGCCGACCTTCGAGCGGGAGTCGACGATCACGCTCGCGCGCCTGACCAAGTTCTCCAAGGACACCAACCCGCTCGTGACCCAGCTGCGCCCGGCCGCGCGCCAGCTGTCGCCCACGCTGCAGGACCTCTCGAAGCTCGCCCCCGAGCTCAAGGCCCTCTTCACCAACCTCAACCCGCTGTTCGACGTCGCCAAGGCGGGCCTCCCGGCCACCGAGGACTTCCTCGACGAGCTGCATCCGCTGCTGGCCAACTTCGACGCGCCCCTGCGCCAGCTCAACCCGCCGCTGATCGGCCTGGGCCAGTACAACGACGAGATCAGCTCCTTCTTCGCCAACACGGTGGCGACCACGCAGGCCACGACGCAGGAGGGCAACGCGCGCGTGCACTACCTGCGCACGAGCAACCCGGCGAACCCCGAGAACCTCGCCGTCTATCCGCGCCGTCTCCCCACGAACCGCCCCAATCCGTATGACTTCCCCGACGCGTTCAAGAAGCTCGCCGCCGGGCTGCTCGCCTACGAGACCCGCCAGTGCACGGGTGCTCCGGACCCGACGATCGTGACCGAGCCGCAGCCGGGCCTGCCGATCGATCCGACCTCGCTGATCCCGTCCGATCTGGCGGCGAACGTGCAGAAGTTCTTCTTCGGCCCCGTGACCAACGGCCAGGTCGCCGCACCCCCGTGCAAGCAGCAGGGCAAGTTCCCGTTCGGCGGCGAGGTCACCCAGTACCCGCACGTGAATCCCGCGACCGGAGCGACGGCGCGGGCGCTCGCGCGCACGGCGCAGGCCCGGACGCACACGCGGTAGCCATGGCCTATGACAGCTCCCAGGCGCGGCAGGAGATGCTCGACGACATCGCCTCGGCGACCGACGACATCGGGTTGGCGCTCGCGGCCGTGGGCGCGGCCTTCGAGGTGCTCGACGACTACAACGCCGACAAGCTCGAGGCGGAGCTCTTCCGGCCCATCCAGATGGCCTACGGGCGGGCGCAGCGGACCCACAGCGAGTTCGCCGAGCGCCACGGCCTGCCGACCCGGACCTTCGACTCCGCCTCCGCCGGCCTGCCGTCGCAGGGCGTCAAGGGCTTCATCGACGGCGCGGTCACCGCCACGGTGCGGGCCGACCGCACGCTCGCGCAGCTGCAGGACTCCATGCGCCCCGTCGAAGTCGGCGACGCCGAGCTGCGCGCCGGCCTGTCGGAGGTCCGCCGCCTCGTGGCCCCGGTACCGCATGCGGCGAACGAGCTCGTGCGCGGACTGGGGCGGTAGTCGTCCGCGTCTGCCGCCAGCGTTGGCGGCGCTGCGCGGCGTAAACAGCCTCACCGAGGGAAGGGAGTTTGCGGCGGTCGGGGCGTGAGCGGTCGGCCTCCGGGGCGGGCGGGTCCCGAACTGTCCTGGATTGCTCCCGGTTTCCGATAGCAATCCGGGACAGTTCGCGCGGAGGACGACCGCAGGCGCCCGCGCCCGGGCACACTCCCTTCCCTCGGTGAGGCAGTTTGCGCCGCGCAGCGCCGCAACGCCGGCGGGAGACCACCACGCCGACGACGTAACCTGTGACCCATGTGTCGCAACATCCGCCCGCTGTACAACTTCGAGCCTCCCGCCACGCATGAAGAGGCGCACGACGCCGCCCTTCAGTTCGTCCGCAAGGTCAGCGGCTTCACGAAGCCCGCGAAGGCCAACGAGGAGGCGTTCGAGCGCGCCGTCGACGCGATCACCGCGGCGACGATGGAGCTGCTCGGCGACCTCGTGACGAACGCGCCGCCCAAGGACCGCGAGGTCGAGGCGGCCAAGGCGCGCGCCCGGTCGGCGCAGCGCTACGCCGCGTAGCGGCTCGCGCGCAGTAGTTCGCGTATCAGGCAGGGGGCCTCGCGGCTCCTCTGCCTGTCATGCGCGTTCACAGGCGAGCTTGGGTCGGGTGCCTCGCGGCCGTCGCCGCGATGCTGGTGCCTGCGGTCTCCGCGTCTGCGGCCGGTAGCCACGGGCCGCTCACGTGCCTGGACGGGTACGTCTGGCGCCAGGCGACGCCCCGCGACCACGTCTGCGTCACGCCCGAGGTCCGCGCGCAGACCGCGCGCGACAACGCGCTGGCGCCCACGCGCGTCGGCGCGACGAGCGGCACCTTCGGCCCCGACCTGTGCGTCGCGGGGTTCGTCTGGCGCGCCGCGCTCCCGGGCGACCGGGTCTGCGTCACCCCCGCCACCTGGCAGCAGGTCCACGACGACAACCTGACGGCCGGGGCGCGCCGCAACGCCCTGCGCGTGCACATCGGCACCTACGGCGCGGCGGACACCAGCACGCCGCGCTACTGGGTGCGCGCCGACGGCATCAACGTCGGGATGGCGCGCGTGGCGCTGTTCTGGCCCGGCGCCGGGAAGCCGGCGATGTCCTGGCCCGTGCGTGCCCGCCCGCGCTCGTCGGCCCCCGGAGGAGAGCTCCTCTTCACCAGCCGGCTCCCCGTCTGCGGCAGGCATCCGAACGCCGTGATCCGCGTCCGCGACCCGCTGTCGCTGCGCTGGTCCTCGCCGCGGCCGGTGGCGACCGGCTGCGCCGGCCTGTAGGGGCTCCGCCCAACGTCCTAGGTCCAATGGCCCGTGGTGGACGGGCCCAGGCGGGCGTAGCGTGGTGGGTGATGCACGCCATCCGACTGCACGCCTTCGGCCCGGCCGAGAACCTGCGCTACGAGGAGGTCGACGACCCACGGCCGGGACCCGGGCAGGCGCGCATCGCCGTGGCGGCGGCCGGGGTGCACCTCATCGACACCGTCCTGCGCGAGGGCCGGCCGATGGGCCCGCTGGCGCTGCCCGAGCTGCCGACGATCCCGGGGCGCGAGGTCGCGGGCGTCGTCGACGCCGTCGGCCCGCAGGTCGACGACCGGTGGCTCGGCCGACGGGTGGTCGCGCACCTGGGGCCGGCGAGCGGTGGCTACGCCGAGCTCGCCGTCCGCGAGATCGAGGCGCTGCACACCCTGCCCGACGGCCTCGCCGACGATGCGGCGGTGGCGATGATCGGCACCGGGCGCACGGCGCTCGCGGTGCTCGAGGTCGCGCAGCTCACGTCTGAGGACGTGGTGCTCGTCACGGCCGCCGCGGGCGGTCTGGGGAGCCTGCTCGTGCAGGCCGCGCGCAACGCCGGCGCCACGGTCGTCGGCGTCGCCGGCAGCCCGGCCAAGGTGCAACGCGTCAGCCAGCTCGGGGCCGGCGTCGCCGTCGACTACTCCGCGCCGGGCTGGAGCGACGCCGTGCGCGCCGCGCTCGACGGCCGCGAGGTCACGGTGGCTCTCGACGGCGTCGGCGGCGCGCTCGGCCGCGGCGCGCTGGAGCTGCTCGGCGTCGGCGGGCGCCTGATCCTCTTCGGCTGGTCCTCCGGCGCGCCGACCGAGCTCTCGATCGGCGACCTGTACTCGCGGGGGCTGACCGCGTCGGCCGCCATCGGGGCGCGGATCGCGCAGCGCCCGGGCGGCGTGCGCGACCTCGAGGAGCAGGCGCTGGCGGCGGCCGCCGGCGGGCGCCTCGTCCCGCTCGTGCAGCGCTTCGCCCTCGCCCAGGCCGCGGCCGCGCACACGGCGATCCAGACGCGCGCCACCGTCGGCAAGACGGTGCTCGTCCCCTGATCGCGTTCGCAAGGCAGCGTCAGGGCGAGAGTACGGGCAGCACCAATACGGATCGCCATCCGCACCGCCAGCATGACTCGGACGATGCCGACGACCTACCTGTCCCTTGGAGCCTTCTACGCCGCCGACCGTCATCGCGCGACCTCGCGCGAGCGCGACGTCGGGCTGTGGTGGCGCGCGGACGGCCCGCTGGCCCGCAGCTATCGCGCCGCCTTCGTCGAGGCCACCGGCGAGCTCTACGTGATGCAGCACGAGGGGATGCGCGGCGGCGGGACGGTGCAGGTGCTCGGCCGCTTCGACTCCTTCGCCGAGCTGCATCGCGTCGTCGCGGGCTGGGAGGACGTCTGCGGCGACCCCGGCTCGATCGACTGGCTGCTGGCGCGCGTAGGCCGCGTGCTCGCCGACGCCGCCTGATCAGCCGCGCAGCGCCCGGCCCAGCTTCGCGCGATCGACGACGAGGTCGATCGCGGCGATGCGCCCGTCGGCCACCGTGAAGCCGACGACCGCGGCAGGCCGCTCGGCGGGCGCCCAGGAAGAGCCCCGCGGCGCCGTTGACGATCGCCGGCCGTGCGAGCGGCGCGAAGCGCGGGGCGCGCGACAGCAGCTCGCGCGCCACCGTCCGCGCGCCGACCGCCGGCGGCCGGGCGTGCGGGCCGCGCCCGGCGTCGACGCGGAACACCACGTCGGGATCGAGCACCTCGAGCAGGGCGTCGAAGTCGCCGGCCCGCGCGGCGGCGAGGAAGGCGGCGACCACCTCGCGCTGGCGGCCGAGGTCGGGATCGGGCGTGGGCGCCGCGCCGCGCACGCGCCGGCGCGCGCGACTGGCGAGCTGGCGCGCGGCCGCGGGCGTGCGGTCGACGATCGCGGCGACCTCGTCGAACGGCACGCCG
This sequence comes from uncultured Actinomycetes bacterium, assembly GCA_963742125.1. Classification (GTDB taxonomy): domain Bacteria; phylum Actinomycetota; class Thermoleophilia; order Solirubrobacterales; family Solirubrobacteraceae; genus JAOPZW01. The sequence continues at coordinate 294,295 of CAVUKO010000004.1, read as the reverse complement.
AACATGTCGTGCAGCACGAAGGCGAGGCGCTCGGCGGGGGACAGCGTGTCGAGGACGACGAGCAGGGCGAGCCCGACCGAGTCGGCCAGCTCGGCCTGGTGGGCGGGGTCGGCGTCCTCGCCGGTGGTGACGAATCGGCTCGGGCAGCGAGATCCCCACGAGGTCCTCCCGTCGTGCCCGGCGCGCGCGCAGCACGTCCAGGCACACGCGGGCGACGACCGTCGTCAGCCAGCCGCCCAGGTTGGCGACGGCGTCTGCGTCGGAGCGGCTGAGGCGCAGCCACGCCTCCTGTACGGCGTCGTCGGCTTCGCTCAGCGATCCCAGCATCCGGTAGGCGACCGCGCGCAGATGCGCCCGGTGCTGCTCGAACTGCTCGGCCTGGTGCTGGTGCTCGTCCACGGTCACATCCTCCGGTCGGGGTCCGTCATAGCAGTGACGAACCGACAGCGGCCGATGTGACCGCGCCCCCCAGCCAGACCCAGGAGACCCCGTGCACGCGATCGAAGTCGACGGCCTGACCAAGACGTACCCGGGCGGCGTCGCCGCCGTGAAACCCCTGCACTTCGACGTCGCGCCGGGCGAGGTGTTCGGCCTGCTGGGCCCCAACGGAGCCGGCAAGTCGACCACCGTCGGGATGCTCACCACGACGGTCGCGCCCACCGCGGGGACGGCGCGCCTGGCCGGCTTCGACGTTGCGCGCCAAGCCCTCGCGGCCCGGCGCGCGAGCAGCGTCGTCTTCCAGGAGGCGGTCGTCGATCGTGGGCTCACGGGCCGGGCGAACCTCGAGCTGCACGCGCGCCTGTGGGGCGTCCCGCGCGCCCGGGGCCGACGCGCGGATCGCCGAGCTCGTGGAGGTGCTCGGCCTGGCGACGCTCGTCGATCGCCCGGTCGGGACCTACAGCGGCGGCGAGCGCCGGCGCCTGGAGATCGCCCGCGCGCTGGTCTCCGAGCCGCGCGTGCTCTTCCTCGACGAGCCGACCGTCGGCCTGGACCCGCGCATCCGCCACGAGCTGCTGGACGTGATCGCCGGCCTGCGCGACCGCGACGAGATGACGATCCTGCTCACGACGCACTACCTCGACGAGGCCCAGCGGCTGTGCGACCGCGTCGCGATCATGAACCTCGGCGAGATCGCCGCGCTCGACACGCCCGGCGCGCTGCTGGCCGGGCTGGGCGGCGAGATCCTCGAGCTGCGCGTCGACGGCGACGCCGCGGCAGCGCTCGCGTCGCTGCGCGCCCACGGCATCGCGACGGCCGACGTCTTCAGCGGTCGGCTCGACCATGACCCTGCCGCTGCGACGCCACACCGCGGCCCAGGCGATCGCCGCCATCCACGCGACCGACCTGCGCGCGTCGGGCGATCTCGACCCGCGCGCCGACGCTCGACGACGTCTACCTGCGCCTGACCGGCAACCGCATGGCCGAAGCGGCCTGAACGAACACGAAAGGACCCAACCCATGGCCCACGTCTCCGTCCGCGCTCGTCGCCGCCTCGCGCTCGAGCGGCGCGCCGCGCTCACCGCTCGCAACCCGCGCCAGATCGCGATCCCGCTGCTCACGCCGATCCTCTTCGCCGTCGTGATCGCCCCGGCGCTCACGACGGCGCTGGGCGGCCTGCACACCAAGCTCGACTACACCGCCTTCGTCTCGATCGGGACGGTCGGCCTGCTCGTGCCCCTCACGACGGTCTTCGCGGGGCTCAGCGTCATCATCGACCGCGACAGCGGGGCCCAGCGCGAGCTGCTCGCCGCGCCGATCCCGCGCGCGCTGCTCGTACTCGGCAACCTCGCGGTAGCGCTCGCGCTCAGCGCCCTGCAGATCGCCGTCCTCGTCGGCGTCGCGGCGCTGCGCGGCGCCGACTTCCACGTCAGCGCGACGGGGATCGCGTGGTTCGCCGTCGCCGCGTTCGGCTTCGCGGTCTTCATGTACGGCGTGGCCGAGACGATGGCCAGCCGCATCCCCAATCAGGAGGAGTACATCGGCGCCACGCCCGTGGTGGCGATCCTGCCGTGGTTCTTCGCCGGGGCGCTGTTCCCCATCAGCGCGCTGCCCGGTGCCCTGACCGCGTTCGCCAAGGTCCTGCCCGCTGACCCACGCGATGGCGCTCATGCGCTACGGGCTCGTCGACCCGCGCGGAACCGGGCTGCACGACATCTGGGGCATGAGCAACCCGACCACCGAAGCGTGGCTCAGCTTGGCCGTCGTCGCGCTCTTCGCCGCCGCGCTCGTCGCGCTGTCGGTGCGCGCGTTCACGCGCGCCGCCCTGCGCTGAGCTCCCAACCAGCACTCCCCGGCCTGCGCCGCGGGTACCCTGCCCGTCGAGATGAGCCTGTCGGGTCTGCTGCGGGCGGTCATGGGGGCCGCCGCTCGGCGGCCGCTCGTGGTCGGGCTGGCCGTGGGGCTGCTGGCAGTGGCCGGCGGCGTCCTCGCGCTGCGCCTGACGCCGACGGCGGCGACCGACACGCTGGTCGGCCGCGGGAGCGCGAGCTTCGCGGCGACCGAGCGCCTGCACCAGCGCTTCGGCGACGAGGCGGTCTACGTGCTCGTGCGCGAGCCGGTGACCCAGCTCGCGCTGACCTCCGACATCCTGCGCGTCCAGGGCCTGGAGGGCTGCATCTCGGGCAACGCGCCGGCCGGCCAGGTGCCGCCCGGCGGCAAGGACGGGCCGTGCGCGCGCCTGGCGCGCAGCAAGCCGGCCAAGGTCGTCTTCGGGCCGGGCACCTTCCTCAACGAGGCCATCGGGCAGATCCAGGACCAGTTCAGCGCCGAGTCCAAGGCCCGCGACGCGCAGGCCAAGCGCGCGGCCACGGCGGCGCGTGCGCTGGCCCGCGCCCAGCACAAGACCCCGGCGCAGGTGCGCAGGTACGGCGAGCAGGCCAAGCAACTGGTCCTCGCCGAGTTCGCCAAGAACGTCATCGCGCTGGCGCTCAAGTACGGGATCCGCTCGGCGCCCCAGCTCAACGACCCCTCGTTCGTCTCGAAGATCGTCTTCGACGACACCAAGGGGCCCGGGGTGCCCAAGGGGCGCTTCGCCTACATCTTCCCCAACAAGAGCAGCGCCCTGATCCAGGTCCGCTTCCGCTCCGACCTGAGCGAGAGCGAGCGCGACCGCGCGATCGACCTCGTGCGCCAGGCCGTCGCGATGCCCGACTGGAAGCTGCCCAACGGCAAGGGCACCTACGTCGTCACCGGCGCGCCGGTGGTGGTCAGCGACCTGACGAAGTCGATCAGCCACTCGCTCATCGTGCTGCTCGTGGCGGCGCTCGTCGTCATGGCCCTCACGCTGTCGCTGGTCTTCCGCGCGCGGCTGCGCCTGCTGCCGCTCGTCGTCGCCGTGGCGGCGGCCGGGCTGACCTTCGGCGCGCTGTCGCTCAGCGGGGCGTCGCTGACGATGGCCTCGATCGCGGTCCTGCCCGTGCTCATCGGCCTCGCCGTGGACTACGCCATCCAGCTGCAGGCGCGCATCCAGGAGGCGCAGGCGGCCGGCGAGGGCATCGAGGCGGCGGTCGCGCGCACGGCGGCACGCGGCGCGCCGACGGTTGCCACGGCCGCGGCGGCCACCGCGGCGGGCTTCCTCGTCCTCGCGCTCTCGCCGGTGCCGATGGTGCGCGGCTTCGGGCTGCTGCTGGTGGCGGGCATCGCGCTCGCGCTGGGCTGCGCGCTGACGCTGGGCGTGGCCGCGCTCTCCGCCGCTGCGCGCCGCGGCCCGAGCCCGCCCGCGCTGCAGGCGCTGGCGCCCGCCTGGCGCGGCGCCGGTGAGCTGCTCGTCGCCAACCGCGCGGCCCTGGCGGTGCGCCGGCGCGGCACCGCGGTCGGCCGCGGCGCGCTGCGCGTGGCGACCGTGCATCCCGGCCGCGTGGTGCTCGTCGCGCTCGTGGTCGCCGTCGCCGGCTGGGGCCTCGAGACGCAGACCCGCGTCGAGTCCGACCTGACCAAGCTCGTGCCCCAGAACGGGGCGATCCGCGACCTGCAGGCGCTGCAGCGCTCGACCGACGTGGGCGGCGAGATCGACGTCGTCGTCTCGGGGCCGCGGGTCACCGACCCCGCCGTCGTGAAGTGGATGACGGGCTACCAGTCGGCGGTGCTCAAGCGCTTCGGCTACTCCGACAAGCGCGGCTGCGGCAAGGCCGAGCTGTGCCCGGCCTTCTCGCTGCCCGACCTCTTCCGCGGCGGGCAGAACGCGACGCCGCCAGCAGATCGAGGGCCTGCTCGACGCGGTGCCGCCCTACTTCTCGCAGGGCGTCATCACCGCCGATCGGCGCACGGCCACGCTGGCCTTCGGCATCCGCCTCATGCCGCTCGACCGCCAGGAGGACGTCATCAACGGCATGCGCGACCGCCTGCACCCGCCCGCCGGCATCGACGCCGAGCTGGCCGGCCTGCCGGTCCTGGCGGCCGAGGCCAACGCGGCCGTCTCCTCGCCGTGGCGGCGGCTGGGGACGCTGCTCGCCGGCCTCGCCGCCGTCGCGCTCGTGCTGCTCGCCGCCTTCCGCGCCTGGCAGCGCGCGTTCGTGCCGCTGCTGCCGATCGCCCTGGCCACCGGCTGGTCGGCGCTCGTGCTCTTCGCGCTGCGGATCCCGCTGAACCCGATGTCGGTCGTGCTCGGGGCGCTCGTCATCGCCATCTCCACCGAGTTCAGCGTCCTGCTGGCCGAGCGCTACCGGGCCGAGCGCGCCGCCGGCCACGAGCCCGGCGAGGCGCTCCAGCGCACCTACCGCTCGACCGGCGCCGCGGTGCTGGCCTCGGGCACCACGGCGATCGCCGGCTTCGCCGTGCTCGTCGTCTCGGACATCAAGATGCTGCGCGACTTCGGCTTCGTGACGGTCGTCGACCTCACCGTCGCGCTGCTCGGGCGTCATGGTCGTGCTGCCGGCGGTGCTCCTGCTGGCCGAGCAGGGACGACTGCGCCTGCGGGTGCCGCGGGTCGGTGGGCGCCGCATCAACCCGCAGCGCGCGCCGACGGGGTGAGCACCGGTCGCTACGGGTGGTTCGTCGCGCTCGTGGGCGTGGTGCTCGTGGGCTACGTGTCGCTGCACGCGTTGCGCACCGAGCGCTCGGGGTCGCAGAGCGGCCTGAAGGTGGGCTCGAAGGTGCCGCCCTTCGCCGCGCCGCTCGCGCTCGGACCGCTCGACGCGCCGGTCAACATCGCGCGCAAGCCCAACCAGGGCCCGGCCGGCAAGCGCCCGGCCTGCACCGTGCGCGGTCCGGGGATCCTCAACTCGTGCGAGCTCGGCGAGCGCGGGCCGTTCGTGCTCGCCTTCCTGGCCACGCGCGGCAAGCAGTGCACGCGCGAGCTCGATCTGCTCCAGCGCGCGCTCGCCGCGCCACCCGGGCCTGCAGGTGGCGGCGGTCTCGATCCGCGGCGAGCGCGGCGACCTGCGCGCGCTCGTGCGCCGCCATCGCTGGCGCTTCCCGGTCGCGTGGGACCTCGACGGGCGCCTGGCGAACCTGTTCGGCGTCGCCGTCTGCCCGCAGCTCACCTACGCGCTGGCCGGCGGGGTGGTGCAGGCCACCAGCGTCGGCGAGCTCGACGGCGCCGAGCTCGACCGGCGCCTCACGGCGCTCGAGCGCGAGGCGCACGGGATGAGGATCGCGGCCGTGACGCGGCGCGGACCCGGCGCTGGAGGAGGGCTGGGTCGACCGCGAGCTGGCGCTCGAGTTCCCCGAGCTGCGGATCGTCTCGCTCGTCGCGCCGGCGCCCGGGCGCCGCACCCCGCAGCCCGCTGCGCGAGCGCCTGGCGCTGCTGGCCGACCGCTTCCACGGCGCCCGGGCGCTGACCCTGCGCCGCGAGCCGGTCCCGGCGGCCTACCGCGTCTTCTTCCGCCACGTCGGCCTCGATCCCGATGCGCAGCGCACGCCGGTGGAGGCGGCGGCGCTCGATCGGCTGGTCCAGGGCGGCTTCGTCTCGCGCGGGCCGCTGGAGGACGCCCTGCTCGTGGCCGTGGTCGAGACCGGCGTCCCCGTATGGGCGCTGGACGACGCGCGCCTGGACGGGCCGCTGGGGCTGCGCGGCGCGCAGGCCGGCGAGCGCCTGGGGGAGGGCGAGTACGCCCCCGACCTGGCGCCCGGGCGTGTGGTGGTGGCCGACGCCGCGGGCCCGGTCGCGGTGCTCTTCGGCGACGTCGCGTCCGGCCGCGGCCCAGATCGCCACTGCGCGCGGCTGCGGCTGTTCGCCGTCGCGGTGCCCGGGGTGCCCGCGCTGCACGTCGAGGAGGCGCTGTTCGGCTGCGCCGAGGCGCTTTCCGACGCCCGTGGCGCTCAGTAGACTCGCGGCCATGCTCGACGTCCGCGACGTCCGCGTCATCGCCGACGAGCGCGCGGCCCGCACGCAGCTGCGCGGCCAGATCGCGGCGCTCGAGGCACAGCTCTCCGATGCCGTCGTCAGCGCCTTTCCGCACGGCGGGGTGCACAGCGCGGTCCCGGCGCCCGGCGGCCCGCGCCTGCTGACGCTGGGCGAGCTCGAGCGCATCCGCGACGCGCTGGCCGACCGCCTGGCACAGGCGCGCGCCGTGCTCGACGAGCGCGGCGAGCGACAGGAGGCCAGCCGCGTGCTGCTCGAGCGGATGTTGCTCGAGCCCGGCCGCTACAAGTTCGTGCGGGTCGCCGACCGCGATCTGGGCGCGAGCGGCTGCGGCGTATGGCACGTGCGCCCGCGGCTGGGGCTCATCGGCATGCTCATGGGCTGGTGGCAGGTCAAGCTGTCGTCCGGCTGTCCCTTAGCCTCCTGACATGGGCCGTCGCTCTCGCAAGCGCGGATTGACCGCGCCGGCGCCGCCGCCCGTGGTCGAGCGCCCCCGGCCGCGGCACGCGTCGCCAGGTCCGCGCGCCCGGATGGCGCAGGCGCCCGCGGCGCCGTGGTCGCCCTTCCCGCTCACCGAGCTGGTCGTCCTGTTCTCGCTGGCGCTGATCGTCGCCGGGCGTGCTCACCGACGGCGGGCGCCGCGGCGCGCTGCTGGCCTGCGGCTTCGCGCTGGTCAGCCTCGCCGGCCTGGAGCTGGCCGTCCGCGAGCACTTCGCCGGCTACCGCTCGCACTCGACGCTTCTGGCCGCGGCGTGCGCGATCGTCGTCGACGTGCCGCTCTTCCTGTGGACCGATCTGCCGCAGGTCGCCCTGCTGGTCATCGGCGTGGTCGTCATGCTCGTCGTGCTCACGCGGCTGCGCCAGGCCTTCCGGCGCGCGATCGGGCGGGCTGGGGTTCCGCGCATGACCGAGCTGCCCGCCTCCGAGCCCCGTCGCATGCGCCTGCTCGGCCTGCATCACGTCACCGTGATCTGCGCCGACCTGCAGCGCACGACGGCCTTCTACCGCGACCTGCTGGGGCTCGCGCTCGTGCGCGAGACGGTCAACGACGACGATCCCGACGCGCGGCACTTCTGGTTCGGCGACGGCCACGGGACGGCGGGCACGCTGCTGTCCTTCATGGAGTACCCCCAGATGGAGCCGGGGAAGGTCGGCGTGGGCTCCGTGCACCACGTCGCCCTGGCGGTGGCCAGCGCCGACGAGCTCGACGCCTGGCGCGACTACCTGCGCGCTCGTGACGTGGAGTGCACCGACGTCTTCGACCGCGGCGGCCTGCGCTCGATCTACCTGCGCGACCCCGACGGCAACATCGTCGAGATCGCCACGGCTGCGGGCTGACCGGTCCGCCGCAGGGACGCGCCGGCCAGCCCGTCGCCCTGGTGTCCCTGTCAGGCGATCCCGGCGAGGACCGGCGTCAGACCCTCCGCGCGCTCCGGCGCGGGTTGCGATGCACCGCTCGTCCCCAGCATCTGCGCGAGCGCACGACGCTGACGATCGGTCATCGAGCCGACGGTCTTGTTCTCCGACATCGGGATGCACTGCAGGAACTTGCGGCTGCGCGTGTGGCCCCAGCGGCGCTGGCTCGTGAGCAGGTCGGAGACGGTCATGCTCTCCGCCTCCCACGGCGTGCCGAGGATCACGTCAGCCGCGTTGATCTCCCCGATCGCGACGCGGCGCTTGAGCTCCGCGCGCGCCAGCCGGACGGCATTGGCCCTTTCGAGTGCCTGCATGTGCTGCGGCCCCGGCCCAGGGGACATCCTCGCTTCTGCGTTCATAGATCCTCCCTGCTCCCCTCCCTCAAGGGGAACCCTTTCTTGGTATTGAACGTGCGTGTGCAGCGACACGGCAGCAGGGCCCTCGCGTGAGGTTCACACCCGCTCGGCCCGACTCCCGATGACGTCTCGGACCGGTGTGAAGCTCTCTTCCCCGCAGCGTCTCGCCGACGCGACCGAAGCTATGTCCGATGCGCGGATCGGTCAACGCGCGTGTCTGCCCAACCCTCGCAAAGAGCATCCTTTTTCTTGACCGCTGGTACTTGTGAAGAAATGGACAAGCCAGCAGCCCGTAGGAGGGCGCCGGCTCAGTCCTCTGCGGGGCGCGGCAGCGGACCGTGCTCGGACTCGAAGGAGGCCTTCACGGCGGCGAAGGCATCGAGCGCGCGATCGAGCGTCGCCGTGTCGTGCGTGGCCATCACGCTCGTGCGCAACAGCGCGCCGCCGGGCGGGACGGCCGGATGCAGGGCCGTGTTGACGAACACGCCGGCGTCGTAGAGCGCCTTCCACAGCAGCCCCGCCTTCCAGTCGTCCTCGACCAGGACGGGGATGATCGGGGTCACGAGGTCGCCGTGGCGCACGACCTTGAAGCCGCGCTCCACGAGGCCGTCGCTCCAATAGCGCGCGTTGTGCAGGACCTTTGCCATGAGCGCGCGGCCCTCGTCGCTGCGCACGATGCGCAGGGCGGCCATGGCGGCGCCGACCGCCGCGGGCACCGCGGAGGCGGTGAAGAGGAAGGCGCGGCTCTGGACGCGCAGGAACTCGATGACGTCGGCGGGGCCGGCGAGGAAGCCGCCGCAGCTGGCCAGCGACTTGGAGAACGTCCCCATGCGCAGGTCGACGCGGTCCTCGACGCCGAAATGCTCGGTCGCCCCGGCGCCGCGCGCTCCGAGCACGCCCGCCCCATGGGCCTCGTCGACCATCAGCCGCGCGCCGAAGCGCTCGCACAGATCGCAGACCTCGCGCAGCGGCGGGACGTCGCCCTCCATCGAGAAGACCCCGTCGACGACGACGAGGATGCCGCCGCCGTCGTTGGACGCGCGCTCCAGCATGCGCTCGAGCTTGTCCATGCGGTTGTGGCGGTAGGCGCGCAGCTTGGCCCGGCTGAGCAGGCAGCCGTCGAGGATCGAGGCGTGGTCGCCGGAGTCGGCGACGACCGTGTCGCCGGGCCCGAGGATCGTCCCCAGCGTGCCCACGTTGGCCTGGTGGCCGGTGGTGAAGACGATCGCGCTGTCGGTGCCCATCCAGTCGGCGATCTCCTCCTCGAGCTCGAGGTGCAGCGCCGTCGTGCCGTTGAGCAGGCGCGAGCCGGTCAGCCCGGTGCCGTAGCGCTCCAGGGCGTCGCGTGCGCCCTGCATGACGCGCTCGTCGCCCGTCAGGCCGAGGTAGTTGTTGGAGCCCAGCATGATCCGCGGGGCGCCCTCCATCTCCACGACGGGCCGCGCGGGCCCCTCGACGGTGCGGAAGTACGGGACGATGTCGGCCTCGCGGGCCGCGTGCAGGAGCGCCACGCGCTCGTTGTCGCGGGCCTTGGCGAAGACGTCGATCGAGGTCTCGGGCATGTAGGGTGCGCCGCCGTGTCCGTGGACGTGAGGCCCGTGACGGGCCGCAAGGAGCTGCGCGAGTTCATCGAGCTCCCGTACCGGCTGCACTCTACCTCGCCGTACTGGTGCCCTCCGCTGCGCCTGGAGCGCCGGCTCTTCCTCAGCCGGCGCCAGAACGCGTTCTTCAAGCACGGCGACGCACAGCTCTTCTGTGCATGGCGCGACGGGCGCGTGGTCGGGCGCATCAGCGCGCAGATCGACCACGCCTTCAACGCCTACCAGGACAACCGCTGGGGGATGTTCGGCTTCCTCGAGTTCGAGGACGACGCGGAGATCCTGCGGGCGCTGCTGGCGGCGGCGGAGGGCTGGCTGCGCGAGCGCGGCCGCGACCTGATGCTCGGGCCGATGGACTTCGGCATCAACGACGAGAACGGCGTGCTCGTCGAGGGCTACGACCGCGAGCCGATGATCAAGCAGCCCTGGCACCCGCCCTATTACGCGGCGCGCTGCGAGGAGGCCGGGCTGGAGAAGGCGATGGACCTGTGGATGTGGGAGCTCGACATCTCCGACCGCGAGAAGATCCTGCCGATCGTCTTCGAGCTCGCCGAGCAGGTCGAGCCCAAGCACGGCGTGCACATCCGCAAGATGAGCCGGCGCTCGCTACGACGCGACCTCGACCGCTTCGCCGACGTCTACAACTCGGCATGGTCTGGGAACTGGGGCTTCTCGCCCTACTCCAAGCAGGACCTCGACTACTACGCGCAGGAGATGCAGCTCGTCTTCGACGCCCCCTGGTTCATGGTGGCCGAGAAGGACGGCGAGACCGTCGCGGTGGCCATCACCGTCCCCGACATCAACCAGGTGCTGTTCAAGATGAAGGGCCGTCTGCTGCCCTTCGGCTGGTGGCACTTCCTGCGCCGGCGCAAGATCATCGACCGCTGCCGCGTGGGCTTCCTGGGCGTGAAGCCCGAGTACCAGCACACCGGCGTGGCGGCGGCGCTGTACGTCGAGCACTTCGAGATGGCCGCGCGGACCCCGGTCAAGTGGGGCGAGATGGGCTGGATCCTCGAGACCAACCGCTCCATGAACCGCGGGATGGAGGCCATGAACGGCCGCAAGATCAAGACCTACCGCGTCTTTCAGCGCACGCTCGGCTAGCGAACTCGCCGGGCGGCGTCGGGCGTCGCGGCTATGATCGCCCCGGATGCAGGAAGAGAAGCAGCCCGACGGCATCGAAGAGGTCGACGCCGTCCCGGTCCTGGCCGATGAGGCGCGGGCGCTGCAGCGCGTCGACCCCTCGGCCGGCATCGTCGTCGTCAAGCAGGCCGCAGCCGTCGCCGCGACGTCCTTCGCCGCCGGCGTGGTCACCGTGGCCGCCGTCCGCGGCATGCGCGCCGTCAGCGCCCGGCGCCGGTCACGGCGCAAGGCCGGCCAGCTCGCGCCGGTGCTCGCCACGCGCTCGTTCCTCATCGACGTGCACCTGCTGGGCTCGCGGGACTAGTCCTCCGCGCCCGGGTCTTCCGCGTGCGCTTGTGGCGCTGCGCGGCGCTTACTGCCGCATCGAGGGAAGGGAGTGAGCGGTGGTCGGGGCGCGCGGTCGGCTCCGCGAGCGGCCCGGTGCCCGAACCGCGTCGGATTGCTGTGCGGAAACCGGTACCGAAATCCCGACGCAGTTCGCGCCGAGGACGACCGCAGGCGCCTGCGCCCGGGCACACTCCCTCCCCTCGATGATGCTGTTCAGGCCGTCGCGCCGCGGCGCGACGAGCACCGCAAACCGCCCGTCGCGCCACGAGCACCCCGCGTCCGCGAACCCCGCCTCGCGCAGCCACGCGAGCTGATCGTCCACCGTGGCGCACACGTCGTGGCTCATGCGCTGCGTCGCCGCGGCCCACTCCGCGTCGGTGGCGCCCAGGGCGCGGGCGGCGCGCTCGTGGCGCTCCACGTAGACCGCGTCGAGCCATGGGCTCTCGCCGGCGACCTGCTCGGCGTTGACGAAGACGCCGCCGGCGGCCAGCGCCTCGCGGACGCGGGCGAACAGGGCGCGCTTGCCGGGGTCGTCGAGATGATGGATGGCCAGGGCCGAGACGACCGCGTCCCAGGGGCCGTCGGGCAGCTGCGTCGCCGAGGTCGGCGACGACGTAGCGCGGGCTGTCGCCCAGGCGCGTCCGCGCCTGCGCGAGCATCGCTGCCGCGCCGTCGAGCAGGGTCAGCTGCGCCGCGGGATGGGCCTGCGCGACGGCGCCCGCCAGCAGGCCCGTGCCGGCGCCGAGATCGAGCACGCGGTGCAGTGGGCGCTCGCACAGTCCCACCGCGTCGATCGCGGCCGCGTAGAAGGCGTCGAAACAGGGCAGCAGGCGCCGGCGCTCGGCGTCGTAGTCCTCCGCGTGGGCCTGGAAGCACGGCCCGCGCCCCGTCGCTCACTGCGGCGGCGCGGTCGAGGCGCGCAGCACGAGCTCGGCGGGCAGCACGATCGGGCGGCGTGCGCGCCCGCCGGCCATGCGCTGCTCGAGCAGCCCGAAGGCCGTCGCGCCCAGCAGCTCGGCGTCGAGCGCCACCGTGGTCAGCGCCGGTTCGAGCACGCGCGCGAAGTCCATGTCGTCGAAGCCGATCACCGAGACGTCGTGCGGGATGCGCAGTCCGCGCTCGCGGGCGGCCAGGTAGAGCCCGGCGGCGACGATGTCGTCGTCGCAGAACACGGCGGTCGGCCGCTCGTCGAGCAGCGGGCCGGCCGCGTCGCGGGCGTCGTCGATGGTGATCGCCGTCAACGCGCGCGGCAGCGCGTCGGGGTCGAGGCCGGCGCCGGTCAGCACGCGCCGGCGGGCGTCCTCGCGCAGGTGGAAGGTGGGGGCGTCGAAGTCGGCGGCGAGGTGGCCGATGCGGCGATGGCCGAGCTCGAGCAGGTGCTCGAAGGCGGCCGCGGCGCCGCCCTCGGAGTCGAAGCGCACCGACGAGCGCCGCGGCGCCCTGGACTCGATGAGCACGACGTGCTCGTCGGGACCCATCGCCTCGGGCGGCATGACCTCGAAGAGCAGGTAGCCGTCGACGGGGCCGGCGCGCAGCGCCTCGAAGGACTGCTCCTCCCAGCGGCGGTCGTTGCCGGTGTCGACCAGTGCCACGGTGTAGCCGGCCTCCTGCGCCGCGCGCTGGGCGCCGCGCAGCACGCGTGCGAAGAACGGGTTGGTCACGTCGGGGACCAGCAGCGCCACCGCCCGCGAGCTCCCGAGGCGCAGCGCCTGCGCGGCGACGTTGGGCCGGTAGCCGAGCTCGCGGGCGCAGCGGCGCACGGTCTCCTGCGTGGCCGCCGAGACGCGACCGCGGCCCTTGCCGGAGAACACGAGCGAGACCGTCGACTGCGAGACGCCGGCGCGGCGCGCCACGTCGACGCTCGTCACCCGGCTGTTCGCGGTGGAGGCGATGGCGGACATGCAACCACGCCGGAGGGTGCCGTGGGGCGGGAAGCAGCGCCCGCGCGCCGCGTCTTCGTTGTGTGACGAGGTTGACTCAAGCATCCGTCATACGTAGTATGCTCATACGTATGACTGGTATTGCCACAGCCCTTGCTTCCCTCGCCGCCGCCGGTGCGCTGGCCGTCGGCGCCGCGTTCGCACCCGGCGCCGACCACCCGGCGCCCCGCACGGCCGTCGTCATCGACGCTCCCGCCGCGCGCGACGGAAGCGCGCTCGTCGACCCCCGCCTGCGCGCCGTCGACGCCGACGTGCGCCTGCCGCGTGACGCCGCCGAGGCGCGCACCGACGTCCGCTACTTCGCCGCCCAGGGCTACGACCGGATCGTCGTCGCCGGCCCGCGTTCGACCGCTGCCGCGGCCGGCGCCGCGATCGTCCGCGTCGCGGACCTGCCCGCCGCGCTGGCCGCTACGCGCTGAGCGCCAGCGCGCTGTTGTCGCGCGCGGCGAGCCAGGCCGTGAACTCGGCGGCCGGCAGCGCGCGTGAGAACGAGAAACCCTGGGCCTGGTCGCAGCCCAGCGTGGTCAGCCGCGCACGCACGTCGGGCGTCTCGACGCCCTCGGCGACGACGCGCAGCCCGAGGCTGCGGGCGAGGTCGATCGTGCAGCGCACGATGGCCGCGTCGCGCGCGTCGCTCGCCATCGTCGTGACGAACGAGCGATCGATCTTGACCTCCTTGACCGGCAGGCGCTTGAGGTAGTCCATCGAGGAGAAGCCGGTCCCGAAGTCGTCCACCGCGATCTCGACGCCCAGCTCGTGCAGCCGCGCGAGGATCGGCAGCGCGCGGGCCGGGTCGGCCACGACCATGCTCTCGGTGATCTCGAGGACGAGGCGGTTGGTGGGCACGGCCCAGCGCTGGCACATGGCCTCGATGCGGTCGGGCAGATCGCGCTCGATCAGCGTGCGCGCCGAGAGGTTCACCGCGACGCCGAGGTCGAGGCCCTGCGAGCGCCACGCACCCATCTGGCGCAGCGCGTGGTCGAAGACGTAGTTGGTCAGCGGCACGATGAGGCCGGTGTGCTCGGCCAGCGGGATGAACTCGTCGGGCGGCAGCCAGCCGTGGACGGGGTGCGCCCAGCGCAGCAGGACCTCGGAGCCCATCACCGCGTTGGTGCGCAGGTCGACCTTGGGCTGGTAGTGAAGGATGAACTCCTCGCGCTCCAGCGCCGTGCGCAGGTCGCCGGCCAGCGCCAGGCGCTGGACGCTGTTGCCGTCGAGCTCGGGGACGTAGCGCTCGACGCCCGTCCGGCCCTCCTTGGCCTGGTACATGGCGACGTCGGCGCGCTGCATGAGCACGTCGACGTCGTGGCCGTGCTCGGGGTAGGAGGCGATGCCGACGCTGGCGCCGAGCTCCAGGCGCACGCCGGCCACGTCGAAGTGCTCGGCGATGGCCCGCCGGACGGCGGCCGCGACGGCGACGCCCGCGGCGGGCGTTCTCGACCGAGCGCAGGAGGATCGCGAACTCGTCGCCCCCCAGGCGCGCCACGGTGTCCTCCTCGCGCAGCAGGCCCGACAGGCGCTCGCCGACCTGGCGCAGCACCTCGTCGCCGTAGTGGTGGCCGAGCGTGTCGTTGATCTCCTTGAAGCGGTCGAGGTCGAGCAGCATCACGGCCACGCGCGTCTCGGCGCGCCCGGCGACGTGGATGGCGTGCTGGGTGCGCGTGCGAAAGAGGACGCGGTTGGGCAGGCCGGTCAGCGCGTCGTGCAGGGCGAGGCGCTCGGCGATCAGGGCCTGGCGGCCCGGCGCGCTGGACGGCGATCATCGGCAGGGCCAGGAGCGGCAGGAGCACCGGCGCCGAGTCGAGGGCGAGGACGGCCAGCGGGGCCAGGCCCAGGAGGATGCCCTCGGTGGCCGACTGGCGGATGAGCTCGGAGGAGATCTGGTCGCGCAGGCGCGTGCCGCTGGTCAGCGCGATGGCGCCCGCGACGAGGCCCGTGTTAACGACGAAGAAGACCGCGGCGGCCGCGAGGATGGCGGGCACGTCGCCGGCGGTGAACTCCTCGTGGTGGGGCAGCACACCCGAGGCCAGCAGGACGCCGCCCGCCGCGCCGATGGCCACGCACGTACTGCGCGACGTTGAACGCGCTGCGCGAGGGGCGCTTGCGATCGATGACGTCGCTGATCCCCGAGGCGACGGCGACCGCGATGGCGGCGGCGGCCAGGCCCGTGGACAGCAGCAGCGCGAAGGTGAAGGTGGTCGACGGAGCGACCTCGCCCTCGCCGGTGCCGAGCTTGATCGGGACCAGCTCGCCGACGATGACGGCGCCGACCAGGACCCACATGCCGATCGAGCCGTGCCGGACGACGTCGGAGCCGTGCGAGACGGCGAGATAGACGAGGAGCCCGAGCCCCGACGTGATGACTGCACTGACGTAGAGGCGGGCGCGCACGCTCAGGTGGGGGGAGGGAGAGGGACGGGCGGGAGATCGCGTAGGCGCCCCGCGAGCGGGGCGCCTCGATGCGATCGGACTAGCTCCACTTGCGCCCGTTGCGGGTGGTTCCCGCGGCGCGCTGGCCGGTACGGAGCAACATGGCGCCTAGCCCCACTTGGCGCCGGCGCCGAGGGCCTCGATGAGGACCGCGAGCATCGCGACCGTGGTCAGGAGGCGAAACATTCGAGGCTTCATGGGCAATTCTCCCCTTGCTCACGGGCCCGCATCCGTGCGTGACCCTCCTTGGGACTCAATCGGCACCCCGGCGCAAACCTTTAACCGGTGGTTATCAACCATCCACGGACGTTCGCTGACCGCCTGGCGGTGCCCTCAAGCCGCCCGCCCGCCGGTCGATCCCACTGGGCGAGATGCTCATCGGCCTCGTCCTGCTGCTCTGCCTGGCCACGGTGCCCCTCGCGCGCGGGCGCCTGGGCGCGCTCGCCGACGTGCGCTTTCGCGCACCCTGGCTGGCGCGTCGTCGCCATCGCGGGCCAGATTCTCATCGTCTCGCTGCTCCCCCAGGGCAACGCCGCGCTGCACCACGCCGTCCATCTGGCCACCTATGGCCTGATCGCCGCCTTCCTCTGGACCAACCGCCACATCGCCTACCTGTGGCTGGCCGCGCTGGGCGGCGCGCTGAACCTCGCCGCCATCACGGCCAACGGTGGCGTCATGCCGGCCGACCCGGACGCGCTGGCTGCCGCCGGGCGTCCACCAGGAGGCCGGCGACTTCGCCAACTCGACCGTCGTCGCCCACCCGCACCTGGCCTTCCTCGGCGACGTCTTCGCGGTACCGGCCTCGTGGCCGGTGAGCAACGTCTTCAGCGTGGGCGACGTCATCCTTGTCGTGGCCGCCCTGCTGGCGCTGCACTGCCTCTGCGGGTCGCGGCTGGCGCTCGTGCGCTTCGCCGCTCCGCTCGCCCGCTAGCGGCGGGCGACAGCGCCGCTCGTCGGGCGGCGGGCGTAGAGTCCGCCTCCGATGGTCGAGGTCAGGCGAGAGGTGCGCCCGGTATGGCCCTATCGCCTGCCGCGGGCGGGGCGCGACGGGGTCATGCGCCGCCGGCGCGAGGGCGGCCTCGAGCGGCTGGTGCACGTCGAGGGCGTTCCCGCGATCGTCCGCGTCGGCCAGCCCGCGCGCGATCGCGTGGTGCTCGTGGCCGGGGCCGACAGCCCCGACGTGGCCGAGGAGGCGCTGCAGCGCGTGCGCTTCGCGCTCGGCGTCGACGACGACCTGCGCCCGTTCTACGACCGCTTTCGCAACGACCCGCTCATCGGGCGCTCGGTGCGCGCCCGCCCGCACCTGCGCGTCATCCGCCGCCCCGACCCGTTCGAGGCGCTGGCCTGGGCGATCTGCGAGCAGCTCATCGAGGCCGAGCGTGCCGAGGCGATCGAACGACGGATCGTGGCCCGGCTCGGCCGGCGCTGCGCGATCACCGGCCTGCGCGACCTACCCGCGGCGGCGACGCTGGCCGCCACCGCGCCCGCGCTGCTGCAGTCGCTGGACCTGAGCGCCGGGCGCGCGATCGCCCTGCGCCGCGCCGCGCGCGAGGTGGCCGCCGGCCGCGCCGACCTCTGCGCTCCCGATCACGAACGCGCCTGGCGGCGATTGCGCGCGATCCCCGGGATCGGGAGCTGGACGATCGAGATGCTGGCCCTCTACGGCCAAGGCCGCTACGACCAGCTGCCGGCCGGCGACCTGGGCTACCTGCGCGTCGTGGGGCGGATCGCGACCGGCAACCCGCGCGCCCGGGTGACCGAGGAGGAGGTGCGCGCCTTCTTCGCGCCGTACGAGGGCTGGGCGGGGCTGGCCGGGGCGCACCTGCTGGGCAAGGGCGTGTCGTAGCGGGTCGCGCCCACTGCGCGGAGGAACTCAGGGTGGTAGTGCATGACGACAGCGTCGCGCCGCCGTGCGCCCTGGGCGATCGATTCGCCAGGTTCCAAATGGTCAGGCGCTCAGCGCGGCCGGGATGTCGGCCAGCAGGACCACGAACGCCTGTCCGGTCTCGTTGAGGGCGTAGAAGACGCTGCGCCGAACGCGATGGCGCTCGACCAGCCCGGCGCGGGAGAGCACGTCGAGGTGAGCGGAGACCGTGCTCGGGGCGTAGCTCAGCCGGCGGGCCAGGTCGGTCGTCGTCGACGGTCGGTCGAGCGCCCGCAGGACCGCGGCGCGGCCGTGGCCGAGCAGCAGCTCCAGGCGCCCGTCGAAGCCGGCCGCCTCGTCGGTCCACAGCGCCGCCGTGCCGCGCGCCTGGTAGCCGAGCGCCACCGCCTGCTCGTCCTGCGACTCGCCCATGAGGACGCCGCGGGCAAAGACGAGCGGGATGAGCACGAGCGGGCGTCCGTCGAGATGCATCTCGCACTGCTTGTCCTTGACGAGCTCGATCATCGGGTGGCGCCAGCGCACGCTGGGGTGCAGGTCCTCGAGGACCGCGCCGGGGCCCGAGACGGCGAGCGCCCGGGCACGGGCGAGCATCTCGCCCTCGAGCACCGCCCGCAGCTGAGGCCAGTCGTCGGCGAGCGCCGCCTGCCAGTAGACGTGCAGCGCGTCGGCGAGCCGGTCGACCATCTCGCGCGGACGCGGAACGAACGCGTCCCACGGTGGCGGCGGGTCGTCGCCCCAGAGCTCGGCGATGTTCGCGCGCACGACGGCGGGCTCGGTGGCGCGGACCCGCTCGATCTCGTCGTCCAGGCTGCGCAGGGGATCCTTCGGGATCGGCGCGGTGAAGTCCGGGATGGAGTGGCGCAGCGGGCGGCCGAGATCGAGCGGGCCGAGATCGACGTCGCGCAGCGCGCGGCGAGCCTGCTGGACCCACGGCGCGTACTCCGCGCGCGGGCGCTCGTCGTGGAGCGCGAACAGCGACGCGAACAGCTCCCACAGCGGACTGATCGCCAGTCGCGTGCGCGCGAGGTCGTCGTCGTTCATCTCGATGCGGATCACGAGCGCGGACCGTAGCGCCGGGGCCGGGCGAGGGCGACCGATTCGCCCGCCGGCGAATCGACCGCTAGCCGGCTCCCGCGTCGGCCAGGCCCTGGCCCGGCAGGAACTCGTCGGTCAGCGCGCGGGCGGCCGCCGGCGGGCGGCTGAGGAGCTTGTTGGTGTACATCCAGTCGCCGTACGTGCTCCATTCAGACGGCTCCATCCAGCCGAACGGCTTGCCGGCGGCCGGGAAGAAGACGGGCAGGGTCGCCTTGACGCTCTCGAGCTGGAGGTCGTGCTCGAGGTCGGGGTTGGCCTCCAGCAGCGGCTTGACCCCGGCCTCGGGGTCGGAGCGCAGGGCCGCGTGGCCCTGGCCGAGCGCGCGCATGAAGCGGCGCACGCGCTCGCCACCCTTGGCGAGGTCCTGCTGGCGGGCGACGATGACGAGCTCCTGGTAGGTCGGGACGCCGACGTTCTCCATCCGGATGATCTTCGGGTGCTCCTTCTCGCAGGCGCAGCTGGACGCCCTCGTAGTTCCAGAACGCGCCCAGGGTGGCGTCGACCTTCTTGGTCTTCATGGTCGGGACGAGGTTGAAGCCGACGTTGACCTCCTTGACCGACGACGGGTCGACGCCGGCGCGTGCGAGGATCGCCTTCAGGTAGGCCGACTGGTAGGGAATGCCCGCGGTGCCGACGGTCTTGCCCTTGAGCTGCGCCGGGTCGTCGATCGCGTGCTTGCCGATCGACATGATCGAGGTCAGCGGCTTCTGCACGAGTGCGCCGACGGCCACGAGCTTCAGCCCCTTGTCGCGCGCGAGCAGCAGCTCGGGCTCGTAGGAGACCGCGAGGTCGACCTTGCCGGCCGCCAGCAGCTTGAGCGGCGCGGCGGGATCGCTCGGCGTCTGGATCTGGACGTCGAGCCCGGCGCGGGTGAAGGCGCCGTCGGCCTTGGCCGCGTAGATCCCCGCGTGGTCGGCGTTGGGGAAGTAGTCGAGCATCAGCCGCAGGCGCTGCTGGGCCGGCGCGGCGGTGGGCTCCTTGCGCTCGCCGCAGCGCGGCGAGCAGCAGCGCGGCGAGGGCGAGCACGACGAGCGGCAGACGGCGGGTCAACGGTCGGGTCCTTCCGGTCGGCGACGGGCCCAGGGCACGAGGCGGCGCTCGGCCAGCGAGAGGGCGCAGAAGAGGAACACGGCGAAGGCCGCGAGCAGGACGACGGCGGCGTAGGCGCGCGCGGTCTCGAGCTGGGGGATGGCCTGGAGCATCAGGTGCCCGAGGCCCTCGCTCGACCCGGCGTACTCGGCGAACACGGCGCCGATGACGGCCACCGCGACGGCGATCTTCGCCCCGCTCAGCGCGGCGGGCAGGGCGGCGGGCGCCTCGGCCCAGCGGAAGGCCTGCCAGCGCGTGGCGTCGAGCGTGCGCATGAGCTTGAGCTGGTCGGGGTCGACCGAGCGCAGCGCGTCGAGCGTGGTGACCACGACCGGGAAGAAGCAGACGAGCGCGATGATCCCGAGCTTGGGCACGATGCCGAAGCCGAACCACACGACCAGCAGCGGCGCGATGATGACGATCGGCACCGCCTGGGAGGCGACCAGCAGCGGATAGACGCCGCGGCGCAGGGTGGTCGAGAAGTGCAGCGCGACGGCGAGCAGGAAGCCCAGCACGAGCGCGACGAGGATCCCGAGCCCCACCTCCTGGGCGGTCACGAGCAGGTTCGACCACAGCAGCGCGCGGTCGTCCCACAGCGCCGTGGCGATCTGGCTGGGCGCGGGGAGGATGAAGTCGTCGACCCCGCCGAGGTCGGCGTAGAGCTCCCAGCCGCCGAGCAGCACGGCGACGAGCAGGAGGGCGCTCATCCGCGCAGCGCCTCCAGCGCGCGCTCGCGGACGGCCTGCACGTCGGCCTCGCGTGCGCGGGCGCGGCACCGCCAGCTGGGCCACCACGCGCCCGGGACGCGGCGAGAGGACGACCACGCGGTCGCCGAGCCGCGCGGCCTCCTCGACGTCATGGGTCACGAGCAGGACCGTGCGCGGCTCGCGGCGCAGCGCCTGGGCCAGCCAGTCCTGCATCTCGCGGCGCGTGAGCGCGTCGAGCGCGGCGAAGGGCTCGTCGAGGCACAGGACCGGCTTGCCCGAGAGCAGCGTGCGCAGGAAGGCCACGCGCTGGCGCATGCCGCCCGAGAGCTCGTGGGGGCGGGCGCGCTCGAAGCCCTCCAGGCCGAAGGCGGCGAAGAGCGGGTGCGCGCGCGCCCGCGCCTGCTCGCGCGACGCCCCGCGCCAGGCGCAGGGCGAGGGCGGCGTTGTCGATGCGCGCGCAGCCAGGGCAGCAGGCCGTCGCGCTGGGGCATGAGGACCGCCGGATCGGCGCGCACGCTGCCCGCGTCGGGCGCCTGGAGGCCGCACACGAGCTCGAGCAGCGTCGTCTTGCCGCAGCCGCTGGGCCCGACGACGGCGACGATCTCGCCCGCGCCGACGTCGAGGTCGACGCCGTCGAGCGCGCGCACCGCGCCGAAGGCGCGGCTTACGCCCGCCAGGTTCGCTGTGCCGCCCCCTTCAACGTTTCGAGGCTCCTGTGCAGGAGCCTCGAGCTTCGTCGTCATCGCTCCCTCCGCGGGCATTACCCCACAGGTTCGAAGGGTCAGCGCCGGGTCCCTGGGCGCTATCTCAGCCGGCCTCCGCCAGCCCCCCTGTTTGTCTGCGGTGGATGCTAGCGCGGGCGCTCGTCGTCAGGCGCCGCCGGTGCGCTGATCGGCGTGCCGTCGTCGGTCGCGGCCGGGGCGGGCGGCAGGAGCTCCCCGGTGTCGGGGTCGATCTCCTGCGGAGCCTCGGTCACTTCGACGACGCGCTCCGGGATGGTGAACTCGTGCTCCATGCTCCTGGCGCTACCCGTTCGGTCAGGGGCCATGCGCTCGCCTGGCCAAGAAGTGCGCAGGTTGGCGCGGCCGAGCAACCCAAATGTCCAGCCCCGGCGGCGCGGCGTCGAGGCGCTGGGAGGATCGCCCACGACGATCGCATGACCATCCCAGGGAAAGGTTGAGGGGGCACGATGGCTCGACCGCTAGGTCGCAGGGCGCCGACCGACTGGCGCCACTACGAGAAGTATCCGCTCACGGCCGCGACGGCGCCGACCACGCCGACGCCGGTGGCCATCGGCGTGAACTGGTACTCGGACTTCGACAATCCCGTGAAGAAGGGAAGTCGCTACTGGATCGGGCTGGACCCCAAGCAGCTGGGCAGCGTTCGGGGCGGGCATTGCGTGTGCCTGGAGCCCGGCGACCAGCTCGATGCCGGCGGCGAGATCACACGCCTGCTCCAGGACAGCCAGAGCTGGTGGGACTTCTACGACCAGGGCAAGGAGGGCGCCTGCGTGGGCTTCGGGTGCTCGCGCATGATGAGCCTGCTCAATCGCAAGCGCTACGACGCCCGCTGGCTCTGGGACTGGGCCAAGTCCAGCGACGAGTGGCCCGACACCAACCCCGGCGACGACCAGGGCACGAGCGTGCGGGCCGCCTGCGACATCCTGCGCTCCCGCGGCCACGTGCCGTGGAAGGCCTCCTACGCCGGGCGCACCTACAAGCAGCGCGACAAGGAGGAGCCCGCCGCCGGCGAGGGCATCACCGCCAACCGGTGGGCCCGTACCGTCGACCAGGTGCACGGCGTGCTCAAGAGCCCCGCCAACGACGCCGCCGGAGCCGTGCGCATCCTCAACTCGTGGGGGCGCGGCTACCCGCACCGCGTGTGGATGCCCGACGAGACGCTGCAGCGGCTGATCGACGAGGACGGCGAGGTGGCCCTGATCACCGACCGCTGAGCGCTCAGTCGGCCGTCAGGTCGCGGCGTTCGAAGCACCGTGCCCCCACCAGGCCGGCGCGCGGCGCCAGCGTCGCGACGAGCTCAGGCGCGTCCCACCGGCCGCGTCAGCGCCTTGACGAAGTCCTCGAGCTGGCCCGTCGTCCAGCACTCGAAGGCCTCGCAATGGCGTTCGTACGCCGCGATGACCGAGTCGCCGTAGTTCCAGTACAGGCGCGGCTCGGGGTTCAGCCAGAACGTGCGCCCGGCCTTGTCGGCGACCTGCGCGAAGACGTCGGCGCGCGGGTCGCGGCCGTTGGTGCGCGCGTCGCCGAGGACGATGACGGTGGCGCGCGGGTGCAGCTCGTCCTCGACGAGCGTCGCGAACTCGCTCCACACGCGGCCGTAGTCGGTGTAGCCCGAGACGTCGGCCACGCCGGCGTCGCGGCCGATCGCCTCGCTGACGGCCTTGAAGTTGCGCTCGCGCTCGAAGACGTCGGTGACCTCGCTGATGCGCTCGATGAAGACGAAGGAGCGCATCTTGCGAAACGAGTCGTGCAGGGCGTGCAGGACCGAGAGGAAGAAGACGCTCGCGCTGGTCACGCTGGTGGAGACGTCGCACAGCACGTAGATCTCCGGGCGCCGGGGGCGCACCGGCTTGTAGCGCAGGACCACGGGCACCCCGCCGGTCTCCAGCGACGCGCGCATCGTCTTGCGCACGTCGACCTGGGCGTGGCGCTTGCGACCGCGCAGCTCGTGACCCTGCGTCTTCAGGCGGCGCTTGAGCTGCGCCACGACGCGATGCACGGCGGCGAGGTCCTGCAGCGGCCCGCTGGGCAGGGCGCGGTCGAGCTCGTTGAGCGGGCGCGCGGGCGGGAGCGCCGCGGTGCGCTCGATCTGGCGGCGCTCGAGCTCCTGGCGCAGGAGCGCCTCGAAGCGGCGGATGGCGTCGCGCGGCAGGCCCTCGGCGCGCGGGTCGTCGGGCGGCAGGTCGGGCTGGGGCTCGGCGCGCAGGCCGAGCGCGCGGCGGATGCGCTGGACGTCGACGCCGATGACGCCCGAGCCCTCGCCCTGGCGCCCGAAGGCGGCGATGGCCAGGCGCGCGAGGTCGCGCATCAGCGCCTCCTGGCCGTCGCGCAGGGCCTGGGCGATCTGCTGGCGCAGCGTCTCGAGGTTGAGCTCGGCGCCCTCGGCGTCCATCCCGCCGCCCTCGGTGATCCCCTCGCGCACGGCCGCCATCTCGGCGGCGCGGAAGAAGAAGCGGTCGAAGACGAGGTCGAAGATCCGCCGGTCCTCCTGGGACTTGGCGAGGGTGGCGGCCAGGCTCTCCTTGAAGTCGACGGGCTCGCTCCAGGGCACCTCGCGCAGGACGGCGAAGGCGTCGAGCAGCTCGCTCGTGCCGACCGCGACGCCCTCGCCGCGCAGCTCCTCGCCGAGCTCGAGGATGCGCGCGCTGAGCCCCGGCGGCGCCTGGTCGGGGTCGCCGCCGCCGTAGAGCGCCGCGCGGCGGCTAGCCGGCGGGCGTGGCATGCGAAGGACGCGCGAGCTTCATCCCGACGCGCTCGGCCACCACGTCGAGGTCGGTGCGGTGCTTGACGATGATCGACATCGTGTCGGAGAAGACCTGCCCATCGATGTCGTCGGCGCCGAGCAGGAGCAGGGCGCGCGCCCAGTCGATCGACTCCGCGATCGAGGGCGGCTTCTTGAGGTCGAGCTCGCGGATCATGGCGATGACCTCGACGAGCTTGCGCGCCACCGCGTCGCCCAGCTCGGGGGCGTGGAGCTTGACGATCTCGAGCTCGTGCTCGAGCGTCGGGTAGTCGAGCCACAGGTACAGGCAGCGGCGCTTGAGCGCCTCGGTGAGCTCGCGCGAGTTGTTGGAGGTCAGCAGCACGACCGGGCGCGTCTTGGCCTCGTACAGGCCGAGCTCGGGGATCGAGAGCTGGAAGTCGCTCAGCAGCTCGAGCAGCATCGCCTCGAACTCCTGGTCGGTCTTGTCGATCTCGTCGATGAGCAGGACGACGGGCTCCTCGGCCGCGATCGCCGCCATCAGCGGACGCTGCGAGCAGGAACTCGGCGCCGAAGATGTCGTCCTGGACCTCCTGCCAGCCGGCGCCCTCGGCCTCGGCCTGGATGCGCAGCAGCTGCTTGCGGTAGTTCCACTCGTACAGCGCCTTGGCCTCGTCGAGGCCCTCGTAGCACTGCAGGCGGATCAGGGTCCGGTCGAGATACTGCGCGAGCGCCTTGGCGAGCTCCGTCTTGCCCACTCCCGCCGGTCCCTCGACCAGGATCGGCTTGCCCAGCTTGGCGGCGAGATAGGAGACGAGCGCGGTCGATTGGCCCGGCAGGTACCCGGCGGCCCGCAGTCCGGTGGCGACGTCCTCGACGCTGGATGGCGCGGTCATGGACGGCGAATGATAGGAACCGCACCGTGTGGGGCCTCCTGTCGCTCGGGTTCTCCTATGACCCGAGCCCACCCTTCGGGTCCGATCCGCGCCCCTTCGTCGCGATGATGATCGCCGGGTTCGTCATCGGCGTCTTCGGCCACATCGTCCGAGCCAAGGCGCTCGTCGCGCTCGGGATCGGGCTCATCTTCATGGCGACGTTCGTGTTCCCGCTGGTGGCGAACATCCTGAAGTCGGGGTCCTGAGCCGGGGTTCTCCGCTCACGGGTGCGGCGCTTCGCGGCGCAAACAGCATCATCGAGGTGAGGAGTCAGCGGTGGTCGGGGCGTGGGCGGTCGGCCCCGAGGGCCGGCGGTTCCCGAACCGCTTCGGTTTGTGTGCGGAAACCGGACACAAACCGAAGCAGTTCGCGCGAGGACGACCGCGAGCGGCCGCGGCCAGGCGCACTCGCTTCCCTCGATGCGGCGGTAAGCGCCGCACCTCGCCGCCAACGCCAAGCGGACGACACCGCGCTACGCTCGCCCCGGCTATGTACGGGGGCCTTACATCACGGGAGGGATGAGGGTGACGCGACCGCTGCGCAGCAACTTCGAGGCCGGGAGCGTGCGCGAGGCGTCGCGGCGCGCGATGTGGAAGGCGCTGGGGCTGACCGACGCCGACATGGAGAAGCCCAAGATCGCCGTCGTCAACAGCTCCTCCGAGCTGGCGATCTGCTTCCGCCACCTCGACGGCGTGGCGGCGATCGTCAAGGAGGCGGTGTGGGCCGCCGGCGGCCTGCCCTTCGAGATCCGCACGACGGCGCCGAGCGACTTCATCATCGCCGCGGGCGGCTCGGGCGGCTACATCCTGCCCTCGCGCGACCTCGTGGTGAACGACATGGAGATCGCGGTCGAGGGCGCGCAGCTCGACGGGATGATCTGCCTGTCCTCGTGCGACAAGACGCCGCCGGCGCACCTCATGGCCGCGGGCCGCTTCAACGTCCCGTCGATCCTCGTCATCTGCGGCTACCAGCCCTGCGGCCAGCTCGACGGCGAGAGCGTCGACATCGAGGACGTCTTCCTCGGCGGCGTGCAGGTCGCGTTCGGCAAGCTCGACTCCGACCGGCTGCGCGCCATGGCCGACAACGCGATCCGCGGTCCGGGCGTGTGCCAGGGCATGGCGACGGCCAACTCGATGCACGTCGCCGTCGAGGCGCTCGGGATGGCGCTGCCCGGCAGCGCCCCCGTCCGCGCCAACAGCCCGAAGATGATCGACGTCGCACGGCGCTCGGGCCAGCGGATCGTGGACATGGTCCTCGAGGACCTCAAGCCGCGCGACGTCATGACGCCCGGCGCCTTCCGCAACGCGGCGGCCGCCGTGCTCGCGGTGGCCGGCTCGATCAACTGCATCAAGCACCTGCAGGCCGCGGCGATCGAGTCGGGCCTCGAACTCGACGTCTACGGGCTCTTCAACGAGCTCGGCGACGACGTCCCCGTGCTCAGCGCCGTGCGCCCCAACGGCGAGGACTCGATCGAGCAGTTCGAGGACGCAGGCGGCGCGCACGCGCTGCTCAAGCAGCTCGAGCCGGTGCTCGACACCGGCGCGATGACGGTCACCGGCGCCACGGTGGCCGACAACCTCGCGAGCGCGGTCGTCCTCGACGAGCAGGTCATCCGCCCGCTGGACCGCCCGTTCTCCGACAAGCCCGCGATCGTCGTCCTGCACGGCTCGCTGGCGCCCGAGAGCGCGATCCTCAAGCTCGGCGTGCGCGAGCCGGGCCGTCAGAGCAGCTTCACCGGCCGCGCGATCGTCTTCGAGGACGGCGCCGCGGCGATGACGGCCATCCAGGACGGGACGGTGCAGCCCGGCCACGTGCTCGTCGCCCGCGGGATGGGCCTCAAGGGCGGCCCGGGCATGGCCGGCCCGGCGTCCATGATCCTCTTCGCGGTCGACTCGGCCGACCTGGCGACGGACGTCGCCTTCGTGACCGACGGACAGCTCTCGGGCCTGTGCCTGAAGGGGATCACGGTGGCCGAGGTCTCGCCCGAGGCCGCGGTCGGCGGCCCGCTCGCGCTCGTCGAGAACGGCGACGAGATCACGATCGACGCCGACTCCCGCTCATTGGAGCTCAACGTGCCCGAGGACGAGCTGGCGGGCCGGCGCGAGCGCCTCGGCGTGCCGGAGCTGCCGCGGGCGCGCGGCTACCTGTCGATCTACCAGCGCAGCGTCCAGCCGATGTCGACCGGCGCGGTGCTCGTCGAGAACGACTGACCTACGGCACCCGGTCGGCGCCGAGGAAGACGGCCACGTCGACGCTGGCGGCGAGCGCGCGGGCGTTGGCGTCCATCGGTACGACGCGGTCGGAGCCGATGTGCAGGCAGCTCGCCACACCGAGCGCGTCTGACCGGTGGCCGCCCTGGTAGTAGACCGTCGTCCGGGCGCGCGACTGGTTGCTGGGGTCGTTGGTGACGAGGTTCGGCTCGGGGTAGCCCAGGCGCTTGAGCTCGTCGGCGACGCCGCGGGCCAGACCGGTGATCTTCGTGCCGTTGAGCACCGCGAGGCTCACGGGAGGCTGCGGCGTCACCGGGGTCGTCTGCGGCGGCTGCGTCGGTGGGCTCGCGGCGGGCTCCGGCGCCGGCGAGGACAGCGCCAGGACGGCGACCACGACCGCGACCGCCGCGGCCACCGCGCCCGCGAAGACGATCGTCGTGCGCCACGGAAGGACGAACGCGCGCCGGGCGCGTCCGCGGTGGGCGGTGACCAGCTGCTGCTCGAGGACGTCGATGAAGTCGGTCATTGCTCCTGGCTCCTCATGCGGGCGCGCAAGGCGGCGAGCCCGCGCGAGACGCGCTGGCGCGCCGCGGGCTCGGAGATCGACTGCGCGGCGGCGATCTCCTCGTAGTCGTGGTCTTCGACGACACGCGCCTGGACGGCCGCGCGCTGGTCGTCGGGCAGCGCGGCGAGCGCCACATCGACGTGTGCGAGCTCGGCATCGGCGATCGCCTCGACACGCTCGAGCATCTCGTCGGTCAGCTCGATGCGCGCCATTCCCAGCTTCCGTCGCGCGCGCCGCTCGACGTGGCCGCGTCGCTGGTAGGTCACGAGCTGGCGCCGCGCGATGCCGTAGAGCCACGCCGCCGCGGGGCCGCGGTCGGGGGCGAAGCGCCGGCGCCCCGCGAGGGCGGCGGCAAAGGTCTCGGCCGTGAGGTCGGCGGCCAGCTCCGCGCTGCCGACGCGCCGGCGGAAATAGGCGATCACGCCGCGCACGTGCAGGCGGTAGAACTGCGCGAACGCCTCGGGGTCGTCGGCGGCGCTGACGAGCAGGGCGTCGTCGTCGCGGTCGGGCTCCATGATCGGTTCTTACGCGGTGGCCCCCAGCGTGTGACCGGCGGCCTCGCGCAGCGCGTCGAGCAGGCCGGTGACCGCCGGGTGCTCGCCGCCGCCCGCCCGCACGGCGGCGACGATGCGTCGCGCGAGCCGGCCCTCGACGGGGCGCGCGAGGCACACGCCGCCGGGTGGCTGGTCGACCGCGAGCCCGGGAACGAGGGCGACGCCCTGGCCGGCGGCGACCAGCGCCAGCACGACGCGGAAGTCGTTGGAGCGCGCCACGATGCGCGGCTCGAAGCCGGCGGCGCGGCAGGCGGTGACCACCACGCGGTGGCATGCCGTGTCGAGGTAACCGGCGACCCAGCGCTCGTCGGCCAGTGCCCGCAGCGCGATCTTGGGCCCGGCGGCCGGATGCCCGGTGGGCACGGCGACGTGGATCTCGTCCTCGGCGAGGGGCGTGAGCTCGACGCTGGGGTCCTCGCGGCGCGGGCTGAAGTCGTACTCGTGGATGACGGCGACGTCGGCCTCGCCGAGTTTGAGGGCGGGCAGCGCGGCCTCCGGCTCGAGCTCTGCGAGCAGGATCTCCGCATGCGGGTGGCGGGCGGCGAAGGTCGCCATCGCGCGCGGCACGAGCGTCGCCGCGGCGGTCGGGAAGGCGGCGAGCCGCACGCTGCCGCGCACGTCGCCGTCGCCGGCGGCGAGCTCGGCCTCGGCCGCCTCGAGCTCGGCCAGCACGCGCTCGGTGCGCCCGACGAGCAGCCGCGCGGCGGAGGTGAGGACCACCCGGCGACCCTGGCGCTCGAGCAGCGCGACGCCGACCTGACGCTCGAGCGCGGCGAGGTGCTGGGAGACCGCGGGGGCCGAGTAGCCGAGCGCCTCGGCCGTCGCGGCGATCGTGCCGCGCTCGGACAGCTCGCGCAGCATGTGCAGGCGGCGGACGTCGAGCATTGCGAAGCTGAGCTTACGCTCACGGTGGCAATTCGTAAATGGACGTGATGACGCTCGCGCGCCATCGTGCTCACGGTGACGCGCGTGCAGCGGATGGCGGCCCCGGCGGCCCTGGCGACCACAGTCGTGTTGTGGGCCTCGGCCTTCGCCGCCATCCGCGAGGCGGTGCGCGCCCTGGGCTGGGCGCACCTCTCCGTCCTGCGCCTCGCCGTCGCGGCGCTCGTGCTCGGTGCGGTGGCCGCCGTCCGCCGGGTCGGCTGGCCGGCGCGCCGCGACCTGCCGCTGCTGGCGCTGTGCGCGCTGAGCGGTATGACCGCCTACCAGGTGCTCCTCAACGCCGGCGAGGTCACCGTCCCGGCCGCGACCGCGAGCCTGCTCGTCAACGTCGCGCCGATCTTCACGGCATTGCTGGCGGCGGCCCTGCTCGGCGAGCGCCTGAGCGCGACGGGCTGGTGCGGGGTGGTCATCGGGTTCGCGGGCGCCGCGCTCATCGCCGTCGCGGCCGGGGGCGGCGTGCGGCTGTCGGGCGGCGCGCTGCTCGTGCTCGGCGCCGCCGCGGCGCAGGCGACCTTCTTCGTCTCCCAGAAGGCGCTGCTGCGCCGCTACGGCAGTCTCGCGGTCACCGCGTGGGCGATGGGCCTCGGCGCGGCGATGGCGCTGCCGCTGGCGCCCGGCCTCGCCGGCGACGTGGGCAGTGCGCCCACCAGCGCCGTGCTGGCCGTGGGCTTCCTCGCGCTCGGCGCCTCGGCCCTGGGCTTCCTGACCTGGGCCTACGCGGTGGCGCGCGTCGACGTCACGGCGGCGGCGAGCACCCTGTACGCGGTACCGCCGGTCGCCGCGCTCGTCGGCTGGGTCGCGCTCGGCGAGGTGCCCTCGCTCCTGACCGCCGTCGGCGGCGCGATCGCACTGGCCGGGGTGGCGCTCACCGCACGCTCGCGGTCGCGCGGATCACGCGCACGACGAGCTCAGGGTCGTCCCACATCGCCAGGTGGCCACAGTCGGGCAGGAGCACCGTGCGCCAGCCCGGCGGAGGCAGCACCGGCGGACGCACGAGCCGGTCGTGCTCGCCCCACGCCAGCGTGACGGGGACGTCGATGCCGTCGGTCCCCGCGAAGCGCCCCCGGCGCATCGCGAGGTTCGTCGCCGGATAGCCGGGCGCCAGCGCGTAGGCGCGGACGATGTCGAGCGCCTCGGCGTGGGTGACGCGCTCGGGGTGGGCCATGTTCATCCCCAGGGCGAGGCGGCGCCCGCGCCGGGTGCGCAGCAGCGGCCCCATCACCGGCAGCAGCGCGCGGGCGAGCGCGGGCCCCGGTCGGC
Organism: uncultured Actinomycetes bacterium; assembly: GCA_963742125.1. Taxonomy (GTDB): domain Bacteria; phylum Actinomycetota; class Thermoleophilia; order Solirubrobacterales; family Solirubrobacteraceae; genus JAOPZW01. The sequence goes on along the minus strand of CAVUKO010000004.1, from coordinate 264,100 downwards.
GCGGCAGTTCGCCCTCGCCCAGCAGCGGCCGCGGCCAGAAGCCCGCGGCGCACAGCGAGGTCACCGAGCGTGCGCGCCCCTGGCGCGCGAGCTCCAGCGCGATCCAGGCGCCCAGCGAGCTGCCGGCGAGATGCGCGGTGGCGATGCCGCGGGCGTCGAGCAGCTCGCCCAGGGCGCGCGCCAGCGTGGGCGGATCGGGGATGGTGCCCTCCGCCAGCGCCGGCGACTCGCCGAAGCCCGGCAGGTCGACGGCGATGACCTCGTGGTCGGCGGCCAGCGGCGCGACCACGGGATCCCAGATGCGGCGCGTGCCGCCGATGCCGTGCACGAGCAGCAGCGGCGCGCCCGCGCCGCTGACGTCGGCGCGCAGATCAGGCAGCCTCGAGCTCCTCGGACTCGACGACCGGCGCGGGCGGCGCGATCGCCGGCCGCGGGATGTCGCCGCGCCAGCGCGGCTTGGCCAGCAGCAGCTGCACGTCGCGGATGCGCCGCTCGCGGAAGCCGGCCTCGCAGTAGGCGAGGTAGAGGTTCCACAGCCGCCGGAAGCGCTCGTCGTAGCCGAGCGCCGCGACCTCGTCCAGGCGCGCGAGGAAGCGCCGGCGCCAGTGGCGCAGCGTCTCGGCGTAGTCGGCGGTGATGTCCTGCAGCCCGACGGCGTGCAGGTCGGTGCGCCGGGCCACGCAGCGGGCGATGATCTCGCTGGAGGGCAGGCATCCGCCGGGGAAGATGTGGGTGGCGATGAAGCTGCGGTTGCCCTTCTCGACGTGGTAGGCGCGGTCGTCGATGGTGATGGCCTGCAGGAGCATGAGCCCGTGGGAGGCCAGCAGCTCGCTGCAGCGGGCGAAGAAGGTCCCGAAGTCCTTCCAGCCCACGGCCTCGATCATCTCGATCGAGACGAGCTTGTCGTAGCTGCCCTCGAGCTCGCGATAGTCGCGCAGGAGCACGGTCACGCGGCCCTCCAGGCCCGCGGCGCGCACCAGCGCGACGGCATGGTCGTGCTGCTCGCGCGAGATGGTGGTCGTCGTCACCCGGCAGCCGTAGTGCGTGGCCGCATGGACGGCGAGCCCGCCCCACCCCGTGCCGATCTCCAGCAGATGGTCGCCGGGGCTCAGGTCGAGCTTGCGGCACACGAGGTCGAGCTTGTGCAGCGCCGCGTCCTCGAGCGTGGCGCCCGTCGTGGGGAAGATGGCCGACGAGTACATCATCCGCTCGTCGAGGAAGAGCGCGAAGAGCTCGTTGCCGAGGTCGTAGTGGGCGGCGATCTGCCGGCGGCTGCGATGGATCGTGTTGCGCGCGCGCCCCAGCGCCCGGGCGGGGGCGATGAGCGGGCGCAGCCAGCGCCGCGGGCGATCGAGCCCCTCGCCGTTGCGCGCGCCGAAGCGCACGAGGGCGACGAGGTCGGGGCTCGACCACAGGCCGTCCATATGCGCCTCGGCGAGGCCGAGGCTGCCGCGCAGCAGCCGCCGGTAGAAGGCGGGGGAGTGGACCTCGAGCACCGCGTGCAACGGCTCGACGGGATCGAGCGCGCCGAAGCGCACGGGCGGGCGGTCGCGCTCGCGCAGCTCGAGCACCCCGCCGCGCGAGAGGCGCAGGAGCCGGTGCACGAGCGCGCGCGCCAGGCGGTCGGTCATCGTGGCGCCTCGCGCGGGTGGCCGAAGTACGGCGCGCCCTTGAGCTTGAGCCGCACGGCGTTGGCGTAGATGCGGGCGACGGCCGCGAGCGTCGGCGCGGGCTGGCGGCGCAGCACCCGTCGCAGGCCGGGGGCGTCGAGCGGCGTGCGGTCGAGCTGCAGCGTCGCGTCGAAGTGCACCTCGCCGTCCTTGCGGCTGACGATCTCGACCCCGAGGTGGCGCCCGGGCGGCGTCAGGCACAGCTCGTACTCGTGGTCCATGGCCATGAAGGGCGAGACGTGGAAGACCTTGTCCACGCGCTCGCGCACGCCGCCGTCCTCGCTGCGCACGCCCAGCACGTAGGCGTGGCGCTCGCCCCACGGCGTGTTGGTCACCTCGGCGACGACCGCCTGCAGGCCCTCGCCGGCGCGGTCGAAGCAGTAGTAGAAGCTCACCGGGTTGAACAGGTGGCCCAGGCAGCGCAGGTTGGTCAGCAGCCGCACCGGGCCTCCCGGGCGCGTCCCGGTGCGCTCGGCGACGAGCGCGCGGACGGCGTCGGCCAGCGGGATGTCGGGATCGCCGAGGTAGTCGGCGCGGCGGAAGCGCACGAGCGCGGGGTGCGCCGTGGACCACAGCCACGAAGGACCGATGGCTTCGGGGACCGCGTCGAGGTCCAGATAGGCCATGAACACGCGGTAGCGGAAGCGGTGGTCCACCGGCTGCAGGCGCCGGTGCCCGACCCAGCCCTCGTAGAGCGCGTTCATACGGGCACTCGCCCGCGCAGGCGCGCGACCGCCTGGTGCGCGCTGGCCACGCCGTCCTCGTGAAAGCCCCAGCGCCAGTACGCGCCGCAGTAGTGGGTGCGCTGCACGCCGCTGATCTCCTCGTGGCGGCCCTGCGCCGCCATCGCCTCGCGCGTGAAGACCGGATGGGCGTAGGGGATGACGCGGAGGACGTGCTCGGGGGCGATCGCGGCCGTGCGGTTGAGCGTCACGCAGAACGGCCGGTCGGCGTCCAGGGCCTGCAGGTGGTTCATGTAGTAGGTCACCGCGCAGCGGCCGCGGGGCTCGCGCGGGAGGTGGTAGTTCCACGCCGCCCAGGCGGCCCGCCGGCGCGGCAGCAGCCTGCGGTCGGTGTGCAGGACCGCCTCGTTGGGCTGGTAGGGGAAGGCGCCCAGGACCTCGGCCTCGGCGTCGCTGGGATCGGTCAGCAGCGCGAGCGCCTGGTCGGCGTGGGCGCCGATCACCACCTCGTCGAACTCCTCCGCGGGCCCGCCGTCGGGCACGACGTCGACGTGCGTCGGGTGGCGGGTGACGGCGACCACCGGCGTCCGGACGCGGATGCGGTCGGCGAAGGGGGCCGTGAGCGCCTCGACGTACCGGGCCGAGCCGCCGGCGATCGTCGACCACTGCGGGCGCCCGGTGAGCGACAGCATCCCGTGCTGGGCGAAGAACCGCACGAGGAAGCGCGCCGGGAAGGACCACATCTGCTCGGGGTCGGCCGACCACACCGCGGCGGCCTGGGGGACGAGCAGGCGATCGACGAACCACGGCGAGAAGCCCTCGTCGGTCAGGAAGGCCCGCAGCGAGCGATCGTCGTCGGGGTCGGCGAGCAGCGCGCGCGCCGCACGGTTGAAGCGCGCGTAGTCGGCCACCATCGCCAGGAAGCGCGGTCGCGCCAGGTTCGACGGCTGGGCGAGCAGGCCGCGGACCCCGCCGGAGGAGTACTCGAAGTCCTCGGCCTCGGCGCTGACCGAGAAGCTCATGTCGGTCGGCTGGCGCGCGACGCCGAGCTCGTCGAGGAGCGCCTCGAAGCGTGGGTAGTTGCGGTCGTTGAGGACGATGAAGCCGGTGTCGATGTGCCATGTCGCGTCTGCGGTGTCGACGCGGAGCGTGTTCGTGTGCCCGCCGACGTGGTCGCCGGCCTCGTAGACCACGATCTCGTGCTCGGGGTGCAGGACATGGGCCGCCGTCAGGCCCGAGATGCCCGTCCCGATGATCGCGATCCTCACGAAACAGAAGTTCGGGCGCGACGCCCCTGCGGATCAATCGATGGCACGGGCCAACCATGCGCCGAAGAGCGCCGAGCCGGCCGCGAGCGCCGTGGTGGCGACGCGCCCGTTGCTCGGGATGTCATCGCCGGCGGCCAGCGTGAAGATGCCGTCGACGGCGTCGGCGAGGACGCCGCCCGCCAGCCATCTGGTCGCGTCGCCGTCGCGCGTCGCCGCCAGGACGAGGCCGGCGCCGATCACCAGGTCGCGCGCCCCCAGCGAGCGCGCGAGCACGGTCGCCGGCGTGTCGTCGGCGCCGACCCAGCTGCGCGCGATCGGAGCGGGCGCCGCCAGCAGCGCGACGCCGACGAGCGCGCGGCCCGCACCGAAGCCGATCGCGAGGGTCGAGAGCCGCATCGCGCAACCCTAACGTCGGCGTCTACCGTGCAGACGCCATGAGAACGCTAGGAGCCACCGGCCTGCCCGTGAGCCCGCTGGGGCTCGGCCTCGCCGCCCTCGGGCGCCCCGGCTACATCAACCTCGGCCATCACGGCGACGTCGGCGACACCGACGTCGGCGCCATGGAGCGCCACGCGCATCAGGTCCTCGACGCGGCCCACGAGGGCGGCGTGCGCTACTACGACGCGGCGCGCTCCTACGGCCGCGGCGAGGCGTTCCTGGCCTCGTGGCTCGAACGGCGCGGGCTCACGCGCGGCGCCGTCACGGTCGGATCGAAGTGGGGCTACACCTACACCGCGGACTGGCGCGTGGACGTCGACGAGCACGAGGTCAAGGACCTGACCGTGCAGACCCTGCGCCGCCAGCTGGGCGAGACGCGCGCGCTGCTCGGCGACCACCTGGCGCTCTACCAGATCCACTCGGCGACGCTCGAGAGCGGCGTCCTGGACGACGCGGCGGTGCGCGAGGATCTCGCGCGCCTGCGCGCGGAGGGCGTCTTCATCGGGTTCACGGCCACCGGGCCGCACCAGGCCGACACGATCGAGCGCGCCCTGGAGGTCGGGGGCTTCGACGCGGTGCAGGCGACCTGGAACCTGCACGAGCGCTCGGCCACCGCCGCGCTGGCCGCCGCTCACGACGCCGGGCTGGGCGTGATCGTCAAGGAGGCGCTGGCCAACGGGCGGCTCACGGCCCGCGGCGCCGCCGAAGGGCCGCTGGCCGGCGCCGCCCGCGAGCGCGACACGACGCCCGACGCGCTGGCCCTCGCCGCGGTCCTCGCGCAGCCGTGGGCCGACGTCGTGCTCAGCGGCGCGGCGACGGTCGACACCCTGCGCAGCAACCTGGGCGCCCTCGACGTCACGTGGGACGCCGAGCTCGACGAGCGCCTGGCGGAGCTGCCGGCCCCGACGCCCGGCGCACGACGCCTACTGGGCGAGCCCGGCGCGCCGAGCTGGCCGTGGAACTGCGGCACGCCGGCCGCGGCGCGCGGGGGCGGGCGGTACTCGGCGGGCTCGTCGAAGGAGAGCTGGCCGTCGAGCGCGTCGTCGGCCGGCGGGCGCTCGCGGCGCGCGACCACCGTGGGCTCCGTGTCCGGAGCGTCGGGCTCAGGGTCGGTGGCGGCCGGCGCGGGGACGGTCTCGGCGTCCGGGGGCGGCGCGTCGTCGACCACGGGCTCGGGCACGTGCGAGGCGCGGATGCGATAGCCGGCGTAGGCGAGCAGCGCACCGAGCAGGAAGGCGATGAAGATGCCCCACTGGACGCCGATCGACGTCTGGATCAGCCCTTCCTTGCGCCCGTTGGGCTTGTCGAGCTGGCGGTAGAAGATCAGGAACATGACCCACAGCCCGGCGCCCATGATCACCGTGCCGTCGCCGCCGGGAAGGTGGAACGCCTTGCGCTCCGCCCGGGCCCACAGCAGGACGAGCACGCCCACGACGACGACGAAGATCGCCGCCTCCACGAACGAGTAGACCCCGAACGCGCTCTTGGCGTCGTCGATGCGCGCGAGGCTCTTGCCGTTGTCGACGAGCGCGCTGCCGGTCTCCTGGTACCACGGCAGCAGCATCGAGAGCAGCAGCAGGAGCGCCGCCGTGGCCGCCAGGCGCTGCTCGCTGCTCAGCGAGCGCCAGTTGCGACCGATGCGCGCGAGAGCGCCGGTCATACGGTGTCCCGGCCGGCCGAGCCGGCGAGGATCCAGATCTGCGGCGCCATTCCTGCTGGCCATTGTATGGCGCGCCGGTACGGATACCTCCCGTAATAGGGGCGATTGCTGGACACGACGGCGCCGACACGCTTCCCTGCCATCGTGCCCAGGTCACACACCGCTCGCGCGCGCATGCTGGCCCTCGGCGCTCTGGCCCTGGTCGCTGCGGCGGCGGCCGTCATCCTCTTCGTCCGGGGCGCCGAGCCGGCAGGCCCCGAGGAAGCGCTCGATCCCTTCGTGGCCGCCTGGACACGTGGCGACGATCGCGGCGCCGCGGCGTTGACGAGCGATCCGAGGGCCGCCGCCGCCGCGCTGGCGGCCAACCGCCGCGGCCTCGACGGCGCCCGCGTCCAGGCGAGCGTGACGGCCGTCGACGAGGGCGACGACACGGCCCGCGCGACCGTGCTCATGCGCTGGGACGTCCCCGGTATCGGCGCGTGGAGCTACCACACGCGAGTCGCGCTGCAGCGCCGCGACGGGCACTGGAAGGTCGTCTGGGCGCCCGCGCTCGTCCATCCGCGACTGACCGCCAACCGGCGCCTGGGCACGGTGCGCGACCCCGGCGTGCGCGCGCCGATCCTCGACCGCGATCGCCGAACGCTCGTGTCGCCACGTGCGGTGGTCCGGGTCGGCATCGATCGCGCGACGGTGAGCGACATCGAGGCGACCGCGACGGCGCTGGCGGGCGTCGTCGACGTCGACGGCGCCGCGCTCGCACGCGCGGCCCGCCGGGCGGGGCCCAAGCAGTTCGTGGAGGCGCTGACGCTGCGCGCCTCCGACTACGCGCCGCTCGCCGCGCGCGTCGAGGCGATCCAGGGCGTGCAGGCGCTGCAGGGCACGGCCGAGCTCGCGCCGAGCCGGAGCTTCGCGCGGGCGCTCCTCGGTGCTGTCGGGCCGGCGACCGCCGAGCAGATCAAGCGCTCGAAGGGCAAGCTCGCGATCGGCGACGACATCGGCCAATGGGGCCTCGAGGCGCGCTACCAGGACCAGCTGGCCGGCACGCCGACACGGCGCATCGTCATCCGCGATCGCAGCGGGGCGCCGATCGCGACGCTGCTGCAACGCAAGGGCAGCAAGGGCCAGGAGCTGCGCACCACCCTGGACCGCGACGTCCAGCAGGCGGCCGAGCAGGCGCTGGGCGACACGAAGGCCAAGTCGGCGCTGGTCGCCGTGCAGCCCTCCACGGGCGACATCCTCGCCGTGGCCAACCGCCCGACCGACGCGACCTACGATCGGGCGATCGACGGGCGCTACCCGCCGGGCTCGACGTTCAAGGTCGTCACCACCGCGGCGCTGCTGCGCGACGGACTGAAGACGAGCGACACCGTCGACTGCCCGAAGACGATCACCGTCGGGGGCAAGCTGTTCAAGAACTTCGAGGGCGCAGCCGCCGGCGCCGTGCCCTTCGCGACGGACTTCGCCCAGTCGTGCAACACCGCGTTCGTCTCGCTCGCGCGACGGCTGTCCGCCGACGCGCTGCCGCGCACGGCGCGCGACTTCGGCCTCGGGCGCACCGGCGCCAGCCAGGTCCCCGCCGGAACCGACGCCGTCGCCCGCGCGGCGATGATGATCGGCCAGGACCGGATCCTGGCCAGCCCGCTGGCCATGGCCGGCGTCGCCGCGACCGTGGCCGACGGGCGCTGGCACGCTCCGCGCCTGGTCGACGGCGACGCGCGGCGCACGGGCACGGCATTGGGCGACGGCGAGGTCGCGACCCTGCGCGAGCTCATGCGCAGCGTGGTCACCTCGGGCACCGGTACCGCGCTCGCCGGGGTGCCCGGAGAGGTCGCCGGCAAGAGCGGCACCGCCGAGTACGGCGGCGGCGACCCGCCGCCCACGCACGCGTGGTTCATCGCCTTCCGCGGCGACCTCGCCATCGCCGTGCTCGTCGAGAAGGGCCGCTCGGGCGGCTCGGTCGCCGCGCCGATCGCCAAGGCCTTCTTCGACGCGCTCGGGCCTGGACGCCGTGACGCCTGGTCGTCCGCGCGGCGCTCGCGGCGCTGCGCGGCGTTAACTGCCGCATCGAGGGGAAGGAGCCAGCGGCGGTCGGGCGCGAGCGGCTCCGCTGGCGCTGTGCTGACTTCACCCGGCCCTGCCAGGTCTAGGCAGCACAGCGTGCTCGCGGTGACCGCACGCGTCCCGACCGCCGCTACTGCCTTCCCTCGGTGATGCTGTTCGCGCGGCGAGTTGCCGCCGCGGCCCGAAGCCAACCGGCTACTCGATCGGGATGTCCTGCACCTCGACCTCCGCAGGACGCGGGGCGTCGAGGCGATCGACCCAGTAGTCGATCACCGCGCGCAGCAGGAGCAGGACCTGCCGGATGACGTCTGAGACCTGCTGCTGCAGCTCGGCCGGGACGAGCTCGCGCAGGGCGCGCAGCAGCGCGACGAGGGCGTCCAGCTCGTCGCGCGTCTCGTGGCGGGGGGGCTCGCGGGCGTCGCCGAGCGCCTCGCCCGCCAGGCGCTCGGCGGCGGCCTGCGCGGCCTGGACGCGCTCGCGCAGCTCGGAGAGCGGGTCAGGCGGGGCCATCGAAGGTCACGTGCAGGGCGCCGTCGTCGAACGAGGCGCCGGTCGGCCGGTAGTCGCCCAGCGCGGGCGGCAGCATCAGCGTGCGCTTGTGGCCGTCGACGCGCACCACGAGCTCGAGGCCGATCTTCTTCAGCGAGATCTCGCCCTTCTCGGCGAAGGGGAGGTCCAGGCGCAGCTCGGCCGCGTCGGCGCCGACCACGAGCTCCTGCGTGAGGCGCTGGTGCAGGACGGCGCCCGGGTCGCGGTCCTCGAAGACGTGGGCGCCGAGGCGGTCGAGCATCGTCGCGCCGACGACCTCCTCGCCGAAGTACGGCGCGCGCAGCACCGGCACGGGCGCGAAGGCGGACTGGACCTCGTCGAGCGCCGCGAGCTGGCGCTCGCGCCACGCGCCGAAGTACGGCCCCACCTCCTCGGGGAAGACGCGGTTGACGACCACGGCGTCGGTCAGGTAGCCGTAGAGGTTCAGGTAGGTGAAGGTCCGCCGGGCCTCGTCGACCACCATCCGGTCGGGCGTCATCACCAGGCGCACGGAGACGCTCTCGGTGTCGCGCAGGATCTCGTTCATGGCGATGAGGTTGCGCACCAGCCGCTGAACGTCGTCGAGGACCGCCTCGCCGGGCAGGGAGACATCGAGGATGGCGCGCGCGAGCGGCCGCGCCGCCGCCATGAGCTGTGGGGACTGCGGGAAGACCTTCTGCAGCCACCAGCGCGCGACGTCGGGGAAGGAGAGCAGGCGCAGCGTCTCGCCCGTCGGGGCGCAGTCGACGATCACGCAGCCGAAGCGGCCGTCCTCGTGGTGGCGCTTGATCTGCAGCAGGCTGAAGAGCTCGTCCAGGCCGGGCGGCACCGTGAGCTCCTCGGCGCTGATGCGATCCACGCCGCGCTCGAGCAGCAGCTCGCCCAGCCAGTCCTGGACCGCGGCCCAGTTGCGCTCCATCTCGTCCTGCGCGGAGACCTGCTGGGCCCACAGGCGCTCGCCGACCTGCGTCGGCTCGGCGCCCACGGGGGTCTCCAGCGAGTCGGCCAGCGAGTGCGCCGGGTCGGTCGAGAGGATGACGGTGTCGATCCCGCCGGCGGCGACGTGCCGGGCCGTCGCAGCGGCGACCGAGGTCTTGCCGACCCCGCCCTTGCCCGTGTAGAGGATCGTTCGGGGCGCCATGGCGACGCGTCAGCCTACTCAGCGCGCACGCACGGCGACCCGCCCGGTCACGGCGCCGACGTTGCCCGCGAGGTCGACCGCGCGCAGGCGTACCACCAGGCCGCCGCGCGTGCGCGGGCGCACGGCGAAGGCGTGGCGGCCGTAGCCGAAGCGTGCCGAGCGCGTGAAGACGACCTTGCCCTTGCGCACGACCGTGATCGACACGATCGAGGCCTTGTTGACGGTGAAGACGAGCTTCGAGGGCTTGCGGACCAGCGCGAAGGTCGACCTCAGCGCCAGCACCGGCGGCTGGCGCAGGTAGGCGGTGAACCGGTCGGCCTCGGTGCAGTAGAGCGCCGGATCGGGCACGCGCTTGCACAGGCCGCGCAGGAAGTCGCGCACGAGCTTGTGGTAGCCCAGGTCGCTCTCCTTGCCGGGCCGGTACAGCGACCAGGCGCCGGTGTCGAAGCTCGGCAGCTCGACGCGCGCCTCGGCCTCGCCCGCCGCGAAGAGGGCGCGCCCCTCCGCGTCGTTGGCGAAGGCGGCGAAGTCGTAGAGGCCGTTGAGCGCCTGGATGTAGCCGTTGAGGATGCGCAGGGCGGGATCGAAGGAGTACTGCAGGTAGTGCGCGCCGGCCGGGGTGTCCACGCGCACCCCCTCCGGCGGCGCGGCGCGGAAGATCCCCAGCGCGGCGCGCGCGGCCTGGAAGTAGCGCGGCTCGTTCAGGCGCGCCGCCGCGCGCGAGAGGGCCTGCAGCGCGGTGCCCTGCGAGAGGCCGCTCACCCACGGGGGCGCGCCGTGGTCGAAGTGAAAGAGCGACTCCCAGGCGATGCCGCCGGCGCGCGCGCTGGCCAGGCCCAGCGCCTCGTCGAGCAGGGCGCGCAGCTCGTCGTCGCGGCCGGTCTGCTGGAAGAGGCCGTTGGCGCGCCCGAAGGTGCCCAGCCACTGCACCTGGATCCCCTGGCCCGGGTAGTACTGCCAGACGAGCTGGCTGTCGGCGAACGTCACGCGCTGGCCGTAGCGCAGCAGCGGCCCCTCCGACCACCAGGCGCGGTTGCGCTGCAGGGTCAGGAAGACGAGCGGTGCCCGTGTGGCCGTGAGCAGGCCCGCCTTCGCGATCGCGCGCGTGTTGGCGATCACCGCGTCGAGCTGACGGCGGCGAGTGCCGTGGAGCTTCTTCAGCGTCGCCTTGGCGTTGTCGTAGGACTCGGCCCACGCGTCGTGGTGGGGCGGGTCGATGGCGCCGGCGGCCAGGAGCGCGTCGAGCTGGGAGGGAACGGTGGCAGGCGCCTGCGCCATGGCCGCGACCGGGGTGAGCAGGACCGCGAGCACCGTCGCGACCAGGGCAACCGGCGGGCGCCGCACGGCGGCGATGCTACCGCCCACCCGGCGCAGACCTGATCGGCCAGTAGTCTCAGCCGCTTCGTGAAGCTGCGATTCCTCATGACCAGCCAGGGCTGGCCGTACCTGCTGGTCCCCTTCATCCCGATCGCGATCGTCTTCGAGCTCGTGCACGCGGGCGCGGTCGTCACCTTCTCCGCCTCGGCGCTGGGGGTCATCCCGACGGCGGCGCTGATGGGCCGCGCCACCGAGGAGCTGGCGGTCCGCTCGGGGCCGGGGATCGGCGGCCTGCTGAACGTGACCTTCGGCAACGCGCCGGAGCTCATCATCGCCCTCTTCGCGCTGGGGGCAGGTCTGCACGAGGTGGTCAAGGCCTCGATCGTCGGCTCGATCATGGGCAACGTCCTGCTCGTGCTCGGGGCGGCGATGTTCTTCGGCGGGTTCAAGCGCGACCGCCAGTACTTCGATCGCACGGCGGCCTCGGCGCAGTCCTCGATGCTGCTGCTGGCGGCCGCCGCGCTGGTCATGCCCGCGATCTACGAGCTGGTCGACGGGAGCGGGCTGCCGCAACCGGGCGCCGAGCGCGTGCACTACGACAGCACGGTCCAGGGGCTGTCGGCGGCGGTGGCGATCGTGCTGATCGCCTCCTACGTGGCGGGGCTGTGGTTCTCGCTGAAGACCCACCGCGACCTCTTCAACCCCGAGTCCGACGACTCCGAGCACGGCGAGCCGTGGACGGTGCGCAAGTCGGTCATCGCGCTGTGCATCGCCGGCATCGCGGTGGGCGTGATGTCCGAGATCCTCGTGGACTCGATCTCCGACGCCGCCACCAAGCTCGGGCTCAGCGAGTTCTTCATCGGCGTCATCGTCGTGGCCATCGTCGGCAACGCGGCCGAGCACTGGGTCGCGGTGCTCGTGGCCGTGAAGGACAAGATGGACCTGGCGGTCAACATCGCCATCGGCTCGAGCGCCCAGATAGCGCTCTTCGTGGCCCCTGTGCTCGTGCTGACAAGCTTCCTCCTGGGTCCGCACCCGATGGCGCTGGTCTTCAACGGCTTCGAGCTCGGCGGGATCCTGCTCGCCATCATCATCGCCAACCAGGTCACCAACGAGGGCGAGTCGACCTGGTACGAGGGATTGCAGCTCCTCCTGGTCTATGTCGTCCTCGGGATCGCGTTCTTCGTAGCCTGAAGGCATGGTCATCGTCGCCCTGATCGGGGTCGTGGTTGCTCTCCTGCTCGTCGACCTGATGTTCTTCGCGCGGGGGCGCGAGCCGAGCTTCCGCGAGAGCGCGACATGGAGCATCGGCTGGTTCGTGCTGGGCATCGCAGTGGCGCTGCCGCTATGGGCGATCGACGGCGGCGCCGGCGCCGTCAACTACCTCACCGTCTACCTGATCGAGCGCACGCTGTCGCTCGACAACCTCTTCGTCTTCCTGCTCATCTTCGGCGCCTTCGCCGTGCCGCACCAGCAGCGCGGCAAGCTCCTGTTCTGGGGCATAGTGCTGGCGCTCGTCGCGCGCGGCGTGGCCATCCTCGTGGGCGTCGAGCTCATCGAGCGTTTCCATTGGATCATCTACGTGCTGGGCGCGACCCTGCTGGTGCTCGCGTGGCGGATCCTGCGCGGCGCGCACGAGGACGCCGACCCCGGGCAGGGTCGGACGGCGCGCCTCCTCCGCCGGACGCTGCCCGTGGGCGAGCACTACCACGGCGCCCGCTTCCTCGCGCGCGAGGACGGCCGCCTGGTGGCCACGCCGATGGTCCTGGCGCTCGCCGGGGTCGTGACGGCCGACATCGCGTTCGCGGTCGACTCGATCCCCGCCGCGTTCGCGATCACGACCGACGCGCTGGCCATCTGGACGGCGAACGCGTTCGCGCTCCTGGGCCTGCGCGCGCTGTTCTCGCTGGTCGAAGAGCTCGTCCGGCGCTTCCGCTACCTCGATGAGACGATCGCCGTCGTGCTGGGCATCGTCGGGGTCAAGCTGCTGATCGAGGACCTCTACAAGGTCGGGCCGATCGCCAGCCTGGCGATCGTGCTCGGCGCCTTCGTGGTCGGGATCACCGCGTCGATCCTGCGTGACCGCCGCGACCCGGCGGGCGCCGCCGAGCGCCGAGCGGCCGCATAGGCGCACTCCGCGCGGCGTTGGAGCGCCCTCCGGCGTCCAGTCGCGCGCCGACGGGTTAACCCTCCCGCGGCGCGGCGCCGATGACCGAGGCAAGTGCGCTCTCAAGGAACGCAAACCGATCAGCTCGTCGCCCTGCAGCGCGTCCAAGGCCTGCTCGACGTCGCGCGCCTCGTGGGGTCCGACCGGAGCCTCGATTCCGTGCTGTCCGAGATCGCCCGCACGATCTCCGAGGCGCTGGGCTTCCAGGGCGTCGCCTTCAACCTGTACCGGCCGGCGTGGGACGACTTCATCGTCAGCACCGTGCACGGCAGCGAGGCCATGTGCGAGACGCTGCTCGGCGAGACCTACGACTGGTCGGTCTGGGAGCTCCCGCTCGAGGATCGCTTCGAGCGCCGCGGGGCCTACTTCATCCCGCAGGGCTCGGTCGACTGGTCTGACCCCGAGCTCGGCGCGCGCTACGTGCCCGACCGGCCGACCGCCGCGGGCGAAGACGCCTGGGTGCCCGGCGACGAGCTCTTCGTGCCGTGCCGGCACTCCGACGGTCACCTGCTCGGCATCGTCTCGGTCGGCGAGCCGGTGTCCGGCATGCGGCCGTCCGACGACCAGCTCGACCTGCTCGTGGCCATGGTGTCGCTCACCGCGCGCGCCCTGCAGGGCGCCCAGGAGGCGGTCGAGGCCGCGCGCCACCGCATCGCGCTCGAGCAGCTGCTGCAGGTCTCCTCGCGGCTGTCCGAGCGGCGCTCGATCGACGAGGTGCTGCAGGAGGTCTGCGACGGCGTCTCCGGCGCGCTGGACTTCCAGAAGGTGATGATCGAGCTCGTCGACCCCGAGACCGGGCTGCTGAGCGCGCGTGCCGTCGCCGGCTGGGACGCGCTGGCCGACGCGCCGGATTGGCGCGTCTCGGTGGACGAGATCCGTCCGCTGCTGGACCCGGCCTTCGAGGTCGAGGGCTGCTTCCTGATCCCCCAGACCACCGCGGTGGCGCGCATGCCCCAGCGCAGCGCCTTCACCTCGACCATGAACGGGCGCGGCCCGCATGCCTGGGACCACCACTGGCTCGTCGTGCCGCTCCACGACGAGGCCGGGGAGGTCGTCGGGCGCATCTGGGCCGACGATCCGGCCGACAGGCTGCTGCCCTCGCCGTCGCGCCTGCAGGCCCTGCGCGTGTTCGCCAACCAGGCGATGATGGCGGTGATCGCCGCCGGGCACGTCGAGCAGCTGCGCGCCCAGGCCGATCGCGACTCGCTCACCGGGCATGCTCAACCGCCGCGCCTTCATGCGCGAGCTGAACTCGGAGATCGAGCGCTCCCTGCGCTACGGCCGGCGCTTCGTCCTGGCCCTCTGCGACCTCGACGACTTCAAGAGCATCAACGACACCGACGGCCACCCGGCGGGCGACCGCGCGCTCGAGGCCGTCGCCGCGCTGCTCGAGGGCACCGTGCGCACCACGGACTTCGCCTTCCGCATCGGCGGAGACGAGTTCGCGCTGCTGCTGCCCGAGACCGACGCCGCCGAGGCCCAGGACGCGGTCGGGCGGATCGTGGCCGCGCTGGCCGGCGACGGCGTGCTCGCGCACCGGCTCGGCATCAGCTTCGGCCTCGCGCTGTTCCCGATCCACGGCAAGACGCCCGAGGAGCTCATCCGTCGCGCCGACCAGGCGCTCTACGCGGCCAAGCGCTCGGACGGCGACGTCCAGTTCGCGCCGCGCGCCGCCTGAGCGGTCATACACTCGGGGGCGTGGCGGACCCCGGACACGTCGCCGTCGGCACCTGGAGCGGCGGGCGCTTCATGCACTTCGGCGAGGCGATCGACGACGAGCGCCTCAGCGCCCTGCTGCGCCCGGGCGACGGCATCGACACCGTCCTCACGGCCGACGCCTACGGCGCGGGGGAGGCCGACGAGCTGCTCGGCCGCGCCCTGGCCGGGGTCGACCGCGAGGCGTTCTGCCTGGTCGGCGCCGTGGGCCACGACTTCTACGAAGGCGAGCGCGAGGGGTCCAAGGGCTTCCCGCGCTTCACCGACCCGCGGCTGCGCGGGCCCGACGGCTATGCGGCCTACCTGCGCATGGCGACCGAGCGCTCGCTGCAGCGCATCGGGGCCGATCGCTTCGACCTGCTGCTTCTGCACAACCCCGACCGCATCGGCTACACGAGCCCGGCGGTGTGGGAGGGGATGGCGGCGCTGCGCGACGCGGGCCTCACCCGGCAGCTGGGCGTGGCTCCCGGCCCGGCCAACGGCTTCACGCTCGACGTCATCGACTGCCTGGAGCGCTTCGGCGCGCTGATCGACTGGGCGATGGTCATCCTCAACCCGCTGGAGCCGTGGCCGGGCGAGCTCGTCCTGCCCGCGGCCCAGCGCTACGACATCGACGTCATCACCCGGGTCGTCGACTACGGCGGGCTCTTCTGGGACGACGTCAGGCCCGGCCACGCCTTCGCGCAGCGCGACCATCGCGCCTTCCGTCCCGACGGCTGGGTGGAGTCCGGCACCGAGCGCCTGGAGCGCATGCGCCCGATCGCCGAGCGTCACGGGCTGACGGCGCTGCAGCTCGCCTGCCAGTGGAACCTGGCGCATGTCCCCGTGCGCTGCACGGTCCCCACGCTGATCGAGGAGCCCGCCGCCGCCAAGCCGATCGAGGCCAAGCGCGCCGAGCTCGCCGCCGTCCCGGACAAGCTCGTCCTCTCCGACGAGGAGGTCGCCGAGATCCGCGCCATCGGCGACAACACCGGGTGCATGACGCTCAAGGGCGCCTCGCCGCAGTTCGAGGGCGAGCCCCAGCCCGATCGCTGGCCGCTGACGCGCGAGCTGCGCGAGCTCGCGCAGCGCTGGACGATCGAGCCCGACCGCGACCTGGCGCGAGCGACATAGCGTCGCCGCCGACGGGCAAGCGCGGGCGCCGGCCCGGGGAGAGCGGGACGCCGCGGTGCCAGCTCGTCCATCGCCATGCGCCGTGCGCGAAGCGTCGCGCTCATGATTGCCTCCTGTCGTCGTTGTGAAGGGGCGACGACGGTAGGCGCGGGGGCCGGCGCTGGCATCCGCGTAATCGCCAGTGCGACGCGGCGGACCAGCGTCGCCGCCGATGGAGGATCGAGGGTCATGATCGGGATCAGGCCCGGGCGAGTTCGAGCGCCAGCGCGAGCGCCTCGTCCGTTGACAGTTCGCCGCCGGCGGCCGGCAGCTCGCCCAGCCAGCGCTCGTAGCGGGCCCGCTCGGTGGGACGGATCAGGGCTTCGTCCTCAGCGTCGAGCCGTTGCGCCGCAGCCCAGAGCGTCGCCGCCTCCGCGGCCTGCCCACGGCCGGCGAGTACCGCGGCGATGCCCGCCAGGCAGTTGGCGATGACCTCGCGGTCGTCGTCCGCGCCCGCCATGTCCAGGGCCTCGACGTAGTGGCCGAGCGCGTGCTCGCCGTCCCGGGCATCCAGCGCGAGGTCGCCGAGCCCGTGCGTTGCCGCGGTGACGCCATTGCGATCGCCGGCCTCCGACCACAGCTGGCGCGCTCGCTCCCAGTAGGCGCGCGCGGCGTCCGCGTCGCCCTGTTCCATGGCGACGCTCGCCAGGTAGCTCAGCCGCCCACCGGCGGGGCCGAGATCGCCCAGCTTCAGGAACAGCGCCAGGCTCTCTTCGAACAGCTCGCGGGCGCGCGCCAGCCCGCCCTGCTGGTAGGCGATGTCGCCGAGCCCGTGCAGCGCCCATGCCGCGCCACGGTCATCGCCGATCTCGCGAGCCAGCGCCAGCGCGCGCTCGTGCAACGACCGCGCGCGGCCGGGATCGCCGAGCTCGCTCGTCAGGCGACCGGCGATCGCCAGAGCACCGGCGAGCACCTCGGCCGGCGCGTCGTGCGCCGTGTCCAGGAGCGCCTCGAGCCACCGCAGCCCCTCGCGGCGTTGCAATCCTCGGACCCAGAGCGGTTCGAGCGCCTCGGCGAGCGTCAGGCCCAGCCCGGGGTCGGCGTCGAGCGACCAGCGCAGCGCGGCGCGCAGGTTGTCGAGCTCGAGCGTCAGCCGATCAAGCCAGACCTTCTCCTCGGGCCCGCGCGCGAACGACCGAGCCTCGTGGGCGAGCGCGAGGAAATGCTCAGCGTGCAGGCGGCGCAGCATCTCCTCGTCGCCGCCGGCCGCCAGCTCCTCCTCGGCCAGCTCGCGGACGAGCTCGAGCATGCGAAAGCGCCCGTCGGGCGTGACCACCAGGAGGCTGTCGTCGGCGAGGGCGTGCAACGTCGGAGGGTCGACGTCACAGACCGTGTTCGCCGCGTCGTGGTCGCAGCCGCCGGCGAAGACCGAGATGCGTGCGAACGCCGCACGCTCGGGAGCGCCGAGCAGGTCGTAGCTCCACGCGATCGTCGCTCGCAGCGTCCGTTGGCGCTCGTCGGCGTCGCGGCGCCCGCCGACGAGGACCGGCAGCCTGCGAGCGAGCCCATCTGCCAGGAGGGCGGTCGGCAGGGTCCGCACGCGGGCAGCGGCGAGCTCGAGCGCCAGCGGCAGCCGGTCCAGCCGCTCGCACACGGTCGCCAGTGCCTCGTCGGCGACGAAGCCCGGCCGCACCGCCTGCGCCCGCTGCTCGAACAGGGTGACGGCGGCGTCCAGCGCCAGCGGCTCGACGCGCACCTCGCGCTCGCCGGCGATACGCAGCGCCACCCGGCTCGTGGCCAGGATCCGCAGTCGCGGCGCCGCCGCGAGCAGGCCGGCGATCGCGCCGGCCGCATCGACCAGCTGCTCGAGGTTGTCGAGCACGAGCAGCAGCTCGCGCTCCCGCAGGCGCTCGTCGAGGTCGTCGGCGTCGGGGAGTCCCAGCACGCCCGCGATTGCGCCCGGCACGAGGTCGGGCTCGCGCAATCGCGCCAGGGCGACGAAGTACACCCCGTCGGCGACGTCGTCCACCAGCGTCGCGGCGGCCTCGATCGCCAACCGTGTCTTGCCGCTGCCGCCGGCGCCGGTGAGCGTGACGAGGCGCCCCGCCTCGCCGCGCAGCGCGTCGATCACCTCGGTCATCTCGTCCTCGCGGCCTATCAGCGGCGTCGCCGGTGCGGGCAGGTTCGAGTTCGGCGGCGCCTCCTCGCGGGGGCGGAAGGCCTCGCGCAAGAGCCCGCGGAAGCGCTCGGCCGTGGGTGTGAGCGGGACGTCGCGCGCGGTGACGAGCGAGACCGTCCGCGTGAGACGCCAGCGCGGCACGTCGAGGATCGCCAGCCTGCCGTTGTCCGCCGCCTCGTCGAGCGCGAAGCGGCTGATCGCGGCGATCCCGGCGCCGCTGGCGCAGGCGAGCTTGACCGCCTCCCAAGAGGGCAGCTCGAGCGAGCGCACGCTGCCCAGCCCAACCTGCCAGCGCGCGGCCTCGAGCGCGGCGCGGGTCGCGGGTCCCTCGTCGCGCGAGATCCACGTCTCGGCCTCGAGCTCCCTGGCCCGCAGCCGTCGGCCCGCGAGGCGCAGCGGCCCGACGAGGACGACCTGGTCCTCGACCAGCGGCTCGCTCTCGAGCTCGGGCGCGGCGTCGAGCCCGCCCAGCACGGCGAGCTCGACGCGGTGCGTGCGCACGAGCTCCATCGCCTCGGCGGACGTCGCGAGCGCGAAGTCGAGCTCGACCGCCGGATGGCGCGCGTGGAAATGCGCGAGCAGCGATGGCAGGAGGTAGGTGCCGGGGACGTCCGAGGCGGCGAGCGAGAGCGTCCCGGTCTCGGCGTCGGCGCCGCTGGCGAGCGCCCGCCGGGCGTTGGCGAGCAGCGCCTCGGCGCGCAGGACGTAGTCGGCAAGCACCTCGCCCGCCGGCGTCAGCGACAGCGCCCGGCGATCGCGGACGACGAGCTGCTGGCCGAGCTCGGCCTCCAGCGACGCCACGTGCTTGGAGACCGCGGGCTGCGTGACGTACAGCTCCTCGGCCGCGCGCGAGAACGACCGCTGCCGCGCGACCGCCGCGAAGGCCCTCAGGCGCGCCTCCACTTGCATGAGCTGAGTTTATGCCGACGGTGAGCAACATGCATTTGAGTTGCTGTGGCGGTCGCCCTACGCTCGATCACGAGGCGCCGGGCAGGGCCACTCGACAGGAGGTTTCACCATGCGCAAGCTGACGCTGGTCGCTGCGCTCGCCGCCGTGCTCGCACTCGCCACCGCGAGCGTGGCCGCCGCGCACCCCTTCGACCGCGACGACGGAGGGTGGCGCACGTACGTCCTGGCCTCGGGCGCGGCGATCGACGTCCCCGCGCCACCCCGCAACCACAGCGCCCAGACGCGCGCCGAGCTCGCGACGCTCGAGGCCGATCAGGCCGCGCGCGAGGCCAGCCCCGCGATCCAGGCGCAGATCGCCAGATGGGACGCCCAACCGGCGTTCGCGCCGTGGACGAAGAAGGCGCTCGCGCTGATCGCGGCCAACGCCACGAGCACGGCGAAGGCTCAACGCGTCATGGCGCTGGTCCACGTCGCGATGAACGACGCGACGGTGGCCGCGTGGCACTGGAAGCAGCGCTATCACCGTCCCAGCCCGGCGCGGCTGGACCGGGCGCTCACGCCGTCGGTGACGAGTGCCAACGTGCCCTCGTACCCGTCGGAGCACGCCGTGCTGGCGGGCGCGGCGGCCGCGGTGCTCAAGGCGCTGTACCCGGCCGACGCGACGATCGCGAGCGACGCGCAGGAGGCCGCGGACTCGCGGCTGTTCGCGGGGACCAACTACCCGAGCGACGTCGCCGCCGGGTTGGCGCTCGGCGAGGCCGTCGCCGCGCAGGTCCTCGCGGCCGCGGCCGGCGACAACCTCGGAACCGGCCAGCCGGGCCGGCTTCCGGGCGGTGATTGCGAGGCGACGCCGGCCGGCTGTCAGGACTTCTGGGAGCCGACGTTCCCGCGCACACCGCCTGCGTCTCCCACCGACCCGTTCGCCGGCACGTGGCACACGTGGGTGATCGGATCCGCGCGCGACTTCCTCCCGCCGGCGCCGCCGTGGTTCCGGGCCGGTCCGCCGCCGTCGGTCGACGTCCCGACGCTTGAAGGCGGCCGCGCTCGTCGACTACGACGCCGCCCAGCGCACCGCCGCGCAGACGGCCGAGGGCGCCGCGCGCCGTCTCGTCGTCGACACGTGGGCCGGCGTGCCAGACAAGCACTGGAACGAGATCGCGCTCGGCCTCGAGCAGGCCGCGGGGCTGAGCCTGCCCGGTGCGATCGGCGTCTCGGCGGCGATCAACGCCGCCGGCGCCGACGCGATCCAGGCCAACTGGGCGGCGAAGTTCACCTACTGGGAGCCACGCCCGCAGCAGGTCATCCGCAAGTACGTCGACCCGGCGATTCGTCTCCTACCGGCCGACGCCGAACGAGCCGGCCTACAGCTCCGGGCTCGCCACGGTCTCGGGCGCGATCGCGCGGGTCCTGACCCACGTGTTCCCGAGCGAGCGAGCGAGCATCGAGCAGGCCGAGGCGGATGCCGAGATCTCGCGCCTGTACGACGGCACCCACTACGAGCACGACATCGCGGCCGGGACGGCCGTGGGACACGCGATCGGGCGCGTGTACGCCGCCCGCGGACGCTGCGACGGGAGCACGAAGGGCGCTGAGGGGGACCGGGGAGGGGTCGGAACTGGCCCCTCCCCGAGCGCTCGGCCCTCGGCCGGCTAGTACTCCTCGTCCTCTTCCTCGTCGGGCTCGATCTCGTCGAGCTCGTCGGGGTCGTCCTCGGTCGCGGCGACCGCACCGGTGGGGCCGGGGTGATGGGCCACCTCGAAACGCTCGATGAGCTCGTCGCGTACGCGCTCGTCGATGGGCAGCTCGTCGCCGATGAGAACCCAGCCCTCGCCGTCGTCGTCCTCGAAGATCTCGGGATCGACCTCGGGGGCGTCGTCGATGACGATGAGGACCTCGGTGTCCGGGTTGAAGTAGGTCCCCGGGCGGTTGAGGATGTCGTCGAGCTCGAAGCGTCGTGGCGCGGCCATGGCGCGGACAGACTAGTGGAGCACTAGTCGTCCGTGAGGTCGCGCAGGCGCCGCGCCACCTCGGCCTCGACGTCGAGCGGCTCCTTGCCCTGCCGCGCGCGCCGCGCGTTGCGCGCGACGACCAGTTGGCGGATCTCGCCGGCCAGCCCCGGGTCGATCGCCGGGCGCGCCAGCGCGGCCATCTCGGCCTCCATGTCGAGCGGCTCCTTGCCCTGGCGGATGCGCCGAGCGTTGCGGGCCTGGAGCATCTGGCGGATCTCCTCGTCGCGCTCCCCCGCGGCCATCGCCGGCGTGCTCTCGCGCGCCGGCCGATCGGATCCGTCGCGCAGCGACAACCCGCCGCGGCCGATCTGGTCGTACGCCCGCCCGAAGCCGGCAATCGTGACGATCGCCACGATCACCGCCAGGACGACGACCACCACGAGGACGATGCCGAAGGCGTCCTGCATCCGTGCATTGTCGCGCCACGTGGCCTGCCACCGCGATCGCCGCCGCAACCCTCGTCCAGGCCTGGACCGATAGCGGTTGACGCCCCCGCCGTAGGGGGTACGCTTCGCGTTGTCACCAGATTGACTGACCAGTCAATCGCCTCCAAGGAGCGAGCAAGACCATGGTCGACTTCACCCTCACCGACGAGCAGAAGGCGCTGCGCGAGCTCGCGCACGACTTCGCCGTCAAGGAAATCCGTCCGGTTGCCTGGGAGTACGACAAGGACTCGATCTGGCCGCAGGCGATCATCGAGAAGGCCCATGAGGTGGGCTTGATGAACGTCCACGTCCCCGAGGAGTACGGGGGTCCCGGCCTCTCCTACCTCGACGGCTGCCTGATCGAGGAGGAGATCTCCTGGGGCTGCTCCGGCATCGGGACGTCGCTCGGGGCCAACGGCCTCGCCGCGGCACCGGTCGCGCTCGGCGGCTCAGAGGACGTCAAGGCCGAGTACTTCGGCGAGCTCGTCGACGGGCC
Source organism: uncultured Actinomycetes bacterium (assembly GCA_963742125.1). Lineage (GTDB taxonomy): Bacteria > Actinomycetota > Thermoleophilia > Solirubrobacterales > Solirubrobacteraceae > JAOPZW01. Next base: position 242,341 of record CAVUKO010000004.1, on the reverse strand, counting down.
CAAGCTGGCGTCCTTCTGCCTGACCGAGCCCGACGCGGGCTCCGACGTCTCGGGCATGCGCACGCGGGCCAAGAAGGACGGCGACAAGTACGTCCTCAACGGCTCGAAGTGCTTCATCACCAACGGCGGCTACGCCGACTGGTTCACGGTCTACGCCAAGACCGACCCCGATGCCGGCCATCGCGGCATCTCCGCCTTCCTCGTGCGCAAGGACGACACGGTGATCGTGGACAAGAAGGAGGACAAGATGGGTCAGCGGGCCTCGAACACCGCGACCATCACCTTCAACGACACCGAGGTCGACGCCCGGTACCTGCTGGGCGAGGAGAACAAGGGCTTCAAGCTGGCGATGATGACCCTCGACCGCACGCGCCCGGGCGTGGCCGCCATGGCCACCGGCATCGCGCGCGCGGCGTTCGAGTTCGCCACCGCGTACTCCAAGGAGCGCGTCCAGTTCGGCGTGCCGATCGCCATGCACCAGGCGATCCAGTTCATGATCGCCGACATGTCGACCAAGGTGCACCTCTCGCGCCTGGCCACGTGGAACTCGGCCGTCCTGCTCGACCAGGGCAAGCGCAACACCCTGGAGAGCTCGCACGCCAAGCGCTTCGCCGCGGACTCCGCGATGGAGGTCGCCACCGACGCCGTGCAGGTCTACGGCGGCTACGGCTTCATCAAGGACTACCCGGTCGAGAAGCTCATGCGCGACGCGAAGATCATGCAGCTCTACGAAGGCACGTCGCAGATCCAGCGCCTCGTCATCGCGCGCGAGACGCTGCTGCCCCGCCGCATCGAGGACACCGTGGCGGTCGTCGCCTAGGGACCCTTCACGCCGTAGCCTGCGAGGCCCTGCTCGAGGGCCTCGTAGGCGCGGCGCGCCTGCTCGCGCAGGTCGGCCGCCACGGCGCGCTGGTCCTCGCCGGCGAGCAGCCGGGTGAAGGCGGAGCGGAAGACCAGGCGGTGCGTCCACGCGAGCGTGCGCGCGACCACCGCCGGAACGAGGTCGCCCTCGTCCGCGCCGGCCTCGGCGGCGACCACGGGGTTCAGCGCGGCGGCCTCCTGCTCCCAGCCCAGCAGGAGCCGGTCGCGCAGCGAGCGGCTCTGTGCGACGAGCCGCGGCACGCCGACGATGGACTCGACCGGGTCATGCTCGACGCGCTCGATGAACGCGAGCGTCGCCTCCCGGAACGGCTCCACGATCGACGTCCCGGCGGGGCGCGTGCGGATCGCCTCGATCAGCGCGGCCCGGCGCTCCTCGCCGCCGTGCAGGACGAGGTCCTCCTTGGCCGGGAAGTAGTTGAAAACGGTCTTCTCCGAGACGTCGGCCGCGCGGGCCACGTCGGCGACGGTCACCGCGTCGAACCCGCGCGCGAGGAACAGCCTCATCGCCGCCTGCGCGATCGTCTCGCGCGTCTGGCGCTTCTTGCGCTCGCGCAGTCCTTCGGTCGTGGCCGCCATCGGGCGCACATCCTAACCTACATTTGCTATAAGTTTTCTGTGACTGAACTTAGACCCGCGATCGAGGTCGACGACCTGCACAAGTCCTTCGACGAGGTCGAGGCGGTGCGCGGAGTGAGCTTCGAGGTCGCCGCCGGCGAGGTCTTCGGCTTCCTCGGGCCCAACGGCGCCGGCAAGACCACGACGATCAACATGCTGTGCACCCTCGCGCGCCCGACCTCGGGCAGCGCACGCGTGGCCGGCCACGACGTCGTGCGCGAGCGCGACGACGTCCGCCGCCACATCGGCCTGGTCTTCCAGGACCCGACGCTCGACGGCTACCTCACGGCCGAGCAGAACCTGCGTCTGCACGCCGAGCTCTACGGGGTGGACTCGGCACTCGTCCCCGACCGCATGCGCCAGGTGCTCGAGATGGTCGGGCTGTGGGAGCGCCGCGCCGCGACGGTGATGACCTTCTCGGGCGGCATGCGCCGGCGCCTGGAGATCGCGCGCGGCTTCCTGCACTCCCCGCGCGTGCTCTTCCTCGACGAGCCGACGATCGGCCTCGACCCGCAGACGCGCAGCTCGATCTGGCGCTACATCGCCCAGCTGCAGGAGCGCGAGGAGATCACCATCTTCATGACCACCCACTACATGGACGAGGCCGAGTTCTGCGATCGGATCGCGATCATGGATCAGGGCCAGATCGTCGCGCTCGACACGCCCGAAGCGCTCAAGGCCCAGGTCGGCGCCGATCGCGTGCGCATCCAGACCGAGGACGACGACGCTGCCATCGCGGCGCTGGCCGAGCGCTTCGCCGTCGAGGCGACCGTCTCGGAGGGTGCCGTGACCTTCTTCGTGCCCTCGGGCGAGGAGTTCGTGCCGCGGCTCTTCGCCGAGCTCGGCATCGCCATCCGATCGGTCAGCGTGTCGCGCCCGACGCTCGACGACGTCTTCATGTCGCACACCGGCACCACGATCCGCGACGCCGAGGAGTCGGGCAACAAGCACGCCAACCGGGTGATGATGCAGATGATGTCGGGGGGCCGCCGATGAGCGCCACCGAGCAGGTCGTCGCCCCGGCCGGCGCCGGCGCGCCCGAGGTCATCCGCGTCCGCGTCCCGCCGCGCAGCTGGCGCAGCGAGCTGCGGGCGATGAGGATCGTCTGGCGGCGCGAGATCATCCGGTTCAAGAGCGACCGGATCCGGATCGTCACCGCGCTCGTCCAGCCGCTGCTCTTCCTCTTCGTGCTCGGGTCGGGCCTGCAACAGCTCTCCGGCGCCAGCACGCACGGGGTCGACCTGAAGACCTTCATCTACCCGGGCATCCTCTGCCTCGCCGTGATGTTCACGGCGATGTTCTCGGCGGCCTCGATCGTCTGGGACCGCGAGTTCGGCTTCTTGCGCGAGATGATGGTCGCGCCCATCCGGCGCAGCTCGATCGTCATCGGCAAGTGCCTGGGCGGGGCGACGGTGGCGAGCCTGCAGGGCGTGATCCTGCTCTGCCTCGCCTGGGCCGTCGACGTGCCCTACAGCGTGACGCTGGTCCTCGGCATCTTCGGCCTGCAGCTCCTGCTCGCCTTCAGCATCACCGCGTTCGGCGTGATGGTGGCGGTGCGCATCAAGCAGATGCAGGCCTTCATGGGCGTCATGCAGATGATCGTGATGCCGATGTTCTTCATCTCCGGCGCGCTGTTCCCGGTGGCGGCGCTGCCCGCCTGGCTGGCTGTCCTCAACCGCCTGGATCCGCTGACCTACGCGGTCGATCCGATGCGCCGGCTCGTCTTCAACCACCTCGACATCAGCGCGTCCGCGCGTGCCGCGCTGGACCCGGGCGTGACCTGGTGGGGCTGGCGCGTGCCGACGCTGCTCGAGGTCGCCGTGGTGGCCGCCCTCGGTCTCCTGATGCTCGGGATCGCGATCTGGGAGTTCAACGCGACCGAGTAGCGCCGGTCTCGTCGAGGTAGTCGCGCCACGAGCGCGTCGGCTGCCAGCCCAGCATGCGCTGCGCCTTGGCGGTCGAGATCCCCGAGGCGTCGGGGCGGTCGACGTCGCGGATCGCGATCTCCTCGCCGTGGTGGCGGCGGATCAGGTCGCCGAGCGGCAGTCCCGCGGAATTGTCGGGCTGGGCGATGTAGAAGACCTCGTGCCCGGGAAGGTCGGACTCGGCGGCCAGGCGCAGCGCCTCGGCGAGGTCGTACAGGTCGACGTAGCTCCAGAACCCCGCGCTCGGCTCGTCGCCCGCGCCCCGCACGATCGGCCCCAGGTTGTGCTCGATGTTGGCCTCGTACTGCACCCATGACGGCCGGATCGACACGCAGCGCACGTCCGAGCGACGGACCGCGGCGTCCATGAGCTGCTCGCCGACGACCTTGGACATCGCGTAGGGATCCTGCGGACGCAGCGGATGCTCCTCGTCGACGGGCAGGTAGTCCGGCAGCCACGGGCGCTCGGCGAAGAACCATCCGGGCGCCGTCTCGGAGGACACGTTGACGAAGCGCCCGACGCCCCAGCGCACGGCAGCCTCGATCATGTTGAAGGTCGACATGACGTTGTTGTGGAAGACGACGTGCGCCGGATGCCGCGTGGGCTCGGGGATCGCCGCGACGTGGATCACCGCGTCGTGGCCGCGCACGATCGCGTAGGCCTGGCCGGCGTCGGTGAGCTCGGCCTGCAGGTAGGCGGCGCTCCCGGGGTCGGGGCGCTCGAAGACCGGCGCCCCGAGGTCGGTGGCGGTCACGTCGTGGCCGGCGGCCAGCAGGGCGTCGACGGTCGCGCGGCCGACCTTGCCGCGGGCGCCGGTGACGAGGATGCGCATGGCGGGCAACCTAGCGGCGCTACGCCAGTGGTGTTCGGCGGGCCGTTGGCTGGTGGCGGGCGGGTCCTGTCGCCGGACACGCCCCTCAGACTCCGCAGGCTCCGTCTGAGGGGCGTGTCCCGGCGCCACCCGCCCGAACACCGTCTTTGCCCGGCCGAGCTCCCCCGTTGGCGTCGCGGTCCGCGAGCGTGACTGCCTTCGCGGCCGCAGCTCCTGCGCCGGGCCCGTTGCGTCAGGGCTCTCCGCCGGAGTGTCGCCGCCGCTGTGCTCGCCCTCCGCATTGGCGAGCCAACGGGTGCGCCCGCGCCTCCTCGACAGTCCCACGCCGTTGCACGGCGCGAGTTGCGGTTGGCGGTGGGACTGCCGCTTCCGCGTGAGGCTGTCGCGCAAGTCCGCTGCGATGTGCGGGCATCGCCGAGGGTGAACAGGAGCCCGCCCGCGGTGGGCGCGGGGGTGAGCGCCGCGGCGCCGTCAGGCGGTCGCGAGAGCGTGTCGGTGAAGCTTGAGCAGGTTGTGGGTGGCCGTGATCAGCCGCCACTCGGTCCTGACCGCTCCTCGGCCTCGTCGGTGGAAGCGGGCCATGCCGCGATTGTGCTTGGTCTGGCCGAAGACGGGCTCGATCATCGGCTGGCGGCGGCCGTAGAGCTCGCCGCCGCGCTCGCCGGCCAGCACCCGTCGCATGAAGTCGTAGTAGCCGCCCGTCCAGCCCGGCCGTGGCGTCTTGCGTTTGCCGGTGTCCGGTGGGATGAGCACCTGGCTGCCGTTGGGCGATCGCGCGTTCCATCTGGCGCTGATGCCAGTAGCCGGCGTCGGCGAGGACGACGCCGGGCGTCTCCTCGATGCCGACGCCCTCAAGCTCGCGGCGCGTCGCGTCGAGCATCGGCTCGAGGTGACCGAAGTCACCGCCGGCGGTCATGACCTCGGCCGCGAGAACGATCTGGTGCTCGTTGGTGACGGCCTGGGCGTTGTAGCCCTGGATGAAGCCGCGCAGTCCCTTGACGACGTGTGAGTCCGGATCGGTGGCGTTGATGCGGCCCTCCGGCGTGGCCGGCGGGGTGTAGGGATTGGGCGGCGCGACTGAAGCGCCGCCCGTCCTTCATGCGTCCGGTGCGGTAGCGCTCGTAGGCCTCGTTGGCCTGGCACTCGGTCCACAGCTCCTCTTCCAAGCGCCGCTTGGCCTCCTTGACGCGCTTGGGCCGCGAGCGCGGCACCGGCTGCGGCGAGCGGTCGCGCTCGGCCTCCAGGCGCCGCTTGGCCTCGCGCAGCCACCCGCGCCGACCCTGCGCGGTCGACAGCTCCTCGGGCAGCTCGTCGCCGCGGGCGTCGCCATAGAGCTCGTCCTCGGCGGCGTCGACGGCCTTGGCCTCTTCGATGATCTCGCGCGCCAGCTGCTCGTAGTCGACGTTGGCGTCGCGGCTGGCGTTGGCATGGACCTTCGTGCCGTCGATCGCGATGACCCCGACCTTCGCCAGCCCGGACCGCGCGCAGAGCAGCAAGACCTCGCCGAACAGCCCGGCCATCGCGGTCTCGTGGCGCTCGATGAACCGCGCGATCGTCGCGTGATCCGGACGCTGCTGCGCGGCGACGACGCGAAAGGCGACGTCCTCGACGCACGCGCGCTCGATCATGCGCGAGGAACGAATCCCGCGCGCGTAGGCGTAGAGCAACAGCGCGACCATCATCGCCGGCTCGTAAGCCGGCCTGCTCTTGCCATCGACCCGATGAGCCGCATAAAACGGCCACAGATCCATCTCCTCGACCGCCTCCAACACGAACCACGCCAAGTGGTTCTCCGGCAGCCACTCACGCAGATCCGGCGGCATCAAAAACGACTGATCACGGTCACACGGAATAAAGCGCAAGCCCATGACCGAGATGGTCTTAACCGCCCCGGACGGCACCGACTTACGCGACAGCCTCACGCGAAAGCAGAAGCGCGAGTGCGCGTCGTCGAGCGCGAGGGGCGACGCCCTGATCTGGCTGCCCGTCGGGGCTTGACCGCGCCGCCCTGCGGACCTAACCCGGCGATTCGTCCTGGAACTTCTTCCCGGCAAGGACGAGGCTCGCCAGTGTGGCGGCGGCCGCGACGGCGTGTGGTCCGTTGTCTTTGGCTCCTTGGATCGCGTGTGAGCCGATGTCGGCTCCACGGCGAAGGCGCCGTGGATTCCAGGCCATGGGCGCGGCGTCGATGCTCAAGAGCCCGTGAAAGTCGTGGATGCCCGCAGCGACGTGATTAGCGGACCCGATCACGGCGTGGGAGAGGGTGCGGTTCCAGATCATCTTGGCGTTGGCCGTGCTGACGGCTGCGTCCATGCGACCCAGGAGTGCGAATGTGTGGTCGGAAGTCAGCCCGCGTCGTTGTTGTTTGGCCTTCTGCAGGCCGTAGCGGTACGCGTCCAGTTCCGCTGGCGATTCGGCGAGGACCCTGTCGAGCTCGATGATCTCCACGGCGTCCTGCAGGCGGAAGCACTGAGCCAGAACTCCGAGCCACTTCGGCACGTCGGTTTCGGCAAGCGCGGCGGCTTGGGCGAGGTCCCGGGCTTTCGTGTCCTCCAGCCTTCTAGCGATGGCATCGAGCTGTCTGAGCGCGTATGCCTGCGTTGCCGCGATCGTCTGGTAGGACTGGTCGACGGTCGACCACAGGGTCTCGTTGACGGCCCCGGTCTCCTCGCGGATCGCCCAGGCACGCTCGATCGCCTCGGCGACTCCGACCATCTTTGCCACCTGCGCGTCATCGACCTTGCGCAGTACATCGTCGACCTTGTGGTCGATCGTGGCCAGGTAGTCGACGACCTCGGCCATGTTCTGCTGCGTGGCCGCCCGGGCAAGGATGCCGCTCAGCATGCTGACGGCCGCCGGGTTAACCAGGAGCGGAGCCCGTCCTGGTCGGTCTGAAGCCACTTCCCGACGCCGGAGAGGCCGGCGATCATGAGGTGGTTCTCGTCGGGGTTCTGCTTGCTCGGCATGAGGCCGTGTTCCTTGACGAGAGCCGCGGATTCCTCGGTCAGCTAATCCAGCGGCCGGAGTTGTCAGCGAGCTCGGGCGCCTTCTGCGCGATGTCAGCGCCGATCGCGAAGTAAGGCTTCAGAGGGCGGAGATCGAGCTCCTGCGAGGAGGCCCACTGGCCCACAGACTTGAGGAACCGCTCGACCGCGGTCGGCGCACCGATGACCGCCAAGCCATCGTCGTCACTTATCAGCTGAACTTCTCCGGCCATCGCCGCATCACCTTGTTCTTCGTCTTGACGCGCGCGAAGACAGGTCGTCCGCGCGATACCTGGACAGTTTCGGCACTCTGGGACGCCGACATGAGGCCGCGCCGCCTCCGTCGTCTGGACCCGCACCCCGCATGAGAGGACGTGTCGCCTGAGTCGTGCCCGCTTGGCAGTCACATGGCTTCAGGTCGCATCGCCGGGCGACAGTCTGACATCCGGTTCTGCGCGGACCGATTGCCGGCAGGCGATTGAAGAGGCGGCGATGCGTTGGCTCGCTTGGCGCAGCGACAGCACTATCGCTTCGCGCGAAACCCGGCGGTCCGGCTCGCGAGCATGGTCCGCCGCTCGGTCTCGTCCAACTCGGCACTCCGGTCCGGCCGGCGCGCGGCTCCCCGTCTTGCCTCGATGCGATCGCGCCGCCCCGGTCTGCTCCGATTGCACGTTCGCGCGGCCGGACCCGACGACGAGTCACACGCTCGTGCGCTTGGACCGCCGCGAGCGCCCGATCTCCAGTCCCGCCGCCGAGCGACTGGGGTCCCGCAAGTGGCGCACGCGCCGCCTGCGATACAGCAGGCGCTGAACGTAGAGCGTCGTCGTTCCGGCTGCCATGATCGAGGCGAGGTTGATCGCGAGCTGCGCGATCGAGCCGCGGCACGCGTGCCAGTCCCCGTAAGCGGCGGCGACGCCGATGTTGGCTGCCGCCGGGATCGTCGTGACCGAGATCAACACCCCGATAAGCGCGCCCGACTTCGCCGTAGACAGCGACAGCATCCCCGCCACGCCCGCGCAAGCGGCGACGAAGAACGTGAAGAAGTCGGGGCTGGAGATCACGTTCGACAAGCTGTGACTGCTCTCGGTGAACTCGCTGGGTGTCAGGCCCGTGATCCGGAAAGCGTGCGTGGTGAGATAGACCGCCGTGATCGCGAGCGAAAAGCCCGCCGCGAGCGCGACGAGCGAGCGCGCCGCCAGGTGGCGCCGGCGCTGCACGAAAGCCACGCAGAAGCCGGCGATCGGCCCGAACTCGGGGCCGACGACCATCGCGCCGACGATCAGGATCGGGGAGTTGAGGAAGATTCCGACCGCCGCGATCAGACCCGCCAGCACGATGAACAACAGGTACGTGCCGGACAGCTCCACCTGCTCGCTCGTGCGCGACTCGACCTCTTCCCAGACAACCGCATCGGCCTCCGAGCCGCGCGCCCGCTCGACCGCGCGGTCGGCGAACAGCGAGATCTGGGTCTCGACCGACTCCAGCGCGATCGAGCCGGTCCGGTGGATGTCGAGCTCCTTGAGGTCCGACAACGTGACGCTGGCGTCCTCGCGCGCGACGTCCGCGAGGATCACGTCCCCCGCGGGCTCCTGCGCTGCGCCGGGAAGCCAGATCACGTTACAGACCGACTCGCTCTTCCGCAGCATCCCGAGCGCCAGCTCAGAGACCTCTCGGGGAGCAACGATCCGCATGTGGACCACCGACGGAGCGTATCCCGCGGGGAGCACCGATCCGCGCACGCTGTGCACACGACCGGCGGGGGCAACGAACGACGCGCTGCTCGACGACCCCACGGGAGGGAAGAACGCCCCGCACGCACGAGGGCGCCAGCCAGGGTGATGGCGCGGGGCCCTCGGCGTCACCTCCGGCGAGCCGACAAGCGCGGCGAATCGTGCGGACGGACGACAGCGGCTCGACCGGCGACACTGCCGCGTATCCACGCACGCCGTCATGAAGCACGGCCACAATGTGCCCCAATCGTCGAAACGGGCACTCTCGCTTTCGCCTTGACAGCGCGAGCGGCCGCACCGCTGACCGGCGCTTCCGAGGTCCATGCGGCTGAGCAGCGGTCATGGCGTGCTGTGGTGGCGCCCGTCGCTTTCGCTCGGTGGGCTGAAGAGGAGTTCGCTTGATGGTGCCGCTCACGCGCGGTCGGTGGACTCCTGTTGGGCTGCCGGCCGTATCTCCGGCAGAGTCCATGTCCGGATCCGTCGTTCTTGATGCCGCTGGCCGTCGACGGTCGCCGGCGACGATGCCCGGCTTTCACGCCGGTCATCCGCCGCGCAATAAGGGCCTGCGCTATCCAGCCGACCCGCCCACCGTCGAGGAGATCGTGGCGGTCATGCGGATCGCCCGCGATGGTCTGCACGGCCGGCGGCTGCGCGGGCTGATCGTCGTGTTGTGGCGCGCCGGTCTTCGCATCGACGAAGCGCTCGCGCTGCGCGAGGCCGACCTCGATCGCCGCCGCGGTTCAGTCCTTGTCCGTCGTGGCAAGGGAGGACGACGTCGCGAGATCGGGATGGACGACTGAGGCTGGCAGGAACTTCAACCGTGGCTGATTGCGCGCGTCGGTCTGCCGATCGGTCCACTTTTCTGCGTCACCAACGGACGCACCCGCGGACGCCCTTGGACTGCCAGCGGTGCACGCGCCGAGCTGCGACGCGCCGCCGCCAGGGCGGGCGTGCGCCGACGCTTTGCCCCTCATCAGCTGCGCCACGCACACGCGGTCGAGATGGCCCGCGAAGGCGTTCCGCTGATCGTCATCCAACGCCAGCTCGGGCACAGCAACCTCGGGATCACCTCGGTCTATCTGCAGGGCATCGACAACGCCGAGATCATCGAGACGGTCCACGCGCGCCGCGCCCCCATGGTGCCCGCCAGCACCTCGCGACCGGGCCTTGCCGGGCGTGTGCACTGAGGGCTGCGGGTAGCGCGCGAGAGCCAGCGCGCACACGCTCGCGGGGCGGGCGCGCGCCCATCCGTCGGGCGACGCTGCCCAGCGGGGATCGCAGAGCTCCTCGCACGCGGAAGGAGAAGTGGCTTGGCTCGCATGCGATCGCCGACGATTTCGCGGGCGATGTCGCGTTGCTACCGCGGGCTTGCATACGAGCGAACGGCATGCGCGACGCTTCACGGCGGGCGTGCTGGGCGCCGACCTGCGAGCCGGGTATCCGGTGCGGCGGCAGCCCGGGCGCGCTGGTCAGCGTGGCAAGCATGCGTGCCGCGACCAAACGTTACGATCTGCAATCATAATTGAATGCAGGTCACCGCACCGAAAGTCGGGCGCCCGCGAGATCCGGCGCTGGATACGGCGATCCTCTCGGCCGCGCGTCAGCTGCTGGGCAGTCGCAGCTACAGCGGGATGTCGTTGGAGGCTGTGGCGGCCCTGGCCGGTACGACCGTGCCCAGCCTCCGGCGGCGATATCGAGACAAGTCAGAGCTCGTGGCTGCGGTGATCGGGTCGCTGCGGGTCGAGGACCTGCCTGACGGCGCACCGACCCCGCGTGCCAACGCACTGGCCATTCTCAAGAACTTCCACCACAACCTGCGAGCCATCCCCGCCATGGCGATCCTCGGGTCGCTGCTTGCCGAGGAGGAGCGCCATCCCGAGCTGCTGCAGCTCTTCAAGATCCGCTTGGTCGAGCCGCGACGAGCGCTGCTGCGCGAGGCGCTCGTCGCCGGGGAACTCCCGGCGTCCCAGGACATCGACGCGCTCGCGACCATGCTCATCGGCTCTTTCTACGGCCGCTACGTCACGGTCGCGGGAATCCCCGACGACTGGCCCGAACGCATCCTGAACACCGTTTGGCCGTCCGATCGGGAGCCCGCCTGATGGCCCCGTCGCCGAGGACCGCTGCGGACGCGCAGGTGATGCTCGTCGTCCGGCTGGACACCCGGCCGGGCGCGGAGGCGCAGATGAGCGAGGCGCTGGCGCAGTTGGCCGACGCGACCCGGCGCCGCGACCGTGGCGTCGTCCGGTTTGAGATCGGCCTCGATCCTGTCGATGGCACCCGCGTCGTCGGCTACGAGATCTGGGAGTCCCAGGACAGCCTGGCCGAACACTCCGCCAAGGAGCACACCCAACGCTTCCTGACGAGCGTGGGCGACCTCGTGGTCGATCCGGCCGAGCCGCTGCGTGCCGAGCGGTGGCAACCGTTGTGCACGGAGGCGCCCGCCGACTACGCCGCTTTCCGCGACTCGCTTCGAGCGCCCGCGCCTCTGCCCGCGGGGTTTCGCAGCGAGCACCGACAGATCGGTGACGCCCGGCTGCATTACGTGATCGGTGGCTCAGGGCCTCTCGTCGTCCTGCTGCACGGCTTTCCGAATACCTGGTACGCGTGGCGAGATGTCATGCGCGAGCTCGCGCAGACGATGACCGTTGTCGCGCTCGACCTGCGCGGGCTCGGTGATTCCGAGGCCGGGACCCAGCCCAATGATGTCCCGACGGGCGCCCAAGATCTGGCGCTTCTCATCCAGGAGCTCGACATAGGACCGGCGTTTGTCGCCGGGCAGGACTGGGGCGGGTCTACGGCCTTCGCGTGTGCGAGTGCACACGCCGAGTCCGTCCGGGCCCTGGCCGTCATCGAGGCGATGCCGGCCGGTCCCTGGACCGATCTCACCGCGCCGAGCCCGTGGTTCGTGGGGTTCCATCAGATCCCGGACCTTCCCGAGCAGCTGGTGCGCGGACGCGAACGTGTTTACCTGGATTGGCTCTACCAGGCTTTCTCGGCGACTCCTGGCGTGCCTGACACGACGGCCGTGGATGAGTACCTACGGACCTACGCGCACCCCGGCGCGATGGCCTCAGCCTTCGCGCGCTACCGCACCATCGACAGCCAGATTGCACACAACACGCGGTACGCCGGCCAGCCAATCGCCACCCCGACACTTGCCATCGGAGGCGACCGCAGCTTCGGAGCCGTCGTCGCCGTGAACCTCCGGAACGCTGTTTCATCCCTCCAGGGCGAGGTCCTCGACGGCTGCGGACACTTCGTCAGCGAAGAACGGCCACGCGAACTCGCTCGCCATCTGCTGCAGTTCTTCTCCGCGCACTCGGACGTCCGCGCGACCGGACCTCGCCACCAGGCAGCAAAGGCTGTCGCGGATACCGAAGCCTCGGAGTGAGGCGCGGAACTACCCTTTCGCGTGGTTCCACACGTGGCGACGGCTGACCGAGTTGCGGAATGCTTCGTGTCGTCCGCAGCGAGCATCTCGGAGGTGCGCGCGGCCACGCTCGCTTCGGGGCGGTAGTCGCCGTTCAGCCTAGGCGCGGGCACGTTCGGTGTCGAAGACTCTCACTGAGCGCTGGATGCTGGCCGTGGCATGCGTCTGCGTCGACCCGTCACAGCGGCGCTCGAGAGTTGGCTCTCGAGCGCCGCCGGAGGGTTGGTGTTCGGTTTAGGGAGCGGGCAGGGGCTGGGTGTTGGCGGAGTTGAACGCCTGCACGCCGGCCTCGTTGTCGCCGTCGAACGGGGTGATGCCGTCGATGCCCGGCGCGCCGGCGCAGAAGTCGTCGTCGGCGGGATCGGCGAACCACATGCCGACCTGGTTGAGGTCCACGCGGACGCGCTGGCCGTTGACGATCGTGCTCGAGAAGGCCTCGTCGACGATGGCCTTGAACGTGTTGTCCGCGTTGCCGTTCTTGTTGGTGGTGATGTCGCCGAGATATTCAGCGGCACCGAACGGTGCGCCCGCGGTCTCCAGCAGGAAGACCGTGTAGTCACGGTCGGGAGCCAATCCGCGGGCCCGGACCTTGAGCTTGTCGAACCCGAGCTGGTCGACCGTTGAGATGTCGGTGACCTTGACCCTGGCATGGGGCATGCATGCGGCGAGCTGGGGATTGGACGCAGTGAGGCGCAGGTCGGTGATCGCTGCCGCCTGCGCGGCGCGCGCGTGCGGGTGCTTGTGGCTCTTGGCTCCGGCGGAGCCGGTGACGAGCCCGGCGAGAACCGCGACGCAGGCCGCGGCGGTGAGGATGGTGCGGCGCATGGAGAACCTCCAGGTAGTAGGGATGCGCACCCCGATAGACGCGCGCGCGCGGCGGCGCTTCCCCTCAGCGGCACGGCCGCACGCTTCGGGACGATTGCGAGAAGTCGCGGCGTGGCCCCCTCGGGCCGCCGCATCCGCGTCACTGCGGCCGTCTCCGCCCGTGCTGCTGCGGACACCCGCAGAGGACGATGACCAGGCGCTGGCGCCGACCGACACGGGACTGTCGCACTTGCCCTCGTTGCGACAGCGACGGTGCTTGAGCTCTCACCGACCGGGGGGCGCTCCCGACCGCGCCCGTCGAGGTTCAACTGAGCTGCTCGGCCAGTCCGACGATGACGCCGTCGGGGCCACGCAGCGGTCTGGCAGCTCGGCCTTGCGCTGGCACGCGAACGCAGGAGCGGTCGGTCCCGAGCGCCGGCCGCCCAGTTGCATGGAACTGAGAAGCGCGGGTGGCCGGCGGCAACAGTTGCGCTTGCAGGCGCAAGCAGCAGGGCGCGGGGACAATGGCCGGACTCGGCCCGAGTGCCGGGTCCATGGGAGGCAGCACTCCGATGACCCTCTCCGCCGAGTTGCGCTAGCAAGGCGAAAGCAGCAGTCGGTCGGTCGGCGCTCGCCCATCGTTTCTCGCGCGCAGGGCTTTGTCATGCGATCGGGGTGACGACGACGTGCCGGCGCGGTCCGATACTGGCGCTTCGAACTCAGTCTTCCGCCCGGCGAAACCGAGAAGGGCTCGCGTGTGCGGGCCTTCGGTGGCTCTCCGGGATCCTCGCGCAGCGACGCCCAGTCCAGAACCTCGGTCACATGAGCGAATCGGCGCAGCAGCCGCCACCGACTTCGAGCGCCCCCGGCGCGGAGCTGAACGCACGTGACCGCCGGGCTCTGCGCGAGGCCCGCACCGAGGCGGTCATCGTCCTCGCTGTTGATGTGGCGCTGCTGGGCGGCCTCGCGGCCATCGACAAGGCGAAGGACTGGGACATCATCGACCTCCCTTGGTGGGCGTGGCTGCTGATCGCCTCGCCCGCTCTGCTGCTCATGATCCTGCTGCTCGCCGTGCCGCTCGCCGAGCTGAGCCCCGGGCGGGTGCGAAATGCGAGCGTCGCGCTGCTCGGACTCCTGGTCGCCGCCGATGCGGTCGCCGTCGGGATCCTCCTCGCCGCCCTCGCAGGGAGCGACGCCGGGAGCCTGAGCGCCGGCGAGCTGCTCGCCCACGGAGCGGTCGTCTGGCTCACCAACATCATCACCTTCGGACTGCTGTTCTGGATGCTCGACGAAGGCGGACCGCGCGTCCGCGCCGAACGCGGCCGGCTCGACCCGGACTTCCAGTTCCCGCAGGACGCCGGCCGGCGATCCGACTGGAGTCCACGACTGAGCGACTATCTCTACGTGGCGCTCACCAACGCGATCGCGGTCAGCCCGACGGACACGATGCCGCTGACGCGGCGGGCCAAGGGCCTGATGGCCGTCGAGTCGCTGATCTCCTACGCCGTGGTGATCCTCGTCGTCGCCCGGGCCGTGAACGTTCTCGGCTGAGCACCTGATTGCGTCGGAGCCGGCTTCCGGGGAGCGGGTCTGCCTGAGGTGCAGATCATCCGAAACGGGCGATGGCGCGAGCGGGGAGCGCGTGTTGGAGTTGGGATCGAGACGGGTGTTCGACGTCGGCGCAGCGATGAAGAGGGGAGTGCGGGAGTGGCCACACCGAAGCGTGAGAACGGCCTTGACCACGTGGTCGTGGTGATGTTCGAGAACCGCTCGTTCGACCATCTGCTCGGCCGCCTGTATGAGCCGGGCGAGGTGGAGTCCTTCGAGGGCGTGATCGGCAAGGACCTGAGCAACCCGATCCCGGAGTGGGCCGAGCACGGCGCGGACCGCGGCGTCGTGCCCTACGGCGTCGCGAAGGACATGAACACGCCGTATCCCGATCCGGGCGAGGAGTACCCGCACATCAACACGCAGTTGTACGGCCGCATCGACCCGCCCAGCAACCGCGGCGTGCCGACCGAGCAGATGATCGCGCCCTACAACGCGCCGGCCGACCCCGATCAGGTGCCGACGATGGACGGGTTCGTGGCCGACTACATCAGCGCGTTCACCGCCGAGATGGGCCGGCAGCCGACCTATGACGAGTACAGCCAGATCATGACCGGCTACACGCCCGAGCAGATGCCGGTCCTCTCGACGCTGGCGCGCGGCTTCGCGACGTTCGATCACTGGTTCGCGGACGTGCCGTCGCAGACGTTCACCAACCGCTCGTTCTTTCACGCCGCGACCGCCTCCGGCCTGCTCGATCAACGCCCCGTACGCGAACTTCCCGGTGCACAACACCGCCGAGACGCTGTTCGACCGGCTCGACGCGCATGGCCTGACCTGGCGCGTCTACTGCGACCCGCCCTCGCGCTACTCGCTGACCGGGCTCATCCACGCCCCCCGTCTGCGCGAGCAGCTTCGCGACGAACTTCTTCTCGACCGACCAGTTCTTCGCGGACGCCGAGAACGGCGAGCTGCCGACCTACGCGTTCATCGAGCCGCAGATCATCGGCCACGCCCACAACGACATGCACCCCGCGTTCAGCATGCAGACCCCGGGCCTCAACTTCGACCCGCCGTCCTCGCTGATCGCCGGCGAGGACCTGCTCGCCCGGATCTACGACGCGATCCGCTCATCGTCGTCGCCGACCGGCTCGAACTACCTCAACACGCTGTTCATGGTCGTCTTCGACGAACACGGCGGCACCTACGACCACGTCCCGCCGCCCGCCGCCGACCCGCCCGACCCGACCGCACCGGCCGGGCAGATGGACTTCACGCTTCGACCGGCTCGGCATCCGCCTCCCGGCGATCGCGATCTCGCCCTGGATCCCCGAGAAGACCGTCGTCAACGACACCTACCGCAACACGTCGGTGATCCGCACCATGCGCGAGCGATGGAACCTCGGCCCGCCCCTCACCGCCCGCGACGCCGACGCCGCCGACATCGCCCCCGTCCTCACGCTCGACCAGCCACGAGCGCCCGAGGACTGGCCCGACGTCACCCCGCGGCCCGTGCCCGAACATGGACGAGGCGCTGATCCCGCTCGACCAGCCGCTCTCCCCGCTCGCCCAGGCCCTCGTCGCGGGATGCCTGGCCCTGGCCCAGCAACTCGGCCAAACCGTGCCCACCATCAAGGACCCCGCCGCCCTCACCGGCGCCGAAGGGCTCGAACTCATGCACGAAGCCCTCGGTCACCTCTGGCCAGGGATCAAGCACCCGACGACCGCATAACCGACACGCCCGGCAACGGCGATGATTCGAACCACGGGTGTCGCGCCGCCGCTTTGAGGCAAGACCAGCAGCGCGGCGGGACATCACGCGGAGTGCCGGGTTGGACGAGCACCGGCAGTCGCTGCCGCGCGAGGCGCTCGCTGCTCCTCCTCGCGCAGAGCGGGAGCCTGGTCGCCCCCAGGACTGCCGCACCTTCCAGTACCGGGTTGATCACCCTGCGGAGTCATCGCCGGTGCGCCCGCCTGATGCGGCGGACGGCTGGCCCAACTCATCGCTCGCCCCAGTCAGTCGTCACCGGGCGTGAGCGGCTCGGTGGCGGCGCGTTCCCAGGCCGAATCCTGGTGTCGGATCATCGCGATCATCGTGGGAAACGCGATCAGCGTCCCTGAGATCACCGCTGCGGCCAGCGAGTGGTCGAAGATCAGGATCGCCGCCAGAGCCGCGGTCGAGCCGGCGAGCACCGCCGTGATCACCGCGACCATCCCGGCGACCGTCCGGTATCCCTGCCAGCGATCGCCGGGCACTCGCTGCATGAGGAGCCGCTCGGCGCGGGGGACGCTCAGCAGGTACGGAGCGATCTCCGGCGCGTGCCCGAAGTAGTAGCCGCGCAGCAGGGCGATCCGGCGCGCGTACTCGGTGTCCTCAATCGAGGATTGCAGCGCCCGCTCGAAGGTGACACACCCGACGAAGGCCAGGGTGGGGAGGAGAACCAGGGCGAACCCGTAGAAGGCCGACCCCAAGCGGCTTGCAGTCGCCACCAGGCCCAGGGCGACGAGGCCGCCGGAGACCGCCGCGAGAAACATGTTCGCCCGGCCGTTCGACTCGGCGGTCGTCGCTGCCCGGGCGCTCTGGAGCACGAAGTGCTCCGTGGTGACGAACGTGACCGCCGCGGAGCGCGGGTCGGCCCCGTCGGTGGCATCTTGGTCGTTGACGGGCGGAATGGCGATTCGATGTTTTCATCGGTCACGGATGGCATCTGCCCACAGACGGGCCGAGCGCTAGTCCAACGTTGAGCGGGACGGTCCTTGCCCTACTGCTGCTTCCGTACTTGATCGTCTCCCGCGGGAGAGCGGGGGGTCGATCGTTGCGGTGCGCACCGCTTGGCTGGTCGGCGCGGATGAATCAGAACCGTGTCCGTCTCGGCGCCATTGACGATGTCCCAGCTCAGGTTCGCGTGACCCACCGCGGTGGCGGTGCGACCGTTGGCCGAGCGGACCGTCGTCGAGCTTGGCGGGGGATCGCCGCGCCAGAGTTGGCGCGGCGATTCCGCGTTCGTGAAATCAGTGGATGGTGAATGGTGCTGACACGGCGACGTTGTACGGCGTCGTGACGTTGTTGTTCAACTGGACGACGTAGCTACCTCGCTCGACAGTCGGTGGTCCGGACGCGTCGATGTCTCCCTGCGTCTCGGCCAGCGTGGAGACCGGGAATGCGACGTGAACGGTCTTGGACTGGCCGGCGTCGAGCGTGACCCGCGTGAATCCGACCAACCTCTGCGGAGGCACGACCACGCTGCTGACCGGCTGGGCCACGTAGACGGGAACGATGTCGGTCCCGCTACGAGTTCCGGTGTTGCTGACCGTGAACGTCGCGGTCGCCGTGCCGTGGCGGGAGACATTCCCTGTCACCGAGAGGTCACTCGTCGCGAACGTGGTGTAGGACAGGCCGAACCCGAACGGGTAGAGCGGGTTGTAGGCGTGCCCCTGCCCGGATCCGGTGCCCGGTAGCTGGTCGAAGAACTTCGGCTGGTCGCCCAGCGGTGAGGGTGCGGAGCCGTCGAAGTCCCCGCCCGGCGCAGCGGCGTCGGACGGCCAGCTGATCGGCAGCTTGCCGCTGGGGTTGATCCTGCCGAAGATCACGTCGGCGACCGCCTGGCCGGCCTCGGTGCTGCCTTGGTAGGCCATCAGAATCCCGTTCGCCTTCTCGGCATCGGGCCCCAGGCCGACCGGACGGCCCGCGATGACGACGACGATCACCGGCTTGCCGGTGTCCTCCAGCGCCTTGATCTCAGCCTTCTGGTCAGGCGGCAATTGGGGCGCCGGGTTGTCGCCCAGCCCTTCGGCGTACGCCTTCTCACCGACCGCCACGACGTAGGCGTCGGCGGCCGTGTTCGCGGCGGTGTCGCCGTCCGGCACGTACTCAGCGTTGCTGTCGACGTTCCGAATCCCCTCCTGCACCGTGGTCCCGGGCGGAATCTGGTCGGGCAGACCCATGCAGCAGACGTGACCCGCACCGAAGACGCCTTGCCAGCTGACGCTCCACCCGCCGAGCTGGTTCGTCATCGAGTCCGCGCTCGGGCCGGTGACGACGACCTTGGCGGACGAGGAGAGCGGCAGCGTGTTGCTCTCGTTGCGCAGCAGGGTCATCGATTCCTGGGCCGCCTGGAGCGTCCCGGGTCGCCCAGCGGTGACCGCTGCGTTAGCGGCGTTGGCGTCGACGCACGCCATGCTCGGGTCGCCGACGCACGGTTGGTCGAACAGGCCGAGCTGGAACTTCAGCGTGAGAATCCGCCGCACTGCCTCATTGATCCGTCCCACCGAGATCAGGTGAGAGTGCACGGCCTGAAGAATGGCGGTCTGCCATTGATCGGGGCCGGTCACGTACATGGCCATGTCGACACCGGCGTTCACGGCCTTGGCAATCGCCTCAGCCGGGTTGGCCGCGACGTGGTACGCAGTCTGCAATGCCTGCACGTCCTGGTAGTCGCTGATCACGACGCCCTGGAAGTGCATCTGGTTGCGCAGGATGTCCGTCAACAGGTAGTGAGACCCGGTGGCCGGCACGCCGTTGATGGAACCGGAGTCCACCATGACAGTCCCAGCTCCGGCCTCAATACCGCGGGCGTAGGACGGAAGGATCACACTCTGCAGGTAGCTCAGGGGCAGCAGCGCCTCGTTGCGGTCGTGACCGTTGATCGACTGCGAATAGCCGGCGAAGTGCTTGACTGTTGCCGCCACGCCGAGCGAACCGGCGGGACCGCGCGCCTGCATGCCTTGGATGTTCGCGGCGCCCAATGCCCCCGCAAGCACCGGCGCTTCGGCCCAGGTCTCGTATGTACGTCCCCACCTGTTGTCGCGGGCCAGATCCTGGACTGGGGCGAAGACCCAGTTCCAGCCGGTCGCGCGGACCGCGTCAGCGGTCGCAGCCCCGCCGGCGCGAGCCGCCGATGGATCCCAGGTGGCGCCCATGCCGATGGACTGGGGGTAGAGCGGCGCCTGCCAGGGATGGCCGAAGCCGTGCACTGCGTCAACCCCGAAGATCAACGGAATGTGCAGCCGCGAATTCCGGATCGCGTACTGCTGGATCATGTTGTACTCGTTGGCCCAGTCGTAGCCGGTGTTACCGCTGCCGCCCTGGCCGGTCGTATCCGGCGGGTTGTCCGTACCGCCCGCAAGCAGCGAGCCCGTTTTGTTGTCGACGAGCCACGTCTTCAGGCAGTTCTGGTTCAGCTGGGCCCACCCCTGGCTTCCGCATGCGTTGGACGGACCGGTCACGTCGTCGACGAGTTGCTGGTCCATCTGGCCGACCTTCTCGGGCAAGGTCATCGCACCCAGCAGGGCGTTCACACGGGCCTGAATCGGCTTGTGGGCATCGAGCCACGGAGCGTTGGCCCGGTTTGTGGAGGCGGCGACGCCCTGGCCCATGAAGGCAGCCAGAGCTCCCGCCACCAAGGCGCCGACAGCGACGATGAACACCGCCCTCCTTCTCCTGCTCATACGGCCTCTGGCAT
Source organism: uncultured Actinomycetes bacterium (assembly GCA_963742125.1). Classification (GTDB taxonomy): domain Bacteria; phylum Actinomycetota; class Thermoleophilia; order Solirubrobacterales; family Solirubrobacteraceae; genus JAOPZW01. The sequence goes on along the minus strand of CAVUKO010000004.1, from coordinate 222,126 downwards.
GCGGAGCGGACATGACTCGAACTCCTTGGGTTGGGGTTAACCGCGGCCGGTGCTCTCCGTCGCCGAAATCGCGTGGCGGCAGCGAGCCTTTGCCGTCCAGGCATTGCCGAACGGCTCCGGAATGCCGCGTGATCGGCACATGGAAGACCTCGAAGTGGCCCCTGACCCGAGTCGGTCGCGCTCGCCTGAGATCCGCAGGCGGCGCTCGCGCCGTCGCCGATCAAGGAGTCGCTCCTGGGAAACGTCAGGTGGACGGGCGGCGCTGCGGCGGCTGACGTCGCGACAACCCCGAGCGGTAAAGCCACCCGCAAGCAGCAATCCCGGAAGCGGTGCGCGCCCTCTTCTCATCGAGCTCTTCTGTTGACTGGACCCTTGGAGCTGCCGGCGTCAGCAACACTTCTCCGTTCAGCAGCACAAGTCAACCCAGTCGATCCGCTAGGCGCCCCGTCGGGTTGCCGCCGATCGTGCGGCGCGGCCCTCGCTGGGCGCGTCGGACGTCGCCGACACCCGCCATCAGAACAGCAAGCGTGAACTGGGCGGTCCGGCTCGAGCCAGCGTTCGGCTCCCCTCTGTCGTCCAACCCGGCACTCCGCGTGATGTCCCGCCGCGCTGCTGGTCTTGCCTCGTTGCGACAGTGGCCGACAGCTTGGTCGCGCTGTTCCAGGCGCCGACGGTGATCATCCAAAAGCGATGGCGCGGCAGAACTCCGCGGACCGCGCCATAGGTCCTCACCCGCTGACCTTGCGCAGGAATGGCCGCATGGCCGCCGCGAACTCCTCGGGGTACTCGCTGTACGCGTCGTGCATACCCGGCGTGGTGGCAACCTCGACGCCAAGGCGCTCGCCGAGCCGACCGGCGATCTCGGCAAAGAAGGCAAGGCTGTCCTCGCTGACGAGCACGAGCACCGGCGCTGAGATGGCGGCCAATGTCTCATCGTCGGGCATGTAGAGCTCGTAGGTGCCGAGCTCGACCGCGAACAGTGTGTTGGCCGTGGCGCGCAGGCGGTCACGAAGCGCGGGCGCGAGCCGGTTCCAACCCGCTTCCCCGGCCACGTAGCACCAGAAGCGCTCGACCGCGGCGGCCGGCCCGCCGGCGCCCATCGCCTCCTGGACCAGCGCCCGCACCGGGGCTCGAACCGCGTCGAAGTTATCGACGAGGGCGTACACCCCGGGGTCATGCAGGACCGCGCCGCGCACCGATCCCGGATGGCGGACCATCAGACACAGAGCGAAGCTCGCGCCGGCGCTGGTGCCGAACACCGCCGCCGGACCGGTCCCGAGCGCATCCAGCAGCGCCGCCGCATCGTCTGCCTGCTCCTCGGGCGATGTCGTTTTCCACTCGGCCGGGGCGAGGCTGCGGCCGTTGCCACGCCGGTCATAGCTGATGACCGTGAACTCGTCGGCCAGGACGTCGGCAAGCGCGTCAAAGTGGCCACCATCACCCGTCGCGCCCATGATCAACAGCACCGGCGGCCCGGAGCCCCGGACCTCGTGGTACAGCTCGGCACCGTTGACGGTCATCGTCGGCATCAGCCGACCCCCTAACTACCGACAGCGGAGGAGGATAATCGCGCCGGGCGCGTTCCGCTAGCGCTCTGCATGCCCCTGGGGAATACCGCTAAGACGCTCCTGCTTCTCCTTTCGCCTGCTAGCGCAACTCGGCGGAGAGGGTCATCGGAGTGCTGCCTCCCATGCGAGTGAGCAGCGGCCACGGAGTCCGGCGGTGCCGCCCGGCGCTTTCGCTCCGTGGCCCGAGCGGCAGTCCCCGGATGGCGCTCATCGCGCCCGGCCTGACGGCTGCGGACTCAATCTGCGCACCTGGTCGTATCCGCGGTAGAGCCTCGTGACCGGATCACCCCTTCTTGACGCAGCCGGTCGTCGCCGCTCGCCGGCGACGATGCCGGCTTTCATGCCGATCGCCCTCCACGCAACAAGGGTCTGCGGTGTCCGGCCGACCCACCGACCGTCGCGGAGATCGTCGCCGTCATGCAGATCGTCGGCGACCGTCCGCACGGTCGCAGGCGTCGCGGGCTGGTCGCGGTCTGGTGGCCAGCCGGTCTCCGGATCGACGAGGCACTGGCGCTGCATGAGGCCGACCTCGATCGCCACCGCGGCTCACTGCCGTCCGCCGCGGCAAGGCAGGGCGGCGTCGTGAGGTCGGGATCGACGACTGGGGATGGCAGGAGCTCGAGCCGTGGCTCACCGCGCGGGTCACGCTGCCCGTCGGTCCGCTGTTCTGCGTCACCCACCGGCGCACCCGCGGACGCCCGTGGAGCACCAGCGGAGCTCGCGCCGAGCTGCGACGGGCCGCCGCGCGAGCCGGCGTGCGCCGACGCTTCGCTGCGCATCAGCTGCGCCACGCCCACGCGGTCGAGATGGCCCGCGAAGGCGTGGCGCTGATCGTCATCCAGCGCCAGCTCGGGCACAGCAACCTCGGCATCACCTCGGTCTATCTGCGGGCATCGACAACGCCGAGATCATCGAAACGGTCCACGCCCGTCGTGCTCCGATGATCGCTGTCAGCGCCTGACCGCCGAGTAGCTGAGCTGCAGGCGACGCGTGGAACCTGCGTTTGCCACGGCGGCGTAGAGCTCGGCCTTGTACTGGCACGCGGAAGCCGAAGCCGCCTGCGTCGCGTTACCGGGGCGCCTACCCTGGCGGTTGCCAGTCCCAAGTGGTAGCGCGGTCGGCGAAGCGAGGAGCCCAGCCGGCTCGCGCTCCCGGCGGCCGCTGAGGCGCGCGTCGCCGGTGCGACCAGGCGCCATCGCGAGTACGTTGATCGTCGATGGAACTGCCCGAGACGATGCGGCCGTCCTCCGACCAGCGGTTGGCGGGGTGGATCGGCGTCCTGGCCGCGCTGACTGCCGGCGCTCTCTGGATCAACCGGCGCTCCCACCAGCGCTGATCCACGACCGCCTGCACGTGCCTGCGCGCTGGCCGCCCGCAGGTCGCTGTCGCTTCCCTTTCGCCGGCGCGTTTGGGAATCACCAGCCGCTTCTCTTACACCGAGCGCGGCAACCCGCATGAATCGCATACGGCGCGCGCCAGCGCAGATCGTCTCGAGGAGCGTCGCCAAGGCGGTCCGGCGATCTGCTGACCGGCGCCGCGTCAGGGAGAGCGGCGGAGATCGCCGCGGGCATGTCCGGCGAACAGCGCGTTGACCTTCCCCGTCGTCCATGGTGATCGTCGCGACGCCGTCGTCGACGGCGTACAGGAATCGGCTGCGCCGACAAGGCGCTCAGCGACCATCTGGACGATCTCGAACCCGCCGAGGCGCACCCAGCCGTCGGGGCGCCGCGACCGCCGCGCCGAGCACACGCGCGGCGGTCATGGGGTTGCCATCGTCACACCCAAGCCCCGCGGATGCCACCCAGGATCGCGCCATGGCCGACCTCACCACCTAGGTCACTCCAGCGCCACCCCGTCACGCGGATCGAGGCTCTGCGCGAACAGCTCCAGCGCGTCGGGCCGAGCCTTGATCCGGCCCGCTGAGCGCAGCCGGCCCTCCGTCACGATCGCGACCTCGCAGAAGTCGCGATGAACATCCAACCCGACCGCTCGCACCTCGCCCTTCTCATCGTCGACGACTCAGCAGAACAGGTGGGCAAACGACATCGACGGATCCGCGCTCGCAGCGCAACCATCCGGTCGAGCGGGGCGCGCTTCTCGTGATCGTCCGCAGCAACCGGGGCCGGGGGTTGCGTTGGACGGGTGCTTCGCCGGAGGCAGAGCAGCGGTGTTCTGGTCGGCGCCCCCAATTGCGGTCACACTTGGGCGCGCGGGCGCGTCCAACCGTGTGCCATGACGAATGAGACCGACCCCGATGTCCGCGCCGCCCTGGAGGGAGACAGCGAGGCGCTCGAGCGGCTGGTCGAACGGGTGCAGCCGCTCGTCTACCGGTTGGCGCTGCGCTTCTTCGGCAACCCGGCCGACGCCGAGGACGCCTCTCAGGAGGCGCTGATCCAGATCGTTACCCGGCTTGATCGCTTTAGCGGGCGCAGCGCGTTCGCCACCTGGGCGTACAGCGTGGCGACGCGCCGGTTCCTGTCGCTGCGCGCGGCCGGGCGGGCCGAGCTTCGAGCAGTTCAGCGAGGAGCTCGGGTACCTTCCGACGCCGGGCAGCGGCCTGCAGCCGCCGGCCGACGTGGACGCCGAGCTGCTGGCCCAGGAGCTGCGCATCGGTTGCACGCTGGCGATGCTGCTGTGCCTGGATCCGCCGCATCGGATGGCCTACGTCCTCGGCGTCATCATGGGCCTTGATCACCGGACGGCCGCCGAGGTGCTCGACATCTCGCCGGCGGCGTTCCGCAAGCGGCTGCAGCGTGCGCGCGACGGTGTCGAGGGGCTCATGGCGAAGCGTTGCGGGCTCTTCGATCCGGCGAACCCATGCCGCTGTCACAAGCGCATCCCGATCGCGATCGAGCTGGGCCGGCTCGATCCGCGCGAACTCGTGCACGGCGACGACCGTCGAGCAGGCGCGGCGCTTCCCGCGGGTGCTCGACGAGATCCGCCGGCTCGACCGCGGCCGAGCGCGCCGGCGCGCTCTATCGGGCCCACCCGAGGCACACCCGAAGGCGGACCTGGCGGGATTCGTCCGCCGCCTGTTCCCCGACTGACGCGCGGCCCGCCCCGGCCACATCCCGAAGCCGACCCCTAACAAGGAGGATGTCCATCCGGTCACCAAGCAGACCGCCGAGGTCCGCGGCACGACCATGGCCTACCTGTCGACGAGGGCGCGGGGCGACCCATCGTTTTGCTGCACGGCAATCCCGACCTCGTCGTACCTGTGGCGTAACGTGATCCCGCGCCTGTGGCGGATCGCGGTCGCGTGATCGCGCCCGACCTCGTCGGCCACGGCGACTCCGCCAAGCTGCCGGGCACGGGCGACGAGCGCTACTCGCTGGCCGAGCACCAGGCGTACCTCGACGCGCTGCTCGACCAGCTGGGCGTGCGCCGCGACGTCGTGCTCGTCGGCCACGACTGGGGCGGCCCGCTGGTCTTTGACTGGGCGCGCCGGCACCCGGACGCGGTGGCCGGCATCGCCTACCTGGAGACGATCGTGCATGCCCGTTCACCTGGGACGGCTTCGGCGAGATCGCCGAGCTCTTCCGCGCCTGGCGCTCACCGGCCGGCGAGGAGCTCGTGCTGGAGGGCAACCAGTTCGTCGAGGGCCTCGTGCCGCAGGCGATCATGCGTGAGCTCGCGCGGACGAGTGGGCCGAGTACCTGCGGCCGTGGCGCACGCCGGGCGAGGACCGCCGTCCCACGCTGGCCTGGCCGCGCCAGATCCCGATCGACGGCGAGCCCGCCGACGTGCACGCAACGATCGAGATCTGCGCGGAGTTCCTGCGCACGACGAAGATCCCGAAGCTGTTCATCGACGTGCAGCCCGGCCTGGCGATGGGTGACGCGGAGCGGGCGTTCGTCCGCACTTTCCCGAACCAAAGCGAGGCCACCGTCCGCGGCCTCCACTTCGCGCAGGAGGACTCGCCCGACGAGATCGGCGCGGCGCTCGCCGAGTTCGTCGACCGGCTCTAGCTCGAGACGGCGTTGGCCTCACCCGCATCCTGCGATGGATCTCTGGGCTCGACACGTCGCCGCTCGGAGCGGTCGCCCACGACTACGTCGAGGAGGTGCTGATCCATTGGACGACGACGAGCACCGAGGAACCGCCTGCGGCTGAGCCTGTGTCTGTCGTCCGCGGTCATCGTTGCTGCTCCTCTTCTCACAGCCGTCGCCGAGTGGGCAAGCCGGCGCGGATCCCGCTCGGGTCCCGCGTCGCGGCCCGGTGGTCCCTCGGCCCGGCGAACCTCGGCAACGCCTCGAACCGCAGCACCGCCCGCCCGCGGCGTTGCTCTGTGCGGGCGGGGCGGGGTCGCGCCCTGCCGCGGTAGGTGTCGCGGGCATGGCCGCCGGTGCGCCTGCGTGTCGGTGCTCTCGGCGGTCGCGGCGCGATGGTGCGCCGGACCGCGGCCTCTGCTAGAGCGGGGTCAAAGATCCGGGCCGAGCGATGCGGCGCCGGCGCAGTCCGACCGTGCCGACAAGTGCGATCGCGAGCGCGCCGATGACGGTGCCGGCGCCAATGCCGGCCGAGGGCCAGTCAAAGCCCGAGTCCTGCGCGCTGACGACTACGCCGGGTCGGGTGACGGGCTGCGGGCTCGTGGGCCATGTCGGCGGGCCGGCCACGGCGATCTGGCGGCTCGCGGCGGCGTCGCGTGCGTCCGGGCTTCGTAGGTCGGGCGGCGGTTGGGTCCGGTCAGCGGCGTCGCGTGCGTCCGGGCTTCGTACGTCGGTGGCCGGTTGTGTCCGGTTCGCGGCGTCGCTGGCGTCGGGGCTGCGCAGGTTGATCGGTTGGGCAAGCGCTCCGGGCGCCGCCGTGGCGGCCAGGGTGAGTGCGGTCGCGAGGGCAGTGCCAAGCGCCTTGCGGTGGGTGTGGAACACGGATGGCTCCTTCGTCGGGCGGGACCGCGCTGTGCGGCCTTTTCGTCGCTAGGACGCTAGGAGTCCGCGGCGTCCGTCGCGCATCGGAAGATCAGCCCGGTTTGGACCCGGCCGCTACCGATGTTTGAGCGACGATCCCCAGCCGCGCGGCGTGGGCGGTGGCTTGCGTGCGCGTGCGCGCGTCGAGCTTGCGCAGGATCGCGGAGACGTGATGGGCGACCGTCCTCTCTGAGAGGAATAGGCGCTGGGCGATCTCGGCGTTGCCGAGGCCGTGCGCCACCAGCTCGAGAACCTCGAGTTCGCGCGTGGTCAGCTCGGCCGGGTTCTGCCGCGTTGCCTTCCGGGGCCCTCGGGGCACCCCGCGGGCCCCGCGCTGACGAAGTCGGCGCGCGACCATGGCGGCCGCCGGTTGGGCGCCCAGGCCTTGCAGCTCGTCGAAGGAGCGGCGTAGCGCTTGTTGGTCGTCGGCTTCGGCGAGCGCCAGCGCGGCCTCGTAGGGGCATCCGATCTCGTCCCACAGTTCGGCGGCCCGTTGCCAGTCGCCTGCGATCTGGCGGGCGTAGGGCTCCGCGGCGGCGGGTGGGGGCTCGTCGAGCAGCCCGGCACGCCAGCGCCAGCAGGCGAGCTCGCCGAGCGGCCAACCCGCGCCGCGCTCGAGCGCCAAGTTGAACGCCTCTGCGGTCGCCGGCCCGATCGTCTCGGGTTGACCGTCGAGCCAGGCGGCCTCGGCTCGCGCCGCGGCGACCGGGGCGAGTCGCTGCAGCTCACCGGACGCCTCGACGAGCACCAGCGCCTCGTCGAGCGGCGGCCACTGCTCCGGATCGCCGCGTCGGGCCCGTATGAGCCCGATGGCGCTGAGCGCAAGCGTGGGCGGGAGCGTCGAGGGGAACGATTCGCGCAGCACCAGCGATGCGCTGTCGAGCGCCTCGCTCCAGCGACCCTGGTTGAGCTCGGCGCAGGCCTTGGAGGCCAGCAGGTAGATGCGAAAGAGCTCGAGCCCGCGGCTCTCCACGAAGCCGAGCCCCCACTCCAGGCACTCCGAGGCCACGGCGTGCTCTCGCCGGCGCGTCGCGCCCCAGAGCAGGCACAGGAGCGCACGACCGGCTTGCACGTCGAGGCCTGCCTCTCGGCCAAGCTCGAGGCACCGCCGCAGCTCATCGCGTCCGCCCGGAGCGCCGCTCACGTATCGTGCCGCGCCGGCGTTGATCAGGGCGTCGAGGCGGATTTCGGTGTCGTCGAGGCGGTCGGCCAGCTTCAGCGCCCGCTGGGCGGAGAGCGCGGCGGCTGGCGCGTCCTCGGCATTCATGTACACCCGCGACAGGTTGGCGTGGGCCGCCGCCAGCTCGCGCCCAGGGGACAGCCGTTCGAGCAACGCGACGGCGTCTTGTGCGGCGCGTTTGGACTCAGCGACGCGGCCCGGGCACCACAGGATCTGTGACAGCGAGGTGCGGGCCACGCCCTCCTCGCGCGTGTGCCCGAGCTCCCGGCGCAGCTCGATCGCGCGCTCGAGCGCGGCGGTGGCCTCAGCGCCCTGGTTGGTCAGGTAGCACTCGTGGGAGTGGCGCTCCAGGAGCTCGGCGTGCGCCTCCGGCGCCAGCGCGTCCGCGAAGCGCAGGACCCGCGCATAGTGAGCAGCCGCTTCTCGGTGCGCACCCAGCACCGCGGCACGATCGCCGGCGGCCGGCGCGAACCGCAGCACCGCCTCAACATCGCCGGCCGCGGCCGCGTGATGCGCCAGCCGATCCAGGTCGACCTGCCGCCACTGTGGGTCGGCCAGCGCCCCCAGGGCCGCTCGATGCAGGAGGACCGCCCGGTCCGGCGCCAGCGACTCCTCGATGGTCAGCCGCGCCAGCTCGTGGCGGAACGACACACCGTCAGGCCCGGCCTCGAGCATCCCCGACGCCAGGCACTCCTCGAGGCTCCCCACGACGTCGCTGGCGATTTCCTCCAGCAGCCGTAGCTCGGCATGCGGTGGCACCACCGCGACGGCCTCGAGCAACCGGCGAGCGGGAGTGGAGAGGCGCGCGGCGCGGGCGAGCACCGCATCGCGCACCGTCCGCGGAATCGGGCCGGTGCCTGTCGCCAACACCTCCGTCACGAAGAACGGGTTTCCACCGGTCCTACGGAACAGCTCGCCAGGATCGACCTCGTACGCCCGCGCGAGCTCGGCCACGGCCACCGGCGAAAGCGGCTCGATCGCGAGCCGCACGACATCGCCGGCCGCAGCGAGCTCCCCAAGCACGATCCGCAGCGGATGCGTGGCGGACAGCTCGACCTCCCGATAGGTCACAACGACGAGCGCCGACAGCCCCGCCACCCTGCGACCAAGCAGCCTGAGGACGTCAAGCGAGGCGCCATCGGCCAGGTGGACGTCCTCGAGGACCACCACCGTCGGCGAGCGTTTGCGCAACTCGCGGACGAGCTCCGCCACAACCTCGTGCGCCCCCGCGCCGCTCGCCACCAACTCCTCGAGCTCGCCCCCTGTCGCCTCGGCCACGTCGAACAACGGCCCGAGCGGTCGGGGGGTGAACAGAGCCTCGCAGGTGCCCCACAGAACACGTGCCGACCCGGCTTGCTCGGCGCAGAAGCGGCGCACGACCGACGTCTTCCCGACACCCGCCTCGCCATCGACGAGCACCAGGCACCCGCGCCCGCGGCTCACGACCCCAGCCAGACACGCACCCAACGCCGACAAGCAATCAGAACGCTCGAGCAACTCGCGCGAATCGCTCCAATTCGCTCGGTCGGGTTGGTTCATTGCCGCCACAAGCCCCCACCCCATGGTGCCTGGGCGCGGCGACCCAATCAAGGCCCCGCGCCATGAGCGCCCGAGCTCGGCACGTGCCTCAACTCGGACACCACGGCCGCGTCGCGCACCCGCGGGCGCTCCTGCTTCGCCCGTACGAGCACCGGCGCCGGAGTACGCGCGCCGGACGCCGTTAGGGACCTGGAACAGACGTCCGCTGGGGGGCTATGCGCCAAACGGGGCTAAGCATGCGGGCCTACCCTACGGACTAATTCGTGGACGCCGCGAGCGCGTAACGAACTCCTTGCCTAGGCCCAACCCCGCAGCGAGCTGGGGAGTGTACGTGTGCTTTCCATGCAGCTGAGGGGCGTTCGGGCAGGACCCGCCCGCCACCGACTACGGGTCCACGGAATGCCACCGCTCACGGCGCCCCAGCCAATGCGACCTCACGGCGTGTCACGCGTGGGCAGCGGCAGGTGGTACGAGCGGTCGCGGGGCCCTGGGCGCAGCGCGAAGCCCAGCAGCCGGTAGAAGGCCACGGTGTCCGGCGTCGGCCCGACCACGGCGATGCGCGCACCCGCCGCCGTCGCCTCGCGCGCGCACGCCTGCACCAGAGCGCGCCCGATCCCGGCGCGGCGCTCGGGCGCGACGACGGCGAGATGCTGGCCGAGCACGGTCTCGCCGTGCAGCAGGAAGCTCGCCGCGCCGACGACCTCGCCATCGCGACGCGCGAGGCGATGCTGCAGCGGCGCGTCCGGGCCGAGGCCGAGGCTCGCGAGGACCTCGACCGCGCGCGTGCGCGGCTCGGCCGGCTCGACGACGTCCGCCCACGCGCGCAGCGCGGCGGCGTCGCGCACCGCGACGATCTCGAGCCCGGGCGGCGGCGGATCGTCGAGGGCCAGGGGGTCGAGGACGGCGCCCATGACCACGGACGTGCGTTCGGGGCGGGCGCCGGCCGCGACGAGGCGCTCGCGCAGGTCGGACGGCACGACGGGGGCGGCGAGCAGCCACTGCGCGGGGGCGTCGCGCTCGGCGAGCCAGCGCAGCGTGTCGGCGATCGTCGCGTCCGCGTCGCGGCCGAGGCGGCTGCACACGACGCCGTTCTCGGCGTTGGACGCGCACGCCGGTGGCGACCGCCAACGCCATCGCCGCACGGCCGCGACTCCGCGAGCGGGGAGGTCGCGAGCAACCGCAGATAGGCCTGCTCGGCCGCCCAGCCGAGCTCGCCGTAGGGCGGCTCGTCGGCGACGGGGCGGTCGCGCGGCGCTCGCTTGTCCGGGTCGGCGCCGCGCGCGAGGAGCAGGGCGACGAGGTCCGCGTCCTCGCACGCGGTCGCCTCCTGCAGCGCCGTGAGGCCGGCGGGCCCGCGGGCATCGACGGGCACGCCGAGGTCGAGCAGGATCTCCACGGCGTCGCGGCGGCCGCCGGCCGCCAGGCGGCCCAGGACGTCCGCCTCGGCGCTGCGCAGCAGCCGCGCCGCGTCGGGGTGCTCGGCGGCGAGGTGACGCGCGGTCGCCCCGTCGCCGGTCAGGCAGGCGCCGATCAGCGCGTCGAGCGGCTCGGCGCGGCGCCGCGCGCCCAGCGTCGCGAGGAGCTCGGCGAGGTCTGGCCGGCCGCTGCGCACGGCGAGGCCGTAGGGCGTGCGACCGCTGCCGTCGAAGGACGCCTCGAGGTCCGCGCCGTGCTCGACGAGCAGCCGCACCATCTCCGCCGACGCCTCGGGGTGCACGGCCCACTGCAGCGCGTTCTCGCGCTCGCCCCAGTCGGCGGGGCCGCGCTCGAGCAGCACCCGCGCCGTGCGCAGCCGTCCGCGCTGCGCCGCGTGGGCCAGCGCCATCGCGCCGACGAGCCGGGCGCCCGCGTCGAGCAGCAGCTCCAGGCAGGCCGGGTCGTCGGCGCCGGCCGCGCCGCGCAGCGATCGGCCGTCGTCGGGGTCTGCACCGGCCGCCAGCAGCAGGCGGGCGCAGGCCACGAGCGCGTCGGTGCGCTCGCCGCCGAGGAAGGCCGAAGACGTGACGTAGGGCAGCGGCTCCCAGCCGCGGGCGCCGAACGCACGCCGCACGACGCCGGCATCGCCGGCCAGCGCGGTGGTCGACGCGCTCGATGTCGCCGAGCACCAGCGCGGCGTCGAGACCCTGGCCCGCGATGTCCGGATCGAGCGCGAGCAGCGCCTCGGCCTCCTCGCGCCGCGCGCTCGTCGCCCACTCCACGAAGGTGCGGGCGCGCTCGCCCCGGGCCACCGCGCGGGCCTGCGCGTCGCGGACCAGCGCGGGCCAGCTGCGGGCGCCGAGCTCGCGCGCGATGGCCAGCTGCGCATCGCTGAGCCGCAGCGGCCCGCCGGGCGGCACCGATGACATGCGCTCGCGGGCCGTGGCGTCGCCGCCACGCGCCGCGCGCAACAGCGCCTTGGCCTCGCGCCGCGCGCGGGCGAGATCGACAGGCCGTCCGTCCATCACGATCACCTCCGGAGGGCCGGCGGTCCGCAGCTCGGCAGGAGGTCGATCGAACGGGATGGCACGTGGCCGTCACGGCATCGAGGTGGGCCTGGGGCCCTGCCCGCGGACCGGGTGCGCCCTCGCGCGCGAAACCGACGCTACCGCCGGTGCGCGTCGCCCGCAAGGCGAGCGCGGCGCGTGCGCCGGGCGATGCGCGATGCTAGGGCCGATGCCCCCGCGCCGCACGGATCGCGCCGTCGCCGAGGCCGCACCGCTGGAGGCGGCCAAGGCCGCCGCCGGCGCGCGCGGCTCGGGCTCGCAGGACCCGCTCGTCGGCGAGCTGCGCCGCGCCGGCCTGCTGCCGCTACTGGTGCTGCACTTCCTGGGCGAGCAGCCGTCGTACGGCGGTCGCCTCATGGAGCAGGTCGGCGAGGTCAGCGGCGGCCTCATCGCCGTCAACCCGAACACGATGTACCCGCTGCTGCGCGAGCTCGAGGCGCAGGGGCTCGTGGCCGGCGAGTGGGAGCACCCCGAGCGCCGCTCGCGGCGCTTCTATCGCCTCACCGACGCGGGGGAGATCGAGCGCCGGCGGCTGTCGGCCGAGCTGGGGCCGCGCCTGCAGGACGTCGCGGCCAGCCTCGCCCTCATCCGCCGCGAGCTGCAACTGGAGGGCTGATGGGTCGTGTGCGGGCCAGCGTCGCGATAGCCGCCCTCGCCAGCGAGGCCGAGACGCTGTGGTACGACACCACCCGCTGGGCGAGCTTCATCGATGGCATGCATCACATCGCGCGCCTGGAGGGGGACTGGCCGCGGGTGGGGGCGCGCGTGCTGTGGGACTCGCCACCGGGTGGGCGCGGGCGCGTCGAGGAGCGCGTGGTCGCGTATGCCGCGCGCGAGGGCCAGACCGTGGCCGTCGAGGACGAGAAGATCCACGGCACCCAGCGCGTGAGCTTCACGCCGACCGAGGCGGGGGTCACCGTCGCGCTCGAGCTCGACTACACGCCCAAGGAGCGGCGGCCCGGGATGGTGCTCGTGGACCTGCTGTTCATCCGGCGCCCGCAGCGCGAGTCGCTGCAGCGCACGCTGCGGCGCTTCCGCACCGAGGTGGCAGCTGAACGCGAAGGTTCTATATAGCCTGCCCGGCCATGTTCGTGTTCAAGGCCGCCGTCGTCGGCGCCGGCACCATGGGCGGCCAGATCGCCCAGACCATCGCCGCCTCCGGCATCCCCGTCGTGCTCAAGGACGTCAAGGACGAGCTCGTCCAGGCCGGCCTCGACGAGGCGCGCAACGTCACCCAGGGCCAGGTCGCCGCGCTGGTCGAGAAGGGCAGGCTCACCGAGGAGCAGGGCGCGGCGCAGGTGGCCGACGTCGTCGGGCGCATCCACGGCGCCACCACCTACGAGGGCTTCGGCGACGTCGACTTCGTCATCGAGGCCGTGCCCGAGCGCATGGAGATCAAGCAGGCCGTCTTCGGCGAGCTCGACGCCGTGACGCCGGGCCACGCCATCCTCGCGTCGAACACCTCGTCGCTCTCGATCACCGAGATCGGCGAGGCGACCAACCGGCCCGACAAGGTCGTCGGCTTTCACTACTTCTACCCGGCCTCGATCATGCCGCTGATCGAGGTCGTCGAAGGCGACGACACCTCGGCCGAGACCGTCGGTGCCGCGGTCAACTTCGCCCAGGCGATCCGCAAGCAGCCGATCACGTGCGCCGAGGTGCCCGGCTTCGTGGTCAACCGCATCCTCAACGCGGGGATCTCGGAGGTCTGGCGCGAGCAGGAGGAGAAGGGGCTCTCGATCAAGCGCATCGACGAGGGCGTCGGCGCCGCGAGCGTGGTCCCGATGGGCCCGTACTTCCTGGTCAACCTGCTCGGCCTCGACACCGTGCTGCACGTCGCCGAGCACCTGCGCGAGTCCTACGGCGAGCGCTTCTACGTGCCCAAGGCCATGCAGCGCCTCGTGGCCGAGGGCAAGCTCGGCGCCAAGACCGGCGGCGACGGCGTCTACACGCCGCAGGGCGAGCCCAACGTCGAGGGCGACGCCGAGCCCGACGTCGACGAGCTCGTCGAGCTGCTGACCCTGAAGACCTTCGTCGAGGCGTGCCTCGTGCTGGAGGAGGGCGTGGCCACCCATCGCGACATCGACGTGGGGATGATGGCCGGCGCCGGCCTGGACCCGCGGCGCGGCCTCTTCCCGCCCTTCATGAAGGCCGACATGGAGGGCCTCGACGTGATCCTCGAGCGCCTGGAGAGCGCCACCGAGCGCCACGGCGCGCGCTTCGCGCCGCCGCTCGTGCTGCGCCGGCTCGTGGCCCAGGGGCGCCTGGGCCAGAAGAGCGGCCAGGGCTTCTACCCCTACGCGCAGGCCGACGACGAGCAGCCGGGCGAGACGGTCAAGCTCGAGACGCGCGGCGACGTCGCCATCGCCTGGCTGGCCAACGGCCTCATGAACTCGATCGCCCCGCAGGTGATCACCGACCTGCGCGCGGTGTGGGAGAAGGTCGAGGGCTCGGGCGTGCGCGCGCTGGTCATCGCCTCCTCGAACCCGCTGCTGTTCTCCGCCGGCGCCGACATCAAGGCCTTCACCTCGATGGACGAGGCCGGCGGGCGCGAGCTGCTGGAGACCGCGCACGGGCTGCTGCGCAGCTTCGGCCGGTCGAACGTCGCCACCATCGCCGCCGTGAACGGCCTCGCCTTCGGCGGCGGCTGCGAGCTCGCGATGGCCTGCGACGTGCGCCTCGCCGCGCAGTCGGCGCTCTTCGGCCAGCCCGAGGTCAAGCTCGGGATCATCCCCGGCTTCGGCGGCACCCAGCGCCTGCCGCGGCTGGTGGGCGAGAACAAGGCCCTGGAGATGAACCTCGTGGGCGACGCCATCGGCGCCGAGGAGGCCTACGTCTTCGGTCTCGTCAATCGCGTGGTGCTCGACCACGAGCTGTTCGACACCGCCCTGCGGTGGGCGCGCAAGCTCGCCGGGCAGGCGCCGCTCGCGGTCGGCGCGATCAAGGAGGTCTCGGGCCGGCCCGATCTCGACGACGGCATCGAGGCCGAGAAGGTGGCCTTCGGCGCCGTCTTCGCCAGCGAGGACGCCAGAGAGGGCATCGGCGCCTTCCTCGGCAAGCGCCAGCCGACATGGCGCGGACGGTAGACAAGCCCGTCGAGATCCTGGCCGGCCTCGTGCGCGAGGCCCGCTCGGTGGTGGCGCTGACCGGCGCCGGCATCTCGGTGCCGTCGGGCATCCCCGACTTCCGCTCGCCCGGGACCGGGCTGTGGGAGAACGTCGACCCGATGGCGGTGGCCCACATCGACGCCTGGCGCGCCGACCCCGAGCGCTTCTGGCATTTCTACGGCAACCGCTTCCAGACGCTGGAGGGCAAGCAGCCCAACGGCGCCCACGCCGCCCTCGTCGAGCTCGAGCGGCGCGGCCGCCTCGACGCGGTCGTCACGCAGAACATCGACATGCTGCACCGCAAGGCGGGCACGCGCGAGCTCGTCGAGGTCCACGGGAGCATCGAGTCCTCCTCGTGCCTGGCGTGCCGCGGCGGCTACCCGCTGGCCGAGGTGCGCAAGCGCCTCGCTGCGGACCCACTGAGCGTGCCCCATTGCGACTGCGGAGAGCCCCTGAAGCCCGACGTCGTCCTCTTCGGCGAGTGGCTGCCCGAGGACGCGCTGGAGCGCGCCTACGCGCTGGCGGCGGGCGCCGACGTGCTGCTGTGCGTCGGCACCTCGCTCGAGGTCCATCCGATCGCCCAGCTGCCCGGCATCACGCGCGCCAACGGCGGCGCCGTGGCGGTCATCACCCAGGGCCCGACGCCGTGGGACGACCGCGCCGCCGTCAAGCTCGACGGCGACGTGGTCGCTGAACTGGAGGCGCTGGTCGCCGCCCTCTAGGTGATGGCTGCCGGCGCGGGCGGGATGACGTCGGTCTCCAGCGGGAGCACCGCCACGCGCTCGCGGACCGACCGGCCCATGGCGTAGCCGATGAGCGCGATGGCCAGGATGACCGCCAGCGTGCCCAGGGTCAGCGCCTCGTAGGTCCCGTGGCTGACGCCCCAGGTGTCCTCGAAGTTGTAGTCGATCCCGAAGATGCCCTCGAGCGTTCCCGGGAAGACGGCCACGAAGCTGCCCAGTGCGGTCCAGAACGTGGTCAGGCCTGCGGCGATCCACATTCCGCGCAGCCCGCCGGGAACGCTGTAGGGCCGGCGCACGTGTGGGTGCGTGTAGCGCAGCTTCAGCGCCGACGGGAAGACCCAGAGATAGGAGATCAGCGTCGTCGAGATCGCGATGGTGAGGACGACGACGAACTTGGCGTCGGCCCCGCCGTGGAAGCTGGCCACGGCGACGACCATGAAGATGGTGGCGAAGATGCCCGACATCGTGTTGACGCGGATCGGCGTGCCGAACTTGCGGTTGAAGACGCCGAAGAAGCCCGGGAAGGCGCCGTCGTAGGCGGCCACGGCGAGGATGCGGTCCGAGCCGATCATCCACACCGCGCCGGAGGTGAGCAGGGTGATGACGAAGCACACCGTCATGACCCCGAGCAGGAAGCTCTGCGCGCCGCCGTAGACGGTGAAGGTCTCCGTCACCGCGTCGAGGAAGCCGCCGATGCCGGTGACCTTCTCCTGGGGGAGGACGAGCAGGATCGCGAAGATGGGGATCGCGTAGAGCAGCACGCCGATGACGCCGCTGCGCAGGACGGCCAGGGGGACGTCCTTCTGCGGGTCGTTCATCTCCTCGGCGGCGCCGTTCTGCAGCTCGAAGCCGACGTAGTTGAACAGCAGCAGCGGGACGAGGGCGAGGAAGATGGCGCCGGTCGGCTTGAGGTCGCCGATCGGGAAGCCGTTCACGCCGTGAGAGAAGGCGTAGATGATCGTCGTCAGGGTGAAGAAGCCCAGGACGATGATGCGCATGAGCGCGCCGACGTTCGGGATCCACTTGCCGCGCTTCAGCGAGACGATGGCCACGCCGATCGACAGCCAGATGAAGAGGAACTTGAAGAGGTAGTCGCCCGCCGAGCCGGAGTGGATCTTGAAGATGTTGTCGTTCCACGCCTCGGTGGCGATGAAGGCCAGCGAGCCGCCGACCCACAGTGGGTTGGTGACCCAGTAGAGGACGGCCGCGATGGCGCCCTGCAGGCGACCGAAGGCCATCTTGGACCACTCGTACGGGCCGCCCTCCTGCGTGAACGCGCTGCCGACCTCCGCCATGAGCAGCGCGTAGGGCAGCACGAACGCGATGGCCAGGACGACCAGCCAGGTGAACCCCTGCGCGCCGTTGGAGGCGACGGTACCCAGCGTGTCCAGACCGACGAACGCGCACACGGTGAACCCCACCATGTCCAGGCGCGACATCGACTTCACGAGCTTGGCCTTCTCCTGGAGCGCGAGCTCGGTCGTCTGCTCGACGGGCTCGCGCGAGATTGCCTGGTCCATCCGATCCCTCCTCATTCCCGAGATGTCCGGCGCGGGGAGCCTACGCCGGTGATCGGCGGCGCGCACCCGCCCGAACGGCAGGATCTGCCGCCCGTGGGTGGACGGTCAGTCGAATCCGAGCGCCGTGCGCGCTCGAAGGGCGGCCTCGAGGCGCTCCAGGCCGTGCCTGACCGCGGCGTCGTCCTCGTCCTCGACCCCACCCTGCAGGGCGGCCTGGGCGGCGGCCTGCACGGGGCCGTGCAGGTCGCCCAGCTCGGCCAGGCGCTCGGCGAGGTCCCCGCGCGAGGACCATGGCGCGAGCTCGGCCAAAGCGGCCGTGACGGCCGCGTCGAGCTGCAGGGCGGCCTCGCGGCGGCGCCCGGCGTCGACGTCCTGGCGCGCGCGCAGCGCGAGCTCCTCACAGGCGAGGACGGCGTCGCGGCCGCCGAGGAGCGCGCCGAGGCGCTCCTGGGGGCGCAGCGCCGCGTCGCGCCGAGTGCGGCGCGCGACTTGCGCAAGCTCGAGCGCCTTCACCCAGCGCCCGTCGGCGACCTGATCGCCCTCGCCGTAGCCGACGCGCACGACCACCGCCTGCTCGCGGCGCACCTCGCGCACGTGCGGATCGGCGGTCGCCGCGCGCTGCATGTGCAGCACGCGGTTGAGCGTGGCCACCGCAGCCTGGGCCTCGGCCTCGCCCGCGGTGCGCAGCCAGCGCTCGGCGGCGGCCTCGTCGGCGAAGGGCTGCGCGGTGACCAGCGTCACGCGCCCGGTGGTGACCGGCGCCGGGGCGGGGGAGGCCGCTCGCGCACGCCGGCCGCGCAGCCACCGGCGCTCGGGCGCGCCCAGCGTCGCGACCACCAGCACGTGCTCGATCTCACCGGCGTGCCCGCGCACCACGTAGCGGCCGTCGGGCGGGCCCAGGGCCCAGGGGAACTCGAGCTGGACGAAGCCGAACAGGCTATTCGCCGACGTGGGCCTTGCTGGCCCGCTTGGGCACCTTGATCGAGTACTTCGACGGTTTGATGGGGACCGTCGGGTTGTCGATCTTGCCCAGGCGGTTGATGAGCTTGATCCACTGGCTGGGCTTGAGGGCGGAGTTGAGCTGGTGCCCGAGCTTGGCGTTCGCGCCGTACAGCGGTTGGAAGCCGACGTGGATGTGGTCGGCGTGGTCGGGCAGCGAGAGGGTGTTGTCGGCGCCGTCGAAGGTCATCAGCGAGATGATCTGGTGGGGCTTCATGGTGCCCTGCAGGGTGAGCAGGCGGCGGATGGTGATGTCGGTGATCGATCCGGCGCCTTGGTGGCCGAGGATCGGGATGCCGTTGATCTTGGCGATGTCGACGGCGCTGCCTGAGGAGTGCTCGGAGACGTTGCCCGAAGTGGTCAGGTAGCTGTGTCCGCAGTGCAGGGCGGTGACGGTGGGCTTCAGGCCGCTGGCGGAGAGGAACTCCAGGGTGGCCAGGACGCGGCGGTCGATGTCGCCGGCCTTGATGTCGCGCCGTCCGCAGTCATAGACCTCGATGGAGGGATCGGTGAGGACGCGATGCTGCAGCGCCTCCTTGCTCATCGAGCAGGATCTGGCCGATCGACGGGTTCTTGGAGTCCGGGCCCCAGAAGGGGTTCTTGCCGGCGGCGCGGTAGATCGCCGTGGACTCCAGCAGCTTCCAGCCGTCGAGGATCGGCTTGGGATCGATGCGCGGCGCGCCGCGTCCGGCGGGGCGCACCTCGAAGAGCATGTGCGGCGCCATCTTCTGCTCGGTGCGCCCGATGCGCCCCAGGATGGTGCCGGCGATGACCTTGCTGCCGGGCTTGAGCTTCTTCAGCACCACGTCGGAGCGCTTCAGCCCGTAGACGCCGCTGAAGTAGGACTTGAAGGTGGTGTAGCCGGGGATGACGCTGCCCGCGTTGAGCAGCTGCTGCTCGCCGCCGGCGCGGTAGGCGCCCGGGCGGTTGGGGTTGGCGAACAGCCGCTCCTTGCGGACCTCGGGGGTGGCGCTGTCCAGCGTCGCGGCCGCGGCCGACGTGGCGGCGTCAGCGGCCGGCGCCGCGGTGGGCGCCTTCGGCTTGACCTGCGTGCCGGCGCTGGCCGGGGCGGTCGGCTTGGGGTCCTTCTTGGGCGCCGCCAGGTGCAGCTCCTTCTTGACCTGCGCGCCGGAGACCGTCTTCTCCTTGGGCACCGGGTAGGCGACCGACAGCTTCTTCAGATGCCCGTAGGTGTAGGTGTTGCCGTAGACGTCGCGCAACATGATGAACTTGCCCAGCCGATCGGTGCGGCCCATCTTGATGATCCTGCCGTCCTGCACCGCGATCACGGGCGAACCGGCGGCGGCGAAGACGTTGATCCCCTTGCGGGTACTCGACGAGGTGACCGGCAGCGCGGCGTTGTGCCCTTCTTGATCCGCTTCTTCGCGATCGCGGTGTCGTCGATGTCGTCGGCGTAGCGGGCCTTGGCGTGCACCGGGAAGTGCCCCTGCGTCAGGCCGGTGAGCGAGCCCACGAGGTCGGCGGGCAGGCCGCCGATCAGACGCGCGCGCATGAGCACCGAGTCCACGTACCAGTCGGCGTGGTTGTAGGCGAAGACCGCGCGGCGGACGTCCTGGTCGGCGTCGGCGGCCTTCAGGTAGCGCGCGGCGGCGAAGATCGCGTCGACCGGGTTGAAGGGGTCCTTGCGCCCGTCGTGGTTGGCGTCCACGCCGTAGCGCTTCCACGTCGCGGGCATGAACTGCATCCAACCCACCGCGCCGGCGGTCGACACGTTGAGGTTGCGCCCGTAGTCGGTCTCGATCTCGTTGATCGCGGCCAGGATCTCCCAGCGCACCCCGTACTCGATACCCGCGGCCTGATAGATCGGCAGCAGGAACGGCGGGATGCGGAACTTGTCGATGAAGAAGTTCGGCACGCCGATCGGCGCGGGGCCGGGGAACGCCTCCGAAAGCGTGGGGTTGCTCGGCGTCGGCTGGCCGTCGGGCTGACGCAGCCCGGCGTCCTGCAGCGCCTTGTCGGCGGCGTCCTTGGCCTTCTTCGCCGCGTCGTCCTTGGCCTTCTTGACAGCCTCGACCGGAGCTTCAGGCTTGCGGATCTTGCCGGTCGTGACCTGCTGGGCCTGCTGACCAGCCTGCGGCTCCTGGGTCGGCGTGTTGGGCGAGCCGGCCTGCTCGCCGCTGTCGGAAGAGGAGGACGACGGCGAGTCCGCGGACGGCGCCGGCTTGCTCTGGCCGCCGTCGGGGTCGACCTGCACCTGCACCGGCGGCTGGTTCTCCGCGGGGGCGGGCGCGGGCTGCTGGGGCGTGATGTCCTGCACGCCGACGATCGGCGTGGTGACGCCGGGGATCGTGATCTGGTCGGTCGGGGTGCCGGGCGGCACGTCGACCGTCACCGTGACCTGCGCGCCCCCGAGGAGCGTGACAAGCAGGGTGCGCTGCTCGGCGGATGCCGGCATCGTTGCGGCGCCGAAACCGGCAAGGAGAAGGCCAGCCGTCGCCAGGCCAATGAGCAGCTTGCGCTTGTGCATGCGAAAACGCGACGCCCCAGGGACGCCAGGCGGCGTGACCCTAGCACGGGGCTTTCTGGCGGTGCGTCGGACGTTTTCTTGTCTTTTGGAAGGCACTTGGGGAACGTGGTTGGCCGTGCGGTCTGCCCCCGTGATCGGCCGCATTGCCCTGCCGCTTGACCTCTTAGACGCAAGTCCGGACCGAAACATGCGCGCAATTGCGCCCAGTCACAATGAACCTTCGCCTAGCTAAGCCTCCAGTCGAGGGTGAGATATGACGCAGAACGGTCGCTACGGCCGGGCTGCGGTAGCGTTCGCCGCATGGACGACGAGACCGGCGGCGACGGCCTGCGCGAGCGCCTCACACGATCGGGCGAGGATGCCCTCGGACGACTCGCGCAGGACCTGCTCGAGAACCCGCTCATCAACGGGGCGATTGCGCGTGCCTTCGAGGCGCGCGAGAAGGCCGCACAGGCCCAGGAGGTCGCGTTCGGGGCGTTCAACATCCCGTCGGCCTCCGACATCGAACGCCTGACGCGGCGCCTGCGGTCGGTCTCCCAGCGCCTGGAGGGCATCGAGGACGGGGTCGACCGCCTCGACGAGCGCCTCGCGAGCCTCCAGGGTTCGCTCGACGCGATCACCAAGGAGCTCTCCGCGCTGCGCAAGGCAACGCCGAAGCGGGCCCCGGCCAAGCGGCGGGCGCCAAGCTCGCCGCCGGCCACGTCTGAGCCGTCAACCGGCGCGTAACGGCGCCAGCGCGGGCAGGGCGCCGCGGCCCAGGCGCTCGGCCACGTCCTCAGGGTCGACCGCTCCCTCGATGGCCACGAGGCAGGCCACCGGGATGCCGGCTCGTGCCGCGGCGGCGAGCACCGCGGCGCTCTCGAGGTCGAAGGCCAGCGCTTCCCAGGCCGCGTCGGCCTGATCGACGTCGGCCGACGCGATCACTCCCGAACGGTCGCCCCGCAGCGCCGCGGTGAGCCCCGCGTCGGGCTCGACGCGCGCGCCGGCGCCGAGCGCCCGGCTGGTGCCGTCGGCCGCCAGCACCGCGGTGGCGGCCACGAGCTCGCCGGCGCGCAGCGTGCCGTCGATCGCCCAGGCGCGGCCGATGCGCACGGCGCGCCGCAGCCCCAGGGCGTGGAGCTCGGCCACGACGATGGCCGCGCTCGGCCCGCCGATGCCGGTGCTCTGGACGGTGAGCGGCGCGCCGTCGAGCGCGATGCCCGAGTAGCCCCAGAGGCCACGGTGGTGGTTGAACATCCGCGGCGTCTCGTCGAAGAGCACGCGCGTGAGCGCGAGCGCCTGGCCGGGATCGTCGGGGAGGAGCGCGCGCTCGGCCAGGTCGGCGGTCGGGTGCAGGTGCGTCACGGCCGGCGAGGATAGACTCGTGGCACCTTGGCCAAGAAGGACACCGACAAGAAGAAGAAGAGCCCGGCGGCCGACAAGAAGCAGGCGCCGGCGGCCGACACGAAGCAGGAGCCGGCGGCCGACAAGAAGCCGCCCAGCCGTGGCGACGCGGTGCGGGCCGCCGCCGCGCAGGCCATCGAGGCGACCGCCGGTCAGGCGGGCTTCACGCGCGAGCGCGCGCAGCAGCTCGCCGACGAGCTGGTGAGCGCGGCCGGGCGCTTCAAGGAGACGCTCGAGGAGCTGCGCCCCGTGGCGGCCGACGAGCTCGTCACGCTGCGCGAGCGCGTGGCGGTGCTCGAGGCGCGCGTCGCGAAGCTCGAGGCAGCCCGCACCGCACCACGCAGGCGCACCACGCCGGCCAAGCGCCCGCCGGCGTCCTCGACCTGAGCGCAGGGCTCGCGTGGCCGGCCGGCGCGTCCTGATCACCGGCGTGGCGAACGCCTTCGGTGCGCGGCTCGCCGACCGGCTCGCGGCCGACCCCGGCGTCGCGCGTGTCGTCGGCGTCGACACGCGCCCGGTCGATCCCGCGCTCGCCGAGCGCATCGACGTCGTCGCGGCCGACCTGCGCAGCGCCGAGCTGCCGGCCCTGGTGCGCGCGGCCGCCGTCGACACCGTGGTCCACAACGACATCGTCCAGTTCCCCGAGCCGGGCCGCCCGCGCGCCTCGCTGCACGACGTCAATGTGATCGGCACGCTGCAGCTGCTGACCGTCTGCGACGGGCTGGCGGCCCTGCGCGCGATCGTCGTGCGCGGCTCGGCGGCCATCTACGGCTCCGAGCCGGCCGCGCCGGCGTTCTTCACCGAGGACGACGCCGACCGCTTTCCGCTGCGCACCCGCTTCCAGCGCGACATCGGCGAGCTCGAGCGCCTCGTCGGGGCCTTCGCCCGCCGCCACCCCGGCGTCGTGTGCACGGTGCTGCGGCTGCAGCCGGTCGTCGGGCGCGACCTCGACACGCCCGTCAACCGCCTCCTGCGCGCGCCCGTGGTGCCCACCATGCTCGGCTACGACCCACGCGTGCAGGTCCTCGACGCCGACGACGCGGTCGGCGCTCTGCGCCAGGCCGTGCTGCACCCGGTGGGCGGTCCGGTCAACGTCGCCGCCGACGGCGTCGTCTCGCTCTCGCGCGCGCTGCGCCACGCGCGGCGCCCGGCGCTGCCGATCGCCGCGCCCCTGTGGGGCCCGCTCGTCGGCACCGCCCGCCGCGCCGTGGGCCGGCCGGCACTGCCCGACGAGATCGGGCGCTACCTGCGCTTCGGTCGCGGCGTCGACACCACGCGCATGCGCAGCGAGCTGGGCTACAGCCCGGAGCACTCGACGCTCGAGGCGCTGTCACGTGCAGCGAAGGCGACCCCTCGATGACCGAGGACGACTGGGGCTTCGATCCCGGCTTCGCGGACACGCTGGCGCCGCTGCTCGACGCGCTCTACACGCGCTGGTGGCGCATCCGCGCCGACGGCGTCGAGCAGGTCCCGACCACCGGCCCGGCCCTGGTGGTGGCCAACCAGGCCGGCGGCCAGCCCTGGGACGCGGCGATGCTCGCCACCGCCCTGCGCCGCCACGACGTGCGCCGCGACGACCCGCCGCGCTTCCTGGCGCCCGACGGCGCCTTCGAGCTGCCGTGGGCCTCGACGGCGCTGCGCCGGTTCGGCGGCGTGCCCGCGGCACCGGGCAACGCCGCGCGCCTGCTCGCCGAGGGGCGCGTGGTGATGACCTTCCCGGAGGGCGGGCGCGGGACCGGTCCGGGCTACGCGCGCCGCTATCGCCTCGAGCGCCTCGGGCACGGCGGCTTCGTCGAGCTCGCGCTGCGCAGCGGCGCGCCGATCGTGCCGTGCGCTCTCGTGGCCGGCGGGCCAGGGGCCGTCGATCGCGTGCTGGCGCGCGTGGCGCGCCTGCCGCGGCCGCCCGTGCCGCTGCCGGTGCCGCCGGCGCCCGCGCGCTGGCGGATCGCCTTCGGCGAGCCGCTGCACGTCGACCACTACGGCCCGGACGCCGCCGAGGACCCCGCGCTCGTGCTCGAGCTGGTCGACGACGTGCGTGCGCGCCTGCAGGAGAAGGTGTACGACAGCCTCGTCAACCGAAAGGGAGCGTTGTGATGTCCGCGGAGTTCAGCTCGCCCAAGGAGTTCCGGGAGGTCATGGACCGGATCTTCTCGATGATGGACACCGACCCCGACATGGGGCCCAAGCTGCGTGCGGCCGACGTGCCGCAGCGCTTCGAGTTCTCCGACGTCGACATGGTCGTCAACATCCGCGCCGCGGCCGACGGCGAGGAGGGCAACCTGCACTGGGAGTGGAGCGACGACGTCGACTGGGAGCCCAAGGTCAAGATGACCATGTCGTCCGAGACGGCCAACAAGTACTTCCAGGGCAAGGAGAACGTCGCCATCGCGATCGCCCGGCGACGGATCAAGACCGGCGGCGACGTCAAGGCCGCGCTCGCGCTGATCCCGATCACGAAGCCGGTCTACGCGCAGTACACGGAGGTCGTCGAGACCGAGTATCCGCACCTGAAGGTTTGAGGCGCGACGTTTGACGTTGACAGCCATCGGCGCGCGCATTTATGACTCCCGCACCGAGCAAGGTAAAAGGCCGAAGAGTGGGTGGCTCGCCACCCGCAAGGTGCCGCCCTTCACCGGACGAGCGCCATCGGCCGACGTGGCGGGACGTTAAGCCCGCGTGCGGCGGGACCCTCGTCATCGAGGTCCCGCCGCTGATTTTCTGGGGCGCGAGCCCGTGACCGACGGGGCCATGTCGCTCAGCGAGGCGGCCCGCCGCGCCGGCGTGACGGCCCAGACGCTGCGCCGATGGGCGCGGGACGGCCTCGTGCCGCAGGCGCGCGACGGGCGCTGGACGCGCGCGGCCGTGGCGCAGGCGCGCATCGTCGCCCGCCTGCGCCAGCGCGGGCACTCGCTCGACGAGATCCGCGCGGCGACCGAGAGCGGGCGGCTGTCCTTCGGCTTCGTCGACGAGCTCATGCCCGCGCACGAGCGCACGCACACGCTGCAGGCCGCCGCCGACGACACCGGCCTGGAGCCGGCGCTGATCGAGCGCGTGTTCCTGTCGATGGGCTTCAACGCCAGGTCGGTGGAGCGACTCTCCGACGACGACCTCGAGCTGCTGCGCCACATGGCCGTGGTGCTGGCGGCCGGCTTCCCGCTGGTGGCGCTGCTGCAGCTCGTGCGCGTCTACGGACAGGCGCTGGCGCAGATGGCCGACGCCGAGGTGCGCCTGTTCCACCTCTACGTCCACGAGCCGCTCATGCGCGAGGGCGTGCCCGGCGTGCGGATGGGCGAGGAGATGGAGGAGCTGGCGCGCGAGCTCCTGCCGCTGGCCTCGCCGATCATGGACCGCGTGCACCAGCGCTTCCTGGCGCACTTCGTCGAGCAGGACGTCATCGGGCACATGGAGGCAGACCTCGAGGGCGCGCCGCTCGATCTCGGGCGCCTGCGCGTGGCCATCGCCTTCGCCGATCTCGCCGGCTACACCCGGCTGACCGAGGAGGAGGGCGAGGAGGAGGCGGTCGACGCCGTCGAGCGTTTCATCGAGGACGTCGAGGTGACGCTGCCCGACGACGCGCGCGTGATCAAGACCATCGGGGACGAGGTGATGATCGTGGGCTCCGACGCGGCGGGCCTCGTCGACTGGGCCGTCGGCTTCCAGCGGCTGGTGGCCGACCGCCGCCCGCTGCCGCGCATCGGCATGCACTACGGGCCCACGCTCTACCGCGACGGCGACTACTACGGCCGCGAGGTCAACCAGGCCGCGCGCGTGGCCGCACGCGCCGCCGGCGGCGAGGTCCTCGTCACGCGCCCCGTGGTCGCGCTCGCCGGGCCGCACCTCGAGTTCGAGCGCATCGGCGAGGTCCGCCTCAAGGGCTTCGACCACCCCACCGAGCTGTTCGTCGCGCGCGCGACGGCCGACGATGGCTGACGTCCTGCTCGAGCGGGTGCGGGCCACCGGGCTGCTCGCCGCCGGGGCCGACGTCGTGGTCCTGCTCTCCGGCGGGCGCGATTCGGTCTGCCTGCTCGACGTGGCCGTCCGATTGGACTGCTCGGTGCGCGCCCTGCACGTCAACTACGGCCTGCGCGAGGAGGCGGGCGAGGACGAGGCGCATTGCCGCGGGCTGTGCGAGCAGCTCGGGGTGGCGCTCGCGGTCCACGCCGCCACGCGGCCCGACGACGCGCCCGGCAACCTGCAGGCGTGGGCGCGCGACGTGCGCTACGCGGCGGCGGCAGAGGCGGCGGGCGGCGGTCTCGTGGCGGTGGGACACACCGCCTCCGACCAGGCCGAGACCGTGCTCTACCGGCTGGCCGCCTCGCCCGGACGCCGCGCCCTGCTCGGCATGCGCCCGCGCTCGGGCCAGCTCGTGCGCCCGCTGCTGACGGTCACGCGCGAGGAGACCGGCGCGTGGTGTCGCGCGCGCGGTCTCACCTGGCGCGACGACGTCACCAACGCCTCCGAGGGCTTCGCGCGCGGACGGGTGCGCCACGGCCTGCTCGCCGCGCTGGAGGCGGTCGACGCGCGCGCGGCCGCCAACGTCGTGCGCACCGCCGAGCTGCTGCGCGAGGAGGCCGAGGTGCTCGACGTCGTCGTCGACACCGCGCTCGCCGGGCGCGATCGCATCGTGGTCGCCTACCTCGCCGACCTGCCGCCGGCGCTCGCGCGGCTCATCGTGCGCCGCCTCGCCGAGGCCGCCACCGGCGGCCTGTGCGCCCGCGCGGCCACGCGCCTCGCCGACATCCTCGCCCTCGGGGAGGACGGGGCGCTGGACGTCGGCGACGGCGCGCGGGCGGTGGTCGCGGGTGGGGTGCTGCGCTTCGAGGCGACGCCGCCGCTGCCGCCCGGGTCGTCCCCTTAGGTCGGCGTCGCCGCGCGGCCAGGGCATCGAGGGAGGGTGAGCCGCTGGCGCCGGGGTGGGCGCGCCGAACGTCGGTCTTCCCCCCTCAGCAGGGGGTAGGACCGACGTGCGGCGTCGGACGACACGCGCCCCTAAGGCCGGTCCCCGAGCGCGGCGACGCTGCCCGTGCTCAGGAAGACCTGGGTGCGCTCGGCCAGCCAGACCGGGGGAGGCCAGGTCGGCGGCTTGGGCGCGCCCGCCGGTGCCTTCGGCGCCTGCGCCGGGGGCGGGCGCATCACCTCCGAGCTCTGCAGGATGTCGCTCGTCTCGGGGTCGATGATCACGCGCAGCTCGGCGCCGTCCGGCAGTCGCAGCGCGACGCCGACACCCTTGCGCCCGGTCACGTCGGTCACCTCGCCCAGCGCGTGGGCCCCCGGCCGACTGCCGAGCAGGCCGAACAGCGCCGCGCGCTGGCTGCTCGTCAGGTTGCCCATCGAGAGCAGCAGAACCGCGCTGCGGGCGACCTCGGAGTCGACCACGCCGGGCGCCCAGTGCGGGTGCGAGGTGGGATGGGTTCCCCAGCGCATGTCGCGGATCGCGGCCTCGAGCAGCGCGCCCGCGGCGGTCGCGTCGTCGGGGATCGCGTCGAAGGGCACGCGGGCCAGCGGTCCGTCGCCGTAGCGGTAGTCGCCGTCGTAGGGCTTGACGACGGCACCGATGCCGCGCGCCGCCGCCTGCAGCGCGGCGCTGGGCGGCGCGGTCCACGTGGCGCTGCCGCGCGGGGCGGTGGTCCGTCCGCGCCAGCCGTCGGAGGTCCAGTTCTCCGAGGTCTGCTGCTCGGTGACACGGCCCTGCTCGCCGTCGGGGGCATTCACGCCGGAGACGAAGCGGTCCAGCGCGCGCGTGTAGCGATAGGCGGCCGGTCCCGGCTGCTGGGCGGCCACTGCGGCCGCGGCCTGGAGGATGCCGTGGGCGTCGCGCGGACGGTCCGCGTCGCCGCCGGGCAGCGCGGCGAGCGCCCCGATCAGGGCGGCGGTGGCCGCGACGAGGGCGACCGCGCGGGCCGGACGGCGGCGTGGACGAGCGAGCGAGCGCGGCGAGCGCAGCTCGTCGGCGACCGCGAGGACGCGGGCGATCTCCTCGGGGGTGGGCTCGACGTCGCGCAGCGGCGCGAAGGTCTCGAGCAGGTCGGTGTCAGTCGGCATGCGGGCTCCGGTCTTCGTCTTCGTCGATGGCGGCGCGCAGGGCTTCGCGCCCCCGCGAGAGCAGCGAGCGCACGGTGCCGGTCCGGCAGCGCAGGGCGCGGGCGATGTCCTCGTCGGGCAGGTCGTGGACGTAGCGCAGGGTCAGCGCGGCGCGCTGGCGCGCCGGCAGGCCGTCGAGGAGCGCGAGGCTCCCGGCCGGCTCGCTGTCGTGTACCGGCCCCGGTGGATCGTGCCCGGCGCGCTCGGCCTCGCGGCGCCGCCCGGCGCGGCGGGCCTCGCGCAGCGCGGCGCGCACCGCGATGCGGTGCAGCCAGGCGTCGAGCGCGGCGGGGTCGCGCAGCGAGCCGGCCCGGCGGACGGCGGTGATGGCGACGTCCTGGGCGATGTCGGCGGCCGTCTCGGCGTCGCCGAGGACGCCGAGCGCGGTGCGCCGCGCGACCTGCAGCGCGCGGCTGGCCACGCGCTCGTCGGAGAGGGTGTCGGGGCGGCTGACCGCGAGCGCCCCGGCATGGTCGATGGTGGTCATTGCCTTCTAGGAGCCCTGCCGCGCCCCAGGATGTTGCATGCCGGGGCCGCTACATATAGTCCGCCTCAGATGCGCGACCCCAAGATCGGCGAGATCCTCGTCCAGCCCGACGACCTCAAGCAGCGCGTGCGCACCCTGGGCCAGGAGGTCAGCGCGGAGTACGCCGACCGCGATCTCCTGCTCGTCGGGGTGCTCAAGGGCGCCGTCTTCTTCCTCGCCGATCTCATGCGCCACATCGAGATCCCGTGCGAGGTCGACTTCATGGCCGTGTCCTCCTACGGCTCGGCCACGGACTCCAGCGGCGTCGTGCGCATCCTCAAGGACCTCGACACCGCGATCGAGGGTCGCCACGTGCTCATCGTCGAGGACATCGTCGACTCCGGGCTCACGCTGCAATATCTGTTTCGCAATCTGGGCGCGCGCAATCCCGCCTCCCTGGAGGTGTGCGCGCTGCTGACCAAGCCCGACCGGCGCAAGGTCGAGTTGCCGATCAAGTTCGTCGGCTTCGAGATCCCCGACCGCTTCGCCATCGGCTACGGCCTGGATTTCGACGAGCGCTACCGCAACCTGCCGTACGTCGCGGCGTTGACCGGCGTAGAGGAGTAGCCCAGCGGCACGCGGACATCCAGCTAGCCTGGACGCACGTACAGCCTGCATGGGCAGCCCAAACCCCCTGGTAGGCTTGCCTGCCCGGATGCCCGCTCAGGTCGAGCGGGCCTGACGCCGAGATAAGCCTTCATGAGCCGGTTCTTCAAGAGCGCAGCCTTCCCCATCCTCATCGTTGTCGTCCTGGCGTTCTTCGTCCAGAAGCTCGTCTCGCCGCACAACTCCGAGCCGGTCCCGTCCTACGGCGACTTCATCACCCAGCTCGATGCCGGGGCGGTGAAGACCGTCGACGTCAAGACGAAGGACAACACGCTCGTCGTCAAGCCGCGGACCGGCGCGCAGTACGAGCGCGGGTTCCTGCCCGACAACGCCCCCTCGCTCGAGTCGCGTCTGGAGAAGGCCAAGGCCAGCCACAAGCTCGACGACTACAACATCGAGGGCACGAAGAGCAACGGCTGGTTGTCGCTGCTCACCTACGTCCTGCCCTTCCTGATCTTCATCGGGTTCTGGATCTTCCTCATGAACCAGGTGCAGGGCGGCGGGTCGAAGGTCATGTCCTTCGGCAAGTCGCGCGCCAAGCGCATGAGCGTCGACTCGCCCAAGATCACCTTCCGCGACGTCGCGGGCGTGGACGAGGCGGTCGAGGAGCTCCACGAGATCAAGGAGTTCCTGGAGAACCCCAAGAAGTTCCAGGCTCTCGGTGCGCGCATCCCCAAGGGCGTGCTGCTCTACGGGCCTCCGGGCACCGGCAAGACGCTGCTCGCGCGCGCCGTGGCCGGCGAGGCGGGCGTCCCCTTCTTCTCGATCTCCGGCTCGGACTTCGTCGAGATGTTCGTCGGGGTGGGCGCCTCGCGCGTGCGTGACCTCTTCGAGCAGGCCAAGCAGAACTCGCCCTGCATCATCTTCATGGACGAGATCGACGCCGTCGGTCGCCACCGCGGCGCCGGCCTCGGCGGCGGGCACGACGAGCGCGAGCAGACGCTCAACCAGCTGCTCGTCGAGATGGACGGCTTCGAGATGAAGGACAACATCATCCTCATCGCCGCCACCAACCGGCCCGACATCCTCGACCCCGCCCTCCTGCGCCCCGGGCGCTTCGACCGCCAGATCGTCGTCGACCGTCCCGACCGCAAGGGCCGCTCGAAGATCCTCGAGGTCCACACGCGCGGCAAGCCGCTGGCCAAGGAGATCAACGTCGACGCGCTCGCCGGCCAGACCCCCGGCTTCACCGGCGCCGACCTCTCCAACCTGGTCAACGAGGCCGCCCTGCTGAGCGCGCGCCACGGCAAGCGCGAGATCACCCAGGTGGAGCTCGAAGAGGGGATCATGCGCGTGATCGCCGGCCCGGAGAAGAAGACCCGGGTCATGAGCGACAAGGAGCGCCTGATCACCGCCTATCACGAGATGGGCCACGCGATCGTCGGGCACTACCTCGAGCACTCCGATCCCGGTCCACAAGATCTCGATCATCAGCCGTGGCCAGGCCCTGGGCTACACGATCTCGATGCCTCAGGAGGACAGGTTCCTCACCACCAAGGCCGAGCTCACCGACAACCTGGCCATGACCCTCGGCGGCCGCGCCGCGGAGGAGATCGTCTTCAGCGAGATCACCACCGGCGCCTCCAACGACCTCGAGAAGGTCACCGCGACGGCCAAGCAGATGGTCATGCGCTTCGGGATGAGCGAGAAGCTCGGCCCGCGCGTCTTCGGCCACGACCACGGCCAGCCCTTCCTGGGCCGCGAGTTCTCCGCCGAGCCCGACTACTCCGACGAGATCGCGCGCGAGATCGACGACGAGATCCGCCGCATCGTCGAGGCCGCGCACCAGCGCGCCAAGGACCTCCTCACCGAGCACCGCGACTCGCTCGGCGTGATCTCCGAGATCCTCGTCAAGCGCGAGACGATCGAGAAGGAGGAGTTCGAGGGCCTGCTCGCCGGTGCGACCGAGGAAGAGGTCTTCGGCTCCGCGGCCCCGCCCGCCGGCCCGACCGTCCCGGGCGAGCCCGCGGCCGAGCGCGCCGGTGGGACCGATCGGGCCCCGCGCCCGCTCCCGCGCCCCGGCCTCGCCGGCGGCGGCGTGGAGGCACGCGGGATGGACCTGCCAGAGAAGCCCGAGCTGGCCTGACCGGGTCCGGCGCGGACGTGGCCGTCCTCGTCGACCCCCTGCGCGAGTATCCCGACGCCGGCCTGCCGTGGACGCGGTGGTGCCACATGGTCAGCGACAACGGCTTCGAGGAGCTGCACGCCTTCGCGGCGGCCATGGGGATCGCGCGCCGGCGCTTCCAGGGCGACCACTACGACCTGCATCCCGCGCTGCGCGAGCGCGCGGTCGCGCTGGGGGCGGTCGAGGTGGGGACCGGCGAGCTCGTGCAGCGCATGAGCGGGCCGCGCGGCGAGCGTGCGCGGGCGCGCCGCGGACGGGTCGCGTGACGGCACCCCGCGGCCGGGCGGTGCTGGTGACCGGCGCCTCGCGCGGGATCGGCGCGGCGGTGGCGCGAGAGTTCGCCGTAGCGGGCGACCGCGTGGCCGTGCACTACGGAGCGTCGCGCGACGCGGCGCAGGAGGTCATCGCCTCGCTCGCGGGCGACGGCCACGTCCTGGTCGGCGCCGACCTGGCTGATCCGGAGGCGGTGCGCGGAATGGTCGGCGAGGCCGCCGCAGGGCTCGGCGGGCTCGACGTGCTCGTCAACAACGCCGGCGTCTTCTTCGCCCACCCGATCACCGAGACGACCTACGAGGAGTGGCAGCGTGCCTGGCAGGACACGCTGGCGGTCAACCTCCTCGGCGCCGCCAATGCCGCCTGGTGCGCGGTGCCCCACATGATCGAGGCCGGCGGTGGGCGGATCGTCAACGTCGCCTCGCGCGGCGCCTTCCGCGGCGAGCCCAGGGCGCCCGCGTACGGCGCGAGCAAGGCCGCCCTCGTCGCGTTCGGCCAGTCGCTGGCCCGCGCGCTCGGCCCACACCGCATCGCCGTCACCACCGTCGCCCCCGGGTGGACGGTGACCGACATGGCGGCCGACACCCTCGAAGGCCCGCGGGGCGCCGACATCCGGGGCGAGAGCCCGCTGGGTCGCGTCGCGGAGCCGGAGGACGTCGCGCGCGCCGTCCTCTACCTCGCCTCGCCGGGGGCCGAGATGGCCAGCGGCACCGTGATCGACGTCAACGGCGCGTCGTTCCTGCGGATGTGAGCCGCCGCGGCGTGTGAGCGCCGACGCGCCAGAACTGACCACACCACGCCCGCTGGAGAGCCATATCGCCGAAAGTGGTTCAAGATTGGTATTGACCAATCTGCAAGGCGGGTGTAGCTTGCCGCCCGCTCTGCAAGGGGCATCGGGGAGACAACGGTGGCAAGTGGTGTAAACCAAAATGGAGCAACGTCGAAGCAGGAGCTCGCTCTCGACGCGCTGCTCGAACTCGTCGGCGACCTCGAGATCGGGGCGGCGATCCCGCCCGAGCGGCGCCTGGCCGCGCAGCTCGGCGTGTCGCGCCCGACGCTGCGCATGGCCATCGACGAGCTCGTGCGCGAGGGGATGCTGCTGCGCCGCCACGGCTCGGGCACCTACGTAGCCGAGCCGAAGATCGCGCTGCCGCTGACCATGACCTCCTTCTCGGAGGACATGCGCCAGCGCGGCATGCAACCGGGCAGCCGCGTGCTGTCGTTCGAGGATCAGAGCGCGGGTGCGAAGCTCGGGGCGCGACTGCAGGTGTCGCCGGCCGACCGCGTGTGGGCGATCCGCCGGCTGCGGCTCGCCGACCGCGTGACGATGGCGATCGAGGTCCTGCACGTGCCCCAGCGCGTCGCGCCCGGGCTCACGCGGCGCGACCTCGAAGGCCAGTCGTTCTACGACCTGCTGGCCCAGCGCTACGGCACCATCGTCGTGGCCGGGACGCAGACCATCGAGCCGACCGTGACCAACGAGGAGGAGGCCGAGGTCCTGGGCGTGCCCCTGCACGCGCCGGCCTTCCTCTTCGAGCGGACCAGCACGAGCGAGCGAGGGGAGGTGGTGGAGTTCGTCCGGTCGATCTATCGCGGTGACCGCTATCGGCTCGTGACGGAGCTCCGGCCTGCGCTGGGCTCGCGTTAGGAGCAGGCACTACATGGGAGAGGGTCGTCGTGTCGGGGACGGCCTCCAGTCAGATGTCTCGCTGCCAGCGTGCAGCGAGCGACGAGGAGGAAAAGTGAGGACTCCAAAGGTGTTGCTCGCGGCGCTGGCCGTCGTGAGCGTGGCGCTCGCCGCCTGTGGCGGCAGCGAGAGCAGCAAGAGCGACAAGGCGAGCACGTCGTCGACGCCGGCGAAGCTGTCGGGATCGATCGACGTGTGGATCATGGATCCGGGCTCGCCGAAGATCCAGAGCGTGGTCAAGGGCTACGGCACGGCGTTCGAGGCCCAGCATCCCGGCACGAAGGTCAACATCGAGTTCGTCCCCTGGGCGCAGGCGCATGACAAGTTCACGACGTCGATCGCCGGCGGCAAGACGCCCGACGTGGCCGAGATGGGCACGACGTGGACGCCCGAGTTCGCCGACGAGGGCGCCTTCGAGCAGGTGGCCAATCCGCCGAGCGGCAAGTACGTCTCGAGCCTGATCGACGCGGCGACGCTCGACGGCAAGGTCTGGGGCAAGCCCTGGTACGCCGGCTCGCGGGCGCTGATCTATCGCAAGGACGTGCTGGCGAAGGCCGGCGTGAAGCCGCCCAAGACGTGGGACGAGCTGCTCGCGGCGTCCAAGGCGATCAAGGCCAAGGTCCCGGGGATCTACCCGACCGGCTACACCGGGCTGACCGAGCACATGTACCTGCCGACGATCTGGCAGGCGGGCGGACAGATCGCCAAGCAGGACGGCGACTCGTGGACGTCGGAGCTGAACACGCCGCAGGCCGCGAAGGCGATCCAGTTCTACACCGACTTCTACAAGGAGGGCCTGACCCCGAAGGCGGCCATCGGCTGGGAGGAGCCCGACGCCCAGACCGCGTTCATCAACGGCGACATCGCGATGCTCATCGGCGGTGGCTGGACCTACAACTCGATCATCCAGACCAAGCCGGGCATGAAGAGCAAGATCGGCACCGAGCTCGAGCCGGCCGGTCCGAGCGGCAAGGACACCGCCTTCGCGGGCGGAAGCCACCTCGTCGTCTTCAACGGCTCCAAGGACAAGGACCTCGCGAACGCGTTCGTCGACAACATGCTCGAGGCCACGAACCTCAACAAGTTCACCAGCGCCGTCGGGTTCCTGCCCGGCACCGTCGACGGCATCAAGGCCTCCGGGTACCTCGACGACCCCGTCCGCAAGCCGTTCGCCGAGCAGCTGCTCGACCACTCCGCCGTGTACCCGCCGTCCCCGCGCTGGGGCGCGCTGGAGGGGGCGAACATCTTCGACGGTGAGATCCAGAAGGTCATGCGGGGCAAGCAGACGCCCCAGGAGGCCGCGCAGAACCTCGCCAAGAAGATGGATGAGGAGTTCGCCGGGTGAGCACGCAGTCCGGCCAGGCGGTGGCCGCGGGGCGCATGCGCGCCCCGCGGCCCAGCGCCGCCGAGCGGCTCTCGCGCGCGGCGTCGAAGCTGACGCTGCCCGTGATCCTGCTGCTGCCGGCGATGACGATCATCGTCGGCCTGGTCGGCTATCCGCTGGTCAAGACGGTCTGGCTGTCGTTCACCGACACCCGGCTCGGCGACCTCATCAACGGCACGAGCACATGGGTGGGCCTCGAGAACTACAAGGAGGTCTTCACCGACGAGCAGCTGCGCACCTCGCTCGTCAACACCGTCGTCTTCGGCACCGCCTGCGTCGTCGGCACGATGGCGCTGGGCATGGCGGTGGCGCTGCTGCTCAACCAGCGCCTGCGCTTCAACTGGTTCTTCTCGCTGGCCGTCCTGCTGCCGTGGGCGGTGCCCGCTCTGGCCGCGAGCTCGATCTTCAAATGGCTCTTCGATGACCGATACGGCTTCGTCAACTGGGCGCTGGTCGGGCTCGGCCTGCACCACTTCCAGGACTACGCCTGGTTCGCCGATCGCAACAGCGCGTACGTGGCGATGTTCGTGGTCGTGGTCTGGCAGTCGTTCCCGTTCATCGCGCTGAGCCTGCTCGCGGGACTGCAGACCGTGCCGCGCGACACCCTCGACGCCGCCGCGGTCGACGGCGCCAACGCCGTCCAGCGCTTCTGGCTGATCACGCTGCCGCTGCTGCGCCCGATCCTCGCCGTGCTCGTGATCTTCTCGACGATCTGGGACTTCAAGATCTTCGACCAGGTCTACGTCATGGCCCAGGGCGTCCCGGATCGCGCGGCCGACACGGCGGCCGTCACCGGTTACCGCGAGGCCTTCGCGCTGGGGCACTTCGGCACCGGCGCGGCCATCGCCGTCGTCCTGTTCTGCGTGCTGCTGGCCTTCTCGATCGCCTACGTGCGGCTGATCGGCAAGGAGGGGCGGACATGAGGTGGATGCTGCGCCGCGGCTGGCTCTACGTGTGCGCCGTGGCGATCTCGGCCTTCTCGCTGTTTCCCATCTACTACGTGGTCATCACGTCGCTGAAGCCGCGCAGCGAGATCTACACGCGCACGCCGGACCTGTGGCCCAACCACCCGCAGTGGCACCAGTACTCGCACGTGTTCGGCGAGGGGCACGTCGGTCGCGCGCTGCTGAACTCGCTGATCATCGCGAGCGCCACGACGCTCATCTGCGTCGTCGTGGCGGGGATGGCGGCCTACGCACTGGCGCGCCTCGAGGTGCCGTTCAAGCGCACGCTGCTGATGCTCATCCTGACCACGCAGATGTTCCCCCTGGTCGTGCTGATCATCCCGCTGTTCGTCCTCATGCGAAACGCGGACCTCATCGGCACCTACCAGGGCCTGGTGATCACCTACCTGGCCTTCACCATCCCGCTGGCGATCTGGATCATGCGCGGCTTCATCGTGACGATCCCCGAGGAGCTCGAGCACGCGGCGATGACCGATGGCGCCACCCGCGTCGGGGCGATGTTCCGCGTGATCCTGCCGATCGCCGCGCCGGGCCTGGTGGCCACCGCGACGCTGTCGTTCATCGCCGCCTGGAACGAGTTCATGCTGGCGCTGACCTTCATGAACACCGAGGAGCGCAAGACGCTCCCGCTCGTGCTGCAGTCCTTCGTCGGGCGCGGCGACACCGATTGGGGGGCCGTGATGGCCACGAGCGTGATCTACACGCTGCCGGTCGTGATCTTCTTCCTGCGTGCTGCGCAAGCGGCTCATGCTGGGCATGACCGCCGGGGCGGTGAAGGGCTGATGGGCGCGGGCGTCGCGTACTTCGGCAGCCGCATCCCGCGCCACGTCGCCGCTGACATGCAGGAGCTGGCCGCGCGCGGGTTCACCGGCGTGCTGCACACGTTCAGCGAGAACGACCTCGCCTATTACCGCGAGACGATGGGCCGCATCGTCGCCGCCTCCCACGACTGCGGCCTCGAGGTCCAGATCGCGCCGTGGGGCGTGTGCCAGATGTTCGGCGGCGAGGCCGAGAGCCGCTTCACGTCGCACCACGCCGACGTCGGGCAGGTCCTCGACGACGGGCGCCGCACGCCGAGCGGCTGCCCCAACGATCCGCGGGTGCGCGCCTTCGTGCACGAGTGGATCGACGCAGCGATCGACACGGGCGCCGACCGCATCTTCTGCGACGAGCCCCACTGGGTGCACCCCGAGCACTTCGGGATCTCGACCGAGCGCTGGGGCTGTCGCTGCGAGCACTGCCGCGAGCGCTTCGGCGCCGACCTGCCGACCGAGCTCACGCCCGAGATGCTCGCCTTCCGCGAGCGCTGCCTGGTCGACTTCGTGGGCGACTTCGTCGCCTACGTCGCCCGCCAGGGCGCCGCTCCGGCCGTCTGCCTGCTGCCGCTGACCGGCGGCGTCCACGGGATCAGCGAGTGGTCGCGGGTGGCGTCGCTGCCCGGCCTGCACACCTTCGGCACCGATCCGTACTGGAAGGCCTTCGGTGAGGAGGCCGAGGCGATGGTGGGCGAGTACGCGCGGCGCGTGGTCGCCCTCGCGCACGAGCACGGGGTGCGCCCGCAGCTGTGGATCCAGGGCTTCCGGTTGGAGCCGCAGGACGCCGACGACATCCGCGCCGCGGTGCGCGTGGCGCGCGAGGAGGGCATCGACGACCTGTGGACGTGGGGCTTCGAGGCGTGCGGCCACATGAGCGCGCTGGGCGGCAGCGATCCGGCCGCGGTGTGGGACGTGCTGTGCGACGCCTTGCTCACGGAGGTGCGCGCGTGATCACCGAGGGCCACGACGCCGACCTGGCCGACCTCGACCTGCGCGCCACCGCCGACGTCGTCCGCGCGCTGAACGACGCCAACGCGGTCGTGCTCGACGCGCTGCGCGAGGCCGAAGGCGCGCTGGTCGCCCTCGTCGACGCCGCCGCCGCGCGCGCCGGGCGCGTCGTCTACGTCGGCGCCGGCTCGGCCGGGCAGATGGCCGCCGCCGACGCGGATGAATGGGGCCCGACCTTCTCGGTGGCGGAGAGCTCGGTGGTGGCGCTCGTCGCGGGCGCTTCGCTGCCGCCGGGGCCGCTGCGCGAGGGCGCCGAGGACGACGCCGACGCGGGCGCCGCCGAGCTGAGCGCGGTCGCGCCGACGCCCGACGACGTGGTGATCGGCGTCTCGGCCTCCGGGCACACGCCCTACACGCTGGGCGCGCTGCGTGCCGCCCGCGACGCCGGCGCGCTGACGGCAGCCGTCGTCTGCGCCCCCGACTCGCCGATGGCCGCGGCGGCCGACCACGCGGTGGTGCTCCCCGTGGGGCCCGAGGTCATCGCGGGCTCGACGCGCCTGAAGGCCGGGACCGCCCAGAAGCTCGCGCTCAATGCCTTCTCGACCGCGCTGATGGTCCGCCGCGGGCGCACCTACGGCAACCTCATGAGCTCGATGCGCGTGGCGAACGCCAAGCTGCGCGAGCGTGCCGTGCGCATCTGCTCCCTGGCCGCGGGCTGCGACGACGAGCGGGCGCGCGCGGCCCTCGCCGCCGCGGGCGACGAGATCGAGGTGGCGCTCGTGATGCTGCTGGCCGGCGTCGACGGGGCGCAGGCGCGCGAGCGCCTGGCGGTCGCGGGCAGCGTGCGGGAGGCGGCGCGATGAGGCTCGGCGTCGCCGCCGCGCTGGTCGACGGCAAGCTGCTGCTGGGCGACGTCGCGGTCGACGACGGCATCGTCACGGCGCTGGGCGTCGGCGGCGGCGGCGGTCGCGGGATCGCCGCTCCGGGCTTCGTCGACCTGCAGGTCAACGGCTTCGCCGGCGTCGACTTCCAGGCCGCCGACGCCGACGCCTACGCGCGCGCCGGCGAGGCGCTGCTGGCCACCGGCGTCACCGCCTTCCAGCCGACCTTCATCACCGCGCCGGAGGTCGACCTCGCGGCCGCGCTGGCCGCGATGCCGATCGAGGGCTGCGGCCCGCGGGTGATCGGCGCGCACCTCGAAGGCCCGTTCCTGTCGCCGCAGCGGCTCGGCGCGCATGACGCGGAGGGCTGCAGCGCGCCCGACCTCGCCCTGCTGCGGCGGCTGCTCGAGGCCGGCCCGGTGAGCCAGATGACGCTCGCGCCCGAGCTGCACGGTGCCTTCGAGCTCATCGGCGAGCTGGTCGGGCGCGGGGTCACGGTGTCCTGCGGGCACTCCGACGCGACCGCCGCCGAGGCGCACCTGGCCTTCGATCGCGGCGCGCGCACGGTCACCCACCTGTTCAACGCGATGCGCCCGAGCGTCCCCCGCGATCCGGGGATCGCCATGGCCGCGCTCGCGCGCGCCGACGTGACCGTGCAGGTCATCGTCGACGGCCATCACCTCGCCGGCGAGACCGTGCTCGTCGCCTGGCAGGCGGCCCCCGGGCGCTTCGCCCTGGTCAGCGACGCGGTGGCCGCGGCGGGCATGGGCGACGGGCGCTACGTGCTGGGCGGAACCGAGGTCACGGCCGAGGGCGGCGTGGTGCGCCGGGCCGACGGGACGCTCGCGGGCAGTGCGCTGACCATGATCGAGGCCGTGCGCAACCTGCACGCGCTGGGAGCCGAGCTCGAGGCCGCGCTGGCGGCGGCGAGCACGGTGCCGGCGCGGATCGTGGGCCGCGCCGACCTGGGTCGGCTGGCCGTGGGCGCGCCCGCGGACGTGGTCGTGCTCGACGACCGCCTCGAGGTGCAGCGGGCGTTGGTCGCGGGAGGCGAGCATGTCGCTCGCTAGGGCGGAGATCGCCCAGCAGCCCGACGTCGTCGCGCGCCTGCTCGAGCGCGAGCGGCGCGCGCTGCGCACGCTCGCGGCCGACCTGCGCCGGCGCCGGCCGCGCTACGCGGTCGTCGCGGCGCGCGGGTCGTCCGACAACGCGGCGCGCTACGCCCAGCACGTGCTCGGGCGGATCCTGCGCCTGCCGGTCGTGCTGGCCACGCCGTCGCTGCACACCCTCTACGACGCGCCGCCGCGCTTCATCGACGCGATCGTGATCGGCATCTCGCAGTCGGGCGCCTCGCCCGACGTCGTGAGCGTCGTCGCCGAGGGCGCGCGCCAGGGGGCGCTGACGGCGGCGATCACGAACGACCCGTCCTCGCCGCTGGCCGCCGCGGCCGCGCACGTCGTCGACCTCGGAGCCGGCGAGGAGCGCTCGGTGGCGGCGACCAAGACCTACACGGCCTCGCTGGCCGCCATCGCGGCGCTGGCGGCCGAGGGCGATGCGCGGCTGTCGGCCGAGGTGGCCCGGCTGCCGCAGGCGCTGGCGGCGCAGCTCGCCCTCACCGGCGCCGCCGACGCGGCGGTGCGCGCGGCCGCGGAGTGGGAGCGCCTGACCGTCGTCGGGCGCGGCGCGCACTACGCGACCGCGTTCGAGGCGGCGCTGAAGGTGCGCGAGCTCGCCGGCATCGTGGCCGAGGCCTACTCGCCGGCCGACCTGCTGCACGGCCCGATCGCGACCGCCGGCCCCGGCCAGCCGCTGCTGGCCATCGCGCCCGCGGGACCCACCGAGGACTCGATGCGCGAGCTCGTGGCCGCTGCTCGCGAGCGCGGCACCCACGTGGCGGCCATCGGCCACGACCCGGCGCTCGGCGATCCGTTCCTGGAGCTCGTCGACGTCCCCGAGTGGCTGGGCCCGGCCGTCGCCATCGTGCCCGCGCAACTGCTGGCCGTGGGCCTTGCCGAGCAGCGGGGCGTCGACGTCGACGCGCCGTTCGGCCTTTCCAAGATCACGCTGACGAGGTGAGACGCCAGATGGGTGGCATTCGACTGACCGAACTGACCAAGGCCTTCCGCCACGGCCCGCGGGCGGTCGACGGCGTCACGCTCGAGATCCACGACGGCGAGTTCATGGTGCTCGTCGGCCCGTCGGGGTGCGGCAAGTCGACGCTGCTGCGGCTCATCGCCGGGATCGAGGAGCCCACCGAGGGCAGCGTGCACATCGGCGAGCACGACGTCACGCGCCTGGAGCCGCGCAAGCGCGACATCGCGATGGTCTTTCAGAACTACGCCCTGTACCCCCACCTGACCGTGCGCGGCAACCTCGGGTTCGGCCTGCGGCTGCGACACGTCGACAAGGCCACGCGCGAGCGTCGCGTCAAGGAGGTGGCCGACGTCCTCGGGCTCTCCGAGCTGCTCGAGCGGCGGCCGGGCGCGCTGTCGGGCGGCCAGCGCCAGCGCGTCGCGATGGGGCGCGCGATCGTGCGCGAGCCCGCCGCCTTCCTGATGGACGAGCCGCTCTCCAACCTCGACGCCAAGCTGCGCGTCTCGATGCGCGCGCAGCTCACGAAGCTGCACGAGCGCCTCGGGATCACGACCGTCTACGTCACCCACGACCAGGTCGAGGCGATGACGCTGGGCACCCGTGTGGCGGTGCTGCGCGACGGCGTCCTGCAGCAGTGCGACACGCCGCAGGAGCTCTTCCACCATCCCGCGAACCTCTTCGTGGCCGCCTTCATCGGCTCGCCCGCGATGAACCTCGTCGAGGCCGACGTCGAGGGTGACGAGGTGGCGTTCGGCGGCTACCGGCTGGCGCTGCCCGCGGACTCCCCCCTCCGCGGGCAGCGGCGCCGGGTGATCCTCGGCGTGCGGCCGACCGACTTCGAGGCGGCCGGCGCCGCCACCGACCCGGCGCTGCCGCGGATGCGGGTCACGGTCGACGTGGTGGAGCAGCTCGGCTCCGAGAGCCACCTGATCTTCGCGGTCGACGCGCCGCGGATCTCCGCCGAGGCGGTGCGCGCGGCCCAGGACTCCGAGGACGCCGACGACGGCCTGCTCCTCGCCGACGATGTCCGCTCGCAGTTCACCGCGCGCGTCGACGGTCGCTTCGCGGTTCGCGCCGGCGACGAGGTGACCCTGGCCGTCGACGCGTCGGCCCTGCACGCCTTCGACTGCGAGTCGGGTCTGGCGCTCGGCGCGGGCGCCGCGCCCCAGCCGGCGATGGCGGTGGCGTAGCGGAGGACCTCCGGCCGGGGCCGGCGGCCAGGGGCGGGTCTCCCGACAGGCCCGCTCCTGGCGGCCGGCCTCGGCTGAGCACCGTCTCGTCGCGCCTGGTCCTCCGAGCCGCGCCTGCGGCGGTTCGCGGCGCCTTAACTGCATCACCGAGGGAACGAAGCGAGCGGCGGTGCGGGGCGCCAGGGGCTCCTAGACGGCGCTGGTGC
The DNA here is from genome assembly GCA_963742125.1 of uncultured Actinomycetes bacterium. Taxonomy (GTDB): domain Bacteria; phylum Actinomycetota; class Thermoleophilia; order Solirubrobacterales; family Solirubrobacteraceae; genus JAOPZW01. Next base: position 180,425 of record CAVUKO010000004.1, on the reverse strand, counting down.
CCGAACTGCCCCGGGATTGCTACCGGAAAGCGGGAGTAATCCCAGGCAGTTCGCGCCGAGGACGGCCGCGAGCGCACGCGCCCGGGCACGCTCCCTTCCCTCGATGCGGCAGTAAGCGCCGCGCGGCGCGCAAAACGCCGAGCGGACGACCAGCACCGGCGTATCCTGCGCTCGATGCTCGAGGGGGCTGCTGCGCTGGGCGAGGATGCTGGCCCGCTGGTCGAAGCCGGGCGCGCGGCGCTGGCCGCCGGCGAGTGGGAGGTGGCGCGCGACGCCTTCCAGGCGAGCGTCGACGAGGCCCCGTCAGCGGCCGGGTTCGAGGGCCTGGGCGTGGCCTCGCGGTGGCTGGGCGAGCAGGAGGTCGCGATGCGCGCCCTGCAGCGCGCCTATCGCCTCCACCGCCGGGCCGGCGACGCCCGGGCCGCGGCGCGGGTGGCGCTCCAGCTGTGCCTCGGCGAGTGCTATTTCCACGCCGACGTGGCGGTCGGTCTGGGCTGGGTGGAGCGCGCGGAGCGGCTGCTCGAGGGGATGGAGCCCGGGGTCGAGCAGGGCTGGCTGACGCTGCTGCGCGGGCACCTCGCGCTCCAGGTCGACCGCGACCCCGCCCGTGCGCGCGCGTACGCCACCGCGGCCCGCGTCGTCGGCCACGACTGCGGGGCGATCGACGTGGAGATGATGGCGCTCGCGCTCGAGGGACTCGCCTACGTCTGCGAGGGCGAGGTCGACGAAGGGATGCGCCGCCTGGACGAGGCGACCGCGGCCGCCGTCGCCGGCGAGCTCGACGACCTCGACGCGATCTCGAGCTGCTGCTGCTACCTGATCGACGCCTGCAAGCGGGTGCGCGACTTCGAGCGCGCCGCCCAGTGGTGCGAGCACGTCAAGGGCTTCAGCGAGCAGTGGTCGGATCGCCTCACCTTCGCCGCCTGCCGTGCCCACTACGCGGACATCCTCATCTGGCGGGGCGACTGGAGCGCGGCCGAGGCGGAGCTGCGCGCCAACCTCGGCCCGCTCGCGGACATCCACCCCAACCGCATCGCGGACGGGATGGTGCGCCTGGCCGAGCTGCGCCGCCGCCAGGGGCTGTTCGAGGAGGCCAGCCGGCTGCTCGAGGCGGCCGACGGCCACTACCTCGCCCCGCTGGTGCGAGCCGAGCTGGCACTCGACCGCGGCGACGCGGCCGGCGCCGTGCACGAGGCCGAGCGCGCGCTGCGGCGCCTGCCCGCCGGTGGCCTCACCGACCGTGCGCCCGCGCTCGAGGCGCTGGTCCGCGCGCGGTTGGCGGCCGGCGAGCCCGACGCCGCACGCGAGGCCGCAGAGCAGCTGCGCGCGATCGCCTCGGCCTCGGGCACCACCGCGAGCGCGGCCGCGGCCTCCTTCGCAGAGGGGATGCTGGCCGCGGCGGCCGGGTCGTGGGAGGAGGCGCGCCGTGCCCTCGAGGACGCGGTCGACCTCTACGCCCGCGCCGGCGGGCGCTGGGAGGCGGCGCACGCGCGCCGTCAGCTGGCTCGGACGCTGCGCGCGCTCGGCCGCGACGCGGCGGCCGAGGGCGAGGCGCGCGCCGCCGACGAGGCGCTGCGCACCCTCGGCGCCGACGCCCCGGCGCGTGACGCCGCCAGCGCACCAGCCGGCCTGACGGCGCGCGAGGTCGAAGTGCTGCGGCTCGTCGCGCGCGGTCGCTCCAACCAGGAGATCGCCGAAGAGCTCGTCCTCAGCGTTCGCACCGTCGAGCGTCACATCGCCAACATCTACGACAAGATCGGCGCGTCGGGCCGCGCCGCCCGTGCCGCGGCCGCCTCCTACGCACTCGCGGCCGGCCTCGCCTGAGCAGTCGAGATGGGTACCGCCGGCGCACGAATTGAGTGCCGGCACCGATGACGGCCCCGCCGGGCGACCGTAGCGTCCTCGCCCGAGTCGTACGACTCGCCGGACGCCCGGCAAGGCGCCCGGCGGGCGCGGCTCGCCGCCATGTCACGACGAGGAAGGGAGCAGCGCATGCCGGCCTATTCACAGGACCAGGTCCCGGTCGAGTTCGAGGTCGACGTCGCCCAGGCGCGTTCGATCGAGCAGGGCGGGATGACCCTCGCCTTCGAGCGCCTGAGCGCGGGGGTGGAGACGGCCCCGCTCTTCAAGGGGCTGCCCGACGACGCGTGCCAGAGCCCGCACTGGGGCTACGTCATCAGCGGGCGCCTGCGCATCGTCTCGACCGACGGCTCGGAGGAGACGCTGGACGCCGGCCAGGCGTACTACCTTCCGGCGGGCCACAACGTGGTCGTCGAGGAGGACGCGCTGCTCGTCGAGTTCTCGCCCGCGCACGAGCGGACGAAGACGATGGAGCACGCCGCGCAGATGATGCAGGCCGCGGCCGGCGCCTGAGCGAATGCGCGATCGCCGTCTGCTCTCGGGGGCGGTGGGCCTCTCCGCGCTGGGCGACTTCCTGGGCTTCATCCCGCTGGCGCTCTACCTGCAGGAGCGCACGGGGTCGGGGATCGCGGTCGCGGGGCTCTTCATCGCGCTGTGGGCGCCCTCGGTCATCCTCGGCGGGCACGCAGGCCTGCTCGCCGACCGGATCGAGAGCCGGCGCCTGCTGCGCGACGTCTCCCTCGCGCAGGCGGCGGTCGCGCTCGTGCTCGCCTTCGCCTTCGGCGGCCTGGCGGCGACGCTCGCCCTGACGGCGCTGCTGGGCGTCGGGGTCGCGGTGGCGCAGCCGGCGGAGTTCGCGCTCGTTCCCGCGGTCGCCGGGCCCGGGGTGTCGCCGCGGCCAACGGGCGCATCGAGGCCGCCCGCTATCTGGGCTTCACGCTCGGCCCCGTCCTCGGCGGGCTGCTCGCCGCCGCTGGTGGCACGCGGATCGCGCTGCTCGTCAACGCGGCGAGCTTCCTGGCGGTCGCCGTCGCGGCGCAGGCGCTGCGCGCGCGACGCGAGCCGAGCGGAGCGGACCGCTCGTCCGAGCGCGCCCGCGACGGCCTCACCTTCCTCCTGGGCGACGGCGTCCTGGCGCCCGTCGTGATCGCCGCCTTCGTCTCGCTGCTGTTCATGACCGCGTCCGCCACCGCCGAGGTGTTCTTCGCCAAGGACGTCCTGCACGCAGGCGACACCGGCTACGGCGTGCTGATGACGCTCTGGACGCTGGGCATGGTGATCGGGTCGACGCTCGTCGCCACGCGGGTGCCGGCCGCGCGGTACGCGACCGCGGCGCTGGCGGCGATGGCGCTGCAGGGTGCGGGCCTTGCGCTGCCCACGCTGTGGCTGGTGCTTCCGCTCGCGCTCGGCGCCTACCTCGCCGGCGGGATCGGGCACGGCACGAAGAACGTCGTCGTCCGCACGCTCATCCACAGCCGCGTGCCCGAGGAGCTGCGGGGCCGGGCGTGGGCGGCCTACAGCGCCGGGCGCAACGCGGCGGAGCTGGTCGCGCTGGTCGGCGGCGGGCTCCTGGTCGCCGCGATCGGCGCCCGCTGGACGCTGCTCGCGGCCGGTGCACTGCCGATCGTCGCTGCCGCGGTGGCGCTCGCGCGGGCTCAGGCCGCGCGGCGGCGCGCCGGCGTGCCCGCGAGGCGGACCTCGCCCTCGTCGCCCACGACGACGACGCGGTTGCGCCCGCTGCGCTTGGCCTCGTACAGGGCGGCGTCGGCGGCGCGGAAGAGGGGCTGATAGGCGACGTCGTCGCCGTGGGCCGCGGCGACCCCCATCGAGGCGGTGACGTGAAGGCCGCCGAGGCGCGTCTCCTCGAAGGCTTCGCGGGCGCGCTCGGCCACGTCCCTGCCCTCGGCCAGCGTGAGGCCCGGGAGGACGAGCAGGAACTCCTCGCCGCCGAGGCGGTAGATCAGCTCGAACGAGCGCAGCTGCTTGCGCAGCAGCAGGGCGGCGTCCTTGAGGACGTCGTCGCCGCGGTCGTGGCCGTGCTCGTCGTTGACGGCCTTGAAGCCGTCGAGGTCGCACACGACCACGCAGACCGGGTCGCCGGCCAGCGCCGCCTGCTCGGCGATCTCGGCGAAGCGCGCCGGCAGCGACGTGCGGTTGAGCAGTCCGGTCAGGGGATCGAGGGCCGACTCCGAGCGCTGCTGCATCTCGGCGTTCATGAGGAACTGGGCGAACGCGGTCAGGCCCACCGCGGCGGCCACGCCGACGAGGGTGAAGGTCGGGTCGTCGGCGAACCCGGCGGGGTCGGCGCCGGCGGTGGCGGCGAGCAGCACGGCGACCGTGAGGGCCAGCCCCGCGTACACGCCGCGGGTCGAGAAGCGCGCGGGCAGCGTGACCAGGGGCAGCAGGATCACGGCGATCGCAGGACTCTGCGGTCCACCGGTGAACGCGATGCTCGCCCCGATGAGCACCTGCGCGTTGACCACGGTGGCGGCGACGACGTACTCGGGGCGCGGCGCTCGTCCTGATCCACGGCCGCAGCGCGCTGTAGCCGAGGACCGCGCCGGCGAGCGGGAGCGAACGGCAGCCAGCCGATCCACGGGATCGCAGATGACGAACACGATCGCCAGCGACGCCGTACATGATCGCGCGCGGCCGCCCAGCTTGGCCTCGAGGTCGAGGAGGCGCGCGCGGTGCAGCGACGTCGGGCAGAGCCATGTGCCGTTGGTGGCCATCATCGGGGTCATCGGCGTTGCGCCGGGCCGATTGAGCGGCGGTGGACCTAGGATCCGCGATCTCATGGACCCGCGGATCATGGGCATCCTCAACGTCACGCCCGACTCGTTCTCCGACGCCGGGGAGTGGTTCGCCTTCGACCGCGCCGTCGAGCGCGCGCGCGTGCTCGTGCAGGAGGGCGCCGACATCCTGGACGTCGGCGGCGAGTCGACCCGTCCCGGGGCCGAGCCGGTACCCGTCGACGAGGAGCTGCGGCGCGTCGTCCCGGTCGTGCACGCGCTGCGCGGCGCGGGGGTGCAGATCAGCGTCGACACCGCGAAGCTCACCGTGGCCGAGGCCGCGGTCGACGCGGGAGCCACCTACGTCAACGACGTCACCGCCTTTCGCCAGGAGCCCGACCTGGCCGGCTTCGTCGCCGATCGCGGCTGCGACTGCTGCCTCATGCACATGCTCGGCGAGCCGCGCACGATGCAGGACGACCCGCGCTACGACGACGTCGTCGACGACGTCCGCGCCTTCCTCGAGCAGCGCGTCGAGTTCGCGGTGCGCGAGGGCGTGCGCGAGGAGCGCATCATGGTCGACCCCGGGATCGGCTTCGGCAAGACGCTCGAGCACAACCTCGAGCTGCTGCGCCGCCTGGACCGGATCGCGACGATCGGCTTCCCGGTGGTGATCGGGACCTCGCGCAAGTCGTTCCTGGGCCGGCTCACGGGCCGCGCGGACCCGCACGACCGCGTGGCGGCGAGCGTGGCGACCGCCGTGCTCGCCCTGGAGCGCGGGGCCAGCGTCTTCCGCGTCCACGACGTGGCGCCCACGCGGGACGCGCTGGCGGTGGCGACTGCTACGTTGCGCGCCGATGGCCCCTGAGGACGACGAGGAGCTCGACGACGAGCTCGAGGACGACGAGGACTACGACGACGACGAGCGTGGTGCTCCGCAGACCGAGGTGACGATCGAGGTCACCGGGCTGTCGCTCTACACGCATCACGGCGTGAGCGCGGCGGAGCGCGAGGTCGGCCAGCGGCTGGTCCTCGACCTGCGCCTGGAGGTCGGCGAATGCGACGCGACGGTCACCGACCTCGTCGAGGACACCGTCGACTACGCGGCGGTGTGCGAGCGCGTGGCCCTCGTCGCCCAGCAGCGCTCCTACAAGACGCTCGAGCGCCTGTGCTCGGCCGTCGCCGACCGCCTGCTCGCCGACTTCGCTGCCGAGGAGGTGTGGGTGAAGGCGACCAAGCCCGAGCCCCCGATCCCGCTGCCGGTCGAGTCGGTCTCCGTCGAGGTGTGGCGGCAGTCGGGCGAGTAGGGGGCCGTGCCGCGATGAGCGCGTTCGCGCGGGCCACCGCGGTCGAGTCGCTCGGCGACGCTGCGTGGCGCGCGACCTGCGACAGCGGCTGGTCGACCCAGCTGGGAGCCAACGGCGGGTACCTCGCGGCACTCGTCCTGCGTGCGATGACCGCCGAGCTCGACGATCCCGCCCGCGAGGCGCGCTCGCTGACCTGTCACTACCTGCGCCCGCCCACCGCGGGCGAGGTGCGCCTCGACGTCGCGGTGCAGCGCAGCGGGCGGTCCCTGAGCACCGTGACCGCGCGCCTGTCGCAGGCCGGCGCGCTGTGCGTGCTGGCGGTCGCGGCCTTCGGGATCGAGCTCAACGGCGCCCTCGACTACGCGGCGCAGGCGCCCGCCGCGCCCGCACCCGAACGCGTGGACCGCCTCGCGCCGGTCGCCGAGGTGCCGATCACCCGGCACTTCGTGATGCGACCGACGATGGGCGCGCCGCTCTACGCGGGGGCCGAGGACTCGGTCACCGGCGGATGGCTGCGCTTCGCCGACCCCCAGGCGCTCGACGCGGCCGCGCTGGCGATGTACGCCGACGCGTGGTGGCCCTCGCCGCTGCCGCGGCTCACGCGGCCGGTGACGGCGCCGACCATCGACCTCACGGTGCACTTCCGCGCGCCGGCGGCAGCCGCGGCGATCGCCGAGGAGCCGGTGCTGGCCGTCTTTCGCTCGTCGACGGCGGCCGGCGGCTTCTTCGAGGAGGACGGCCAGCTCTGGAGTCGTGACGGCGTGCTGCTCGCGCATTCGCGCCAGCTCGCGCTGATCCTGGACGGCGGGCGATGACCATCGACGACGTGCTGGCGCAGTGGGACTGGCGCAGCGCCCACTTCACCCGCGTGGCGGCCTCGCCCGAGCGCGCGGCCGTAGCGCTGCGGGAGTTCAGCGGGCGCGACCTGCCGGTGACCGGCGCGCTCATGCGCGTGCGGACGCTGGGGCGCCGGACGTTCGACGACCGTCCGACGGTCCAGGCGATGACCCGCATCGGCCTCGCCGTCGTCGTCGACGAGCGCTACGCGGTCATCCTCGGTGGCGTGCTCTCGCCGTGGCGGCTGCGCGGCGGCCATCGGGCGATCGCCTCCGCCGAGGAGTTGCGCGCCTTCGCGCAGCCGGGGTGGGTGCGCGTCGCGACGGCCTTCACGGTGATCCCCGAGGGCGGCGCCTGCCGGGTGGCGACCGAGACGCGGATCGCCGCCACCGACGAAGCCGCACGCCGGCGCTTCGGGCGCTACTGGCGGCTGATCGGCCCGTTCAGCTCCATCACCCGCCGCGAGATGCTCGCGGCCGTCCGTCGCAGGGCCGAGGCGTGAGGGGCTACCTCGGCCTGGGCTCCAACGTCGGCGACCGCCGCGCCAACCTGCAGGCCGCCGTCGACGCGCTCCCCGGCCACGGGGTGATCGTGCTGGCGTGCTCGTCGACCTATGACACCGACCCGGTGGGCGAGATCCTCGATCAGCCGTCGTTCCTCAACGCCTGCGCGCGGGTCGAGACGGCGCTGGCGCCGGAGGAGCTGCTCGATGCCTGCAAGGCGATCGAGCGCGAGCTCGGGCGCGACCTGGAGAGCGGCGTGCGCCACGCGCCGCGCCCGATCGACATCGACCTGCTGCTCCTCGGCGACGAGCCCTACGCCTCCGAGCGCCTGACGCTGCCCCACGCCCAGGCCACCCAGCGGCGCTTCGTGCTCATCCCGCTGCTCGAGCTCGACTTCGACCTGCGCACCCCCGACGGCGCGCGGCTGAGCGATTGCCTGGCCGCCATGCCGCTCGACGAGGGCGTGCGCCGTGAGGGGCCGCCGCTGCGCCTGCCGGGGTCAGGCGAGCGAGCCGAATAGGCGGTCGAGCACGGCGCCGACCTCGGCGCGCGCGGCGTCCTGGTCCTCGGCCGTGGCGACGTAGAGCGCCGCCTCGTCGAGGGCGCCCATGAGCACGTGGGCGAGGGCGGCGACCGGCTGGGGCTGCAGGCTGCCGGCGTCGACCGCGGCCTGCAGCTCGTTCTCGATGAGGCCGAGGGCGTAGCGCATGCCGATCTCGCGCCACGCCGCCCAGCCGAGGACCGCCGGGCCGTCGAGCAGCACGATGCGCTGGACCTCGGGCTCGCTGCAGGCCTCGAGCCAGCCGGCGGCGCCGACGCGCAGCACGGCGAGCGGATCGCTGGCGCCCGACGCGACCGCGGCCCGGGCGGTGCGCTGGGTCACGTCGGCCTCGACCTGCTCGAAGACCGCGGCGAAGAGCTCGCGCTTGTCGGCGAACTGGTGGTAGAGGGCCCCGCGCGTCACCCCGGCGGCGCGCACGATCTCCTCCGTGCCGACGCCCGCATACCCCCGCTCGGCGAAGAGCGGGCGCGCGGCGGCGACGAGCGCGGCGCGGGTGGCCTCGGAGCGTTCGGTGTGCTTGGTCCGCTTGACATTCATACTGTCTGTATTCATTATGCGTACAATCTGTACGCAAAGCTAGACGATCGCGAGGACGACATGCCCGAGATCACTCTCCCGCAGGGGACCATCCACTACCGCGACGCCGGCGAGGGCCCGCCGGTGGTCTTCCTCCACGGCCTCCTGGTCGACAGCGCGCTGTGGCGCAAGGTGACGCCCCTGCTGCAGGGCGACGCCCGCTGCATCGCTCCCGACCTCCCGCTCGGGTCGCATCGCATCGCGATGAACGCCGATGCCGATGTCACGCCGGCGGGCGTCGCGCGACTCGTGGGCGACCTCCTGGCGGCGCTCGACCTCGAGGACGTCACCATCGTCGGCAACGACACCGGCGGCGCGATCAGCCAGCTCGTTGCGCTCGACCACGGCGAGCGGGTCGGGCGGCTCGTGCTCACCAACTGCGACTGCTTCGAGGTCTTCCCGCCCAAGGAGTTCGTGCCGATGGTCAAGGCCGCGCGCGTGCCGGGCGCGCTCTTCGCCGCGGTGCAGCCGATGCGCGCGGCCCGGGCGCGGCGCTCGCCGCTGGCCTACGGCTGGCTCGCCCAGGAGATCCCCGACGAGGTCACCGCCGCCTGGGTCCAGCCGTTCCTCGCCGACGCCGACATCCGCCGCGACGCTGCGGCCTTCATGCGCGCGATCGACAAGGCGACGATGCTCGACGCCGCGGCGCGCCTGCCGTCGCTGAAGATCCCGTCGCTCGTCGTCTGGGGCCAGGACGATCGCTTCTTCCCGTCCGAGCTCGGCGAGCGGCTGGCGACGGCGCTCGGCGCACGCCTCGAGCCGATCGCCGGCGCGCGCACCTTCGTCGCCGAGGACGAGCCCGAGGCCCTCGCCGACCTCATCCGCGGCTTCGTGCGCGAGGGCGCGGCGCAGGCGGCGTGAGCGGCGGCGGCTGAACAGCATCACCGAGGGAAGCGGACCTGGGGCGGCGCGACCGTTGCCGGTCGTCCTCCGTGGCGACCTACCCGGAACCGTGCTGGATAAGTGTTGTCCTGCAACACCAATCCAGCACGCTTAGCCAAGCGTGGTCGATAAGTGTTCTCCTGCGACAGCAATCGACCACGCTAGCGCCGGAGCGGCCCGGCCGGGCGCCGCGGGGACGCCCCTCCCTCGATGATGCAGTTCAGGCCGCCGCCAACCCTGCGGACCTACGCGGACAGCCACTCCGCCGGGAACACCCCGGCAGGCGTCGACCCCGCCCACTCGCCGAACAGCCCCATCGCATGCGGCCTCCGCCGGGCGGCCCGCGAAGAACGGGCGCACGTCGCCGATCGTCAGCATCAGCCGCGAGGTCGTGGCGATCTGCAGGTCGGCGGCGTTGACCGTCTCGCCCCCGATCACGCCGTCGGCGAGCCAGCCGTCGATGCGATCGAGGTGGCCGGGCAGGGAGATCAGGTCGGCGCGGACGGCGTCCTCGCGCGCGGCGTTCAGGCGGCGCTCGACGGGGACGACGAACGGGGCCAGCGCGCGCACGGCGGGCGCGGGCAGGCGCGGGAGTCGCGAGCCGTCCTGGTAGCTGACCATGGCGCCGGGCGCCTTGGCGAACGTCGTCCACAGCAGGCGGCGGGCCATCGGCTGCCAGACCTCGTCGCCCCACTCCTCGGCGCGCTCCACCCCCGCGCGCGCCTCCGGGTCGGCCGGGAACAGCGAGGGTTCCGGCGCCACCTCCTCCAGGCGCCGCAGGATGGCCCGCGAGCCGGAGATCTTCTCGCCGGAGTCGAGCGTCAGGCCCGGGACGGTGCGCGTGCCGAAGCGCAGGCGCTGCAGGGCCGCGTGCAGCGGCGGAAGCAGCTCGACGACCTTGTAGGGCACCGCCTTCATGTCGAGTGCGCGCTGCACGGTGGCGCACGGGTGCGACCCGTGGACGACGTAGAGCCTCGCGGGCATGCGACGATCCTATGCCGTGCTCCTCGTCGTCGACGTCGGCAACACACAGACCCACTTCGGGACCTATCGCGACGGCGCGCTGGTCGAGCACTGGCGCTTCACCACCGTGCGCGACTCCACGGCCGACGAGCTCGGCGCCGTGCTGCGCAACCTGCTGGAGCTGCGCGGCATCGGGCTCGCCGACCTGGACGCGTCGATCGTGTCGAGCACGGTGCCCCAGCTGCGTCCCGAGTGGGAGGCGATGGCGGCGCGCTACCTCGACCACACGATGCTCGCGGTGGGACCCGGCATCAAGACCGGGATGGCGCTGCGCTACGACAACCCGCGCGAGATCGGGCCCGACCGGCTGGTCAACGCGGTGGCGGCCTACGACAGGGTCAAGGGCGCGTGCGTGGTCGTCGACTTCGGCACGGCGGTGACGTTCGACCCGGTGTCGGCCGAGGGCGAGTACCTGGGCGGGATCATCATGCCCGGCGTCGAGATCTCGATGGAGGCGCTGACCAACCGCGCGGCCGCGCTGCCCAAGATCGAGCTCGGCCCGCCGCGCTCGCTGATCGGCAAGACGACGGTCGACGCCATCCGCAGCGGCGTGATCTACGGCTTCGCCGGCGCGGTGGACGGCATCGTGCGCCGCCTGCGCGCCGAGATGGGGCCTGAGACGGAGACGATCGCCACGGGCGGCCTCGCCGAGCACATCGTCCCTTTCACCGAGGAGATCGACGACACGGACGACCTCCTGACCCTCACCGGCCTACGCTTGCTGCATGAGCGCAACGCCTGAGCTCGGCACGCCGTGGCGCATCGGGCCCGTCGAGGTCCCCAACCGGGTGCTGCTCGCGCCCCTGGCCGGGATCGGCAACTGGTTCGTGCGCCTGCAGGCCAAGCGCTACGGGGCGGGGCTCGCCGTGTCGGAGATGGTCTCGAGCTTCGCGATCCACCATCGCAACGAGAAGACGATGCGCGAGCTGCTGCGCATCCACCCCGACGAGCGCAAGGTGGGGGTGGGTGGGCCTGTATCCATCCAGCTCTTCGGCCACGACCCGGAGGTCATGCGCTCGGCGGCGGCCACGGTGGCCGAGCGCGGCGCCGACCTCATCGACCTCAACATGGGCTGTCCGGTGCCCAAGGTGTGCAAGACCGGCGCGGGCGCCGCGCTGATCAAGGACCCCGACACCGCCGTGGCGGTGGCGCGCGCCGCGCGCGAGGGCTCGGGGCTCCCGGTCACCGTCAAGCTGCGCTCCGGCCAGCGCCCGGGGGAGACCGACGGCTACGAGCTCGCCCACCGCCTCGTCCACGACGCCGGCGTCAGCGCCATCGCCTTCCACCCGCGCAGCGCGGCGGTGCACCACAAGGGCACGCCCGACTACGACCTCGCCGCCCGCCTGGTGGCCACGCTCGATGCTCCGGTCATCCTCACCGGCGGCCTGAGCACGGCGCAGGCGGTCCTCAGCGCCCACGAGCGCACCGGCGCGGCGGCGGTCATGCTCGCGCGTGGGTCGCTCGGCAACCCGTGGCTGTTCGGGCAGGTGCTCGGCACGCGCACGGCCGGACCGACCGACGACGAGGTCCTGGCCGAGCTGCAATGGGTGATGGAGCGCGCCGTCGAACACCTCGGCGCCGACCGCGCGGGGCGCTATTTGCGCAAGTTCTATCCCTGGTATTTGGAGCATCTGCACGCCTCCAAGGCGACGCAGCAGGCAATGCAGGGATCGGCCACGATTGCCGAGGCGCGGGCGGTCCTGGCCGGCCTGCAGGCACTGGCTGCCGCGGCGTGAAGCGGCGCTATACTGCCCCGCTCTTCAGCCACGCCGTATGCGCCCTCCCCGCCAGCGAGCGGGGTTTCGTGTCTCCGGCGGTCCACCCAGAGAACATCAGGCCCCCATGCCCAAGGACGTCATCCTCACTGCCCAAGGCCTCGAGACGCTCCAGCGCGAGCTCGACGACCTGCAGACCACCAAGCGTCGCGAGGTCGCAGAGCGCATCAAGGAAGCGCGCGAGTTCGGCGACATCTCGGAGAACTCCGAGTACGACGACGCCAAGAACGAGCAGATGATGCTCGAGCAGAAGATCGCCCAGCTCGAGGAGCGGCTGCGCTCGGCGCAGGTCGTCGACACCTCCGATCTGTCGACCGACGTCGTCAAGATCGGCGTCACCGTCAACATCAAGGACGAGAAGACGGGCGAGAGCGACAAGTACACGATCGTCGGCTCGGCCGAGGCGAAGCCGGCGGAGAAGCGGCTCTCCAACGAGTCGCCGGTCGGCAAGGCGCTGCTCGGGCACAAGCGCGGCGACACGGTCGACGTCTCGCTGCCCAGCGGCAAGAAGCGCAAGATCAAGATCACCAAGATCGACGTCGCGTAAGGCCGCGATGGCCGAGGAGGAAGGCTCAGAGCTCCTCGCGGCGCGGCGGGCGAAGCTCGAGGGCCTTCGCGCCGAGGGCGTCGAGCCCTTCCCGCACGCCTACCCGGGCGTGACGCCGGTGAGCGCCGTGCACGCCGCCCACGCCGATCTGCCCGCGGGCGAGGAGACCGACGCGCACTACCGCGTGGCGGGGCGCCTGCACGCCCGCCGCGGGCAGGGCAAGATGGCCTTCCTCGACCTCGACGACCGCTCGGGGCGCATACAGCTGCAGGCCCGCGCCGACGTTCTCGGCGAGGAGGCGATGGCGCGCCTGCTCGACCTCGACCTCGGCGACATCGTCGGCGTCGACGGCGTGGCCTTCCGCTCGCGCCGCGGCGAGCTGTCGCTGCGTGTGGAGAGCTTCGAGCTGCTGGCCAAGAGCCTGCGCCCGCCGCCCGACAAGTTCCACGGCCTGCAGGACGTCGAGACGCGCTTTCGCCATCGCGAGCTCGACCTCATGGCCTCCGACGAGGCCCGCGCGCTGTTCGTCACGCGGGCGCGGATCATCACCGCGCTGCGCACCTACCTCGACGAGGCGGGCTTCGTGGAGGTGGAGACGCCGATCCTGCAGCCGCTGTACGGCGGCGCGATGGCGCGCCCCTTCGTCACGCACCACAACGCGCTCGACCGCGAGCTCTACCTGCGCATCGCCACCGAGCTCTACCTCAAGCGCCTCATCGTCGGCGGCCTGGAGCGCGTCTACGAGATCGGCAAGAACTTCCGCAACGAGGGCATCTCCTACAAGCACAACCCCGAGTTCACGGTGGTCGAGTGGTACGAGGCCTACGCGGACTACGAGGACGTGATGCGCCGCGTCGAGGAGCTGCTGCCGCGCATGGCAGAGGCCGCCGGCTACGACGGCGACATCGACTTCGCGCCGCCCTACCGCCGCGTCACGCTGCGCGACGCCATCCACGAGGCGACCGGGATCGACGTCCTCGCGCTGCGCGACCGCGATGCCCTCGCGAGCGCGATCGCGGCGTCGGGCACGGAGATCCCGACCGACGGGCTGACGTGGCCCGAGCTCGTCGACGACCTCTTCTCGAAGGTCGTCGAGCCGACGCTCGTGCAGCCGACGTTCGTCATCGACTACCCCAAGGAGATCTCGCCGCTGGCCAAGGACCATCGCTCGCAGCCGGGCCTGGTCGAGCGCTTCGAGGCGTTCGCGGGCGGTATGGAGCTCGCCAACGCCTTCTCGGAGCTCAACGATCCCGACGAGCAGCGCGCGCGCTTCGAGGCCCAGCGGCGCTTCGCCGAGGAGGGCCACGAGGAGGCCATGCCCCTCGACGAGGCCTACCTGCACGCGCTCGAGCACGGGCTGCCGCCCGCCGGCGGGATCGGCATCGGGATCGACCGGGTGGTCATGCTGCTCACCGGCAAGCGCACGATCCGCGAGGTCGTGCTCTTCCCCGCGATGCGCGACTGAGCTCTTGCGCCGCGCCGCCGTCATCGTCGTGGCCGTCGCGGTGACGGGGTGCGGGGGTGGTGGAAAGGGCGCCGGGCGCAGCGACGCGGTCCGCTCGACGACCACCGCCACGCAACCGGCGCCGGCACCGACACCGCAGGCGCGCCTGACCGGCTCGCATGCCTGTCCGGGCGTGCCGAGGTTCACCTGCTCGTCGCTGGTCGTCGCGCTGGACCACACGGGGCGCACGCCGGGCGAGCTGCGCCTGCACGTCGCGGTGGCCGACAACGCCGACGCGCCCAAGGGCGTGCTCGTCGACCTCACCGGCGGGCCCGGTCAGGGCGGCGTGGCCTTCGTCCCGCGGGCGCGCCAGCGCATGCGCCCGCTCCTGCGCGCGTATCGGCTGGTCATGCTCGACCAGCGCGGGACGGGCGCCGGGGCGCTGCGCTGCCCGGCGCTGCAGCGCGCGATGGGCACCTCGGACCTCACCGTGCCGACCCCGGGCTCGGTCGAGGCGTGCGCCCGGACGCTCGGGCCGCGCCGGCGCTTCTACTCGACGGCCGACACCGTGGCGGACCTCGAGGCGCTGCGCGTCGCGCTGGGGGCGGACAAGCTGACCCTCGACGGCGTCTCCTACGGCACCTTCGTGGCCGAGCGCTACGCCATCGCCCATCCCGACCGCGTGGCCCGGCTGGTGCTCGACTCGGTGGTGCCGGCGGCCGGCCTCGACGCGCTCGAGGTCGACGGCATGCGCGAGACCGCGCGCGTTCTGCGGCTCGTCTGCCGCGCGCAGCACTGCCCGGGCGACCCGGCGGCCGACCTCGCGGCGGTCGTGCGGGCGCGCCAGGACGGGTTGGGTGGGCCTGAGATCGACGACACGCTGGTCGCGTTGAGCGTCGGCGCGCCGACCTTTCCTGGCGTGCTCGCCGCCCTGCGCGAGGCGCGCGCCGGCCAGCCGCGCCATCTGCGGCGGATCGTGCGCGTCGTGCGTCGCGCCCAGCGCGCGCCCGCCCAGGTCCTCAGCCAGGGCCTGCACGCCGCGACGCTGTGCGCCGACGCGCGCCCGCCCTGGGGCGGCGCCGGGGCGCCCCTCGCCGGCCGCGAGGCGGCGCTGAGGCGCGCTGCCGCCGGCACGGACCCCGCGCCCTACGACCGCGCGACCGTGGTCGGCAACGGCTTCGCGCAGACCTGCCTGCGCTGGCCGCCCACGCCCGCCCCGCCGTCGCCGCGCAGCGGCGACCTGCCGCCGGTGCCGACCCTCCTGCTCGCCGGAGACCACGACCTCTCGACGCCGCTGCCCTGGGCGCGCGAGCAGGCGGCACACAGCCCGCAGGGGCGGCTCGTCGTCGTCAAGGGCGCCGGGCACTCCGTCCAGTCGCGAGCCCCCGGCGGCGCCGGCCGGCGCGCCGTCGAGCGCTTCCTGCTCGACTAGGCTCGGCCGGTGCTCGACCTGTACACCCACGAGGGGCGGCGGGCGATCGTGCTGGCCCACGAGGAGGCGCTGGCCCTGCGCAGCGGTGCAATCGGCACGGGCCACCTGCTGCTCGGCGTGCTGCGCACGATGGCCCTCCTGGTCCCGCTGCGCGCGCACGACGTCCGCATCCGCATCGGTGTCGGCGACGGCCCGGGCGAGGGCGGGCTGCCGTTCACCGACGCCGCCACGCGCGCGCTCGAGGCCGCTCCGCAGGAGGCCGAGCGCCTCGGCCACGAGCTCGCCACACCCGCCCACCTCCTGCTGGCGCTCGCCGCCGATCCCGTGGCCGTGGACCTCAGCAGCCTCGACCCGGCGCGCATGCGCGACGAGGCGCTGCAGCACCTCATCCACCCGCCGCAGCGCTTCGACCTCGACCGTGCCGTGCGCGACGGCGGCCCCGTTCCCGTGTGGCTCGGAGACCGCGAGCTGCCCATCGGCGACCTCGGCCATCCGCGCGTCGACGCCCGCCTGCTGATCGCCATGCTCGGCCTCGACCGCGACAGCGCGAAGCTCCTGCGTGAGCATGGTCTCGACGAGGCTGCCGTTCGCGGTGCGCTCGGCGGGGGGTGACAGACGCCGACGGCGTACTTCGCCCACTCTGCGGGAAGCCTCCCACCCATGGCGCAGGGGCCCTAAGGCACGTTGGTAGACTGGCCCATGGCCTGCCAGCAACAACCGATCGGCTCATCCTCTCGGCGGTTCTGACCGAAACAGGTGAGCAGTCGGGCGATATCCCGTCCCGCGACCCATCCAAGGACCAAGCATCGACCGAGGCTGAGGCTTCAACCCGCACAGCAGGAAGGACCAGCAGCACATGTTCGAGCGATTTACAGAACGGGCCCGCCAGGTCGTCGTTCTCGCGCAAGAGGAAGCGCGAACGCTCAAGCACAACTACATCGGGACCGAGCACATCCTGCTCGGCCTGCTGCGCGAGGAGGAGGGGCTCGCCGCGCGCGTGCTCGAGTCCCTCGACATCACTGTGGAGCGCGTGCGCGCGCAGGTCGTGCGCATCGTCGGCTCCGGCGAGGAAGTGACGTCCGGGCAGATCCCGTTCACCCCTCGCGCCAAGAAGGTCCTCGAGCTCGCCCTCCGCGAGGCGCTGAGCCTGGGACACAACTACATCGGCACCGAGCACATCCTGCTCGGCCTCGTGCGTGAGAACGAGGGGGTTGCCGCGCGCATCCTGCTCGACTTCGACGCCGACTCGGAGAAGATCCGCAACGAGGTCATCCGCATGCTCTCCGGGCCCGGAGGCCGCCGCCAGAGCGGTCAGGGCGCGGGCGCCGGCGCCGCCGGCACGTCGGGCGAGGGCAAGAAGTCCTCGAAGCTGCTCGACCAGTTCGGGCGCAACCTGACCAAGCTCGCTGCCGAGGGCAAGCTCGACCCCGTCGTCGGGCGCGAGACCGAGATCGAGCGGATCATGCAGATCCTCTCGCGGCGCACGAAGAACAACCCGGTGCTCATCGGCGAGCCGGGCGTGGGCAAGACCGCCGTGGTCGAGGGCCTCGCCCAGCGCATCACCAACGCCGACGTGCCCGAGCTGCTCAAGGGCAAGCAGATCTACACGCTGGACCTCGCGGCCCTCGTCGCCGGCTCGAAGTACCGCGGCGAGTTCGAGGAGCGCCTGAAGAAGGTGATGAAGGAGATCACCCAGCGCGGCGACATCATCCTGTTCATCGACGAGCTGCACAATCTCGTCGGGGCGGGCGCCGCCGAGGGCGCGATCGACGCTGCGTCGATCCTCAAGCCTGCGCTGGCCCGCGGCGAGCTGCAGACCATCGGCGCCACCACGCTCGACGAGTACCGCAAGTACCTCGAGCGCGACAGCGCCCTGGAACGCCGCTTCCAGCAGATCCGCGTCGACCAGCCCACCACCGAGGAGACCGTGCAGATCCTCAAGGGCCTGCGCGACCGCTACGAGAGCCACCACAAGGTCGAGATCACCGACGAGGCCCTCGAGGCCGCCGCCGAGCTGGCCGACCGCTACATCTCCGACCGCCAGCTGCCCGACAAGGCCATCGACCTCATCGACGAGGCCGCGTCGCGCATGCGCATCAAGTCGATGACCTCCCCGCCCAAGTACCGCGAGCTCGAAGAGGAGATCGAGGACACGCGGCGGGCCAAGGAGGCGGCGATCGAGGCGCAGGAGTTCGAGAAGGCCGCCAACCTGCGCGATCAGGAGCGCAAGCTCACCAACAAGAAGCGCGAGCTCGAGGAGCAGTGGGAGCGCGGCGAGGGCGAGCACGAGCGGCCCGCCATCGGCGAGGACGAGATCGCCGACATCGTCTCGATGTGGACCGGCATCCCGGTGTTCAAGCTCACCGAGGCCGAGACGCAGAAGCTCATGCGCATGGAGGAAGAGCTCCACAAGCGCGTCATCGGGCAGAGCCCGGCGGTCGAGGTCATCGCGAAGGCCATCCGCCGCTCGCGTGCCGGACTGAAGGACCCCAAGCGCCCCACGGGCTCGTTCGTCTTCCTCGGCCCATCGGGCGTGGGCAAGACCGAGCTGGCCCGCACGCTCGCCGAGTTCCTGTTCGGCGACGAGGACTCGATGGTGCGCATCGACATGTCGGAGTACATGGAGAAGCACGCCGTCAGCCGTCTGGTCGGCTCGCCCCCGGGCTACATCGGCTACGACGAGGGCGGCCAGCTGACCGAGGCCGTGCGGCGCAAGCCGTACTGCGTGCTCCTGCTCGACGAGATCGAGAAGGCGCACCCGGATGTCTTCAACATCCTGCTGCAGATCCTCGAGGACGGCCGGCTGACCGACTCGCAGGGGCGGACGGTCGACTTCCGTCACGCGATCGTGATCATGACCTCGAACATCGGCGCCCAGGAGATCGCGCGCAACACGCCGCTGGGCTTCGCGGTCTCCGACGACGAGACCGGCATCACCTACGAGGACATGCGCAACCGGATCATGGGCGAGCTCAAGAAGGTGTTCCGCCCCGAGTTCCTCAACCGCATCGACGAGGTCGTCGTCTTCCACAAGCTCACCAAGGACGAGATCAAGACGATCGTCGAGCTGCTCCTGCGGCGCATCCGCCAGTCGCTGGCCGAGCGTGAGCTTCAGCTGGAGCTCACCGAGGACGCGAAGGACCTTCTCGTCGAGAAGGGCTGGGACCCGTCGATGGGTGCGCGGCCGCTGCGCCGGGCCATCCAGCGCTACATCGAGGACCCGCTGGCCGACTTCGTCCTGCGCGCCGAGCTCACGCCCGGTGCGACGGTCATGGTCGAGCGCGGCGAGGAGGGCAGCGACCAGGAGGTCAAGCTCACGGTCGTCGAGCCCAAGAAGATCCCCGCGGCCGTGGGCGGCGGCGTGATCGAGGAGGGCACCGACGCCGAGGTCCCGGAGGAACCGGCTGCGCCGCCCCCGGCGGCGGACGCCGAGGAGTCCTGACCTACTGAGGGCCGCCGCGAGGCGGCCCTCACTCGTTGTAGGCTCCGGCGCCAAATGGACCCTGCGCGCCTGAAGAAGATCCCCGTGTTCGCCGACCTCACCGACGACGAGCGGGGTCACATCGCGGCGCTCGCGGCCGAGGTGTCGGTACCCGAGAGCAAGGAGCTCGTGCGCGAGGGCGACTACTCCTACGATGTGCTGGCCATCGAGGAGGGCACGGCGCGGGTCGAGCGCGCGGGCGACACCATCGCCGAGCTGGGCCCCGGCGACGTGGTGGGCGAGATGGGCGTGCTGCAGCGCGAGCAGCGCAACGCCACGGTCGTCGCCACCTCGCCGATGATGCTGGTGACCCTCACGAGCTGGGACATCCGTCGACTGCAGAAGACCGCGCCCACGGCAGTTGCCCACCTGCGCGACGTGGTGGCGCAGCGCAGCGACCAGGCCTGAGGGCCTCGCGATGGACGACGACGAAGTCGTCATCAAGGTCCGCGACAACGGCCCGTACAAGGTCACCGGGCCTGTCACGATCGTCGACGCCGACGGCAACGAGCTTCGAGGCTGCCCGATGGGCCGATCGCGCTGTGCCGCTGCGGGCAGTCGCAGACCAAGCCCTTCTGCGATGCCTCCCACCGGGCGGCGGGCTTCGACGCGTGCGAGCGCGCGGGTGCGTAGCCTGTCGCGCCCATGACCGGTCCACGCCTCATCGTCGCCGCCATCGTCGCCGCGCTCGCGCTGCCGTCCGGCGCCTCCGCGGCCGATCTCGTCATCAAGATCCGCAACAAGCACGTGTCCGAGCTCGGGGGCTTCCGCGCCAGCGGCAGCCACGGCACGCTGCGCAACGCGATCAAGACATGGGGCAGGCCCTCGACGCGCAAGAGCGGAGGCGGTGGCTTCTGCGACGTGAACTGGTCGACGGTGGGCGTCAGGGCCGTCTTCCGCTCGGGCTGCGGCGACAGCGCGCGCATCCAGTGGGCCTGGCTGCGCTCCAAGCGCTGGAGCACCGAGCGCGGGCTGCACGTCGGCGATCCGACGGCGAAGCTCAAGCAGCTCTATCCCGGCGCGCAGTTCACCGTTGGCGCCTTCTGGCTCTACAAGCATTACGACGCCTTCGTGCAGGGCGACGCCCCGATCGTCACGGCCCAGATGAAGGGCGGGGCGGTCGACTTCATCCGGGCCGACGTGAACCCGCCCAAGTGACGCGGCGGGGCGACTCCACCCGGGCGGCTCACGCCGGGCTGCCCGCCCGCGCCGACGGCGAGCCGTTCCTGCCGGGCCCGACGTTCGCGGGGCCCTACCACCTCGCCGGGCCCTCCGACGCCTCACGCTTCAGCTACGGGCGCTACGACAACCCGACGTGGGCGCGCCTGGAGGAGGCGCTCGGGGAGCTCGAGGGCGCCCAGAGCGTCGTGTTCGCCTCGGGGATGGCGGCCGTGAGCTCCGTGGTCATCCCCGGGCTGCACACCGGCGACGTGCTCGTCGCGCCGTCGGACGCCTATCCGGGCATCCGCACGATCGCCCGCGACGTGCTCGAGCCCAACGGCGTGGAGGTACGGCTCGTGCCCACCGCCGACGACGCGGTGCGCGCGGCGCTGCCGGGCGCGACGCTCGTGTGGGTCGAGTCGCCCTCCAACCCCGGGCTCGACGTGCTCGACCTGCGCGCGCTCGCCGCCGAGGCCCACGCCGCGGGCGCGATCTTCGCCGTCGACAACACGCTGGCGGGCCCGCTGCGCCAGCGCCCGCTGGAGCTCGGCGCGGACTTCTCGGTCATGAGCGCGTCCAAGCACCTCGCCGGCCACAGCGATCTCATCATGGGCGCCGTCGCCGTGGCCGACGCCGAGCGCGCGGCGGCGCTGCGGGCGTGGCGCATCGCGACGGGCGCGATCCCGGGACCGTTCGAGGCCTGGCTGGCGCATCGGTCGCTGGCCACCCTGGCGTTGCGTCTGGAGCGCCAGGAGGCCAATGCGCGCGCGGTGTCCGAGCGGCTCGGAGCCCGCGACGACGTCAGCGGCGTGCGCTGGCCCGGCGTGGGCTCGGTCGTCTGCTTCGACGTCGGGTCACAGGGCCGTGCCGACGCCTTCCTCGACGCCTGCGAGCTGGTGGCGCAGGCCACGAGCTTCGGCGGCCTGCACTCCAACGCCGAGCGCCGCGCGCGCTGGGGCAGCGACGCCGTGGGCGAGGGCTTCATCCGCTTCAACGCCGGGATCGAGGACGCTCCCGACCTCCTCGCCGACCTCGAGCGCGCGCTCGAGCTCAGCCGACCCTGAAGGCGGTCCCCCAGATCAGGCAGGCGGCCTGCGGGCCGGGGCCGTTGTCCGTGCGCGACGCGCCGGTGATGAGCACCGAGCGGCCCTTGGCCTCCATGATGACCTCGAAGAGCCCGTCGGCGCTGGCCAGGATCGCCACCGGCTCCGCCTTGGGCGCGGTGAACACGCTGGGTCGCTCGCTGGCGCCGATGTCGCGCCCGAGCAGGCGCGAGACGTTGACGCCCTGCTGCACGGAGGCCGTGAAGGTGATCGACGTGCGCGTCGTCTGGGTGCCGACCGTCGGGTCCACGTCGTCGCACTGCGCGTCGAAGCGCCCGATCCCCGGGATGATGAGCAGCGGGGTCGGGCGCCCGGCCAGGTTGTCGGGCGCGTGCAGGTACTTCGACAGGGTCATCGTCCCGCCGCGCATCACGCCGTCCAGGAAGCGCGCGGGAATCTGGCCCTTGCCGTTTCCACCGGTCGAGGTGGCCACGAGCTTGCCCGCTGCCGAGCGCAGCGACGCCTTGGCGCCGACCGCGCTCTTGCCGTCGACGGCGCCGGCGTTCTGGACGAAGTCGACGGCCGCGATGGCGGTTCCGGAGAGGGCGACGATCAGCGCGATGACGGCGACGACCATGGCGGGGGACGGCAGGCGAAGCTTCACGACGGCCTCCTTCGGCGTGGGAGCGCGGGACCCTACTGCGGGCAACCCGGCCCGGACGCCGGTGGTGCGGCTTGCCGCACCCCTCGCCGGGGACAAGGCGCACCTGCGGACGCCAGCAGCCCGCATCGGCGCGTGGCCGGCGCGGTGGCAGCCTGCTTCACATGCAGACCACGCTCATTCATATCGCTCTCGCCCAGGCGAACACCGGTCGCCGCTGAGTAGTGTGGCCCTCCAATGGAGGGCCACCTGCAGTTGGGCGGACACCGCACCTGGTATCGCATCGTCGGCCAGCCGGAGCCCGCCGCCCACCGCGCCCCCGTTGTCATCTGCCACGGCGGCCCCGGCGCCACGCACGACTACGTCGCGCCCATCGCGGAGCAGCTGCACCGCTCCGGCCGAGCCTGCGTCCTCTACGACCAGCTCGGCAACGGCCGTTCGGACCATCTGCCGGACGTCGAGCCGTCGTTCTGGACCGTGGAGCTGTTCGAGCGCGAGCTCGCGGCCCTGGCCGCCCACCTGGGCATCGACGGGCGCTACCACGTCGTCGGGCAGTCGTGGGGCGGGATGCTCGCCCTGCTGCACGCGCTCGAGCGCCCGCCCGGCCTGCTGAGCGTGGTCGCGGCCGACTCGCCGGCCTCGATCCCCGCCTTCGTCGCCGGTTGCAACGAGCTTCTCGACGCCATGGAGCCGCAGGTGCGCGACACGATCCGTGCCGGCGAGCGCAGCGGCGAGACCTCCACGCCGGAGTTCCAGGCCGCGGTGATGCAGTTCTACCGGCGCCACGTGTGCCGGCTGGAGACGTGGCCGGAGGAGGTCGTGCGCAGCTTCGACGCGATGGAGGCCGACCCGACGGTCTACGGGACCATGAACGGGCCGACCGAGTTCACCGTCATCGGGACGATCGCCGACTTCGACATCACCGACCGCCTGCCCGAGATCGAGGTGCCCGTCCTGCTCGTGTCCGGCGAGCACGACGAGGTCCGCCCGCACGTGGTGGCCTCGATGCACGAGCGCCTGCGCCACGGGGAGCGGGTGCTCTTCGAGGACTCCAGCCACATGCCCCACATCGAGGAGCCCGAGCGCTTTCTGGCGGTGGTGGAGGAGTTCCTGGAGCGGACCGAGGCGTAGGTGGTCGTCCGCGTTGCGTTGGCTGCACTGCGCAGCGTCGAACTGCCGCATCGAGGGAAGGGAGTGAGCGGTGGTCGGGGCGCCCGCGCCTCCGCGAGGGTGCTGGTGGCCGAACTGCGTCCGGGATTGCTACCGGAAACCGGGAGTAATCCCACGCAGTTCGCGCCGAGGACGACCCCAGGCGGCCGGCGCCCGGGCACACTCCCTTTCCTCGTTGATGCAGTTGAACGCTGCGCAGCAGCGCAAGCGCAGGCGGACGACAGGCGCCGGGGCGGATGCGACCGGCGCCCGCCCTACCCTCCGCAGGTGCCCAAGCCGACCTCCGTGTTCGCCTGCTCCACGTGCGGAGCCCAGACGCCCAAATGGCACGGCCAGTGCCCGTCGTGCGGCGAGTGGAACACCCTGACCGAGGAGCGCGCACCCAGCGGCGGTGCCCGCGCCGTGCGCGCCGCCGGTCCGGTCGCGCGGCCTGTCCCGCTGCGCGAGGTCAGCGCCGAGCGCGCGCCGCGCTTGAGCACGGGGATCGGCGAGCTCGACATGGTCCTGGGCGGCGGTCTGGTCCCGGGGTCGCTCGTCCTGCTCGGCGGCTCGCCGGGGATCGGCAAGTCGACGCTGACGAACATGGCGCTCGGCCACCTGGCCGCGGCCGGCCGCGCCACGCTGTACGTCTCCGGCGAGGAGTCGGCGGCGCAGATCCGCCTGCGTGCCGAGCGCCTGGGCTCCGACGCGCTCGAGGTTCCGGTCCTGGCCGAGACCGACCTCGACGCGGTGCTCGCCGTGCTCGAGGCCGAGCGGCCCGACGCCTGCGTGATCGACTCCGTGCAGACCCTGCACTCCGGTGCCCTGGAGTCCGCGCCGGGCACCGTCGGTCAGGTGCGCGAGGTGGCGACGCGCATCAGCGCGGTGGCCAAGCGCCAGGGCACGGCCGTGCTGCTCGTCGGGCACGTGACCAAGGAGGGGGCGCTGGCCGGCCCGCGGGTGCTCGAGCACCTCGTCGACTGCGTGCTGCAGTTCGAAGGCGAGCGCGAGCGCACCTACCGCACGCTGCGCGCGCTGAAGAACCGCTTCGGCTCCACCAACGAGGTCGGGGTCTTCGAGATGCGCGAGGGCGGCCTCGTCGAGGTCCTCGACGCCAGCGCGCGGTTCGTCGGCGAGGCGACCAAGGCGCCCGGCTCGGTCGTGCTCGCGGCGATGGAGGGGTCGCGGCCGCTGCTCGTCGAGGTCCAGGCGCTCGTGTCGCAGAGCGAGCTCGTGCCGCCGCGGCGGGTGTGCAACGGGATCGACCGCAACCGCCTGGCCCTCGTCCTCGCCGTCCTCGGCCGTCACGCGGGTATCGGGGTGGGCACGAGCGACGTCTTCGTCAACGTCGTCGGGGGCGTGCGCGTCGACGAGCCGGGGGCCGATCTCGCCGTTGCGCTGGCGGTCGCCAGCGCCGCGCGGGGCATCGCCACCGACCCGTCGCCGCTGGCCTGCTTCGGCGAGGTGGGCCTGACCGGCGAGCTGCGCACGGTCGCCCACCCCGATCGCCGCGCCCAGGAGGCGGCCAAGTTCGGCCTGCGCACCGTGGTCTCCCCGGCCGACGCCGGCACGCTGCGCGCGGCCATCCATAGTGCCCTGGGTGCCACCCAGGGGCGCCGGCGCGCCGCTTGACACTACGTTGACGTCCCTAAGCTCGGAGTAAAAACGCTGCTAGAATCGGCATTGATGGCGCAGCGTTCCGGGGATGAGCTCACCGAGCTCGAAGGTCGCCAAGAGCCCCGGCTCGTCAAGGCATTGGAGATGGTCGCCCCGGGCACGGCGCTGCGCGAGGGCCTCGACAACATCCTCCACGCGCGCACCGGCGGCCTGATCGTCATCGGTGATCCCGAGGAGCTGAGCTTCCTCTTCTCCGGCGGGATCAAGCTCGATATCGACTACACGCCGGCGCTGCTCTACCAGGTGGCCAAGATGGACGGCGCCATCGTCCTCAACGGCAACGCCACGAGGATCACGATGGCCAACGTCCAGCTCATGCCGGATCCGACGATCCTCTCGCTGGAGACCGGCACCCGTCACCGAACGGCTGAGCGCGTCTCCAAGCAGACCGATGCGCTCGTCATCGCCATCTCCCAGCGCCGCGAGGTCGTGTCGCTGTACGTCGATGGCACCAAGTACATCCTCGAGGACATCCCCGTCGTGCTGGCCAAGGCCAACCAGGCGCTGGCCACCCTCGACAAGTACCGCACGCGCCTGGACCAGGTCTCCACGCGCCTGACGGCGCTGGAGTTCGAGGGCGGCGCCACGCTGCACGACGTGCTCACCGTGCTCCAGCGCTCCGAGCTCGTGACGCGCATGGCCGTCGAGATCGAGCGCTACATCGTCGAGCTGGGCACCGAGGGGCGCCTGATCGAGATGCAGCTGGAGGAGACCATGGTCGGCACCGCGGCGGACAAGGCCGCGCTCGTGCACGACTACCTGGCCCAGGACACCGACGAGGACTTCGCGTCCGCACTGGACATGATGGGGCGCCTGGCCCACCAGGACCTGCTCGACTTCGGTCGCCTGGCCGAGCTGCTCGGCTACGACCGCAAGCTCAACACGCTGGACTATCCGGTGTCGCCCCGCGGCTACCGGATCCTCGGCCGCATCCCGCGGCTGCCCAAGCTCGTCGTTCAGCAGATCGTCAAGGAGTTCGGCGGTCTCGACGAGATGCTCGCCGCGACCGACGCCGAGCTCGAGACCGTCGAAGGCGTGGGCGAGATCCGCGCCAAGGACATCCGCGAGGGCCTGCGCAGGCTGCAGGAGATCAACCTCGTGGACCGCTATCTGCAGACCTAACGCCGTATGAACCCCCCAAGGAGGCTGACCATTCCCGAAGTCACTGACGCCCAACTCATGGACGAGGAGATCGACGTTCCAGAGCTCGAGAACATCGAGTTCGAATGTGGTGACAACGTCGTCTATCCGCACCACGGGGCGGGCAAGGTTCTCAAGAAGGAAATCCGGAAGATGTTCGGGGAGGAGCGCGAGTACCTCACGATCAAGATCCTGCACAACGACATGACCGTGATGGTCCCGTGCGAGAACGCTGGTCTGGCGGGTCTGCGGCGGGTCATAGACGAGGAGACGGTCAAGAAGGTGCTCGCGGTGCTGGAGGACGACGTCTCGGAGATGCCGAAGAACTGGAACCGCCGGTTCAAGCACAACCGCGACAAGATCAAGACCGGCGACATCTACGAGCTCGCCGAAGTGGTTCGCAACCTTGCGATCCGCGAGCATCAGAAGGGGCTTTCGACGGGTGAGAAGCAGATGTTCACCCGCGCGAAGAAGATCCTGGCCTCCGAGCTGATGTACGCGCTCGACAAGGACGAGACCGAGGCCGAGGAGCACCTCGACAATCTGCTCCGTGAGTCTGCCGGGTCGAAGGTCGCAACCGCCTAGGAGGCGGTAGTGGCGGTCGCGCTGGTCGTGGCCGCGGGTCGTGGCGAACGCCTTGGGACGCCTGTCCCCAAGGCGTTCGCCGCCCTAGCCGGCCGGCCGATGGTCGAGTGGTCGATCGCCGCGCTGCAGCAGGCGGCGGCGGTCACCGAGATCGTCGTCGCGCTCCCGCCCGGAGTCGCCGCGCCGGCCGGCACCATCGGCGTGCCCGGAGGCAGCGAGCGCTCGCACTCGGTGCGCGCCGCGCTGGCCGCGGCGCCCAACGACGACGTGGTCATCGTCCACGACGCGGCGCGCCCGCTGGTCACGGCCGAGCTCATCGCGGCGTGCATCGACGCCCTGGCCGGCGCCGACGCGGCGATCGCCGCCACCCCGGTGACCGACACGATCAAGGAGTGCGAGGGCGAGCGCGTCGTGCGCACGCTCGACCGCTCGCGCCTGTGGGCGGTCCAGACGCCGCAGGTCTTCCGCCGCGAGGCGCTCGAGCGCGCGCTCGCCCAAGGCGACGCCGTCGTGGCGGCGGCGACCGACGACGCGGCGCTGGTCGAGGCGCTGGGCGGGACGGTACGGATCGTGCCGTCGCCGCCCGAGAACCTGAAGGTGACCACGGCGCTGGACCTGCGGGTGGCGGAGATGCTGCTGCGCGACGGCATTGCGGGAGGCGGATCGTGACGAGCGATCAGGACCCGGCGGTGGTGGCCGCGGCGATGTCCGCGATGGAGAAGTACACCGGGGTGGTGCCGGGCTACCGCCGGGCCCACGCGCACGGGCACGGCTTCGTCGGGTACTTCGAGGCCACCCCGGCGGTAGCCGCGATCACGGTGGCCGAGCACCTGCAGGGCGACCGGATCGCGGTGGTGGTGCGCCTGTCCAACGGCGCAGGGAGCCCCTACGCCGCCGACCTTCAGTCCCCGCACCGGGGGATGACGCTGGGGCTGGGGATCGAGTTCGCTCTGCCCTCCGGCGGGCGAGCGACCTGGGGCGCGCCGAACATGACCGCGTTCCCGGCCAGCACGCCCCAGGAGTTCGTCGAGGTGACCACCGCACAACGGCGCAATGCCCGCGGGCACCGCAACCTGCTGCGGCTGCTGGCCTTCGTGCTCCGCCATCGCCGCGCGGTGCCCGGCCTGAAGGCCCTGATCAGCCACCCGCCCGTCCGCAGCTTCGCCGCAGCGGACTTTCACGGCCTGCACGCCTACTACCTCGTCGACGCCGACGGCCGCCGCCAAGCCTTCCGCTACCGCTGGGTCTCGACGATGACGGGCCCGCGCAACCTCACCGACGAGGAGGCCGCGCTGTGGCCGCCCCAGTACCTCGTCGAGGAGATGTGCCAGCGGGTGGCGCGTGGCCCGGTGACCTGGGAGCTGAGCCTCCAGCTGGCCGCGGACGGCGACCCGACCCACGATCAGGCACGCGCCTGGCCGGCGTCGCGCCCGACGATCCATGCCGGCACGCTGACGCTCACCGCCGAGCACCCCGACCAGGACGCCGTCGAGGGCATGGTCTTCGACCCGACCAACGTCCCGGCCGGCATCGAGTGCTCCGACGACCCGCTGCTGGCCTTCCGCTCGGCGGTCTACAGCGCCTCCCACGCAGCGCGCACCAGCGAGACCAAGCCGCTGTCCGACGTCAACGACGCGCAGTAGCGATCTCGGCGCGCAGGGGCGCGAGCGTCCTGGCGATGGCGTCGATGTGCGCGGACGCCACGCCGAGGCCGGCCAGCGCCCCGGCGAGATGCGCGACGACGCCGTCGAACGCCGCGGCGGTGATCCGCAGCCCGCCGTGCGCGGCGCGCATGTCGCGCCCGGCGTAGAGCTGCGGCCCGCCCAGCGCAGCGGCGACGAAGGCTCGCAGATGCGTCTTCTGGCGGCCCATGTCGACGCCCGTGAAGTAGTGAGCGAGCTTGCGGTCGCCCTGGACTCGGGCGTAGAGGTCGTCAACGGCCGCGGCGACCGCCGGGCCGCCGCCGATCTGGTCGTAGATGGATGCCATACGGGCACAGACGCGGCGCGCGTCGTTCTCTTCCTGCGGACGTGCTCGCGCCGCGGGCAACCGGAGTAACGTTTGCCTCTGCTGCGCCACCTCGACACCCGCCTGCTCGCCGCCTCGGTGCTGACGGTCGTTTCCACCGTCTAGTCCGCACCGAGCCTGGAGAGCACCTTGAACCTCGAAGACCTCGGCTGGGGCGAACCGTTCGCCTCGGCCTTCGCAGCATCAGACCTCGACGGCTGCACGCCCGCGCGCGTGGTCGCCGTCCACCGCGGCCGCCTCGTGGTCGCCGGCCCGCACGGCGAGTCGTTCGCCGTCGTCGCGGGCCGCGTACCCGAGCACCCGACCGTCGGCGACTGGGTCGCGGTCGACGACCGGGGCGTGGTCAACGCCCGGCTGCCGCGCCGCGGCGTGCTGGCCCGCGTCGGCCAGGAGCTCGCCGCCAACGTCGACGTCGCCTTCGTCGTCACCTCCGCCAACCGCGACCTCAATGCGCGCCGCCTCGAGCGCCTGGTGGCCGTGGCCGCCGCCGGCGGAGGCGACGTCGTGCTCGTGCTCAACAAGGCCGACCTCGTCACCGACGTCGAGCCCACGCTCGCGGTCGTGCGCAGCGCCGCGCCGGGCGTGCCGACGCTCGTCGCCAGCGCGCAGCGCGGCGACGGCGTCGACGCGCTCGCCGCGCACCTCGGCCGCGGGCGCACGGGCGTGCTGCTCGGGTCCTCGGGCGTGGGGAAGTCGACGCTCATCAACGCGCTGCTCGGCGGCGAGTACCAGAGCACCGCGGAGATCCGCGCGCACGACGACCGCGGGCGCCACACGACGTCGCACCGCGCGCTGTTCGAGCTCCCGCACCACGGCGGGCTGCTCATCGACACTCCGGGCCTGCGCCTGCCGCGCATGAGCGCCGATCCGGTCGGCGTGGCGGCCGCCTTCGCCGACGTGGAGGCGCTGGCCGCCGGCTGCCGGTTCTCCGACTGTCGCCACGAGACCGAGCCCGGCTGCGCGGTGCGCGCGGCGATCGCCGCCGGCGAGCTGGACCCCGCGCGGCTGAGCCACCAGCGCAAGCTC
Source organism: uncultured Actinomycetes bacterium (assembly GCA_963742125.1). Taxonomy (GTDB): domain Bacteria; phylum Actinomycetota; class Thermoleophilia; order Solirubrobacterales; family Solirubrobacteraceae; genus JAOPZW01. The sequence goes on along the minus strand of CAVUKO010000004.1, from coordinate 150,994 downwards.
GAGGGTGAGCAGCGCTGGGCGGCCGGGCGCGAGCGGTAGGACAGGCGCCACCAAGCGCGAACCTGTTCACGTGCGCCGCACGCTTGCCATGGCCATGCTCGTCGCGCTGCTGGCCGCCGCGCCCGCCTCCGCACGCGTGGCGCTGCTGGCCACCGGCACGAACGACGTCGCGCTGCTCGACGTGACCACCGACATTGTCGTCGCACGGCCGGCGCTGCCCGGCCCCTCGCGGGCGGTGACCATCGCCCGCGACGGACGGCGCGCGTTCGTCGCCGCGGGCAACGCCGTCGGCGCCTTCGACTTCGGGATGGTCCCCGCCGCGCCGATTCCGTCCCCACCCACCCAGGCCGCCCCGTTCGCCGTGCTCACGCGCGACCTCGGCGCGCCGGCGGTGGGGATCGCCGTGTCGCCGGGCGGGGCGAGCGTGTACGCGGCCGCCGGCCGGCGCCTCTACGTGCTCGACGCCCGGACGCTGGTCATCCGCCATCGCGTGCGCCTGCATGGCACGGCGAGCGCGCTGGCGCTGTCCAGCCAGGGGACGCTGGCGGCCGTCGTGCTGGCCAAGGGCCGTGTGGCGATGGTGGCGACGGGTGCGCCCAAGCTGCTGCGGCGGGTGAAGGTCAAGGGCGCGACGGGCGCCGCCTTCGACGCCGCGGCGCGCGCCTGGGTCAGCGCACCGCGGCGCCTGTACGTCGTGCGCCAGGGCGCGCGCAAGCCCGAGAAGCACCCGCTGCGCCTGGGGAAGGGCGTGGGCGGCGCGGTGGCCGCGTCGCCGGACGGGCTCACCCTGGCCGTCGGCGCGGCGCACGGCGGCTCGACCGCCGCGCTCGTCGACGTCGCCGGACATCACGTGCGCCGCTTCCGCTCGGGCCGCGGCCCGGGAGCGCCCGGTTGGTCGCCCGACGGCGTTCGCGTCTACTACGCCGACGGCGGCGGCGCCACGCTCTCGCTGGTGAGCCCGTTCGCCCACCGGCGGCTGGGTTCGGTGGCGCTGCCGGGCACCACGCCGCTGGGCGTCGCCGTCCAGGCCGGCCTGGCACGCGTGCAGGGCACCGAAGCGCCCGACGCCATCACCGGCACCCGCCTGCGCGACCTCATCGCCGGCCTCGGCGGCGACGACATGCTCAGCGGCGGTCGCGAGAACGACATCCTGCAGGGCGGCGACGGCAACGACACGCTGCGCGGCGGCTCCTACGACGACCGCCTCTTCGGCCAGGCCGGCGACGACACGCTCAACGGCGGCTCGGGCAACGACCGCGTGGCCGGCGAGGACGGCAACGACCGCGCGGACGGCGGCACCGGCGACGACTCCATCCACGGCGGCCCCGGCAACGACTACCTCGACGGCGGCCCCGGCGACGACCACGTCTTCGGCGAGGCCGGCGACGACACGATCGTCGACTCCACGTTCGGCAACGACCGCCGCCTCTACGGCGGCCCGGGCAACGACCTCATCAAGGGCGGCCGCGGCTCGGACCTCATCAAGGGCGGCGACGGCAACGACCAGCTCTTCGGGGAGTCGGGCACCGAGAACATCACCGGCGGCGACGGCGACGACCTTCATCGACGGCGGCGCCGCCCGCGACATCCTGGCCGGCAACAACGGCTCCGACGTCATCCACGGCGACTCCGGCGACGACACCCTCGAGGGCGGCAACGGCGCCGACCAGGTCGACGGCGGCTCGGGGCCTGACGAGATCTTCGGCGACGACGGGGCGGACCTCCTGGTCGGTGGCCCCGACGCCGACACCATCGACGCCGGCAACGGCGACGACACGATCCGGGCGGCCGACGACAGCCGCGACGAGGTCGACTGCGGCGAGGGCAACGACACGGTCTACGTGGAGGCCGATGCGCCGACGCGCGACGCGCTGCTCGACTGCGAGACGGTCACCCCGGTGCCGCCCGAGGGCGCGAACGACTCCGACGCCGCCTCGGTCATCTCCGGCACGCAGAACCGCGACGTCCTGCACGGCACGCCGGGCGACGACTCGCTGTTCGGCAAGGGCGCCCCCGACGTGCTCTTCGGCGCCGGCGGCGACGACTACGTCGACGGCGAGTACGGCAACGACGAGCTGCACGGCGGACCGGGCAACGACACCATGGCCGGGCGCTCCGGCGACGACCGGATCTTCGGCGACGCCGGTGACGACCACATCACCGGCGACCGGGGCTTCGACCACATCGCCGGCGGCTCGGGCGACGACGAGATCTTCGGCAACCTCGACCCCGACACCATCGCGGGCGGCCCCGGCAACGACCGCATCAACGTCGTGCGTGGCGACATCGACAGCGTGAAGTGCGGCCCCGGGCACGACGTCGTCTTCGCCGACCCGGCCGACAAGGTCGCGGGTGATTGCGAGGACGTGCGCCGCTAGAGCCCGGAGGGCGGCTGGGCTCGTGCGCGGATCAGCGCCTCGCACCCCGTCGAGGATCCGTTCCAGGCCGAAGGCGAACTCGTCGTCCGGCGGGTCGGCGCGGTCGAAGACGCCGGCATCGAGCAGGGCGTGCAGCGCGGGGAAGCGATCGGCGTCGGTGAGCCCGCGCAGGGTGTCGCGGTACCCGCGCATCGCATCGTGCGGGGTGCCGGCGGCGTCGAGGAAGTGCGCCTGGACGTCGCCCATGGTGATCACCTGGTTGCGGGCATAGCCGGCCAGCAGCAACACGATCGACGCCTTCTCCGCCTCGCCGATGGTCGTATCGCGCATCGTGTTCAGCGCATCCTCGAACCAGGCCACCGAGTGGGGCCCCAGCGGCGGGCCGGAGATGGGGACATGGACCGACCACGGGTGGGCGCGCATCGCCGCGACCGTGGCCCACGCCCAGCGTGACAGTCCCGCACGCCAGTCCTCGCCGGGACCGCCGGCGGGGACCGTCCCCAGCGCGGCGTCGACCATCAGGGTGAGCAGCTCCTGCTTGGACTCGACGTAGCGGTAGAGCGACATCGCGGAGGACCCGAGCTCGTTCGCGACCCGGTTCATCGAGACCGCCGCGAGGCCTTCGGCGTCGGCGATCGCCACGCCGGCGCCGACGATCCGGTCCAGGCTCAGGCCGGGCTTCGGGCCCTTGGTCGCCGGGGCGCGTACGCCCCACGCCGCCGCCATGCCGGCCGTCAGCCCGTCGCCGTCGTGGTCGTCCATCGCCTCGGTCCCCTTCTACTGATTTGACGCGATCCGTCTTATCGCGTATACCTTACGCAATAACGCGTATGGCATACGCAAAAAGCCTATCCGAACCGCGACCGACGATGAGGAGCACACCACAGATGACCGACGAGATCGCGGTCGAGGCGGCCGGCCTCGTGAAGTCCTACGGCGCCGTGAAGGTGCTACACGGCGTCGACCTGCGGGTGGCGCGCGGCAGCGTCTTCGCGCTCCTCGGGCCCAACGGCGCGGGCAAGACGACGACCGTGAGGATCCTCTGCACGCTCGCCGCGGCGGACGGGGGCCGGGCGCGCGTCGCCGGCCACGACGTCGTGTCCGATCGCCACCGCGTGCGCCGCAGCATCAGCCTGACGGGTCAGTACGCCGCCCTCGACGAGGTGCAGACCGGGGAGGAGAACCTGCGCATGATGGGACGGCTCGCCGGCCTGCGGCGCGGGGAGGCCCGGCGCCGGGCCGCCGAGCTGCTGCACCGCTTCGACCTCGTCGACGCCGGCCGGCGGAGGGTCTCGACGTACTCCGGTGGCATGCGCCGCCGGCTCGACCTCGCCGCCAGCCTCGTCGCGCGCCCGGTCGTGCTCTTCCTCGACGAGCCTACGACAGGCCTGGATCCGCGCAGCCGGCAGGCGATGTGGGCGGTGATCGCGGAGCTCGTCGACGGCGGCGTGACGGTCTTCCTCACGACCCAGTACCTCGAAGAGGCCGACCGCTTGGCCGATCGCATCGCCGTCATCGACGGCGGCCGCGTCGTCGCCGAGGGCACCTCGGCCGAGCTCAAGCAGCGCGTGGCCGGTCAGCGCCTGGACCTGACGCTGGTCGACGCGCGCGCCTATCAGGCCGCCGAGGCCATGCTCGGCGGGCGGGCGGTCCACCGCGACCCGGGGGGCCTGACGCTCGGCGTCCCCACCGATGGCAGCGCGGCGCACGCTCGCGCGTTGCTCGACGCCGTCGATCCCGAGCGCAGCGCGGTCGCCTCGTTCGCGATCCACGGGGCCACGCTCGACGACGTCTTCCTCGCCCTCACCGGTCACGCGGCCGATCCGGGCACCGAACCGATGATCGAGAAGGAGATCGCCCGTGTCTGACGCGCTGACCATGTCGGGACGCTGCCTGCGGCTCTCGCGCCGCAACCCCGAGGCGCTGCTCACCTCGCTGATGCTGCCGGTCATGCTGATGCTGCTCTTCGTCTACCTGTTCGGCGGGGCGATCGAGACCGGCACCCGCTACGTGACCTACGTCGTCCCGGGCCTGCTGCTGCTGTGCGCCGGCTACGGCGCTTCGATCACGGCGGTCAGCGTCGCCAACGACATGCGGGGCGGGATCGTCGACCGCCTGCGCTCGCTCGACGTCGGTGGCGCCGCCTTCCTCGCCGGCCACGTGACGGCCAGCGTCGCGCGCAACGCCGCCTCGACGACGCTCGTGCTCGCCGTCGGCCTGCTGATCGGCTTCCGGCCCCACGCCGACGCGCTCGAGTGGGTCGCCGCCGCAGGCGTCCTGCTGGCCTTCGTGCTCGCCCTGTCATGGCTGGCCGCGGTCATCGGCCTGCTCGCGAGGTCTCCCGAAGGGGCCAACGCGTTCACCTTCTTCGTGATGTTCCTGCCCTACCCGAGCAGCGCCTTCGTCCCGGTGGCCACGATGCCGTCGTGGATCCAGGGCTTCGCCGAGCACCAGCCGGTCACGCCGGTCATCGAGACGATCCGCAGCCTGCTGCTGGGCACGCCGGCGGGGTCGAGCCCGTGGCAGGCGCTCGCCTGGTGTGCCGGGCTGCTGACCGTCTCGATCACGTTGGCCGGCGTGCTGTTCCGGCAGCGGACGCGCTGATCCTCAGAGCGAGCGCTGGTAGGTGGCGAAGGCGCGCGTCGCGAAGGCTGCGCACAGCACGACGAGAACCGCCAGCAGACCCACGCGGCTCGCCACGAGGCCCCAGTCGAGCTTCTGCATCGCCGCCGAGCGGCCGGCCTCGACGGCCCAGTTGACCGGGTTGAACTTCGAGACCGTGCGGATCCACTCGGGGACGAGGCTCTGCTGCATCAGCGCCGAGGACAGGAAGGTGAGCGGCAGCAGGACCAGGCTGACCGCGCCGATCAGCGTCTCGCGCTGGCGGGCCAGCATCCCGATGCCGTTCGACAGCGAGGCGAAGGCCGCCCCGAGCAGCGCCGCCACCAGGAGCAGGATGAGCACCCCGCCGACGCCGTTGGCGTAGTGCGCTCCCAGCGCCAGGGCGAGCAGCACGATCAGGGTCGTCTGGATGACGATCGTGATCATCGCGTAGGCGACGCTGCCGAGGTTCAGAGCGCCGCGCCACACCGGCGAGACGAGGACGCGGTCCATGACGCCGGCGTTGATGTCCTCGATGAAGCTCATGCCCGTCCAGCCGGCCGAGGAGACCGCGAGCATCACGACCACGCCCGGCGTGAGGAAGTCGACGTAGGAGCCCCCGTGGAAGCCGGGGATCTCGGTGACCGCCTTGAACAGCGCCCCGAACAGCAGCAGCCAGATGATCGGCTGGGTCAGGGTGATGCCGAGGTACGCGGGCTGGCGGCCGAGCACGCGCAGGTAGCGCAGGTTCACCTGCCAGGTCTGGCGCACGGCAGTCATGCCGCCACCGCCTCGTGCTCGGCGTCGGCGCGATCGAACGTGCGTCCCGCGTGGCGCAGGTAGACGTCGTCGAGCGATGGCCGCGCGAGGGTCACCGAGGCCGCCCGGACGCCGTGGGCGTCGAGGGCGGCGAGCACGGCGGGGATCGCCGTCGCGCCGTCGCGGGCGCGCGCGTGCAGCGTCCTGCCGTCGAGCGTGGCGTCGCCGACGCCGCTGACGCCCGTGAGCGCCAGCCGGGCGGCGGCATCGTGGGCATCGACGAGCTCGACCTGGATCCTGTCGCCCTCGAGCTCTGACTTCAGCTGGTCCGGCGTGCCCTGGGCCACGATCTGTCCGCGGTCGACGATCGCCAGCTGCGAGGCCAGCCGGTCGGCCTCCTCCAGGTAGTGGGTGGTGAGCAGGATCGTCATCAGCTCGTCGCGCGCCAGGCGCTCGATCTCGTGCCACAGCTCGGCGCGTGCCTCGGGGTCCAGGCCGGTCGTCGGCTCGTCGAGGAACAGGACCTGGGGGCGGTGGATGAGGCCCATCGCCAGGTCGAGGCGGCGCTGCATGCCGCCCGAGTAGGTCTTGGCCTGGCGGTCGGCGGCATCGGCGAGGCCGAGGCGCTCCAGCGCCTCGCTGACGCGCCGGCGCAGGTCCCGGCCGGTGATGGCATGGAACTCGCCCTGCAGGACGAGGTTCTCGCGCCCGGTCGCCTCGGGATCGAGCCCGTGCTTCTGGGCGACGACGCCGATGGCGCGGCGGACGCGCATCGGCTCGGAAAGCACGTCGAGCCCGGCCACGCGCGCAGCGCCGCTGTCGGGTCGCGACAGGGTGGTGAGGATCCGCACGGTGGTGGACTTGCCCGCACCGTTGGGGCCGAGCAGCCCGAAGATGGTGCCCGGTTGCACGGATAGGCTCAGGCCGTCGAGTGCCCGGATGTCGGGCGGGTAGGTCTTTACAAGGTCAAGAGCCTCGATCGCATAATCATTCGACATGTAAGTATCTTAGGAATCAAGAGATCAGAATGTCAAGCAGTAAGCGCAAGGTCTTCGACCAGCTCATCTACGAGGTGCGGCGGTCGCAGAACGCCACCGATCGCTTCGACCAGGCGGTGGCGGACGCGATCGGGATCAACCGCACGGATCTGCGCTGCCTGGACGTGATCCAGCGCGAGTGGCCCGTGCCCGCCGGGCGCCTCGCCGAGCAGACGGGGTTGACGACCGGCGCGATCACGACGGTCCTCGACCGCCTGGAGCGCGCCGGCTACGCCCGCCGCGTCCGCGATCAGAACGATCGCCGCCGCGTGCTCGTCGAGCCCACGCTGGATGCACTGGAGGGAGCGGGGGACCTCTACGCCGAGCACATCGCTCTCGCGGAGCGAAGCTACAAGCGCTACAGCGAGAAGGAGCTCGAGCTGCTGCTCGGCTGGGTGCGCGAGGGCCGCGAGCTCAACGAGCGCGAGGCGGCGAGGCTGGAAGCGCGGATGCGCGCCGATCCCGAGCCGGAGTCCTAGGCCGTGGCCGAGCCGCTCCACGAGCGCTGGGAGCGCGAGGCCGACGCCTGGGCGCGCTGGGTGCGCACGCCTGGGCACGACGCGTGGCACCGGCGCCTGAACTGGCCGGCGTTCCTCGAGCTGCTGCCCGCGCCCGGCCGGCTGACCCTCGACCTCGGCTGCGGCGAGGGGCGCGGCGGCGTGGCCCTGCGCGAGCGCGGGCATCGCGTGATCGGCGTGGATGCCGCGCCGACCATGGTCCGGCTCGCGCGCGAGACCGGTGCCTACGAGGAGGTGCAGCTCGCCGACGCGGCGGCGCTGGCGCTCGAGGACCGCGCCGTCGACCTCGTGGTCGCCTACATGTCGCTGCACGACATCGAGGACCTCGCGGGCACGCTGCGCGAGATAGCGCGCGTCCTCGAGCCGGGCGCACGCCTGTGCGCGGCGATCGTGCATCCGCTCGCCTCTGCCCACCTCGGCTCCGACGACGAGGTCCCCTACTTCGAGCAGCGTCACTACACGGACGTCGTCGAGCGCGCAGGCCTCGAGATGGCCTTCCACGGCATCCACCGCCCGCTCGAGGACTACATCGAGGCGCTGCGAGGCGCCGGGCTCATCGTGGAAGCGCTCCGCGAGCCGGCTCCGACCGACGCGGACGTCGCCGCGGTCGCCGACCTCGCCAGGGCCCGGCGCCGCCCGGCCTTCCTGCACTGGCTCGCGCTGCGGCCCTGAGAGCGCGGGGCAGCCGCCCTGCGAGAATCCGCGGCCGCGTGCTGACCGACTACCACGTCCACCTGCGCCCGGACGACGTCGACGCGACGCCGGCCGAGCAGTACCTGACCGCGGCCAACGCCGAGCGCTATCGCAGCGCCGCGGCGCAGCGCGGCATCGAGGAGCTCGGCGTCGCCGAGCACGTCTACCGCTTCACCCAGGCGCTGGAGGTGTGGCAGCACGAGCTGTGGCGCCACTCGGCCCGCGACGACCTCGACGCCTACTGCGCCTTCGTGCGCGACGAGACCGACCTCAAGCTGGGGATCGAGGCCGACTTCATCCCCGGGCGCGAGGATCGCATGGCCGAGCTGCTCGCCGGCCGCGACTTCGACTACGTCGTCGGGTCGATCCACTTCGTCGGCGACGGGGCTCTCGACTACGACCTCTACGACATCTGGTCGGCGGCGAGCTCCCCGGAGAAGGTGTGGCGGACCTACTTCGAGTGGCTGGGGCAGGCCGCGGCGAGCGGGATGTTCGACATCCTCGCCCACGCGGACCTCGTCAAGTACTGGGGACCCGCCCGGCGGCCGTGGCCCGAAGGCGACCTGCGCCGCTTCTACGAGATCGCCATCGAGGCGATCGCCGCGTCGGGCATCGCGGTCGAGGTCTCCACGGCCGGCCTGCGCAAGCCCGTCGGCGAGCTGTACCCGGCGCGCCAGCTCCTGGAGATGGTGGTCGAGGCCGGCAACCCGATCGCGCTGTCCAGCGACGCCCATGCGCCCGAGGACCTCGGCCGCGACTACGACCAGGCGCTGGCGGCGCTCGGTGAGCTCGGCGTGGGGGAGCTCGCGGTCTTCGAACGGCGCGAGCGCCGTCTGGAGCCGATCGGATGACGACGGTGACGGGCATCGGCTGGGACTCGCACCGGCTCGCGCCCGGGCGCCCGCTGATCCTCGGGGGCGTCGCCATCGAGCACGAGCTGGGCCTCGACGGCCACTCCGACGCCGACGTGCTCACCCATGCGGTGATCGACGCGCTGCTCGGCGCCGCCGCCCTGGGCGACATCGGTCAGCACTTCCCCGACACCGACGAGCGCTACCGCGACGCCGACTCGATGCTGCTGCTGCGCACCGTCGTGGCGACCCTCGTCGACCAGGGGCTCGAGATCGCCCACGTCGACGCGACCGTCGTCATGGAGCGCCCCAAGCTCGCGCCCCACCGTGACGCGATCCGCGCGTCGCTGGCCGACGGGCTCGGCGTGGCGCCCGAGCACGTCAACGTCAAGGCCTCGACCGGCGAGGGGATGGGCTTCGTCGGGCGCGGCGAGGGGGTCGCCGCGCTGGCGGTGGCGACGGTGCGGAGGACCTAGGTGCCCACGGCATTCCCGATCGCGCAGGCGCACCTCGATGTGGTGCTGCTCGCGGTCCTCAGCGCGGTCTCGGTGCTGCTGATCATCGCCTACCACTCGCAGGTCCCGTACCCGATCCTGCTCGTGGTGGGCGGGGCGGCCCTGGGCTTCATCCCCGGCATCCCGGACGTGCAGCTCAACCCCGACGTCGTGCTCGTCATCGTGCTCCCGCCGCTGCTCTACGCGGCGGCCTTCTTCTCGTCATTGCGCGACGTGCGCGACAACCTGGGCTCCATCAGCCTGCTGGCCATCGGGCTCGTGATCGCGACGATGGTGGGGGTCGCCGTCGTCGCCCACGAGGTCATCGACGGCATGTCGTGGCAGGCGGCGTTCGTGCTCGGGGCGGTCGTGTCCCCGACCGACCCTGTCGCGGCATCGGCCATCGCCGCGCGGGTGGGCGCGCCACGCCGCTATCTGACGATCGTCGAGGGCGAGGCACTGCTCAACGACGCGACCGCGCTCGTCGCCTACAAGTTCGCCGTCGCCGCGGTGGTCAGCGGCAGCTTCTCGCTGGCCGCGGCGAGCGGGCGCTTCGTGCTCAACGCGGTCGTCGGCGTGGCGATCGGGCTCGCCGTCGGCTTCGTCGTCGCCCGGCTGCGAAAGGCCCTCGACGACGCGCCGACCGAGATCACGATCTCGTTGGTCACGCCGTACTTCGCCTACCTGCCGGCCGAGGCGCTGGGCGTCTCGGCCGTCCTCGCCGCGGTCACGGCCGGGATCTACCTGGGATGGCGCTCGCCCGACCTCATCACCCCGGCGACCAGGATCCAGGCCTTCTCGGTGTGGGAGATCCTCGTCTTCGTCCTCAACGCCGGGCTGTTCATGCTCGTCGGGCTGCAGCTGCCGAGCGTCATGGACGGCATCAGCGGCCTGTCGACCGGCGCAATCGTCGGCTACGCGATCGCCGTGTCCGCGGCCGTCATGGTCGTGCGCTTCCTGTGGGTCTTCCCGAGCACCTACCTGCCGCGGCTCGTGTCACGCCGCATCCGCGAGCGCGAGCCCCCCGTCCACTGGCACTTTCCCGCCATCGTCGCGTGGACGGGCATGCGCGGCGCCGTCTCGCTGGCAGCGGCGCTGGCCATCCCGACGACGATCGACGCCGGCGGCGACTTCCCCCAGCGCGACCTCATCATCTTCCTCACCTATTCGGTGATCCTGGCCACGCTGGTCCTGCAGGGGACGACCCTGCCCATGCTCATCCGCGTGCTGGGCGTCGAGGAGGACGGCAACCCCGAGCAGCGCGAGTCCAAGGCGCGCCTGCTGGCGGCGCGCGCCGCCCTCGATCGAATCGAGGAGCTGCGCCAGCTGGACTGGGTGCGCGACGACACGGCCGACCGCATGCGCGGCATGTACGACTTCCGCATCCGGCGCTTCTCGGCGCGCTTCGACGACGAGGACGACGGCGCCATCGATCGCCAGTCCCAGGACTACCAGCGCCTGCGGCGCAAGGTGCTGGAGGCCGAGCGCGCCGAGATCATCCGCCTGCGCAACGTGGGCAAGATCAACGACGAGATCATGCGCCGCATCGAGCGCGACCTCGACCTCGAGGACACCCGCCTGGAGGTCTGATCAGCGAGCGGCCAGGGCGCCGGCGAGCAGCGCGCAGGTCCGCTCCGTGTAGGCCCCTTCGGGGTCCTTGTCGGGATTCAGGCACCCGAGGCTCAGCCCGGCGAGCGCGGGCGATGCCCCGAGGGGCGCCAGCAGCTGCGTCAGCTCGTTCCACTCGACGCCCTTGGGCATGAGGTAGTCGGTCGCCGGCATCGCGCGCTCGTCGAGCACGTCGAGGTCGAGATGGATCCAAAAGGGCCGACCGCCGGCGCCCAGCCGCTGCGCGGCCCGCGCGCCCGCGGCGCGCAGCCCCTGCGCGCGCAGCTCGTCGGGGCCGAGGACCTCGAGCGCCGCGAGGGTCCCGGCGCGCAGGTCGGCGATGTCGGCGGCCTCCTCCGGGTCGCGCGCGCCGAGCACGACGACGTCCGCCGGCGCCACGCTGGCGCCGCCCGCGGCGTCGACCCAGGCGTCCGGGCCGCGCCCAAAGGCGACGCTCATCGGCATATCGGCGCCCTCGCCGGTGGGCGACGTCGTCCCGTCATAGACGTCGACGTGGCCGTCGACGTAGGCCACGCCGAGCGCCCCGACGGCGTCGCGCAGGCCCGCCAGCGCGCCGGGCACCAGCGCGCAGCAGCCGCCCAGCACCAGCGGCCGCCTGCCGTCCGCGACGACGTCGCGCACGGCCGCGCGCACCGCCCTCGTCGTCGCCAGCGTGTCCGCGATCCCGATCACGCCGGTGGCCGGATCGCGCTCGTCGCCGTGGATCCGTACGTCGAGGTCGCCGCGGTCCTCGGCGTCGAGGCGCCCGAGCAGGTCGTGCGCGCGCACCGCCGCCGGGGCGTGCTCGGTCCCGCCGGCACGCCCGACGGAGTCGATCGGCACGCCGATCACGGCCCAGGGCGCTGACACGCCCCGCACGCTAACCGGTGCGCGTCGCCGCCTGGGCGAAGGTCTGCACCGCCGCGATGCCGCCGGGCGGGTGCGAGCCCGCCGGCCGGTTGGTCCACACGATGGTCGGCGCGGGGGTCAGGACCGCGCGCCCGGCGCGGGCCTCCTCGGCTCCGGACACCGCCTCGGCGGCGCCGAAGGGCCCGCCCGGCGGCGACGAGCGCGGCGAACACCTGGTTGGCGTCGAAGCTGCCGTTGTCCCAGACGACGAGGCGGGTCCCGCCCGCGGCCGCGAGATCGGAGACCACCCCGTCGCGGCCGGCGGGCGAGACGTCCTGGGGGGCGCCGAAGTGCGCCGCCGGGTCGGTCGACGCCACCCGGACGCGCGCGTTCGCGCCGTCGAAGCCGGTCCAGGCGACCGAGGCGTCGCGGCCCTGGGTGGCGATCGCGATCGGCGCCTGGCTGCGGTTCGAGCCATCGCGCTCGAGAAGCTGCGCGGCGCGGAAGCGGTGGCCCGACGGCCGCACCGCGACCTCGTTGAACACCGGCCCGCGCGTGCCGCCCTCGGTGAGCAGCTGGGCGCTCCAGGCCAGGTAGCAGCGCCCGCCGTCGGCGACCGCGGCGTGGATCTGAGCGAAGTCGGTGCGATCGGAGGAGATCGTCTCGATGGGCTGGAAGCCCGTGCTGGACGGCGCGCGGTAGCGCGCGCGGATGACTCCGGCGGCGTCCCACGCGACGAGCAGGTCGCCGCGCGGCCCGACCGCCACCGCGACCGAGCGGATGCGCCCGTGGCCGACCTGGAACGGGGCGCCGAAGCTCCCGCCGGCTGGGCGCACGCTGACGAGGACGCGGTCGTTGTCGACGCCGCGGTCCTGGAAGTAGGCGATCGCGGCGTCGCCGCGCGCGTTGACCGCCAGCACCGGGCGGTCGAGCCGCGGGCCGTCGGCGATCGTGCGCTGGGTGCCGAAGGAGCCGCCCGTGCTGCCGAAGGCGACCGACAGGCGCGTGCGCCCGGCCGACGCCGAGCCGATGGCCCGGTCGGTCAGCGCCACGGCCCGCGTCTGCGCATACGCCGCGACGGCGACGGTGTTGGCGGGCGCGGGGCGCTCGGGCCCGAAGCCGCCGGCCCCGGCCGGGCGCGAGGCCAGGCTCCAGCCGCTGTCCGCGCTCTGCCCGACGCCGTTCTGCCACGACCACCACGCCAGGGTCGTGCCGTCGCCCGAGGCGGTCACGGCCACGGGGTCCACGAACAGGTGCGACCGCGACAGGTTCTGCGCGGGCGACCACGGGGGATCGGCGATGGCCACGGCGGGGAGCGCGAGGGCCAGGAGCCAGGCGAGCACGGCGAGGCGGCGAATCATGGTGCTGCAACGCATCGCACGGGCGCGGAGTTGCGCGTCTAGCGCTTGCACCGTCTTAACGGCGGGCAACATGAGGTCCGCAACAATCGTCGCCGCTCCATGCCCACTGCGCAAGAGCTCACAGCACCCAGTCCCCGCGTGCCGGCTTTTGCCGTGCCGCGCGTCGCCGTGCGCTATCGCGTGGCGCTGGCGGTGCTCGCCGTCACCGCGCTGACCTTCCTCGTTCCCTCGGCGCCGACGTACGACCCGTGGGCGTGGATCATCTGGGGTCGCGAGATCCTGCACCTCGATCTGTCGACCGTCGATGGCCCGTCGTGGAAGCCGCTCCCGGTGCTGCTGACCACGCCGTTCGCGCTGTTCGGCGGCGCCGCGCCGTACCTGTGGCTCTTCGTCGCCCGAGCGGGGGCCATCGCGGGGGTCGTGATGGCCTTCCGCGTCGCCCGGCGCCTGGGCGGCGTGCCTGCCGGCGCCGCCGCGGCCGCCGCCTACGCGATGGCGCCGTGGACGCTGCGCAACGCCGCGCTGGGCAACTCGGAGGGCCTTCTTGTCGCCCTCGGGCTGGCCGCGTTCGATCGCCACCTCGCCGGGCGCCCGCGCCACGCCTTCCTGTTCGGGCTGGGTGCCGCGCTCCTGCGCCCCGAGGCCTGGCCGTTCCTCGGCCTCTACGGGCTGTGGCTGCTGTGGCGCGAGCCCGCCGCACGCCGGCTGGTGCTGGCCGGCTTCGCGGCCATGCCGGTGCTGTGGCTGCTGCCGGAGCTGTGGGGCTCGGGCGACCTGCTGCGCGCCGCCCACCGCGCGAAGATCCCTCGTGCCAACAGCGCGGCCTTCTCCGAGGACCCGATCGGCGAGGTCGTGCGCCAGTTCACCTCGATGCTCACGCCGGCGCTGTGGATCGGGCTCGGGGCGCTCGTCGCGATGATGGTGCTGCGCCTCGGCTCGGGCCGCCGGGAGCGTCGGGCTGCCATCGCGCTCGCCTGCGCCGCCGCCGTCTGGGTCGCGGAGGTCGCCGTGATGACGAACGACGGCTTCAGCGGCAACACGCGCTATCTGATCATGCCCGCGGCCCTGGCCTGCGTGCTCGCCGGTACGGGCATCGGCTGGTTGATCCGCGCGCTGCCCGCGCGCGTCGTGGGCGGTGGCCTCGCCGTCGCGACGCTGGCCGTCGTGGCTGCCGTGGGCTTCGCGGCGCCGAGCGCGCAGCGCTTCGACGCCGTCCGGGCGGCCGCCTACTACCAGGCGCGGCTCACCCACGGGCTCCCCGGCGTGCTGGCCAAGGCGGGCGGCCGCGACCGCCTGCTCGCCTGCGGCACGCAGTACACCGGCGCCTTCCAGGTGCCGGCCGTGTCCTGGCTGCTGCATCTGCACATGACGACCGTGGAGTCGGCGAGCGCCCCGGAGGACCTGCCGCCCGTGCCCCCGGCCGTCGTCTGGCGGTCGCACACGACGAGCGGCGCCCACCCCGTGCCGCGCCTGGAGAGCCTCGGAGGCGAGGCCGGCGTGCAGACGCTCGCCACCGGCGGCGGCTGGCGGATCGTGGCCCGGTGCCACGCGTGAGCACCGCCGGAGCGACCGTGTCGCGCCCACGCGCGCGGCTGGCGCGGCTGGGCACGGCACGCCTGGCCGTCAGCGTGCCGAAGTCGATGCTGGCCCTCGCGTTCCTTGTCGGCATCTCGCTGGCCCTGCGCACCCAGGCCATCCACGCACGCTTCTGGATCGACGAGGGACTGTCGGTCGGCATCTCCTCGCACCCGCTGCTCGACATCCCCGGCGTCCTGCGCGAGGACGGCTCCCCGCCGCTGTACTACCTGATCCTCAAGCTGTGGATGAGCGTCTTCGGCAGCGGCGAGGGGGACACCCACGCGCTGTCGGTGGCCTTCGCGCTGCTCATCATCCCGGTGGCGTGGCTCGGCGCGCGCGCGCTGTTCGGCGACCGCGCCGCGTGGATCGCCGCCGGGCTCGCGGCGATCAACCCCTTCCTGACCTACTACGGCGAGGAGACGAGGATGTACACCCTCGTCGCCCTCCTCTCGACGGCGGTGACGGCGACGTTCGTCGTCGCCTTCGTGCAGGGCCGGCGCCGATGGCTGCCCGTGTTCTCGGTCTCGCTTGCGCTGCTCGCCTACGCCCACAACTGGGGGCTCTTCCTCGGCATGGGGACGGTGGCGGCGCTCGTCCCCGTCTGGCAGGCCAGCGCCGACCGGCGCGCCGTGCTGCGCGACGCCGCCCTGGCCTACGGGCTGACCGCGCTGCTCTACCTGCCGTGGATTCCCGATCCTGCTCTCCCAGGCGGCGCACACCGGTGCGCCGTGGGCCGAGCGCCCGACCGGGCAGGACATCCTCAACGGCCTGACCACGGTCCTGGGCGGGCCGGCGCCGGCGATGGCCTTCGCCCTCGGCGCGGGCTTCGGGCTCAGCACCCTGCTGGCGGGGTCGCGGCGCTCGCCGCGCGCCCGCGCCGCGCTCGCCGTCGCGGTCATGGCGGGCACCGCGCTCGTGCTCGCGTGGCTGGCCTCGCAGGCCTCGCCGGCGTGGTCGAACCGCTACTTCTCGGTCTTCATCGGGCCGCTGCTGCTGCTCGGCGCCGCCGGGCTCGCGCGCGGCGGGCGGCTGGGCCTCGTCGTGGTCGCGATCCTCGTCGCCTTCTGGTTCAACCCGCGCACCGGCGTCCTGGACTCCAAGAGCAACGCCCACACCACCGCCGTCCTGGTCCGCGACCGGCTCGAGCGCGGCGACCTGGTGGTCGCCATCCACCCCGAGCAGGCCCCCGTCCTGCACTACTACCTGCCCCAGGACATCGGGCTGCGCTGGGCGGACGCCATGGGCCCGGTCAAGGACCCGAAGATCTTCGACTGGCGCGACGCCCTGGACCGCTTCAAGGCGGCCAAGCCGACGCCCACCGAGGACGCGCTCGTGCGCACGCTGCAGCCGGGCCAGAAGCTGCTGGCCGTCTTCCCGATCATCCGCACCGCGCGCTGGGGCGCGCCGTGGACGAGCGAGGTGCGCACGCGCTCCGCGCAGTGGCAGCGCGTCCTGGACCGCGACAAGCGCCTCTCGCGCACGCTGGTCGCGCCCGTGCTCGAGGGAAAGCCGCTGCCCAAGGGCGTTCGCGCGGTCCTTTACGAGCGCCTCTAGCGCCGTTAAGGAACGTTAGCGACGATTAGGGACGCGACTGGATGGCCCGCGGTAGCGGGGACAGTGTCCGGCATGACTCTCCTCGAGATCGACGCCCCGCGCGCTGGCGACGGCGGCAGCGACCGTCCCTATGTCGTCATCGGCGGTGGCCCGGCCGGGCTGACCGCGGGCTACCAGCTGGCCAAGGCCGGCCGGCGCGTCATCGTGCTGGAGGCCGACGACCAGGTCGGCGGCCTGGCGAAGACCGTCGTCGACCCCGAGGGCTACCGCTTCGACCTCGGCGGGCACCGCTTCTTCACCAAGAGCGAAGAGGTCAACGACCTCTGGCTCGAGATCATGGGCGACGAGTTCCTGCTGCGTCCGCGCATGTCGCGCATCTACTGGCGCGGGCGCTATCTCGACTACCCGCTCAAGGGCACCGACGTCATCAAGAAGCTCGGCCCGATCGAGCTCGTGCGCTGCACGCTGAGCTACATGTGGGCCGCGATGAAGCCCAAGGGCCGCGAGGACGACCTCGAGACCTGGGTCTCCAACCGCTTCGGCAAGCGCCTGTACACGCACTTCTTCAAGAGCTACACGGAGAAGGTGTGGGGCGTCCCCGCCACCGAGGTCCGCTCGGAGTGGGCCGCTCAGCGCATCAAGGGCCTGAGCTTCTTCAGCGCCGCCAAGGCCGCCTTCTTCGGCAACAAGGGCAACAAGATCAAGTCCCTGATCGACAAGTTCCAGTACCCCCGCTACGGGCCGGGCCAGATGTGGGAGACGATGACCGCCCGCATCGAGGAGCTCGGCGGCGAGGTCCGCCTCGACACGCCCGCCACGCGCCTGGAGTTCGTCGACGACGAGTGCGTCGCCGTCCACACGCCCGACGAGATCATCGAGCCCGAGGCCGTCATCTCCTCGCTGCCGCTGCGCGCGACCGCGGGCATCACCGATCCCGCTCCGCCCCCGCGCGTCACCGACGCCGCCAAGGGCCTGCGCTACCGCGACTTCCTGACCGTGGCGCTCGTGCTCGACGGCGAGGACCTCTTCCCGGACAACTGGATCTACATCCACGAGCCCGACGTCCACGTCGGGCGCATCCAGAACTACCGCTCGTGGAGCCCCTGGATGGTCCCCGACCCCGACACCGCGTGCGTGGGCCTGGAGTACTTCGCCTTCAAGGGCGACGAGCTGTGGACCATGGAGGACGACGACCTCGTCGCCCTGGCCACCCGCGAGCTCGAGCAGCTCGGCCTCGCCCGGCCCGAGCAGGTGCGCCGCGGCTACGTGGTGCGCGTCCCGCTCGCCTACCCGATGTACGACGAGGACTACGCCGAGCGCGTGGCGACCATCCGCGAGTGGCTCGACCCGCTGGGCACGAACTTCCAGCAGGTCGGGCGCAACGGACTGCACCGCTACAACAACTCCGACCACTCGATGCTCAGCGCCATGCGCGCGGTGGACAACGTCCTCACGCGGGCCGGCCACGACATCTGGGCGGTCAACGTCGAGAGCTCCTACCACGAGGAGGAGACCGACGCCCAGGCCCAGCAGCCCTACAAGAAGGTGCCGGTCACCCCGTCGATGAGCGAGGCGCTGGCCCCCGAGCGGGCGTAGTGACCGCGCGCGGTCGAGCCCTGCTGGTCCCCGCGATCGTCTCGGCGATCGCGGTGGCCTCCGTCGTCTGGTGGGCCTCGCGCCAGCAGCTGCCCGCGCTGCCGGCGGCGTCCGTGGCGCTGCCGCGCCTCGCGGCGGCGCTCGTGCTCTACGCGCTGGCCACGGCGCTGCGCGGCGAGCGCTGGCTACGGCTCCTGCGCGACGCCGGGGCCTACCTCTCGCGGACCGACGCATATGCGGTCACGGTCGTCGGCTACATGGGCAACAACGCACTGCCCGCGCGTGCTGGGGATGTCCTGAAGTCGGTGCTGAGCTCGCGCAAGGCCGGGACGCCGACCGCTGACGGCTTCGGCTCGCTGGTGGCCGAACGCGTCCTCGACGCCGTCGCCCTCGTTCTCGTCTTCGCGGTGCTGGTCACCACCCTGCACCTGCCGCTCGGCGTCGAGGGCTGGATGCTCGCGGCCGTCGGCGGCGGGCTCGTCCTCGCGGCGGCCGCCGCGGCGTTCCTCGGGCGCGACACCGGCGCCGGGCGCCGCCTGCGCGAGCTGGCGACGCGCCTGCTGGCTCCGACCCGGCGCCTGTGGTCTGCGACCGGCGCCGGACTGCTCGCGCTCTCCGTGGTCCTGTGGCTGATCGAGGGCTCCGTCTACGCCGTCCTGGGCGCCGTGGCCGGCCTGCACCTCTCGCTGCTGGACGGCCTCTACATCATGGCCCTGGCCAACCTCGTGGCGCTCGTGCCCGCCGCACCCGGCTACCTGGGGACCTTCGACGCCGCCGTCCTGCTCGGCGTGCGGCTCGTCGCCGGCGGCACCCACGCGGCCGCGCTCGCCTACGCCGTCGTCGTGCGCTTCGTGCTCTTCGTCCCGATCACGCTGGTCGGCCTGGTGGCGCTCGTCGTGCGCTACGGCGGCGTGCGCCGGATGAGCATCGCGCTGCGCCGCCCCGCGGCGGCCGTGCCCGCCATCACCACCCAGTAGGGCCGATCAGCCCCGACCCTGCGATGCCGGCGACCAGCCCGCATCGCGGCCGGGCAGGTCGCTCGTGCGCCCGCTCACGTCGTAGACGATCTCCACCGAGCCGCCCGGGAGGGCGCGCTCGCTCTCGAAGGTCAGCCCGGCGTCGGGGCTGAGCGACGAGGTCAGGCGCATCCCGTCGCCGAGCAGCAGCGGCAGCACGACGAGTTCGAGCTTGTCAAGCGCTCCGATGGCGCGGAAGGCCTCGATCGTGCGCGGGCCGCCGACCAGGTGGACGTCGCCGCCCCGGTTGGCCGCGCGGAGCTTCTCCAGCAGCCGCGCCGGGTCGCTGTCGCTGACGACGTGGTCGGGGGTCCCCGGCGGACGCTGCGAAGCGAGCAGGAACACGTTCAGGTTCGGCCACGGCCAGCGGTCGTTGTCGAGGGCGGGCTCGAACGTCGTGCGGCCCATGAGCGCCGCCTCGCAGCCCTCGAGGAACTCTCGGATGCCGTGGCTCTCGCCCGAGACGAAGGCCGGGTCCGCGGTCAGCGCCGGCCACCCGCCCGGTGTGGTCACGTAGCCGTCGGCGCTCATGCTCATGCGGGTGCGGATCTGCATCTGCGTGCTCCCTTCCGGAGTCGGTCGTCCTGCTGTCATGCCCTGAAGTCGGAGCCGATGTCACCGACTCGACATCGGCACCGAGCGGATGGCTCAATGCGCGCGCCGGGCGCACTCGATGCACAGCACGCTCTCGGGCGCCGCCCCCAGGCGCGCCGGCGCGATCGGCTTGCCGCATCCGTCGCACACGCCGTAGCTGCCCTCGGCCAGCTTCGCCAGGGCGCGCGTCACGCGCGCCTCGGAGATCTCGAGGCTGCCGCCCACGCCGACGTCGGTCAGGCGGCTCACCGCCTCGGTCGTCCCGTCTCCGATCCGCTTGCCAAAGCCGACCTGCGAGCCGCGCTCGGGCGGGCGCGCCAGACCGGCGAGCCGTTCCTCGAGCTCGTCGCGACGTGCGCGCAGCTCGCGCTCGACGGCGGCGAGGTCGATATCGGCCATGCCCCATCCTCGCACGGGCCTCACGCCGGCCCGCGCCGCGACGTCAGCCGCCGGGGACCGGCGCCCCGGCCGGCAGACCGCGGCGCTGGTAGTCCTCGTAGAGCTCGCGCCACTCGGGTGTGGGCTCGCTGCCGGGCGCGTCGGTCGCCGCGCCGCCGAGGTGCGTCTCCAGCAGGTCCAGGCAGACATGCCAGCCGGCCGCGTCGCGGGCGGCGCGTTCGGGGTCGTCGAAAAGGCAGGAGAAGCGCAGCAGGCAGCCGTCGCCGTCGGGCTCGAGCTCGATCCGCAGGACGTCGTCACCGAAGGTGAACGCGAAGCGCCGCGGCGGCTCGAGCTCGACGACCTCGCCGTCGAGCGTCATGTCGCCCTCGGGGAACTCGAAGGTCAGCGTGCCCCCGGGCGCCACGTCGCCGCTCACCGCGCTGGGGAACCAGTGGGCGAGCTCGGCCGGATCGGTGACCGCCCTCCACACGCGCTCGACGGGGTGGGCGAGGCGTCGCTCGAAGGTCAGGGCCGGGCGATCGTCGACGGTCGAGTAGATGCCGTGCATGGCGCCGAGCATAACCAACGAGGCATATACCCGTCAAGTCATGTACGGAGTGGGAACCGTGTCCGGCTCCGGGTGCGAGCCCGCGGGCAGCTCGATCGGCAGCTCGAGGACGAAGCGTGCTCCGCTGCCCGTGTCCGCGAGCCACAGCTCGCCGCCCATCTTGCGGGCCAGCTCGCGGCCGATGGCGAGCCCGAGGCCGAAGCCGCCCTCGCCGGACGGGGCGCTGCCGCGCTCGAAGCGCTCGAAGATGCGCTCGCGATCGTCGGGTATGACGCCCGGGCCGTCGTCGTCCACGGCGACCGTGGCGTGCTCGCCGTGGTAGGCGGGCACGACGCGGATGGTCGAGGAGTCCGGCGCATGGCGCAGCGCGTTGTCGAGCAGGATGCGCACCACGCGGGCCACGGCGCTCGGATCGCCGCGGCCCCAGCACGGTCCGGGCGGCGCGGGGACCTCGAGGTCGACCTCGCCCTCGGCGGCGCGCAGCTCGAACTCGGCGGCCACGGCACGGCACAGCTCTCCCAGCTCGACGGGCTCCTCGCGCAGCGACACGTCCGCGTCGAGCCGGCTGAGGTCGAGCAGCTCGCTCGCCAGGCGCGCCAGGCGCCGCAGCTCGCGCTGGGCACCGAGGACCTGGCGCCGGGCATCCTCCTGGTCGAGGTCTCCGGCTCGCAGGTCCTCTTCGAGCAGCTCGATCGTGCCCTGCAGCGAGGTCAGCGGCGTGCGCAGCTCGTGCGAGGCGGTAGCGACGAACGAGCGCCGCGCCGCCTCCTGGCGGCGCAGCTCGCGCTGCATCGAGGCCAGCGCCCTGGCGAGGTCACCGACCTCGTCGCGGCCGTCGTCGCGGGGAGTCGGTGCATCGGTGCCCTCCTCGGCGACGCGCACCGCCGCCGCCCGCAGGCGAGCGAGCCGACGTCCGATGGTGGTGGCCAGGCCGATGCCGAGCAGGGAGGCGACGAGCAGGCCGACGGCGGCGGCGGCGAGGAACGCCGTGCGGACCTGGTGGACCGCGGTGGTGACGTCGGTCAGCTGCTTCTGGGCGACGAGCACGAAGTCGCCGGCGGGGTCGCTCCCGCGGAGACTGGGGTCGCTGCCGCGGAGAGGGTTGAGCGAGATGCTCGCCGGGACGTCGATGGGCTGAACGACGGTGACCTGGTCGTTGTGGCGGATCGTGCGTGCCACCGGGTCGGCGATCGCGCTCAGGATCTCGTTGCGCGGAAGCTGGCTCCCTGCGAAGTCGGAGTCGGCGATCGGCTGTTCGTCGGCCACCGAGTTGGCGAGGATCACACGGGCGTCGGTGCGCAGGTGCAGCGTGAAGGTCCGGTTCTGGAGCCCCAGGCTCAGGAGGTTGCGACGGTCTGCAGCCGACTGGCCCTTCGAGCGGCTGAGGATCGTCTCGATCTGCTTCTGGAACAACGGGGCGTCCGCCGAGGTCGCGTTGTCCAGGTCCCTCGCCGCCTGGTCGGTCAACCGGCTCTGCAGCGGCGGCAGCAGCGCCAGCGCCGCCACGGCGAGCGTGACGACGCTCGTGAACACCAGCGCGGCCAGCAGCCGCGGGCGCAGCCCGAAGCCCCGACGCCTGGTCACTGCTCCCGGAAGCGGTAGCCGGCGCCGCGGACGGTCAGGATCAGGCTGGGCTCCTCCGGGCGCTCCTCGAGCTTCTCGCGCAGGTGCCTGATGTGGACGTCGATGGCGCGCGGGTCGCGGTAGGCGCTGTCGCCCCAGATCGCGCGCAGGAGCTCCTGGCGCGTGAAGAGCTTGCCGGGCCGCTCCATGAGGCAGGCCAGCAGCTCGTACTCGCTGAAGGTCACGCGCACCGCCGCGCCCCCGACCGTGACCTGGCGCTCGCGCTGGTCGATCGTCACCGGGCCGACCGAGCGCACGCCGTCGACCACACGGCCGTGGGCGCGGCGCAACACGGCGCGGATGCGGCTGCGCAGCTCGGCCAGGCCGAAGGGCTTGGTCACGTAGTCGTCGGCGCCGGCCTCGAGGCCCTGCACCACGTCGGCCTCGCTGTCGAGCGCGGTGAGCATGATGATCGGCACGACGGCGCGGCGTTGGCGCAGCGCGCGGGCCACGTCGTGACCGGCGGGGCCGGGACCCAGGGCGACGTCGAGCAGGACGACGTCGAAGTCGCGCTCGGTGGCCTGTGCGATGGCCGCGTCGCCATCGGCCACGGCCGTGACGCGGTGGCCCTCGCGCTCGAACGAGCGCGTGAGCATCTCACGCAGCGGCTCGTCGTCATCCACGACGAGAATGTCGAGCGCAGAGGGGGGTTGCACGCTCCCACGGTAGCGCCCCGGAGGCGGGCCGCCCCGCACTCCGATGCCGGGCGGCGCATCGGATACTCGTCCATCCGCGCTTGACGGCAGGGTTCACCCCGTACTGTCCATGGACCACCGGAGGAATGGACACCCCAGGATGAGTTCGCGTTGGGCCAGGATGGCGGCCGCTGCAGCACTTGCCAGCATGCTGATGGCGGGATCGGCGAGCGCCGCAACGCCGTCTGCGTACGTGTACGCGACCAGTTGGAGCCAGACCGTGCGCCAGTATTCGGCGGACGATGGCGGCTTCCTGACGCCTGCGCCGCCGCCCGACGCGGGGGCGGGGCTGAAGTCGGCGGGAGCGGCCGCGTCGCCCGATCGGCGCAGCCTCTACGTCGTCAACCAGGACTCGGGCACCGTGTCGCAATTCGACATCGGCGCGGCGGGAACCCTCCAACCCAAGACACCGGATTCCGTTCCCACGGGTCCGCTGCCGATCTCCATCGCGGTCGCTCCGGACGGCCGCCACGCCTTCGTGGTCAACCAGGGCGACGCCACGATCAGCACCTACGACGTCGACTCCGCGGGGGCGCTGACCTTCGCCTCTAGCGTCGACACCGAGCAGCAAGACCCGTGCAGATCGTGCTCAGTCCCGACGGGGCCAGCGCCTACGTCACCAACTACACGTCCGGCTCGGTCTCGCAGTTCGACGTCAGCGCTGCGGGCGTGCTCTCGCCGAAGCAGCCCTCCGCCGTAGACGCCGGGGGACAGGCGGCGGGCATCGCCGTCAGCCCCGATGGCGCCAGCGTGTACGTCACCAATCAGGCACCCAACGGCACCGTTACCCAGTTCTCGGTCGCCGCGGCGAGCGGCAACCTGACCCCGAAGGCGGACCCCGTGGACGCCGGTTCCGGGCCGCGCGCGATCGTCGCGGTCGCCGATCGCGTCTACGTGGCCAACGTGGATGGCAACTCGGTCTCGCAGTACACGGCCGACGCCGATGGCGCCCTGAGCGAGCTCGCGGCCCCGGTCGCCACCAGTCGCAGCCCGTTCGCACTCGCGCTCTCGCCCAACGGCCGCAGCCTCTACGCCGCCTCGTACACCGACGCCGTGCTCGACCAGTACGA
Organism: uncultured Actinomycetes bacterium; assembly: GCA_963742125.1. Lineage (GTDB taxonomy): Bacteria > Actinomycetota > Thermoleophilia > Solirubrobacterales > Solirubrobacteraceae > JAOPZW01. Next base: position 127,170 of record CAVUKO010000004.1, on the reverse strand, counting down.
CGTCGCCGGCGACGGGACCCTCGCCGCCAAGGCCGGGCTGCCCGTGCCGGCAAGCTCCCACCCGCAGGCCGTGGTCGCCGTCCTGCCGCGCGACGAGCAGGCGCCGACGATCGACCTTCGTACGCCGCCGGAGGGAGCGCAGTACGACCTGGGCGCCGACGTGCGCGCGGACTACTCGTGCGCCGACGAGGGGGGCTCCGGCGTCGCCTCGTGCACGGGCGACGTGGCCGACGGCGCGCCGCTGGACACCTCGACGCCGGGCGCCCACGCCTTCACGGTCGTCGCGCGTGACGGCGAAGGCAACGAGACGACGGTGACGCACGGCTACAGCGTCCTGGGCGACGAGCGGGCGCCGACCGTGGATCTGCGCACGCCGCCGGAGGGAGCGCAGTACGACCTGGGCGCCGACGTGCGCGCGGACTACTCGTGCGCCGACGAGGGCGGCTCCGGCCTTGCCTCGTGCACGGGCGACGTGGCCGACGGCGCGCCGCTGGACACCTCGACGCCGGGCGCCCACGCCTTCACGGTCCTCGCGCGTGACGGCGCCGGGAACGAGACGACGGTGACGCACGGCTACACCGTGGCCGAGAGCGTCCTCGCCTTCAAGGGCTTCTTCGGACCCATCCACAACGGCAGCATCGTGCGCGCCGGCGACGCGATCCCGATCGTCTTCTCGCTGGGTGGCTATGGCGGGCTGAACGTCCTGGCCGACGGCTCACCGAGCAGCGTGCGTGTCGACTGCCGGCATCCCGGCCAGGCGACGGGCGGCGAGCGCGCCCTGAGCAAGTCCGGTCGGGGCCTGCGCTTCAATCGCTCGACGGGCCACTACGTCTTCACGTGGCAGACCAAATCGGCATGGGCGGGCACCTGCCGCACGTTCGTCCTGGACCTGCGCGACGGCAGCGTCGCGCGCCTGACGGTCAGCTTCCCCTCGGCCTGGCGCTGGCACCGGCACCGGTGACGCCGCGCTCGGAGCGTCGCTGCGCCGCCTGGCGGCGCAGGCGCTCATGCTCGACCTGGCGCTTGAGCTGCTGCAGCGAGCGGCGCAGGTGCCCGCGCACCGTCGGGGCCGCGACGTGCTCGGCGACCCAGCCCAGGATGCCCGAACCGGCGACACCGTAGGCCAGGCGCAGCTGCACCCGGGTGTGGTCGTCCGGCCGGGCGCGCAACCGCCAGCGCCCGCGCTGGTCCACACCGGTGACCGACGTCCACGCGAGGTCGCAGCCCTCGTCCCATTCGACGATCTCGACCAGTCCGCCGACCTCCGCCGAGCCGACGCGCATGAGCGTGCGGTAGCGCGCGCCCAGGCCGGTCGCGAGCTCCCCCGCGACCTCCCAGCGTGTGACCCCGGCCATGAAGTGCAGGTAGCGCGCGGGGTCGACGATGAACTCCCACACGGCCTCGGGCGGGGCGGCGACCTCGATGTCCGCCTGGACCCTCATCCGATGATCGGCAGGCGCCGCTCGGCGGCGAGCGCGTCCAGGGTCTCCTGCATGAGGCGCACCACATGCTCGTAGGCCTCGTCGACGTCGGGCTCGGGGCCGAACTCGTCGCGCAGGCGGATGGGTGGCAGCGCCTCGACCGTGATCTTGGCCGGCAGCGGGATGTGGCCGAGGAAGTCGCCGACGTTGAGACCCCACGGAGCGGCGATCGAGATCGGCAGGACCTTCAGGCGCAGTAGCCGATCGAGGCCCAGCAGCCTGGAGAGCGTCTCGCCGCGGCTGAGGAAGAGGGCGGTCTCCTGGCCCCCGATGGAGACGACCGGGACGATCGGGACGTCGTGCTCGAGCGCGAGGCGGATGAAGCCGCGGCGCCCGGCGAACTCGACGCGGTTGCCGTGCCAGCTCGGGCGATGGACCTCGTAGTCGCCGCCGGGGTAGACGAGCAGGGCCGCTCCGGAGCGCAGCGCCTTCTCGGCGTTGGCCGGCGATGCGGCGACGGTGCCGAACCTGCGCAGGAAGCTCAGACCCGGCATCGAGAGCACGAGGTTGTGGGCGAGCTGGTAGAAGGGCCGCTCGACGCCGAAGTAGGCGTGGAAGGCGAGGGTGAGGACGGTCGTGTCGGGCGTGAGGTTCCCGCCGGAGTGGTTGCCGACGAGCAGGACCGGTCCCTCCTCGGGGATGTTGCCCAGGCCCCTGACCTCGCCGCGGAAGTACAGGCTGGAGAGCAGCCACAGGCCGGGGAGCGCCTCGCGGATGTAGTCGGGGTCGCGCTCGTCGAGGTCGGCGGGCGGCACCCGGCTCGAGATCTGGCCGGCGATGGTGCGCAGCAGGCGGCCGGGGAGCGAGCCGGCGCCGGAGTCGCTCTCGGCGTCCTCCCCGTCCTCGCGGCCCAGGCTCCCGTCGCCGACGGGGTTGGCGCTGTGGCCGTTGCGCGTCGCGGTGGCACTCATGCCGGGCGGATCATAGGTGGCTCAGCACGGCGTCGGCGCCGGCCCGGCCACGACCTCGAAGGCGTCGCCCGGGATCGGATGGCGCTGGTTGATGTCCTCGATCGTCTGTGTCCAGCGCCGGTCGGTCGTCCCGGTGATGAACATCGACGACCCCTGGTCGGCGAACATGAGCCCGTAGCGCTTGAGCGCGCGCACGATGGCCAGCGCCGGTCCGCGGTAGGGCGACTCGTCGAAGCCGGCCTTCAGCCGCCAGCGCGAGCCGTAGGGCGGGGCGGAGACGTCGGTCGTCGTCCCGCAGTGCCCCGCGGGCGCCTGCCAGGCGCGCCGTGCGCGCGGCAGCGTGAAGCGCAACGCGTGGCGGATGGTGCCCGAGGCGGCCTCGTCGTAGCGCAGCAGCCCGGGGAGGATGGGCAGCCCGGCAGCGTCGGCCGAGGTCCAGCCCGCCGGCCGACGGCCGTTGCGCGTGAGGTCCCAGCGCGCGGAGGAGGAGACCTGCCACGAGGCGCCGGCGTTGACGCGCACGGCGTTGTAGAGCTCGTAGTCCACGCAGCGCTCGCGCTGGACGACGATGACATGGCGGTCGCCCTCCTGCGGGTCGGGCTGTCCGGCCGGTGCACCCTCGATCGGCGCGCCGGCCGGGATCGGGAAGGGCCCGTGGTCGCTCTCGTCACCGTAGTCGGCGCCGTCGGTCCCGAAGGCGATCGGCACCCGGCGCTGGGTGGGACCGACCAGCGCGTAGGGGATCCCGTACTCCGATTGGGTGTCGCCGAAGTCCAGGTGGACGTCGTGTCCCGCGGCCTGCGCGCCGACGAGCGTGGCAGAGTCGGGCGCCGGCGCCGCCGCGCTGACATCGGTGTTCCAGGGGCTGTCGGGCGGGAAGACCGGGCAGCCGCCGAGGATCGGCCCACTCGTCACCACGAACGGCGCGCTCGTCGAGCAGGCGCGCCCGCGGCACGCGCGCAGGCGGTGGCGGCCCTGCGCGATGCGGCCGCGCAGGCTGACGCGGGTGGCGGCGCGGTGCGCGGTCGCGACGCGGCGCCCGTCGACCGACAGCGTCTGGGGCAGGCGGCCGGTGACGTGGACGGTGAGCGTCGCGTAGGGGCGCACGCCGACGGGCGACACGCGGACCGCGGCGGACGCGCCGGGAGCGGCGAGGGCCAGGAGCGTGGCGGCGAGCAGGGCGGGACGCACCCGCGGCAGGCTAGATGAACGTACGCCCGGTCAGGCCGCGCGCGCCCGTGCGCGGCGCGGCCCGAGCGCGTCGACGCGCTCGAAGAAGCGCCGCAGCAGGCCGATCGTCTGCTCGGAGCGCTCGACCTGCGGGACGTGACCGCAGTCCTCGAGCACGATCTGCTCGGCGTCGGGCAGCCACTGGGCCACGTGGCGCTTGAACCCCGGCGGGATGAGGCGGTCGCATGCGCCCCACACGAACAGCGCCGGGGCCTCGAGCTCGGCCAGCCGCGGGTAGAAGCCGCCGCGCCCGAAGGGGCGCTCGAGGTAGATGTTGCGCGCCGCGGTGAGGAAGGCCAGCCGCGCGCCCGGGCTGGCGTAGATGCGCTGGAACTCGTCGACGACGAGGTCGGCCACGCTCGGGTCGACCTGGTCGGGGTCGGCGAACAGGCTCCAGAACTGGCGCGCGACCCGGGCGCGACCGAGGTTGTGGGGCAGCAGGCCGAGCTCCGGGCGCATCAGGCGCACGACCGGGTGCCAGTCGCGCTTGACGAAGGCCACCGCCGGCGCGAGCAGCGCCAGCCCGGCGACCCGCTCGGGCGCGCGCAGCCCGACCTCGACGGCGACGCGGCCGCCCATCGAGTTGCCCACCAGGTGCGCGCGGCCGACGTCGAGGGCGTCCATGACCTCGACGACGGTGTCGGCGAACCAGCGGGCCGAATAGGCGCCGGCGACCGGCTTGGACGACCCGCCGAAGCCCGGCAGGTCGAGCGCGTGGACGCGGTAGCCCGCGCGCGTGAGCGCGGCGGCGGTGTCGAAGAACGAGGCCTTGGTGGCGCCGAGGCCGTGGATGCAGACCACGTCGGGGCCGTCGCCCATGGTCAGCGTCGAGACCCGCCGGCCGGGAAGCCTGACGTCGTGGATGCGCACCAGCGGCGGGCGGCCGTTGGGCAGGCGGAACATGCCCTCGAAGCCGATGGCCAGATCGACGTCGCCGCGGGCGTAGAGCTGGCGCTGCCAGAAGGCCTCGACGCCCGACAGCTCGCCCTCGCGCAGGGCCAGCCAGGTCGCGGCGTCGGTGCCGATGACCACGTCGGGCTCGCGCCGCGTGCAGCCCTTGCGCACGCGCGCCCCGTGGGTGGTGCAGCGCACCTCCCAGGTCCGCCCGACGTCGCCCAGGCGCACGTGGTAGGTCGCATCGAAGCCCTCCGGAGCGCCGAGATAGCGCTCGGGCAGCGTGCGGAAGGCCTCGTCGAGCAAGGCCAGGCGCCGGGCGTGGGGCAGCTCGCCGGGCATGGCAGGGGACCTTATACAGCGACCCGGCCATCCCGGCGCCGTCCATTCGTCGTGTCCGCACCTTGCGTAGATTGGGGGTCGATGGCCCGCGAGATCGACCTGCACGACACGCGCACCGCCCGCAAGCAGCCGCTCGTGCCCCGCGACCCGGGCCGCGTGGGCATCTACTCCTGCGGGCCGACGGTCTACAACCGCATCCATATCGGCAACGCGCGGCCCTTCGTCGTCCCCTCGCTGCTCAAGCGCTTCCTCGAGCACGAGGGCTACGAGGTGACCCTCGTCGCCAACGTCACCGACATCAACGACAAGATCTACGACGCCGCCCGGCCGCTCGGCATCCCGAGCGCCGACCTCGCGCGCGAGATGACCGCGCACTACTTCGCCGACACCGAGGGCCTGGGCCTGGGGCGGCCCGATCGCGAGCCGCTGGCCTCCGAGACGATCGAGCCCATCAAGGACCTCATCCAGGCCCTGCTCGACAACGACTCCGCCTACGCCGTCGACGGCGACGTCTACTTCCGCGTGCGCGCCGACCCCGAGTACGGCTCGCTGAGCCATCGCTCGGTCGACGACATGGACCAGGGGGAGGGGGTCGAAGGCTCCGATCGCAAGGAGGATCCGCTCGACTTCGCGCTCTGGAAGGCGCAGAAGCCCGGCGAGGACACCGCCTGGGACGCGCCCTGGGGCCGCGGGCGCCCGGGCTGGCACATCGAGTGCTCGGCGATGGCCGAGGAGGTGCTCGGCGTCGGCTTCGAGATCCACACGGGCGGCAACGACCTGACCTTCCCCCACCACGAGAACGAGGCGGCGCAGACGCGCCGCGGGCGCGGCGCGGAGCTCTCGCGCATCTGGATGCACAACGGGATGCTCCAGATGGGCGGCGAGAAGATGGCCAAGAGCGTGGGCAACATCACGTCGCTGGCCGACGCGCTCGCCGAGCACGGCCGCGACGCGGTGATCATGTTCTTCGTCGGCGGCCACTACCGCCAGCCGGTGCAGTTCGACGACACGACGATGGCGCAGGCGGCGGCCAGCGTGCGGCGCGTGCGCGAGGCGGCGCGGCGCCTGACGCCGGGCCCCTCGCCGGCCGACCTCGCGGCGCACAAGGAGCGCTTCTTCGCCGCCCTGGCCGACGACTTCAACACCCCGACGGCGCTGGCCGAGGTCTTCGAGTGGATCCGCGAGGCCAACCGCCGCGAGCCCGGCACCGGCGACGCGGACCTGCGCGAGATGCTGCAGATCCTCGCCCTGGACAACCTGCTCGACGCCACGGGCGCCGACGGCGAGCCCGACGCGGCCGCCCTCGCGCTCCTCGAGCAGCGCGAGACCGCCCGCGCGGCGCGCGACTTCGCCGCGGCCGATCGCCTGCGCGACGAGCTGGCCGCGCAGGGCTGGCAGGTCCGCGACTCCGCCGACGGGCCGCAGCTCGTGCGCGTGGATCCATGAGCGGCGCGCTCGTCCTCTACGGCCGCAACCCCATCCGCGAGGCGCTGCGGGCGGGCCGGCGCCCGGTGCACCGCGTGTGGGCCACGCATGGGGCGGCCGCGGAGCCGTGGCTGCGCGACGTCGAGGTGCTCGAGGCGCGCCCGGAGGAGATCACCGCGCGGGCGGGGACCGAGGCCCACCAGGGGCTGTGCGCCGAGGTCGGGTCCTACCCCTACGTCGACGAGGCCGGGCTGCTCGCGCGCCCGGACCCGCTCATCGTCGTCCTCGACGAGCTCCAGGACCCCCAGAACCTCGGGGCGATCTGCCGCACCGCCGAGTGCGTCGGCGCCGACGGCGTGGTGATCCCCCAGCGCCGCTCGGCCGAGGTCACCCCCGCGGTCTGCAAGGCGTCGGCGGGCGCCGTGGAGCACTTGCCGATCGCGCAGGTGCGCAACGTGGCCGACTTCCTGGCCTCGGCCAAGGAGGCCGGATGCTGGTGCTACGGCGCGACGGCCGAGGACGGCGAGCCCTACCTGCAGCCCGACTACAGCGGCGGTTGCGTGCTCGTCATCGGGGCGGAGGGCCGCGGCCTGCGCCCGCGGGTGGCAGCGGCCTGCGATCAGCTGATCGCACTGCCGCTGCGGGGTCATGTGCAGTCGCTCAACGCGAGCGCCGCCGCGGCCGCGCTGCTGTACGGGATCTTGCAGAAGCGCGTCGGCGCTTGACAGCGCTCCATAAGTCTGGAATAAGTCCGCCTCGACTGAGGCTCAACTTGAGGTTGAGCAAAAGTCAGATTTCTATGCAGATGGCGCTCCGGGGAGGATTGCGCCACTGAGCACCAATCCGATCCTGTCGGCAGGGCTGCCGACGGGGCGAAAGGACCGCTCGTGGCCCGTCTGTCTCCCAACGCTCAATCTCAGGTTCAGGTCGAAGATGGCTACCTCATCGCGCTCGCCAAGCAGGGCGACCCGACGTCGTATGACCGCCTGGTACGCCGCTACTACGGCTTCGTCCGTCTGAAGGCGTCGTCGTACTTCCTCGCCGGCGGCGACAGCGACGACCTCATCCAGGAGGGACTGGTCGGCCTCTACAAGGCCATCCGCGACTTCCGCTCCGATCGTGAGTCGAGCTTCCGCAACTTCGCGGAGCTCTGCATCACGCGCCAGATCATCACGGCGGTGAAGACCGCCACGCGCAACAAGCACACGCCGCTGAACCAGTACGTCTCCTTCTCGAGCACGCCGGCGAGCGCCTCCGATGGCGAGCCGACCCTCGACGAGGTGATTCCGGGCCCTTCGGTCCATGACCCCGTCAACCAGGTCATCTCCTCCGAGGAGCTGCGCTCGCTGGTGGCGTGCCTGTCCACCGCGCTCTCCGACCTCGAGTCGCGCGTGCTCGCGCTGTACCTCGACGGCTACTCCTACGAGCAGGTTGGAGACCGCATCGGCTGCGACTGCAAGACGGTCGACAACGCCCTGCAGCGGGTCAAGCGCAAGGTGGGAGCACACCTCGCGTCGCGCAATGTGATGTTGTAATCAGCGTCGTGAGCACGATTGCCATCATCGTCATCGTCTTCGTTGTGCTGGTGGTCCTACTGATTGTCGGAGGACTGGTGGCCAACGGCCGCCGCGCCCGCGGCGAGGAGGACGAGCTGCTCGCCTCGCTGCATGAGGCCGATCGCGCCCTGGCCGCGGCGCGCGCCGTGGACCGCGGCTGGGACCGCGAGGCCATGGAGGCCGCGGCGCGCGTGGCCTTCGCCGCCCGCTCGCCCGTCGCGATCGGCGAGCTGCTGCTCCTCCAGGTCGTCGACCGGCCGGGGACCGAGGAGGACCAGGCGCTGTTCCGCGTGGTCACCGAGGCAGGGTCCGAGGAGATCCTGCTCGTGCGCGACGATGCCGGCGGCTGGCATGCCGCCGAGCCCCTGTAGCCGCCTCAGCCGGCGGTCCAGCCCAGGGCCCGCTGCCTGGCCTTGGGCAGCGCGGCCACGATGAGGTCGTAGCTGTCCTCGATCATGTCGCGGACCATCGCGTCGGGCAGCGAGCCGTCGAGGACGATCGTGTTCCAGTGGCGCTTGTTGAGGTGGTAGCCGGGCGTGATCGCCGGGTGGCCCACGCGCAGCTGCTCGGCGAGCCCGGGCTCGCACTTCAGCGAGATCCGCAGCGGCCGCGAGCGGCCCAGGGGGCTGATCGCGAAGATCTTGCCGTCCACCTTGAAGACCGAGTTCTGCGGGCCGAAGGGGAACTCCTCGCTCGCGCCGGTCATCGCGAGGCACGCGCGGCGCAGCGCCGCGGGCGTCACGGCGCGGTGAGGATCGACAGCAGGCGCTCGATCACCGGGCGCGCGCGGCGCTCGAAGCCGGGCCGCGGCGCGGTCACCTCGTCCAGGCGCAGCCCGTCGATGGCGCTGGCGAGGATGGTCGCATCGGTGCGCGGCCGAGGCGAGCCGGCTGCGCGCAGCACGCGCTCGGCCAGGTCGTGCACCGCCTGGCCCCAGGCGATGTGGATCGCGCGCAGCTCGGGCCGCCGGCCCGCCTCGAGCTGCAGGTGATACCCGGCGCGCACGCGCAGCAGGTCGTCGCCCTGCACCTGCTCGGTGAGCCACGCCGCCAGCGCACGCGCGATCGAGGCCACGTCGGGATGGCCTTCGGCCAGCGCCTCGGCGTCGCGCGCGATGCGCTCGATCTCGAGCGCGGCGACGCGCCGCAGCGCCTCGGAGACGATCTCCTCGCGGGAGGTGAAGTGGTAGGTGGTCGACGACAGCGACACGCCGGCCTCGCGGGCCACCGCCCGGTGGGTCACGCCGTCGACCCCGTCGCGCCCGACGAGGCGGATCGTCGCCTCGATGATCGCGGCGCGGATGGCCTCGGGAGGCGCGCGGCGGACAGCGGTCGCCATGTCGCGCCCACAGTACAGTTGTACTGCGACGCCGTGAAGGCTTAAGATCGGTCCCGCGGCGCAATGGGTGCCGCGTGCCCCCGCCCTTGACGTCGCCCTTCGAGTCAGACAATGGCCTGCCCCGCCGCGGCTTCCTAGCCGCGGGCGCGGGTGCGTTCCTGTGCACGATCGGCGGCGAGCGCGTCCTGCTCAGCAAGCCCGGCGATGCCGCGAAGGCCGACGCCGCCGCCCGTCGCGTGGCCGCGCCGCGCGCCCGCGCCGCCGCGGCCGCAGCGCCGGGCGCCGGGCCGACCGAGCAGCTGACCTTCACCACTCCGGTGCCGCAGCCCGGCGGGACGGCGCGCGAGTACTGGATCGAGGCCCGCGAGGCGCTGTGGGACATCGTGCCCACGCGCCCGCGCCGCGACCAGTGGCACGGCCGCGCCGTCGCCGGCCCGAGCGTCTACCGCGCCTTCGTCTACCAGCAGATGACCGAGGGCTTCGCCGGGCCGATGGCGCCGCCCGCCATCCCGGGGCCGACGCTGTACGCCGAAGTCGGCGACACGGTCGTCGTGCACTTCCGCAACGGCCTCTCCCAGAAGGCCGGCCAGGCGCTGACCATGCATCCGCACGGCGTCAAGTACAACCCCGACTACGACGGGGTCTTCCTGGGCGACTTCACCCGCGCCGGCGGCTTCGTGCGCCCCGGCCGCGAGTTCACCTACACGTGGGAGGCGACGCCGGACGCGGTCGGCGTGTGGCCCTACCACGACCACGGCCCCAACCACACGCTGAACACCTTCCGCGGGCTCTTCGGCGCGATCATCGTGCGCGAGCGCGGCGAGAAGCTGCCCGACGTCGAGGCCGTGATCTTCTTCCACGCGCTGGCCCCGCCGGTCACGGGCCTCGAGCGCCAGTTCCAGTGCATCAACGGCCGCGCCTTCGCCGGCAACACCCCGACCCTGCAGGCCAAGGTCGGCCAGGACGTCGCCATCCACGTGATGGGGATGGACTCCAACTTCCACGACTTCCACATCCACGGGCACCGCTGGAAGGGCCTCGACGGCAGCTTCGTCGACACCCCAGCCGTGGGGCCCAACGAGACGATCACCGCCCGCTTCATCGAGGACAACCCGGGCCGCTGGCTGTACCACTGCCACGTCTTCACCCACCAGGACGGCGGGATGGCGGGCTGGTACCTGGTCGAGCCCTAAGGCACCGCACGAGGAGACGTTCCCATGTCCCAGCTCCGCTTCATCATCGGCCTCGCCCTGGCGGCCGCCCTGGCTCTGCCGGGCGCCGCGCTGGCGGGCCCCTACCCGCCGCCGGCCAAGCCGTCGACGACGCAGAAGGCGCCCAAGGGGCCCTTCCACACGCTCACCGTGTGTAAGAAGGGCTGCAAATACGCCACGATCCAATCGGCCGTCAACAAGGCCAAGGCCGGCGACACGGTCAAGGTCAAGAGCGGCACCTACCGCGAGGGCGTGACCGTGCTCGGCGCGAGCAAGCGCTACCTCAAGCTCGTCGGCAATCCGAAGGATCCCTCGAAGGTCGTCCTCGACGGCTCGCAGGGCAACAAGGTTCCGCGCCAGAACGGCGTCCGCGTCGACGGGGCCAATCAGGTGACGATCAACGGCTTCACCTCCAAGCACTACAACGGCAACGGCTTCTACGTCGTCAACGTCTCCGGCTACGAGCTCAACCACCTCAACGCGACGCTCTCCGGCGTCTACGGGATCTACGCCTTCAACTCGCTCGGCGGCGTGATGGAGAACTCCCAGGCGTCCTACAACAGCGACTCGGGCTTCTACATCGGCCAGACGCCCAAGCAGACGACGCCCGAGCGCTCGATCGTGCGCAACGTCAAGTCCTTCGGCAACGTGCTCGGCTTCTCGGGCACCAACATGCGCTACGTGACGATCACGAAGTCGCAATGGTTCAACAACGGGACCGGCATCGTCCCCAACGCGCTGGACACCGAGAAGTACGCGCCGCCGGAGGACAACGTCATCACCGACAACGACATCTTCTGGAACAACTTCAACTACTACGCCGGCGCACCGTTCAAGCAGAAGAAGCAGGCGACGGTCACGCCGTACCCGGTCGGCGTCGGCGTCCTGCTCTTCGGCGGTCGCCGCACCGAGGTCAGCCACAACCGGATCTACGGCAACTACCTCGTCGGGGCCGGGGCCCTGAAGCAGATCCTGCTCAAGCAGGCCGACGCCGCCGATCTCATCGGCAACCAGGTCCACGACAACCAGTTCGGGCTCGGCGGGGCGGACCTCAACGGTCGCGAGCTGTTCTATGACGGCAGCGGGTCCGACAACTGCTTCGGACCCAACGATGGCGTCACCAACACGACGCCGGCCGACGGCTCGACGTTCGCCCCGTGCCCGTTCGCCGGGCCGAACGCGTTCAGCCAGGCGGCCCAGGACGAGGCCATCAGCTGGGACGTCGGCGATCCCACCCATGAGGCGTTCTGGATCCGCCACCCGCACGCCCCCAAGAGCGGCCTCAAGCCGCTGGAGCACTACAAGAAGTGAGGCTGCCCATCGCGATTGCGCTGACCGGCGTCGTGGCTCTCGCCGCGGCGCCGGCCGTCGCCGGGTCCCCGCAGGCGGCGCGCGCCCCCCAGAAGAAGAAGATCGAGGTCGTCGACAACTTCTACAACCCGAAGAAGCTGACCGTGAACCTCAAGTCGCGGATCAACTGGGTCTGGACCGATGATTCGGCCGACGTCCACGACGTCAAGCTCATCTCGGCCCCGAAGGGCTTCAAGAAGTTCCAGACCGAGCCCGGATCGGCCGGCTTCACGTACTCCAAGACGCTGACCAAGCCCGGCGTCTACAAGTTCCTCTGCACGCTGCACGAGGAGGACAACATGCGCATGACGATCACGGTGCGCCACTGAGCACGGCGGCGGCTGCGGGCGGCGCTCGGCGCCGCCCGCGCACAGCCGGCCAGAAGCGCTAGCCGATCGCCGAAGCGCCCCGGAAGGTGACGCGCCGGGTGATCCGGAACGCGTGGATCTCGGCTCCGGGGGCGATCGTGGCGCTGCCCTTGTACTTGAAGCGGATCCGGTAGGTGCCCGTGACGTTCAGCCTGAAGCGCTTGGAGAACGCGTGCTTGCGGATCTTCACGGTGCCCTGCGAGTGGTACTTGCCCTTCTTCCCGCGCCCGATGGCGATGTTCACCCGCCCCGTCGCACTCGTCTCCATGATCGTCGCGCTGAAGCGGTAGCTCGGTCCGCGACTGTCGGTCCAACGGAACGACTTGAGGTCGAAGGGAGCGAAGGCGCGGAAGGCCACCGGCGTGGCCCACGGGCTGAACGCCTGCGGATTCGTCGACCCGGTGAAGCCCTTGGCCCGGGCCGCGACCACATAGGTGCCCGGTCCCTGGTCGAGTCGCACGTCGACGGTCCTCGTCGTCGCGTCGGGGAACAGCTGCGTGGGCGCGCCCGGCAGCGAGCCGTCCGGGTTGGGCGCCACGTTGCGCGCCGCGAAGACGTCGGTTCCCAGCGCGCCGGGGTTGAGGTCGATCGGCAGCTTGACCGTGTTAGGAACCGTCGAGTTCGGCGGCCGCGTCAGCGCCGCGAGCGCGGGGGGCGTGAGGGCGGTGGAGGCGGTGATGGTGAAGGGGAGGGTCTGCGTGGCGGTGGCCGTTGCGCAGCTGCTGGTGCTGTAGGTCGTGAGCGTCGCCGTGTAGACACCGTTGCCGACGTAGTCGACCGGCTTTCCGTCCGTGTTGTAGTCCCTGAAGCAGGAGAGGTCCGACGCGACCTTTGCGCCGTTGGGACCGGTGACCGACAGGCTGAAGAAATCGGTGGGCGTCGAGCGGATCCCGAGCATGGGGTTCATGTTGCGGATGTTCAGCGTGCCCCCGAGCGCCACAGGGTTTCCGTCGTCTCCGGTGACGGTGAGGCTCACGGCGGCGTTGGCGGCGGCCGGCACCATCGCCGCTGCGGCGATGGCCGCCGATAGCGGCGTACAGAGCCCTGCGGCTCCTGCGATGAGACGTCAAGCGATAGCTCCCTCTGCCTAGGTGGTGTGCGCCCGTCGGAACACGGCATGGTTACCCAAGTTGCCCAGGGCGCAAAGACGTTGAGCGAGGGGGGAGACTTCCGGGCTCACGACCTATAGGACTCGAGGCTTCGAAGGAGGAGCCTGGAATGCGTGCACGGGAGGGTGTGGTGGCTTCGAGAAGGACGGCAACGGGTGCCCTGATAGCCGTGGTGGTGGGTCTCGCGATGACCTCTCCGGCTGCCCATGCGGGGGTCTACCGCGTGTACACGTGCCAAGCGCCGGGCGGCATCCTTCTCGGGGCAACCATCGGTGGGCTCCACATTGTGAGCGGGTGGCAGTTTGCTGTCATCGGCCAAGGCGTGATGTGGGAGCTCCAAGACGCGTGCCCGCTCGCCGGTCACTTCAGCTTCGGGATCGCGCACGGCCCGATCCCCGGGGGCGGCGGCGTCGCCGCCAGGTGGACGGCTCCGCCGGACACCCGTCTTGACGCGATCGACGATGCATTTCAGCGCCTACACGAACATCAGGCTGGAGGAGGGCACGATGGCGGTCGTGCTGGCCACGGATCGCGGCGCCATCTTCGACAAGCGCAGCCCGGTCAACGTGAACTGGCTGACACCCGAAGGGCATGTGCACGTGGGCAACCTCGCCGCGAGTTGGATCGAGCTGAAGGTTCAGTGCGTCGATCAGTGTCCGGGTGCCAACGACGGTGGTCAAGGCACTGTCGAGGACGCTTCGTTCGACGTTCGCGACGATGTTGCGCCCGTCGGGGGGCTAACAGGAACCGCAATCGACGCGCAGACGTGGGTGGGCACTACATCGTTCGCGTTGACCGCAGCCGACCAGGGCGGCGGACTTCGTCGAGCGGTCGTCGAGGTCGACGGTACGGATGCACTCGCCGTGCCTGTCAGCGCCGGGTCGAATTGCGTCGACTTCGATCCGTCGACCGCAGCTGCCGAGTACGTGGCCGCAGAGCCCTGTCCGCTGCGGATCGATGACGGGTCGCTGGACATCGACACCGCGAGCCTGCCTCAGGGTCGGCACGTCGTGCGGATCCTGCTCGAGGACGCGGCGGGCAATCGCACGACCATCTTCGGGCCGCTGGCGCGCAACATCAGCACGGGCGGGGCGATCGGGCCGGGCTCCGACCCCGCTCTGCGTGGCGCCGCCAACGGCGACGGCGCCAGCGACCTGGCCCGGCTCACTGCGCACTGGGGCCGACGGGGGAGTCGGACGCTGCTCGTGAGTCCCTTCGGTCGCACCCACGTCGTCCGCGGGCGCCTCCGGACCGCCGACGGCGCGCCGATCGCCGACGCGGCCATCGACGTCGTGTCCAAGACGACCGCGGTCAACGCGCGCGAGCTGGGCAAGCGCGTCGGTCCGCGGACCGGCAGCGACGGCCGTTGGTACCTCGTGCTGCCGCGGCGCGTCTCCTCGCGTGACGTGACCTTCCGCTACCGCAGCCACGTGGAGGACACGATCGCGTCGGCGACCGCAGGCGTGCGGTTGCGGGTGCGCGCCGGGCTGCGGCTGGCGATCCATCCGCGCCGCGCGCGACAGGGGCAGGCCATTCGCTTCAGCGGCCGGCTGCTCGGCGGCCCGCTGCCGCGTGGTGGCAAGCAGGTCGTGCTGATGGCGCGGGCGAGCCGCGGAGCGTGGGTGCGCTTCAACGTCGTGCGCACCGATCGCCGCGGGCGCTTCCGCACGACCTACCGCTTCCAGCAGCCCGGTGCGGCGCTGTACCGGTTCCGGGCGCTGAGTCTCGGCGAGGCCGCCTACCCGTACCTCGCGGGCGGCTCGAACGTGGTCAAGGTCCGCAAGGGCTGAGAGAGCCGGAGACGGGACTCGAACCCGTGACACCCGCTTTACAAAAGCGGTGCTCTACCAGCTGAGCTACTCCGGCGTGGTGGAGCCCGAGCCTAGCGCGGGGCGCGCGGGGTTTCTGCGCCGCGCCCTGGGGCATCACCGAGGGGAAGCAGCGCCGGGTGGCGCGACCGCGGGCGGTCGTCCTCGGCGGCGGGTGAGCTACCCCGGAGGATGCTGGATTGTCAGGCTCCTGGCCCTAAGAGTCAGCAACGATGGTCGATTACTGTTCTCCTGCAACAGCAATCGACCACGCTAACCGCCGCGGGCGGCCCGGCCGGGCGCGGCGGGGGACCCCCTCCCTCGGTGATGCTGTTTTGCGCGGCGCAGCGCCGCCAACGCCCGCGGACAGCCGACTAGCGGACGCTGGCCGGAGCTAGCACCTACGTCTCCGACGCGCCCACCGCGTGCTCGATGTCGCCGTGGCCGTTGGTGGAGGCGATGTGCTCGTAGGGCGGGATCCCGGTGTCGTCGGGCGCGTTGAAGCGGCGCTCGAGCTCGCCCAGGACGATGCCGAACAGCAGGTGGCGCCAGGTGGCCTGGGCGAACGCGCGGTTGTTGCCCCAGAGCACGGGAAAGTCCTTGCGCGCGGGGTGCACGCGCTCGACGGCGACGGTCATCGGCCAGGTCGACAGATGCTCGATCATCGCCAGGGCGGGGCCGCGCGCCCAGGACGGGAGGGGCAGGCGCGGGGCGACGTTCGCGTAGGCCGCGCCGAACGCGGCGCCGTTGAGCAGGTGCAGCGCGAAGCCGACCGCGGGCCACGCCGGGCCGCGGGTCACCGCCTTGCCGAGCAGCATCTCGTCGGAGTAGTCCACGCCGAAGGCGCGCATGTCGAGCTGCGCCTGAGCCGACCACGCTCCCGCGGCGATGGCTCCGGCGAGGGCTCCGCGGGCTGTCCGTGCGCGATCTATCGGCATCGGCGAACTGTAACCGCGGCCACCAATGGCGGGTATCGAAGGCATGGATCGCGAGGCCCTCCTCGATCGTGCGCGTGGACGCGGCGTCAACCCGATCGTCTACTGGCTGGCCCGTGCGGTGCTGCAGCCGTTCTGCCACCTGTACTTCCGCCTCAGCCGCATCGGGCGCGAGCACATCCCGGCCGAGGGCCCGTTCATCATCGCGTCCAACCACCGGTCGTTTCTCGATCCCTTCGTCATCGGCATGATGGCCCGTCGGCCGCTCTACTTCATGACGAAGAAGGAGGCGTTCATCAACCGGCCGGTCGCGTGGCTGCTCTCCTCGCTGGGCGCCTTCCCGATCGATCGCGGCTCCTCCGACCAGGAGGCGATGGCCACCACGCGCGCGATCCTCGAGCGCGGCGACGGCGTGCTCGTCTTCCCCGAAGGCACGCGCACCCGGCCGGGGCCGCTCGGGCGCCCCAAGCGCGGCATCGGGCGCCTGGCGCTCGAGACCGGGGCGCCCGTGGTCCCGGTGGCGATCATCGGCTCGGAGGCCGTGCGCAAGGGCTGGCGCATCCGCCCGCACAAGGTGCGCATCCGCGCGGGCGCGCCGCTGACCTTCCCCAAGGTGCACGAGCCCAGCCGCCACCTGGCGGCCGCGGTGACCGATCGCATCTGGCCCTGCGTCGAGCTGCAGTGGGAGTGGCTGGGGGGCACCCCGCGGGTGCGTCGCGCCGCGGTCATCGGCGCCGGTGCCTGGGGCACCAGCCTCGCGGTCGCCCTCGCGCGCGCCGGCCTGGAGGTCGACCTGGGGACGCGCGCCGACGAGCGGCCCGCCGCCCTCGGGCCGCTGCCCGACGCCATCGCGGTGCACCGGGCGAGCGAGATCGCCCTCGCCCATCACGACCTCATCTGCCTTGCCGTGACGCCGCGCGAGCTGCCGGCGATCGTGGAGGAGCTCGGAGCGAAGATCCCCGAGCGAGCCGGCGTGCTCGTGCGCTCCAAGGGCCTCGTCGCGCCGCTCGGGACGCTCCCATGCGCCTATGTCGGCGAGCGCACGCGCGCCCACGCCGTCGCGTGCCTCGGCGGTCCGGGCGCCGCGGCCGACGCGCTCGCGCCCGGCGCCGCGCTCGTGGTCGCCTGCACCAGCCCGGCCTTCCTCGCTCAGATCGGCGACGTGCTGCGCGTCGCGCGCTTCGAGGTGCAGCGCACCACCGACGTGACCGGCGTCGAGTTCGCCGTGGCCGCCCGCAACGCCGCCGTGCTCGCCGCCTCGGCCGCCGCGCCCGCGGGTGCGAGCGCCGCCGGCGCCGCGGCCGACCGCGTCCTCGCCGAGGTCGACGCGTACGCGCGCCGCCGGGGCGGCCGACCGGAGGCCTTCGCCGACGTGGCCGGCGCGGGCGACAGCGCCCAGGCCCTCGACGACCTGCCGCTGCTCGCCGTCGCCCTGCGCGAGGACGGGGTCGACGCCCCCGCCGTCGCCGGCCTGGCCGATGTCGTCGCCGGACGCGTCGAGCCCGAGCATTGGGCCGCAGCCGTCACGGAGCCCACCCGGACGCGATCGAGGCGCGCTGCCTGAGTAGGCTCCGATGCGTGGACAAGGTCCAGCTCGACCGGGAATTCTCGGACCTGTACCGGGCCCATCTGCGGGACGTCTACTCCTACGCGTACTACCGGGTGGGCAACCACCACGACGCGGAGGATCTGACCGAGCAGACCTTCCTGCAGGCCTACCGTCACTACGAGCGGGCGCTGCGGGAATCCGACGGCCGGCCGCTGCGGCCGTGGCTGATCCGCATCGCGCACAACCTGGCGGCGAACCTCTATCGCGACCGGGCGCGCAAGCCCCAGACGCCGATCGAGGACACGGGGACGCTGAGCGCGCTGCACACGACGGAGGACCTCGTCGAGGGCCGCGACGAGCTGGCGCGCATTCTGGAGGGAGTCAAGGAGCTGCCGGACGACCGGCGCGACGCGCTGATCATGCGCTTCGCGCTGGGGATGGACAACCGCGAGATCGCGCGAGCAATGGGGCGTACGGACGGCGCGACCAAGGTACTCATCCACCGTGCCATCAAGCAGCTCGAGGAGATCGTCGTCGCCCGGGGAGGGGCGCGCTGACATGAGCGAACCGATCGCCGCTGACATCGAGGTCCTGCTGCGCCAGGCCTTCCGGCCCGTCGAACCGCCGGACAGCCTGGCGACGCGGCTGGAGTCGACCTTGCAGGAGCTCACCGAGCTCGCCGCCGAGGAATTGGAGTCCTGGGAGTTGGGTTCGATGCGCGACCCGCGCAACTGGGTGCGCCCGGTCGTGGCCGCGGCCGTCGGGACGGCCGCCGGCGCGGGCCTCGTCGTCCTGCGCGTACGCAGCCAGCACCGCAAGCAGCGCAAGCAGGTCCAGGGCGTCGAGCTGGCCCGGCGCACGATGCGCGCCGCGACCGAAGAGGTCCGGCGGGTCATCCATCGACGGTGATCCGGACGCGGGGCGGTTGCGTAAGGTCATCTTCAGATGGCGTTCGCGCACCTCGCCGACGAGGATCTGATGCAGCTGGTGCGTCGCGGCGACGCGCAGGCGTTCGCCGTGGTGTACGACCGCCACGCGACGGCCGCCTTCTCGCTCGCCTATCGCATGACCGGAACGCGCAACACCGCCGAGGACGTCGTCCAGGAGGCCTTCCTGAGCCTCTGGCGCTCGGGCGCGCGCTACGACCGCACGCGCGGCTCGGTGCGCACGTGGGTGCTGGGCATCGTGCACAACCGCGCCATCGATGCCCTGCGGCGGTCCATGGTCCACGATCGCCGGCGCGCCAGCGACGAGGGCATCGAGGAGCGGTTCGAGGCGCGCGAGCGGACCGAGGTCGAGGCGGCCCGCCGCGACGAGGCGCGCGACGTGCGCCAGGCCCTGGGCACGCTGCCGGCCGAGCAGTGCAAGGTGATCGAGCTCGCCTACTTCGGCGGCTTCACGCACAGCGAGATCGCCTCCATGCTCGACACGCCCATCGGGACGGTCAAGGGCCGCATGCGCCTGGGTCTGGAGAAGCTGCGCGGCCAGCTGGGCGGCCTGGCGGAGGCGATGTCATGAGCGCCTGCGCGCATCGCGACGACGCGGGCTCCTACGTCCTGCGCGCGCTGCCCGACGACGAGCACGAGCGCTTCGAGGCGCACCTCGCGAGCTGCGAGGGGTGCCGGCGCGAGGTCGCCGATCTGCAGATGGCGGCCGACACGCTGCCGCTCGCCGCCGTGCAGGTCGGGCCGCCGCCCGAGCTGCGCGAGCGCATCATGGCCGTGGTGCGCTCGGAGGCCGAGCTGCTGAATGCCGCACAGGCTCGGACGGACGAGCCGGAGGCCGCTCCCGCGCGTGAGCGGCGACGCCGGCGGCGCTGGCCGGCCCTCTCGCTGCGCCCGCTGCCCGCGGCGCTGGCCGCGGGCGTCCTCGTCGCGGCCGGCGTGGTCGGCGGCGTGGTCCTGTCGGGCGGCAGCGACACGAGCACCGTGACCGGGACCGTGCGCATCGCGTCGGCTCCGACGGCCCGCGCGTCGCTCAAGCTCTCCGACGACGCGACCAAGCTCGAGGTGCGCAGCATGCCCCCGCCGCCGAGCGGCAAGGTCTACCAGGTGTGGCTGAAGCGTCCCAACCAGGACCCCGCGCCGACGACGGCGCTCTTCCGCACCGACGCGAAGGGCAGCGCCGACGTGGAGATCCAGCGCGGGCGCCTGAAGGGCGTCGAGCAGGTGCTCGTGACGGCCGAGCCCGACGGCGGCTCGATGAAGCCGACGAGCGATCCGGTGATCGTCGCCTCGACGGCCTGACGGGCGCGCTACGCGCCGGTTGATAGCTTCCGGCGCCCGCATGGCGACCTGCTACCGCCACCCTTCCCGCGAGACCGGCGTGTCGTGCTCCTCGTGCGGCAGGGCGATCTGCCCGGACTGCATGACGCCGACGCCGGTGGGCATGCGCTGCCCGGAGTGCTCCGCGCAGCGCACCAGGGTGCACACGATGCGCTCGACCACCAGCGAGCCGCGCGTGACGATCGGGCTGATCGTCGCGTGCGCGGTGATCTTCCTGGCCACCAACGGCTTCAGCGGCGGCTCGGGCAAGCTGTGGAACGACTGGCTGCTGTTCGGACCTGCAATCCACTTCGGCCACGACTACTGGCGCCTGGTCACCTCGGGCTTCCTGCACTCGGGCCCGCTCCACATCCTCTTCAACATGTACCTGCTGTGGCTGCTCGGCAACCTGCTCGAGCCCACGCTGGGGTCGGGGCGCTTCGCGGCGCTGTACTTCACGGCGCTGCTCTGGGGTGCGTTCGGCGCGCTCGTCGCCAGCCCGGACGTGCTGACGGTCGGCGCCTCGGGCGCCGTGTTCGGGCTCATGGGGGCCGCCGCCGTCGAGCAGCGCGCACGGGGGATCAACCCGTTCAAGACCGACATCGGCGTGCTGATCCTCCTCAACCTCGTGCTCTCCTTCGCGCTCAGCGGCATCTCGATCGGCGGGCACATCGGCGGCCTGGTCGGCGGGGTCCTCGTCGGCGTGGCGTTCCTGGGCGCCGACCGCATGCGCCGCCGCGAGCTGGGCTATCTCGCCTGCGTCGTGCTCTCGGCGATTGCCGTCTTCGGCGCGCTGGCCGCCGCCGGCTGACCAGGCGTCCGCGTTCAGACCTCGACCTCGAGGACCGCGCCGACGGGCTCGGGCACCAGGTCGGGGTGCAGGATGTGCGCCATGAGCTCCAGGCCGTCGACCAGGCGCGGCCCGGGGCGCGAGAAGTAGGCCGAGGCGTCGACGGCGACGACCCGCTCGGCGCCCACGCTGCGCAGCGCGTCGGCGTGGGCGCTCGCCTCGGCGTGCGAGCGTTCGGCGTCGTAGCCGCACGGCATGGCGACGACCACGCGCGGCGCGGCGGCGGCCACCGTCGCCCAGGTGCTCTGCTCGGAATGCTCGCCGGCGAAGCCCAGAACGTCGATGCCGCCGGCGATGTCGACGATCTGCGGAGTCCAATGCCCCGCGATGAAGACCGGGTCGAACCACTCGATGGCGGCCATCGGCACGCGCTCGGCCCTGCGCACCGCGAGGCGCACCGCGTCGACCCGCGCGCGCTGGCGGGCGATGAGGTCCAGGGCGGCCTTGCGCGAGTTGGTGAGCTGGGCGATCGTGCGGACGTCGCCGAAGGACTCGCCGAGCGTATGTGGGTCCAGCGCGACGACGCGCGGACGGCTGGAGATCGTCTCGGCGACCGCGCGCACGTCGTCGATGCTCACGGCGCAGACCGGGCACAGCTCCTGGGTCACGATGAGATCGGGCTCGAGCTCACGCAGGCGCTGCGCGTCGAGCTCGTAGATCGCCTCGCCGCGCTCGGTGCGCGCGCGCACCGCGGCGTCGATCTCCCCGGCGCTGAGGCCCGCGGGCAACACGTCGCGCGTGATCTGCGGCAGCGCGCGCGCCGCTGCGGGAAAGTCGCACTCGTGGGTGACGGCGACGACGTCGTCGCCCAGCCCGAGGGCGAAGAGCAGCTCGGTGGCGTGGGGCACGAGGCTGACGATCCGCATTGCCGACAAGCATGGCACTCGATCACCAATGGCAAGAGGGCGAGCGCCTCGTCCACGACCTCTCGCGCGAGCGCTGCTAGCCTCCACGGCAGATTCGGTTCGTGCCAGACGATCCTCCTCGAAGTAGCGGCTCACACGCCGCCCCGCGATGACGGCGCTGCTGCTGTTCTTCACGGCGCTGCTGATCGCGCTGAACGCGTTCTTCGTGATGGGCGAGTACGCGCTCGTCCGCTCGCGGCGTGCCAAGCTGGAGGCGCTCAAGGACGAGGGCGCCCGGGGCGCCGAGCTCGCCCTGACACAGGTCGACGAGATCGGCGACTACATCTCGGCCGTCCAGGTCGGGATCACCATGACCTCGATCGGCATCGGCGCGCTCGGCGAGCCGGTGCTGGCCAACCTCCTCGAGCCGCTCTTCGGCGGGCCACTGAGCCACGGGATCTCCGTCGCGGTCTCGGTGACCGTGGCCTATCTGCTCATCACCAGCGCGCACATCGTCGCCGGCGAGATCGTCCCCAAGCTCTACGTCATCGACAAGGCCGAGGCCGTGGCGCGGCGCCTGGCGCGGCCCCTGCGCTTCTTCCGCCGCCTCTTCACGCCGTTCATCTTCGTCCTCACCGCGATCAGCGACCGGATCCTGCGCGCGCTCGGCGTCGACCCCGACGTGATCGCGCAGGAGGGCGGCACGCCGGAGGAGCTCAAGGCGCTCATCGCCGAGTCCTTCACCGGCGGCAAGCTCGACCCCGGCGAGGCCGGGATGCTGCGGGGGGTCTTCCACCTGCACGAGCAGGACGCCCGTCAGGTGATGACGCCGATCCCCGCCGTGGTCACCGTGGACATCTCCGAGGACGCCGAGACCGCGCTGCGGCGCTGCATCTCCTCGGGCCACACGCGCCTGCTCGTCACCGAGGACGACAACCAGGACCGCGTGCGGGGCACCGTGCACTCCAACTCGCTGGCCGGCAAGCTCATGTCCGAGGGCCCCAGCGCGTCGATCGAGGACCTCGTCAAGGACGCCCTCATCGTCCCCGAGACCAAGCCGCTCGACGACCTGCTGGCCGACCTTCAGCGCATCCGCTCCTCGATGGCCGTGATCATCGACGAATACGGCCGCGTGGCCGGGATCGTCACGGTGGAGGACATCATCGAGGAGGTCGTCGGCGAGATCGACGACGAGACCGACCCCGCGGGCGGCGAGATCCGCCGCCTGGCCAACGGCGACTGGTTCGTGCGCGGCCACGTGGCGATCACCGACCTGCTCGACTACGGCCTGACGCTGCCGGTCGACACCGACGCCTACAACTCGGTCGGCGGCTTCGTCTTCGCCGAGCTCGGGCGGCTGCCCAAGCGCGGCGACACGGTCACCGCCAACGGCTACTCGATCCGCGTGGAATCGGTGCGCGAGAACCGCATCGAGGCCGTCCGGATCCGCGATCGCCGCAGTACGGCGGCGACCGCCCAGGACTCCTAGCGACGACTGCGCCGCAGAGCGCGCAAGTTCTCCGGCACGGCTGCGTTGAAAGCCCCTGACGCCGCCGACGCGGGAGGCGTCCAACAGGCTCGCCCCTCTCGTGGGACGGAGGTTCGGGCCAGCACAGGTGGATCTGGGTGGGTCCACCTGCACGCATACAACGAGCGGCCCGCTTGCGCGGGCCGCTCGTCTGCTTCTGGGAGGAGGTGCACTTGCGAGGTACGTTCGCCTAGGCAGTATCGGCACGCTTTCTCAACGCGCCCTAAAGGTGAGCGAAGGATCACCTCAAGCGCGTGGGAGGGCGTCCACGCGGTGCACCCAGGCCTCGATCTCCGGGAAGGCGCCGACGATCGGCAGGTGCTCGGCCAGCACCCGATGGAACGGATCGGTGTCGTCGGTTCGCAGCTCCAGGACGCCGTACTTCAGGAACGGGAAGGCGCAGATGTCGGCGACGCCGAAGCTCTCGCCCATGAGCCAGTCGCGGCCGTCGAGCAGGCCTTCGAACAGGTGCAGCCAGCCGCGCAGCTCGTCGCTGAGGTCGTGCAGGCGGTGCTCGTCGGGCTCGGCCTTCGCGAGCTCGGCGGCCATCGCGTTGGGCGGGACCTTCCAGACGCGGTTGAACCATTCGACGAAGACGTCGACCTCGGCGTGCCGCCCGGGACTGGCGGGCCACAGCGGCGGATCGGGCCGGCGCTTCTCCAGCCAGCGCACGATGCGCATCGAGTCGGCGACGACCTCGCCGTGGTCGGCCTCGAGCACGGGCACGAGATCCTGGCCCGAGAGCGCGACGACGGCCGAGCGGTCGTCGGGGTCGACGTCGACCCAGTCGACGGGGATCGACTTGTGGGCCAGGGCCAGCGCGACCCGCTCCACGTTGGTGGAGTACGCGATCCGGTAGACGCGCATCAGTCGTGGTTGTACAGGCCGCGGCCGCTCTTGCGTCCCAAGGCGCCCTCGGCGACCAGCGCTCGCAGGCGCGCGGGCACCTCGGCGCCGATGGCGTCGCCGATGGCCACGGACACGTCGAGGCCCACGTAGTCCAGCAGCGCGAGCGGTCCCATCGGGTGCCCGGCGCCCAGCGTGATGCACAGGTCGATGTCCTCGGGCTCCATGCCGGTCTCGTCGAGCAGGACCACCGCGCTGAACAGGTACGGGAAGAGCAACCGGTTGACCACGAAGCCCGGCAGGTCGGGGACCTCCACCGCGGTCTTGTCCAGCAGCTCGCACATATCATGGACGCGCCGGCGCGTCGCGTCGGTGGCGGCGGCGGGGAAGGCGAGCTCGACGAGCTTCATCTTCGGCACGGGGTTGAAGACGTGCAGGCCGACGAAGCGCTCCGGCGCGCCACTGGCCCTGGCCAGGCGCTCGACCGACAGCGAGGACGTCGTGGTGGCCAGGATCGCGTCGTCGCCGGTCACGCGCCCGACGTCGGCCAGGACGCCGGACTTGACCGCCTCGTCCTCGCGGACCGCCTCCACCACGGCCGTCGCCTCGCTCAGGGCGTCGAGATCGGTCTCCACGCGCACGTGGGCCGCGTTGACCTCGCCGCTCAAGCGCCCGCACATCTTGTGGACGCTGGCGCGCGCCCGCTCCGCCGCGTCGCTGGATCGCGCCAAGAGCACGACCTCCTGCCCGTGACGGGCCGCCACTGCCGCGAGCCCGCACGCGATCTGGCCGCTGCCCGCTATCCCGAGTCGTTCATGCATGCTGCGAGTGCTCCTGGCTGACTGGACAGTCAATGACAGGTAATGTACTCGGGGCACGCGTCACGTTGCGCGACAGGAAAGGCGTTTCGAGCAATGAGTGGTCAGCAGGGTCGTGAAGTGGTCATCGTCGAGGCCGTCCGCACGCCGGTGGGCCGCGGGCACCCCGAGAAGGGCTACTACAAGGACACCCACCCGGCCGACATGCTGGGCAAGACCTACACGGAGGTGCTCGATCGCGCCGGCGTCGACCCCGCCGAGGTCGAGGACGTGATCGCCGGCTGCGTGCAGCAGTTCGGCGAGCAGGCCTTCAACATCGCGCGCAACGCCTGGCTGCAGGAGGGGCTGCCGATCGAGGCCGCCGCGACGACCGTCGACCGCCAGTGCGGCTCCGCGCAGCAGGCCGTCAACTTCGGCGCAGCGCTGATCGCCGCCGGCATCCACGACGTCGTCATCGGCTCCGGCGTGGAGCACATGGGCCACCTGCCCTTCGCGGCGGGGATGAAGACCCAGCAGGAGTTCGGTGGCGCCTTCACCGCCAGGCTCATGGAGAAGCACAACATCGTCGGCCAGGGCCTGGGCGCCGAGATGATCGCCGATCAGTGGGAGATCCCGCGCTCCGAGCTCGACGAGCTCGCGCTGCGCTCCCACCAGCTCGCCGCCAAGGCGACCGAGGAGGGCAAGTTCGAGCGCGAGATCGTCCCCTTCCAGGTCAACGGCGACACCTACGTGGCCGACCAGGGCATCCGGCCCGACACCTCGCTGGAGGCGCTGGCCTCGCTCAAGCCGGTGTTCAAGGAGGACGGGCGGATCACGGCGGGCAACTCGTCGCAGATCTCCGACGGCGCCGCCGCGGTGCTGCTGATGTCGCGCGAGAAGGCCGACCAGCTCGGCCTGCGCGCGCGGGCGCGGATCGTCGACCAGACGACGGTCGGCTGCGACCCGGTCAAGATGCTCGAGGGGCCGATCCCGGCCACCGCGAAGATCCTGCAGCGCAACGGCATCGCGATGAACGACATCGACTTCGTCGAGATCAACGAGGCCTTCGCACCAGTCGTCGCGGCCTGGGCGCGCGAGCACGGCCCGGACATGGCCCGCGTCAACCCGCGCGGTGGCGCGATGGCGATCGGCCACCCGCTCGGATCGACCGGCGCCCGCCTGCTGACCACGCTGCTGCACGAGCTCGAGGACGAGGACAAGGAGCTCGGCCTCGTGACCATGTGCTGCGGCGGCGGCCTGGGCACCGCCACGCTCATCCAGAGGGTCTAGTCGCCTGCTGCGTAATCTCTACGGGGTGGCCGAGCTCGGTGCCCCCGCCTCCTATCTGACGCTCCACAAGGGCGCCCCGGTGCTCTCACGCCAGGGCGTCCAGGTCGGCACGCTGCACGTGGTGGTCGGCGACTCCGACGGCTTCGACGCGCTGGTGGTCGACGTCAACAACCGGCTGCGGGTCGCTCTCCCCGGCGAGGTCGAGGCGATCCACGAGGGCGGCGTCGTGTTGGCGGTCGACACGGGCGCCTGCGCCGTGCTGCCCGAGGCCGCGCCGGCGGCTTGAGCGCCGGCGCGCTGTCCCGCGACGAGGCGCGGCGCGTCGCCCTGCGCGCGCAGGGCCTGCTGGGCGCCGATGGGCGCCGCGGCGGGCCGGCGGCGATGCTGCGCCGTCTCGGCGCGGTACAGCTCGACACCATCTCGGTGCTCGCTCGCTCGCACGAGCTCGTCGCCTACGCCCGGCTGGGCGCCGTCGCGCGGGCGAAGGTGGAGAAGGCCTACTGGGGTGGCGGCGCCTTCGAGTACTGGTCGCATGCCGCGTGCGTGCTGCCGGCCGAGGAGTGGCCGCTGTTCGGCTTTCGCCGGCGCTACTTCCGCGCGCGCGGCTGGCGCTGGCACGAGGTGCCCCAGGAGGCCGGCCCGCGCGTGCTCGACGCCCTGCGCGCCAACGGGCCGATGACGGTGACCGAGCTCGGCGGCGCGCGCCGCGGCGGCGAGTGGTGGGACTGGTCGGACGTCAAGATCGCGGTCGAGTTCCTGCTCGACGTCGGCGACGTGGTGTGCACCGAGCGCCGTGCGTGGAAGCGGGTGTACGACCTGCCCGAGCGCGCGCTCCCCTCCGAGGTGCTGGCCGACGAGCCCGACGACGAGACGTGCCTGCGCCGGCTGGTCGGACAGGCCGGCGCCGCACTCGGCGTCGCGACGGTGGGCGACCTGGCCGACTATCACCGCCTCAAGCGCGATCAGGTCCGGGCGGTGGTCGACGCCACCGACCTCGTGGCGGTCGACGTCGAGGGCTGGCGCGACGAGGCGTGGGCGGACCCCGCGGCGCTGGCGGCGCTCGCCACGCGCGGGCGCCATCGCACCACGCTGCTCTCGCCCTTCGACTCGCTCGTGTGGGACCGGGCGCGGACGCTGCGGGTCTTCGACTTCCAGCACCGCCTCGAGGCCTACGTGCCGGCGCCCAAGCGCGTGCACGGCTACTTCGCGATGCCGCTGCTGGCCGGTGGGCGCCTGCGCGGGCGCGTCGACCCCGGGCGCGACGGCACCACGCTGGTGGCCAAGCGGCTGTCGTGCGAGCCCGGCGCCCTGGAGGCGATGGCCCAGGCGCTGCGCGAAGCGGCCGAGTGGGTCGGCTGCGACGCCGTCGCGCTCGAGACGGTGGACCCGCCGGCGCTCGCCGCGCCGCTGCGCGCCCTGCTCGCCTGAGCTCAGTCGTCGCTGCCGTGGCCCCCGCCGCCGGAGCCGCCGCTGCCGCCGCTGCCGCCGCTGCCGGAGTTGCTGCCACTGCCGCCCGGGGTGCTGCCGCTTCCGCCGCTGCTGCCGCTGCCGCCCGAGCTGCCGCTCCCACCGCCCTTGTCGTCGCCTCCGTTGTCGTCGCCGCCGGACGTCGTGGTGGGCGCGGTCGTCGTCGTGCCCGTCGAGGTCTTGGGCTTCTTCGCCGTCGTGCTCTGCTTCTTGGTCGTGGTCGCCTTGGGCGCGGGTTGCGTCGCGGTCGCCGGGCTCTTGGCCGGCGCCAGGCGCGCGCCTGAGCCGACCGGCGTGGGGGCCAGGCCGATCGAGTCGCGCGAGATGGCGTTGGCCGCGAGGCCGACGGCGACAGCGAGGCCCAGCCCGAGGATGGCGAGGATCGCGGTTCGCAGCGTGCCCGGGCGCGTCATGGCGTCACCGTGGGCGTCGCGGCGGGGTCGCTCGCCCGCGCGGGCGCCGGCGAGCCCGTGGCCGGGAAGCGCAATTCGGCCCGGGTGCCGCCGCCCGTGCGGCCGGTGAGTGCCGCGCGTGCTCCCCAGCGCCCCGCGAGGGCATCGACGATGGCCAGCCCGAGCCCGGTGCCAGCGACGGCGCCGCCGCGGCTCGCGCTGCCGCGGTAGAAGCGATCGAAGACGCGCTCGGCCTCGTCGGCGTCGATGCCGGCGCCGCGGTCCAGCACGGCGATGAAGGCGTCGCGGCCGTCATCGCCCCATTCGATCCGGATCGGGGTGTCGGGTGCCGTGTAGTTCAAGGCGTTCTCCACGAGGTTGTCGACCATGGTGTCGAGGTCGCCGGCCGAGGCGCGCACGTGCGGCTCGCCCTCGCCGGCGAGCTCGATGGCGTGGCCGTCGAGCTCGGCCTGGTCGCGCCAGCGGTCCGCTGCGCGCTCGGCCACGCCGGCGAGCGCGATCGAGGTCGCCGTCGCCGGTGGCTGGCCGTCCTGGGCCAGGCGCAGCAGGTTGGTCAGCAGCTTGGCCAGGCGCTCGGTCTCGAGCTCGCCCGCGACCAGATCGCGCTTGAGGTCTGGGTCCTCGGCCCGCAGGCTCGCCGACTCCAGGCGCAGGCGCAGCCCGGTGAGCGGGGTGCGCAGCTGATGCGAGGCGTTGGCGACGAAGTCGCGCTGGGCGTCGAGCGCGCGCACGAGCCGCTCGGTCATGTCGTTGAAGGCGTTGGCCACCTCGACCTGCTCGGCCGAGCCGGTGGGCGTGGCCCGCTTGCGCAGGTCGCCCGCCGCGATCTCGCGGGCGGTACGCGCCAGGCCGCGCAGCGGGCGCGACAGCGAGCCCGCGATCGTCCACGCCAGCCCCAGGCCGAGCGCCAGCACCGCGGCGCCGAGGGCGAGCAGCGCGACCACGTCGCGGCGGACCTCGTCGTGGACGGCCTTGACGCTCTGCGTGAGGCGCACGGCGCCCGCCGCGCGGCCCGCGTCGACGATCGGCACGGCCGTGTAGAGCAGGTCGGCGTCGAGCGAGTCGCTGTGGCGCGTGCCCTGTGAGGGGGCGCCGCCGAGTGCCTGGGCGATCTCGGGGCGGCTGGCGTAGGACGTGCCGCGCGCGGCCGCACCCTCGGAGTCCACGAGCACGCGGCCCGCGGCATCGACCACGATCACCCGCCCGCCCAGGCGCCGGGCCTGCACGCGTGCCAGCGCGGCCAGCCGGGCCGGGTCGGTGAGCCGCCCCGAGGCCGCCGCGGCGACGCCCTGGGCGCCGGCGCTCGCCTCGGCCTTGATCTCGCTGTCCACGCGGCGCGAGAAGTTCAGCGTCAGCGGGACCTCGAGCGCGATGATCGCGAAGAGCAGGACGTAGCCGAAGGCGAGGACCAGCCGCAGGCGCAGGCTCATGGCGCCTCGGGCTCCACGGAGCGCGCGAAGCGGAAGCCCACGCCGCGGACCGTGTGCAGGTAGCGGGGGTCGGAGGAGTCGTCGCCGAGCTTCTTGCGCAGGCCGCTGACGTGGACGTCGAGCGTCTTGGTCGACCCGAACCAGTTGACGTCCCATACCTCGTCGATGAGCCGCTCGCGGCTGACGACGGCGCCGGCCTGGCCCATGAGCAGGGCGAGCAGGTCGAACTCCTTGCGCGTGAGCTCCAGCGGCTCGCCGTCGAGGGTCACGGTGCGCGCCGACGGGTCGAGCTCGATGGCGCCGATCTTCTGCACCCCGGTCGCCGCGGGGGTCGCGAGGGCGCTCGTGCGGCGCAGGACCGCGCGGATGCGGGCGACGAGCTCGCGGGCGCTGAACGGCTTGACGACGTAGTCGTCGGCGCCGAGCTCGAGGCCCAGCACGCGGTCGGCCTCGTCGCCGCGGGCCGTGAGCATGATCACCGGCATGCGCTCGTCGGCGCGCAGCTCGCGCAGCAGGTCGAAGCCCGACCCGTCGGGGAGCATGACGTCGAGCAGCACGAGGTCGGGGCGCTGGCTCCTGGCGATCTCGAGGCCGGTCGCGAGCGAGCCGGCCGTCTCCGTGCGGAAGCCCTCGCGAGCGAGGGCTTCCGTCAGCGGAACGGTGATCGTCTCCTCGTCCTCCACGAGCAGCACCATCCGCGGCTGGGCGTTCATGCCCTCATCGTAGGAGGGCTCGGGCGCTGCCCGCGGCGGATCAGTCGTCTTCGGCGTGGTCGCGGCCATGTCCGCCGCCACCGTGGCCGGAGCTGTCGTCGCCGCCACCGTGGCCGCTGTTGTCGTCGGAGCCGTGGCCGGAGTTGTCGTCGCGGCCACTGCCGCTGTTGTCGTCGCTGCTCTGGCCGGAGGACGACGCGGAGCGGCTTTCACCGCTGCGGCCGTGGCGGCCGCGATGGCGATGGCCGGCACGGTCCTCGCGACGGGCCGCCTTGGCCTTCGCCTGGTCGCCGTCGACGTGGTCGTTGCAGTGCAGCGCGCATCGTTCGCGTGCTCGGCCTCGTCACACGGGCCGGACACGTCCTCGGTGGTCCGGGCGGGAGCGACGGTGGGCGCGGCGCTCGTCGTCGAGCCCGCCAGGGCCAGCGAGTTGTCGGAGATGGCCAGCGTCGCGGCCGCGCCTCCAGCGAGGATCGCGGCCGCGGCGGCGGCGAGGAACAGGACGCGCATTACCGGTGCCCGGCGGGGTCGTCGTTGCCGCCGCCATGGCCGCCGCCGTTGTCGTCGCCGCCGTGGTCGTCACCGGCGTCGTGGTTCGTCGACGCCGCGCTGGCGCGCTCGACCTTGGTGGCGTTCCAGGCGCCGGCGACGCGCTTGGCGCGGACGTCGACACGGCTGCCGGTGCGCAGCGCGGAGAAGGTCACGCGCTCGAACTTCGTGCTCGAGGTCACCTTGACCTTGAGCGTCCCACGCTCGGTGTCGCGGACCGTGAAGGTGCGCGCGGAGCGATTGATCGCGGTGACGCGACCCTCGACATGGCGCGTCACGGCGGTGCTCGCCGTGGCGGCGCTCGTCGGCGATGGCGCGGTGGCGCCGGCGCCGGTGGCGGCGATGCCGCCGGCCGCGAGGGCTGCAGTGGCGGCGGCGATGGTCAGGGTGGTCTTCATGGTGCTTCCTCCTGGGGAGTTCGATTCGTGATCCAGCGAACGGGACGCAGCATCGCGAGCGCCCCCCCAGCCAAAGCCCAGGGAAAGGTTCGGAGTTGGTAAAGCCGCGCGGAGCTAGATGGGCGCGTGGCCCAGCAGGCGCCGTGTTCTCGTGATCGCGGCGGCGAGCACCAGCGGGGCCGCGGCCACGAACAGCCATGGCACGAGCGCGGTGTCGTGGTTGATGACCACGACGGCGATCCCGAGGTTGCTCAGTGAGACCGCGCCCGCGATGGCCAGGCGCGGATCCGTCGGGAGCAGCGCGACGGCGACGACGACGACCAGGAGCGCCGCGAGCAACACACCTGCGAGCAGCAGCGGGGAGGCCTCGCCCGGCGGCGGCGCGGCCGTCGCGACCAGGGTGGCCGGCACCAGCAGCCACGCCAGACGCCTGAGGTCGGGAGCCCGTCGGCGGGGGACGAGCACCAGCACGCAGAAGCAGATGACGGGGAGGACCTCGGGCGCGAGGTCGACGATCCCCGCGTGGTGGTCCCACAGCGCCGGAATGCGCAGCGCCGTCCACACGAGCGCCCCGGCGCCGGCGAGCCGGTCATAGCCGACCAGCGCAATCGCGAGGACCGCCGCGAGGAGCGCGAGCGACGGCGACGACAGCAACGGGTCGCCCATGCCGCGAGCCCTCTGTGACAGCAGCGTGCTGATGTCCAGCGTCATGACCCAGACCGCCGCGAGGCAGAGGCCGTCGGCGACGATCCGGCGCGCGCCGGCGCTCGCCGTCTGCGATCCGCGGGCGCGCAGGCCCAAGCGGATGAGGTCGGAGAGCTCGCGCACGAATTGCCGCCGCGAGCCGGCGCTGGCGTCCT
Organism: uncultured Actinomycetes bacterium; assembly: GCA_963742125.1. Taxonomy (GTDB): domain Bacteria; phylum Actinomycetota; class Thermoleophilia; order Solirubrobacterales; family Solirubrobacteraceae; genus JAOPZW01. The sequence goes on along the minus strand of CAVUKO010000004.1, from coordinate 95,413 downwards.
GCAACGTCGCGAGCATCTCGTCTCCGCGTGCGGCGCGTACCGCTGCCGGGTAGGCGAGCAGCGCGAGCTCGGCCATCCGCTCGCCGCTCATCGCGTCACCGCCGTGGCGGTCACGTGCAACCGCCGCGTGACCGTGCGCGCGGCGTGCGCAAGCCGCTCGGCCTCGCCCTGGAGCTGCGCGCGACCGATCTGGGTGAGGGTGTAGTCGCGGCGCTGGCGCCCGCCTTCGAGGTACGGCTCGCCGGCGACGACGAGCCCCTCGTCGATCGCACGGTCGAGCAGCGCGTAGAGCGTGCCGGTCGACAGGCGGACCTGGCCGTCGGAGAGCTCGGCGGCGCGCCGGACGATGGCGTAGCCGTGGAGCGGGCCGTCGACGAGCGTCGCGAGGGCGAAGTAGCTCGGCATGCGGAATTCCATGTCGCCACGATAGATCGATCATCGACAGGTCGACAACCGACATACGTATAGGCCCGGCTACCCCCAGCGAAAGCCCGTGTCGTGCGCCAGCGGCGCCAGCGGGCTGTCCGGCAGCCCGGCCGCGACATCGGGGGCGTTGTAGCCGCCGGGCGCCACGTCGTTGGGCGTGTCGGGGTGAAAGACGGAGGCGAGGTACTGGATGTGGCCGCGCCCGGGCCCGAGCTCGAACTGGCCGCCGCCGTACATCCGGATGCCGCGCGTCTCGCAGAACTCGTAGGCGCCGAAGAGCGAGCGCAGCGGCCCGAGGCGCGACGGCTTGACGTTGACCATCCTCGGCGGGAAGGGCAGGGCCTCGATGTCGGCGACGCCGTGGATGGGGGCGTCCCAGGTGATGCGGTCGCGGTAAGGGAGGAGGATCGCGTCGATCTCCTCGGTCAGCTTCGGGTCCTCGATCCAGGCGTCGGGGAAGGCCTCGACGACGCGGCGGTAGAGGACGGGATCGGCAGGCTGGTCGACGATCGTGCCCTCGTAAAGCCCCTTGAAGTCGACCGAGTCGACCGCGCCGGTGGCCACCAGCCCCGCGATGATCTCGGGCGTCCACTCGGTGGTCGGGTCGAGCTTGAAGCGCAGCGACGGGTAGCGCTCCAGGCGCTTGGTCACGGGGTCGAGGGTCGGCGGCTCGCCCAGGCGCAGCGAGACGACGAAGCGCACCGGGTGCGACTCGCGGCCGAGCGCGGCGTACAGCGACGTGCCCGCCTGGCGCAGCGCGAGGTCGAGCGCCGTCGACTCGTAGGCCCACACGCGATAGAGGCGCGAGGGCTCGCGCTGGGGCGGCGCGGGCCACAGGTCGAGGGCCTCGACGTGATCGCAGAACGACCCCAGCGTCCATTCGCCTGCGAAGGGCAGGACCGGGCCGGCCGTCTGCAGGATCTCGTGGTCGGGCGCGTCGTAGGTCACGTCCTCGCCGACGCCCTCCTCGCCGGCGCCGTGCATGCGGATGACCGTCGAGACGCGCGTGAAGGCCGACGAGACGTCGCGGGTCAGGCCCTCCAGGGCATAGCCCTCGACGTGCAGCGGCAGGTCGGCGAGGCGCTCCTCGAACAGGCTCACGGGGCGCGGACTCTATGCACCGCGCGCCTTACCTGGCGGGAAATGCGAACGTGCCGTGGAACGGCCTGCAAACAGCAATGTTCCGGCAGGCGATGGCCGCAACGTGGGCGCGGGCCTACCTGCCGCTGCTCGCGCCCGCGTCCCGCGACCTCTACGCGTGGGCCATCAACAACCACATTTCGCCCGCCGCAGCCTGCCAGCGTCCGCTGACGGCCGGGGTTAGTCGTCGAGCGTGACCGTGGGGGCGGTGAGGACGGCGAGGGTTCCGTTCTGCTTGCGTCGCTGCGTCTCGGCGTCCCAGCGGATCGCGTCGGCCCACTCGTCGAACGTCTTTTGGCGGTTGGCCGTTCCTTCGCGCCAACGTACTACGTGACCAGCGGTGGTCTTGTGCGTGCTCATCGGGTGCGTCTCGCCTTCATGATCTGGCCGATACGCGCAACGCTCAGGCCGGTCACCCCGGATATCTCTCGGTAGGAGAGCCCACTGTCGGACGCGCGCACGATCAATTTGTGCAGCTTCACTTCGGCCGAGCGGAGGAACGCCTGCGCGTCCCGGTAATCCTGGGCTTCGGCCCCCAGCGCGTCCGCGATTGGCTTTGTTTTGCTCATGTTTCTAGGGTACTAGACAGCGTCTAGGGGACTAGACGGGTTGTCCAGCGTCGAGGTTGGACGCGTCGATGACCTTCCTCGCGCCCGTTCGCCTGGGAGGGCGTCGCGTGCGTGCTCTCGGCGTTGCCCACGTGGCCACCGCGTCGGCGGCGAGTGATCCACCCGCGGCCCGATCGGACGGCGGCCAGGTCGCCGCGCTCGATCGCGGCGCGCACGGCGCGAGGCGTACACCTGAGCTCGGCGGCCAACGTCGCGCACGAGTGCACAGTCGGCCCCGCGGCCAGTAGCCGGCGGAACTCCTCGAGGAGCCGGGCGGGAGGCTACGCGAACGAGCGCGAACAATCGGTTGCCGTTCAGGGTGAGCAGACGCACGCCGAGCCCTTCGGATTTCCCGCTGTACAGCCGTTTGGTGACGCTGCGCGGAACCGTGACCCCTACCTGGCGGGTAATCGACGCGCCACGGGGGCGCTGGCACGGTGATGCGCATCATGAGCGCACACGAACTCGCACCTCGCCTGCCCCGGACCGCCCGCGCGATGTCGCACCAGTGGGCCGCCCTGGCCGTCGTATTGACCGGCACCTTCATGGTCGTCCTGGACTTCTTCATCGTCAACGTGGCGATGCCCGCGATGCAGTCCGACCTGCATGCCGGCACGGGCGCGATCGAATGGGTCATCGCCGGCTACGGCCTGACCTTCGCCACCTTCCTCATCACCGCCGGGCGGCTGGGCGACCAGCTGGGCCGGCGGCGCATGTTCTCGCTCGGCCTCGCCGCCTTCACGCTGGCGTCGGCGGCGTGCGGCCTGGCGCCGAGCCCGGGCGTGCTCGTCGGCGCGCGGCTCGTGCAGGGGCTGGCCGCCGGGCTGCTCAGCCCGCAGGTGCTGTCGATCATCGGCGTCGTCTACGACGGGCCCGCGCGCGTCCGCGCGATCAGCATCTACGGCATCGTCCTGGGCTTCGCCGCCGTCGGCGGGCAGCTCATCGGCGGCGTGCTCGTGCAGGCCGACATCGCCGGCCTGGGCTGGCGCAGCTGCTTCCTCATCAACGTGCCCATCGGCCTCGTCGCCCTGATGGTCGTCGCACGCGCGGTGCCCGAGTCGCGCGTCGAGGGCGCCCACCGCTTGGACATCGTGGGGACCGCGCTCATCACGCTCGGTCTCGTCGACATCGTCCTGCCTCTCGTCGAGGGCCGCCAGCACGGCTGGCCGGCGTGGACGTGGTTGTGCCTGGGCGCGGCGCCGGTCACCCTGGGCGTCTTCGCCGCCCACCAGCGGCGCCTGAGTCGCCGGGGCGGAGCGCCGCTGCTCGATCCCGCCCTGTTCCGCGAGCGCGCGTTCAGCGCGGGCCTCGTGACCCAGCTCGTGTTCTTCTCGAGCATGGCCTCCTACTTCCTCGTCCTCGCGCTGTACCTGCAGCAGGGCCGCGGCCTCGACGCACTGCAGGCCGGGCTCGTCTTCACGATCCTGGCCGCCGCCTACCTGGTCGCGTCGGCGTACGCCCCGGGGCTGACACCGCGCCTGGGCCGGCGGCTGCCGGCGATCGGCGGGCTGGTCCTCGCCGCCGGCCACGCACTGCTCGCGCTGAGCGTGGCCGACATCGGCGTCGGCGGCTCGATCGCCCTGCTGGTGCCCGGCATGCTGCTCGAGGGCGCCGGCATGGGCCTCGTCATCACGCCCCTGACCTCGACCGTCCTGGGCAACCTGAAGCCGCAGAACGCGGGCGCCGCCGCCGGCGCGCTCTCGACGATGCAGCAGGTCGGCAACGCGCTCGGCGTCGCCGTCACCGGCGTCATCTTCTTCGGCGCCCTCGACGGTGGCTTCGGCCATGCGTTCGAGGTCAGCCTGATCCAGCTCGCGGTGCTCGGGGCGGCGGTTGCGTTGCTGACGCGGCTGCTGCCGGGGCGCGAGGCATCACCCGGGTGGGGTGAGGTGGAGTGACCCCGCGCTGACTAGGGTCGCGGCCAGGATGATCGCCGTCCGGTGGAAGAGCCTGCTGGCCGCGGGCGTCGTACCGCTGGGCCTCGCCTTGGCGGCGGCGCCCGCGGGCGCGGAGGAAACCGCGAAACTCGTGACGATCGCCGCGCGATCGTGCCCGTCCTACGACGTCATCCGCGGCAACCGCGCGCGCAACAACATCATGGAGAGCCTCAAGGACCTGGGGCCCGACACGAACTACGTTGCCGGCGAGGCGCTCACTGTCGAAAAGGAGGACGCGCCGCCCCAGGACGCCTGCACACCGATCACCGACTGGCGTTTCACCCTGGGCAAGGGCTACCAGTCACGTGCGGTCACCGGGCCATGGGGCTCCCTATCGAAGGTCACCGACGCCTTCGACACGCCGATCGTCACGAAGGCGTCCGTCGCGCAGCTCAACAGCGCCGGGCAGGACACCGGCAAGTCGATCGCCGGGGCGGTCACGATCACTCTGACCGACGCGCAGGCCAAGCTCGCCACGACCGCGAACTCGCTGTGGATCCAGGGCGGGGTACCGGACGATCCCGTGCTCAACACGCCGTACCCCGACACCTACGGCTTCGGGGCGCTGCGCTGCGCGATCGACAATCTCAACGGCGACAACGTCGAGTGGATCGCCTACCCCACCGGGGCGCGGCATGTGTTCTGCTACGCCTACTACGTCAGGCCTCCGCCCACCAGCGGGACGATCATCGTGCGCAAGGAAGTCGACGCCCCGTCCTCGGAGCCCAGCAGGAACTTCCGCTTCGTGGGCAACATCTCGTTCAGCACGGACGCATCGTTCACGCTCGCCGCCGCGCCCGCCAAGCCCGGATCCACGACGTTCTACCGCGCGGGCGGGGCGAGCTGGGACTTCACCGAGGAGGTGCCGCCCGGATGGCGCCTGACCCGCATCGCCTGTACGTCGGCGACTGGTAGCAGCACGACCGTCCAAGACGTTTCGACGGCCAAGACAACCGTGACGCTGGTGTCTGGCGACACCGTCACCTGCACCTACTCCGACCGCTTGACGCCGCCCACCGCGGGACTGCTGCTGGCCAAGATCACCCGCGGCGCGCTTGGGACGTTCGGCTTCTCGGTCGATCCCGTGACCGGCGGTGCCACGCTCAGCGCCTCCGCAACCACCACGGCCACCGGCGTCGCGGCTCCGGCGTTGCCGGTGTTCGACGCGCTCGCCCCCGGGTCGTATGACATCGACGAGGACGCGCCCAGCACGGACGCCGGCTCGTGGGCGCTCGAGCGCGTGACGTGCAACTCGCGGCCGCGCAGCTCCTCCACCTCACAACGCGTGACCATCGCCGCGGGCAGCGGCACGATTTGCACCTTCGAGAACCGCTTCACCCCCGTTGGCACGATCCGCCTGCGCAAGGCCACCCGCGGCGGCACCGCGACCACGGGCTTCGTCGTCGACACGGTCGGCGCGGCGCCGCCGCGCCGCTACCAGCAGGCCGCGACGACGACGTCCGAAGGCGATGCCGTCCTCGCGGCGGGCAACGACACAAGCCGTCTCCCGCTGGGCGCCTACGAGATCACCGAGACGAGCCCGCCCTCGACGCCGACCGAGGCGTGGCGCCTGGACACCGTCACCTGCAACGGCGTGGCGGTGCCGGCCGAGGCCGGAAGCATCCGCGTCGAGCTCACCGCCGAGCGCCCGGATATGGACTGCACGTTCACCAACGTCCTCGACCGCGCCGCTGTCCTCGCCGCCACCGCGAGCGGTGGAGACGCCATCTCGACGCCGATCGCCGACCTGGTCATCACCAAGCGCCCTGCGAAGCGCACCATCGCTCTCGGCGAGACGGTCCGCTACACCGTTCGGGTGACCAACCGCGGACCGGCGACCGCCCGCAACGTGGTCGTCGCCGAGCAGCGCGGCGATAGGCAGGCCATCATCGCCGCCACCCCGGCCCGGTACCGGTGCTCCACCGAGCGTCGGCTCCCGAGCTGCCTGATTGGGACGCTGCGCAAGGGCCAGACCGCAACGATCTCGGTCCTCGCTCGCCCGCGCGCGGCCGGGATCCAGCCCAACCGCGGCGTGGTCGTCTCGGCGACCGCGGAGACGACGCTGCGCAACAACGTGGCCCGCGCGGCCGTGTTCGTCAGGCCGCCGCCGCGGTTCACCGGTTGAACGGTCAGGCGCGCGGCGGGTCGTGCTCGGCCACGCCGCCCGCCCCGCTGGCTGCTCAGCGCAGCACCGAGGCGCCGAAGTCCTCGGGGAGGACGAGCCGCGTCGCCTCGGTGCCGAGGCCCTGCCCGCGGCGCTCCCCGATGACGATGGCGAATTCGGCTGTCCCGTTGGCGTAGCCCATCCCGAGCAGGCCGGCGGTGCCGACCGCTGTGGAGTCGGTGCGGTCGTAGACCGTGAACTCGACGGTCTCGGGATGGCGCTTGGCGCTCTTCTCGATGTTCTCCTCCACCCACTTCTCCTGGCTCTGCGCGGTGGCGACGCCGCGTTGGTCCAGGCCGCGCCGGACGTCGGGCTGGTTCATCCAGCGGGCGTAGGCGGCGGCGAGGTCGCGCCGCAGGGGTCCCAGCGCGACCTTCTCGCCGACGACGATGAAGTCCGGCTCGTGGGTGTCCATCCGGGCATTGTGGCTGCCTTGCGACCGCCGTCGCGCAACGAGTACGGTCGCGAGAGTGCTGCTGCTCGCGGCCACCAACCAGCCGGGGCGCGAGACCGCAGCGTGACCCGTGGGCTCGGGCTACACGAAGGGCAACCGGTGTCGGGTTCCGCTACCGCCGCGTGATGAGTTTCTGGGCCGGCGGCAGTCACACGGGCATGATTTCCTCCATCGAGCCCTTGCCCACCGACGAGGCGGCGTTCACGGCGCTGGCCGAGCAGCATCGCCGCGAGTTGCACCTGCACTGCTATCGGATGCTCGCGTCCGTCCAGGACGCGGAGGACGCGGTGCAGGAGACGTTCCTGCGGGCGTGGCGCTCGCGGGAGACGTTCGCGGGGCGCTCGACGTTGCGCGCCTGGCTCTATCGCATCGCCACCAACACGGCCCTGGACATCATCGGCCGGCGGCCGTCCGTCCCCTCGGTCACCGCCGACGGCAACCGTGCCTTCGAGGTGCCCTGGCTGGAGCCGTATCCGGACAACCTGCTCGTGGCCGCCGCGGCGGAGGAGCCGGAGGCCGTCGCCGTGTCCCGGGAGACGATCGAGCTGGCGTTCATCGTCGCGGTGCAGCAGTTGCCGCCGCAGGGTCGCGCGGCGCTGCTGCTGCGGGACGTGCTCGGGTGGTCGGCCGTCGACAGCGCGACGCTGCTGGACGTCTCGGTCGCGGCGCTGAACTCCTCGCTGCAGCGGGCGCGCGCGGTGCTGCAGGAGCACCTGCCGCCGGACCGCGCGGCCTGGAGCGCCGAGTACGAGGGGCAGGAGCGCGAGCTCGTCGAGCGCTACGTCGATGCCCATGAACATCACGACGAGGAGAAGCTGCTCGCGCTGCTGGCCGAGAACGCGCGCTGGGCGATGCCGCCGGACCCGGTGGCCATCACGGGGCGTGCGCGGATGTACGCGGCGTGGCAGGAGGGCGGCTTTGGCACCGCCGAGTTCGGGGAGCTGCGCTGCGTGGTGACGCGGGCCAACGGCCAGCCGGCGGTCGGGGTCTACCGGCGGCGCGAGGGCGAGGAGGACTACCGGCCACTGGCGATCGACGTGCTGCGCATGGCCGACGGCGTGGTCGCCGAGATCCTCACCTTCGTCCCCGGCCAGTTCGCGGCGCTGGGGCTCCCGGGGGCCCCGTGCTGATCCAGGTCGCGGAAGGTGTACTGGTCCACCAGAGCAACTTCCTGCAGACCAATGCCGTTGTCGTCCAAGGCCGGGCCGGTGTGTTGCTCATCGACCCTGGGGTGCGCGGCGACGAAATGACCTGCCTCGCCAACGACCTTCGCGAGCTGGGCCAGCCCGTCGTGGCCGGCTTCTCGACACATCCGCATTGGGATCACCTGCTGTGGCACGACAGCCTCGGCACGGCGCCCCGTTACGGCACGGCCCGCTGCGCGGCCACTGTCCGAGATCGGCTGTCAGACGCGGGGGCGAAGGCCCGCGTCGCCGGGATGATCCCGCCGGACATCGTCGAGCAGGTACCGCTGGACCTGCTCGGCCTCATCACCGGCCTCCCCGCCGAAACCGCACGGATTCCCTGGGATGGCCCTCAAGTCCGGATCATCGAGCATCAGGCGCATGCCCCGGGCCACGCGTCGCTCTTGATCGAGGAACGCGGCGTTCTCGTCGCCGCCGACACGCTTTCTGATGTCTTGATTCCGATGCTCGACCTGAACGACACCGCTGACCCGATCGAGGACTACCTCACCGCGCTGCGGCTGCTCGAGCGCGTGGCGGGCGACGTCGATGTCTTCATCCCGGGTCACGGGTCCGTCGGCGGGGCTGATCAGGTACGCGCACGGATCGACCAGGATCGGGCGTATCTGCTGGCCCTGCGCGACGCTGGTGTCCTCAGCGACCCGCGGCTCGGCCCATCGGCCACGTTCGGAGATTGGCTGCCCGGTGTGCACGAACGGCAGCTCCAGCACCTCGCCCGAAGAGAAGACCGCGACGGGACGCCCGGATAAAGACCCGCTCGCGTCACGAGACGATCCTGCCAAGCAGATCCCGCCCGCGCCCGCCGCTCGTGCCTCAGCGCCAGCACCGAAGGGCCGAAGTCCTCGGGGACCGCGTCCATGATCACGAGGTCGGTCGGCCGGCCCCGGCTCATCACGGCGCCGCGGCGCACGCCGACGCGGCGAAAGCCGGCGCGCTCGTACGCCGTCAACGCCGCGACGTTCCACTCCAGCGTCTCGAGCAGCACGTTGCGCAGGTGCAGCACGTGGAATGCGAAGTCGAGGACGAGCCGCGTCGCCTCGGTGCCGAGGCCCTGCCCGCGGCGCTCCCCGATGACGATGGCGAATTCGGCTGTCCCGTTGGCGTAGCCCATCCCGAGCAGGCCGGCGGTGCCGACCGGTGTGGAGTCGGTGCGGTCGTAGACCGTGAACTCGACGGTCTCGGGATGGCGCTTCGCGCTCTTCTCGATGTTCTCCTCCACCCACTTCTCCTGGCTCTGCGCGGTGGCGACGCCGCGTTGGTCCAGGCCGCGCCGGACGTCGGGCTGGTTCATCCAGCGGGCGTAGGCGGCGGCGAGGTCGCGCCGCAGGGGTCCCAGCGCGACCTTCTCGCCGACGACGATGAAGTCCGGCTCGTGGGTGTCCATCCGGGCATTGTGGCTGCCTTGCGACCGCCGTCGCGCAACGAGTACGGTCGCGCGAGTGCTGCTGCTCGCGGCCACCAACCAGCTGATGCTCGACGGGTTTGAAGCCTGGGCCGGCGTCCTTGGCGGTGGGACCGCGTTTGCGACCGGCTTGGTCGCGCTGCTCGTCGCCAACGCCGGAGGCGAGGGCGACTATCTCGCCGACCAGATCAACAAGGCTCTCGGTCGCGGCTTCCTCTACGGCCTGATCGTCGGCGCCTTCGTCTATGGCGCTCACGTGTTGCCCGCGGTCCCGCGTGAGGACAACACGGTGTGAACGATCTCGGCCGGTGCTCGGTCGCGGTCGCTCTGGCCGTCGCGGCTTGTGGCGTGTTCGCGGCCCCCGTGTCTGCGCGGGCGCTTGCGGTGCGGATCTCGGCGCCGGCGTCCCTGGTCGCGGGCGCGCCGTGTCGCGTCGCGGTTTCCGTCAGCAGACCGATCCGCGCGACGGTGGTGCTCCAGGAGCGCGACGGCCGTCGGTGGCGCACCGTGTCCAAGCGGCGGTTGACGCGCCGCTCGGTCTCCCTGCGCTGCCCGGCCGCGGCCCGGGTGGGCGGGACGCGACGGTTCCGCGCGCTCGTGCGCCGCGGGGATCGCACGATCGCCCGCTCGCGGGTCATCAGCACGCGCGTCGTGCCGGTGCCGGTGCCCCCGGCGGGCGCGCCGCCTGCTCCTGGCCCGCCCGCACCCTCCCCGGTACCGCCGCCGCGGCTCGATCCCGCCCAGTTCGGCGTCGAGGGCACCGGAGGCCCGCCGAGCCCGCAGACGCTCGCGCTGCTGGGCAATCCGCGCGTCGTGTTCGACGACGTCGGCGTGGCCGACCTGCGGGCCGGGCGTATCGATCCGCGCATCGTCGCGGTGCTGTCGAAGCTCGCCGAAGCCCACGTGATGACCGTGAGCGCGATGTGCAGCGATCACCCGAAGCTCACCACGGGCGGCGCGGTCTCTCAGCACTTCTTCGGCCGGGGCGTCGACATCGCGAGGATCGACGGCGCGCCGGTCAGCACCGCGAGCGCGAGCGCGCATGACCTCGCGCTCGGCCTCTCTTCGCTGGATGCCGGCTATCGCCCGGACGAGATCGGCAGCCCGTTCGCGATAAATGCTCCGGGGTACTTCACCGACGCCAGCACGCAGGACAACGTCCACATCGCCTTCACGCAGCCAATCGATCCCTCCTGGACGCCGCCGGGCTGATTGCCGTTGCGCTGGTCGCCGTCACCTGCGACGCTCGGCGAGCCCGCTCCGGGCGACCTGCGGTCCGCACCGCGGAGGCAGTCGATGCAATCCTCACATCCCGCCCGCATCCTGGTCGTGGCGAACCGAACGGCGTCGACGCCGCGGCTCCTGGAGGAGGTCGGCCGGCGGGCGCAGGTCGGGCCGTGCACGTTCGCGCTGCTCATCCCCGACGCCTCCAACCGCAAGGCGGCGGACTGGACGATGGAGGTCGCGATCCCGCTCCTGGAGGGCGTGGCGCGGGGCAGGGTGCAAGGGCTCATCGGGGGCCCGGACCCGTTGGCCGCCGTCGAGCGCGCGATCCACGACGGACACTTCGACGAGGTCATCGTCTCGACCCTGCCCCCGAAACGGTCGTGGTGGCTGCGGCGCGACCTGGTCCGCCGGATCGAGGGACTCGGATTGCCCGTGACGGCCGTCGTCCCCGGGCAGAAGTCGTTCATCGAAGGCACCGAGGAGACGCTGCGCGCCCGCGTCGGCGGCGGGGGCGGGTAAGCGGTCAGCCGGCGGGGCCGGTGTAGGGGACGGTCAGGCGCACAGTGCCCCGGCCGATGACCTCCACGGCCTCGCCCGGAGCGCAGGCGGCGATGTCGTGGGCCTCGTCGCGCAGGCGCCTTCGCAGGATGGCCAGCGCGGGGAGTCCGAGAATGGCCGGGATGGCGAGCAGCAGCCCGCGGTAGGCGATGACGGCGACCGCGGCATCGGCGGGATCGACGCCGTAGAGCACGAGCGTGCCGATCAGGCCGCCGTCGACCCCGCCGATCCCGCCCGGGACCGGGATCAGGCTGCCGAGCTGCCCGACGAGGTAGGCGACGAGCAGGACGCCGGCCGGCGGGACCTCGTTGTCGAACGCCTTGAAGCAGACGCCGAGCATGGCGACGTCGAACAGCAGGTAGGCGGAGGCGCCGAGCAGGATCGTCCAGTCGCGCTCCCGCAGGAGGCCGAGGGCCTCGTCGACGCCTTCGCCGACCGCCTCGGCCGCGGCGACGACCCGGATGCGCATCGAGCGCCGCGCGAGTCGACCGGCCAGTGACCGCGCCGCGAGTGCCAGCGCGACGGCGGCCACGGCGGCGATCGCGGGGATGAGACCGAGCACGATGCTCGGCGAGCCGTGCAGCAGGCCGGTGGCGAGGCCCAGGCCGCCCAGCGCGAGGAAGCCGACGTTGGCCAGGCTCGTGAGCAGGAAGAATGCGACGGTCCGTCGCGCGATGAAGGCGGTCGGCAGGCCCCCGCGGCGCAGGATCCAGGCGCCCAGCGCGAGGCCACCGGCGCCGCCGACGGAGAGCACGGAGTTGGCGGCGAGCTCCGACAAGCCGATCTCGGTGCTCGTGCGCCAGCTCATCCGCCGGCAGAAGACGCCGCGGAAGACGAGCACGTAGCCCGCGCAGGAGCCCAGCTGGAGCACCGCGGCGAACGCGATCCAGGCGGGCTGCGCGCCCATGAAGCGCTCGCGCAGCGAGCCCAGCCCGGGCAGCAGCACGATCAGCGCGACCACGCCCACGACGATCGCGCCAAGGATCAGCAGCGACCGCCGAAGGCTCGACGGTGAGAACTCGTCGGGGAGCGCCTCGGCCTCCACCACGGGCTCGAGGTACTCGACGATCGTGACCGGCCCGGTGCTCATTCGCAGACGGCGACGGCGGGGATGGCGAGAATCGTGAGGACGCGGCCGTCGGCGAAGCCTCCGACCACGTCGCGCCCGTGCCGTCTCACCCTGACGAAGGTGCCCTGGAACGTGCTCTGAAACCGGGCCGCCGCGGTGAAGCCGGCCGCCCGGTAGCGGGCGACCATGCGCGCCGTGGTCGTGCGTCGCACGGTGACGCCGGTGCTCGTCCGCACGCCGCGCGTGAACGACATCGTGCTCAGCCGGTCGTTGTCGAACTCCGCGGAGCCGCTGATCGCCCGCGGCGCCTTCGGGCCCGTGAAGCGGTAGGTGATCGGCGGTGTGCCCCCCAGCGGGCAGCCGGAGCTGCGCCCGGCCAGCCAGCCGGTCGCCAGCGCCGCCGTGCGGGTCATCCCGAGCCGCAGCGGCCCGATGCCATCCAGGCGCAGCACGGTCGTAGCCGGGCCGCCCGCGGCGATCGCCGGCACCCCGAGCGTGGCGCTCGCGACCGCAGCCAGGACGAGAACCGAGCTCAGGTACCTCATGGCGAGCCGACCCTACTGCTCGAGCCGGGCCACGAGCTCCTCGAGGCGCAGCTCCTCGAGGCCCTTGCCGACCGCCTCGAGCTCGGCCGCGCAGAACTCGACCAGGCCGCGGCCCTCGCGGACGAGGTCCAGGGTCTCGCGCAGGCCGGCCTCGCCGGAGTCCAGGCGCTTGACGATCGCCTCCAGGCGCGCGGTCGCGATCTCGTAGGTCTGCGGCTGGCCCTCAGTCATCGTCATCGATGGTCGCATCCACCGCGGCGTCGGCGAAGGACAGGCGGACGGTACGCGCCTGGCGCGCGGCCTCGGCGCTGGTGACCAGGTTGCCGTGACGGTCGTCGACCACGGCGTAGCCGCGCTCGATCACGCGCTCGGGGTCGTGCGCGCCGAGGGCGAGGGTGAAGCCGTCGAGCGCCGTGCGCCGGGCCGCGAGCTCGGGACCGGCCGCGGCGGCCGCCCGCCGGGTCAGCGCCAGCGCGTGCGCGCGCGTGGCCACGCGCTCGTCGCGCACGCGGCGCGTGGCGCTGGCGCGCACCTCGCGCAGCTTCTGGTGCAGCGCGCCGCGCTCGCGAGCGACGTGCTCGCCGGGGGCGCGCGAGAGGTGGGCCAGGTGGCGGGCGCGCTCGATCACCGCGCGGCGCGCGTGCACGGCCAGGCGCCCGGCCCGGGCGGCCACGGCGGCACGCGCCTCGCCGCAGTGCAGCGGCACGGCGGTCTCGGCCGCGTGCGTCGGCGTCGAGCAGCTCACCGCGGCGACGTCGTCGATCAGCGTGCGGTCGGTGTGGTGGCCGACCGACGCGATGACCGGCACGCGCAGCAGCGCGACCGTGCGGCACAGCGTCTCGTCGCAGAAGGCGAAGAGATCGGCCAGCGAGCCGCCGCCCCGCGCGACGACGACCACCTCGACCTCCGGGACGGCGGCCAGGTCCTGCAGCGCGCGGGTGATGGCCGGCGCGGCGTGGCGGTCCTGCACCGGCGCGAAGGCCCAGACGAGCCGCCCGGCCCAGCCGCGGCGATGCAGGCCGGCGAGCACGTCGTCGCGCGCCTTGCCGCTCTCGCCGGTCACCACGCCGATGCACCGCGGCAGCGCCGGGCGCGCCAGGCGCTTCTGCGGCTCGAACAGCCCCTCGGCGGCGAGCGTCTTGCGCAGGACCTCGACCTGGGCGAGCAGATCGCCCTCGCCGGCCAGGCGCAGGCCGCTGACGGCGAACGAGAACGACGGCGAGGCCGTGCGCGAGCCCGCGTAGTAGTCGGGCCCGCCGGCGACGACGACCTGTCCGCCGTCGGACAGCGCTCCCGCGGGCAGGCGCAGCTCGTCGAAGGCGTCGCGCCACATCGAGCACGGCACGGCGCCTTCCGCGTCGCGCAGCTCGAACCACACGCGTGCGCGCCCGGTGCGCAGGCCGAAGACCTCGCCGAACAGCTGCACGCGGGCGCGTTTGCGCAGCTCGTCGCGCAGCTTCGCCGCATAGGCGCCGACGGGGAACGGGCCGGCGTGGGGGGAACCGGCGATGCCCTCGGGGCGTGCGCGCTGATCGGCCATCGCCGACAACGCTAGCGGGCGCTGAGGCGCGTCCAACGGCGCTTCAGTCCGGACCGGTGGTGGCCGATCAAACCGGCTGATGGCTCATCCCGACCACCGCGCCGACACTGTCGCGCGGCTCACCGGCCTGCTCGAGGTCACGCGGCTCGTGCGCAGCGAGCACGACCTCGACGCGCTGCTGCCCGCGATCGCCACGGCCGTGGGCGAGGCGATGGGCTACGGCACCGTGGTCATCTCGCTGTACCGGCCGGCTTGGAACGACTTCCGCGTCGAGACCGTCCACGGCTCCGACGAGGGCCGCGAGGCGCTGCTCGGGCGCGAGCGCACCTGGGCCGAATGGGAGCCGCTCTTCGATCTGCGCTTCGAGCGCCACGGCTGCTTCCTGCTGCCGTGGGACGAGTTCGACTGGTCCTGGGACGAGTCGGTCAACTTCGTCCCCGACATCGAGATGGCCGACGGACCCAACGCGTGGCACCCCGAGGACGCGCTCTTCGTGCCGCTGCGCCACAGCGAGGGGCACATGCTCGGCGTCATGTCCGTCGACGAGCCGGTCTCCGGACGGCGACCGTCCGACGACGACCTCGCGGTGCTCGCCGGGCTGGCGGCACACGCGGCCCAGGGCGTGCAGGATGCGCTGGCGGCCGCGGAGGCCGCGCGCCACCGCACCGCGCTCGAGCACCTGCTGCGCGTGTCGGCCCGGCTGACCGAGACGCTCGCGATCGACGCCATCATGAAGGAGGTCTGCGAGGGCATCCGCGCGGCGCTGGGCTTTCGCAACGTCTCGGTCGAGCTCATCGACACGGCCACGCAGCGCACGGTGCCGCGAGCGGTCGTCGGCTGGACCCCCGCCGAGGTCACCGGCTCGCAGAGCGGCGACGTCGAGACGCTGCAGCGGTTGCTCGACCGCGAGTTCGAGGTCGAAGGCTGCTTCCTGCTCCCCGGTCGCGAGGCCTGCGCGCGCCTGGGCATCGAGCGCCCCGCCTACGAGTCGGCGCGCAACGGCTGTGGCCCGCTCGCCTGGGACCACCACTGGCTGATCATCCCGCTGCACGACCGCGAGGGCCGGCTCGTCGGGGTCATCTGGGCCGACGAGCCCGAGGACCGGCTGCTGCCCTCGACCGACCGCCTGCAGGCACTGCGCATGTTCGCCAACCAGGCGGCCACGGCGGTCGCCGCGGTGGCGGCCTTCGAGGAGATGCAGTTCCTGGCCGAGAACGACGCGCTGACGGGCGTGGGCAACCGCCGCGCCTTCACCCGGCGCCTGGCCGAGGAGGTCCACCGCGCGGCGCGCTACGGGCAGCGCTTCGCGCTCGTGGTCCTCGACATCGACGGCTTCAAGGCGCTCAACGACTACTACGGCCACTTCGAGGGCGACATGGCGCTGGAGGCGATCGGCGAGGTGCTGCGCGCCACCATGCGCCGCTCCGACTGCGCCTTCCGCCTGGGCGGCGACGAGTTCGCGCTCATCCTCGAGGACGCCGGCATGCACGAGGCGGCCTCCTTCGTCGATCGCATCGGCGCCGGCATCGCCGGGGTGCAGGCCGGCTCAGGCCACCTGCTGCGCGCGTCCTTCGGCGTCGCTCTGGCCGACGGCGCGCCCGATCCCGAGGCACTCCTGCAGGCCGCCGACGCGGCCATGTACGAGGCCAAGCGCGCCGGCGTCGGCGTGCGCTTCGCCGCGGCCTAGCGGCGTGTAGGGTCCGCGGTCGCGTGGATCTGACCCTGTCCCCGTCAGAGGAGTCCTTCCGCGACGAGCTGCGCGCGTGGCTCGGCGCCAACCACCCCGGGCGCGAGCCCGAGGGCGACGACGCGGGCTTCGCCTTCCGCCGCGCCTGGCAGCGCCAGTTGCACGACGGGGGCTGGGCGGGCGTGTCGTGGCCGACCGAGTACGGCGGGCGCGGCGCGACGCTGGTCGAGCAGGCGATCTACAACGAGGAGATCGTGCGCGCCCAGGCGCCCAGCGCGGCCAACGTCCTGGGCCTGGCGATGGGCGGCCCGACGGTCATCGCCCACGGCAGCGACGAGCAGAAGCGCCGCTACCTCGAGCCGATCCTCTCGGCCGAGGAGATCTGGTGCCAGGGCTTCTCCGAGCCCGACTCGGGCTCGGACCTCGCTTCGGTCAAGACGCGGGCCGTGCGCGACGGCGACGACTGGCTCGTCACCGGGCAGAAGGTGTGGACGACGCTGGCCCACCACGCCAAGTGGTGCATGCTCGTCGCGCGCACCGACCCCGATGCGCCCAAGCACCAGGGGCTCAGCTACTTCCTCATGGACATGGAGCAGGACGCCGTCCAGGTGCGTCCCCTGCGCCAGATCACCGGCGAGGCCGAGTTCAACGAGCTCTTCATGGAGGACGCGCGGATCCCCCACGACAACATCGTCGGCGGGGAGGGCAACGGGTGGGCCGTGGCCATCACGACGCTCATGCACGAGCGCGCCACGCTGGCCTTCGGGCTGCAGATCGCCGTCAAGCTCGCCCTGGGCCAGCTCATCGAGGAGGCGAAGGCCTCCGGCTCGACGTCCGACCCTCAGGTCCGCGACCGCTTGGCGCAGCTCTACATCGAGGCCGAGGTGCTGCGGCTGAACGCCTACCGCGGGCTCACCGCGATCATGCGCGACGGCGTCCCTGGGCCGGAGGGCTCGCTGGGCAAGTGGCAGTGGGCCGAGGTCAACCAGGCGCTGACCGAGCTGGCCATGGACCTGCGCGGACCGCGCGCCGTGCTCTACGACGACACCTGGACCTTCCGCTTCCTGCGCGCCCGCGCCAACTCGATCGAGGGCGGGACGACCGAGATCCTCAAGAACATCGTCGCCGAGCGCGTGCTCGGGCTGCCGCGGATGCGCTGATGAACTTCGACCTCACCGACGACCAGCGCTCGATCCAGCGCACCGCGCGCGACTTCCTCGCCGCGCGCTACAAGCCCGAGGAGATCCGGCGGCTGGCCTACGAGACCGACCGCGGCTTCACCGACGAGGGCTGGGCGGCCATCTGCGAGCTCGGCTGGCCGGCGCTGCTCGTGGCCGAGGAGCACGGCGGGCTGGGCCTGGGCGTCGTCGAGCTGGCCGTGGTCCAGGAGGAGCTCGGCGCCGCGCTGGCGCCCTCGCCCTTCCTGTCCACCGTCGCCGCCGCGGCGCTCATCGCCGACGCCGGCAGCGACGAGCAGCGCGCGCGCTGGCTGCCGGGCCTGGCCGCGGGCGAGGCGCGCGGCACGGTGGCCTCGCTGCGCGACGGCGACGGCTGGGCCGCGGTGCCCGACGCCGACGGCGCCGACGTGGTCGTGGTGCGCGACGGCGACGGCTGGGCGCTGGCCGAGAGCGCGACCGCGGCGCCCGTCGAGGCGCTCGACTCGACGCGGCGGCTGTGGAGCGTCACGGCCGACGGCGCCCTCGACCCGTTGCCGGGCGACGGCGCCCGCGCCGCCGACGTCATCGCCGTGGCGCTGGGCGCCGAATCGGTCGGCGTCGCACAGCGCACGCTGGAGATGGCCGTCGCCTACGCGAAGGAGCGCGAGCAGTTCGGCCGCCCGATCGGCGCCTACCAGGCCGTCTCGCACGCCTGCGCGCAGATGCTGCTCGAGGTCGAGGGAGCGCGCTCGATGGTCCTCTACGCGGCGTGGGCACTCGACCACGAGCCCGAGTCCGGCCCCGCTGGCCGCCTCGATGGCCAAGGCCTACGCCTCCGACGCGGGCTGGCGCGTGCCCGCCGCCGCCCTGCAGGTCCACGGCGGTATCGGCTTCACATGGGAGCACGACCTGCACCTGTGGCTCAAGCGCGGCAAGGCCAACGCGTACCTGTGGGGCGACGCGCGCGAGCACCGCGCGCGAGTGGCAGAGCTCATCGGC
Source organism: uncultured Actinomycetes bacterium (assembly GCA_963742125.1). Classification (GTDB taxonomy): domain Bacteria; phylum Actinomycetota; class Thermoleophilia; order Solirubrobacterales; family Solirubrobacteraceae; genus JAOPZW01. Next base: position 77,295 of record CAVUKO010000004.1, on the reverse strand, counting down.
CTGGACTAGTGTCGCCTCCGATGAGGCGTAGGACCTGGCTCGCGCTCGCGGGAGCCTCGCGGCGCTGCTCGCGCCGGCGGCCGCGCGGGCGGACATCTTCGCGGCGGTCCAGGTCGCGGCTCCCGCGCCGCGCACCGACTTCGACATCGCGGTGCTCAACGCCTCGACCGGGGCGCGCGTGGCGCTGCCGGCCGGCACCAACACGGCGGCCGACGAGACGCACCCGTCGATCACGATCGACGGCAGGCGGCTGGTCTTCGAGCGCTCGGACCCCGCCGCGGGAACCGTGCGCATCATCGTCGTCGACCTCACCACGTCGCAGAGCGCGGACCTCTTCAACGGCTTCGAGGTCGGCGCAGCGCGCGCCCAGCGAGCCGGCCATCCTGCCTTCGGGTCCAGCGTCGTCTACACGGGCGGCCCGTTCGTGGCGGTCTCCGGTGCGTGGGTTCTCGCCGCCGTGATCTCGACCGACCTGTCCAACTTCCCGGCCGGCCCGTTCCCGCGCTCCACCTTCGAGCAGCAGTACGACTTCCTCGCCAACGGGAGCCTCCAGGACCTGGCGGCCGGCGGCGCGCTGATCGCCTTCCAGGAGACGCGCACGGGCTTCAACGGCGAGCTTGTCCTGCGCCAGCTCGGCGGCACCGCCTCGATCCCGCTCGCGAACGGCCAGACGACGTTCGCGAACCCGAACATGGCGGCGAGCAACCCGGAGATCGTCGTCTTCGATCAACGGTCGGTCAGCGGCGCCGGCGCCGTCGGCGCCGGCGACATCGTCTTCCGCCCGGCGACGACGTGCGACCTTCGTCGGCCCCCCGACCGTCGCTGCCGGCGATCGTCAACTCGCCGGCGGACGAGTCGCAGCCCGCGCTCACCGCCGACGAGCCGCTACCTCGCCTTCGTGCGCCACGGGCGCCGACGGGCACGATCGGCTGTTCGTGTGGGACAGCCAGACCCAGACGCTGCTCAACGCGGCGGCGTCGATCTCGGCGCCATCGACCTACCCACGACGTGGGCAGCGGTCGCCTCTTCTCCAAGCTCGATCCTGTCGCGCCGAGCATCAGCCCCGGCGGCCTGATCAACGTGCAGCTGACGGCGCCGTCGGGCATCGGGATCATCGTCCAGCGCATCCTCGGCACGCATCGCGTGCTGGGCCGGCAGGGCTACAGGCTCGGTCCAGCCAGGCGCGTTCCGCTCGGCACGTTCACGAAGGGCCGCCACGGCATCCGCTGGGACCTGAAGGTCAACGGCCGCAGGCTGCGCGCCGGCCGCTACCTGGTCACGGTACGGGCCGTCACCCCGAAGGTCGTCGTGCGCGAGCTCGGCCGGTCGCGCGTCATCCGCGTGCGCTGACGACCAGTTGCTAGACGAAGGTCCATTGGTGCCGGCGACGGGCGCTGCCACCCTGCATCGGTGATCAGGGATGGTCGATACGCGGCGATCGTGGCGCTGGTGCTGGGCGCCTGCGCGCTGCTCGCCGCGCTCGCGCTGGCGCCGTCGGCCGGCGCCAGCCTGAAGGCCAGCGTCGACCCGGGTGGGTTGGTCCTGACCGACGCCGACGGCACGGCCGACGACGTCACGCTCTCCACCAACAAGACCGGGCTCTTCGTCGCGCTCGCCGATCACGCCGACGCCCTGGACCCTGTCTGCCCGCTCGTGAGCCAGAAGTTCCACGGCTTCCAGTGCGCGCCGAGCCCGCTCGTGCGCCTCGACACGGGCGCCGGCAACGACAAGGTCGATGCCTCGCGGCTGACGACGGCGCTGCAGGCCAACCTGGGCTCGGGCTCTGACGTGCTCGTGGCAGGCGCGGGCAACGACGCGATCGCCGCCGTCGCCGACGGCGTACGCGACGTCGTCGACTGCGGGGCCGGCCAGGACACCGTCGAGGGCGTCGCCGACCCCAACGACGACATCGCCGCCGACTGCGAGTCGGCCCAGCGCAGCTTCGCGGCGAGGATGCTGCCCAAGTCGATCACCGTCGCCGCCCCCTCGACGATGACGCTCGCCATCGGCACGGCCAACGTGCCGCTGAGCTTCACGGCCACGCTGACCACGGCGCCGCCCAAGAACGCCAAGCACGCCAAGGTCCGCACCCTGGCACACGCGACCGTCCCGGCGGCCACCGGGCCCGTCCAGCTGCGCTTCAAGCTCGCCAAGCTGAGCAGCGGCTTCCTCAGCCGCCGGCCCGACATCCGCGTGCAGGTCGACGTCACCGCGGTGGCGGCCGACGGCAAGCGCTATCCACTGAGCCTGCACTCGAAGGCGCCTGGATCGCATCCGAAGCTCGTCACGCTGTACGACAATCAGGTTCGGCTGGTGCTCCCCGCCAGGCTGCGCCACCCGCACGGGCACTGACGAAGGCGCCCGCCAGCAGCGCGACCGCGGCCGGCGCCACGACGTAGGGACCCGAGAAGGCGAGCACGACGAGCGACCAGCGCCAGCGACAGCGCGGCCGCGCCGCGCAGGCGGCCGTCGAGCAGCCGCACGCCCGCGGCGGTGGCGGCGACGTAGACCGCCACGAAGCAGGCCGAGATGGCGCGCACGATCGGGTCGACCTCGACGAGGCCGGCGGCGAGGAGCCCGAGCATCGCCGCGCTCGCTGCGGCGATGACGGCCAGCGGCGCGTGTGGCCGCGCCATCCACCGCGGCATCGAGCCCTCCTGCACGAGCGACCCGGCCAGGCGCGTCGCGCCGGCGACGTACGCGTTCGTCGTGCCGACGGTGAGCAGCACGGCGGCGCCCGCGGTGAGCGCGCTCGCCGCACCGCCGAGGCCGCGCTGCATGAGGTCGGCCAGAGGCACCGTGGAGCCTCGCGCGCCGCCGAGGACGGCGACCGTGGTCACCGCCAGTCCCAGGTAGAGCACGGCGACGATGGCGAAGGCCGCGAGCATCGCGCGCGGCAGCTGCCGGCGTGGATCGTCGAAGTCGCCGGCCAGGTGCGCGACCGCCTCCCAGCCGACGAACGAGAGCATCAGCAGGTTGGCTGCGGTCCCGACCGCGAGCCATCCATGCGGGCGCGAACGGCGTCCAGTTGGCGGCGTGCGCGGAGGGCAGCGCCGCGACGATGGCGACGAGCAGCAGCACCGCCAGCAGCGCGGCGAGGCCCAGCTGCATGCGTGCGGTCGCGTGCAGGCCGCGCGCGTTGGCCCCCAGCACGGCCACCATCATCGCGGCGGCCGCCGCCACGGCGACCGCGCGCCCGCCGCCCGTCAGGTGGGCGACGTAGAAGCCGCCGATGAGCCACACCGCCGGGGCGCCGCCCAACACGCCGGCGTAGAACCACCAGCCCGTGACGGCGGCCGGGACGCGGCCGTAGGCCGCGCGCACGTACGCCGCGGCGCCGCCGGCGACCGGGTGGCGCACGCCGAGCGCGGCGAAGGTCGCCGCGATCGCCAGCGAGGCGGCCAGCAGCGCGACCCAGGCCAGTACCGACGCGGGCCCCGCGGCCTGCGCGGCGAGCGCGGGCACCAGGAGCACGCCGGGGCCGAGGACGGCCCCCACGTAGAGGGCGGCGCCGGAGGCGGTACCGAGGCCGGTGGATCGTGTCGTCGAAGCCATGGACAGCATGATCGACCTGTACGGAGGGCATGTGGTGGCGAACATGCCATGCTATGGCCACTTCAGAGCAACGATCAGCCACCAAACCGCCTCCGAGGAGGAGAACATGGCTCTCGATCACGTCGACCGTCGCCTGCTCGAGGTGCTCCAGCAGCGAGGGCCGCCTCTCGAACGTCGCCCTCGCCGAGCGCGTGCACCTGTCGCCCTCGCCCTGCCTGCGGCGTCTCAAGGCGCTCGAGCACGACGGCGTGATCGAGGGCTACCGCGCGGTCCTCGACCGCGAGGCGGTCGGCCTCGGGCTGACCGTCTTCGTCGAGGTCAAGGTCGAGGCCCATTCCGAGGCCGTCGCGCGGCGCGGTCCAGGAGGCCGTCATGGCCATGCCCGAGGTCGTCTCCTGCCACATCGTCTCGGGCGCGGCCGACTTCCTGCTCGAGGTGGTCGTGCCCGACCTGCGTGCCTACGAGCGCCTGCTGCTCGGCTCGCTGCTCAACCTGCCGTCGGTCAGCGACGTGCGCTCCAACTTCGCCATCCGCACGGTCAAGGCGCCCGGGCCGCTGCCGCTCGGACACCTCGCCTGAATCACGTCGCGAGCGCCGATGAGTTCCTGGACGGTGGACGGTCTTACCGCCATGACCACTCCCATCGTCACCCCCGTCAATCGCAAGCCCGAGGCCGTCGACCACGATCCATTCATCGACGATCTGCGCACGGTGCGCGGCGATCAACATCAGACCGGCACCCGAAGGGAGCCGCCCCGATGAGGACCGCCGCCGGGTCCCACGCGGTGGCCGCGCGGCGCCTGCGACGCGCGCTCTCCGGAGCGGTGCACCTGCCCGGCGAGGGCGGCTACGACGCGCAGCGCCAGTCGCTGCACGCAACGCTCGACCCGTGGCCGGCGATGGTCGTCGAGGCGTCCGGAGCCGCCGACGTCCGGGCCGCCGTCGTCACGGCGCGCGAGCACGACCTGCCGCTGGCGGTCCAGGCCACCGGGCACGGCACCCACGTCCCGGCCGACGGCGCCGTCCTGCTGAAGACCTCGCACATGGCCGCCGTCCTGGTCGACCCCGACCGGCGCGTCGCACGCGTCGGCCCGGGCGCGCGCTGGGGCGCCGTCGTCGCCGCCGCGGCGCCCTTCGGCCTCGCGCCGCTCTCGGGCTCCTCACCGGACGTCGGCGTGACCGGATACACGCTGGGCGGAGGGATCGGCTGGTTGGCCCGCAAGCACGGCTTCGCGGCCGACAGCCTGCTGCGCGCCGAGGTCGTCACCGCCGACGGCAGCATCGTGACGGCGAGCGCCGACGAGCACGCGGACCTCTTCTGGGCGCTGCGCGGAGGCGGCGGCAACTTCGGCGTGGTGACGGCCTTGGAGTTCCGCCTGCACCCCGTGGCCCGCGTCTACGCCGGCACCGCGTACTTCGCGGTCGACCGCGCGGCCGAGACGCTCGCGCTCTACCGCGAGTGGATCGCCGACGCGCCCGACGCGATGAGCACCGCGGTCCTGCTCACCCGGCTGCCCGAGGGCGAGCGCGTGCTCGCGATCCGCGCCATGCACGCGGGCGAGGCCGACGAGGCGCAACGGCTGCTGGCGCCGCTGTTCGCCGCGGCGGGGCCGCCCCTGGTCGACGGCATGCGCCCGATGCCCTTCGCCGACGCCGCGATGGGCGGGACCGCCCCGCGCCACGTGGAACTGCTGGACGCGCTGCCCGACGCGGTCATCGAGCTGCTGGTGGCGGCCGACGCCCCGGTGTCGACCGTCGAGGTCCGCCACTGGGGCGGGGCGATGGCGCGGCCCGGCGCCGACGCCGGCCCTGTGGGCCACCGCGATGTGCCGCTCTCGGTGATCCTCGACGAGCGGGTGCCCGCGGTGGCCGCGGCGCTCGCCCCCCACGCGACCGGCGGCTCGTTCCTGAACTTCCTCGCCGATCCGGCGCTGACCGAGACGGCGTACACCCCTGCCAACCTCGCGGGCCTGCGCGCGGTGAAGGCGAGCTACGACCCGGACAACCTCTTCAGCGTCGGCCACAACATCGCGCCGGCCGGCTCCGCGGTCGCTCAGGCGGCGTAGATGCTCTGCTCGTAGTCGCGCACCATGCGTGTGGCCGAGAAGCGCGGCCCGTTGGTGCGCAGCGACGCGCGCATGAGCGCCAGCCACCGCCGCCGGCAGGCCGCGCTCGTCGCGGTCGTAGAAGGCCGGGACCACCTCGTCGTGGAGCAGGCGCAGGAGCTCGGCGGCGTCGCGGGCGTCCTGTGCATCGTGGTCGTCGTCGACCTCGCCCGACAGCGCCCAACCGTTCGTGCCGTCGTAGCCCTCCGCCCACCAGCCGTCGAGGACGCTGAGCTGCAGGCCGCCGTTGGCCGCCGACTTCATCCCGCTGGTGCCGCTCGCCTCCAGCGGCGGGCGGGGCAGGTTGACCCACACGTCGCAGCCGGTGACGAGGCGGGCGCCGATGGTCAGGTCGTAGTCGTCGAGATAGGCGACGCGGCGGCCGATCTCGGGGATGCCCTTGGCGGCGAACAGCGCCTGCAGGCTGCGCTTGCCGTCGTCGTCGCGGGGGTGCGCCTTGCCGGCGAGCAGGATCTGGATCTTGCGCTCGCCCGAGAGCAGGTCGACGATCCCCTCGGCGCTCTGCAGCAGCACGTGCAGGCGCTTGTAGGTGGCCAGGCGCCGCGCGAAGCCGATCGTGAGCACGTCGGGGTCGAAGTCCGGGGCCTCGACGTAGTCGCGGGGCTCGTCGCGGCCCAGGCGATCGACCATGCTGCGCTCGCGCGCCCAGGTCACCAGCGCGGCCCGCTGCTCGCTGCGCACGGCCCAGAGCGCGGCGTCGTCGATCTCGTACAGCCCGTCCCACGCGGCGGGGTCGGCGGCGCGGTCCATCCAGCCCTCGCCGAGGTGGCGGTCGAGCAGCGTCCGTATCGGGTCGCCCAGCCACGTGGGGAGGTGCACGCCGTTGGTGACGTAGCCGATCGGCACGTCGTCCACGGCGCGGTCGGGCCACAGCGCGGCCCACATCTCGCGCGCGACCTCGCCATGGCGGCGGCTCACGCCGTTGCCCGAACGGCTCGTGTGCAGGGCGAACTGGGTGACGCCGAACGGCTCGCCGTCGTCCTCGGGGTGGGTGCGGCCCAGGCGGACGATCGTGTCGAGGTCGACGCCGACCTCCTCGGCGAGCGTGCCCAGCGACTCGACGACGAGCTCGGGCTCGTAGGTGTCGTTGCCCGCCGGCACCGGGGTGTGGGTGGTGAAGACGGTCCGCGCGCGGGCCGCGGCCAGCGCGTCCTCGAGCGACGCGCCGGCGGCCAGCTCGGCGCGCGCGAGCTCGAGCGAGGCGAAGGCGGCGTGGCCCTCGTTGAGGTGGACCACCGACGGGTCGATCCCCAGCGCCTGCAGCGCGCGCATGCCGCCCACCCCGAGCAGCAGGTACTGGGCGAGGCGCAGGTCGCGCGTGCCGGTGTACAGGCGCGAGCTGATCCAGCGCGCGACCGCGCCGTTCTCGGGCCGGTCCGCGTCGAGCAGGAAGAGCGGTACGCGCCCGACGTCGACGCGCCAGACCTGCGCCACGACCTGCTCGGAGCCGACGGGGAAGGTGACGGTCACCGGCTCGCCGCCGGCGCCGGTGACGAGCGCCATGGGCTGGCGCTCGGGATCGGTCGGCACCCACGACTCGTGCTGCCAGCCGGAGGCGTCGATGCGCTGGCGGAAATAGCCCTGGCGGTAGAGCAGGCCGACGGCCACGAGCGGCAGCGCGCGGTCGGAGGCCTCCTTGAGGATGTCGCCGGCCAGCGCTCCGAGCCCGCCGGAGTAGATCGGCAGCGACGCGTGGATGCCGTACTCGGCGCAGAAGAAGCTCACCGGGCGCTCGGGCGTGGCCGGGCCCGCCGGCGTCGCGGGGCGCGCCGCGTCGGCGCGGATGCTCTCCTCCAGCGCGCCGGCCCGCTGCACGAGCCCGTCGTCGGCCGCGGCGCGCTCCAGCGCAGCGACCGGGGCCTCGGTCAGCAGCCGGATCGGGTTCTCGCCGCACAGCTCCCAGCGCTGAGGATCGACGGCGCGGAACGTCGCGGCGCCGCCAGGCGTCCACGACCAGCGCAGGTTGTACGCCGCCCGCGCCAGCGGGTGCAACGGCGGTGGCACGCGCGAGGCAAGGGCCTCTGCGGCGCGGTCGATGTCCTCGCGGCCGGGCAACACGGGCGCGCATGATGGCACTACGAGCCGCGATCCGGTCGCCGGGCGGGTTTGGCGACCGTCGCGGCGCTAGGCCGCGTGGTCGTCCAGAGAGGGCAGCGGCCCGATGCCGTCCTCGTGGGCGAGGCCGCGGAACTCGCCCGCGAAGCCCAGCTTCTGCAGGCGCGCGATCTCGCGCTCGCCCTCGATCCGGGCGGGATGGTCCGCGGGCAGCGCAGCGATCAGCCGGGCGATGCGGTTGCGGATCTGCAGCGCGAAGTGCGGGGTCGACGCGCCCATGAGCTGGCGGACGTCGTCAACCGTGACCTGATGGTCGGGCGCCTTGCGGATGGGGGTCTCGGCTTCGCTCACGGGCTGCTGGACGGGGCCTGGCTCTGCTGGGCCTTCTTGATCTCCAGGAGGGAGTCGATGCGAGCCTGCGTCGCCACGGAGATGGCGCGGTCGTCTCCCACGATCCAGCCGTGATTGTAGACGCCGCGGACGGGATCGCGGGTGTACCCGGGCTGGATGTCGAGCAGGTACTGGCCCACCGCGCCGTCGAGCCCCGTGGGGGTGGCGAGCAGGAGCAGGGGGCCGTAGGAGCCGCTCACCGAGAGCGGCGCGGCGGCGGCGGCGTCGAGCGGACGATTGGAGCGCGCGAAGATCAGGCCGTGGCCGGGGTCGACCACGCCCCAGCCGAAGGTCGGGTCGCTGTAGCGGGCGAAGGCGATCGCGTTGTCGATGGGGTTGTCGGCGCCCAGGCGCTTGACCGTCCCGAGTGCCTTGAGGCTGCTCACGACGCTCGCGCTGACCGTCGACGGCGGACCGAGGACGTAGATGCGCGGCTGGTCGTGGGCCAGCAGGGCGGCCTTCGTCTCCTGGGGCACGCTGTCGCGATTGACGAACAGCACGGGGTCGCCGGCCTTGGCCGCCCAGGCGGCGGCCGGCATGGCGAAGTCGGGGTCGTCGGCGGAGACGACGAGGACGCGATCGCTGCTCTTGCCGCGCGCGGCGGTCTGGAAGGCGTCCAGCGCGCGGGCCAGCGCGAACGGGTCGCGCCCGGCGATGTCGGTCGTGCGCAGGCCCGGCGGGCGGGCGACGTCGCCCACGCGCACGACCTGGGCGCCGCCGGCGGCCTTGGCGCCGAGTGGCTGCAGGGCGGCGAGCGCATCGCGCGAGGCCGGCGGCAGGTCGGGTCCGTCCGAGAGCAGCACGGCGGCGCGCACCGGCGTCGAGGCGAGGACGGCGCCCGCGATGCCGGCGTGCCAGTCGCGCGCGTCGATCAGCGCGACGGCGTTGGGGCGGTTCTCGGGCGTGGTGGCCGGGAATACGGCCCGCGCCACGCCGGCCGCATTGGCGGTCGGATCGGCGCCGCCGATGCGCGTCGTGTTCTTGGTCGCGAAGGCCGGAAAGCCGAGGTCGTGGGCGGCCTCGGGCTCCGAGCTCTTGACGCCGAGGCCGGGCCGCTCGTCGCTGGCGGTGGTCGTGCTCGGGGTGCTGTTGCGCCCGCACGCCGTCGCGGCGAGCGCGGCGAGCAGGCAGGCGAGAACGACGACGGGGCGGCGCATCAGGCGCCCAACGGTACGAGAGGCGGGCGACGGCTGCGCGGGTCACCCCGCCGTCACCAGCGCGGGCAGGGGAGTTTGCATAACTTCTCGCGGGTCGGGTAGGTTGCCCGCCATCAACGCCGAATCCCTGGTGTGGAGCCGGGGAACGGGGGACCCAAAAGTTGGGGCGAGTCTCACGGTGAGGGCCGTGGGAGGCGCAGGCTCTTTCAGCGCTAGCCCGTCAGCTAACCCCGCAGGCCGACGAAAGAGGTTCACGCGTGCGGGGCAAGGCCCTGTCGACGAGCATGTTGCTGCTGGCCTTCCTGGCCGTAGTGGCTGCTCCCGCAGCGGCGCAGACGCCCGCCCCGGCCTCGCCCACCGCTGCGGTTCCGGCCCCCGCGCCGGCGGCGCCCGCCGCCACCGGCGGAGCCGCCTACGGCGTCGTCTTCCAGCCGACCGTGCCCGGCCTGGTGGCCCAGATCGTCAACGGCGTCGCCTACGCGCCCGATCAGGCCCCCGACCAGGTCAAGCAGGCCATCTGGGCCGCCAACACGATCGTGGGGATGCCGTATCGCCTGGGCGGTGGCCACAAGCTCGGCTTCACCGACCACGCCTACGACTGCTCGGGCACCGTGTCGTTCGCGATGCATGGCGCCGGCCTGCTGGCCAAGCCGCGCGACTCGTCGTCGTTCATGCGCTACGGCGCCCGCGGCCCAGGGCAGTGGATCACGGTCTACACCAACCCCGGCCACGCCTTCGCGGTCATCGCGGGGCTGCGGCTGGATACGAGCGCAGCCGGCGATCCCGCCGGCGGCTCGGGCCCGCGGTGGCGCCCGAACCTGCGCTCCACGCGCGGCTACAAGGCCCGTCACCCGGTCGGGCTGTAGCGTCGTGCGCCTCTGAGCGCGCTGTGGCTCTTCCTGACTGTGCTCGGGGCGCCGCTGCTGCACGCGCCCGTGCTGCGCTGGGACCTCCTGCCCGGCCTGCGGCGTCCGCTCGACGGCGGACGCAGCTTCCACGGCCGGCGCATCTTCGGCGACAACAAGACGTGGCGCGGCGCGCTGTGCATGACCGCGGGCGTGGTGCTCGCCACCGTCGTGCTGTGGCGCTGGGGGTGGTGGCGCGAGCAGCTGCCCGCCGAGGTGCGCGCGTCGTCGCCGGTGGTGGTCGGCTTCCTGATCGGCCTGGGCACCGTGGGCGGCGAGCTGCCCAACTCGTTCCTCAAGCGCCGCCTCGACATCGCCCCGGGGTCGCGCCGGCGCTCGGCGGGCGGCGTCGCGCTCGCGCTGCTCGACCAGGGCGACCTCGTGCTCGGCATCTGGGTCTGCCTGCTCCCGGTGTGGGTCATGCCCGTGTGGCTGGCCGCGATCGCCTTCGTCGCGATCGCCGCCGTCCACGTCGTGCTCAACGTCGTCGGCTACGCGATCGGCGCGCGCGCGGCGCCGGTATAGATCCGGCGCGGACCGCGGAGGATCGCGACGGGCAGGCGCTCGCCAGCGCGCGGCGGGCCGCGCACGACGGCGAGGCGCTGGCGTACCTCGGCGACTTCCGCTCCTCGCAGGTTTTGGCCACCGCACCGCGCCTCGGCGCCGCCGGGCTGCTGCAGGTCGCGCCGGTCGCCACCTATCGCCTTGACTTGCGCGTCGTCGTCGCACTACAAACGCGAGCGTGGCCGACGTGCCAAAGGCTGCCGAGCCATCTCCGGACGCCGAGCCGACCACGGCGCCCGCGGGCGGTCGGCCACGCCGGGCGGCGAGGGCACTGGCCGCGATCTTGCGAGGGCCCGCGGAGGGTCGCCCGCGCACGGTCAGCAAGACGTTTCGCATCAGTGCCGTCTGGCTACCGCCGCCCGTTGCGAAGGCGGGGCGGGAGGCGGCGGAGCAGCCCGAGGCCGCCCGCGCCGCTGGAGTGCGCCTCTCCGACGAGGAGGTGGTCTACGGCCTCCTCACCAAACGTGAGTCCTTCGTGAAGCGAGCGAGCGACGAAGCCGAGAGCGCAGGCGTCACGTCGGTCAAGCTCGAAGAGGTCCGACCGGGCGGCGGCGTGGCGGCGCAGATCGTCTTCGGCATTCGGGTCAAGGGAACCGCCGTCGCGGTGGTCGCCGGGCTCGCCCCGGCGGTGGGGGCGGGGGTGGCCGAAGCGCTGGAGTGCGCGTACGGTCAACCGGTCGCCGTCAGTGCCCTCCCGGAGCCGATGGGCGCCGCCGCCCCCACCACGGCCGATCCGACAACGGGGTGGGACCGCCTGGCGCCGCTCCTGGGCGCGATCGTGACGGGCGTCGGCGTCATCGGCTTCGTCACGTTCATCGGTGGGGTGACGGTGTACGCACGGCTGCGGGCGGCCGGCTTCCCCGCCGCGCCCGCGCTCGGAATCTTCCCGAGCCAGGACCTGGTGGTCATCGGCGCGCAGACGCTTGTCCCGGAGGTCCTCTGGGCCCTTGGCATCGTGGTCGCGCTTGGCTTCCTCTACGCGCTCATCAGGCGCCGCAAGCACGTCAGTCACGCCAGCGATGAGGAAGCTCCTCTCGAGGGACACGGGCTACTCGTCGCGCTGAAAAAGGGGCAGCGCACGGCGAGGACGGTGCTGCTCAGGGCCCGCAATCGCGTCAACGACGAGGAGGCCGCCCTTCTCACCGGCCACGTGACGCCTTTCGCGACGATCGGCATGTTCTTCTTCGTCGCGCTCGCGCTCATCCTGTCGACGCTCCCGTTCCGGTCCGAGCTCGACAACACGCATCGCCGGTACGCGCTGGGTCTCGTCCTGGTCGCCGCGCTGCTGGCCGCCACCGTCGGGAGCCTCACGCGGCGCTTTCTCTACCTGGCCACGACGACGTTCCTGCTCGTCGGGGTCTTCCTCAGCTTCACCGCCTATTGGCGCGAGGGCCACGCCAACGCAGTGCGTGGCGCGGCGATCATCCGGGAGAACAAGAAGGCCATTCCCGGGCTCTTCGTCGCCGAGGGGGCCGGACGGGTGTACATCGCTCGCGTGGACCTCGTCGACGAAGGCGCCTGCCAGAAAGCCCGGGGCAGTGGCGCCGGTTGCCAGATCATCGAGGACCACTCGAGGCTCGTCGGGATCTCCAAGGACCAGGTCAGCGACATCGCTCTCGGTGATCCGAAGCCGCCGTGGAAGGCCCTGTTGCAGGCGCGCCACCTTGCGCGCGAGCTCTGCGATCTGCAGTTGACCCCGGGCTGCTGAAGCGCTGCTAGTACTCGATGCGGTCGGGCTTCGCCGCCCACGCGACGAACGGCGCGCCCGCCTCGGGGTGCACGACGCGGCGCATGGGCAGCGTGCGCGCTCCCGGCGGCAGCGCGAGCTCCTCGTAGACGAACGCGTCGTCGAAGCCGGCATCGGCCGCGTCCTGGCGCGTGGCCGAGAAGAAGACCGCGCGCGGCCGCGCCCAGTAGATCGCGCCCAGGCACATCGGGCATGGCTCGCAGCTGGAGTACAGGTCGCACCCGTCGAGCTGGAAGGAGCCGAGGCTCGCGCACGCCGCGCGGATGGCGCCGATCTCGGCGTGGGCGGTCGGGTCGTTGGTGGCCACCACCTGGTTGTGGGCGCTGGCCAGCACGTCGTCGCCGCGCACGATCACGGCGCCGAACGGCCCGCCGTCGCCCGACTCGACGCCCTGCAGGGCGACCTCGAACGACAGCAGCAGGAACTCCTCGCGCGGCTCCATCAAGCCTCCACGCTGCGCTGCGCGACGATCTGCTCGCGCTCGGTGAGGCGATTGGAGCGGCGCAGCTGCGCCTCGCTCTCGCGGCGCACCTCGTCGGGCGTCGCCGCCTGCAGGGTGGGCACGGGCATCGGGTGGCCATCGTCGTCGACGGCGACCATCGTCAGGTAGGCGGTGTTGGTGTGGCGCACCACGCCGGTGCGCGGGTTCTCGGCTTCGACGCGGATACCGACCTCCATCGACGTGTTCCAAGCGGCGTTGACCGACGCGCTCAGCGTCACCACCTCGCCGATGTGGATGGGCTGCATGAAGGTCATGCGGTCGGCGCCGGCGGTGACCACGCGCCGGCGCGCGTGGCGCACGGCGGTGAGGCCCGCGACCTCGTCGACGAGCTTCATGACGACGCCCCCGTGCACGAACCCGGCCGAGTTGGCGTCGGTCGGGCCCATCCAGTGCACGAGGACGCTGCGCGAATCGGCGACGGTGCGCGCTTCCACGAGGCACTACGCTAGACGAAACCTGCACTCGTCCAGCGATCGAGGAGTCCGCATGCCCGGTATGGGCGGACGCATGTCCACCGTCATCAAGGCCAAGATCTCGAGGTTGCTCGACCGGGCGGAAGACCCGGGCGAGACGCTCGACTACAGCTATCAGAAGCAGCTGGAATCGCTGCAGAACGTCAAGAAGGGCATCGCGGACGTCGTCACCGCGAAGAAGCGCCTGCAGATGCAGTCCCAGAAGCTCGAGCAGTCCGTCGTCAAGCTCGACACGCAGGCCCGTCAGGCGCTGTCGGCCGGCAACGAGGACCTGGCGCGCGTCGCGCTGGAGCGCAAGAACGTGGCCCAGACCGAGCTGCAGTCGCTCGACCAGCAGGTCGCCGAGCTCGAGCAGCAGCAGTCCAAGCTCACCGAGTCCGAGCAGAAGCTGCGCACGAAGATCGAGACCTTCCGTACCAAGAAGGAGGTCATCAAGGCCCAGTACTCCGCGGCCGAGGCGCAGGTGCGCATCTCCGAGGCGGCCACCGGGGTCGGCGAGCAGATGGCCGACGTCGGCCTGGCCATGCAGCGCGCGGTCGACAAGACCGAGCAGATGCGCGCGCGTGCCGACGCCGTCTCCGAGCTCGAGGCAGCCGGGACCTTCGACGACATCACGGCGCTCGGCCCGGGCCAGGACGACATCGACCGCCAGCTCCATGAGCTCTCGAGCTCCAGCCAGGTCGACGACGAGCTGGCCAAGATGAAGGCCGAGCTGGGCAGCGGCGCCGGCCCCGCCGACTCCAAGCAGCTCGAGGAGGGCCAGGGCTCGTGATCGTCCGGATCTCCAACGAGGGGCAGTTCCGCCTCGACGACGGCCTGCACGGGCGCCTCAACGAGCTCGACGACGCCGCCGTGCGCGCCGTCGAGGCCGGCGACGAGGACGCCTTCCACGCCGCCTTCGAGGAGCTGCTGCAGGTCGTGCGCAGCGAGGGCTCCGAGCTCGAGGACGAGGACCTCGACTCCTCCGACGTCATCCTCCCGCCCTCCGACCTGAGCTTCGTCGAGGCGGGCGAGGAGTTCACGGGCGACGGGCTGATCCCGGAGCACGCCTGATCGCAGCGCGGGGCTGAGGGCTCAGGCCACGGGCAGCTGCGCGCGCACCGTCGTGCCCTCGCCCGCGGGGCTGCTCACGACCAGCCGGCCGCCGAGCGCCTCGACGCGGTCGGCGAGGCCTCGCAACCCCGAGCCCTCGCGGTCGTCGGCGCCGCCGATGCCGTCGTCGACGACCTCGACCTGCGCGATGCCGTCGATGCGCCCGACGCGCACCCGTGCCTGCGAGGCCTGCGCGTACTTCGCGACGTTGGTCAGCGCCTCGCACACGACGAAGTAGGCCGCGGCCTCGACGGTCTCGGGCAGGCGCTCGCTCGAGCGGGACGTCGATCGCGACCGGCAGCGGCGCGAGGTCGGCGATGGCCTCGATCGCCGCGCGCAGGCCGTGGTCGCTGAGGACGGCGGGATGCAGGCCGCGCGCCAGCTCGCGCAGCTCCTCGAGGGCGCGGCCCAGCTCGTCGCCGGCGCCGTCGAGCATCGCTCGCAGCGCCGGGTCGTCGGTCACGCGCCGGGCCGCGAGGCGCACGGTGAGCGACGTCGCCACCAGCCGCTGCTGTGCGCCGTCGTGCAGGTTGCGCTCCAGCCGGCGGCGCTCGGCGTCGCTGGCCTCGACGATGCGCACGCGCGAGGCGGCGAGCTCCTCGCGGGCGTGGGCGTTGGCGATCGCCTGGGCGGCGAGGTCGGCGAAGTCGGCGACCCGGAACTCCGCCTCGGGAGGGAACGGCTGGTCGTGGCTGGAGATGATCGACCGCTCCCCAGACGTTGCCGGCGAAGATCACGGGCGCTCCCACGCCCGCCTTGATCCCGAGCGAGCGCAGGGTGTCCGACCAGGGTGCCGCTCAGGGCGTCGAGGCTGTCGAAGCGCGCCGGGCGCCCGGTGCGCCAGATCTGCGGGGCGATGGTCTCCCCGTCGAGCACCACCGTCGTGCCGACCGGGATCGTGCCGGCGCCGTCGGTCCATACGCCCATGGTCTCGGCCGTGCCGTCGCCGTTGAAGCGCAGGATGTTGCCGGCGCGCGCGCCGAGCGCTCGCCCGACCTCCTCCGCGATCAGGCCGAACAGGCGCGCGGGCTCGACCTCGGCGGCCACCGCGGTGGCCACCCGGCGCAGCGCGGCCTGCTCCTCGGCCATCCCCTGCAGCGCGAGCTCGGCCCGGCGGCGCTCGGTGACGTCGCGCAGGTAGCCGCAGAAGAGCGGCGCGCCGGGCAGGTCGGGGCGGGTGACGGCGAGCTCGACGGGGAAGACGCTGCCGTCCGCGCGCATCGCCGTGAGCTCGACGGGGTGCCCGACGATCCGCCCCGCGCCGGTCTCCATGTAGCGCTGCAGGCCGCGACGGTGGTCCTCGCGCAGCTTTCCGGGAGGGATCATGACCTCGGCCAGCTCGCGGCCGACCAGCTCCTGCGCCGTGTAGCCGAAGGTCGTCTCGGTGGCCGCGTTGACCTCGACGATGTGCCCGGTGCCGTCCATCGTGATGATGCAATCGAAGGCGGCGTTGAGGATCGCCGTCTTGCGCGCATCGCTCTCGCGGACGCCTCGCTCGGCGCGGCAGCGCTCGACGAACTGGCCGATCTGCGACCCCAGGCTGCTCATCGTGGCCAGCAGCTCGTCGTCGGGCGCCTTGCGCGCGGCGGCGAAGAACTCCATGACGCCGAGCACGTTGCCGGCGCAGCGGATCGGGAAGGCGAAGGCGGAGTGCAGGCCCGCCTTGGCGGCGGCCTGGGCGCGCGGCAGCGGGCGCGGATGCTCGGCCGCGTCGGCGATCCACGCGGGCCTGCCCGTGCGCCACACCTCGCCCGGCATCCCGTGGCCGGGCGCGAGCATCACCGATCGGCTCGCCTCGGCGAAGTCCGCGACGGGCGTGAAGGCGCCCTCCCACGTGTGCCGGCAGCACAGGGACGTGGCGTCGGCGTCGGCAGCGACCCAGAGGGCACCGAAGTCCCAGCCCAGCGCTGCGCCGATCGCCGCCAGGAGGCGGGGGTGGGCGTTGTCCTCGTCGGACGTCGAGGCGAGGACGCGTGCCACCGCATGCTCCGTGCGCAGGAGCACGGCGAAGTCGGATCGCTCTGTGCGGGCGGGCATGACCGAAGGGGGCGGGTACGGCGAGCCTCCCACATCCGGTGGGCGCCCGCACCCGCGCAGGTCGCATTCCGCCCCCGCCTGACGCATGGTCGCCGCATCCCCGGTGCCTCGCCGCGCTGGGAGATTGCGTGCCATGCCCTCTCGTCAACCGCTACTGGCGTCCACCACCTTCATGTACGTCGAGAGCGACATCCCCGAGGGCATGTCGCTCGACGCCTGGCGCCGGCGCGGCAACGCCGCCGGCCGGCGGCCCTCGCTGCTCGCCCGCATGTGGCGCGCGCTGAACGGTTGACAGTGGCTTACCGTTAGTTTAGGCTAACGGTTAGTCATGACGAACGTAATCTTCGGCGAGCGCTGATGTTCGTCGCCATCGCCATCCACCACGCGGCGCCCGAGCACGTCGAGGACTTCGTGGCCTTCATGGGCCGGGTGGTCGAGGCGGTCGGCCACCCGCCCGGGCTCATCGACTTCGATGGCTACCGCGACAAGCAGACCAACCGCCTCATCGGGCTCTCGCGCTGGGAGTCCGAGCAGGCCTTCCTCGATGCGCTGCCGCTGATCGGCAGCCTGGCCCACGAGCGCCGCGACGAGTGGTCCGAGCGCCCCGACGACGTCCTGATGCTCAGTCCGGCGTGACCGCCGCGGCGGCGCGCGCGGGCTCCTGCGGGCGCGCGCGGATCTCCGAGAGGACGAGGCCGTAGAGGAGGTGGTCGAGCGCGAGGGCCGCGCGCTCCTGCGCACGCGGCCGCTTGGCCTGCGAGAGCCGCAGCGCCGGGGCGATGGCCAGCTCGAAGCCCAGCCAGACGACGAGGCCGTACGCGGGGCCAGCCCAGGCGCGGCGCCGCAGTCCCGCCGGCAGCGCCGCGAAGGCCGCCCCGCCGCCGGCGCCGTAGCCCCAATGGGCCAGCTCGACGACGGCACGCCGGCGCGGGCGCGGGACCTGGCGGATGAGCCCGCGAGCCTTCTGCCGGAAGAGCGCCTCGGGCGGCGGCTCGTCGACGATCCCCGTCTCGATGGTGAAGGTGCGCATGCCGGTCATGGCCATCGCCGCGATCGCTCCGCGCAGGGCGCCGTGGGCGATCTCACCGGCGTCGGTGCGCTCCTCACGCTCCACGGCGGTCATCGCGTCACCAGGTCCTTGAGCTTCTCGCGCAGCGACTGGCGCACGATGCGCGCGCTGTCCGGGTCGCCGTGCAGGATCGCGCGGGCGAAGCCCTTCGCGTGCTCGGGCCGGATGTGCGGAGGCAGTGGCGGTACCTCGGGGTCGGTGACCACGTCGATCACCACCGGGCGCGCGGCCGCGAGCGCGCGGTCCCAGGCAGGCCCGACCTCGCCCGGGGACTCGACCCGGATGCCCTCCAGGCCGAGCTGGCGCGCGTAGGCCGCGAAGTCGAAGGGCGGCAGGTCCTGGCTGGCGGGCAGCTTGGCGTCGCCGGCCAGCACCCGCTGCTCCCAGGTGACCTGGTTGAGGTCTGCGTTGTTGAGCACGAGGACGACCAGCGGCGGCGACCACCGCTCCTGGTAGCGAGCGAGGTCGATGAGGGCGTTGATGCCCAGCATCTGCATCGCGCCGTCGCCGAGGCACGCGATGACCGGGCGCCGCGGGAAGGCCAGCTTGGCCGCCAGCGCGTAGGGCACCGCCGGGCACATCGTGGCCAGCGTCCCGCTCAGCGCGGTGTCCATCCCGTGCCGCAGGCGCAGGTGGCGGGCGAACCAGTTGGTGGCCGAGCCCGAGTCCGCGAGGACGATCGCATCGTCGGGCAGGCGCGCCGAGAGCTCGTGGAAGACGAGCTGCGGGTTGATCGGGTCGGCCTCGACCTGGGCGCGCTCCTCGAGCAGCCGCCACCAGCGCTCGACATTCTCCTCGATGTCGCGGCGCCACGCGCGGTCCTGTTTGCGCTCGAGCAGCGGCACGAGGGCGCGCAGCGTGGCGGCCGCGTCACCGGCCATCGCCACCTCCACCGGGTAGCGGATGCCGAGCCGGCCCGCGTCGATGTCGATCTGCACAGCGCGCGCCTGGCCGGGCTCGGGCAGCCACTCCGAATAGGGAAACGACGTGCCGACCATGAGCAGCGTGTCGCAGTCGTCCATCATGTCGGCCGAGGGCTTGGTCCCGAGCAGGCCGATCGAGCCCGTGACGAAGGGCAGATCGTCGGGCAGGACGGCACGCCCGTTGAGCGCCTTGGCCACGCCGGCGCCCAGCAGCTCGGCGACCTCGATGACCTCGTCGGCGGCGTGTCGGGCGCCCTGGCCCACGAGGATGGCGACCTTCGTGCCCGCGTTCAGCACGCCGGCGGCTCGCCACAGCTCGTCGTCGCCGGGCCGGACGACCGGGTCGCGGTAGCCCGGCTGGCCGGCGTAGAGGGCGCCGTGCGCACGCGGTGGCTCCTCGTGAGCCATCTCCTGGACGTCGGCGGGGACGATGATCGCCGTTACCGTGCGCCGGGCCTGCGCGATACGCATCGCGCGGTCGACGACGTGCGCCGTCTGGCGCGGGTCGGTGATGTCGGCCACGTACTCGCCGGCGACGTCCTTGAAGAGCGCATGGAGGTCGACCTCCTGCTGGAAGTCGCCGCCCAGCGACATCCGCTTCTGCTGGCCGACGATGGCGAGCACGGGCGCGTGGTCGAGCTTGGCGTCGTAGAGACCGTTGAGCAGATGGATAGCGCCCGGGCCCGAGGTCGCCATGCACACGCCGACCTCGCCCGTGAGCTTGGCGTGGGCGCAGGCGGCGAAGGCGGCGAGCTCCTCGTGGCGCAGCTGGACGAACTCGACCTCCTCGCCCAGCTCGTGGAACGCGAGGTTGAGCCCGTTGCTGCCGTCGCCGGGGTAGCCGTAGACCCGCCGCACGCCCCAGTCGCGCAGGCGCTGGAGCAAGACGACGGAGACGTTGGGAGCGCTCATGGCCGCGCACTACCCGATTGGCCCGCGCCAACCTCGCCGATCAGCGCGGGCGACCGCCGCCGACCACGTCGAGCCGGCGCTCGACCCCGGTCAGCCGCAGCACGTCGCCCGCCCGCCCGTTGCCGAGCAGGGTGACGAACCGCCCGCCGCCGAGGCGGACCACCGCGTCGGCGTGCAGGAGCCAGGAGACGGTCGAGGCGTCCGCGGACGTCACGGCGTCGAGGTCGGCGACCACGGTCATGACGAGGCCGGGACTCAGCGCGCTCTCCAGCGCGTCGTCGAGCGTCGCGCGCGCCGCCAGATCGAGCTCGCCGCGCAGCTCGATGACCGAGGTCACACCGAGGTGATGCACGTTGCATCCGAAGAGCGCGCCGTTGGGGCGTGCCACGTCGTGGCCCTCGGTGCTCATGGCTGCGCGAAAGTATTTCCAGCCGTACGGGAATCCATGCTGCATTGACTAGGGTCCCACGCATGGACCAGCGCCTGCTCGACGACCTTCTGGACTGGCTGCGTATCCCCTCTATCTCGACGGGTGGCGGCGAGCCCGCCGACCTCGAGCGCGCCGCTGCGTGGGTGGTCCAGCGCGTCGGCGCCGCGGGCGGCGAGGCGCGCGTGGTGGCGACCGACGGCAACCCGCTTGCGGTGGGCGAGCTGCGCGCCGCGCGCGAGGGCGCGCCGACGGTGCTCATCTACGGCCACTACGACGTGCAGTCCGTCGGCGACCCGGCGGCATGGACGACGCCGCCGTTCGAGCCCGACGTGCGTGAGGGGCGCGTCTACGCGCGCGGCGCGTCCGACGACAAGGGCAACTTCCTGCCGCTGCTGCACGTCGCGTGCGCGCAGGCTTCGGCGGGCGCCCTCCCGGTCAACGTGCGCGTGCTCGTGGAGGGCGAGGAGGAGACCGGCGGAGAGGCTGTCGCGCACTGGGTCCGGGCCGACGAGCGCGGTGCGGACTGCGCCATCGTCTTCGACTCGGGGATGGTCGACGAGGACACCCCCGCGATCACCATCGGGCTGCGCGGGCTGGTCATGCTGCACCTGCAGGTGCGCACCGCCGAGCGCGACATGCACTCCGGCGTCTACGGCGGCAGCGCGCTCAACGCCCTGCACGCGCTGCACACGATGCTGTCCGCCGTGGTGCCCGGCCCGGACGGGCGTCTGCGCGACGAGCTGCGCGCCGGCGTCGCGGCGCCGGCGCAGGCCGAGCGCGACTCCTGGGCCAAGCTCCCGCCCGGCGACGAGGTGCTCGCGGCCGTCGGCGCGCGACCCGCCTACCCCGGCGCCGGGGCGGACTACTACGAGCGCAACGGCGCCGAGCCGTCGCTCGAGATCAACGCCATCCAGGGCGGCGAGCACCGCACCGTCGTGCCGGCCGTGGCACACGCGAGCATCTCGCAGCGCCTGGCCCCCGGCCAGCACGCGCAGGAGGCCTACGCGACGCTCGAGCGCCTGCTGCGCGCCGCGCTGCCGCCCGGGGCCGAGATGGAGCTCTCCGCCGAGCTGGCCGAGCCCTCGCTCTTCCCGCCCGACACCCCCGCGGTGGCGCTCTCGGCCCAGGCGCTGGAACGCGCCGTCGGGGCGCCGGCCGCGTTCGTGCGCACCGGCGGCTCGATCCCGGTGGTCGCCGAGTTCGCCGAGCGCGGCATCCCGGCCGTGGTCAGCGGCTTCGGCCTGGAGGACGACGCCTACCACGCGCCCGACGAGTCGTTCCGGCTCCTTGCCCTGGACCAGGGCGCGGCCGCCGCGCACGAGCTCTATCAGGCGCTGGCGGCGCTCTGAGCGCGGTCGTCCGCGATGCGTGGCGGGCTGCGCGGCGCTTACTGCCGCATCGAGGGAAGGGAGTGAGCGGTGGTCGGGCGCCCGCGGCTCCGCGACGGCGCTGGTGCCCGAACTGCGTGGGATTAGCTACCGGTATCCGGTAGTAATCCGACGCAGTTCGGGCCCAGCGACGATCGCGAGCGGTGGCGCCCGACCACCGCTACTCCCTCCCCTCGATGATGCAGTTTGCGCCGCGAATCGCCGCCAACGCGACGCGGACGCAGGCGCGTCGACCCCCCGCGGCTACTGACGCGGTGCCGGCAAGGTCACGAAGCGGTGCCCGCGGACGTGGCGGATCTCGGTGGCGCCGCAGCGCTCGACCGGGAGCGGGGGGTAGGTGTGGCCGTGCAGCAGCATCGCCGGGTGCTCGCGCTCGACGTACTCGCTCAGGCCCGCCAACCCGACGTGTGCCGGGTCGTCGGGGTCGTCGTTGACGCCCAGCGGCGGGCTGTGGGCCAGCAGCACGTCGACGGGGCCGAGCTTGCGCAGGAGCTTGCTCGCCTCCTTCTGACTCCACGTGTACCGCGGCTCGCGCCCGTACTCGTGGCTGCCGGAGAAGCCGCCGAACCACAGCCCGGCGACCTCCACGCGCCGCAGGTGGACGCTCTCGATGCCCAGCCCGGTGAACTCGCCGCCGTCGTCGTGGTTGCCGTGGACGCCGAGCTTGGGCACCTGCACGCTGCCCAGCGGCTCGAGGTCCACGCGCGTGAGGTCGCCGAGGCACAGGATCAGGTCGACGTTGCGCTCGAGCAGGCGCTCGAGCGGGACGTAGGGCCGCTCGTCGGCCAGGGCGAGAGCCCGCAGGCTCAGATGGGGATCCCCCAGAGGGGGAACCAGCGCTCGAGCTCGGGCTCGAAGGGCAGCTCGGCGCCCGTGGCCGCCTTGATCTGCAGCTCGCGCTCGGTGTTGCGCTGCTTGTCGCCCGCGGCGGGCACGAAGGGGTACCAGCTGCCGCGCTTGTAGTTGTAGATCAGGTAGAGCGGCTTGTGGTCTGAGTCCTCGAAGGCGAAGACGGCGGCCAGGACGCGGTCGTTGTAGCCGCCCACGGCCAGTGCGTCGTTGACGGCGTTGACGCCGACCGCGAGGTCCTCGATGTCGGGGTCCTTGACGATCATCCAGCGATAGCCGAACTCGTCGTCCTTGGTCTCCACCGACGAGCCCATCTCCGAGCCCGTCCCGGACAGGACCTCCTGCATGTCCTCGACGATCTGGCGGAAGTCGCCCGTCGCCAGTGGCTGGAAGACGATGCCGGCGACGCCGCGCGTCGTGATGCCCTGCTGCGCGTCGAGGCCGACGTAGGCCGTCGAGATCGCGAAGAGCCGGTCGGTCGCCGGCCCCTTGATCTTGCGCTTGCCCAGCAGCGCGTCGAGGAACCCCATGCGCCGCAGCTTACGCCGCGCCCTGCAGCTGAGCCTCCAGGCGCGAGAGCGCCTCGATGCGCTTCTCCATCGGCGGGTGCGTCGAGAACAGGTTGTAGACCGAGTTCTTCACGCCGGCGGGGACGATGTAGAACGCGTTCATCTCGGCGTGGGCGCGCAGGTCGGTCTGCGGGATGCGCTGCATGGTCCCGCTGATCTTCAGCAGCGCCGACGACAGCGCGCTCGGCCGGCCGGTGATGACCGCCGCCCCGCGGTCGGCGGCGAACTCGCGGTAGCGCGACAGCGCCTGCATGAGGAAGAACGAGACCACGTAGACGGCCAGCGACACGAGGATGATCGCGAAGATCCCGGGCCCGTTGTCGTCGTCGTCGCTGCCGCCGAAGAAGAAGCCGAACTGCACGATCATCGACGCCAGCGAGGCGAAGAAGGCGGCGAGCGTCATGACCATCACGTCGCGGTTGGCGATGTGGGTGAGCTCGTGCGCCATCACGCCCTCGAGCTCGGCCGGCGAGAGCAGCTCGAGGATGCCCGTCGTCGCACACACGGCCGCGGCCTTCTTCGAGCGGCCCAGGGCGAAGGCGTTGGGCATCGTCGAGTTGACGATGTAGATGCGCGGCTTGGGCAGGTCGGCCTGGATGCAGAGGCGCTCGATGGTGGCGTGCAGCTCGGGCGCGTCCTGCGGCGAGACCTCGTGGGCGCCCATCGAGCGCAGCGCGAGCTTGTCGGAGGTGAAGAACTGCAGGCTCAGCAGGCCGCCCGCGACGAGCAGGATCGTGATCCCACTGGCGCCCGCGGCGAAGAGCACGCCGATGAGCACCGCGTAGACCGCGCCGAGCAGGAAGATCGTGACGAGCATCCGGATCTGCAAGCCGGTGTCGCGGCCGAAGGAGGAGGGGCGAGCCATGCACTAGATCTTGCCACAGCGAGCGCGTCGGCACCTACAGTGCGTCGGAGTCCTGGCCGGATGGTAGGCTCGCCGCGCCGAATCCCCTGCATCGCGCGGGGGAGCGGGGGACCCAAGAGACCCACGGGGCGAATCCGGGCCGAGAGCCGCCCGGTAGCGCTTGCGCGCGAGCCCGTCAGCTAACTCCGCAGGCACGGGACATAACTGTGTACTTCAGGTTGACCCTTGTCCGAACGCCCTCGTAACATGCGCCGCCGCATGCGTCTTCGCCTCCTGCTCGCGGGTGCCGTGCTCCCGCTTGCGCTCTGGGCGGCGCTGCCGGTGTTCTCCGAGGGCGCGTCCTCGCCGAGCAGCCGCCTGCACGACCTCCAGCGCAAGATCGAGACCACGCAGGGCAAGATCGGCCGCCGCAAGGGCACCGAGCGCCTCCTGACGACGCAGATCAGCGCCTACTCACAGCGCATCGGGCGCCTGCAGAGCCGCATCGGCAGCCTGCAGAGCCGCCAGGCCAACGCGCAGGCCGACCTCGACGCCAAGCGCGCCGAGCTGTTCGGGATCCAGCGCGACCTGCGCTCCGAGCGCCGCCGGCTGGTGCGCCTGCGCGCCCGCCTGGCCCAGGCCCGCGTGGCGCTCGCCCAGCGGCTCGTCGAGCTCTACCAGGCCGACAAGCCCGACATCGTCACCGTGATCATGTCCTCCAAGGGCTTCGCCGACCTGCTCGAGCGCGGCGAGTTCATGCAGCGCGTGTCCGAGCAGGACCAGCGCATCATCAAGGTGGTCCACGACGCCAAGGCCGACGCCACGGCGACGGCCAAGCGGCTGGACAAGCTCGAGGTCCGCCAGCAGCGCGTCACCGCGATCGTCCAGCAGCGCCGCGACGAGATCGCCCGGGCCAAGCAGGGCCTCATCGACACCAAGGTGGGGCTCGACGGCACGCGCGCGGACAAGGCGCACGCGCTGGGTACCGTGCGCGCCGAGCGCAAGCAGCTGGAGGGCAACCTCTCCGGGCTCAAGGCCGAGCAGTCCAAGATCCAGGCCACGCTGCAGCGGGCGCAGGGGGCGCTGCCCGCCGGGCCGATCCGGCATGGCAACGGCAGCCTGATCTGGCCGGTCAACGGCCCGATCACCTCGCCCTTCTGCGAGCGCCGGGCCTGGGAGGCCTGCCACCCGGGCATCGACATCGGCGTCCCCGCGGGCACGCCGATCCGGGCCGCCGCCGCCGGCAGGGTGGCCCTCATGCAGTCGGTCGGCGCCTCGGGCGGCTACGGCAACTTCACCTGCATCCAGCACACCGGCGCGCTGTCGACGTGCTACGCGCACCAGTCGCGCTTCGCCACCTCGCTGGGCGCGAGCGTCAGCCAGGGGCAGGTCATCGGCTATTCCGGCTGTACGGGGCTGTGCTTCGGCGATCACCTGCACTTCGAGGTGCGCATCAACGGCGCGGTCACCAACCCGCTGAACTACCTCTGAGACGCGTCCGTTAGGCTGGGTTAGTAGCCCGTTAACCGCGTTTCAGCATCTCGCGGTCGGGCATGGCCCATAGTGGGGAAGGCATGTGCGCCCGCGACGCGCGCTCGACCGGCGGTCCAGCGCTCGCGCCGTGAGTCCGTGCACTCTGCCCATGGCCGTCGGCCATTGCGCACGCCACCCTGGGACGCCCGAACGAGAACGAGGAGTACCGAACCCGTGCCCGTCACCGAACGTCCGATCCTGCTCACCGGAGCCACCGGCTTCGTCGGCATGGCCGTGCTCGCACGCCTGCTGGCGGCCGGCCACGAGGTCCACTGCCTCGTGCGCGCCGCCGACGACGCCGAGGCCGACTCGCGCCTGCGCACCGTCCTGGCGCGCGTGCAGGCGCCCTCCAGCGGCCGCGCCGTCGCCATCGCCGGCGACCTCACCGCGCCCCGGCTGGGGCTCGGCGAGCGCCACGAGGAGCTCGCCGCGGGCGTGGGCAGCGTCATCCACAGCGCCGCCTCCGTCGCCTTCGACCTGCCGATCGAGGAGGCGCGCGCCATCAACGTCGAGGGCACGCAGCGGGTGCTCGACTTCGCCGGCGCCGTCCCGGGCCTGCAGCGGGTGACCTACGTGTCGACCGCCTACGTCGCCGGCGATCGCCGGGGCACCGCCTACGAGGACGACCGCGAGACCGGCGCGTTCCGCAACACCTACGAGCGCTCCAAGCACGAGGCGGAGGCGCTCGTGCGCTCGAGCACGTTGCCGTGGACGATCGCGCGGCCGAGCATCGTCGTCGGCGAGAGCACCACGGGCTGGACGGCGTCCTTCAACGTCCTCTACGGGCCCCTGCGGGCCTTCGACGCCGGCGCCTACCCGGTGCTGCCCGCGCGCCGGCGCTCGCCGGTCGACGTGGTGTCGATCGACTACGTCGCCGATGCGGTGGCCGCGCTCGCGCACCATCCCGAGGCGGCGGGCGGGACCTTCCACCTGACCGCGGGGGCACAGACGTCGAGCGTGGGGGAGATCATGAAGATGGCGACGGGCCGCTTCGATCGCCCCGCGCCGCGCCTGGTCTCGCCGCGCGCCTACCGGCGGCTGCTGCATCCGCTCGTCCTGCGGCGGGCGGCGCCCTCGACGCGCAGGATGCTCGAGCGCAGCGAGGTCTACTTCCCGTACTTCGCGATGCGCCTGCGCTTCGACGACGCCCGTTCGCGTGCGCTGTTGGAGCCGATGGGGATCGCGCCGGCGCCCCTGGGCGACTACTTCGGGCGGATCATCGAGTTCGCCCGCGCCGCGCGGTGGGGCAAGCGCCCGCTGGACCGCGCCGCAGCCGTCGAGCTGGCGGGGGCGTCCTCGGACGTGCGCACGCCCGCGCTCAGGCCGTCGCTGGGCGCGGCCGCAATGCCCGCGTGAGGAAGCGCACGGCGACCGCGGTCAGCTCGGCGTCGTGCTGGATCGAGCGGTGATGGCCGCCCGGCACCGCGATCAGGCGGCTGCCGGGCGCGGCGGCATGCAGCTCGCGTGACACGCTGATCGGGACCTGCTCGTCGCCCTCGGCGTGCATGAGCAGCAGCCGCTCGCCCAGCGCGGCGGCGGCCGCCGACTCGTCGGCCGTGCTCAGCAGCGCGTGCATGGCCTCGTGGTCGGCGCGGAACGAGAAGCGCCCCGCCCGTAGCCCGCGCGCGAGCAGCTCTGCGGTCGCCGGGCAGATCGCGACGACGCCCGCCACCTCCATGCGCGTGCTGGCCATCAGCGCCATGAAGCCGCCCATGCTCGAGCCGCGCAGCGCGATAGGACCGGGCGGCAGGAGCGCCGCCATCGTCGCCACGTCGTCGAGCGCGTCGGCGCCGAGCGCGCCGTCGCTCTCGCCGTGGCCGCGCTGGTCGAAGCAGACCGACGCCACGCCGGCGGCGCGCAGCGCGCGGGCCACGTCGAACTGGTTCTCCTTCTGCGAGCCGGCGCCGTGGAGCATCACCACGCCCCCGCTGCTCTCCGGTGCGGGGAGGAAGAGCCCATAGGCCAGCCCGTCGCGGGTGCCCAGCTCGGCGGGAGGCTCGACGTGGACGGCGCGCATGCTCTGGGAGAGTACGGCGGCCGGAGGCCGACGACGTTCTCCCGGCGCGGGGCCGGATGCCCCGCGGAGGTAGCTTTCCGCGGATGGCCGCGCCGCACCTCAGTCACGTCTATCCGCTCGGCAGCCGCGTCACCGAGGCCGGGCATCTCGAGCTCGGCGGATGCGACGCCGTCGCCCTGGCGCGCGAGTTCGGCACGCCCGCCTACATCGTCGTCGAGGACGACGTCCGCGAGCGCGCCCGGGCCTTCGTCGCCGCCTACGCGGCCCGTTGCGACGACTTCGAGGTCCACTTCGCCTCCAAGGCCTTTCCGTGCACCGCGGTCCTGCGCATCCTGCGCGAGGAGGGGCTGGCGTGCGACGTGGCCTCCGGCGGCGAGCTGGCCATCGCGCTGAAGGCCGGCTTCGACCCCGCGAGGATCCACCTGCACGGCAACGCGAAGTCCGAGGCCGAGCTGGCCGAGGCCGTGGCGGCGGGCGTCGGCCACGTCGTCGTCGACAACCACACCGACATCGATCATCTCGACGGCCTCGTGCCCGACGGCGCGACCCAGCGCGTCCAGCTGCGCGTGGCGCCCGGGATCAGCCCCGACACCCACCCGTCGATCTCCACCGGCGGCCCGAACACGAAGTTCGGCTTCGGCCTGCAGTCGGCGCCCGCCGCGATCGAGCGTCTCGACGCCTCCGACCGGCTCGAGCTCGAGGGCCTGCACCTGCACATCGGCTCGCAGATCTACGACGTCGAGAGCTTCCGCACGGCGCTGGAGGCGATGGCCGGTCTGGCCAGCCACGGCATGGTCAACCTCGGCGGCGGCCTGGGCGTCGCCTATGTCAACTCCGAGCACCCGCCCACGATCGAGGAGTACGTCGCCGCCAAGGTCGACGCGGTGCGCGACGTCATGGGCCCCGGAGTGCGGATCCTCGACGAGCCGGGGCGCGCGCTCGTGGCCAACTCGACCGTCACCCTGTACACGGTGCAGTCCATGAAGCGCAACGTCGACCTCTACGTCGCCGTCGACGGGGGCATGTCCGACAACCTGCGCCCGATGCTCTACGGGGCGCGCTACGAGGCGCAGATCGCGTCGCGCTTCGGCGGCGGGACGTACTGCCACCTGGTGGGCAAGCACTGCGAGTCGGGCGACCTCATCGTCCGCGACGCCGAGCTCGCCGACCCGCGGGTGGGCGACGTCGTGGTCACCCCGGCCACCGGCGCCTACGGCTTCGCCATGTCCAACACCTACAACGGCGTCCCGCGCGCGCCCGTGGTCATCGTCAAGGACGGCGACGCGCGCCTGGCCGTCCGCCGTGAGACCTACGAGGACCTGCTGGCCAGGGACGTCGAGCATGTCTGAGAGCTTCGGCGTCGGCCTGTTGGGCCACGGCACCGTCGGCTCGGCCTTCGCCGAGCTGCTGGAGGCGCGGGCGGGGCAGATCGAGGCCATCACCGGCCTGCGGCCCGAGCTGCGCGGCGTGCTCACCCGCTCGCGCGGGGACTTCGAGGAGATCCTCGGCGGCTCGAAGCTCGTCGTGGAGCTCATGGGCGGCCTCGATCCGGCGCGCGACTACGTGCTGCGCGCGATGGCGGCCGGCAAGCACGTCGTGACCGCCAACAAGCAGCTGCTCTCCCAGCACGGCGAGGAGCTGTGGGCTGCGGCGCGCGAGAACGGGGTGCAGCTGCGCTTCGAGGCCGCGGTGGCCGGCGTGGTGCCCGTCATCCGCGTCCTGCAGGAGTCGCTGGCCGGCGCCCACGTCGACCGCCTGCACGGGATCGTCAACGGGACGACCAACTTCATCCTCACGCGCATGGCCGAGACCGGCGCCTCCTACGACGACGCGCTGGCCGAGGCCCAGGAGCTGGGCTATGCCGAGGCCGATCCCTCCGAGGACGTCAACGGCAAGGACGCGGCGGCCAAGATGGCGATCCTCGCGCGCCTGGCCTTCAACACGCCGGTGCACCTCGACCAGGTGCCCTACGAGGGCATCGAGCACATCACCGCCGACGACATGGAGTACGCGCGCGACCTCGGGCTGGGGCTCAAGCTCATCGGCACCGCCGAGCGCGTCGATCAAGGGCTCAGCGTCCGCGTGCATCCGGCCTTCCTCTACGGCGGCCATCCGCTGGCCAGCGTCAGCGGCCCCTTCAACGCGGTGACGATCGAGTCGCAGGCCATCACCGAGATCACCCTGAGCGGCCCGGGCGCCGGTGGACCGCAGACCGCCAGCGCCGTTCTCGGCGACGTCATCAGCGCGATGATCCCGCCCGCCTCGACGCCGGAGACGACCGATCGCCTGCCCATCGTCACCGATGTCGTGTCGGCCTTCTACCTGCACCTCGAGGTGGCCGACCGCCCGGGCGTCCTGGCCCAGATCGCCCAGCTGCTCGGGCTGCAGGGCGCCTCGATCCGCTCGGTGGTGCAGAAGGGGCTGGGGCAGAACGCGCGCCTGGTGATGGTCACCCACCCGATCCTCGAGTCGCAGTTCTACGCGGCGCTCGAGCTCATCGGCGGCCTGGACTTCATGCGCGCCCGGCCGCGCGCGATCCGGGTGATCGACGAGGAGTTCCTGTAGGGCGATGACCGGCCTCATCGAGCGCTACCGCGATCGCCTGCCGTTCGCCGAGGGCGACCCCGTCATCAGCCTCCAGGAGGGCTCGACCCCGCTCGTCCACGCTCCGCGGGTGAGCGAGCAGGCCGGGGTGGAGGTGTGGCTGAAGCTCGAAGGCACCAACCCGACCGGCTCGTTCAAGGACCGCGGGATGACGTGCGCGGTGAGCGACGCCGTGCGCTCGGGCGCGGAGATGGTCATCTGCGCCTCGACGGGCAACACGGCGGCCTCGCTCGCGGCCTACGCGGCCCGCGCGGGGATCGGCGGCGCGGTGATCGTCCCCGAGGGCAAGATCGCGGCGGGCAAGCTCGCCCAGGCACTGATGCACGGCGCGCGCGTCGTGGCGCTGCGGGGCAACTTCGACGAGGCCCTCGCGCTCGTGCGCGAGCTGACCCAGCGCCATCCGATCGCCCTGGTCAACAGCGTCAACCCGTTTCGCCTGGAGGGCCAGAAGACGGCGGCCTTCGAGGTCATCGAGGAGCTCGGCGAGATCGACGCGCTGTGCATCCCGGTCGGCAACGCGGGCAACATCACCGCCTACTGGAAGGGCTTTCGCGAGGCAGGCCACGAGCCGCGGATGCTCGGCTACCAGGCCGCCGGCGCCGCGCCGCTGGTCCACGGCGCCCCGGTGGCCAAGCCCGAGACCATCGCCAGCGCGATCCGCATCGGCAATCCCGCGCGCTGGGAGGAGGCGATGGCCGCCGTGACCGAGTCGCGCGGCGCCATCGAGGCCGTCACCGACGACGAGATCCTCGCCGCCTACCGCCTGCTGGCCGCGCGCGAGGGCGTCTTCTGCGAGCCGGCCAGCGCCGCGTCGGTCGCCGGCCTGCTCAAGCACGGCGCCGGCGGTGCCTCGCGTGTGGTCTGCGTCCTCACCGGCCACGGCCTGAAGGACCCGCAGACCGCGCTCGAGCAGTCGGGCTCGGTGGTGCCGTGCGAGCCCGAGCTCGAGGCGGTCGAGCGGGCCGTCCTCGGCTGAGCCGGCGGGCGCGCGTCTCGCTGACGCGGATCTGACGGGCTCGTGACGGTGACCTGACGCCGCCGCAGCCACCATGCCGGGCCGCAGCCCCACGACCCCGACACGAGGCCCGATGACCACACTCACCCCTCAGGCCCTGGCGCAGACGCGGCGCTGGGTGACGCTGCTCGCCACCGACGACAGTGCCCCCGCCTGGTCTCCATTCATAGGCTCCAGCACGCCCGAATCCCTCCGCGCCGCGGCCCAATGGCTCGTGGACGGAGGCCACACCCCCGGACTCCAGCACGAGATGGTGTGCGTCCTGCTCGCGCTGTACGTCGTCGACGTCGCGCCCGAGACAGAGGCGTACGGCGACGTCGGCGGTGCGTTCATCCCGCAGGACGCGGCCTAGATGGCTGATTCCACGACCCCCGCGGGTGGGTGGGTCCGATTCACGCGCTCCGCGGCGCCGGATCGCCACGGAATGCCATCCCGCCCGCCCCGGGCAACCAGCACTGTTCCCCTTCGGGCCGCGGCGCGGTCGGCGGGCCGTATCCACGGCCCGCGCACATGCGGGCACGGCGGCCGCGGAATCAACCATCTAGTCCATAGTGGTGGGATGGGTGTGCGCCATGGCGTGAGTGACATCGAGAGCCGCGCCGATTGCGAACGGCTCGTACGCGTCTTCTACGGACGAGCGCTCGAGGACCCGATCATCGGCTTCATCTTCGTCGACGTCGCGAAGCTCGACCTCGAGGCGCACGTCCCGCGGATCACCTCCTTCTGGGAGACGATCCTCCTCGGAGCCCAGTCCTACGGCGGCGGTGCGTTCCGTCCCCACGCGCAGCTGCACGCGAAGGTCACCTTGCGCAGAGGGCACTTCGAGCGCTGGCTCGGGCTGTGGTGCGACACGGTCGACGAGCTGTTCGCCGGGGACCGCGCCGAGCTGGCGAAGGCTCACGCGCAGCGGGTGGCCCACGCCTTCCACCAACGTCTGCAGGCCTCCCCGCCGCCGGCTGATCAGGCTTCAGCGACAGGCGGTCTGACGGTGACGCAGCACGGCCGGTAGGAACAGCGCCTAGGGGGTCAGCCGCCAAACACGATGGCCGTATTCCTCGCAGACGAGAAGGCCGCCGGCTCCGTCGAAGGCCATGCCGGTGGGGCCGCCCGCGAGGGACACCGATGTGGCGGGCAGACCGTCGGCCGTCGGCTCTGAGCCCCCGCCCGCGATCGTCGTGATGATGCCGTCGCGGTCCACGCTGCGCACGCGGCCGTTCGAGCTGTCGGCGATCAGGAGGTTCTGCTCGCCGTCGAGCAGGACCTCGGTGGGAAAGTTCAGGAAGGCCTCGGTGGCCGGCCCGCCGTCGCCGCTGTAGCTGCCAGGCACCCATCCGTCGTACATGGGGGGAATCTCGGTGGCGCCGGCGACGGTGCTGATCCGCCCGTGGGTGCCCACGCGACGGATGCGGTGGTTGTACTCGTCGGCGATGAGGAGCTCGCCCTTGCGGCTCACGGCCACGCCCGTCGGCTTGTGCAGCCTTGCCTCGGTGGCCGGGCCACCGTCGCCCGCGAACCCGGCGACGCCGCTGCCCGCGACAGTGGTGATCGTGCCGTCAGGATCGATGCGCCGGATGCGGTGGTTCCCGGCATCGGCGATGAACACGTTGCCGTCGTGGTCGAGCGCGACGCCGGTCGGATACTGCAGGTTGGCCGCGGTGGCCGGGCCGCCGTCGCCCAGGAACGAGGGGATGCCGTTGCCGGCGATCGTCGTGATCGTCCCGTCCGGGGTGACGCGGCGGATCCGGTGATACAGCGCGTCGGCGATGAGGACGTTCCCGTCACGATCGAGCGCCACCCCGATCGGATTGTTCATCTGTGCGTCGATGGCCGGGCCACCGTCCTCCGGCAGCGGCGAGCCCTCGCTCACGTGTCCGGCGACGCCCGAACCGGCAATCGTGGTGATCGTGCCGTACGCGATGCGTCGCACCCGGTTGCTCGCGTCGACGACGAGGATGCCCCCCGCCGCGTCGACCGCGACACCGGTGGGACCATTGAGCTGCGCGAGCGTCGCCGGACCGCCATCCCCCAAATAGCCCGCGACACCGCGCCCGGCGACCAGGCTGATCGTCGCCTCCACAGGCGTGGACGACGCCGTGGTCGCGGCGCGTCGCCCGACGGCTGCCGCGTTCTTCTGCACGATGGACATCCTCTGACCCCCTTGGTTGCTGCGGGGCTGATCCCCGTTCCCGCCAAGACGCGCAGATCGCGATCGTCCATCCCCCGAGTGACCGATGTCACCGAGCCGCGATCAGTGCCCGTTGGATGAGAAGTGCATGTAGTCCTTCGTGTCTCCGCTCCACGAGCCGCCCCATCCCCAGCCGATCGACCGGAACGCCGCGATCGCCCGCGGCGTCACCATCCCGCGGCGGTGGCGCGAGCGGTCGAAGTACGGCTTGGCCGAGGGGTCGCGGCTCTGGCCGCAGCCGACGTAGGGGTTCTCCACCGGGTTGACGTCGACCGCCAACCCGTAGGCATGCATCGACCACGTACCCGTGCCGCGGCCACCGGTGCAGGGGGACGGGACCGCCTGCCGGCAGTCGAAGGAGCCGGTGACGTCGTCGTCTCGCGGACGGTCGCGGGTCGGCCCGTACATGTCCCCGAGCTGCAGGTGACGGATCGGGAAATGCAGCCCGTAGAGCTTGTGGAATGCGCGCCCGATTGGACCCGCTGCACGGGCGTTGACGACGAGCTGCCCGGTATGGGCGCGGCCGTCGAAGCCCCAGTGCGAGACCGTGAGCAGGCGCAGGTCGGCCAGCCCCACCGGGCAGCTGGCGCGCCAGAAGCCTTCGGTCTTCAGCTGGGCCCGGACGGGCTGGGGCAGCGGCTCGCTTGAGGCATGAAACGGAGCGAGCGCGAACATCACCGCCGGTAGCGCGAGGACCCCGATCACAGAGCTCTCACTCTACGCTCGCAAACTCGCATACGCTGAGCGCGTGATACTCCGATGAGCGCCACGCCACGCCGCATCGTCACCGGTCACGATGCCTCGGGGAAGTCGGTCGTGCTCTCAGACGCCGCCACCCCGAAGACGCTGGACATCGGAACCGCCGCGTTCCACGAGATCTGGATCACCGCTCAGACGCCGGTGCAGATCGGGGCCACGGAGGCGGAGCCGACGGAGCGCCCGGTGCGCACGCCGCCGCCCGCCAACGGGGTCGTCGTGCGGTTCACCGAGATGGCGCCCGGCGCCGAGTCACCCATGCACCGCACGGAGACCGTGGACGTCGGCGTCGTCCTGGAGGGCGAGACCTGGCTACTGCTCGACGACGGGTCTGAGACGCGCGTCGGCGTGGGTGACGCGGTCGTCCAGCGCGCAACGAACCACGCGTGGGCGAACCGGTCGGAGCGCCCCGTGCGGATGCTCTTCGTGCTCATCGACGCGACCGTCAGCGAAGAGCTGCGGGCGGCGGCGGGGCCGCTGGAGTTCTTCGACCAGGACCTCGACTAGCTTCGCGTCTCGCGTTGCGCTCTACGCCGCTGCGGCCCAAATGGATGCCTGTCGGCTCGTAGCGGCGCGCCCCGGATCGATACGGTCCGCCGGTGGACAAACCGCTCATCATCAACGTCGCGGACGCGCCGGCGCTCAGCCATTCGCGGCGTTCGACGATGATCGACCTCGAGCCCGACGACGCGCCATGGCCGGACACCGGCGTGAACATCCAGATCCTGCAGCCGGGGCAGCCCAACTGCCGGTATCACTCAGAGCCCGTCCAGGAGGACTTCCTGGTGCTGCACGGCGAGTGCATCGTCATCCTCGACGGCGAAGAGCGGCCGCTGCGCCAGTGGGACCTGCTGCACTGCCCGGCCGGTATCGCGCACGTGTTCGTGGGCGCCGGCGACGGGCCGTGCGCCGTGCTCATGATCGGCTCGCGGCGCGAGGACGCGGCGCATTACCCGGTCAGCGAGGTGGCGGCGAAGTACGACGCCTCCGTGACGAAGGCGACCGACGACCCCGCGGAGGCCTACGCCGACTGGCGACAGGAGCCGCGCCGCCCGATACCCAACCCCTGGCCGCTGGCGCCGTAGCGTCAGGAATCGAGCCGGATCTCGCGCTGCTCGGCGGCTGAGAGGTAGCAGGCGTCGACCACGCGGGCCAGGGCGGCGGCGCCCGACCCGTCGTACCGGCGCCAGTCCCCGGCGTGGATCTTGTCCACGAACTGCTCGATGACCGCCGTGTGGGCACGGCCGCGCTTGACGGGCACGCGGCTGGCGACCGCCTGGCCGTCGTCGTCGGTGAAGAGCTGCAGCTCGCCCTTCGGCGCGTAGTCGTCGACGATGAGCTCCGCGCCTCCGTCCGTGCCGTAGAGGGTGATGCCGAACTCGTCGCCGTCGCGGCGGTGGGCGGCCCAGCTGGCTTCGACGAGCAGCGTGCCGCCGCCGGCCAGGCGCATGAAGACCGAGGCGAGGTCCTCGACGTCGAAGTGTGGCGTCTCGTCGTCGCCGGCCCCGGTCTTGCCCTTGTAGCCCCCGGAGGAGCCGGCGCCGAAGCCGTTGGTGGCCAGGAGGTCGTAGGTGGAGGCGCTGACCGCGACGACCTGCGGGTCACCAAGCAGGAAGAGCGACCAGTCGAGCACGTGAACGCCGATGTCGACCAGCGGCCCGCCGCCGGCGAGTTCGCGGCGCGTGAACCAGCTGCCGACCGTGGGGATGCCGGTCCGGCGCAGCCACCAGGCTTTGGCGTAGTACGGGCGCCCGAGGCGGCCCTCGTCGATCAGCGTCTTGAGCTTCTGGATGTCGCCGCGCTGGCGGTGGTTGAAGGCGACGTCGAGAACGCGGTCGGCCTTGCGGGCGGCCCTCACCATGCGGGCGGCCTCAGATCCGTCGATCGCCATCGGCTTCTCGGAGAGCACGTGGGCACCGCGCTTCAGCGCCGCGATGGCGATCGGGGCGTGCAGGAAGGTCGGCACGCACACGCTGACCGCATCGAGGCCCTCGACCTTCAGCAGGTCCTTCCAGTCCGCGACGGCGTGCTCGATCCCGTACTTGCGGGCGAGCTTGGCGCGCGGACCGTCCTCGAGGCCGGCGAGCGCGACGACCTCCGTCTCTGGGTGGGCGTGGTAGGCGGCGAGATGCTGCTGGCCGGCCCAGCCGAGGCCGACGACGCCGACGCGGAGAGGCGCGGTCATGCGAACCAGTCGCGGGGTGCCATCGGGCTGGCGGGAACGGCGCGCGGGACGTCGGGACCCGGCGCGGCCCACTCGACGGCGTTGGCGATGACCCGCTGCACGTCGGGGTGATGGTAGATCGGGTAGTCCTGATCGCCGGGACTGAAGTAGAAGATCCGCCCGGCCCCGCGCCGAAAGCAGCACCCGCCGCGGAACACCTCGCCGCCGGCGAAGGAGCTGACGAAGACGAGCTCGTCGGGCGGCGGGATGTCGAAGTGCTCGCCGTACATCTCATGCGCGTCGATGACGATCGGGTGCGGGACGCCGGTGGCGATCGGGTGCGC
Source organism: uncultured Actinomycetes bacterium (assembly GCA_963742125.1). Taxonomy (GTDB): domain Bacteria; phylum Actinomycetota; class Thermoleophilia; order Solirubrobacterales; family Solirubrobacteraceae; genus JAOPZW01. Next base: position 41,090 of record CAVUKO010000004.1, on the reverse strand, counting down.
GGGGTCGACGGTCCACACCAGCTCGCGTTCGCCGTCGTTGCGCCAGCGCAGGCTGCAGGAGGTTCCGAGCAGGCGCTGGAAGATCTTCGAGTAGTGCGCGGAGTGCAGCGCGAGCAGCCCCACGCCACCGAGCACCGCGGCGTGCACGCGCTCCACGACCGCGTCGTCGACCCGGTCGTGCGCCGTGTGGCCCCACCAGGTCAGCACGTCGGTCTCCGCGAGCACGGAATCCGTCAGGCCGTGCTCGGGCTCGTCGAGCGTCGCGGTGCGCACCGAGACGGCGTCGCCAAGCAGCGCGGTCACACCCGCGGCGATCGCTGCGTGCATCCCGTCGGGGTACAGCGCGCGCACGTGCTCCTCCTCGCGCTCGTGGACGTTCTCGCCCCACACCGTCACTCGTATCGGCTCGCTCACCACCTGATCCCTAGCAGAGGCGTGCTCAGAACAGGCTGCCGATGCCCTTGACCGCGGCCTTGCCCAGCGCGATCTCCAGGAACACCCCGGCGACGCCGACCGCGACGCCCAGCACGACGAGGAGGAAGTCCTCGAGCAGCACCCCGAGCGACACCAGGACCACGCCCAGCGACGGCAGCGTGTCCAGCCCCGTGAACGGCGGAGCGAGGAAGGCGCCCGCGCACCCCGCGCTGACGAGGAGGCCGAAGACGATGTTGCTCAGCCGGTGATCGAACAGGAAGGTCAGGCGCGGGCGCGAGAAGCGCTCGAGCCAGCGGATGAACTTCATGAGGCCCGCGACGAAGCGCCGTTGGCGCGGGCCCGCGAGCTCCAACTTGCGCCAGCGCTCGGGCAGCCAGATGTGCTCGCGCCCGGCGATGAGCTGCAGGGCGAGCAGGATCGCGATGACCTCGAAGACGTGCGTGGCGCCGCCGGTCGGCAGCGGCAGCGCGGACACACCCAGCAGGACGACGAAGAGGATCGCGAAGCTCTTCTCCTCGAAGAGCTCGACGAGGCCGCCCAGGGTCTTCTCCGCGTCGCTCTCCAGCCAGCGCTCGAGATCGCGACTGACGCTGAGGGCCTCGGGCGTGGGCGACCGCGCCATGGCGGCCGACGATAACCGCCGCGCCTGGTTTCAAGCCCGCTGGCCGCGGGCACACCGCCTTCAGTCTCTGTCGTTTGCTTTCGAAGGCTTTCGTTCTGCGGGAGGAGAGGGTCATGAGGGGTCGCGGCCGGTGGATGCTCACGTTCGTCTTCGCATGCGCGCTGATCGGGGCCCTCGCCCCTGCGGCCGGCGCCCATCACGGCGCCTCGCAGCGCAGCACCGACTTCGACCGCGGCTGGAAGTTCGCGCTGGTCAACCGCACGGACATCACCGACCCCACCGGGGCCTACGCCGACGCCGCCGACCCGGGCTACGACGACGGCCCGTGGCGGAGCGTCGATCTCCCGCACGACTGGAGCATCGAGCTCGACCCGACCCCCGAGGGCACGACCAGCGACACCGGCTACTTCCAGGGCGGCCTGGGCTGGTACCGCAAGACCTTCACGCTCCCGCGCTCGGCCGCGCACCGGAGCGTCTCGCTGGAGTTCGACGGCATCTACATGGACTCCCTCGTCTTTCTCAACGGCAAGCAGGTCGCCAGCCACCCCTACGGCTACACCGGCTTCGCGGTCGACCTGAAGGACGCGCACGCCGACGGGCACACCAAGAACGTCGTCGCCGTCGAGGTCCGCAACAAGCTCCCCAGCAGCCGCTGGTACTCCGGCAGCGGCATCTACCGCAACGTCCACCTCGTCGTCACCGACCCGGTGCACGTCGCGCGCCACGGCACGTTCGTGACCACGCCCGACGTCGAGAGCACCTTCAAGCAGGGCTTCGCGAAGGTGCATGTCGGCACGGAGGTCGCGGGCGCCACCGCCGCCACGAGCGTCGTCACGAGCGTCCAGGACGCTCGCGGCCGGACCGTCGCGGGCGGCCGTCCGGCATCGCCGAAGGACGGCAGCGCGACCAGCGACCTGCGCCTCAGCCATCCGCACCTGTGGTCGACCGACGACCCCTACCTCTACACCCTCACCACGGAGGTCCGCCAGGGCCGGCGCGTCGTCGACCGCACCACGACCAGCTTCGGCGTGCGCTGGTTCCACTTCGACCCCGCGCAGGGCTTCTCGCTCAACGGGCGCTCGATGAAGATCTACGGCGTCGACCTGCACCACGACGAGGGCGCCCTCGGCGCGGCGGTCAACAAGGACGCGCTCATGCGCCAGATGCGCACGATGAAGAGCATGGGCGTCAACGCCTTCCGCACCTCGCACAACCCGCCCTCGCCGGAGATGATCGAGGTCTGCCAGGAGCTCGGCATCGTGATGATGGTCGAGGCCTTCGACACATGGCGCACGCCCAAGCGCCAGTACGACTACGGGCGCTTCTTCGACGCCAACAGCGACTCCGACATCGCCGAGATGGTCAACGCCGCCAAGAACTCGCCGGCCGTCGTGCTGTGGTCGATCGGCAATGAGATCCCCGACTCGACCTCGGCGACGGTCGGCCTGCCGATCGCCAAGCGCCTGGTCGCCGACATCAAGGCGATCGACGACACGCGCCCGATCGTCATCGGCTCCGACAAGTACCGCAGCGTCCCGGCCACCGGCTCGGGCGCCGACCTGATCCTCGGCCAGCTCGACGGCCTCGGGCTGAACTACAACACCGCCGCCTCGGTCGACGCGCTGCACGCCAAGTACCCCAACACGTTCCTCTTCGAGTCCGAGTCGTCCTCGGAGACGTCGACGCGCGGCGTCTACCAGGACCCCGACCAGCTCAACACCGGCGAGAACTACACGCCGGGCAAGCGCGCGACGTCCTCCTACGACAACAACCTCGCCTCCTGGACGATGAGCGGCGAGTACGGCCTGAAGAAGGACCGCGACCGCAAGTACTTCCAGGGCCAGTTCCTGTGGTCGGGCACCGACTACATCGGCGAGCCGACGCCGTACAACGTGTTCCCGGTCAAGTCGTCGTTCTTCGGCGCCGTCGACACCGCGGGCTTCCCCAAGGACGCCTACTGGCTCTTCCGCAGCCAGTGGACGAGGGACCCCATGGTCCACCTGCTGCCGATGAACTGGACCGACCACGAGCCCGGCGAGCCGGTCCAGGTGTGGGCCTACGCCAACGTCGACACCGTCGAGCTGTTCCTCAACGGCCACTCGCTCGGCGTCCGGCGCTTCGACCACAAGACGACGGTCGACGGCCGGCCCTACCTCGAGACGACCGAGGCGACGGGCGACGACAAGACCGTCACCTCGGGCCCGTACCCGGGCAGCTACACGAGCCCCAACGGCAGCGCCGGCAAGCTGCACCTGACCTGGGACGTGCCGTTCGCGCCCGGCAAGCTCGTCGCCGTCGCCAGCCGCGACGGCCACCAGGTCGCGCGCGATGAGGTCGACACCGCCGGGCCGCCGGCGGCCGTCAGGCTGACGCCCGACAAGCGCACCATCGCCGCCGACGGTCGCTCGCTGTCCTACTTCACGACCGACGTGGTCGACGCCCACGGCGTGCTCGTCCCGAACGCGGACAACGCGATCTCCTTCGACGTCCGCGGCGCCGGGCGCCTCGTCGGGCTCGACAACGGCCGCGAGGAGGACGCCGAGAACTACAAGGCCTCGACGCGCCAGGCGTTCAACGGCAAGGCGCTGGCCATCGTCGCCTCGGGCGACCGGCCCGGGCCGATCACGGTGACCGCCACGGCCGACGGCCTCGCGCCGGCGCGCACGACGATCTCCGCCGCGCGCGCCCACGGGGCGACGGAGCGTCACGACGGCCCGGCCCGGGCGTACGTGGGCGACGGCCACGCGGGCGGCCCGCCCGCCCCGCCGACCGGCCCGACCGCGGACGCGAGCTATTCGGGCAGGGCCGACACGCTGCCGGCGGCCATGATCGACGGCGATCCGGCCACGGCGTGGTCGAACTACTACCTCAAGGACGCGACCGCGCTGCTGCCGTCGTTCAGCCTCGCGCACCCGAAGGAGTGGGTCTCGGTGGCGTGGCCCGGCGCGCAGTCGGTCTCCAGCGTGCGCGCGACCTTCACGATCGACGCCACCCATGCGCTGCCGGCCGACATCGGCGTGCGCTACTGGGACGGCACGCGCTGGGTTGCGGTGAGCAACGCGCACGTCGAGCCGGCCACCGCGTCCGGGCAGCCCACCGTGATCACGTTCGATCCGGTCTCGACCACCCGGCTGCGTCTCGACCTGACGAGCGCGCACCCGAAGGCCCCGAACGGCTTCGTGGCCATCAGCGACCTGGAGGTCCCGGGCGTCGCACTGCATTAGCGTGGCGCCCGTGACCGGGACTCCCGCGGGCCCGGAGCCCGCCGAGGTGCGCCAGCAGCGCATCACAGCGCTCGTCGAGGAGCAGGGCTTCGTGCGGGTCTCAGACCTCTCCGAGCGCTTCGGCGTCTCGACCGTGACGGTCCGCACCGATCTGCAGTCGCTGGAGTCGCACGGGCGCGTGCGGCGGATCCGCGGGGGCGCGATGTCGCCCGGCGTCGAGCGCGCCGAGCAGCCGTTCGAGGTCGCCGAGCAGGACCTGGCCACCGAGAAGGCGGCCATCGGCCGCTGCGCGGCAGCGCTCGTGGCCGACGGCGACACCGTCCTGCTCGACGTCGGGACCACGACGACGGCGATCGCGCGGGCGCTCGTGGCTCGCGCCGAGCTGCGCGAGGTCACGGTGGTCACCAACGGGCTGACGGTCGCGCTCGTCCTCGAGCGCGCGTCGCCGCGCATCTCGGTGGTCGTCACCGGCGGGACCCTGCGGCCTCTGCAGCACTCGCTGGTCAACCCGCTCGGCACGGTCCTGCTCGACAGCCTCAACGCGACGATCGCCTTCATCGGCTGCAACGGGGTCGACGTCGAGGGCGGGGTGACCAACGTCAACCTGCCCGAGGCCGAGGTCAAGCGCGCGATGCTGCTCTCCACGCGGCGCCCGGTGGTGGTCGCCGACGGCTCGAAGCTCGGCGAGGTCGAGGTGGCGAAGATCTGCGATCTCGCCGAGGTGAGCCTCGTCGTCACCGATGCCAGCGCCGACCCGTCGATCCTCGCCGATCTCGCGGCGGTCGGCTGCGACGTGCAGGTCGCCGACGCGGTGTAGCCTCGCGGCGCGATGGGCTACGAGCCGACCGTCTCACCCCAGCTGGCGGTGCGCCACGGCCGCGAGGCCGTGGAGTTCTACAAGGCCGCCTTCGGCGCGGTGGAGGTCTATCGCGTGGGCGGTACCGACGAGCACGAAGAGGTGGTCGCCCAGCTCACGGTCGGCAACGCCTCCTTCTGGGTCGCCGACGAGGCACCGTCGAGCAAGAACTTCAGCCCCGAGTCGCTCGGCGGGAGCACGGTGAAGCTGCTGCTCATCGACGACGATCCGCAGGCCGTCGTGGAGCGCGCCATCGGCCTGGGCGCCACGGAGGTCTACGCGGTGGAGCCCCAGCACGGCTGGCTGCTGGGCCGCATCGAGGACCCCTTCGGCCATCACTGGGAGATCGGCAAGCCGCTGGTCGACTGGCCGCCGGCGCCCTCAGACCACTAGGCCCCGCGCTGGGGCAGGACCGCAGCACATGAGCGCGAACTCGTGTCCGTGGTGAAACGGCTTTCGCGCCGGCTGGTTGGCCAGGGCCGCATCACGGTTCGAGATCTCCTGCTGCTCGTTGGCTCCGTGGACGAGCCGGAGGCGTATCTCGAGACGGTGTTCGGCTGGTCCTTCACCCGAGGATCCGAGTTCCTCAAAGGGGCATTTGCCGGCTGGGTCGCACTCGCGGTGGGCGCGGCCGCCCTGCTGTGGGGCCAGAACGCGTCCACGGCGGTGGTCGCTCCCGTGGCGGCCGTCCTCGCCCTGGCGCTCCTTGTCTTCGGGTTCGTCTTCGTGAATCACGAGATGTCGCATCTTCACCGCGAGTGGCTTGCCTCGGCGATCCTGCTCCGCCGGCTCATCCCCTTCAAGGATCAGATCGCGACGGTCGTCGCCGCGAACGCGGTGCCCGACCACGTGACCTACGGCATCTGGGCAGGCGCCACGAAGCGCGGGCTGCGAAAGCACTTGGACCACGAGGCGGGGGAGCCGACGCCGATGGCCAAATCGGCCGGTGAGGTCGGGCAACTGCTCTTCGACGCGCTCGGCCCCGTGCCGACGGTTCATTACGAGGCCAAGCAGGACGTGCGGAGGCTCACCGGACAGGTATTGATCAAGGCCACTGCGCTGGCCACAGGAACCGAAAGCACGGTCGCGCGCAGCTAGAGCTCGACGGCCGCCATGCCTTCGGGCGTGTAGCGATCCCCGGCCGCCGCTCCGGCCGGCATCGCGTCGTCGAGCGCCTCGAGGTGGTGGGCGCTCAGGGCGATCTCGGTGGCCTCGGCGTTCTCCTCGACGTGGCGCGCGTGCTTGGTGCCGGGGATCGGCACGACGTCGGGACCCTGGTGCAGCAGCCAGGCGAGCGCGAGCTGGACCGGCGTGCACCCGACGTCCTGAGCGAGCTCGCGCACCCGCTCGACGAGGCCGACGTTGGCCTTGAGGTTGTCGCCCTGGAAGCGCGGCTGGTAGCGGCGGAAGTCGGTGTCGGCCAGGTCGTCGACGGATTCGTAACGGCCGGTGAGGAAGCCGCGCCCGACGGGGCTATAGGCGACGATCCCGACGCCGAGCTCGCGGGCCGTCGGGACGATCTCCTCCTCGATGCCGCGCGTCCACAGCGACCATTCGCTCTGCAGGGCGGCGATCGGATGCACGGCGCAGGCGGCGCGCAGCGTCTCGGCGCTGACCTCGCTGAGGCCGAGGTAGCGCACCTTGCCCTGATCGACGAGCTCGGCCATGGCCCCGACGGTCTCCTCGATCGGCACATCGGGGTTGCGGCGGTGCAGGAAGTAGAGATCGATGTGGTCGGCGGCGAGCCGGCGCAGCGATGCGTCGCAGGCCTGAGCCGTGTACTGCGGCGTGTTGTCGATGCGCCGCTCGCCCTCGTCGCGCACGACGCCGAACTTGGTGGCGAGCACGACCTGGTCGCGACGGTCGGCGATGGCCGCCCCGACGAGCTGCTCGTTGGTGTACGGGCCGTATGCGTCGGAGGTGTCGAGCAGCGTGATCCCGAGGTCGAGCGCGCGGTGGATCGTCGCGATCGACTCCTCGTCGTCGGTCGGCCCATAGAACTCGGACATGCCCATGCAGCCCAGGCCGAGGGCGGACACGGTCAGGCCCTCGCGGCCCAGCGTGCGGTCGTTCACGCGCTCATCCTAGACCCGCCCAGCGGCGATCAGCGCGACCTCGGGATGATGCGGAGATGGACTACGGCCTGGAGGGCAGGGTCGCGCTCGTGACAGGTGCGGCGTCGGGGATCGGACGGGCGACCGCGGAGCTCCTGGCGGCGATGGGCGCGCGCGTGCTGGCGTCCGATGTGGACGCGGACGCCGGCGCCGCCGTCGTCGCGGCGCTGCGCGAGGGGGGCGCAGAGGCGCGCTTCGTGGCCGCCGACGTCACCGACGGTGGAGCCGTGCGGGCCGCGGTGGCCGACGCCGTGGAGGCGTTCGGGCGGCTCGACTGCGCGGCGAACTGCGCCGGCGTCGGCGGCGGGCACGCGTCGACGCACGAGTACCCCGAGGACGAGTGGGACCGGATCGTCGCCGTGAACCTGCGCGGCACGTGGCTCGCGATGCGCGCGGAGATCGAGGCGATGCTCGCCGCCGGGGGAGGGGCGATCGTCAACGTGTCCTCGACGCTCGGCCTGCGCGGCTCGCCGTTCGGATCGCCCTACAGCGCGAGCAAGCACGGCGTGCTGGGGCTCACGCGGACGGCGGCGCTCGAGTACGCGGCCCACGGGATCCGCGTCAACGCGGTGTGCCCGGGCGCGATCGACACGCCGATGATGGACGCGACCTTCGAGCGCTTCCCCGGCTTCAAGGAGGCATTGACGGGGTTCGTGCCGATGGGCCGCATGGGCGGGCCCGACGAGGTCGCCGGGGCGATCGCGTGGTTGAGCTCCGACGCGGCGTCGTTCGTCACGGGCGAGGCGCTGACGGTCGAGGGCGGTCTGCTCTCGCGCTGAGGCGGCGCGTGACCGCCTGAGGGGGTCCTGCGGGCACGGGTAAGGACTTCGGCGGCGGATATGAGGCAACGCGTGAGGAGGGCGACGTGAGTCTCCGATGTGCGGGTGTGGCCCTCAGGCGCAGACTCGCCGTCATGAACGTTGCTCGCCGGTATCCCCGCTTCCGCCGCCTGCTGGCCAGCCTGGCCGTCTCGCAGGCCGGCGACTGGCTCTACAACCTCGCGCTGCTCGCCTTCGTGTACGAGCGCACGCACTCGTCCGCGTGGCTCGGCATCACCACCGCCGCGCGCGTCCTGCCGATCGTCGTCTTCGGCCCGCTCGGCGGCGTCGTCGCCGACCGCTACGACCGCCGCCGGCTGATGATCGCCTCCGACGCGATCCGTCTCGTGCTCATGCTCGCGCTGGCGCTGGTCGCCGCCGCCGGCCTGCCGGTCGTCCTGGCGCCGATCATCGCCGCCCTGGCCACCGCCGCCTCCAGCGTCTACATCCCGTCCGTGGCGGCCACCACGCCGCGCCTGGTCGACGACGCCGACCTGCCGGCCGCCAACGCGGCGCGCTCGGCGATCCAGCAGGTGTGCATCGTCGCCGGCCCCGGCTTCGGCGCGCTGCTGCTCCTGCTCGGGCCGCCGAGCCTGGCCTTCGCGATCAACGGCGCGACCTTCGCGCTCTCGGCCGTGGCCGTCTGGTCGATCCCCGCGGGCACGATCTTCGCGCCGGGCGGCGAGCCCGAGGCGGCGCCGAACGTGCTGCGCGAGCTGCGCGACGGCGCCCGGGCCCTGCTCGACCAGCCCGTGGCCCTGCGCCTCATCGGCGCCGACGTCGTGTGCAGCGCCATCTACGGCGCCGAGACGGTGCTGCTGCTCCTGCTCAGCCGCGAGCTCGGGTTGGGCGACCACGGCTACGGCTACCTGCTGGCCAGCTTCGGTCTGGGCGGCGTGCTGGGCGCCACCGTGGCGGGTCGCGTGGCCGCCAGCGAGCGCACGGGGGTCGTGGTCGTCGCCGCCATGGCCGTGCTCGCGGCGGCTACCGCGCTGCTCGCCGACCCGCTCGGCGTTGGCGGTGCGCTCGCCCTCGGCGTCGTCTCGGGCGCGGGGTTCATCCTCGTCGAGGTCATGGTCGAGACCGGACTGCAGCGCACGCTGGCGCCCGACGTGTTCGCCCGCGCCTACGGCTTCGCGTTCCCGGCCGCGATCGCCGGCATCGTCGCCGGCTCGCTGATCGCCGCGCCGCTCGTCGCGCTCTTCGGCGTGCGCGGCGCCTTCCTGGCCCTCGGCGCCCTGACCGCCGTGTACACGCTGACCCTCGTGCGCCGGCCGGCGCCCGTCGCGGCGCCCGCGCCCGCGCCCGCCGCAGCCTGAGCGCCTAGCCGTCCGGAGCCGCCTCGGTCTCCTCCAGGAGGCCGAGGCGGATGGCCAGGCCCGCCGCCTCGACGCGCCCGCGGACGTCGAGCTTGGCCAGGATCCGCGAGATGTGGACGCTGACCGTCTTCTCGCTGATGTAGAGGGCCTGGCCGATCGACCGGTTGGTCTCTCCCGCGGCCACGAGACGCAGGACCTCGAGCTCGCGCGCGGTGAGACCGACGCGCTCGGCCGCGCCGTCGCCATCGGCCGCAGCGGCCACGGGAGCGGTACCGCTGTCCAGCGACAGCCGCGCACGTGTCGCCAGCGCTTCGAGCTCCGCGGCGAGCGGGCGGGCGCGGAGCCGATACGCGACGGCGTGGGCCGCGGCCAGCTCGGCCTGGGCGTCGGCGCGCGCACCGCCGTCGGCGAGGATCGCCTCGGCCAGGCGCCAGCGCGCGTACGCGGTCGCATAGGGCGCGCCGAACGCGTCCCAGCGCTCGGCGACGTCACGCCACGCCGCAGCGGTGGCGCTCCCGACGGCCCGCGCGTGCTCGGCCTGCGTCGTGGCGGCGTTCAGCAGCGCCTCGGGCGGGCAGCGGCCGGCCGGGAACCGGTCGGGGCGCACCAGATGGCGCGCGCGCTCCACGAGCGTCTCGGCGAAGGCTCCGGCCTCGGACTCGGCCTCGGCGTCGCCGGTCGCGCGGGCGGCCACGGCGAGGTCGGCGGCGGCCCGCGCTCCGACGGCGAGCACGGGCGTGAGGTAGAAGGCGTCCTCGTCGGCTGGCTCTACGCGGTTGAGCATGGCGACGATGGCGTCGCGCGCCTCGTCCGGGCGCCCGCTCCACAGCGCGAGCTCGCCGCGCGTGATGGCGGGCGGTCCGGTCCACATCGACCCCAGGGCGTTCTCCTGCGAGCGCTCGGCCTCGTCGAGGGCGTCCCTCGATTCGTCGAAGCGCCCGCGCAGCGCGTCGAGCAGCGCGCGCCCGGCCAGCGCAGCCCCCGCCGTGACCCCGCTGATCGCGGCATCGATCGCGACGGCCAGCGCGGCGTCGGCATCGTCCCAGCGCCCCAGCCGCAGCAGGCGCAGCGCCTGGTCGGAGGCGAGCAGGGCGGCCAGCGGGCCGATGCCCTGCTCGATCGCGCTCAGCGCTCCCTCACCCGCGAGATCAGCGGCCTCCTCGATGCGCCCGGCCCAGTCCAGCGTCTCCCCGAGGTTGACGTAGGCCCGCGTGATCTCCTCGATGTCATTGCGCTCGCGGGCGATGCGCATGGCCTCGTGGCCGGATTCGATCCCGGCCTCCAGTGCGCCGGTGTAGCTGAACGCGGCGCACATCGTGCTGAGGATGCTGCCCTCCTCGCGGCGAGCCCCCGCGGCGCGCGCGATCTCCAGCGCCCGCTCACAGAGCGCCAGCGCCTCGGCTCCGCGGCCGAGGAGCAGCAGCAGATGGCCCTCGGAGCCGAGCACCCGGGCACGGCCCGCGGGGTCGCCGTCCTGCGGCAGGCGGGCGACCGCGGCACGGCACGCCGCCAGTGCCTCCGTCGAGTCCCCGCTGATCCACAGGTAGCGCCCGAGGCGCTCGCCGACCAGCGCGGCGGTCATGGGATCGGCGTCGGCATCGACGAGCGACAGCGCCCGGCGGGCGAGCGCCGCGGCACGGGCGTACTCGCCGGCGAGATGCGCGGCCTCCGCGGCGCTGCGGATCAGGTCCACGAGGCTCGGCCCCGCCGCACGCACGTCCTGCGGCACGCCGTCCCACAGCTCGATGGCACGCTCGTAATGGGCGTTGGCCTCGGCGAAGGCGGCCAGCCGCATGGCCTCCTCGCCGGCCTGCGCCGAGGCGGAGAACGCCGCCGGGAGGTTGTGGGCCGCGAACCAGTGGAACGCGAGCTCCGCGGTCACCCCGCTGGGGGAGACCGACAACGCCGGATCGGCCTCGAGCGCACGCGCCAGCGCGGCGTGCAGAGGCCCGCGCTCGCCGGGGAGCAGGTCGTCGGCCAGCGCCTCGCGCATGAGCGCGTGCCGGAAGCCGTAGGCGGCGATCTCGGGGTCGGACACGACGATGTTGTGCGCCACCGCCTCGCGCAATCCGGCCACGAGCTCGTCGGGCGCCAGGCCGGCCGCACGCTCGAGCAGCCCGTGGCTCACGCGCGGCCCGGCGACGGCGGCGAAGCGCAGGACGGCCTGGGCGGGCGGGCTCAGCGCCTCCACGCGCAGCATGAGCGCATCGGCGACGTTGGCCGGGAGGCGCTCGACGGTGGTGGCAGCCGCCAGCTCCTCGGTGAAGAACGGGTTGCCCTCCGCGCGCGCGAAGAGCTCGTCCACCAGGCGCGCCTCGGGCCGGCGCCCGAGGATCCCGGTGAGCTGCGCGACGATCTCCTCGCGCGTGAAGCGCTCCAGTGCGACCCGCTCGACGATCGGGGCGCGCTCGGCCTCCGCCACCAGCGCCCGCAGGGGATGGCGGCGGTGCAGCTCGTCGGTGCGGTATGTCGCGACGAGCAGCACGCGCTGGTGGCGCGCGTTGCGCACGAAGAAGGCCAGGAAGTCGCGCGAGGAGCGGTCCGCCCAGTGGACGTCCTCGAAGACGAGCACCAGCGGCTGCGTTTCGGCCAGCCGTCCCAGGAGGCCGAGCAGGAGCTCGAACACGCGACCCTGCGAGAGCGCGCGCTCGACGTCGCCGGCCTGCGGCGCGTCGATCTGGGGCAGCAGGGGCGCGAGACCCGCTGCGCCGTCGAGCTCGCCGGCATCGAGGCCGCGCAGCGCGCTGACGATCGGCGCGTACGCCAGCTCGCCATCGCCCAGGTCGACGCAGTCGCCGATGAGCACCCGTGCCCCCTGCGCTCGCGCACCGGCGGCGAGCTCGGCGACCAGGCGCGTCTTGCCCACGCCCGACTCGCCCGAGACGAGCGCGACCGCCGGGCGCCCATCGGCCGCGCGGTCGAGCGCCCCGGACAGGCCCGCGAGCTCGCGCTCGCGCCCGACGAACTCGGGGCTCGTGACCCTCTGCGTCAGGTGAACCGCCCCCGTCCCACCGGCGCGAGTCTACGACGGCTAGGGTCCGCCCCGATGCGCCGCCGCCGCCTCGTCCGCGTGCCCGCTTCCAGCGCGAACCTCGGGCCCGGGTTCGACGCCTTCGCGTGCGCGCTGGCGCTGCACATGGAGCTCGAGGTCGAGGAGACCGGGCGCTTCGGGGTCCACACCGACCTGAAGATCGCGCGCGACCGGCGCAACCTCGCGGTCCGCGGCTTCGCGCGGCTGGCCGACCCCGAGCCCTTCACCTTCCGCATCCAGTCGCAGATCCCGCTCAGCGGCGGGCTGGGCTCGAGCGCTGCCGCCTACGTCGCGGGCCTGATGGCGGCAGACCATCTCTACGAGCTCGACGCCGACCTGCTCGCGCTGGCCACCGAGCTCGAGGGCCACCCCGACAACGTCGCCGCGGCGCTGCACGGGGGCTTCGTCATCTGCGCCGATGGAGAGGCGACCCGCTTCGAGCCGGCCACCGGGCTGGAGGCGGTGGTCGTGGTGCCGGGCGCTGCCGTGCGGACGAAGACGGCGCGCGCCGCCCTGCCGGCCCAGGTGCCGATCGCCGACGCGGTGTTCAACACGGCCCACGGCGCGCTGCTCGTCCTCGGCCTGGCGCGCGGGGACTGGGACCTCGTCGCGCGCGGTCTCGAGGACCGCCTGCACCAGCCGCGCCGCGAGCACCTCTACCCGCGCTCGATGGAGCTCGTGCGCGGCGCGCGCTCGCTCGGCGCGCTGGGGGCCACGATCTCGGGCGCCGGCCCGACCGTGCTCGTGTGGTGCCATTACGAGGCCACCGCCGGCGTCGTCGAGGCGCTGCGCCGCGAGGCCGAGGGCTGGGGGCACGTCATGCGCGTCCCCTTCGAGTCCCAGGGCGCCGACGTGCGCGAGCTCTAGCTGCCGTTGGTCTGCGCCTGCAGGCGCCCGCGGGCCGCCGTCAGCCCCAGGCGCCCGAGCAGCTCGTCGGCCAGCTGCACGTAATCGGCGCCGAGGTCGGGGCGGTGCTCGAGGATCGAGACCGCGCGCTCGGCCGACTCGGCGTAGGCGATCGACTGGCGCACGACGGTGTCCAGCAGCTTGTCGCCGACGTGCTCCTTGAGCGAGTCGTAGGCCTCGCGCGAGTGGACGGTGCGCATGTCGGCGATGTTGAACAGCACGCCGAGCCACTGCAGGTCGGGGTTCAGGCCGTCGCGCGCGAGCTCGATGACCTGCAGCGCCTGCTCGACGCCCTGCAGCGCGAAGTACTGCGCCTCGGCGCTCAGCAGCGCCCAGTCGGCCGCGACGAGCGCGTTGACGGTCAGCAGCCCGAGCGCGGGCGGGCAGTCGATGAGGATGACGTCGTGCTCGGCGTCGACCTCCTGCAGGGCCTTGCGCAGGATCAGCTCGCGGCCCATCTTGCCGGCCATCGCCAGCTCGGCCTCGGCGAGGGCCAGGTTGGCCGGGATGATGCCGTCGTGGTCGGCCGCCGCGGCGTCGGCGCGGCCGGAAAGCACGTCGCCCACCGTGGGCGTGGCCTCGGGGTCGACGTCGAAGTAGTCCGACAGGTTGGCCTGCGGATCGAGGTCGACGGCGAGGACGTCGAGGCCGCTCTGGCGGAAGACGTCGGTCAGCGTGCGGACCGCCGTCGTCTTACCGGTGCCGCCCTTCTGGGAGAGGACCGCGATCTTCTGGGCCACGCCCGCGACTCTAGCGAGGGTCGCGTCAAGGCGGCCCGGGCGGGCGGAGAGGGCTCGGAATCCCGCGAGCCCGAGCCCCTCCGTTCCCTCTCCTCCGCGGGCCTGCCGGCCCGAAGTGGTGGCCTAGCTGATCGACTCCCGGTGCGTGGCGCCCGCGGGCTCCATGTGGACGGCTGACTCCAGGAAGTGCAGCCGGTAGCGCCCGACGACGATCTCGTCGCCGTCCTCCAGCACCCGCCACTCGACGCGCTCGCCGTTGACGAACACGCCGTTGAGGCTGCGATCGTCGAGGACGCGCACGCCGTCGGCCTGGCGGACGATCAGCGCGTGTCGGCGCGACACGGTCGGGTCGTCGAAGCGCACGTCGGCGGCGAGACTGCGACCGACCCGCGTCCACTCGCGATCGAGCCCGACGATGCGGATGTCATCGCCGTCGGCCCAGGCCAGGAACTGGCCTGACCCCTCGAGGCGCTCGCGCGCCTCGGCGATGAGCGCCTCGCGCTCCTCGACCGTGGGGGCATCGCCGGCCTTGCGCTGGAAGCGTGCCCCCGCGAAGAGCGAGGCGCGCGTGAACCGCGAGCCCCCGCAGCCCGGGCAAGCGGGCAGTTCGTCGGCCGCGGCGAGGTTCACCACGTAGCCGCACTCCTCACAGCGGAACGACCCCGTCCCGGCCAGGGTGCCCGACATCATTGACTCCATCTCCGCTCCCTCTTCCGTCGGCAGAAACGGCCGGGTCTCGGCCGCCTGCTTGTGACGATGATAACGACGGTGTCAATCGGCCCGACAGCGGAATTTGGCTTGTTTATCGGGCCTTTGCCCCCCGCTGGACCGAACTCCGACCGTTTCGACGCTACCCGAGATACCGAACCAGAAAACAAGCGTCAACGGGTGTGCGACGAGCGGCGCGGGGCAGGAGGCCGACGGCCAGCGGCGAACGCTTACGGCATGTTGCGGCCCCTGCTGGGCATCTCCGAAGGCGATCTCGAGCGCGAATTGCTGCGCAAGAGCGTCGGGGCGCTGGCCGCCGGGCGGGCGAGTTGCGACGACTGCGGGCGCACTCCGCTGGTCGGTGAGCGGGTCCACCGCTTCGGTGACGGGGCGCTCATGTGCGACCTCTGCCGGCCCCACCGTGCGGACCTGCCCGAGCGCTCGGAGGCCGTCCACCACTCCGAGCGCGGGCACACGGTTCGGCGACGGGCCGCCTGACGGGCCGCGGGTACACTCCCGCGCCGTGGATCCCGTCAGCGTCGAGATCGTGATCGCCCGTCCGCGCGAGGAGGTCTTCGAGTACCTCGCCGACATCGCCAACCACGCTGAGTTCAACGATCACTTCATGGTCGACTGGCGGCTGACGCGCGAGGACACCTACGGCTACGGCGCCGGCGCGCGCTTCCGCCTGAAGATGCCCTTCAACCGCTTCCCGTGGGGCGACACGACGGTGATCGAGTTCGAGCGCCCGCGGCGCATCAGCGAGGCCGGCCGCGGCGGCAAGTTCAACCGCATCCGCTCGCTCGGCGTCTACGACCTCGAGCAGGGGTCCGCCGGCACCACCCGCGTCCGGTTCACGCTGCTGACCGAGCCCAAGACCCTCACCGACAAGTTCCTGGAGTCCTTCGGCGCCCGCGGGTGGATGAAGCGCAAGCTCAAGAAGTCGATGCGGCGTCTGCGCGACATCCTCGAGGAGGACCGCGGTCGCGGCCCGCGTCCGTCGCTCGCCGGTGGTTCGCGCAAGCCTGCTACAGGCTCGCCGTTGCACCGATAGGATCCGCCGCGCCCGTGTCCAAGCGTTTGGTCATGCTCATGCTCGTCGCCCTCACGGCCCTCGCCCTCGGGGCCTGCGGCAACAAGGAGGAGGTCACCCTGCACGGGGCGACCGAGGGCATCTACATCGACGTCGGCGACCTGAAGTACCAGGTCCAGATCTCGCGTCTGCTCAACCCGAACGACCGCGAGGACAGCGGCTACCTCATCGACCTGCCCGCCGACCAGCAGATCGGCCCCACGGAGAACTGGTTCGCGGTCTTCATGCGCGTGGAGAACACCACCGACAAGGCCGAGCCCGCCACGAACGGCTACTCGATCAGGGACACGCAGGGCAACATCTACAAACCGATCACGATGGGGCCCAAGAACGTCTTCGCCTACCGCGCGGCCGTCCTGCTCTGACCGAGACCCAGATGCATAGGCTCGAGCCTCCGACGCCAACGGAGTAGTCGCGGCGGGTGTCACGCCGCTCAATGCGGCCTCGGCCGTTCCGAATATCGCCGGCGTGGTCGGAGCAGTAGCGTGCTCACCGCGGCGGGCGCTCAGGTGCGTGCCATGGGGCCGGGCCGTCACCGTACGAGGCCGACCGATGGAGCAGCACGAACTCCCGTTCCCGCTCCCCGAGGACGAGCGACTCCAGGTAGCCGCCCGGACGGAGCCGGCCGTGCTGGCCGTCACCGACCGACGGATGGTGGTCGGGACGGAGCACCGGGTCGCCATGGATGTGCCGGTCGAGGCGCTCCGCCGTATCCAGTTCGACGTCGAGCGCGGCCGGCCCGCGACGCTCGTCCTCGTGCCCCACGACCCGCGCCACGAGCCGCAGGTGCTCTCCGTGCCGCACGAGGAACTCGAGGCCGTGTCCCGCGCGATGTACCTCGTCGGGGGACGGCTCCAGGAGATGGATCACTAGCCTCTGGGCAGGTCGCGATCGAGGCTCATCCGCTCGCGTTGCTGGCTGCATGCTCCTCGACGAGCAGCCGCTCGACCCTCGTCCCCGTGAGCATCCGCTCCGCGACGATTTCCGCTTCCTCGGCGAGGACGGCGAGCCGCGGATCGTCCGCGTCGAGTGCGAGCTTCTGCTCCTCGATGTCCCCGACCCGCAGGGCATCGGCCCTGATGGCCTCGGCGGTCGTTCGCAGGTCCTCATCGAGCTCCGACTCCGCCCCACCAACCCTAGGCGTTGACCCAGCGCCCCTCACGGTAGACATACCACACCTCCACCGGCTCCCCGGACAGCGACCTCGGCCGGACGAGTACGGAAGGGTACTCCGCGCCGAGCACCACCGCCAGGGCCTCGGGGGTCTCCACATCGTTGAGGGCGGCGGCCACCGCCGCTGCGAACCGCGCGTCGCTGCCCGGGTTGACCATGAGGGCCGGTCGCATGTCGCGCCTGCTAAGACTCCGCCGCGACAGCGGTGCCGCGCGATGAGTATCGATGGATCGGGCCCGGGATCGGCGCGCTTTGTCAGCCAGCCGGCTTGCAACGACGTGACGAGACCGTCCTGAGACACCGTGCCGCGCGGCGCCACCGTGGGGTCGGGGGCGGACGCCGCCAGCGCAGCGCCCGCCTCCCGCCGACCCAAGCGACGGTGCCTGCTGCCCCAAGTTCCGACCCGGCAGGGGGACCTGCGGGTGCCCCTACGACCTATTCGGATAGCGAGCGTCGCACCCGACATTGAGCGGGGTCACTCGGTACGACCGCGACGCGGACCAGCGCGACCCCCTTGCGGCCGAGCGACAGCGGCCCTCCTCGCCGCTCCGCGTCGTCCTGGTCTCGGCCAGGTCCCCCGAGCCAGCCGGGTGGCGGGTGGCGCCGCGGAGGCGAGTGTGGTGACGGGCTGTTCGGTGGCTTACGTGCACAGCACGGAGCACACTAGCCGCCCGGCGACTGACGAGGCCGCCGGGGCCTGGGATGGTCGAGCGGCGCCCGTGACGCGGCGTCGCTCCCCTCGGGACAACAGGGAGCCCCGGCACCTTACGGCTCCGGGCCTCAGTCGACTTCGGCTGGTCCCTCAGGCTCAGCCTGTGATCCCGCGGATAACGCCTTGACCTGTGCCGTGAGGGACGCGATCTTGGCCTCGAGAAGGACGATCAACTCGGCGTTGATCCTGACCTGGACGGTGAGCGCCTCGAGCTCTTCCGCGTTGGCCTTCAGGAGCTCCGCAGTGATCTCATCTTGTGTCCGGGCCTCTTGGGTCATGGGGTGCGTCCTCCAAACCACCAGGGGGCCCCACCGTGTGAGGTCTGGGGAAGACGCACGGCGGGCATGGGTAGGGATGCCCTTCGGGCACAAAGATGTTCAATCCGCGGGCGCCCACGGAAAGTCAGCCCCAGCGAGCGACGGCTCGATCACGGGTGGCGGCGCGGGATGGGGTCGCGCTCCCCTCCCGGACCGCAAGGAGACTGAGACGGCCCAGTGAGGGCGAGGACCCGGCACGTTCTGGGCGTACCGGGTCCTGCCTGTCGCCGGCGCCAAGGACCGCAAGAGGGAACGGTCTAGAGACGACGCCCGCGAACGAACCCCATCACGGTTCGAGCTGATGCTGCCACTCCCGCCGCCGCAGATCGTCCAAGGAACGGCCGGCCGCATCACAACGGAGTGACAACACGGCGCGGGCGCGGACATGTGTCCACATCGTCGGTGCATGACCGGTGCACGGTCGCCCAACGCCGGTCGGATGATGGCTGCCGGGCTGTCACGCCGCTGCAATGGCGGCTCGTCCTGCGCGCTTATCCCCCACGTGGCCCGATCGCTAGCGTGCTCACCGCGGCCGGCGCTCGGTTGCGCCCCGTAGGCTTCGGCCGTCTCAGACCCGTACGAGGCCGATCCATGGACCAGCACGAACTCCCGTTCCGGCTCCCCGAGGATGAGCGCCTCCAGGTCGCCGCTCGACGAGCCCGCCGTGCTGGCCATCGCCGACCGACTGATGGTCATCGGGACGGAGCACCGGGTCGCCATGGACCTGCCCGTCGAGGGGCTCCGGCGTGTCCAGTTCGACATCGAGCGCGGCCGGCTGCCACGCTCGTCCTGGTGCCCCATGACCCACGCCATGAGCCGCAGGTGCTCGCGGTCCCGCACGAGGAGCTCGAGGCCGTCACGCGCGCGATGTTCGTGGTGGGTACCCGCCTCCAGGAGCTCGACCGCTAACCCTGCTCGGCGTCGCGCCGGAGCCGAGTCAGCTGTGTGTCGGTGGATCGCGCCATCCCGGCGCTGCCCAGCTCGTTCGCCACCCGGCTGACGCGGGCGAGGTTGTCGGCCTGAGCGGCAGCGACCGCCGCCTCGGCGGCCTGTCGACCGGGGCATCAAGCGCCATCCATCGAGCGCCCCGCTCGGCTGCGCGCCCTTGCTCGAGGGCGGCATGGACGCGAAGCATCAGGTGTCATTCGCTGGGTCGAGTTCGTCGCCCAGCAGACGCAGCATGGCGCGTCCGCCGAAGCCTTCGGGCCGGATGGCTACATCTGGAGCTGGGCGCAGGATACCTTCGAGAACTGGCAGTCCGAGTTCCTCCAGGTGTTCGTGTTCATCGTCCTCACGTCGTTCCTGGTGCACCGCAAGAGCCACGAGTCCCCGGACACCGACTACGACACGGAGGCTGCGCTCCGGCGCATCGAGGCCCGGCTCATCGACCTCGAGCGGAAGGTCGGCGCATGAGCGACGAGACCGAGATCCAGGAGGACGACATCCGCGCGGAGCATCTCCGCGAGGTGAGCGTGCCGCTCCACTGGGCCTACCTCTTCGGCCTGCTCGGTGGCTTATTCGTGCTGACGGTGCTGTTGATCGCGCTGCCTGACTCCTGACCGCTTGGGGCCGGTCGCACGGCCGCCAGGGGGCTCCGTAGGACGGCGCTCAGGGTAGGTGGCTGACGATACTATTGGCCTCGTAGCGCCCGCGACTAAACGCCACGACCGAGGCCCGGCACCCTCGGTGCCGGGCCCCTATCCCACGATGGACCGCGAGCGGTAGGCCGCGCCTAAGCGTCGCTCCCCGAGAGGCACGAACGTAACTCCCGAAGGAGTTGGTCGGCATGCTGCCGCTCGTCCTGGGCCAACCGCTGAAAGACACCGGATCGATCGTCCGCCTCGTATTTGCCGTAGGCCTCGATCGCCTCGAGGGTCGATGTCAACGCCTGGATGACGTTGTAGGTGTGGTTGTCGACCGGGGAACCGATCCCGGGCTGGGACTGTGTGGCGGCCTGCATGGGCGTGCCCTCCAATGCGTGGATGAACCAACGCATGAAGCCTGAGCGCGCACCGGTTGCCAGAGCATCAACGCGTCGACCCATGCCTATAAACGACATGTGATCGACGATGGTGGGCCCACCTCATGGACCCGAATTGGGTCAGGCCGGACGAGCATCCACATCGATGACATTCCGGTCACCGATGGCGCGACGGGTCATCGCGAGGCCGGCCTCGTGCATGTCGGTTCCTCCGGACGAGGAACAGAGGGGCGCCAGCACCCGTGGCACGCAGCCGGCGTCCCAGAGCAGGAGGGCGGTAGCGGAGCACGCACTGGTCCGTGTCGAACCCGCACAGCTCCACCCGGCGCGCGCCCGATCGCCGAAGTATCGGCAGCAGCTCGTCGGGGACCCGGTGCGAGCCCGTGCTTCGACACGACGGCGTCCACGGCACCCTCCAGGCCAGGCACCAGTTCCGTCTCCGGCTCGCCCATCATCTCGTGCCAGTCCCGCTCGGTCTCGTACAGCGATCCGGTCCGATTGACGAAGCGAGTCGCGATGACCGACGCGTACCGGTGTCGTCGACCCCGGATGTGCTCCAGGATCAGGGCCGCTGTGGCCGCGGTGTCGGAGGTCACGAACCCGCGCTGCACGTCCACCACTACGAGTGCTCGTGGCTCCACTGCGGAGTCCCTGCTCAAGGCTGTCTCCTCGGCGCCCAGGTGACCCAAGGCGCGCCGGCGCCCGCATGGGACGTGGGCATCAGGTGCGCGACGAATCCCACAGTCGGCGAAGGGCGGCCGCCTGGCGACGCCCCGCAGGCTCAGCGCCACAGAGACAACGCCACCATCCGGCGTCCGAGTGCTGGCCGTCGCCGCGGAGCAGGCCGACCCTCGGCTTCGCCCGGTCGAGGTCCCCGATGACGGCGGCGTCGTCCCAGCGCCACTGGATGTCGCCGCAGGCCCGGCACCGGAGGTGCTCGAGCACCGCGTCAGCCGTCTGCGCCATCGGAGACCACCGGCGCGCCTGGACCGTCCTCGGACCCCGACCGAGCGGCCACGTCGACAGACGGGTGATCGCCCATGAGCCACCCGAGGGCAAAGGCGCTCTCGAGGGCGGCATCGAGGAGATACGGGAGCCCCAGCCGGTGGGTCGCGAACCCCACCATATCGACGGTCCCGAAGGCGACCGCCGCGCCCACCCCGAACGGCCGGGTGTGCTCCGCCTGGCGATGGCCGCGGAGCAAGCCGGCCCCGATGGCCATGGTGAGCGCGCCCACCGTGCGGACCAGCCAATCGTCGCGCTTGGGACCCGTGACCCGTTCGAACGAGCGCATCGAGACGATGGGCCACAGGCCGGTGAGACGTACATCGCGCCCTGGACCGACGCGACCCGGTCCCACCCGGCCATCCGCGGAACGTGGCGCGTCATGAGCGACGCGGACGGTCGCCGCGGTCGCCCTGACCACGGTCCGCCGGTGTCGCGGATTGTTGACGCTGGTCGGTCGCCGAGGAGCGACCGACGTCCGTTTGGTCGGACGTGAACCGTCCCTGCAGCGTCGCGCCGCACGTAGCGGGCCTCGCCCTGGACCTCCAACTGCTCGCGCTGTGTCATGGGCCTGTACCTCCTGCCGCCGACCATGCCCAACCGCCCGTGCGATCGGCGACGGGCGGTGCGGGCTGCGGCTTGCAGCGACGACACGATCGCGCACGGGTGGAGGGCACCGCTCGGTCAGTGGGCCGGCCGGCATGACACCGCCGGCGGCCCCCGTCCTCGGTTGCGGAAGGCATGTCCGCATTCCGTGCGCAGCCGGCAGTCGGGAAGTCCCGTCCTTGGACCCGACCCAGGGTTGTGTCGGTTGACGCGTCGGGCTGGTTCTGGTTGGTGCGGTCCTGGGACGGGGCGAGCGCCGACGCGGGCCGTTCAGCGGCGGTGGCCTGCGTCACCAGGGTCCCGGTGACAGCCGACCCGCGTCCACTTCGGTCTCGCCGCCAAGGGCGGCGATAGACGCGTCCCCGGTATCGGTCGCCACCTTTCCGTTCTTCGATGGCAGCACGTCCAGGACAGCGGACCGATCGCCTGCTCGTGCCTGCCACGGTTTCGACATGCCTATCGTCCGGCATGACGTCGTCCTGGAGAGGCCTGGGGTCCGAGCATGTGCATCGAGCCCGGGCCCGCGGCCTGTATTCTCCCCGGGCTCCGTCCGCGGCCGGCCTCGTCGCGTCCGGACGACCATGGACGACGAGCTCCGGAGCGTCAATGAGCAACGATCTCACCGTCATCGCCATCCTGGCCGTTATCGCGGTCGCGTTCATCCCCGCGGCCATTTACTCAGAAGCGCTATCGCCGATAGCGGGCGATGCCGCCGGTGGCAGACGACTCCGCCCCGCAGCCGCTGGCGGCAGTCATTCCGTCAGGCCGGGTGCTACCTGATCAGCCGTCCCTGGCCGTCGCCGCGCGCGACTCCGCCATCGCCGCCAAGCTTCCTCGGACGTGCGGCCTGATACCTCGATCTCGTCGCCGTCAGGTCCGGTAGCGCGCAGGTGAGGTCGTCGCCCTCGCGTCGTGCGTCCTCGAACAGCCACCCGATGGGCAGGGGTTCGCGATGGCCGCCAGTTTCGCGGCGCCCTCCCCGTTTTCGTTATGACGCGAGGATGCAAGGCGTGCTCCACCAGTAGGCGCACCAGCTCATGAACGGCAAGAGCTTGATCCCCATGCGCCGGGAGTGCTAGCGCGCCCTATGGGCGACCGGTGCCCGCAGCGGTGTCACGGATGTGCGTCGTCCACGGTCGGGCGGCTCCAGGGACCGCACGCGCCGCGGACCGGTACGCACAGGCCTTACAACCCGCCGGGTTCTCACTGCACCGTCAGCTCGGTGCGCATGCCTGCCAGGTAGTGCCCGGGAAGGTTGCAGATGATGACGTAGCGACCGGGCGCGAGGTCCAGCGTCAGGCTGCCGGACAGACCCGGTTGCACGCCCTCGATCTCGCCGAGCACCTGGAGCTGTGTCTCGTCGACCACGCCGTCCTTGACGGGCAGCTGGTCGACGGCAAGGTCGGTCGCGATGACGACGAACTCGTGCTCCACCGTACCGGCGTTGGTGACGTCGAACGTGATGGTCCCGGCCGGGACCATCTCCGAGTCGAGCTCGATGGCCATCTCGATGAGGGTCGCGCCGACGGATGTGCCGACACACGCCCCCTCCTGGGCGACGGGCGCCCCGCTCGCCACTGGTACCCCGGAGTCAGCCGCGCCCGGTGATGCTGGCGCCAGCGATGCGGCGGGCGGGAGCGGACCAGTGGAGGCCGGGGCGCATGAGCCCTCCGGACCCGCTGGTGGCACCGGCGTCAGGGACGGGCTCTGTGCGCTGACGGCCGACCCGGCCATGAGTGCGAGGGCAGCCGCGGCGAGTGCCGCCCGCAATTTGGGCTTCCGAGACATCGTCGTGACCTCCAGCCGACGTTGGCGTATGGCGTCCAGCCGGTCCGACGGGGACGGACCGACACCCTGGACACGCAACGTTGCCAGTGGCGACCGTCCGGGAAGGTGTCAGCAGCCGGTCCTCACATTCCGACTCTGTCACGCGGTGTGGCCTTGGGCGATCGCGTCCGGCCCGCGGGTGGCGGCATCGACGCGCGGATCGTTACCCGATCGCGAGCCCTGCTGGGCGTCCCACGTCGTGGATGAGGCATCGCGCGGCGCACGATGACCGCTCCACGAGTAGGAGGAGGCACTCCATGACTACCGACCGACATGCTGATGATGCCGACAGGGCATCGGATCGCGCCGCGGACTGGCCCAGCGGTCAATCACACACCAGGCCCGACGAGGGAGAACAACCGGCCCATGTGGTCGATCCCGGAGACATCGGTGGGCCCGGCCAACGGCGAGTGAGCGGGCCCGCGGGCGACGTCGCTGGCTGGCTACCCGACGGCGCGGCCCGCGATCCTGAGGCGACGAGGATCGCCGACCAGGACGCCGAGCAGGAGACTCGGACGCGCGCGGACACCGGGACGGAGACCGCCCCCGGCACGCCCGCGGACGAGGCCTCACGGGTGGCGGGCACGGCCACGTCGGAGAGGATCGACCCCGCCGCAGAGGCATCCAGGCTTCCGGACGACCGATATGACGGGACCGACAGCGGCCCTGGCGGGACGGACCTGCCGTATCCGCCAGGGCCAGGGACAGAGGCACCCGCCACCGAGGCACCCACGTCCTCGAAGGCTGGCCAACCTTCCGGCGAGGTTGGGCGGCAACCGGACCGGCCCCACGGCGGCGACGGCCCGGGCGATGAGGCTTCGACCGGCACCGACTATGGCACTGACGGCCCGGACGACCTCCGGGACACCCCCCAGCGCTGAGGGCAGGGACGTGGCCACGACGGTCCCCGTCGATCCCGGAAGCACTGTGCCGCAGGAGGCATTGGCTCGCGTCGATGGCGGCAGGCTCGACCGGACGGCGCTCGCCGCGCTGGCGGCGAACTGCACCGCCTGTGACCTGTGGGCCCGCGCGACCCAGACCGTGTTCGGGGTCGGCCCGGTCCCCGCCGACTTGATGCTCGTGGGGGAGCAGCCCGGCGACCAGGAGGATCACTCGGGTCGTCCGTTCGTCGGTCCGGCTGGAAGGGTCCTCGACGACGCACTCGCGGCTTCGGGCATCGAGCGCGAACAGGTCTTCGTCACGAACGTCGTCAAGCACTTCAAATGGCGTCCCGCCCCGGGCTCCAAGCGCCGGCTCCATGAGCGCCCGAACCGTGTAGACTTGCGCCCGCCTGCCTTGGGTGGAGAGCGAGCTGCGCCTGGTATCGCCGAGGGTCCTGGTGCTCCTGGGCGACCGCGGCGACGGCGCTGGCCGGGCCGCACGTGAAGGTGACACGCGACCACGGCCGGCCGCTGGATTCGGGATTGGCGCCGACCGTGATCGCGACCATCCATCCATCCGCGGTGCTCCGTGCGCGCTCGGCCGCCGCGCGCGCGGCTGCTTTCGACGGGTTGGTCCAGGACCTGCTCTTTGCCCGCGAGCACTTGGAGCGGCGGTCGATGACCTGACCGCTCGGCCGACGGTGGCCACCCGTTGTGCTGGGAGCGCCGAAACGACGCACGCCCAGCCGGTCATCAGGGCAGAGGCATGCCGCCGGCCACCGTGTAGACGGTACCGGTGATGAAGCTCGCATCGTCGGATGCCAGCAGCACGTACACGGGAGCCAGCTCCCGCGGTTGTGCGGGTCGACCGACCGGGCTGTCCGACGCTGACGCGCTCGCCGGCGGCGGCGACGAGGGGTCGATGGGCGTCCAGACCGGGCCGGGTGCCACCGCGTTGACCCGGATACCGTCGGGCGCGAGCATCGCGCTGAGGGCCTTCGTGAAGGTGAGGATGGCGCCCTTGGTGGTGGCGTACGCGAGCAGGTTCGGCGACGGCTGGTATGCCTGCACCGACGTGGTGTTGATGATCGAGGCCCCCGCATGCAGGTGCGGCCGGGCTGCCTTCGCGAGGTAGAACATGGCGTGGATGTTCGCATCGAAGGTGCGATGCCACTCTTCGGTGGGGATGTCTTCGAGGGTGTCGAAGCTGCTCTGATACGCGGCGTTGTTGACCAGGATGTCCAGGCGGCCCAGTTCGCCGACCGTCCGCCCGACGAGGGCACGGCAGTGCCCCTCGTCACCGATGTCCCCCGGAACGTCGATCGACCGCCGTCCAGCCTCCTCCACGACCCGCCGGGTCACCGCGGCATCCTCGGTCTCATCGAGGTACGAGATGGCGACATCGGCGCCCTCCCGCGCGAACGCGAGTGCGACCGCGCGGCCGATGCCGCTGTCGGCTCCGGTGATGAGCGCGACCTTGCCCGACAGCCGACCCGTACCCTGATATGTGGTCTCCCCGAAGTCGGGCGCAGGGTCCATGGCGGACTCCCTGCCCTGGGTATGGCCGGGCGCGTGCGCCGGGGCCGTATCCGTAGTCGTGCCGCGGCCGCGGACCTCGTCCGCGCGGAGCGCACCACCTCGGATGCCCCGGCCGGTATCGCCTGCCGCGTCATCGTCGGTCGGCGTCCTTGCTGCCGTTCTCTGACCGCTCATCCCTGCTCCTGGCTCCGCTCTGTCTCGGCTTCCAGCAATCGGCCCGATGCTTGAGTTCGTCCGGCGCGGACTTGTTGGACCGCGGCCCGGCCCGCTGCGGCCCTCGATCCCATCGCTCGGGAACGGTTCAGCAGCCTTCGCCAGCGCGTCTTGCCTCGTCACCGGCCGGTCCGCGGCCGGTTGGGCACAGTGGCCGGGCGGCCGGCGCGATCTGCCGGCCGCCCCGGACTCCATACTGGGAGCCCCAGACAGGCCTAGGGTGCGCTTGACGCCGCCGGGCTGGGCTCCGTGCCAGGCACCGTACTGCGCCGGGTGCCATGCTGGCACCGGGCACCATGCTGGCGCCGGGTGCCATGCTCGCGCCGGGTGCGGGACTGGAGCCGGGCGCCGAGCTCGCGCCGGGTGCCGCTCCAGGAGCGGCCGACAGGAACAGGTGGACGTCAGTCGTCCCGTCCCCGTTGTCGTGCAGCCAGGCGATGCCCGAGATTCCCGAGCCGTTCTGTTCGGCCAGGCCGAGGGTGAGGTCCGTTTCGCCGCTGCGCACACCGCCGATGTCGCCGCACGCGATGTACTGGTCCATGGCGTCCGCGCTCTCGTGGACGTTGATGCTCCGGTCGGCGGCGAGGAAGATCGACCAGCGCCACGTCGACCCTGGTCAGGTTCTGGGTAGCCGGGATCGAGGCTCCCTGGCCGAGCGGCTCACCGGCCGGCATCGTGACATCGTCGAGCGGGTAGGCGATGTCGCCGGGGTTGGACACAGGCCGTCGTGGATGTGCGCCGGATGCGGGGTGTTGAGGTCCGACGCCGATGCGGCGCCGCCCCGGCCAGCGCCGATGCGCTCAGGATCGCCGCTGCGAGCAAGGTTCGTCTGGACATATCGACCTCCGATGCTTGCCGGCGCTTAGGGTGGCGCCGCTGTGGACCTCATTGGAGCAGCAGAGGCGTCGCGGCAGGATGAACACGGCCGTCACGCCGTGTCATTGGCATGCCATCGCGCTGAGTACGCATTCGGCCTTCGAGCATAGGCTCTCAATCTCCGGGCATGCCCCGAGCGCGCCAAGGTGAACGAGGGCTCGAGGACGGGCGGCAGCATGATCGACTGAGTATGTAGGGCCCCCTCGTTCTGGATCGCCTTTAAGCGCGCGCTGGCGCGGCCCCGTGGCGCATCGGTGTGTCGGGACGGCACGGTCACCGGGCCGGGCATCAGCCATCGGAGCGGACCGCATCCTGCTGAGTGACAGGCGGAGGCTGCCCTGGAGCGGCACCGTCAGCGTCCGGATGGACACATCCGCCCGGGCAGCTCGGCGACCGTTAGGACTCGGGTCTGATGGCCGCGCTGCCCTGCATCCCACTGATTGATGCCGGGCCCTCCCGACCTGGGGAAGTGTCGGGTCTCTCTGCCGCGCCGGCAGGGCCTGTGCTGAAGCGCCTCACCACGGCGTCCCTTGTCCGTGAGTCCAGGGCGGTGATCCATGCTGATGGGTATCAGCGGCACCTGGCACCGCTGCCCTCCGCCCGCCGTGGGTCCCCTCGACTTCCTTCGCGGGCGGTTCATGGCCCGAGGTGACCTATGGAAAGACGGCTGGCGCCGTGGGCGCCGGGTCGGCTAACCCAGCCGTCGGTCAGCAGGTTCGCCCGGATGAGCCGGTCCCTGGTTGCTCGTGCCTGGTGCTCGAGGGTGGTCTGGCCGTGCAACCGACCGCAGGATACGCAGATGGGTCCGGATCGCCGCTGCATATCCAGCACCGCGGCGTGTTGGCGCAGCTGCCCCGCGATGATCAGCTCAGCGTCGTGCGCCGGCCGGGGGGTCGTGTGGGGGATGGGGTTGTTCACCCCCTGGTGTTCCGCCGAAATCCGGGCCGCGGGGCGAAGTTGGCCATGCCTGCGCTGCGGCCCTCGAGCGCGAGGCGGCCGCGGCACGACATCAGCCGTCACCGACCAGCGCGAGGCGGAGGCCCTGGCGGCCTCCGCCTGAACCGTTTGGCAGCGATCACGGGGCCCCACTGGTGCTCGCGGTGTTGGCCGGTTCCCCTGCACCGTTCGACGCGCGCTTCCCTTGGGCCGAGGGATCGGATTGGCCGTTGTCACCCAGAGTGCCCTGATCCGAGCCCCCCTCGGAGCCCGGGGTGACCTGCCGGGCACCGCCGGCGCCGGAGCCCACAGGGATTCGCCGCGAGCCGGCTCGCTTCGAGATGGGCAGCGTGACGCACAGCTCCCCGTCCTCGAACGTCGTCGTCACGGCCTCGGCATCGATCTCGGCGGGCAGCGTGACCGACCGGGAGAACGAGGCCGACCGTCGCTCACGCAGCAGATACCGACCCTCGTCCTTGTCTCGCTGGTCGCTCGATCGACCCCGGATGGTCAGGAGCCGTCCGTCGAGGGTGACCTCCACGTCGTCGGGCTTGATGCCGGGCAGCCCGACCTCGACCACGTAGCCCGAGTCCGTCTCGCGGACATCCATCGGCATCACTTGGCCTTGCGTGCCATCGGAGCCGCTCCACACGTCCTCGAGCCAGTCGAGCGCCGAGGCCAGGGGAAAGCGTCGCTGTGAGGGATAGCGGATCATGACCACACCTCCGTCGTTTCGGTCATCGACGGTGAGACGGCGCCCCGCCGTCGGACGCATCAACGATGGTGATCGTCCGACCGATTCGGGCGACTCACTGTCTCGGGGCACAGGCATACAGCCGCCTCACACGGCGGCTCCATCGCCCGACATGTCTACGACAGCCGGACCTCGATATCTTGGCGTCCCCCGAAAGCGCAAGGAGCATGGGATGGAAGTACTTGAGGTATCGGCGATTTGCTTTACATGGCGGCTCGGTGAAACGGATCATCGTGCCTCCCGCAGCGCCGGCGCCCATGAGAGCGTCACATCCTGTCCACCCTTGAGCCGGTAGGCGATGTGGCCCTCAGGCGTGAGTTCTCTCGTCACGCGCCGTCGCGGTGTGCCGGCGGTGCAGTCGAAGCGGGGCAGGTAATTCACCACATCGCGCGGCACGATCCGAATAGTGGCTTGGCCACGCGCCTCACCGCCGAGCCGTAGCGTGCACCGGCCGGTCCGGCCCCCGGCCTGGACCTCTAGGTCGAAGACCGGGTAGTCACAAAACAGGAGAGCATCGATCCGAGGCAGCGGTCGGAAGTGGCGCGTAGTCAGGACGAACGGCATGCCCGACCCGTAGACCTCCTGCCCGACCTGCCCACTGGACTCCCAGCCATCCCGGAGATCCTCGAGGGGGACGGCCAACTCGCGGCGCACCGCCCCGACACGCGGCTCGTTGCTGATCGCGGCTGTCGGCTGGTGGGCTGGTAGATACGCCCAAAGCCGGTCGAGCGCGTACTTGACGTACTCCGCGAGCAGCAGGCGGACCGAGGGACGGATGAGCTCGCGCCCGCGGTTGAGGTAGTCGTGGACCTTGGCCACCATCTCCGATTCCTCGTACGCGGCGAGGTACGGGCGTCCCGCAGCGGGAGCATCCCGAAGAACGTCCTTCGATCGGAACCGTATCCGAAACCGCAGTCCCAGAGCCATGCGTTGTCAAGGAGGTTAGCGATACACACGTCCGCGAGGCCGATGTAGCCATCGTCGCCCGTATGCATCGCGAGTCGGAGCATCGCCTCGGCGCCGAACCCCGTCGTGTTCGTCTGGTAGCCCATGCGGAAGCCGAGTTCGGCGAGCGAACGCGCGGCCAAACGGGCCTCGTCGAGGTACTCCTGGCCCCCGGTGAGCTCGTAGGCCTCGATGCACACGAGCGCGTACAGCCCGGCGACATCGTTCTCGCCGCCTCGTCCGGGGGCGGACTCACCGCGGACGACATCGAGCGTTTCGAGGTCGAAGAAGACGGGCCAGCGGTAGTCGAAGCGGCGGGCGACCCGCATGGCGTACGGGAGCGAGCGGACGAACAGTCGCCTCGATCGGCGATCGCCCAACCGGGCAGCGCGTGCCAGATTGAAGAGTGAGTGATAGAGATACCAACTATCCATCGCGCGGTGGTCCTGGACGTCCTCGCTCTGTTCCAGGAAGGGGGCACCCGGTAGCCACCGGACCAGTGACCCGATGCGCGGATCGAAGAAGCTGGGGATGGAGGCTTGGAGTTCGCGCGCGAGCCGGGTCGGCCGACCGGATGACCAGTTGCCGTACTCGTGGAGCGGGAGCATCACCGTGAACTGGACCATGCTCTCCGGCGGCTTCGTGCGATCGCCCACGTAGGGCAACAGGTACCGATGACCTTCCCGTGTCCCGGAGGCCTCCGGCGAGAATGACAGATCACGCAGCGTCCCCTCGGCGACGGCGGGCCAGTCACGATAGGCAGGCTCCGGTCGGTCCATCGCGACGTAGGCGTCGGCTAGCAGGTCGAGGTACAGCTGGCAGATCTCGACCGCGCCGTCGGGGACATGGCGAACGAGGCAGAGACACAGATCCGAGAGCACGTAGTCCTCGGCCGCTCGGAGCTGCGCGTCCCGGCTGCCGGGCAGGCTGTACCCCACTTCCGGCCACTCGCCCCCCACGCGGTCAGCGGGCGAACGGCGCGACTCCTGGAAGTAGCGCGCGCTCGCGCCGAAGTCCTGGAGATACAGGAACGTCAGCGCCTCGGGTTCCGTCATGGAGCCGAACACGACCCCGCTCCGGGGACCCCGCTGGGACGTATGGATGAGGCCCGATGTGGCCGACGGGTCGTCGCCCTGCCCGAACAGGACCAGGTCGCGCGGTCCATCTGGCATCGCCGCCGGCTCCACGGGCGTCAGCGACGATCGGACGCGCAGCGGTCCGTCCGCCCGGGCGGGTAGGTAGACACTAGTTCGCACGACACCATGCTCCGTGGCGGCCACGGTACTCAGTCGGCCCTTATCCTCCACCACCTCGCGAACCTCAAGGGCATCTGCGGCGGAGTGGGCGAGACGGATGCCGACGACGCCGCGACCGAGATGGATCCGCAGCCAGAGGGACTCGCCGTCGACTACCACCCGGAACCGACCGCCCCATGCGCGCCCGACGGCCATCGGTGGCTCCGGCGGTGCCATCGTCCTCGTGGTGGTCGGCGTCATCCGCGGAGTCTGGCGGGGACGTGCCGGCAGCGGACGCCACAACAGTGGTCCTGATTTCTTGCGGTCCTCTCGCATTCTCTCAGCCCCGCAGGCGGCAGGGGTCGAGTCGCCGCGGTCGATACCTCCTTCCGGCGGGTCGTGCCCCCGTGGGGACTTCCTGTCCAGCCCAGCAGACGAGGAGGGGGCTAGCGGGGCGGCGACGAGCGATGGGATGCTCATGGGGCAAGCCGACCGGGTGGGTCAGTCTCGCAGTCGAACGGAGTGCACGGGCCGCGCTCTTCACCTGTCGGGCCGTGAACCCGATCGTCACGCGGGACGGTTTGCCCTACCCCCGCCGCCACCCGTCATCCGCTCCAGATGGGTTCGACACACCCGCAGCACGGTCGGATCGACCGCGGCATCCGGTGCCACCTTGGTCACGGTGCCGCGACCATGGGCCGACCGGCTAGCACCTCCGCGCCGAGTGCCGCATATGCCCGTCCGACCTCTGACCAGACCATCTGCCGCCCATGGACCCAGGCTCGCCGCCGGACCATCAGTCGCGCGTGGTCGTCGGCCAGCAGGGTGACGATGCTGTCGCCGACTGCCGTGGGATCGTCGAACGGCACGAGCGATCCACGTCCGTCGGCGAGCAGTTCGCGCGCGTGCTCATACGGCGTAGACACGATGGCACGTCCGGAAGCCAAGGCGTACGCGAGCGTGCCCGAGGTGACCTGAGCAGAGTCACCGAACGCGGTCACGAAGACGTCTGCCGCCAGCAGCCAGGTCTGGAGCTCGGCAGCCGTCAGGTAGCGATCCACGAAGGTCACTCGGTGGGCGATGCCGGATGACCGTGCCAACTCCTGTAGCGACCGACGGTAGGTTTCGCCATGCTCTCGGCGCACCTCGGGGTGGGTCGCTCCGGCAATCACCAGGCGAGCCTCGGGAATCACCCGAACGACGTCCGCCATCGCGGCGACCACGGTATGCAGGCCCTTGTTGGGGCTCAGCAGGCCGTAGCTCAGGATGAGTGCCTCGCCCGCGAGTCCCAGCGCCGCCTTGGGTCCGTCGGTCGGCACGAACGGTACGTCGGGCACGCCGTGAGGTATGACGCGGATCGCATCGGGGTCCATCCCGTAGCCCTCGATGGCCAGACGTCTGCCACGATCGCTCATGACCACGAGGCGAGCCGATGCATCCCCCAGAGCTCGAAGCACCCCTGCCTGCGCCGGGTCCGGGGTGACCGGCACGGTGTGAAGGGTGGTGACCACGGGCCGTTCCGCTGCCTCGATCAGGTGCAGGACATCGCTACCCGCCGTGCCGCCGAAGATGCCGAATTCGTGCTGGACCGACACGAGCTCGACATCGTGGCGGCCGACCAGCCGCCGGATCGCATCCTGAGGTATGGGCGGCCGGACCCGCAGGTCGACCTCGGGCGGATATGCCTGCGGGTCGCTGTCGGTACCGCGGTCGAGGGCCACCACCGGGAGCGTCACCGCTCCAAACCGGCTCCAGAGCCCGCCGGAGATCGCGGGTGAAGGTAGCGATACCGCACGCTCGTGGTGGATAGGTGCCGACGACCGCGAAGCCGCCACGGCGACCTGACAGATACGGGGTGTCGGGCGTGCGGAGGGATGCCTGCCCGGGCACCAACTGCGTTGCCATCCAGATCTCCTGCGGTCGCGTTCGCTGCAATCGTCGCGCCCAACGCGACGGGTCCAACTTGCTCGAGGCTCGCCGTGACAGCGCCTGGGCGCTGGCCGGCCTCCGGTGATGCTGCCACCGCGCCCATCGCCGCAGGGCTGTCGGCAGCTCGGCCTTCCTCGCAATCGCGTGTCGGTATGTGCTGGCGGAGTGGATCAGACGGCGCCTGGGGGCAGGAACCACTTGGGAGGCGGCTGCAAGGCCGGCCTCCTCCTTGTGGTCTTTCCTGACCACCGCGCACCGCCTAGCCTGAATGGATGAGACGGCCGGCCAGGAATGCTCCGCCCGTCGCTGCCAGGCGTAGGCACCGGCGGAGTCCTTCGGCGGCCCGCTCGGGCCCTCCATCCGCAACGACCGCTGACGACTCCGAGGCGCTGCGGCGGCTCGATGAGCTGGGCTCCGAGGGGACCATCGTCGCGGATGGGCACGGTATCCCACTCACGAACCTCGACAAGGTGCTGTTCCCCGGACGCGGGACCGAGCCGGCTGCGACCAAGCGCGATCTGGTGCGCTACCTGCTGACGGTCGCACCTGTGCTACTGCCGCACCTTGCGGGACGGGCGGTCAACCTGCACCGATATCCCAGTGGTGCCCGCGGTCCGGGCTTCTGGCAGAAGGACCTGCCGGACAGCGCCCCATCGTGGCTGACCCGGTGGCGAGAGACGGACGTCTCGGGCCGGGAGCCCAACGATCACCTCGTCGTCG
The DNA here is from genome assembly GCA_963742125.1 of uncultured Actinomycetes bacterium. Taxonomy (GTDB): domain Bacteria; phylum Actinomycetota; class Thermoleophilia; order Solirubrobacterales; family Solirubrobacteraceae; genus JAOPZW01. Next base: position 7,575 of record CAVUKO010000004.1, on the reverse strand, counting down.
ACAGCCGCGCGACGCTCTGCTGGTTGGGAAACCAGGCGGCCTTCGAAATCCACCCGTGGACGGCGCCGACCAGCGACCCGGCGCATCCGGACTTCGCGCTCATCGACATCGATCCCGGGGACCGGACGGCACTGGAGGACGCGGTGCTGCTCACGCGCCTGTTCGGCAAGGCGCTCGAGCAGCTCGGCGTGAGGGGGTACCCGAAGACCACGGGCCGCAAGGGCTTCCAGGTGTGGATCCCCGTCGAGCGTGGCCGATATTCGTTCACCGACACGAGCCGCTGGGTGGAGCGAGTCTCACGGGCCGTCGCTGCGAGCGTCCCGGAGTTGGTCTCGTGGGAGTGGGCGCGCGATCGCCGGCAAGGTCTTGCCCGGCTCGACTACACCCAGAACGCCCCCATCAAGACGCTCGTCGCGCCCTATGCGGTACGGCCCGCTGCGGGGGCGCCGGTATCCACTCCCATCACTTGGGAGGAGCTCGACCTTCCTGGGCTGCGGCCGGATGGCTGGAGCATCCGCAGTGTGCCTGAGCGAGTCGAAGTCCTGGGCGACCTCTTCGCCGAGGTCCAGACCGATGCCCAGCTCCTGCCGCCGATATAGGGGATGCGATGCGCATCGGGATCATCAGCCCCATCGCGTGGCGGACGCCACCCCGATCGTACGGGCCCTGGGAGCAGGTCGCCTCGAACGTGGCGGAGGGACTCCATGCGCGGGGTCACGATGTCACCCTGTTCGCCACCGCGGACTCCATCACCGCCGGCCGTCTCGAGGCAGTCGCGCCCGTCGGGTACGAGGAGGACCCGACGGTCCCTGCGAAGGTGTACGAGGCGCTGCACATCGCGCGCGCGATGGAGCAGGCCGACCGCTTCGACGTGATCCACAACCACTTCGACTTCCTCCCGCTCACCTGGTCGCGCCTGATCGGGACGCCGCTCGTCACGACGATCCACGGGTTCTCCTCGCCGGCCATCCTGCCCGTCTATCGCGAGTACGACGGTCACACCGCCTACGTGTCCATCAGCGACGCGGACCGCGAGCCCTCGCTCGGCTATGTCGGGACCGTGTACAACGGCATCCGCCTCGCCGACTTCAACTTCCGAAGCCGTCCCGGCGCATATGCCGTCGTCCTCGCGCGCATCCATCCGGACAAGGGCGTCCATCTGGCCATCGAGGCCGCGGAGGCCGCTGGCGTGCCGCTCCTTATCGCAGGCATCGTGCAGGACCGGGACTACTTCCGTCAGGAGGTCGAACCGCGACTCGACGGCGAGTCGGTCCGGTTCCTCGGACCGCTGGGACCGGTGGAGCGCGATGAACTGCTGGGTGGCGCGCTGGCACTCCTCCATCTCGTGACATTCGACGAGCCCTTCGGCCTGGCCATGGTCGAGGCCATGGCATGTGGCACGCCGGTCATCGCCCTGCGCCGGGGCGCGGTGCCGGAGGTGGTCGCACACGGACATACAGGTTTCGTCGTCGAGGATGTCGGTGGTGCGGTCGAGGCCCTCCGGGCGGTCTCGGCGCTCGAGCGGCGCGAGTGTCGGAGTCGGGTCGAAGAGCACTTCACGGTCGAAACCATGGTCGACGGCTATCTCCAGGCCTACGCCGCCGCGATCGACCGATGGCGCGGCAGATCTGTGGGCCAACGGCAGGCGGGGCCCGACAGACCTGTCCGCTGATCGCAACGAGGTTAAACGGGAGCGATACGACCGTGAATGGATGGGCACTGCACACTCCGCTCATGGCACGCTCCAGTCACGCGTCCCGCCACACTCATGGATCCCCGCCGGCCCCGGTCGCCGCGCCGCCGGCAGCGTCCCCAAAGGTGATCACTGCCTGGGGCGCCGAAGGTGATGTGCACGTGGTCATCGAGACGCCCAAGGGCTCCCGCAACAAGATGGCCTACCGACCGGAATGGCAGCTGTTCGAGGTCAAGCGCGTGCTGCCCACGGGCATGGCTTTCCCATACGACTTCGGGTTCATCCCTGGCACTCAGGGGGGCGACGGCGACCCGCTCGACGTACTTGTGCTCCTCGACACCCCGGTGCCCATGGGTGCGGTCGTCACGAGCCGGCTCATCGGGGTGCTCGAGGGCGAGCAGCGGTCCGATGACGGCTGGGTTCGCAACGACCGGCTCATCGGCGTCGCGTCGTGCGGGGTCACCCAGGAACATCTCACGCGCCTCGGGCAGCTCGACAGCCATCTCCTTGATGAGCTCGAGGCGTTCTTCGTGCAATACCACCGCCTCCAGGGCCATGAATACCGGCCGCTGCATCGTCGCGGACCACGCGCGGCCCAGAAGCTCGTGGAGCATTCGCTCTCGCAGCCGACCCTGGTGGCGTTCTGACTGGCAGGGCCACGGCGCCCTCCTCGAGGGGCGCCCGTCCCACGGGGCCGCCGATAGAGGTGCGACCGACCCTCATCACGAATCCCCCGGACGACGTGGGGTTCCGGAGCGCAGTGCAACGGGCAGCGGAACTGGCGAACGGCCATATCGAGGCACCTTCACGCTTGTTACCGGCCTGCCGGAAATTGTTCTCCCGGGCGCGTGACCTGCCGGGGGAGACGGCAGTCGTGTGGTACGCCTACCGCGAGGGCTTCTGGATCTCGGCGTGATTGCCTCGGCCACCAGCCCGCGCTCGCCCGGTCAGGCGTCGAGCGCCGCGATGAGCAGCAGCATCAGCACGAACGAGCCAGCCAGCAGGCCGAAGAGGTAAGCCCAGTGCAGGGGCACGCTCACCTCGCGGAGATGCTCCGCGCGGATGTCGTCCTCCTGGATCTCGGTCTCGTCGCTCATGCGCCGACCTTCCGCTCGAGGTCGATGAGCCGGGCCTCGATGCGCCGGAGCGCAGCCTCCGTGTCGTAGTCGGTGTCCGGGCGACTCGTGGCTCTTGCGGTGCACCAGGAACGTCGTGAGGACGATGAACACGAACACCTGGAGGAACTCGGACTGCCAGTTCTCGAAGGTAGCCTGCGCCCAGCTCCAGATGTAGCCATCCGGCCCGAAGGCGTCGGCGGATGCGCCGTGCGCGGTCTGTTGCGAGACGAACTCGACCCAGCCGGTCCACGTCTGGAGGGCCCAGCTGACGACGAACAGCACGGCGAGCGTGATGCTCAGGCCGTAGTCGCGCCAGACCTTCACGGCTCACTTCCTTCGGATGTGCGGAGCGGCTCGTGTCAGCCGCCGGCAGGGGCCGTGGCGATGACGACGGCGAAGTCAGCGAGCTGGAAGGCGAGCTCGTCGGAGCCGGTCTTCTGGGCCTTGCCGAACGCCTGGCGCCGCATCCCGGGCCTCCGTGTCCTTCAGCGCCCGCGCGATCTTGAGCATGCCGCCGGCCGAGTCCTGCTGCTTGCGCTTGGCGTTCAGCAGCACCGCGTGTGCCTCGTACGCCTCGCTCGGAGCCTCGTCGGCCTTGGCCACGAGGGATTCGAGCAGGTCGAGCACGCCCTCAGCGACATCCTCGACCTCTCCCGTGGCGCCCTTCTGCTTGCCGAGCTGCTCGAGTTGCTTCAGGAACGCCTTGTCATCCGTGAGGCAGGTGGCGATGGCGGCCTTGGACCCCTCGTGGGGATGGACCTTGGCGAGCTTCGTCTCGGCATCGACGATGCCGCGCTGGATCGCGATGGCCTCGTCGAACTCGTGGGTGACGAACTCATCGCCGGACTTGGACTCGGCCATGGGATGTACCTCCTTCTCGTATCCCGCAGTCCGGACACCTGCCGATCGCCGGGCGAACACTGTGTCTGCTGCCGGCTCGCGGATGCGGGTCCTGGCGCGCGCGCCCTCGTTGCAGGTCCGTGACAGCGGTCGCAGAGGTCCCCGGTGCATCGTCGTTGCAATCACCGCACCGTGAACGAGGGTGTCGGGCGCAAGCAGTCCTGGCGCATGGTTCCACGTCTTCCGCCAAATGGGCGGGCGAGCGCAAGGAGGTCGTGATGGCGACCAATCAAGGTCAGGGTTCGAGCCGGGGCAACCAGGGCAACCAGGGCGGCAACCAGAGCGATCGGGGCAACCAGGGCGGCAGCCAGGGCAACCAAGGCGGCAGCCAGGGCAATCAGGGCGGCAGCCAGGGCAACCAGGGCGGCGGCCGCGGATTCGCGGGGATGGATGACGCGCAGCAGCGCGACATCGCCCGTCAGGGCGGCGAGTCGAGCGCCAACCAGCAGCAGCGCGATGACCAGGGCCAGTTTGACGGCAAGTCCTCTGGCTCCGGGTCGAGCGGCTCTAGCGGCTCCCGATCCGGCCAGGGCGGCTCCGGCGGGTCCCAGGCGGGGGACTCGGGCTCCAAGAGCTCGAGCAACCGCTGACCTTGCACCGACGCCCGGCCCCGGTTCGTCGACTGGGGCCGGGCATCCTGTCGCCCACGCCGCGGCTGCGCCATCGAACGCCACGGAAAGGCCATACGACTCGTACCGCTGGAGACGTTCCATGCCCACAGGTCGCGTCGCTCGCACATCCCGCCTGCTTCCAGCCGTGCTGACGCTTGTCCTCGTCCCCTACGCGATCGGCTGGGCAGCCGAACCGCTTGGGGTACCGGAAGCATCGCCCGTGGCTGGAGGGTCCGCTGGCCCGGTCGTTGACGCTCCCGGGGACTTGGCACCACTCCCGGCTCGGATCGCTACGGGGTCGTGCGACGAACCGGGAGACGTGACGGCGGACTTGCGGGAGGCCGTCACGGGCGCGTCGTCGGACGCAGTGGGCGAGGCCGTGTACGCCAGCATCTCCGAGTCGGAGATGTCGCTCGCGGACCTGTCGGGGCCGGACAGGGCCCTGTTCGTGGGTGGCTCCGACCTGGAAGGAGCGGTCGCGTGCGGTGCGTTCGGAGGGCCCCCGCAGGGGCCCGCGATTCTCGCCATCGGGCTCCTTCCTCTCCACGACTCCACCTATAGCGGGACCGCCCTGTTCCACGGATCAGACGGCCGCCTGACGGTCTATCTCGTCGTCGTCGGGCCCGGGGCCGCAGGCCCAGCTGCGTCCGGCTCGCCGGAGCCGTCTCCGCCCCCGGAGGCAGCTGCGTCGCCCGATGCCTCGGGTCTCAGTCCCGTCCGCAGCGCCCAGCCTGGAACGAGCGGTGCCCCGCCGTTCAGCCCGCTGCCGGGACCATCGAGCCCTGCCGGAGGATGAGCCGCGAGGGCCGAGTGGCTCTGGGGCGCTATCCGAGCAGCGCGACGAATGTCTGTGCATTGCCGATAGCACAGGCGTGGGCGTCGTTGTTGAAGTACACGTAGCCGCCCGACTGGAAGCAGCCAGACGACAACCTGGCCGCCCATGTCCGCAATGCCTGCCGCCCATAGCAGCTCGGAGGCGAAGCCCGACCTCCGTGATCAAGGCGAGGCGGTATCTGACCTCAGGTTCTGCGCTGCACATCCCCGAGGCGAGCGGCTCGGCGACTGTGATGCCGCTGCTACTCGGGATGCCCTCGCCGTACCGCGATCGAGCCGCCCCGGAGGCGACCCTGACACCCTGATCCGACGCGTGCTCGGGTCCGACTTAGCGAGGGTGTCATGAACCGTCCACGATCCCTGTCGATCGCGGTGCTGGCTGCCAGCATCGTTCTGGGTTCCACGGCCGCCGTGCTGGGCCAGAGCCCGTTGCCTGCCCCGTCCATGGTCGTGGCCCCATCGCCTGTATCGGGTGTGCTGTGTCCCTCCATGCCGGTCCCGAGCATGGAGCCCGGCGCCAGCGCCGTGCCCGTCGAGAGCGTCCCGGCCATGAGCCCGCTGCCCATGCCATCCATGGTGCTGGGGGCGAGTGCCATGCCCGGCGCCAGCATGTGGCCCGACCCGTGTGCGAGCACGGAGCCCATGCCATCGATGCCGGTCATCGTGCCGGAATCGCCCATGGCCTCAGCCGCGGCCTGACCGTCGAACGGACCGACGAGGTCCATGCCTCTGCCGTCCGTGGGCCGCTCGGCCCTCGGACGGCTCCTCCGCCCGCTCGCAGGAGTCACGCGATGTCGCGAATCGAGAAGACCATCACCGTGGACGCACCCATCGACCGGGTCTATGGGCAGTGGACCCAGTTCGAGTCGTTCCCGACCTTCATGGAGGGGGTCGAGAGGGTGGTACAGGTGGACGACCGTACGCTCGGCTGGACCGCGTCGGTCGCCGGCCGGACCAAGACCTGGCAGGCCCGCATCACCGACCAGACGCCCCCTGAGCGCATCGCATGGAAGAGTATCGACGGCACCCAGAACGATGGTGCCGTGACGTTCAGGGCCGAGGGGGCCGGCCGCACGGAGATCCGGCTCGTCGTCGACGCCGACCCGGAAGGCATCATCGAGCAGGTTGGTGACCGGCTCGGGTTGCTCGACCATCGGATCGGGGGTGATCTCGACCGTTTCAAGGCGTTCATCGAGGGACGCAGCGTGCCGACCGGGTCCTGGCAGGGAGAGATCCATGGCGACGATGTGAGCCCGGGTGTCGACATCGACCCCGCGCTGCCGAGCACCGCCTCCACCACCAACGCGGATGAGAGTCACACGACCGAAGCGCCGGACCGATGACAACCCCACACTTCGGCTACACGCTCTCGAGCGAGGAGCACGACCCCGCGACGCTGGTCGCGAACGCACAGGCCGCAGAGGCCGCCGGCTTCGACTACGTGAGCATCTCCGACCACTTCCATCCGTGGATCGACCGCCAGGGCCACAGCCCGTTCGTGTGGTCGGTCATCGGCGGCGTGGCGAGCACCACCACCGCACTCGGCCTGGGCACCGGGGTCACGTGCCCCACGGTGCGCATCCACCCCGCCATCATCGCCCAGGCCGCTGCCACGAGCGCCTGCATGATGCCGGGCCGCTTCGTGCTCGGCGTGGGCACGGGTGAGAGCCTCAACGAGCACATCACCGGCGAGCGCTGGCCGGAGTACGAGGTGCGAGCCGAGCGGCTCGACGAGTCGGTCGAGGTCATCCGCGCGCTCTGGTCCGGTGAGAACACCAGCCACCACGGCCGGCACTACACCGTCGAGAACGCCCGCATCTACGACGTCCCCGACGCGCTGCCGTCGATCATCGTGGCGGCAGGTGGCCCTCGATCGGCCGAGCTCGCGGCTCGCGTCGGCGACGGCCTCTGGATGTCGTCGATCGACGCCGACACCATCGACGCCTACCGGCAGGCCGGCGGTACCGGTCCCATCTACGGCCAGGTCCAGGTCTGCTGGGGACCATCCAAGGAGGAGACGCTGCGCCTCGCCCACGAGGTGTGGCCCAACGCCGGCATCCGGGGCCAGGCGAGCCAGGAGTTGCCGAGCCCGGCGCATTTCGAGGAGCTGGCGGCGATGGTCACGCCCGAGGACATGGCCGACAAGCTGCTCCACGGGCCGGACGTCGGGGCCATCGTCGAGGCCGTTGGCAAGGCGGTAGACGCCGGTGTGACCCACGTGCACATCCACCAGATCGGTCCTGACCAGGAGCCGTTCCTTGCCATGGCCCGTGACGAGCTGCTGCCGCAGCTCCGGGGGGCCTGAGGGTTGCGGCCGTCCGACGCAGGTTCGCGACGAGCCGCGCTCTGGCGGCCAGCCGCGCTCCGGCGTCGAGGCCCTCGAAGCTTCTAGTTCCATCAGTTCCCGGAGGTATCACCC
>CAVUKO010000003.1:0-105594 GCA_963742125.1 uncultured Actinomycetes bacterium | reverse complement strand
CGACGTCCCCGCCAGTTTCCGGCGCGATCTAGGGTCCTCTCCTACGAGGAGTCTGACCGCCAGGCTCACCTCTCTCGAAAGGAACCGCATGAGCCCCGAGGGCAGCGCCCCCGACACCATCGTCCTGCTCCACGGCTTCTGGGTGACGCCGCGCAGTTGGGAGCACTGGATCGACCACTACCAGGCGCGTGGCTTCCGCGTCCTCGCGCCGGCCTACCCCGGCTTCGAGGTCGAGGTCGAGGCGCTCAACGCGGATCCCTCGCCCATCGAGGCTCTGACGGTTCCCGCGATCGTCGAGCGCTTCGAGTCCGTCATCGGCGAGCTCGAGTCGCCGCCGATCGTGATGGGCCACTCGGCGGGCGGCGCCTTCACGCAGATCGTGCTCGACCACGGCTTCGGAGCGGCCGGGGTGGCGATCAACTCCGCGCCCACCGAGGGCGTGGCCGTGGTCCCGCTCTCGCAGATCAAGGCGAGCTTCCCGGTGCTGAAGAACCCCGCCAATCGCCACCGCGCGGTCGGCTTCACGTTCGAGCAGTGGCAATACGCCTTCACCAACACCTTCAGCGAGGAGCAGTCCCGCGCGCTCTACGAGCGCTACCACGTCCCGGCGTCGGGTTCGATCTTCTGGGGCAGCGCGCTGGCCAACATCCATCCCGGCCACGACGACACCTACGTCGATTACCACAACGACGCCCGGGCGCCGCTGCTGTTCATCTCCGGCAGCGAGGATCACCTCATGCCGCCCAAGATCCAGCAGTCCAACGCCAAGCACTACAAGTCCGACACGGTGACCGAGATCATGCAGTTCGAGGGGCCGCACCTGCTCCCCGCGAAGGACGGGTGGCAGGAGGTCGCCGACTACGCGCTGGACTGGGCGCTCGGCCACGCGACCCAGGCGGCCGCGACCAGGTCGTGAAGGACGTTCGCCTGACGCACATCGGCGGTCCGACGGTCCTCATCGAGGTCGGCGGCTGGCGGCTGCTGACCGATCCGACCTTCGATCCGCCGGGTCGCCGGTACTTCTTCGGCTGGGGCACCGTGTCGCGCAAGCTCGCCGGGCCGGCGATCGCCGCGACCGACCTGCCCCCGATCGATGCCGTCCTGCTCAGCCACGACCACCACGGCGACAACCTCGATCCCGCCGGCCGCGCCCTGCTCCCGACGGCCGGCGCGATCGTGACGACCGCGTCCGGGGCGAAACGGCTCGGCGGATCGGCGCGCGGGCTGCAGCCGTGGCAGACCACGCGGCTCGAGGCGCCCGAGCGGCCGGCGATCGAGATCACCGCCACGCCGTGCCGGCACGGCCCGCCGCTGAGCCACCCGATCGTCGGCGACGTCATCGGGTTCGCCCTGAAATGGGACGGCCAGGAGGACGGCGTGCTCTGGATCTCGGGCGACACCGTCCTCTACGACGGAGTGCGCGAGGTCGCCGACCGGCTGCGGGTCGACACGGCGCTCGTGCACCTCGGCGGCGTCCGTTTCGGGGTGTCGGGGCCGCTGCGCTACACGATGACCGCGCGCGACGCGGTGGAGCTGTGCGGCCTCGTGCGCCCGCACACCGCCATCCCCATCCACTACGAGGGCTGGAAGCACTTCCGCGAGGGGCGGGAGGCCATCGAGCGCGAGCTGGCGGGCGCGCCGCCGGACGTCCGCGAGCGCATCCGCTGGCTGCCGATCGGGGTGGGAGTCGACCTGGGCGCGTGAGCCGCCCGCCGATCGCGCCGCCGCCGGATACGGTGCGCGCGTGAGGCGCCTGTTCGTCACGGGGCTGGGCGGCTACCTCGGCAGCGAGCTGGGGCGCCAGGCCGCGATGGTGGGGTGTGATGTGGCGGGGATCGCGCACTCCACGCAGCTCGACGTCCGCGATGTCGTCGCGGTGGGCGATGCGGTGGCGGCCGCCCGCCCCGATGTCGTCGTCCACACCGCCTACCGGATGCACGACGCGAGCGTCAACGTCGAGGGGACGCGCGCGGTCGCCGGCGCGGCGGTCGCCGCCGGCGCGCGCCTGGTCCACCTCTCCAGCGACCTCGTGTTCCCGGGCACGACCACGCGGGCGCTCACCGAGGACGACGAGCCGCGGCCCGTCACGCCCTATGGAGCGTCCAAGCTCGAGGCCGAGCGCCTCTGCCCGCCAGGCGCGCTGCTCGTGCGCACCTCGCTCATCTACGGAGGGCTCGAGCCCGGACCGCAGGAGCGCGCCGCGCTCGACGCTGCCGACGGCGTGCGCGAGATGGCCTTCTTCACCGACGAGCTGCGCTGCCCGATCGCCGTCGCCGACCTCGCCGCCGCCGTGCTCGAGCTGGCTGCCCTCCAGATCGCCGGCCCGCTGCACGTCGCCGGCGCCGATGCGCTCACGCGCCTGGAGTTCGCGCGCCTGCTGTGCATCCGCCATGGGCGCGATCCGGACGCGCTGCGCGGCGAGCCCGGCGGCCCCGACCGGCCCAAGCACGTCGTCCTCGACAGCAGCCGGGCGCGTGCCCTCCTGCGCGTGCGCCTGCGCGGCGCGCGCGAGGTCCTGTCGCCGTGAGGACGGTCGTCGTCGGCGCCGGCGTGGTCGGGCTGACCACGGCCGTGTGCCTGCGCGAGGCCGGGCTCGCTGCCGACGTCGTTGCCCGCGAGGAGCCGGCGGAGACCACCTCGGCCGTTGCCGCAGCGCTCTGGTACCCCTACCGCGCGCTGCCCGAGGCGCGGGTCACCGAATGGTCGGCGGCCGGCTACGAGGCGCTCGCCCGGCTCGCCGGGCTGGCCGGGAGCGGCGTGCGGATGCGCGCGGGGACCGAGCTGCTGCCCGCCGACGCGCCCGATCCCTGGTGGCGCGACGCGGTGCCGGGGCTGCTGCGCACGCGCGAGGGCCTGCGCTTCGTCGCGCCCGTCGTCGACATGTCCGTCCACCTGCCGTGGCTGGTGGAGCGCCTGCGCGCCCTCGGGGGACGCTCGAGCGCCGGCATCTCCATGCCCTCGACGAGCTCGACGCCGACGCCGTGGTCAACTGCGCGGGGCTGGGCGCCCGCGAGCTGGCCGGCGACGCGTCGCTGACCGCGGTGCGCGGGCACGTCGTGCGCGTGCGCGCGCCCGGGGTGCAGGAATGGCTGCTGGACCAGTCCGACCCCGAGCAGCTCGTGTACGTGGTCCCGCGCGAGCGCGACGTCGTGCTCGGCGGCACCGCGCAGGAGGGCGCCGAGGACCGCACCGCCGACGCCGCGACCACCGCGTCGATTCGCGCGCGCTGCGCCGCGCTCGTCCCCGCCCTGCGCGACGCGCCGGTCGTCGACGTGGCCGTGGGTCTGCGGCCCGCGCGCCCGGCGGTGCGCCTGGAGGCCGAGGGGCGCGTCGTGCACTGCTACGGGCACGGCGGGGCGGGCGTCACGCTCGCGTGGGGCTGCGCCGTAGAGGTAGCCGCACTTCTCGGCGCGCGCGGCGAGCGCTACCCTCCTCCGCGGTGAAGTAGGCAGCCACCGCACACGATCTCCGGCCGGCGAGGCACGACCTCGTGGGCTCGAGCGTGCGGTGGCGCGGATGGGAGGCAGGCGCCCCCGGACGCCTGCGCGTGTGCCCGCCGCGCTTGCCCCGCCCCGAGTCCTTCGGCCTCACGCACGACGCAGGAGGACTCCATGTTGCAGGCATCCGATCTGACGAAGGCATACGACGGCGCGCCGCTCTTCGAGGGCCTTTCGTTCGTCCTCGCCGACGGCGAGCGCGCCGGGCTCGTCGGCCCTAACGGGGTCGGCAAGTCGACCCTGCTGCGCCTGCTGGCCGGCGTCGAACTCCCCGACCGCGGAGCGGCGACGAGCGCCGGCGGCGCGCGCGTCGGCTGGCTGCCCCAGGAGGCGCCCGCCCCCGGCACGACGCTGGGCGAGCTGCTCGGCGCCGGGGTGGGCGAGGTCTGGACCGTCCGCGACGAGCTGCGGGCGCTCCTGGAGCGCATGGCCGCGGGCGACACGTCGCCCGGCGTGCTCGAGCGCTACGGCCAGGCGCAGGAGCGCTTCGAAGCTCTGGGCGGATGGGCGCTGGAGGCTTCGCTGGCGCAGGCGCGCCGGGCGCTGGGCATCGAGCACCTCGACCCGGCCACGCCGCTGGCGCGCTTGTCGGGCGGCGAGCAGGCGCGCGCGCTGCTGGCGGGGACGCTCTTGGCCGGGCCGACGGTCCTGCTGCTCGACGAGCCGACCAACCACCTCGACGGCGACGGCCTGCAGTGGCTGGAGGACTGGCTGCGGGGCTTCGCCGGCACGGTCGTCGTCGTCTCCCACGATCGCGCCTTCCTCGACGCCGTCGTCGGCTGCATCCTCGAGCTCGAGCCCGGTGGTGCCCTGACCCGCTACGAGGGGGGCTACAGCGATCATCGAGCGCAGCGCGACGCGCGCCGGGCGAAGCTCGCGCTCGACTACGAGGCACAGGAGAAGCGACGACGACGCCTCGAGGCCGACATCGCGACGACCCGCCGCCAGGCGCAGCACACCGAGCGCACCGTGAGCCGCGCCGCTGCGCCCAAGCTCAAGCGCTACGCCAAGAAGGTCGCGAGGAAGGCGAAGGCGCGTGAGGGCCGGCTGCGGCGCGAGCTCGAGGGTGACCGTGCCGTGACGCTGCCGGTGCAGCGCGCGGCGCCGCGGCTGCGCCTGGAGGTTCAGGGCCGCGGGCGCCGGCGCGTCGCCGCGCTGAGCGGCGTGCGCTCGCGCGGCCTGGCCGAGGTCGACCTGACGCTGCACCGCGGCGACCGCGTCGCGGTCACCGGGCCCAACGGCGCCGGCAAGACGACGCTGCTCGAGGTGCTGGCCGGCGTGCTCGTGCCGGCCGCCGGGTCGGCGGAGCTGGCCGGGCCGGCGCGCATGCTGCCCCAGACGCCGATTGCGCTGCCGGCGCAGGACCGCGTCGTCGACTGGCTGCGAGCGCAGGCCGCGCTGGACGAGGGCGCGGCGCGGACCCTGCTCGGCGCCTTCGCGCTGGACACCGCGGCCGCGCACCGGCCGCTGGGTCGGCTGAGCCCCGGCGAGCGCGCGCGGGTGCACATGGCGGCGATGGTCGCCTCGGGCGCGGAGCTGCTGCTCCTCGACGAGCCCACCAATCACCTCGACCCCGAGACGCTCGAGGCGGTCGAGACGGCGCTGCGCGCGTTCGGCGGGACGCTGGTCGTGGTCTCCCACGATCGCGCGTTCCTCGACGGCATCGGCGTAACGCGGCGCCTGGAGGTCCGCGACGGCCGCGTGCTCGAGGCCGCCTAGAGACGACGAAGGGCCCGGCGCACGCCGGGCCCTTCGTATACAGCTGCAGCGCCGGGGCGCTGACTACATCATGCCGCCCATGTCGGGCATGCCACCGCCGCCCCCGCCGTCCTTGTCGGGGATCTCGGCGACGATCGCCTCGGTGGTCAGGATGTTCTTCGCGATCGACGCGGCGTTCTGCAGCGCCGAGCGCGTGACCATGGCCGGGTCGATGACGCCGGCGGCCACGAGATCGACGATCTCGCCGGTCGCGGCGTTCAGGCCGAAGCCCTTCTTGGCCTTGCGCACGTCGTTGACGACGACCGAGCCCTCGTGGCCGGCGTTCTCAGCGATCTGGCGCAGCGGCTCCTCGAGCGAGCGCAGGACGATGCGCGCACCGGTGCGCTCGTCGTCGTCGGTGTAGCCGTCGAGCTTGATGGCCTCCGACGCCTGCAGCAGCGCGACGCCGCCACCGGGGACGATGCCCTCTTCGAGGGCGGCGCGGGTCGCCTGGAGGGCGTCCTCGACGCGGTGCTTCTTCTCCTTCATCTCCGTCTCGGTGGCCGCTCCGACCTTCACGACGGCGACGCCGCCGGAGAGCTTGGCCAGGCGCTCCTGGAGCTTCTCGCGATCGAAGTCCGAGTCGGTGTTCTCGACCTCGGCCTTGATCTGGTTGATGCGACCCTTGATGGCGTCGCCGTCACCGGCGCCGTCGACGATCGTGGTGTTGTCCTTCGCCACGACGACGCGACGGGCACGGCCGAGCTGCGAGAGCTGCGTGTTCTCGAGCTTGAGGCCCATCTCCTCGGTGATGACCTCGCCACCGGTGAGGATGGCGATGTCCTCGAGCATGCGCTTGCGACGGTCACCGAAGCCGGGGGCCTTGACGGCCACGCCGGTGAAGGTGCCGCGCAGCTTGTTCACCACGAGGGTGGCAAGGGACTCGCCCTCGACGTCCTCGGCGATGATCAGCAGCGGCTTGCCGGACTGGATGACGGCCTCGAGGACCGGCAGCACGTCGCGGACGGAGCCGATCTTCTGGTTGGCGATCAGGATGTAGGGATCCTCGAGGGTCGCCTCCATGCGCTCCTGATCGGTGACCATGTAGGGCGAGATGTAGCCCTTGTCGAACTGCATGCCCTCGGTGAACTCGAGGTCCATGCCGAACGTCTGGCCCTCCTCGACGTTGACCACGCCGTCCTTGCCGACCTTCTCGATGGCGTCGGCGATGACGTCGCCGATCTCGTCGTCGCCGGCCGAGATCGTCGCCACGCGGGCGATCTGGTCCTTGCCGGAGATCTCCTTGGCCTGCTTGGCGATGTTCGCCACGACCTGATCGACGGCGAGCTCGATACCGCGCTTGAGACCAAGCGGGTTGGCGCCGGCCGCGACGTTCTTCAGGCCGGTGCGCACGATGGCCTGGGCGAGCACCGTGGCGGTCGTGGTGCCGTCGCCGGCCACGTCGTTGGTCGCCGTGGCGACCTCGCGCACGAGCTGGGCGCCCTGGTTCTCGAAGACGTCCTCGACCTCGATCTCACGAGCGATGGTCACGCCGTCGTTCGTGATGGTCGGGGCGCCGAACTTCTTGTCGAGGACCACGTAGCGGCCCCTCGGGCCGAGCGTGACCTTGACGGCGTTGGCGACTGCGTCGACGCCGGCCTCGAGGGCCTTGCGCGCGGCGCTGTCGTACTTCAGTTCCTTGTGAGCCATAAGTTTCTGGTTCTCCTCGTGTCCTAGGACTGGACCTTGGCGAGCACGTCGCTCTCGCGCAGGACCAGCAGGTCCTCGCCGTCGACCTTGATCTCGGTCCCGCCGTACTTGCTGTAGAGGACCTCGTCGCCTTCGGCGACGTCGAGCGGGATGCGCTTGTCGCCGTCGTCGTCGTAGCGGCCGTCGCCTACAGCGATGACCTTGCCCTTCTGGGGCTTCTCCTTGGCCGTATCAGGGAGGACGATGCCACTGGCAGTGGTCTCCTCCTCCTCGATCGCCCGCACGATCAGTCGATCGCCCAGGGGCTTGAGCTTCATGTCATTGACCTCCATACAAGAGGGGCTGAGTGGGTTTCCTTCCGCTGGCACTCTACAGGGGAGAGTGCCAACGACTGCCCCTACTGTAGGACATCGCCCGGGGCTAGGCAAGACACGTTGGCACTCCGGTAACAGGAGTGCCAGGGTTTGCGCGCGATAGGGTCGGCAAGTGACCGCCAACGCTCTGCCGCCGGGATCGAGGGCTCCGCGCTGGCTGCAGACCATGCGCTGGTGGACGCGCCCGGTCCCGTTCTTCGAGCGCTGCCGGGCCCATTATGGCCGGCGGTTCACCATCCACCTGCTCGCCACGCCGCCGTTCGTGATGCTCGCCGACCCCGCCGAGGTCAAGGAGGTCTTCACGGCGCCGGCGGAGGTCCTGCACCCAGGCAGCGGCGCGCGCATCCTCGAGCCCGTCATCGGGCGCAACTCGGTGATCCTGCTCGACGAGGACGCCCACCTCGCCCAGCGCCGGCTCATGCTGCCGGCCTTCCACGGCGAGCAGGTCGCCCGGCTGGCGCAGGTGATGGCCGAGGTCGCCGCGGCGGAGGTCGAGCGCTGGCCCCGCGACGAGCCGGTGGCGCTGCATCCCCGTCTTCAGGCGCTGACCCTCGAGGTCATCCTGCGCACGGTCTTCGGCCTGGAGGAGGGCGCGCGGCTCGAGCGCCTGCGCGAGCACCTGACCAACGTCCTCGCCGTGGGCGCCAGCCCCGTCAGCATGCTCCCCGCGCTCCAGCGCGACCTCGGGCCCGGCTCGCCCTGGCGACGATTCCTGCGTATGCGCGCCGCGGTCGACGCGGAGCTCTTCGCGCTCATCGACGAACGCCGCGCCGAGGCCGGCGAGCGCGACGACGTCCTCTCCCTGCTGCTCGGCGCGCGCCACGAGGACGGCGCGCCCATGAGCGCGCAGGAGCTGCGCGACGAGCTGATGACCCTGCTCGTCGCCGGCCACGAGACGACGGCGTCGCAGCTGGCCTTCGCGTTCGAGCGCCTCGTGCGCACGCCGGAGGTGCTCGCCCGCCTGACCGAGGAGGTCGCCGGCGGCGACGGCGACGCCTACCTCACGGCGACGGTGCAGGAGACCCTGCGCCGGCGCCCGGTGCTGCCCAACGCCGCGCCGCGGCTGGTCATGCAGGACATCGAGGTCGGCGGCTGGCGTTATCGCGCCGGGGTCTGCCTGGTCCCCAACGCCTACCTCGTCCACCACGACCCCGCCATCTATTCCGAGCCCTACGCCTTCCGTCCCGAGCGTTTCCTCGACCAGGCGCCGGGCACGTATACGTGGATTCCCTTCGGCGGCGGGCGCCGGCGCTGCCTGGGCGCGGCGTTCGCCACCGTGGAGATGAAAGTCGTCCTGCGCACGGTCCTCGAACGCGCCCACCCGCGGGTCGCGGGCGACGGCCGCCTCGAGGTGAGCCGCCGGCGCAGCATCACGCTGAGCCCGCGCGGGGGCGCCGAGGTCGTGCTGGCCTAGCGCCCGCGCGTGCTGGGTCGAGGAGCCGCCCGCGGCGCGGGCGCTGGGCGGCTCCTCGCCCTCCCTGCCTGGCTGGCTCTAGCTCGTGTGGATGCGGACCTTGCGCCCGGTCCCGGGCGCGAAGGTGCCTCCGCTGGCGCCGGCGTAGACGCGGTAGCTGCCGCCGCGCCTGATGCGCACGGTCTTGCCGTAGACGCCGCCGTTGCGGGTGATCGTCCCCGAGATCGTCACCCAGTGGTTCTTGGCGTTGAGCTTCTGGATCGCGATCGGGATGTTGGCCACGTTCGGGTGCACCGAGCCGGAGAAGTGCACGTGCCCGCCGCGGTGGACGTGCGTTCGCGTCGTCTTGGTGCCGACGACGACCGTGACGTTGACGGTCAGGATCGGGCTGACCACCGACGTCTGGTCGGTCACGAGGACGCGGTACTGCGTGGTCAGCGGCACCGACAGCAGCGCGAAGGAGAAGCCGCCTTGGGCGTTCGTCAGCTGCGCGTTGCCGACGTTGGCGAAGGCGGTCGTGAACGGGAACGGCTTCTGCTGCAGCTGGATCGGGCGCCCCGCGTTGCCCGTCCCCGACAGGGTGCCCGCGAGCGTCGAGGGCGCGCCGAAGGGCACCGGGTTGGGCGTCGCGGCCAGCGCGAGGCCGAGCGGCTGCTTGGGCGTCGTGAAGGACCGGTCGCCGCCGACCGTCGTACCCACGCTGTTGTGGGCCACGAGGCGGTAGTGGTACTTCGTGTGCGGCCCGAGGCCGGCGATCGGTGCCGTGGCCCCGACGGCCGCGGTGCCGCCGCCGATGCCGGCGCTCGGCGTGCGCGAGCCATAGGCCGTGGTGGTGCCGTACTGGAAGTAGTAGGTCGTCGGCGCCCCGTGGGGGTTGACCTGACCGGTGAGCGTCGCTGTGGTGATCGTCACCTTCGACGCGCCGAGGGTCGTGACGCCCGGCTTGGTGGCGGCGGCGGCGATCGCGGGAACGGCGAGGGCGACGGCGAGCGCTGCCAGGACGGCGGGCGCGCCTCGTCGGGTGCGTGACATCGGGTGCTCCTCCATGGTTGATCCCCCGCATGTCAACCCGCGCGCCCCCGGCGGGTTGCGGTGCACGCTCGGCGCGTGTTCGCGCTGGTGGAGCTAGTTCTGGGCGCCGCCGATGCCCAGGCGGGCATCGGTGACGTGCGGCGGGCGCTCGACGATCTGCGAGAAGCGCACGACGGTGACCGTGTCGTCCATGGAGACCGGCTTGCCGTAGATCTGCTCGAGAAAGTGGATCATCTCGTCGTGGCGGCGGAACTCGGGGTTGTCGTGCTCGATGTCGCGCGGCGTGAGGTCCTTGACGCGCTTGACCTCGACCTGGTCGATGACCGCATCGAAGATCTTCTCGCGCGGCGAGTGCTGGTAGCCGATCGTCACCATGACCGCCTGGTTCTTGCGGTACTTGTGCGACTTGTCGCCCAGCCGGATGGTCGCCGTCTTGCGCCCGCGCTTGAGCTGGTCGCCGAAGAGCGTCGAGTAGAAATTAAGTACCTGCATCTCGCGGCTGCACCCTACTAAGCGGTGCGCGTGCGCGACAGGGCCCGTGCGGCCATCTCGCGCTCGCCCGCGTACGTCAGATCGCGCGCGGCGTCCTCCAAGGGCATCCAACGGGCCTGCTCGACCTCGAAGTCGTGGTCCTCGACCTCGCCGCCGACGTACTCCAGGAGGAAGAAGCTCACGACCTTGGCGATGCGCCGCCCGTCGCGGGTGTACCAGTAGCGCACGTCGCCGAGCGGCTCGACCAGGCGGGTTTGCACCCCGGCCTCCTCGCGCACCTCGCGCAGCGCGGCGTCGCTCGGCGACTCGCCCTCCTCGGGATGGCCCTTGGGCAGGGCCAGGACCTTGGAGCCGTTCGCGGCCGGGCGCGTGG
Organism: uncultured Actinomycetes bacterium; assembly: GCA_963742125.1. GTDB lineage: Bacteria > Actinomycetota > Thermoleophilia > Solirubrobacterales > Solirubrobacteraceae > JAOPZW01. Next base: position 95,004 of record CAVUKO010000003.1, on the reverse strand, counting down.
GGACGATGACGACGCACTCACCGCCACGCACGACGACGCCGCCCGCCGAGAACTCAGTAGACGTAGTTGGCAAGCGCGTCGGGGTCGTGGACCGTGATGCGCCCCCGGCCCTGCGTGATCACACCCGCGCGCTCGAGCACCGCGATGAAGCGGCTGGCCGATTCGCGCGACGATCCGGCGAGCTGGGCGATGTCGGCCTGGGTGATGGTGACGAGCACGTCGCTCGCCCCGGCGCCCTCGCTCTGCGCCTGGCGCACGAGCCCGTCGAGCACCACGGCGACGCGGCTCTGGACGGTCTGGAAGGACTGGCGGGCGAGGCGCTCGTTGGCCTCGCGCAGGCGCCGGCCCAGCGCGATGACCAGCTTGACCGCGATGTCGGGATGCTCGCGCAGCAACCGGCGCATGTCGGAGCCGAGCACGGCGATGGCCTGCACCTCGTCGAGCGTCTCGACCGTGGCCGAGCGCAGCTCGTCGTCGAACATGGCGAGCTCGCCGAAGATGTCGCCGGGGCCGAAATGCGCGAGCGCGATCATGCGCCCGTCGGGGTGCTCGCGGATCGCGCGGGCGTGGCCGGAGCGCACGACGTAGCACGTGTCGCTGGCGTCGCCCTCGCGGAAGATCACGTGATGGCCGGGGAACGAGCGCGGGACGGCCACCTCGACGACGCGCTGCAGGTCATCCGGTGCCAGCGTCTCGAAGACCGGCACCTGCCCCAGCAGTCCTACGCTCTCCTCGGCGGTGGCCACGCCAGGAGACTAAACGGGCTCGGCGCGGTGGGTCTGCCCCGAGCGCAGCGCGGCGTCGAAGACGCGGTGCGCGTCGAGCGCCTCGCGCGGCGTGGCGCACCCGAAGCGCGCGCCCAGCGCGCCGGCGCGCTCGGCCAGGTAGGCGGCCCACATCTGCAGGATCGCGTCGGCGAAGCCGAACTCGAAGATCGCTCCGGTGACCGTGGCGAAGGCCGACTGGCTGCCGACCTCGAAGCGCTCCCACACCTGGCGCCCGTCGCGCAGCGCGAAGCGGTGCACGGTCTTGGGCTGGGCGGTCGAGAAGCTCACGCCGCCGTCCATGCCCGTCGCCGTGATGCGCCAGGTGTTCATGTGCCCGGGCGCGATCCGGTGGGTGCGCAGGGTCAGCGGGAAGCCGGCGTCGCACTGCAGCGTGGCGTTGTCGATGGTGTCGCACGGGACGGGCTCGCCCGTCTGGGGGTCCGGGCGCTCGGTGACGATGTCGCTCAGCTCGGCGAACACGGCGGCCGGACGCCACCCGAGCCGCAGCGGCAGGTGGGCGACGTGCATCCCGAGATCGCCCATCACGCCGATCGCTCCGCAGTAGCGCGCCTGGCGCTTCCAGTTGATCGGCTTGGAGCGATCGAGGTCGCTGGAGTGCAGGAAGTCGTGCTGGACCTCGATCACCTGGCCCAGCCCGCCTGCCGCGATCGTCTCGTAGGCGAGCTGGGCGCCGGGGAAGAACGGCATCTCGCTGGAGCAGCGCACGAAGACCCCGGCGTCCTCCACCGCGGCGACGATCCGCTCGGCGGCCGCGAGGTCGACGCCGAAGGGCTTCTCGCCCAGGAAGTCCTTGCCGGCGGCGACCGCGTCGAGGTAGAGCTCCTCGTGCAGGTGGTGGGGAACCGCGAGGTAGAGGACGTCGATCGTGTCGTCCTCGAGCAGATGGCGGCGGTCGGTCGTCTTGTGGGTGACCGAGGCGATGCGGTCGAACCAGCGCAGCGCCTCCGGGCTCGTGTCGCACACGCCGACGAGCTCGGGGACGACCGGATGGTCTTCCAGCGCGCTCCAGCGCCCGATGGCCGCCGCGAGCTCGCGCCCCATGAGACCCGCGCCGACGATGCCCACCCGGACGCGCTGCGCCGTCACTGCTCGTCTCCATGGACGGCCGCCCGCAGGGCGCGCACCATGGCGCCGGGGTCGGGGTGCTGGATGACGTTGCGCCCGTAGACGACGCCGCGCGCGCCCTGGTCCAGCACGGCGCGCGTGCGCGCCAGCAGCTCCTCGTCGGACACGCGCCCACCGCCGCGCACGAGCAGCGGGACGCGGGCCGCGGTGACGACGCGGTGGTAGGCGCCGAGGTCGTCGGTCGGGTCGGCCTTGATGACGTCGGCGCCGAGCTCGGCGGCCTGGCGCACGAGCGCGACGATGCGGTCGGTGTCGCCGTCGACGGTGTAGCCACCGACGCCGGTGGCCATGACCAGCGGCTCGACCATGACCGCCATCCCGACGCGGTCGGCCGCCGTGCGCAGCGCGGTGATGTTCTCGATGCACTCGCGGCGCAGCGCGTCGGCGCCGGGGATGTCGAAGAGGTTCACGCACACGCACGCGGCGTCGAGGCGCACGGCGTGGCCGATGGCGTCGTCGACGACATGGCTGAACGCCACGCGCGGCGGCTGCTCGCCGTAGACGTTGGCGACGTCGACGCGCAGCACGAGGGCGGGCTTGTCGCGGCCGGGCAGCGCCTGCAGCAGCGGCGCCGCGCCCGGCGAGAGCTGGATCGCGTCGGGGCCGGCCGCGACCAGCGTCTCGACCACGCGCGTCATGTCCTCGATGCCGGCGAGGAAGTGCGCCTCGCCGAAGAACCCGTGGTCGACGGCGACGTCGATGCAGCGGCCCGAGGTGGCATGGAAGAGACGGTTCAGGCGGTAGGCGGCGGACACGCGCCGATCATAGGCACGGCCGCCTGTGGGGCAGCGCGTGGAAGGATCCCGCGCCCGTGATGATCGCCGGCCCCAACCTCACGATCGACCGCACGCTGTCGATCGACGAGCTGCGCCCGGGCGAGGTGCTGCGCTTCGAGCGCGCGGTCGTGTCGCCGGGCGGCAAGGGCGTCAACGTCGCGCGGGTGGCGCGCGAGCTCGGCGCGGGCGCCGTGCTCGTCGGCTTCGTGCCGGGGCGGACAGGGGCCGCGGCCGCGGCGCTCCTGGCCGACGAGGGGGTGTCGTTGCGCGGCGTCGAGGTCGGCGGCGAGCTGCGCTCGACCGCTGTCGTCCTGGAACGCTCGGGGCGCGTGACGGTCTTCAACGAGCCGGGGCCGCCGCTGGCGCCCGGCGACTGGGAGCGCTACGAGGCGGCGCTGGCCGACGGCCTGGCGGGCGAGCGGGTCCTGGCGTGCAGTGGATCGCTGCCGCCGCGCGCGCCGGACGATGCCTACGCGCGTTTGGTGGCGCTCGCGCGGGGGGTGGGCGCGCTGGCGGTCGTCGATGTCGGGGGCTCGCAGTTGGCGGCGGCGCTGGCGGTGGGCGCCGACGTGGTGACCCCGAACCTCGCAGAGGCCGAGGGGCTGCTGCACGGGCGCGCGGACGAGACGGTGGAGACCGGCGATCCGGTCGTGGTGCGCGAGCGCGCGCTGGCGGCGGCGGGGGCGCTGGTGGAGCGCGGCGCGCGGCGGGCCGTGGTCACTGCGGCGGCGGCGGGGGCGGCGGTGGCCGATGGGTCGCAGGCGTGGTGGGTGGCGGGGCTGTCCGTGGCTGCTGTGCGCAATCCGATCGGCGCGGGGGATGCTCTGGTCGGTGGTCTGGCGCTGGCGCTGGAGCGGGGGGAGGACTTCGCCGCGGCGGTGGCTGCGGGGATGGCGTGCGGGGCGGCGAGCGTGGAGACGGATGTCGCTGGCGTGGTGGTGCCGGCGCGGGTGGCGGAGTTACTCGCGGTGGTCTGACCGCTTGGCGTTTGTGGCGCTGCGCGGCGCTTACAGCATCACCGAGGGGAAGCGGGGTTGTGGCGGCGCGGACCGTTCGCGGTCGTCCGCCGCGGGGGGTGAGCTACCCGGGACTGTGCTGACTTCTACGGCTCCTGGCCGTGAAAGTCAGCACAGCGGCCAACTGTGCTGGATAGGGGTCGCACTGTGACCCCAATCCAGCACGCTTACCGCACGGGCGGCCCGGCCGAGCGCCGCGGGGGGCCTCCTTCCCTCGGTGATGCTGTTAGCGCCGCGCAGCACCACCAGCGCACCGCGGCCAGAACGCCACCCGCTTGACACCGTTGTCATTCCAAGGCTAGGGTCCGCCCACCCCGCATGACAACGTTGTCAACCGGGGCTGGGTTCGGAGGAGCGAGGAGAGCGTGGCGAGGCCGACGATGCGCGATGTCGCGAGCACCGCGGGCGTGAGCCTGAAGACGGTCTCGCGGGTCGTCAACAGCGAGGACGGTGTGCGGCCGGCGACGGCTGCGCGGGTCGAGGCGGCCATCGCGAGCCTTGGCTTCGCTCGCAACGACGTCGCGCGCTCGCTGCGTCACGGGCGCGCCAATGCGCTCGGGCTCGTCATCGAGGACGTCGCCAACCCGTTCTACTCGGCGATCGCGCGCACGGTCGAGGACGTTGCCCACGCCCACAATCACATCCTCATCACCGGCTCGTGCGAGGAGGACGCCGAGCGCGAGCGCGAGCTCGTCCTGCGCCTGCTGCGGCGCTCGGTCGACGCCCTGCTCATCGTCCCCGCCGGCGACGACCACCGCTACCTGCTGCCCGAGATCGGCGCCGGCACCCCGATCGTCTTCCTCGACCGCCCGCCGCGGGGCGTCGAGGCCGACACCGTGCTGCTCGACAACGTCGGCGGCGCCCGCGCGGCGGTCGAGCACCTCCTGAGCCATGGGCACGAGCGGATCGCCTACATCGGGGACATGCCGCCGCTCTACACCGCCGCCGAGCGCCTGACCGGATACCGCGCCGCCCTGCGCGACGCGGGCCTGCGCCCCGACGAAGGCCTGGTGAGCGCCGGCTCGCACGACGCCGCGTCCGCCGAGCGGGCCGCGCGCGCGCTGCTCGCCCTCCCCGCCGACCGCCGGCCCACGGCGCTCTTCACCGCCAACAACCGCAACACCGTGGGCGCGCTGCGTGCGTTGCGCGACGGCGACGGGACCATCGCGCTCGTCGGCTTCGACGACTTCGAGCTGGCCGACATGCTTCCCGTGCCGGTCACCGTCGTCGGTCACGATCCGGCGCAGATGGGTCGCATCGGCGCCGAGATGGCCTACGAGCGGCTGGACGGCGAGGACGGCCTGCCCCAGCGGCGCATCATCGAGTGCGCGGTCGTGGCCCGTGGCTCCGGGGAGCTGCGCGCCCCATGACCGCTGTCGCCACCAAGCTCCCGCCCAACCCGATCCGCCACTTCTATCGCGGCGGCCCGGCGATCGCCGAGCTGCGCGGCATCGACGTCGGCAGCGACCACTCGCCCGAGGAGTGGATCGGCTCGGCGTCGACGCTCTTCGGCGAGGCCGAGCGCGGGCTCAGCCGCCTGCCGGACGGCTCGCTCGTCCGCGACGCCCTGGCCGCCGATCCGCAGGGATGGCTGGGCGCCGCCCATGCCGCCCGCTTCGGCGCGAGCCCCGCGCTGCTCGTCAAGCTCCTCGACGCGGGCGAGCGGCTGCCCGTCCACCACCACCCCGACGGGTCCTTCGCACGCGAGCACCTCGGCCTGGCCTTCGGCAAGACCGAGGCGTGGATCGTCGTCGCGGCACGCGCGGGCGCGCAGGTCGCCGTCGGGTGGCGCGAGGACGTCACCGAGGACACGCTGCGCGCGTGGGTGCGCGACCAGGACCACGACGCGCTGCTCGGCGCGCTGAACCCCGTCGCCGTGAGCGCGGGAGACGCGCTCTTCGTCCCCGCGGGCGCGCCCCACGCGATCGGCGAGGGCGTGCTGATCGTCGAGCTGCAGGAGCCCACCGACCTGTCGATCCTGCTCGAGTGGGAGGGCTTCGGGATCGACGACGAGCAGGCGGCGACGCTCGGCCTCGGCTGGGACGTCGCGCTGGCCAGCGTCGAGCGCGCCGCGCGCGACGCCGAGGCCCTGCGCGGGGTACGTGCGGACGGCGCCGTGGCCGAGCTGCTGCCCGCCGCGGCCGCGCCCTTCTTCAGCGCGCAGCGCGTCGCCCCCGGCGGCGGCTCCGCGCAGCTGCCCGCCGGCTTCGCCGTCGTGATCGTCATCGAAGGCGCCGGCACCCTCGCCGGCCTCGACGTGACCCGCGGCGACGCCGTCCTGATCCCGCATGCCGCGGGGCCCGTCAGCGCCGACGGCGACCTCGTGGCCATCGCCTGTCGCCCCCCGGGGGTGCCGGCGTCGTGACCGAACTCCTCCTCGGCATCGACGTCGGCACCTCGGCCTGCAAGGCCGCCCTCCTCGACATCGACGGGGTCGAGGTGGCGCACGGGCAGGCGCCCACGCCGTGGGAGTCGGTGCCCACCGGCGCGCAGGTCGATCCCGACGCGCTGCTCGCCGCCGTCGCGCGCGCCGCGGCCGAGGCGATCGCGCAGGCGCCCGAGGGCCGCGTGGCCGGCATCGGCGTCGCCAGCGTGGCCGAGACGGGGATGCTCCTCGACGCCACGGGCCGCGTCCTGCACCCGCCCATCGCGTGGCACGACGCTCGCGGGATCGCCGAGGCACGGGCGCTGGAGCGCGACCTGCCGGACTTCAGCGCGCGCACCGGCCTGCCCGCCAGCGCGCTGTGCTCGCTGGCCAAGCTCAAGCACCTCGCCATCCACGGCGCGGCGCGCTGGCTCAACGTCGCCGAGTGGATCGTGCACCGCCTCGGCGGGCGGCAGGTCTCAGAGCTCTCGCTCTCCTCGCGCACCGGCCTGCTCGACCTCGACCCCCGCGCGCCGTACGCCGACGCCCTCGCCTGGGCGGACCTGCCCGGCGACCTCCTGGCCGAAGCGGTCCTCGCGGGAACCGACGCGGGGCGCAGCGACGGCGCCGCCGTGCCCGGCACCGAAGGCGCCGTCCTCACCGTGGCCGGCCACGACCACGTCGTCGCCGGCCTGGGAGTCGGCGTGATCGCACCCGGCGACGTGCTCGACTCGTGCGGCACCGCCGAGGCGATTGTGCGCGTGGCCCCGCCGCTCGATGCCGCCGCGCGCCGGCGCAGCGTCGCCGGCGGCGTGACGGTCGGCTGGCATGTGGCCCAAGGACGCCAGGCGCTGCTGGCGGGACTGTGGTCGGGCCTCGCGCTGCGCGAGGTGCTCGACGACCTCGGGATCGGCGAGTCCGATCGCGAAGAGCTCAGCGCGGGTGCGCTCGCCATCGCTCCCGGCGACGCGCCTGCGCTCGAGCTCGAGCTGCACTCGCTCGAGCGCTCGCGCGTGGATCTGCCGGCCGCCGCGCCCGCCGCCGTGTGGCGCGCGGCGATCGATGCGGTCGCGCGCGACGTCGAGGCGCTCATCGCGCACGTCGATGCCGTCGCCGGGCCGCACTCCAGGCTCGTGGTCACCGGCGGCTGGTCGCGTGACGCCGCCGTGTTCGACGCCAAGCGACGCCTCGGCGCCATCGAGGCGCCACCGGTCGCGGAGGCCGGCTGCCGCGGCGCCGCCCTGCTCTCCGGCGTGGCCGCCGGCCTCTACGCGAGCGCCGACGACCTGCCGGCCGTATCTGTCATCGCAAAGGAGCCCGCCTGATGCCCGAGCCCCTGCTTGAAGCCAAGGGGATCGTCAAGAGCTTCGGCCGCGTGCGCGCGCTGCGCGGCGCGAACTTCGCCGTCTACCCCAACGAGGTGGTCGCGCTCGTCGGCGACAACGGGGCCGGCAAGTCGACGCTGGTCAAGACGCTGGCCGGCGTCCACCAGCCCGATTCCGGCGAGATCCTCTTCGAGGGCCAGGCGGTCGAGCTGCACTCGCCGCTCGACGCGCGCCGCCTGGGCATCGAGACCGTCTACCAGGACCTCGCGCTGGCGGCCGAGCTCGACGCCGGCGCCAACATGTTCCTCGGCCGCGAGGTCATGCGCCCGGGACTGCTCGGCAAGCTCGGCTTCATCGACAAGCAGGCGATGCGCGCCAAGAGCAGCGACGCCTTCAAGAACCTCGGCGTCGCGCTGCAGGACACGTCGGCGCCGGTGGCGACGATGTCGGGCGGCCAGCGCCAGGGCATCGCGGTCTCGCGCGCGGTGACCTGGGCCTCGAAGGTCGTCTTCATGGACGAGCCGACCGCCGCCCTCGGCGTGGTCCAGACGCGCAACGTGCTCGACCTCATCGCGCGTGTGCGCGAGCAGGGTCTCTCGGTCGTGCTCATCAGCCACAACATGCCCGAGGTCTTCGAAGTGGCCGACCGCATCGAGGTCCTGCGCCTCGGCACGCGCGTGGCGCGCTTCAAGCGCGGCGACGTCTCGATGGGAGACGTCGTAGGAGCCATGACGGGGGCCATCACGCACGACGAGGTAGATCGGCCGCAGGCCGAGCCTCCCAATCAGGACGTGGGGCCGGACGCCCCACGGAGGTGACTCCCATGACCGACGTGACCACCGCGCCGCCCGACGAGCCCGAGGTCGACGACGACGTCGAGGGCCGCCCGGCGCCCTTCTGGCAGCGCCTCGTCGCCGGCTCGAGCACGTGGATCGGCCTGATCCTCCTCGCGCTGATCGTCGTGTTCAGCGTGCTCGACTACGACTCGTTCGTCAGCACCGCCAATGCGCGCAACATCGCCACCGACGCGGCCGTGCTGCTCGTGCTGGCGACCGGGATGACCTACGTGATCATCACCGCGGGCATCGACCTGTCGGTCGGCGGTGTCCTGGTGTTCGCCGGCGTCGTCTCGGCCAAGGCGATGAGCGCCGCGGGCGGCGACAACTGGGGCGTGATCTTCCTCGGGCTCGCCGTCGCGCTCCTGGGCGGGCTGGCCTGGGGGCTGATCAACGGCTTCCTGGTGGCCAAGGCGAAGATCCCCGCCTTCATCGTCACCCTCGGCACGCTGGGCATGAGCCTCGGCGCGGCGCTCGTCATCTCCGGCGGCGTGGACGAGCGCGAGGTGCCGTTCAAGCTCATCACCACGATCGGCACCGGGCGGGCGTTCGACCAGGTGCCCTATCTGGTGATCATCGCCTTCGCGGTGGCGCTCGTCTTCGGGGTGATCCTGGCCGCCACGCGCTTCGGCCGCTACACCTACGCCGTCGGGTCCAACGAGGAGGCGGCGCGCCGCGCGGGCATCCCCGTCGACCGTCACCTCCTGAAGATCTACGCGCTCGCCGGCACCCTCGCGGGCCTGGCCGGCTTCCTGTCGCTGGCGCGCTTCTCGACGACGACCCTCGGCGGCCACGACACCGACAACCTGCAGGCGATCGCCGCCGTCGTCATCGGCGGCACCAGCCTGTTCGGCGGCATCGGGACGATGCTCGGCACGCTCTTCGGCGTCTTCATCCCGGCCGTCCTGCAGAACGGCTTCGTGATCATCGGCGTGAACCCGTTCTGGCAGAGCATCGCCGTCGGCGCGGTGCTCATCGCCGCCGTCTATCTCGACCAATTGCGCCGCCGGTCCCAGTACCAGCGGTAACCGGTTCCAACCAGCAGGAGGAGGTCCATTCCCACCATGGCACGCAGAACCTGGATCGGTGCAGCCTGTGCCGCGATCCTCGCTCTCGGCGTCGCGGCCTGTGGCAGCGACGACAACAGCAGCACCTCGAGCGGTAGCTCGAGCAGCGCGTCCAGCGCCAAGAAGAACTACAAGATGACGCTCATCGCGGGCGTCAAGGGCGACGAGTTCTACATCACGATGAACTGCGGAGCCCAGGCCAAGGCCAAGGAGCTCGGGGTCACGCTCGACTTCCAGGGCCCGGACAAGTTCGACGCCGGGCTGCAGACGCCCGTCGTCAACGCGGTCGCGGCGAAGAAGCCCGACGCGGTGCTCGTCGCCCCGACGGACACGAAGGCGATGTACGCGCCGATCAAGCAGCTCTCCGACAATGGCGCGAAGGTCGCGCTGGTCGACACGACGCTCGAGCAGGCGGACTTCGCCGTCTCGCAGATCGCCTCCGACAACGAGGGCGGCGGCAAGCAGGCGGCCAAGACGCTCGGCGAGCTCATCGGTGGCAAGGGCAAGGTGTTCGTCGTGAACGTCAAGCCCGGCATCTCCACCACCGACGCCCGCGGCAAGGGCTTCGAGGAGGGCGCCAAGGAGGCCGGCCTGACCTACGTCGGCCAGCAGTACGACGACGACGACCCGGCCAAGGCGGCCTCGATCGTCAAGGCCGAGCTGGCCAAGAACCCCGACCTCAAGGGCATCTTCGCCACGAACCTGTTCTCCGCGGAGGGCGCCGCCAGCGGCATCCGCGAGGCGGGCAAGCTGGGCCAGGTGAAGATCGTCGGCTTCGACGCCGGCCCCAAGCAGGTCGACGACCTCAAGAAGGGCACCGTACAGGCGCTCATCGCCCAGAAGCCAGCCGAGATCGGCGCCGACGGCGTCGAGCAGGCCTACAACGCGCTGACCGGCAAGGCGACCGAGAAGCAGATCGGCACCGGCTTCACGTCGCTCACCAAGGACAACCTCGCCGAGAACCCCGACGCGGTCTACAAGGCGGCCTGCTGAGCGCCTGACACAGAGGTGCGGCGCGGCCACGTGGCCGCGCCGCACCTGCTGGTCGGGTCGGCGCGCGTGCGGGGTCGCGCCACACGAACCCGGCAGCTATTGCACGGCCTGCCCCCTAGGCCGACAGCGCGGCCTCGCGCCGGCGGCGGCGCACCGTGACGGCGGCGAAGCCGCCCGCGGCGCCGACGAGCGTGAGCGGGACGAGGACGGCCAGCGCGATGAGGGCCACGCCCGCGCTGACCTCGAGGACGCGCACCGCGTCGTGGGCGGCGTCGCCGGGCGTCCACGATCCGTGGCTGGGGGCGGCGGCCTGCTTGCGCGCGGCGCCGGTCACCTCGACGCCGACGGTGGCGAGATTGGCCCGGTTGCGCACCGCGTTGAACTCGCGCTGGTAGCGCTGCAGCTCGCGGCGGTTGTCGGCGATCCGCGCCCGCAGGCTCGAGACCTGCTCGGCGGTGGTCGCGTTGCCCAGCGCGCGCAGCAGGCCGCGGCGGGCGGCGCGCGCCTCGGTCAGGCGCCCAGAGGCCCCGTCATAGGCGCCGGTGATGTCGTCGGCGCTCTGTTGCAGCGACTTGACGTGGCCGAGCTTGCTCAGCCGGGCCAGCGCGTCGTCGAGGTTGCCGGTGGGGACGCGCAGGACGAACGAGGCGGTCGAGCGCCCGTCGCCCGTGGAGACCTGCGAGGACTGCACGAAGCCTCCTGCGGCCTGGGTGGCGCGCACGACGCCGTCGGTGGCCTTCTGCACGTCGGTGGTGGTCAGCTCCAGGCGCGTGCTGCGCTCGACGCGGCGCTGGCGCGTCGAGGTGGACGCGGCGGGCGGCGGGGCGAGGGCGGAGCCGCTGCCGGCGCTACCGCTGCTGCCCGCGCTGCTGCCACTGCTGCGCTTGGCCGAGTCGGCGGCCTCGGGTGCGACCGGGCCGCTCTGCGTCGCGATCGCTCCGCCGCCGCCGCTGATGCTGCTGCTGGAGCCGTCATCCGACCCGCCGCCGGCGGTCAGCGCGATCGCGACGATCCCGGCGACGACACACCCGGCGACGCCGAGCGCGGGAATCATCGGGCGCAGCGCGAAGCGCCGGCGTGGCAGCGGACGCTCGAAGCCGCGCTCGACGCGGTTGTCGAGCCGCGCGCGGAACGCCGGCGCCATCGTCGGCGCCTCGGCACGCACGTCACGCACCAGCACGGCGAGCACGGGCTCGGCGGCGGGATCGCCGGCGAGGGCGGCCTCCAGCGCCTGGAGCTCCGCTTCGGCGGCGGGATCGAGGGTGGGCTCACGACGGCGCATGACAGGCCTCTCGAAGTCGGGTCAGGGCGCGGTGCACACGGGTGCCCGCGTTGGAAGGTGAGACGCCCAGGACGCCGGCGATCTCGGCGTTGTCCAGGCCCGCGTGGAACTTCAGGGCGATGAGCTCGCGGTCGCGCGGCTCCAGGGTGGCCAGCGCGGCGCGCACGGTGGCGCGGCGCTCGGCGGCCTCGGCCTCGCCCTCGGGCGCGGCCGCGTCGTCGGCTGGCTCCTCGGAGAGCTCCGCGCTGCGCTTGCGCCGGCGCAGCTCGTCGAGGGCCGCGTTGCGTGCGATCCCGAAGAGCCAGGCGCGCTGGGTGCCGCGGCGCGGATCGAAGGAGCGCTGCTTGCGAAACGCGCGCTCGAAGGCGGTGGCGGTGACCTCCTCCGCCGCCGAGCGATCGCGCAGCAGCGAGGCGGCGTAGGCGTAGACGGCGTCGGCGCTGGATCGATAGAGCGCCTCGAAGGAGGCGGTGACCGTCGCGGGCGCCTGGTCCATGGCCATCGTCAGGGTGTGCTCCACATCGGTGCTACGGCGCACGAGCGGATTCGTCACAGGAGCACCGAAACCCGCGGCAGGCCGAAGGTATCGTCACTGTGTGAGCCCGTTGCGCGCAACGCTCGGCGTCATCGCCCTGTTCATGGCCGTGGCCCCGGCCGGCGCCAGCGCGCGCCGCGCCGACTCGATCTTCCACAACAAGCGCCTGTGGGCGACGGTCAACGTCTGCGACACGGTCGGCCATCCCGACTCGATCGGCATCCGCGGGTCGATGCCCGGCAGCGGCGACAAGGCCGAGGCCATGTTCATGCGCTTCCAGGTGCAGGTCTTCAGCCAGGACGATGCGCACTGGCACAACCTCGCGGGCGCCGACTCCGGTTTCGTCGCGGTCGGCTCGGCCCGCTACAAGACCCGCCAGTCGGGGAACACCTTCACGATCACCCCGCCGCGCCCAGGGTCCGCGCCCTACCTGCTGCGCGGCGTCGTGACCTTCGAGTGGCGCGAGGACGGCGAGGTCGTGCGGCGCGCGCGCAAGAGCACCACGGCGGCGCATCCCAATACGGCCGGCTCGGACCCGGTCGGCTTCACCGCGGCGACGTGCTCGATCACTTGAGGCCATGCGCGTCGCCGCCGATGAACGAACAATGAGCAAGTGCGTCCTGATCGTCCTCGCCGTCGCGGCCCTGGCGCTCGCGCCGGCCGGCGCCGCGGCCAAGACCGCTGCGCACGCCGACCTCTGGGCGACCGTCAACCTCTGCGACACGCCGTCCAAGCCGGGCGCCGTGGGCGTTCGGGTGTCGATCCCGCGCGAGCGGGGCGCGCCCCAGCAGTGGGCCCGCATCCGCCTGCAATGGTTCGACGGCAGCGCTCGCGCGTGGCGCATCGTGCGCTCCTCGGGCGGCGACGCCGGCTGGGCGCGCTTCGGCATCGGGACCCACCTGGTGCAGGGCGGCACGACGTTCACCTTCCCGCCTCCGAAGGCCGGGGCGCGCATCGTCCTGCGCGGCACCGTCGACGTGGAGTGGCGCGACGGCACCGAGGTCGTCGACCGCGCGCGGATGATCACCACCGCCGGGCACCGCGACGGCAAGGACCGTCAGCGGCGCGTGTCGCGGTCGTCGTGCGAGATCATGCGGTAGCGAACAGCCGCGGATCGTTGGTGATGATCCCGGTGACCCCGAGCGCGTCGAGCTTGGCGATCCGCGTCGCGTCGTCGACGGTCCACACGTAGAGCTCGCCGCCGGCCGCGTCGACCGCGCGCGCCAAGCGCCGGGTGACCAGCGCCCAGTGCGACATGACGGCGTCGATGCGACCCGCGCGGATGGCCCGGGCCGCCTGGCCGGGGAGCACCGTGCGGATGTACTGCGCCCCGACGAGGGCCGGCACGCGCGTGACGGCGTTGGCCATGTAGTCGCGCCGCAGCTTGGGGACCGACCATCCCAGGCGGATCTCGGGCGCCGCCGCGCGGATCACCCGCAGGCTCTCCTGCTCCATCGTGGAGATGAGCGCGCGCTCGGCCAGGCCGTACTCGCGCAGGGCGTCGACCACGCGCAGCTCGTAGCCGGTCGTCTTCAGGTCGACGTCGAGCTCGACGCCCTCCCACGCGTCCTGAGCGAAGTGCGCCAGGCCCTGCTCGAGCGTCAACGGCTCGTGCCGCGCCGCGGCCTCGAAGTCGTGGGCGAGCACGAGGCCCCCAGAGCGGTCGGGATGCTCGGGCAACACGTCGAACTCGACCATGTCCACGCCCGCCGCGAGCGCGGCGTCGAACGACGCCAGCGTGTTGCCCGGTGCGATGAGGTCGGCGCCCTTGTGGCCGATGCGCTTCAGTGCTGGCATCCAGCGCACCAGTATGTCGTGCGGTTGTCGTCGCCCTGCCCGCGCGACCTGATCGTCGCGCCGCAGCGCGGGCACGGCCGTCCGACCATGCGGTAGATCGCGGGCCCGCGCGCCTGGAAGCCGTCGCGCGCGGACTGCTGCATCCGCGGGCGCGTGAGGCGGACCACCCGCAGGGCCTCGTCGTCGGAGACCTCGCCCGTGGGGCGCCACGGATCGATCGCGGCTTCGAAGCAGCCCTCGCACTTCCACAGGTTGCCGATGCCCGCGATCGTGCGCTGGTCGAGCAGCGCGTCGCCGATCGGCCGCGTCGGGTCGTCGGCGCGCAGGCGCGCGAGGAAGCGCTGCTCGTCGAGGTCGGCGGCGAGGATGTCGGGGCCGAGCCCGGCGATGCGCTGGTCGAAGCGCACGCGCGCGGCCGTCATGAGCTCGAGGACGGGCCCGTCGAACTGCACGACCGCGTGGCCGGCGGCGCGCAGCACGAGCCACGCCCGGCGCGGCGAGCGGCCCCAGCGCTGGCCATCGCGGTAGACCCCCCACGAGCCGGTCATGCGCAGATGCGAGTGGATGACGCGGTCGCCCTCGAAGCGCAGGAACAGATGCTTGCCGTGGGCGTCGACGGCCTGCACCGCGCGCCCGGCCAGCTTCTGCGCCCAGCGCTCGCCCCCGAAGCGGGGGTGGGGCGTGGCGAGCTCGTCAGGGACCCGGCCGGCGAGGACCGGGCGGATCCGGTGCGCGGCGTGATGGATGGTGTCGCCCTCGGGCATCGCTGTGCCCGAGGGTACGCGGCCGCCTAGGGGGTGACGATCGCCCGCACGGTCTTGTTGGGCCCGTTGGAGTCCCACGCCACCCAGCCGCGGCCGTTGGCCCCGGCCCCGACGGAGAGGTTGAAGAAGCTGCTGCCGGTGACGAGCCGGTGCGAACCCTCCAGGCGCGTTGCGCTCTTGCTCGTGCGCCGGTAGCGCAGGGCGCGGCCCTGCACCCAGGCGGCGTGGACGCGCCCGCCGGCGTCGGCGCTCGCGGTGCCGAAGATCGGGAACGAGCGTGCGGTCAGGACGAGCGTCCTGCCCAGGCGGGCCTTGGCGGTGTCGATGCGCCGCAGGACGTAGCGCCGTCCGCTGAGGACCAGCAGGAAGGTCCCCTTCGGCCCCGCGGCGAGCGCGAGGTCGCCGCCGTGAGCGGTCGGCCCGAAGGCCCAGCTCGCGGTCGCGCTCGGGTCGCCGTTGGCGACGCCGACCGTGAACGTCTTGCCGTTGCCGATGGCTGCGACGGTCTGCGCGCCCGTCACGGCGATCGTCTTGTCGACCCCGATCACGCCGGGGGCGAGCTGGGCCTCGACCTCGTTGAACGAGGCCAGTGGCGCCGCCTGTGCGCCCGTGTAGCTCGGGCCGGTGCCGATGGTGGTCACGGCGTCGCCGGGCCCGAACGCCGCGTCGTCCATGTCGGTGGTGCCGATGATCGCGCCGGCGTCGAAGTTCTGCCCGCCATCGGCCGAGATGTAGCGGAACAGCACCGCCGAGTGGAAGTTGGGCCCGTCGATCGCACAGCAGCGATAGGTGAGGACGATGACGCGGCCGTCGGGGGCGAGCAGGACGCGCGGGCCGTCGAAGTCGGTGTTGTTGGCCGGATCGGTCGCCTGCGTGGGGCGGAAGGTGCGCTCGCTGCCGGCTGCACATCCGCGGCCGGTGCGCAGCACGCGGCAGTAGTGCGTGACCGAGCCGCCGTCGGCGGCGCGCTGGTCCCAGACGAAGTGCCCGGTCCCGCCGCGGTCGACGGCCACGTTCGGCTTGTCGCCGGCACGGGTCAGCACGAAGGAGTGCGCCGCGTAGGCGGGCGCCGTGATGGCGAAGACGAGGATGGAGGCGATGGGCAGGAGGCGGCGGATCATCCGGGCAGTCTCGATTGCCCCTGTCGCGTCCACAAGGCCCAGGCGCAAAGATGGGTCCCAGGGCCCAGAGCCGGCGAGCGCCTACTGCGCGCCGGCCGTCCGCGCCAGGCGCCGCAGCCGCTCGCATTCGGCGTTCACCTGCGGTCCCGCATCGAGGCGCTCGAGGCGCTCCGCGACGGCGGTCAGCTCGGTCGCGAGGCGCTCGCGCTCCGTCGGCACGGCGATCGCCGGACGCTCGGCGCCCGCCTGCAGCCGGCGCATGAGCGGCGCCAGCGCCGTGCACAGCAGCTGGCCGACGAGCACGACGCCGAGGACCTCGAAGTAGAGCGTCTCGTCGCCTTCCAATCCGGCGAGCGGCGCGATGCCCATCGCGCCGCTGACCACGGCCAGGCCGATCGCCGCGCGGGTGACGCGCTTGACGCTGGGCGGATCGCCGGGGCGCAGACGCGACCACACGAAGGCGACGTGCGCGGACTCCAGGGCGGCGATGGCGACGATGCCCGTGACCCGCCAGAAGAGCTCGCTGTCGAGCTCCGTCCACATCCCCACGCTGATGAGCACGAAGGCAGCGGACGCCGCGACCGCGGTGCCATCGCCGAGCAGCCGCGCGCGTTCGCGGACGCCGAGCCCGGCGGCCGCCATGCAGCTGGTCAGGGCAAAGAGGGTCGAGGTGCCGATGACCTTCCAGTCGGTGTCGGAGAAGTTGCCGCCGAGCAGCGAGTAGCAGGCGACGACCGCGGCGACGCAGAGCGCGCCGATGAGGATGCGCAGCACGATGCGCCCGAGGGGAAGCTCCGCCAGCATGGGAACATCATCGGCCGCCGGGCGGTCGGCCTACAGCGTGTTGGCCGCCGGTGTCAGAGCGGGCGCTCGAGCTCCAGCTCGTCGCGGATCGGGATCCCGGCGTGGCCGGTCGCCGAGATCTGCGGCTTGCGCAGCCGGGTCATGGCGATCTCGTCCGGATGGACCGCGACGAGCACGAAGCCGTGGCGCTGGTAGAGGCGCAGGGCCGGGAGGTTGTCGTTGGTGGTGATGACGTGCAGGCGCGTGCAACCCGCGGCGCGGGCGGTGTCGGCCAGCGCTTCGACGAGCGCGCCGCCGATGCCGCCGCCGACGGTGAGCGCATCGAGCGTGACGAGCTCGCAGTCGGCGCCCTCGATCAGATAGGTGGCCAGGCCGGCGCGCTCGCCGCCATCCTCGGCCACGAGGGCGGGCAGCGCGGCCGGGCGGTGCTCGCGCCCACCGCCGATGACGATCTCGCCCCAGCTCTCCTCGAGGACCGCGCGCGCCCAGGCGCGCTCGTCGTCGCGCAACGCCCGCACGCGCAGATCGGCGTGGGGCGCGAGCAGCTCGAGGCGGTTGCCGAACGGGTCCTCGACATAGAAGCGCGGCCCGTCCCACGAGACGGAGTGGCCGGCGCCCTCCAGGCGCGCGGCGAGCGCGCGCAGCTCGTTCGATCGAGGCACGGCGAGCGCGGGGTGCGCCTTGCGCGCCGGGGCGAAGGGCTCCTCGATCCCGACGTGCAGCTGCTGGTCGCCGACGGCGAACCACACACCACCGCGCGCTCGCAGACGCTCGGGCTTGGGCAGCTCGGGCAGGCCGAGCAGGCCGGTGTAGAACGCGCGGGCGGTGTCCTCGCCGCCGGCCGGCGCGGCGACCTGGACGTGGTCCAGGCGGGCGATCACGCGCTCAGCGTGAGCTTGCGCGGCCCGGCGCGGAAGCCGAGCTCGATCAGCGGTGCCTCCCACGGCGAGCCCACGACGGGCTCGCCGTCGACGCGCTCCAGCGACAGCTTGCGCCCGCGCCCCGAGGTGACGAACCGCGCCAGCGCCTCGAGCGCCGGGTGGATGCGGGCGTCGTCGGCCTCGGCGAGGATGGCGATGCCCTTGCCGCCGCGCTCGACGTAGACCACGGGCTCGGCTCCGGCCAGGACGACGTAGGCGCCGGCGACGCGCTGAGGGCGGCGCGCCTCGTCGTCGCGCTTGGGCCAGGGCAGCGCAGCGCCGTAGGGCTGTGCGGGGTCGGTGGCGGCCAGCACGACCGGCGGCGTCTCCTCGTCGGCGCGCTGCGCGCGCAGGCGCTCGACGGCGCCCGGCAGCGCGAACTGCGCGCCACCGAGACCCTCGACGAAGTAGCCGCGCCGGCACACGCCCAGCGTCTCGAGCTGGCCGAGCGCGTCGTAGAGGATGGAGAAGCCGCCGGGGATCCCCTCGGCCAGCACCTGCTCGCGGGTGACGATGCCGTAGCGCTCGAGCAGCAGCTCGGCCAGCGTGCGCCGGCGAACGCCAGGCTCGACGTCGGCGCTGAACAGCGCCGTCGTCAGCGACCAGCGGCCCTGGACCTGCGCCTGCGAGCCGGTGCGGCGCGAGCCGAAGCGCCGGGTGGGTGGGGTTCGCAATCTTCGATCGCGCGTGCGCTGGGCCCGGGCCAGCGTGAGGCGCGGAGCACGCAGCGGCGCCCATGCGTCGTTGGTGACCTCGCCGGCCCACACCAGGTCCCAGAGCGCCTCCTGGATCTGCTCGGGCGCGATCGGCAGCTCGGCCAGGAGGTCGGTGAAGAAGCCCGGCGCGCGGGCGAGGCGCTCGCGCAGCAGGTCGTGCTCGGGCGCGGACGGCCGCTCTGACTTGTTGGGCGGCGGCCCGATGGCCTCGACGTCGTCGCGGAAGTAGAGCGCCACGCGGCCCGAGTTGCGGCCGAGGGCGCCGGCGCCGACCCACACGACCTCGCCGCTGGCGCACAGCTGGTCGAGCCACGTCGGCGAGTAGGCGCCGCAGCGGCGCGGCAGCACGTCGCGCTCCCAGACGTCGGCCGGCAGGGCCAGGCCCTGCAGCGGCACGAGCACCTCGCGCAGGCGGTCGACGCCGGCGCCGCCCGCCGGATGGCGGTCGACGCCCTGCCACGAGGGCAGGAAGGCGGCCAGCGCGCGCTGGTCGGCGGCCTCGATCTCCTTGCGCAGCACGGCCAGGGAGGCGCGCCGCAGGCGGCGCAGGACCTCCGGGTCGCACCACTCGCGCTCACTGCCGGAGGGCCGCAGCTCGCCGCGGACGAGCTCGCCCGCGCGCTCCAGCGCGGTCAGGGCGCTGGTCGGATCGACGCGATAGCGCTCGCGCAGCTCGCCCGTGGTGAACGGGCCGTGGGTGCGCGCGTAGCGCCCGACGAGCTTCTCCAGCGGCGCCTCGACGTCGGCCATGAAGGCCTCGGGGAGCCCGCTGGGGGCCACCGCGCCGAAGGCGTCGCGGTAGAGGCCCGCGTCGTCGGCGGCGATCCACCGCTCCTCGCCGCCCACGCGCAGGCGCACGGCCCGGCGCTCGGCCTCGAGCTGGGCGAGCATCGAGGACGGGTCGAGCCCCGCGAGCACGCGGTCGGCGACCTCGGTCTCGCTGAGGTCGCCCAGGCGGCGCAGGACGTCGGCCAGCGCGTCGCGCGAGTCGGCGCGCGTGCGGTCCGAGCGGTGCTGGAGGTCGAGCTCGACCTGTTCGAGCGCGACGGGGTCGATGAGCTCGCGCAGCTCCTCCTGGCCCAGCAGCTCGCGCAGCAGCTCGCGGTCGAGCGACAGCGCCGCGGCCCGGCGCTCGGCGTTGGGCGTGTCGCCCTCGTACATGTAGGTGGCGACGTAGTCGAAGAGCAGCGACGAGGCGAAGGGCGACGCGGTCGGCGTCTCGACCTCGACGACCGAGATCTCGCGGCGGTGCAGCCCGCGCAGCAGCTCGGTCAGCCCCGGCAGGTCGAGCACGTCGCGCAGGCACTCGCGATAGGTCTCGAGGATGATCGGGAACTGCGCGTAGCGCCGCGCGACCTCCAGCAGCGACTGCGACTTCAGGCGCTGCTGCCACAGCGGCGTGCGCTTGCCTGGGTAGGCGCGGGGGATGAGCAGCGAGCGCGCGGCGTTCTCGCGGAAGCGCGCGCCGAACAGCGCGCTGGTGCCGAGCTCGGCCACCACCGCGTCCTCGAGCTCGTCGGGGTCGATGAGCACGAGGTCCGCGCCCGGCGGCTCGTCCGCGTCGGGGAGGTGGACGATGATCCCGTCGTCGGACCAGATCGCATCGGACTCGAGGCCGTACTCCTCGCGGATGCGCCGCGACAGCGCCAGCCCCCAGGCGGCGTGGACCCGCCCGCCGTAGGGCGACAGGACGCACAGCGCGCCAGTCGCCGATCTCGTCGCGGAAGCGCTCGATGACGATCGTGCGGTCGCTCGGCACCACGCGCGTGGCGTCCTGCTGCTCGCGCAGGTAGTCGACGAGATTGCGCGCGGCGAGCGCGTCGAGGTCGTAGTCGCGTTCGAGCACCTCGGCCGGCTGCTCGACCGCCCAGCGGCTGAAGGCGCCGATCTCGCGGCCCAGCTCCTTCGGGCGCCCGACGCTGTCGCCCTTCCAGAACGGCACCGCGCCGGGCACGCCGGGAGCCGGCGTGACGATGACGCGGTCGCGCCCGATCTCCTCGATGCGCCACGTCGAGGCGCCGAGCAGGAAGGTCTGCCCGGCGCGCGCCTCGTAGACCATCTCCTCGTCGAGCTCGCCGACGCGCCGGCCGTCGGGGAGCACGACGGAGAACAGGCCGCGATCGGGGATCGTGCCGGCGTTGGTCACCGCGAGCTGGCGCGCGCCCTTGCGCGCCCGGATCGTCCCGCCCACGCGATCCCACACGATCCGCGGGCGCAGCTCGCCGAACTCCCGCGAGGGATAGCGCCCGTCGAGCATGTCGAGCACGTTCTCCAGCAGGTCGCGCGAGAGCTCGGCGTAGGAGTGCGTGCGCGTGACGAGCGCGAACAGCTCGTCGACGCCGATGATGCCGTCCCCACCCGCCTCAGCGCTCGCGGCGATGGCGACGATCTGCTGGGCCAGCACGTCGAGCGCGTTGCGCGGCACCACGGTGGGCTCGATGCGCCCTTCGCGCATGAGCTTGACGACCACCGCGCACTCGAGCAGGTCGGCGCGGAACTTGGGGAAGATGCGGCCCTTGCTCGTGTCGCCCACCGAGTGCCCGGCGCGCCCGATGCGCTGCAGGCCCCGGGCGACCGACTTGGGCGACTCGACCTGCAGGACGAGGTCGACCGCGCCCATGTCGATCCCGAGCTCCAGCGACGAGGTGGCGATCAGGCACGGCAGCTCGCCGGCCTTGAGCATCTCCTCGACCACGGTGCGCTCCTCGCGCGCCAGCGAGCCGTGGTGGGCGCGCGAGATCTCCTCCTCCGCGAGCTCGTTGAGGCGCAGGGCGAGGCGCTCGGCCCCGCGGCGGCTGTTGACGAAGACGATCGTCGAGCGGTGCGCACGGACCTGGGCGAGCAGCTCGGGGTAGATCGCCGGCCAGATCGACCGGCGCGTCGCCTCGCCGCCGGCCGTGAAGTCCAGGTCGGCGCCGGGCGACTGATCGGGCTCGACCATCGACTCGACCGGCACGTGGATCTTGAGGTCCAGCGGCTTGCGGATGCCGGCGTCGACGATCCGCGCCGTGCGCCGCGGCCCCACCATGAAGCGCCCGACCTCCTCCAGCGGGTTCTGCGTGGCGCTGAGCCCGATGCGCTGTGGTTCGTGGTCGCTGAGCTCGGACAGGCGCTCGAGCGTCAGTGCCAGGTGCGCGCCGCGCTTGGTCGACGCGACCGCGTGGATCTCGTCGACGATCACCGACTCGACCCCGCGGAGCATCTCGCGCGCCTGCGAGGTGAGGATCAGGTACAGCGACTCGGGCGTCGTGATGAGGATGTCCGGCGGCGTGCGGCGCATGGCGGCGCGCTCGCGCTGAGGCGTGTCGCCGGTGCGGATCGCGACGGAGATGTCGGCGCCGATCCCGCGCAACGGCGCGCGCAGGTTGCGGTCGACGTCATAGGCGAGCGCCTTCAGCGGCGAGACGTAGACCAGCCGCGTGTGCGCCGCGGGCTCACGCGACAGCCGGTCGAGCCCCCACAGGAAGGCGGCCAGCGTCTTGCCGCTGCCCGTGGGCGCGGAGATGAGCACGTGCTCGCCGGTGGCGATCGCGGGCCACGCCTGCTCCTGCGCGGGCGTCGGGGCTTCGAAAGAACGCTCGAACCAGTCACGGACGGGCGGAGTGAATGAGGACAGCGGCAATGTTCGTTCGAGGGTACTGCTGTCGGTCGGCGCGCCAGGTGCGGCGAGCCGCACTCCTTCGCGCTATGGATGGGCCGCCGTCGGCCCGCAGGCCGCCGCGGCCGATCCTGGCAGCGCCAGCGCGGTTAGCGCAACGATCAGGAAAGCGGCGCGGCGCATCGCGGGCAGCCTACCCCGCGAGTTGGCGCGCACGCCGGAACACGTCGTCGAGCATCGGTTCGGTCAGTCGCCCGGTGAACGTGTTCTGCTGGCTGGGGTGAAAGCAGCCCAGCAGCGCCAGCCACGCGCCATCGTCGAACAGCGCCTCGTGGCCGAAGCGCGGCCGTGGGCGAGGCGGCGGTTGGCCCGCGGCGGCGCGCAGCCGCAGCGCCGCGTCCCACGCGAAGGCCCCCAGGCAGACGACGACGCGCAGCTCGGCGAGCTGATCGAGCTCGCCCACCGTCCACGGCAGGCACGTGTCGCGCTCCTGGGGCGTGGGCTTGTTGGCCGGCGGGGCGCAGCGCACGGCGGCCGTCACCCATGCGCCGCGCAGCCGCAGGCCGTCGTCGCGGTGCACCGACGTCGGCTGGTTGGCGAAGCCCGCGCGGTGCAGCGCGGCGAACAGCCAGTCGCCGGAGCGGTCGCCGGTGAACACGCGCCCGGTGCGATTGCCGCCATGGGCCGCGGGCGCCAGGCCGAGGACGAGCACCCGCGCGGCCGGGTCGCCGAAGCCCGGGAGCGGGCGCCCCCAGTACTCCTCATGGGCGAAGGACGCGCGCTTCTCGCGCGCCACCTGCTCGCGCCACGCGACCAGCCGCGGGCAGCGCCGGCAGGCGACGACCTCCTGCTCGAGGCGCGCCAGGTCAGCGCTCACGCGCGCTGGAGCACGCCCAGCATCAGCCGCGTGATCACCGGCTCGAGTGCGAGCACGTCCGGCGGCCGGCCGGTGCGCAGGCTGCGCGAGACGAGCTCGACCGAGGCGCCGATGATCGCGAAGGCGTCGTCGGGCGAGGCGAAGGTCGGTGCGCCGTACTGCGGCGCGGCCCGCTGGTTGTCGCGGTAGAGCGAGTCGGCGAAGGCCTCGAGGATCGCGTCGCGGCGCGCCGCGGCGCGCGGCCCGGCGCCGATGATCTGCACGAGCAGCGTCTGCGCCGAGGTGGGATAGGAGGCCAGCGTCTCGAGGAAGGCGTGCACCCCGGCGGCCACGCGCTCCTCGTAGGAGGCGTGGCCCTCGGCGTCCGACGCGTCGGCCATCGCGCGCATGACCTCGGTCGCCGCCTCGTCGAAGAGCGCCAGGATGCACTCCTCCTTGTTCGCGAAGTGCTCGTAGAACGTCGCCTTCGACATGCCCGCCTCGCGCGAGATCGCCTCGGCGCTCGCCTCGGCGTATCCGACCCGCGCGAAGACGTCCGCCGCGGCCTCGAACAGGCGTCGGCGCTGCACGGTGAGGCGCACCGCCAGGGGCGGGGCGTGGCGGCCTCGAGGGACCGTCGGGGCGGGGCGCTCGGCAGCGGCCATGCCCCTCATGGTAGGTAGGCTCCCGGTCCGCATGCTCCGCTTCGCCCTGCCGCTCGCCACGATCGTCGCCGTCGCGGTGGCCGGATGCACCACCCAGACGACCACGAAGGACTCGTCGGGCAAGTTCCGTGGCGAGCAGCGCCTGGTGGCCAACACGGTCGAGGACTTCGAGTCCGCCGCCTCCAAGGGCGACCAGGACCAGATCTGCCGCGAGCTGCTGGCCAAGCCGCTCATCGCCGACCTCGCCGAGCATGGCGGGACGTGCGAGAACGCCGTCGACGGGGCCCTGAAGGACAGCGACGCGTACGGCCTCACCGTCGAATCCGTGCGCATCGCCGATGGGCGGGCGACCGCACGCGTGAAGGCCGACCGCGGCAAGCACGACGTGATCCGCACCATCAACCTGGTCAAGGAGGGCCCGGGTTGGCGGATCAGCGAGTTCGTGACGGGCTGACGGGTCGCCCGCGCAGCGCCGCCGAGGCAGCGCGGACGAGGCGGCGAGTTACCCGAGCGCCCGCCCGTACTGGCGCTCGTAGTACGCGCGGTAGTCGCCCGAGCGGATCGGCTCCCACCACCAGGCGTTGTCGCGGTACCACGCCACGGTGCGCTCCAGGCCGTCGGAGAAGCGGACCTGCGCCTCCCAGCCCAGGGCGCGGACCTTCTCGGAGCCCAGCGAGTAGCGCCGGTCGTGGCCCGGGCGGTCGGTGACGTACTCGATGAGCTCGTCGCCGGCTCCGGTGTACTCGAGGATCCCCTTGACGACCTCGATGTTCGGGCACTCGTCGGGGCCGCCGACGTTGTAGACCTCGCCGGGCACGCCGTGCTCGAGCACGTGGCCGATGCCGCGGGCGAAGTCCTCGACGTAGAGCCAGTTGCGCACGTTCATGCCGTCGCCGTAGACGGGCAGCTTGTCGCCGTGCAGGGCGTTGAGGACCATCAGCGGGATGAGCTTCTCGGGGTACTGGAAGGGCCCGTAGTTGTTCGAGCCGCGGCAGATGACCGTCTCGAGCCCGAACGTGTCGTGGTAGCTGGAGACGAGCAGGTCGGCCCCCGCCTTGGTCGCGCTGTAGGGGGAGGAGGGCGCCAGCGGCGACTGCTCGGTGAACGAGCCCTCCTCGATCGAGCCGTAGACCTCGTCGGTGGAGACCTGCAGGTAGCGCACGTTCTGCGCGCGCGCCGTCTCGAGCAGCACGTAGGTGCCGACGGCGTGCGTCCTGACGAACGCGTCGGGCTCGGCGATCGAGCGGTCGACATGGGTCTCGGCGGCGAAGTTGACCACCGCGTCGACGCCCGCCATCGCCTCGGTCGCCGCGCGCGGATCCTCGATCGCGCCGTGGACGAACTCGTGCTCGACGTCCTGGAGGTTCTCGCGCCGGCCGGCGTAGGTGAGCTTGTCCAGGACGACGACCTCGTCGCCGTGGTCGCGCACGCGCACGCGCACGAAGTTCGAGCCGATGAACCCGGCTCCACCGCAGACCAGGAGCTTCATCGAGCCACGACCGCCTTCTCGCTCAGATACGCCGCCACGCCGTCCTGCCACGGGGGCAGCACCGGCGCGTCGTCGCGCTCGGTGCCGAGCACCGAGTACGCGGGGCGCCGCGCGGGCCGCGGGAAGCGGTCAGACGTGGTCGGCAGGACACGGCAGCGCACGCCGGCGCGGTCGAAGACCTCGACGGCCAGGTCGTACCACGAGCAGGCGCCGCCGCCGGCCGCGTGCAGGATGCCGACGTCGCCCCGGCGCTCGGCGAGCTCGACGAGCCCCTCGGCGAGGTGCACCGTCCACGTCGGGCTGCCGACCTGGTCGGTCACGACGCTGACCTCGTCGCGCTCGTGGCCGAGCGCGAGCATCGTGTCGACGAAGTTCTGCCCGCCCGTGCCGAAGAGCCAGGCCGTCCGCACGATCGCGTGCTCGTCGCTCGCCGCGGCCACCTCCTCCTCGCCGGCCAGCTTCGAGCGCCCGTAGGCGCCGATCGGGTTGACCGCGTCGGACTCGAGCCACGGCTCGCCCTTGGCGCCGTCGAAGACGTAGTCGGTCGAGACGTGCACGACGCGCGCGCCCGTCTCGGCGGCCGCGCGCGCGACGTTGCCCGCCCCGTGGCCGTTGACCGCGATCGCGGCGGCCTCGGCCGTCTCGGCGCCGTCGACGTCGGTCCACGCGGCGCAGTTGACCACCGCGCGCGGCTCCGCCGCCGCGACGACGCGGCGCACGTGGTCGGCATCGGTGACGTCAAGCTCGGCGCGGGAGAGGGCGACGACATCGTGCCCCAGCCGGGTGGCCGCGGCGGCGACAGCCTGCCCGAGCATGCCCGCGCCTCCGGTGACCAGCAGGCGCATAGGCGGCATCTTTGCGCAAAAGGACCCGACCCGTCGCTCGAACTGGCCGTTTAGGCTGGACGCCCGATGCGGCTGCACCCCTTGCCCATGGCGCTCGATTGGCAGGTCGCGCCGCACGACTGGGCGGTGGGCCCCGACGGCTCGCTGCGCATCGTCGCCGGGCCGCGCACGGATCTCTTCGTCGACCCCGCGGGCGCCGTCGCGCAGCTGGGCGCGCCGCGGCTCGTGGGTGGCGTCGAAGGCGACTTCCAGCTCAGCGCCCGCGTGCGCGCCGACCTGCAGTCGACCTTCGACGCCGGCGCGCTGGTGCTCCACGCCGACGACCACACCTGGGTCAAGCTCGCACTCGAGCGCTCCCCGCAGGGCGAGGCGATGATCGTCTCGGTCGTCACCCGGGGCCTGTCAGACGACGCCAACGGCCGCGTGGTGACCGGCGAGGGCGTCTGGCTGCGCGTGTCGCGCGCCGGCGCCGCGTGCGCGCTGCATGCCTCCGACGACGGCGGGCGCTGGGAGCTCGTGCGCCACTTCGCGCTCGACGCGCCCGATGGCCTGGTCGCGGGCTTCCTGGCCCAGTCGCCCACCGGCGAAGGCTGCACGGCGGCGTTCGACGACCTGCGCTTCGTGGCCGAGCCGTTGGCGCAGCTGCGCGACGGCTCCTAGCCGCCGAAGACCTCTAGGCGAGGAAGGCGACGGTCTCGCCCTGACGCAGCTGCGAGCGCGCGTCGGCCAGCTGTCGTGCCTGCAGCAGCAGAGCGACGCCGCCGTCGGCGGCAGGACCGTCCATGGCCTTCCCGGCGGTCGCCAGCGACATGAGGTCGCGGCTGTCGGCAGCCGACATGATCGGGGAGGCGTTCATGGCCCGGAGTATGGAGCACGCGCCGTGGCCGTCCAGAACGGGGTGGACGCCGCGACACAAAGATGAGGCGAACGCCTCATGGCGCGGCGCCCGCGCGCGGGCAATCTGGTCGGCACATCGAGCGAAGGAGCAAGAGATGCCGAAGGTCTCCAAGGAGAGCGCCGCCGCCGTCGAGCAGCACGGGCCCGTGGAGGACCGACACGAGGACCTCGACGGCTACACCGTCAACTTCGTGTCCTTCAGCGAGGACATCGACGGGACGCCGATGCTCAGGGGCCTCCCCGACGACAGCTGCCAGTGCCCGCACTGGGGATACGTGCTCAAGGGCGAGCTGACCTTCCGCTTCGCCGACCACGAGGAGGTCTTCGCGGCCGGCGACGCGTTCTACCTCCCGCCCGGCCACGTCCCGCTGGCGCGAGCCGGCAGCGAGTACGTCCAGTTCAGCCCCGCCGAGGAGCTGCGGACGGTCGCCGCGGCGATGGCCAAGAACATGCAGGCGATGCAGAGCGCCTGAGCGTCAGGCGCCGGCGACGACCCCGTGGGCGACGTCGGCGTCCGCCGCGAACTCCTCCTCGGGGAGGAGGCCGTGGCGCATCGCGAACAGGCTCGCCGTCGCGCGGGTCGACGCACCGATCTTCGCGTAGATGTGCTCGACGTGGTTGGCGACGGTCTTGGGTGAGATCACCAGGCGCCGGGCCGTCTCCTTGTTCGACATGCCCTGGGCGAGCAGCCTCAGCACCTCGACCTCCCGCGGGGTCAACCCAGCGGGCCCCTCGCGCCGACGCGACACGCGGTGCCCGGCGGCGCCGAGGACGGCATCGACCGCCTCGGCGTCGAGGCGACCGGCCTTGACCTCGGCCCGCAGCTCGACGGCCGCCTCGCCGGCCGGGCGCGGCGGTCGGTGCGGACGCGGCTCGCGCATCGCCTGGTAGGCGTCGGCGGCGCCGAGGATCCGCGCCGGGCGAGCGATCGCCGTGCCCGTGAGGCCGCGCGGGTAGCCCGAGCCGTCGAGGCGCTCGCGGTGCGCCACGGCGACCCGCCCGAGCGCCGCGAGCGCATCGGACTGGTGCAGCATGCGCTCGGTCAGGTAGGGATGGATGCGCACGCGCTCCCACTCGCCGGCGCCGAGCGGCCCGCGCTTGTCCCAGATCGCGTTCGAGACCCCGAGCCGGCCCAGGTCGTGGACGAGGCCCGCCCGGCGCAGCGTGCGGACCTCTCCCTCCGGCAGTCCCAGGCGCACACCGGCCGCGGCCGCGAGATCGGCGACCGCGCGGGCGTGGCCGAGGAAGTACGGCGACTTCAGGTCGACGAAGGTCGCGATCGCCAGGAGCGCCGCGTCGAAGCGCTCCGCGGAGAGCACGACCGCGAGGGCCGGCTCGGCGTCGATCACCGCATCCCACGTCCCGATCGCGTCGAGGCCGGAGAGGATCATCTCCGCCTCCGCGCACACGAGCCCCGCCAGCGCGGGGTCGAACTGCCCGCCGGCGCGCGTGCGGGCGAGCGCCTTGGCCGCCTCGACGCCCCCGACGCGGTGTGCCACCTCGACGAACTCCGCGAGCTGCGCGACCCTCGACGCCATCGGCACGTCCGCGCCCTCGAGCTCGCCCGGCCAGCCGCGCCCATCCCAGCGCTCGTATGAGCCGCCCAGAGCCACGAGCACCTCGTCGGGCAGCCCGAGCTGCTCGCCCAGCGCACGCGCCATCGCGGCGTGCTGGGCGATCGTGTCGTCCAGCTCGCGGTGGCCGTAGAGCGCGAACTCCAGCCCGACCCGCATGCGGTGCAGCGGCGCGTTGCCGGCGCCCAGCATCCGCATGCTCGCCGCGGCGGTGCGCACGCTCCTGAGCTCGTGGCGGTACTTGACGGCCTTGACCGCGATGTCGTCGCCGAACCATCTCGCCTGCTCGTGCGCGTCGGCATGACAGCCGACGTTGATGAGCAGGGCGGTGTAGTAGACGACCGCGCGCTCCTGCTCGTCGAGCCCCACGCGCTCGGCGATCCGCAGCGCGATGAGGCATTGGCGGAGCACGTGCTCCATCGGCTGGCCGAAACCGAGGTCGACGCCGAGCGAAAGCGCCGCTACAAGCTCCGCCAGTCGAACGTGCGCACGATCAGTCTCGCTGGTCAGACACCGAGACTACCCCGGCGTCGCGCGTCAGAGGATCCCGATCTCCGAGTTGTCGCCGACCATGAAGCGATACGCCCGCGGCTGCCCGTCGCTGCGGGCGATGTGGACGTTGCGACCCAGCAGCGAGGCCTCCATGCGCCCGTCGAGGTGGCGCACCGAGGAGCCGGCGAGCAGGATCGAGTGCTCGACCTCGGCGCGCTCGATGACGCAGTCCTCGCCGATGGCGGAGTAGGGGCCCACGTAGGCGTCGATGAGGTGCGCGCGGGCGCCGATCACGGCCGGGCCGCGCACGGTCGAGCGCTCGAGCTTGGCCCCCGCCTCGATGACCACGCGCCCGTCGCATTGCGAGTCGACCATCTCGCCGTCCATGCGGTTGACGATGGTGTCGAGCACCAGGCGATTGGCCTCGAGCATGTCCTCCAGGCGTCCGGTGTCCTTCCACCAGCCCTTCACGACGTGGGGCTCGACGCGGCGGCCGCTGTCGACCAGGTACTGGATGGCGTCGGTGATCTCGAGCTCTCCGCGCGGAGAGGGATCGATCGCGCGCGCGGCGTCGTGGATCAGCGAGGTGAACATGTAGACCCCGACGAGCGCCAGGTTGGTGCGCGGCTGCGCCGGCTTCTCGGCGAGGGCGACGACGCGATCGCCGTCGAGCTCGGCGACGCCGAAGTGCTCGGGGTCCGGCACCGGGGTGAGCAGGATGAGCGCGTCGGGGCCGTTGGCGCGGAAGGCGCTCACGAGGTCGTCGATGCCGCCCTGCAGCAGGTTGTCGCCCAGGTACATGACGAACGGGTCGGCGCCGAGGAAGGGCTCGGCGGTGAGGACCGCGTGCGCCAGGCCGGCGGGCTCGTCCTGAACGATGTAGGTGATGCGCACGCCGAACGCAGACCCGTCGCCGGTCGCCTCGCGGATCTCGTCGCCGGTCTCCGGGGCGATGATGATCCCGACCTCCTCGATGCCGGCATCGGCCATCGCCTCGATGCCGTAGAAGAGGACCGGACGGTTGGCGACGGGCACGAGCTGCTTGGCGCTCGTGTGCGTGATCGGGCGAAGGCGCGTGCCCCGGCCACCCGAGAGGATGAGTCCCTTCAGTCGTTCCATGGCGGTCGGGAGGCTAGTACGTGCCGCCGAGCTTGCGGTGGTCCCAGGTCACGCGCGTGCACTCGACGAACTCCAGCGCGACCCGCTTGGTCGCCTGGGTGAGGACCATCTCGCGCACGTCGTCGGCGAGCTCGCCGCCGGTGTAGCGCGTGAAGATCTCCACCCCCAGCGCGGCGACGTCGTCGGTCTCGCGATGGATCGTCACGTCGGTCTCGAGCATCACGCCGCGCAGGACCTCGTAGTCGACGCCCGCCTCGACCTGCAGCGTGGCGCGCGCGTCGCGTTCGAGGTTGCGGACCTTCTGGGACTTCGCGTAGGTCCAGGACCACAGGCGCCCGTCGCGCACGACGTACCACAGCGGCATGAGGTGCGGCCTGCCCTCGCGGCCGTTGGTCGCGCACACCACGGTCCGCTGCTCGTCGAGGAAGGCCAGGACCTCCTCGTCGGTCATGCGGATCTGGTCGCGGCGGCTCATGGCGCCGTGAACCGTAGTCGACCAGTCGTCGCGAATACCGCCAGGTCCGTCGCCGGGCGTCGTTGCAAGCCGGGACGGTGCCCGACCACGAGGCCACTCATCTGCTGCCGCCGGACGCCGCGAGCATCGTCCTCGCGCGCCGAGCCGTCGAGGCTCTGCCCCTGGGGCCGGGGCGTACCGGCGAGGTCAAGCTCATCGTCTCCGAGCTGGTCACCAACAGCATCGAGCACGGCGACCTCGGCGCCCACGACCGCATCGAGCTGCGCGCCCTCGTCGACCGGCGCGGGGCGCTGCACATGGAGGTCCGCGATCCCGGGCCCGGCCCGCAGCCGGGGGCCAGAGAGGGCATGGGCTGGCGCATCCTCGAGCGCATGGCCGACCGCTGGGGCACCGACCGCAGCGACGGCGTGGCGCGGGTGTGGTTCGAGCTCGACGCGGGGCCGTAGGGCGCGCTCCGAGTTGTCGCTCGTCCGCGTGGCGCTGGCGGTGGTGCTTGCGCTTACAGCATCACCGAGGGGAAGCGGACCCGGGGCGGCGCGACCGTGGGCGGTCGTCCTCCGCCGGGGTGAGCTACCCCGGACTGTGCTGATTTGTACGGCTCCTGGCCGGTGCAATCCAGCACAGTGGTCGATAACTGTTGTCCTGCAACAGTAATTGACCACGCTACGCGCCGGAGCGGCCCGGCCGGGCGCAGCGGGGCCCCCTTCCCTCGATGAGGCTGTAAGCGCCGCGCAGCGCCGCCGACGCTAAGCGCGCGCCGCGACCTGCAGCCTGGCCACAGCCCGCCGCACGGCCTCGCGCGCCGCGGGCGGCTCGAGGACGGCGGCGTCGCCGGCCTCCTTGAGCACCTCGCGCACCAGCCACTCCTCGCCGGCGAAGCTGAGCTCCACGACGAGGGCGCCGTCCTCGAGCTCCTGCACGACCGTGCGCTCCTCGCGCGCCCAGCGCGCGCGCTCGGGCGAGATCCACACCCGCGCCGTGCGCGAGGCCTCGACCTCGCCGGTGCGCGGCCAGCCCTCCACGTCGGCGGCCGGGTCGACCTCGGGGCGCGGGCGGAACGCGCGCTTGAGCACCTCGGCGGTCTTGATGCGATCCAGGCGGAAGTGGCGCACGTCGTCCTTGGCCGGGTCGAAGCAGGCCACGTACCAGCCCTCGCGGCCGTTGATGAGCGCGTAGGGCTCCACGGTGCGCTCGGAGAACTCGTCCTCGTTGGCCTTGTAGTACTCCAGGCGCAGCAGGTGCCGAGCCACGATGGCCTCCGAGACGACGCGCGCGATGACCGAGTCGTCGCCGCTGGCCGAGGCGATCTGCAGCCCCTGCTCCATCGGGTCGGCGCCGAGCGCGGCGACGATCTTCTCGCGGGCGCTCGTCAGCGCGCCCTCGGGGAGGTGCTCGCCGATGAGGTCGATCGCCGCGACGAGCGCCTTGGCCTCGACGGGCAGCAGCCGCGCCGGACGCGCGAAGTTGTCCGAGTAGGGCTCGGGGTCGACCTCGATCCAGCCGTCGTCGCCGACCTCGGCGTAGAGCACGTACGAGCCGCCGCCGAAGTTCACGACGTT
The DNA here is from genome assembly GCA_963742125.1 of uncultured Actinomycetes bacterium. Lineage (GTDB taxonomy): Bacteria > Actinomycetota > Thermoleophilia > Solirubrobacterales > Solirubrobacteraceae > JAOPZW01. The sequence continues at coordinate 63,205 of CAVUKO010000003.1, read as the reverse complement.
GAGGACGTTGACGTCCTCGCGCAGCTCGGCCCCGCTGATCTGCAGGCGCTCGCACACGCCCTCCTCGCGCAGGCGCTCGCCCGCGCGCCCCGCCTCGATGAGGATCGACGCGAGCGTGACCAGGCGCGCGAAGCGCTCGGGGCGGATGGCCGCCTCGCGGCGCCCGTTGCCCTCGATGGGGGCCACCTCGGCCTCCTCGGGCGGCGCCGACGCCACCGCGGCGGCCAGCAGGGGCTCGGACTCGTGCAGCTCGGCCAGGCGCGCGACCCGCTCGGCGAGGACATCGACGAGCTCGGCCGGGCCCTCGACCCGCGCGTGCTCGCCGAGGCTCAGCGCCCAGGACGCGAGCTGGCGCGCGCTGGCGTAGGACGTCGAGAAGAGCACCCCGTCCTGTGCCGGGGCGAAGCGGCCGAAGCGTCCGTAGTGGCGCTCGACGAGCCACGCGATGCGATCGGAGATCCACACCTCGGCGGTGCCGATCGCGTCGCCGTACTGCCAGTCGGCGCGGTTGGCGTACTCGCGCGGGTCGAAGTCCTTGGGGCGCTTGAAGTCGTGCTCGGCCTTCGTGGCGTAGGCCACCTTGCCGCGGATCCGCGAGAGGCGGAAGACGCGCAGCGCGTCGCGCTCGTGCGAGCGGCCCAGCACGTAGAACTGCCCGCCACGGAAGAGCAGGTGATAGGGATCGACCTTGCGCGCGCCGAGGTCGTCGCGCTCCATCGTGTAGTAGTCGAAGGTGATCGTCTTCTGGCGGAAGATCGCCGTCTCGATCTTGGCCAGGCGCTGGGAGAGGTCGTGGCCCCCGGCGCTGCCCGTGATCCCCAGCGCGAGCCCACGCTGCTCGGGCGCGTGCAGCGGCGACGGGCGCCCCCACGAGATCTGCTGCAGCGCCAGGCGCAAGGGCTCGGCGTAGGCGAACTCGCCGTCGAGCAGCGTCAGCGCGAACTGCAGCGACGCGAGCTCCTCGTCGGTGAACGCGATCGCCGAGAGGTGGAAGTTCTCCGGGCGCAGCGAGTAGTTCTCCTGCTCGGCGACGCCGTCGATCGGCTTGTCGACGGTCAGGTGGATGCCCAGCGACTCGAGCTCGGAGCGATCCGCGTAGAAGCGCCGCGCGAAGGCGTCCTCGTTCATGCCGCTGTAGCCCTCGACGTCGCGCCGGATCTCCAGAGCCGTCACCGGCCGGCGCTCGGCCATGAGGTAGGAGATCAGGGAAAGCTGGCGGATCAGCTTTTCGGTGTCCTTCGCCATTGCTGTACTCAAGATAGATGTGCTGCGTTGCGACCGGTCCGCCCTCCACAAATCCGGCCGCTCTTTGCGGTCTTTCGTGGCAGACCGCGGTGGCAGCTAGGCTCAGCAGCACCGATGACCAAGCTCGTGATCGTCGATGACCACGAGGCCCTCAGAGAGGGGCTCGTCGCGTTGCTGCGCGGGCACGGGATGGAGGTCGTGGGGACCGCGGGCAACGTGGCCGCCGGCATCGACCTCGTTGAGCACGCCGAGCCCGACGTGGCCATCATCGACATCCGCCTGCCCGACGGCAGCGGCATCGAGCTGACGCGCGAGCTGCTCGCGCGGCGCCCCGAGCTCGGGGTCATGCTCTACACGGGCGACGCCGACGCCGAGCTGCTCTACAGCGGGCTGGACTCCGGCGCACGCGGCTACGCGCTGAAGGCGGGCTCGATGCAGGAGCTCGTCGGTGCGATCCAGACGATCGTCGCCGGCGGCTCGTACGTCGACCCGCGGCTGGACCGCATCCTGCTCTCGCCGCGCGCGACGGCCCAGGTTCCCCATCTCTCGCCGCGCGAGCGCGAGATCATGCACCTCATGGCCGAGGGCGGCACGGCCGAGGCGATCGGGACCGCGCTCGGCGTGTCGGTGGAGACCGTGCGCACCCACGTGCGCAACGTCATCCGCAAGCTGCAGGCGCGCAACCGCGTGCACGCCATCGCGCTCGCGCTCGAGCGCGGCGAGATCGCACTCGACGCACCGCCGCCGGCTCGCTGACCATGCCCGGCGACGAGCTGCAGACGCTCGTGCACGACCTGCGGACGCCGCTCACCCTGGTCGAGGGCTTCAGCGACCTGCTCGCCCGTCGCGGCGAGGAGCTGCCCGCGCCCGAGCGCGACGAGTACATCCAGCGCATCGCGGCCGCAGCCCGCGAGATGCGCGAGCTGCTCGATCGCACCCGCCTCTAGGTACTGGCGGCCGAGCCCTGCGCGCGCACGCGCTGGCGCCGGTCGACGAGCGCGGCGGTCACCCGCAGCGCGCCCTCCGCGGAGCGCACGAGGACCCGTGCGGCGGGCAGGCGGACCGAGCGCGTGCGCGTGCGCACCCGCTTGGTCAGCGCGCAGCGCAGGGTGCCGTGCTTGGGGCCCGCGCACAGGCGCAGGCGCCAGGTCCCGGCGGTCACCTTGATCTTGGCGACCTTGGTCCGCACCTCGCGCCCGGCCGGGACGGCCACGATGCTGGCCGCCAGCTTGCCCTTGGCGTGATGGGCGTGATCGCGCAGGGCGATGCTCAGGCTGATGCGCGCGACCGGCTTCGGCTTGGCGGGCGGCGCGGGCGCGACGACCGGCGCCGTCGGAGGCGAGGCCACGATCGCCGAGCCATCCGCGTTGGTGGCGGTGACCAGGACGCGCAGGGCGACACTGGCGTCGGCGGCGGTCACCGCGTAGCTGCCGCCGGTCGCGCCCGGGACGTTCGCCCAGTCGCCGCCCGCGGCGCGCTGCCATTGCAGGGCGTAGGTCGTCGGGTTGTTGAGCCAGGTCCCCGCGCTCGCGTTGAGCACGGCGCCGAGCTGCGTCGCGCCGGTGACGGCCGGCAGCGCGGTGTTCACCGGCACGGTGGGGACGATGTTGTCGCCGCACGCCATCCCGAGCTGCGCGCAGGGGCCCATGAAGGCGCTGGTGTAGACGTTCCAGTGCGTCGCCAGGTAGGTGCCCGGGGCGGGGTCGGGGTTGAAGTAGTCGTCGTGGCCGCAGTCGTAGATCTGCGAGATCGCGCCGGCCACGGAGGGGCACACGGACGTGGTGTAGGGCTGCGTCCCGCTGCTGCCGTCCTGGTAGCACATGACGTCGTAGCCGTCCCAGCAGTGGCCGGTGGGCGTCGAGTGCGGAGCCGAGTGATGCACGGCGCCCAGGTTGTGCGTGATCTCGTGCAGCATCACCGTCGGCTGCCAGTCCGACGGGTCTGGCTCGGTGCCGGGCGGGGTCAGCATCATCCCCGTCAGGCCGCCGCGGTTGGCGTCATTGCCGGTCCCGGCCGCCTCGTCGCCTGAGAGCTCCGCGATCCCCCAGACGCCGTCGGTGTGGCCGGTGGGATCGGGGTCGGTGAGGCCGTCGGCCAGCACGAACACGTCGCGCGTGTCCAATCCCACAGCGGCGTGCACGGCGTTGGCCACGGCGTAGAAGTTGTGCTCGTCGTCGCCGGAGACGTAGGCGCTGCGGTTCGCGGGCAGGCGCACCGACTGGATGTCGACGTACTGCGGGCCGCACTCGGTGCCCATGTCGAAGCGCAGCGCACGACGGCCGCCCGTTTGCAGGGCGAGGAACTGCTCGATGCGCGAGACGTCGGTCTGCAGCGAGTCCTTCCAGCGGTCGAAGTCGTCGGGCTGATCCTGCGCGGACGCGTAGATGATCTTGATCTGACGCTGCGTGGCCGGGAAGGCGGCGTGGGTGATGTCGTCAGTGGACCGCTTCGTGCCACACGACGTCGTGGGGAGGTACTGCGGCAGGTCGGGCGCGAGCGTGCGCGCCAGGTGCGCCACGGCCAGCGAGCGGCTGATGTCCGCGGCGGCCAGGTCGGCCGGCGTATCGCGGTGGTTCGGCTCGGCTTCGTCGTGCGCGCTCGCGGCAGGCGCAAGCGCCAGCAGGAGCAACAGGACGACGAGGACCGGTCTTGCGAGGCGCATGACCTCCCTGTGGTCGGCGCGTCGCGGGCAATCCTGCATGCCTCCGTGGACGCATGATGGATCGCCCGACCTCCACCCCTGACACCCGGGGTGTCCGGTCCCAAGGGCTCCGGGCGGAGGCCGGGCAACCCCGTGATCGGCCCGACGCCCCTACGCTTGATCGGTCTGGACGGTCGCCTGGACGGTCGCCTGGGCGGCCCTAAGCGGCGCGGCGCTCGGGCTCGGCGGTAAGCGGCCCGAAGTACGCGCTGGCGCCGACTCCGCGGTCGAATCCCGTCCACGCGGCACCGGGCGCGAGCCCCTTCTCGAGGCGATCGAAGGAGCCGAGCTTGCCGCCCAGGTTGTCGATCATGTGCACGAGCCACGCCTCGCGGGTGCAGGGCATGACCGGGCTGCCGTGCTCGAGCGAGCCGTGGTGGCTGAGGACGATGTGCAGCAGCGCCTGCGCGGTCTCGGGCGGGAACCCGGGCAGCTCCTCGATGGTGCGGCGGATGCGGTAGTAGCCCAGCGGGATCTCGCCCTGGAGGCGCCCGGCGTCGGTGAGGTCGATCGCCGGCGCATCGGCGGTGTAGGCCTCGAGCTTGCCGATGTCGTGCAGGAGCGCGCCGGTGACGGCGACGTCGCGATCGATGCCGGGGAAGGTCGAGGCCATCGCGCTCACGCCCTGGGCGACGGTGAGGCAGTGCTCGAGCAGTCCGTGCACGTAGGCCTGGTGGTAGAGCTTGGCCGCCGGTGCGCGCCGGTAGAGCTCCCACGTCGCGGTGTGCGGCCCGAGCACGCGATCGAGCAGCGCGTGCAGGTGGGGGTCCTGCACGGTGGCGACCAGCTCGCGGACCTCGATCTCCATCGTCTCGGCCGAGTGCGGCGGGCCGTCGACGAGGTCGTCGAACGCGAACGAGCCCGGGGCCGCCTCGCCCAGGGAGTGCAGCGCGAGCTGCGCTCCCCAGCGCGGATGGACCTCGTAGCGCCCGCGCACGTGAATCGCCGCGCCGGCCTGGCACAGCTCGCGCGCCTCGGGCAGCTCGTCCCTGACGATCGCCGTCAGCTGGCCGCTGCGGTCGCCGAGGGAGAGCCTCAGGAACGGCGTGCCGTCGCCCCTGGTGCGCAGCTCGGCGGCGCGCACGAGCAGGACCTGGTCCACATCCTGTCCGTCGGTGAGGTCACGCACGAGCACGGCGAAAACCGTAGGGCCGCGCGCGGACGTCACTAGTGTGCAGGGGCGTGAGCGATCGCACCGTCCTCGTCACCGGAGGGACCGGAGGCCTCGGCGCCGCGGTCACCCGCGCCTTCCTCGAGGACGGCTGGCGCGTCGTCGTACCGTGGATCGCCGAGCGCGAGCTGGAGCGCGTCGAGCGCCACGACCGCCTGGAGCTGGTGCAGGCCGACCTCTTCGACCCGGCCGCCGTCGCACGCGCGGTGGACACGGCGGGCCCCTCGCTCCGCGCGCTGGTCAACCTCGTCGGGGGCTTCGCGATCCACGAGCGCGTGCACGAGACGCCCGTCGAGACGTTCGAGGAGCAGCTGCGCCTGAACCTGCGCCCCACCTACCTGGCGTGCAGCGCCGCGCTGCCGGCGATGCTGAATCAATCCCCGCCCACCCGCGGGTCGATCGTCTGCGTCTCCTCGCGCGCGGCGCGCCGGCCCTTCGCGGGCGCTGCGGGCTACATCGTCGGCAAGGCCGCCGTGCTGGCGCTCGTCGATGCGCTCGACGCCGAGTACCGCGAGGACGGCGTGCGCATCAACGCCGTGCTCCCGAGCGTCATCGACACGCCGGCCAATCGCGCGTCGATGCCCGACGCCGACTTCGCGACGTGGGTGCGCCCCGAGCAGATCGCCCACGTCATCCGCTTCCTGTGCTCCGACGACGCGTCGGTCACCAGTGGCGCGCATCTACCTGTCTATGGTCTGGCGTGATGCCTGCCCGACACGTCGAAGCTCACAAATGGTGGACCCTCACAGCGGTCTGCGTGGCGACGTTCATGCTGCTGATCGACATCACGATCGTGAATGTCGCCCTGCCCGACATCGCCAAGGCGCTGCACTCGTCGTTCACCGACCTGCAATGGGTGATCGACGCCTATGCACTGTCGCTGGCCGCGCTGCTGCTCACGTGGGGCGCGACCTCCGACCGCGTCGGGCGGCGCTACATCTTCGTCGTCGGCCTGGGCATCTTCACCGTCGCCTCGCTGGGCTGCGCGCTCTCCACCAGCCCGCTGATGCTCAACCTCGCGCGCGCGGTGCAGGGCGTCGGCGCGGCGGCGATGTTCGCCACTTCGCTCGCCCTCCTCGCCGATGCCTTCCACGGCCGCGAGCGCGGGACGGCGGTGGGGATCTGGGGCGCGACGATCGGCGCGGCCGTCGCCATCGGGCCGCTGGCCGGCGGCGCGCTGACCGAGACCATCGGGTGGGAGTCGATCTTCTACATCAACGTCCCGATCGGGATCGCTGCGATCTACATCTCGCTCACGAAGGTGGCCGAGTCCAAGGACCCCAACGCCGGACCGAACGACTGGATGGGTCTGGTGACCTTCTCGGGCGGGCTCTTCCTGCTCATCTTCGCGCTCGTGCGTGGCAACGCCGAGGGCTGGGGCAGCCCGCTGATCGTGTCCTTCCTGGTCGGGGCCGTGGTCCTGCTCGTGGCCTTCGTCGCCGTCGAGGCCCGCATCAGGTACCCGATGTTCGACCTCACGCTGTTCCGCAAGCCGACCTTCGGCGGGGCGTGCATCGCCGCCTTCGCCCTCTCGGCGTCGATGTTCTCGATGTTCCTGTACCTGACGCTCTACCTCCAGAACGGGCTCGGGCTGTCGCCGTTCGAGGCCGGCGTGCGCTTCCTGCCGCTCTCGCTGCTGTCCTTCGTCGTCGCGCCGATCGCGGGGCGGCTGTCCGCGCGGGTGCCGATCCGCGCCCTCATCGGGGGCGGCATGGCCCTCGTCGGGATCGCCCTGATCCTCATGCGCGGGCTGACGGCCTCATCGGAGTGGACGGCGCTGCTGGGCGGCTTCATCGTCGCCGGCATCGGCGTCGCGCTCGTCAACGCGCCGCTGGCCTCGACCGCGGTCAGCGTGGTCCCGCCGGAGCGGGCCGGCATGGGCTCGGGCATCAACTCGACCTTCCGCCAGGTGGGGATCGCCACCGGGACGGCGGCGCTCGGCGCGCTCTTCCAGCACATCCTGGTCAGCAATGCGACCGGCTCGCTCGCGCGGGTGCCCGCCGAGGTCCTCGCCCAGGGGCGCGCGCCTCTGCCCGGGCCGGCGGCCCACGAGGCGTACCTCACACTCTTCACCGACGGGATGAACGACATCCTGCTCGTCGCGGCGATCGTGGCCTTCGCGGGTGCCGTGCTCTCGTTCGCCCTCATCCGCGGCAGCGACTTCGTCGCGTCGCAGGGCGCGGCGCCGCCGCCGCCCGAGGCCGAGCCAGAGCTGACGGTGGCCGGCTAGATGGACGCCGCCGCCGCGGCCGCGAACGTGTTCGACGCGCTGCTGGGCCGCGGCCTGGCCGACCTGCGTCGCACGCCCGCGTGCATCATCGACGAGGGCCCGAAGCGCGCCGTCTATCGCTACCTCGCCCATGAGGACCGCGCACAGCACGCGCGGCCGGTCCTGCTGGTGCCGCCGCTGGCCGGCCCGACGGCGTGCTTCGACCTGCGCCGTGGCTGCTCGCTGGCCGAGCACCTGCTCGCGCGCGGGCACCCGACGTACCTGCTCGAGTACGGCGACATCGCCTTCTCGGACCGCGACCTCGGCCTCGAGCACTGGGTCGACGAGATCATCCCCACGGCGGTGCGCCGCGTCAGCGAGGACGCCGGCGGAGTCCCGGTGGCGCTCGTCGGCTGGTGCCTGGGCGGGATCATGTCGCTGCTGGCGCTCGCGGGCGACGAGACGCTGCCGATCGACGCGGTCGCGCTGGTGGCCAGCCCGTTCGACTTCAGCCAGGTGCGGATCATGGCGCCGATGCGCCCGCTGGCCGGCGTCGCGGACGGGCTGCTGGGCACGGCGATCTACCGCGTGCTCGGCGGCGCGCCGGCGCCGGTCGTCAAGCGCGCCTTCCAGCTCGCCTCGATCGACAAGTACCTGACACGCCCGCTCGCGCTGCTCACGCATCTCGACGACCGCGAGTTCCTGGCCCAGATGCAGGCGGTCGATCGCTTCGTGGCCAACATGCACGCCTATCCCGGTCGCACGATGGGCCAGCTCTACCACCGCTTCTTCCGCGTCAACGAGCTCGCCGGGGGGCGCCTCACGCTCCCCGATCGCGTCATCGACCTGGCGGACGTCCGCGTCCCGGTCCTCTCGATCGCCGGGGAGGAGGACGTGCTGGCGCCGCGGGCGGCGGTCCACCACGTGGCGGCGCTGCTGCCCAACGCGCCGCCCGTCCGGCTGGAGACCGCGCCCGGCGGGCACCTCGGCGTGCTCACCGGCCGCGCGGCCCGCCGCACGACGTGGGCGTGGCTCGACGCCTTCCTCGCCGGCGATGCGCGCGGCGGCGTGCCCGCGCAACGTCCGCTGCGTGCGGTCGCCTAGCCCGGCGCTACCCTGATCGGTCCGATGAGGCGCCTGATCTTCCTGTCCCTGCTCTGCACGCTGCTGCTCGCGGCGCCTGCCGGGGCCCAGCTCACCCACATCCGCGCGGGCGTCAGCGCCGCGGGCGTCGACCTGTCCGGGCTGACGGTGCCCGAGGCCACGGCGAAGCTCGACGCCGAGCTCGCGCCGCGGCTGGCGCCCGACCTGCTCATCGGCGTGGCCGGGAAGCCATGGGTCCTGAAGATGGCCGACGCCAAGCTCAAGCTCGACTCCTCGCGCACCGCCAAGCGCGCCCTGTACGCCAAGGCCGACGTGACCCAGGTCGCGCCGGCCATCAGCCATTCCCGCCTGGCCGTGAGGGCGTTCGTCGCCGACATCGCCAAGCAGGTCGGCAAGCCGGCGCGCGACGCGAAGATCAAGATCACGCTGCGCCACATCTACCGCCAGCGCTCGCGGCCGGGGCGCGGCCTCGACGTCGCCGTGGCGGCCAAGGCGATCGACGCGGCCATCGACGATCCGGCCGCTCCGCGGGTGCTGCACCAGCCGCTGACCCGCGTGCGCGCGAAGGTCAACGCGAACGACCTGGCTCGCGTCTACAACACCGTCATCACCATCGACCAGGCGCACTTCAAGCTGCGCCTGTTCAAGGGGCTGAAGTTCCGCAAGAGCTACGGCGTGGCCGTCGGCCAGCCCGCCTATCCGACGCCCGACGGGCGCTTCGCGATCCAGAGCAAGCAGGTCAACCCGACGTGGTCGGTGCCCAACTCGCCGTGGGCCGGCGAGTTGCAGGGGACGACCGTGGAGGGCGGCAGCGCCGCCAACCCGCTGAAGGCACGCTGGATGGGGATCGCCAACGGCGTCGGGATCCACGGCACGGGCGAGGACTACTCGATCGGCTCGCGCGCGTCGCACGGCTGCATCCGCATGCACGTCCCCGACGTGATCGACCTGTTCAGTCGCGTCCCGGTCGGGGCGCCCGTGCTCATCCAGTAGCGCTGACGAAGGCCTCGAGCCGCGCGCGGCCGCCGGTCGGTACCGGGGCGCCGTGCGCGAGCAGCAGACCGTCGAACTGCGCTTCCTCGAGCAGCCGGGCGAACGCGTCGCGCAGGCCCGCCCTGACCGCCGCCGGGTCGTCGCCGAGCAGGTAGTCCGGGACGAAGACCAGTTCGCCGTCGTCCTCGCGGATGATCGCGTCGGCGAAGGCCACGAACCCGTCGCCGACCGCGACGTGCAGGGCGGTCTCCTCCGGGCACAGCACGCCAACCTCCAGCGCGCGCACCCCGGGCGCCAGCTCGTCGCCGAAGGCGAAGCCCTCGACGTCGACGGCGCTGCCCTCGAACTCGTGCAGCCCGGCCTCGTGGCAGCGGATCGGGCAGCCGTAGTCCGTCGCGTGGCGCAGGTGATGGCGGTTGGTGAGCACGGCCAGGCGCGGCCGGCTCGGGAGCTCGCCGGCGGCCGGCATGGGGTCGATGAGCACGCCCGGCTCCGCCACGTAGTGCGAGTGGACCTCCTGCCCGATGCCGTCGTGGAAGGCCGCCCAGTCCAGCAGGCCCGGCGCGATCTCGTTCATGGCGTCGAGGCTACCGTCGAGGTGTTCTCCGCCAGGGCGAGCGGCGCCGCGCGGCGCAAACGGCGTCATCGAGGGAAGGGTGTGCCGGCGCCGTCATCGCCACCCGCCGCGCGAGCGGCTTCCGAACGCGAACTGCATGGGATTGCTACCGGTTTCCGACAGCAATCCCATGCAGCTCGGGCACCGGCGCGAGGACGGAGCCGCGAGCGCTCCGACGACCGCCACCCTCCGTCCCCTCGGTGATGCTGTTTTGCGCCGCGAGTGTGCGTATGGTCGGCGCGCTGATCAGGCCCGAGGCTCGTGTCGCACCACGGCCGCCGCGCGCGCCGGCCGCAGCGCCCCGCGGCGGAGGCGAAGGCCGGCGTGAGAGCGGCGAGGACCGCCGCGAAGGCGCGCGACAGCGCCCGCCTGTGGATCGACGTCAAGCACATCCCATCGCGCGCCGGGCGCCGGTCTTGCGGTGGCCCGCGCAGCCGCCACCGCCCGGCGCGGCGAGAGCGTGCCGAACTCCTGGGCGAGGATGACCATCGCCACCAGCAGGCCCGACATGGCCAGCACGGCGCCGACGCCGAAGGTGAACGCCGTGATGGCGGCGATGTCGACCGGATGGCCGGTGACCTCGACGAAGCCGTAGGAGAGCATGGCCAGGCGCAGGCCGGCGCTCGCCGGGGCGAGGGGCAGGATCCGCCCGCCGCCCTGGGCGGCCATCACGAGCACGACGGTGGCGGGCGTCACCGGAAGGCCGAAGGCGGCCATGAAGGCGGCCATCGAGCCCAGGCGGATCAGGCGGGCGAGCGCCTGCCAGCTCGCGACGCCGACGAGGAAGCGCCGCGGCGTGCAGAGGATCGCCGTGCCCTGGCGCAGGGCGCCGCGCAGCGCGCGCACGAGCCGCCGGCCCACCAGGCCGAGCGCCACCAGCGCGAGCGCCGCCGGCACGGGATGCCCGAGGACGAGCGAGACGTCGAGCGCGGGCAGCTCGCCGCTGGTGGTGGGAACCGGGATGAAGCCCTCCGCAAGCGCCCACGCGACGAGCCCGGCGCCGAAGGCCGTCTCGAACAACGTCTCGGGGATGAAGGTGGCCGCGAGCGTCGCGTAGCGCGCGCCCTCGATGCGGCGGCGCAGCAGCGCGAGCTTGACCACGTCCCCGCCGCGGGCGGGGACGAGCGCGTTGACGCCGGCGCCCGCCAGGTAGGCGCGGATGACGTCGCGCGGACGCAGATCGGTCGCCTCCGGGAAGGCAGCCCGCAGGATGGTGTGCCACCCGCGCGGGCGCACGGTCTGCGCGACGAGGTAGAGCAGGGTGCCCAGCACGAGCGCCCACGGGTCGACCGTTGCCGTCCGGTCCACGATGAGCTGCGCCGCGTGCCCAGCGGTGCGTCCGATCGCCTCGAGCTTCTCGAGCATGGCTCCCTCCACGCCGGCCGCGTCCCTCGCGGCTCCGGCGCCCATGCTCCCAAGGGGCATGCGCCGTTCCGCCCCCCGGAGGTCGAGTCCGCGCGTCAGTAGCATCGCCCGGCATGGATGTCGCAGTCACGCTCACCTCGCTCTCCCACGGCGCCGGGTGCGGATGCAAGCTGCCGGCCGCGGCCCTCCTGCCGATCGTCCGCGGCCTGCCTCCGGCGACGGCGCCCGAGCTGCTCGTGGGCTCGGCGACCGCCGACGACGCGGCGGTGTGGCGGATCTCCGACGAGCTCGCGCTCGTGCAGACCATCGACTTCTTCACGCCGGTCGTCGACGACGCCTACGACTTCGGCCGGATCGCCGCGGCCAACGCGCTGTCCGACGTCTACGCCATGGGCGGGCGGCCCCTGACCGCGCTCAACGTCGTGGCCTGGCCGCTGGAGCAGCTCGGCGCCGCGGCGCTGGGCGACGTGCTGCGCGGCGGGCTCGACGTCGTGCGCGCCGCGGGCGCCGAGATCGTCGGCGGGCACTCGATCGACGACCCCGAGCCCAAGTACGGCCTCGCCGTCACCGGCGCCGTGCACCCGGACCGCGTGATCGCCAACGCGGGCGGCCGGGTCGGCGACGCGCTGGTGCTGACCAAGCCGCTGGGCGCGGGCGCCGTGGTCACCGCGCGCAAGCGCGGGCAGGCCGACGAGGAGCTGCTGGCTCGGGCCGTCGAGGTGATGGCGGCGCTCAACGCGGGCGCGGCCGCGGCGGCCGTGGCCGCCGGCGCATCGGCCATGACCGACGTGACGGGCTTTGGCCTCCTCGGCCATCTGCACGCGCTCGCCCGCGAGAGCGGCGTCGCGGCGGAGCTCGACGCCGCGGCCGTGCCGGCGCTCGACGGTGTCGAGCTCATGCTCGAGGACGAGCGCGCGGTATCGGGCGGCAGCCGCCACAACCGCGAGTACGCCGAGGGCTTCGCGTACTTCGCGGCCGGCGTGGAGCCTTGGCGCGTGCGCCTGGTGTGCGACGCGACGACCTCCGGCGGCCTGCTCGTCGCCGTCGATCCGGCGCGGGCCGGCGAGGTGCCGGGTCCGGTGATCGGGCGGCTCGTGGCCGGCGATCCGGGCGCGATCGCGGTGGTGTAGGTGCGGTGACCAGCGCCGCGGGGGGCAGCGCGGGCGTACTCGAGCGCGACGCGGAGCTGGCGCGCATCGAGGCCGCCGTGGCGCGGGCGCAGAGCGGCCGCGGCAGCCTGCTGGTGGTCGAGGGGCCGGCGGGGATCGGCAAGTCGGCCCTCATCGGCGCGGCCCGCGCGGTCTCCGACGCCGCGGGGACGCGGACGCTGCGCGCGCGCGGCGGCGAGCTCGAGCGCGACTTCGCCTTCGGCGTGGTCCGTCAGCTGCTCGAGCCCGCGCTGTCGGAGGCGCCGGCGCGCATCCGCGACGACCTCCTCCAGGGCCCGGCGGGAGTGGCCGGGCGGCTGCTCGGCCTGCCCGGGGCGCTGCCCGAGGGCAGCGAGGGTCAGGTCGCCGCGCCGGACGCGTCCTTCACCGTGCTCCACGGCCTGTACTGGCTGTGCGCGAACCTCGCCGGCGACCGACCGCTCGTGGTCACCGTCGACGACGCGCATTGGGCCGACGCCCCCTCCCTGCGCTTCCTGGCCTTCCTGCTGCCGCGCCTGGAGGAGCTGTCGCTCGCGCTGGTGGTGGCGACGCGCCCGGAGGCCGAGGGCGCCGCCGCCCCGCTGCTCGGGCTCCTGCTCGCCGATCCGCTCGCGCGCGTGGTGCGCCCGGCGCCGCTGTCGGCCAGCGCGGTCGCGCGCCTGATCGAGGAGGGCCTGAGCCGCGTGCCGGCCCCCGTCTTCGCCGCCGCCTGCCAGCGCACGACCGGGGGCGTCCCCTTCCTCGTGCGCGAGCTCGTCGACGCGCTGCACGAGGAGGGCGTGGAGCCGACGGCCGCCGAGGCCGGGCGCGTCGAGGCGCTCGGCGCGCGCACCATCGGGCGGGCCATGCTCGTGCGCCTCAGCCGCCTGCCCTTGGTCGCCGTGCAACTGGCGCGGGCGGTGGCGGTGCTCGAGACCGCCGAGCTCGCCCAGGCGGCGGACCTCGCCGGGCTCGACTCCGACGTGGCGGCGACGGCGGCCGACTTCCTGGTCGCCGCGAGCATCCTCAGCCCGCGCCGGCCGCTGACCTTCGTACACCCGATCGTGCGCGCCGGGATCCTCGAGGAGGTGCCGCCCGCCGAGCGCATGCGCGCCCACCGCAGGGCGGCCGAGCTGCTGGCGGTCCGCGAGGACAGCGGCGAGCGCGTGGCCGAGCACCTGCTGGCGACCGAGCCGGCCGCCGACGCGTGGACCGTGGCGCGCCTGACCGAGGCCGCGCGCGACGCTTCGCGCCGCGGCGCCCCGGAGTCCGCGGCCAGCTACCTGCGCCGCGTGCTGGCCGAGCCGCCGCCGCCGGGCGCGCGCGCCCGGATCCTGCTCGAGCTGGGCGTGGCCGAGGCGAGGGCCGGCCAGCCCGAGGGCGAGGCTCACCTGCGCGACGCGCTCGATTCGGCGGGCGACGACGACGTGCGCCTGGGCGCGGCGCTCGTGCTCGCCCACCTCCTCGGCCGCGACGAGCGGATCGCCGCGGCCATCGAGGTCATCGATCTCGCGGCGGCGCGGCTCGCCGACGGACGCGGTCGCGCGCGCGTGCTGCTGGAGTCGATGGCCACCGGCGCGGCGATGCTCGACGCCGCCACTGCGCCCCGCCTCGCCTCGCGCATGCGCGCCATGCGCCGCGCCGCCGACCACGCGCACGTGCCGCGCGAGGTCCTCGCCGTGGCGGCGCTCGTCGCCGCCCACGCCAACGAGCCCGCGACGAGCTGCATCGTGCTCGCGCAGCGCGCGCTCGCCGTCGGGCCGCGGATCGTGCCCGAGCCGACCGACCTGCCGTGGTTCGCGCAGGCGACGGTCGCACTCATCTGGGCCGACGCGCTCGACGAGGCGCAGGCCCCGCTCGATGCCGGGGTGGCCGAGAGCCGCGCTACGGGCGACCCGGCCCTCTTCGGCATGAGCCTGTCGCAGCGCGCTTGGCTGCTGCTGCGCCGCGGCGACCTGCAGGGCGCCGAGGGCGACGCCCGCACGGTGCTCGAGGCGGCCGACCTCGCGGCGCCCGCCATGTATCGCAAGCTCGCCGTGGCCATCCTCGTCAACGCCTCGACCGAGCAGGGCGAGCTCGAGCAGGCCCAGACCGTCCTGGACGGCTTCGGGCTCGACGAGGGGTCGCGCACGCACACCTCGGCCGTGCTGCGCCTCGCTCGCGGGCGCCTGCGCCTGGCCCAGGAGCGCCCCACAGAGGCCCTCGCCGACATCCGCGCGGCGGGCGCCATCGTCCTGGCGACGGGGTCGACCTGCCCCGGCTACCTGGCCTGGCGCTCCGGCGCCGCGCTGGCCCACGCAGCACTGGGCGAGCGCGAGGAGGGCCTGCGCCTGGCCACGGAGGAGGTCGAGCTCGCGCGGGCCTTCGGCGGCCAGCGCACGCTCGGAGTCGCGCTGCGCGCCGCCGGCGTCGTGGCCGGCGGGCGCGAGGGCGAGGCCCTCCTGCGCGAGAGCCTGGACTGCCTGGAGCGCTCGGGGGTGGCGCTCGAGCGCGCGCGGGCGCTGGCCGAGCTCGGGGTGCTGGTGCGCGCGGCGGGCCGGCGCTCGGAGGCGCGAGCGATGCTGCGCGAAGCGCTCGACGTGGCCCACCACGCGGGCGCCGCGCCGCTCGCCGACCTCGCCGAGGCCGAGCTACGGGCGACCGGCGCCAAGCCGCGTCGCGTCGCCCTGAGCGGGGTCGAGGCGCTCACGGCCAGCGAGCGCCGCGTGGCAGAGCTCGCCGGCGACGGCCTCACCAACCGCGAGATCGCTCAGGCGCTGTTCGTGACCATGCGCACCGTCGAGGGTCACCTCACGCGCGTGTTCGCCAAGCTCGCCCTGCGCTCGCGCGACGAGCTGCCCGACGTCCTGCACGCGCCGCGCTGACGCGGTGGCGCCGGCTCGTGGGCGGGACGTCGAGCTCGACCTCGATGACCCCTGCGCCGGCCGAGCACACGCGGAAGCCGAGCCGGTCGAGCAGCGCCCGCGCGCCGAGGTTGTCCGCCAGCGTGGAGCCGGTCAACGTCGTGATCCCGTTGGCACCGGCGCGCTCGAGGAGGCGCACGGCGAGCCCGTGGCCGATCCCGCGGCGCTGCCAGGCGTCGGCCACCGCCAGCGCCATGTCCGCCACCGTGCCACCGCCGGAGCCGATGGCATAGCGTCCGACGCCGACGATGTGCCCGGTCGACTCGTCGATTGCCACGAGCGCCTCGTGGGTCACGTGGTCGATCTCGGTCAGGTAGGCGAGCTCGCGCGTGGTGAGCCGCGGCTTGGGCCCCAGGAAGCGGCGGCGGCGCGACTGGTCGCTCAGGCGCTCGAAGGTGTCGGCCAGGGGGCCGCGGTCGGCGGGGACGATCGGCCGCACGCGCAGGCGCGCTCCGTCGGCGAGGGTCATCTGGCCGGGCACGGCCTCACGCCCCGCAGGCCCGCGCGACCTGCGCCCGGCCGCGGAAGAGACGGCTGTGCAGCGTCCCCTCGGCGATGCCGAGCTCGCGCGCGGCGTCGCCCGCGCGGTAGCCGTGCACGTCGACGAGGACGACGGCATCGCGGAACCCCTTGGGCAGATCGGCGACGGCATGGAGCACCTCGCGCGCGCGCTGCGCGCTGATCGGGCGGTCCTCGGCGCCGTGGTCGACGGGCTCGAAGTCGTCGGGCACCGCGGTCGTGCGCACGCGGCTGGCCGCCGAGCGCAGGCGGCTGAGGTGCGTGTTGCGCACGGCCTGCACGAGGTAGGCGGCCTCGCTGCCGGTCACCGTGCGCGGCCGGCGCAGGACGCGCTCGAAGGTGTCCTGGACCAGATCCTCGGCGTCGCCGTGCCGGCCGCAGAGGTGGCGCGCGACCCGCGTCAGCCGGTCCATGTGGGAGGCGAGGCGCTCGGGGTCGAGGGGCCGGGAGACAGCGAGGGTCGACATGGCTGCCATGGTGCGATTTAGGAGGATGTCCGCGCAACGGGGACCGCCCCCTGTCTTTCCGAGTCCCACGGCGGATTTCCACGATGCGGGGGTGCGGCTGCCCGTACCAGGGTGGCGAGTACTGCCCGCACCACGCGGACGCGAGCTGGCCGCACCTCTAGCATCGCCTGCGGAGCGGCCCGGGGCCGGTGCCCCGACCGGCCTTCAAAGCCGGAGGGGCCGTGCGATCACGGCTGGAAGGTTCGACTCCTTCGCCGCTCCGTGGTCGGCTACGCTCTGAAAGCCGATGACAGCCCCGCCGCTTCACGGGGTCGACCTTCTCCTCGAGCGCGAGCGCGAGCTGGCGTGCATCGGCGCGGCGATCGCCGCGGCGCGCGCGGGATCAGGCCGCAGCGTCGTCGTCGAAGGACCCGCCGGAATCGGCAAATCGGCTGTGCTCGCCGCCGCGCGGCTTTCCGCCGAGGACGGTGCGACGCGCTTCCTGCGCGCCCGCGGAGCAGAGCTCGAGCGCGACTTCGCCTTCGGCGTCGTACGCCAGCTCTTCGAGCCGATGCTGTACGAGGCGACGCCGGCCGAGCGCGACGATCTGCTGCAGGGCCCGGCGCGGCTGGCGGCGCGGGTCCTCGGCCTGCCGGGGGCGCTGGAGGAGGGCGAGGCGCCGGCGGCGACACCCGACGCGTCGTTCACCGTCCTGCACGGCCTCTACTGGCTGTGCGCGAACCTCGCCGCCGACCAGCTCGTCGTGCTCAGCGTCGACGACGCCCACTGGGCCGACACCTCCTCGCTGCGCTTCCTCACCTACCTGCTCCCGCGCCTGGAGGAGCTGAAGGTCGCGCTGCTGGTCGCCACGCGGCCCGAGGCCGAGGCCGAGGAGGCGCACCTGCTGGCGACCCTGACCGCCGATCCACACGCCGACGTGGTGCACCCCGCCCCGCTCAGCATCGCCGCCGTGGCCCGCCTCGTGCACGAGCGGCTCGCGACGGCGCCCGACGCGGTCTTCACCGCCGCCTGCCATCGGGCGACCGGCGGCTCGCCGTTCCTCGTGCGCGAGCTCGTCGAGGCCCTGAGCGTCGAGGGCATGAGCCCCGATGCGCGCGCGGCCGCGCGCGTCGAGGCCGTCGGCGCACGCACCGCGCGCCGCTGGATCCAGCTGCGCCTCGGCCGCCTGCCCGCGCCCGCGGCGCGCCTGGCGCGGGCGGTGGCCGTGCTCGAACGGGCCGAGCTGCCGCGCGCTGCCGCGCTCGCCGAGCTCGACCCGGCGCAGGCCGCCGAGGCCCTGGACACGCTCGTGACGGCCGGCATCCTCGAGCCCGAGCGTCCGCTGGCCTTCGTCCATCCGCTCGTGCGTGCCGGGGTCTACGAGGAGCTCGGCGCGGCCGAGCGCTCGCTCGCGCACCGCCGCGCGGCCGAGCTCATGGACGGCGAGCCGGCGGGCGAGGAGCACGCCGCCGAGCATCTGCTGGCCACCGAGCCGGCCGGGGATCGGGCGATCGCGCGGCGCCTCGTGGACGCCGCGCGTACCGCGGCACGCCGGGGCGCGCCCGAGTCCGCGGCCGTCCTCCTGCGTCGCGCGCTGGCCGAGCCGCCGCCCGCAGCCGAGCGTCCCGGGCTCCTGCTCGAGCTGGGGGTGGCCGAGGCCACCGCCGGCCAGGCCGCGGGCGAGGTCCATCTGCAGGAGGCGCTCGCCGCCGCCGGCGACGACCCCGAGGTGGCGCTCGGGGCGACGCTCGTGCTCGCGCACGCGCTCGGTCGCGCCGAGCGCCTGGAGGACGCGGTCGCCGTCATCGACCGGACCGCCGCGCTCCTGCGCGACCACGACGAGCAGACGTCGGACCGCCTGGAGACGCTCGCCATGATGGCGGGGATGCTGGGGGCGGACACCGCGCCCCCGCTCCTCCCGCGCCTGGAAGCCATGCGCCGGCGCGCGGACGACAAGGATGCGCCCCGCGAGGTGCTCGCCGCGGCGGCGCTGCGCGCCGTCGCGACCAACGAGCCCGCGCACGTCGGCGTGGCGCTCGCCCGGCGCGCCTTCGCGGCGGGGCCGACGACGGTGCCGCAGCCCACCGACCTGCCGTGGTTTGCCCAGGCGTCGGCCGCGCTGGTGTGGGCCGACGCCTTCGACGAGGCCGTTCCCGCGCTCGACGCCGGCGTGGCCGAGAGCCGTGCCACCGGCGACTGCGCCCTCTTCGCCACGAGCATGGCGTGGCGGGCGTGGATGCTGCTGCGACGCGGCGACCTGCAGGGCGCCGCCGGCGACGCTCGCACCGTGCTCGACGCGGTCGACCTCCCCGCGCCGCGTCTGTATCGCACCATCGCCACCGCGGTTCTCGTGACCACGCACACCGAGCAGGGCGACCCCGACGCGGCCGAGGCGGCCCTGCGGAGCTTCGCGCCGGGCGAGCCGACGCGGACGCAGACCGGCGCCGTCCTGCTCCTCGCGCGCGGGCACCTCCGCGTGGCCCAGCGCAAGCTCGACTCCGGGCTGGCCGACATCCAGGCGGCGGGGGACGTGGCGCTGCGCACCGGCGCCGTCTCGCCCGCCTATCTCCTCTGGCGCTCGGCGGCCGCGCTGGTCCAGCTGGCGCTGGGCGAGCGCGAGGCCGCGCTGGCGCTGGCGCACGAGGAGCTCCAGCTCGGCCGCGTCTCGGGCTCGCCGCGCGTGCTCGGCGCCGCCCTGCGCACCGCCGGCGTCGTGACCGGCGGGCCCGAGGGCGAAGAGCTGCTGCGCGAGGCGGTGGCCACCCTGGAGGGCGCCGGGGTGGCGCTCGACAGCGCTCGCGCTCTGGTCGATCTCGGCGCGCTGCTGCGCCGCTCCAACCGCCGCGCCGAGGCGCGCGCCCTGCTGCGTGAGGGCCTCGACATCGCCCATCGCGCGGGTGCGGTGCGGATCGCCGACCAGGCCGAGATCGAGCTGCGGGCCAGCGGGGCCAAGCCCCGTCGCGCGCGCCTGAGCGGCCTGGAGGCACTGACCGCCAGCGAGCGGCGGGTGGCCGAGCTCGCGGCGCAGGGGATGACCAATCGCGAGATCGCCCAGGCCCTGTTCGTCACGGCGCGCACCGTGGAGGGCCACCTCACCCACACCTTCCAGAAGCTCGACGTGCGCTCGCGCGAGGACCTCGCGACGGCGCTGGCCGCGCGGTAGCGGGCATCATCGGCGAGTGCCCCCCGCCTGACCGGGTAGGCCATCGTCGCGGATGTCGCGCTCCACGCCCGCCCTACTGCGCCAGCTGCGCACGAAGGACCATCTCGGCCTCGGCGAGGCAGCGCGGTCGCCGGCCTCCGAGCGCCTGGAGCCGCGCACGCGCTCGGCCGACCGGGTGGCCAAGTCGATCTGCCCGTACTGCGCGGTGGGCTGCGGCCAGCGCGTCTTCGTCAAGGACGAGAAGGTCATCCAGATCGAGGGCGACCCGGACTCGCCGATCTCGCGCGGGCGCCTGTGTCCCAAGGGCTCGGCCTCGCGCCAGCTCCACGAGAGCCCGGGGCGCGAGTACAAGGTCAAGTACCGCCCCCCGCACGCCACCGAGTGGGAGGAGCTCGACCTCGATACGGCGATGGACATGATCGCCGACCGCCTGATCGCCGCGCGCGACGCGGGCTGGGAGGACGTCGACGAGGACGGCCATCGCCTGAACCGGACGCTCGGCTTCGCGCACCTCGGCGGCGCCACGCTCGACAACGAGGAGAACTACCTCATCAAGAAGTTCTTCTCGGCCATGGGCGCGCTGCAGATCGAGAACCAGGCCCGCATATGACACTCGAGCACGGTCCCCGGTCTGGGGACCTCCTTCGGGCGCGGCGGCGCCACCGGCTTCCAGCAGGACCTCGCCAACAGCGACTGCATCCTGATCATGGGCTCCAACATGGCCGAGAACCACCCGGTCGGCTTCCAATGGGTGGTCGAGGCCAAGAAGCGCGGCGCCAGGATCATCCACGTCGACCCGCGCTTCACGCGCACGAGCGCGCTCGCCGACCATTTCGTCGCGCTGCGCGCGGGCAGCGACATCGCCTTCCTGGGCGCGATCGTGCGCTACATCCTCGAGGAGGACCGCGCCTTCAAGGAGTACGTCGTGCGCTACACCAACGCGGCGACGATCGTCTCCGAGGACTTCCGCGACACCGAGGAGCTCGACGGTCTGTTCTCGGGCTGGGATCCCGAGACCGGCACGTATGACCCCCAGTCCTGGCAGTACGAGGACATGGAGGTGGCGGCCGCCTCGGGGCAGCGCGAGCTCGGAGCGCCCACGGGCCAGGCCGCCCACGGCGCGCACGGCGGCGCGCTCGAGGAGGGCGAGGCGCCGCACGAGGACCCGCGGCTGCAGCACCCGCGCTGCGTCTACCAGCTGCTGCGCCGGCACTTCGCCCGCTACACGCCCGAGCTCGTCGAGGAGACCTGCGGCGTCTCGCGGGCCGACTTCCTGGCGGTGTGCGAGGCGCTGTGTGAGAACTCCGGGCGCGAGCGCACGAGCGCCCTCTGCTACGCGGTCGGCTGGACGCAGCACACCGTCGGCGTGCAGTACATCCGCACGGCCGCGATCATCCAGCTGCTGCTGGGCAACATCGGGCGCCCGGGCGGCGGGATCCTCGCCCTGCGCGGCCACGCGTCGATCCAGGGCTCGACGGACATCCCGACGCTCTACGACATCCTGCCCGGCTACCTGCCGATGCCCAGCGCGCCCGTGCACGGCGTCGCTGGACGACTACGCCGAGCAGCAGGCGCCGCCGGCCGGCTACTGGGCCAACATGAAGGCGTACACGGTGTCGCTGCTGAAGGCGTGGTGGGGCGACGCGGCCACGGCCGAGAACGACTTCTGCTTCGGCCATCTGCCGCGTCTGACGGGCGACCACTCCTACTACTCGACGCTCGCGGGCATGGTCGACGGGACGGTCAAGGGCCTGTTCGTCATGGGCGAGAACCCGACCGTGGGCGCCGCCAACGGGCGGCTACAACCGCGCGGCGCTGCGCGGCCTCGAATGGCTCGTCGTGCGCGACCTCGTGGAGATCGAGACGGCGGCCTTCTGGTACGACGCGCCGGAGATCGAGAGCGGCGAGCTGGCCACGGCCGACATCGCCACCGAGGTCTTCCTGATGCCCGGCGCCTCGCACGTCGAGAAGAAGGGCACCTTCACCAACACCCAGCGCCTGCTGCAGTGGCGCGAGCAGGCCGTCGAGCCCCGCGGCGACTGCCGCTCGGAGCTGTGGTTCATGTACCACCTCGGCCGCCGCGTGCGCGAGAAGCTCGCCGGCTCGCAGGCGCCACGCGACCGCGCGGTGCTCGAGCTGACCTGGGACTACCCCACCGAGGGCGCGTACGACGATCCCGACGCC
The DNA here is from genome assembly GCA_963742125.1 of uncultured Actinomycetes bacterium. Lineage (GTDB taxonomy): Bacteria > Actinomycetota > Thermoleophilia > Solirubrobacterales > Solirubrobacteraceae > JAOPZW01. The sequence goes on along the minus strand of CAVUKO010000003.1, from coordinate 41,459 downwards.
GAGGCCGTCCTGCGCGAGATCGGCGGCGTCGACCTCGGCGACGGGCCAGGAGGTGCCCGACTACCTGCCGCTCAAGGACGACGGCTCGACGGCGTGTGGCTGCTGGATCTACGCGGGCTGCTACGCCGGCGGCGTCAACCAGGTCGCGCGGCGCAAGCCCGGCTCCCAGCAGTCGTGGGTGGCGCCCGAGTGGGGCTGGGCGTGGCCGATGAACCGGCGCATCCTCTACAACCGCGCCTCCGCCGATCCCGACGGCAGGCCGTGGTCGGAGCGCAAGCGCTACGTCTGGTGGGATCCCGAGGCCGGGAAGTGGACCGGCGAGGACGTGCCGGACTTCAAGGCCGACATGGCCGCCCGACTACGAGCCGCCCGAGGGCGCGCAGGGCCCCGCCGCGCTGCGCGGCGACGAGCCGTTCACCATGCAGGCCGACGGCAAGGCGTGGCTCTACGCCCCCGCCGGCCTCGTCGACGGCCCGCTGCCCACCCACTACGAGCCGCACGAATCGCCCTTCGCCAACCCGCTCTACGCGGGGCAGCAGTCCAATCCGGCGCGCCAGCGGATCGGTCGGCGCGAGAACCCCTACAACCCGACGCACGGCGAGCCGGGGGCCGAGGTCTTCCCCTACGTGGCGACCACCTACCGGCTCACCGAGCACCACACGGCGGGCGGGATGTCGCGCTGGCTGCCGCACCTGGCCGAGCTGCAGCCCGAGATGTTCTGCGAGGTGTCGCCCGCGCTCGCGCGCCAGCGCGGCCTCGAGCACGGCGGCTGGATGACGATCGTGACCACGCGCACGGCGATCGAGGCCCGGGTGATGGTCACCGACCGCATGACGCCGCTGACCGTGGGCGGCCGCGAGGTCCACCAGGTCGGCCTGCCCTACCACTGGGGCTCGCGGGGCGTCGTCACCGGGGACTCGGCCAACGACCTGCTCGGCCTCGCGCTGGACCCCAACGTCCACATCGGCGAGTACAAGGCGCAGACCTGCGACGTGCGCCCCGGGCGCCGCCCGCGGGGGCACGCGCTGCCCGAGCTCGTCGAGGACTACCGCCGCCGCGCGGCCGGGGAGGGCGCATGAGCGAGCGCGTCGGCTTCTTCACCGACACGTCGGTGTGCATCGGGTGCAAGGCGTGCGAGGTGGCCTGCAAGGAGTGGAACGACGTCCCCGAGGACGGCCTGGACTTCACCGGGCACTCCTACGACAACACCGGGGCGCTGGGCGCCGACACCTGGCGCCACGTCGCCTTCGTCGAGCAGGACCGCGACGGAGCGATGCGCTGGCTCATGTCCTCCGACGTGTGCAAGCACTGCACCTCCGCCGCCTGCCTGGAGGTCTGTCCCACCGGCGCGCTCTTCCGCACCGAGTTCGGCACCGTCGTCGTGCAGCAGGACATCTGCAACGGCTGCGGCTACTGCGTCCCGGCCTGCCCCTACGGCGTCATCGACCGGCGCGAGGAGGACGGCCGCGCCCACAAGTGCACCCTCTGCTACGACCGCCTGAAGGACGACATGACGCCCGCGTGCGCGCAGGCGTGCCCGACGCAGTCGATCCAGTTCGGGCCGCTGGAGGAGATGCGCGAGCGCGCCTTCGAGCGCCTCGAGGTGCTGCAGGTCGCGGGCGAGTCGAGCGCGCGGCTGTACGGCGAGGACCCCGGCGACGGCGTCGGCGGGCAGGGCTCGATCTTCCTGCTCCTCGACGAGCCCGAGGTCTACGGCCTGCCGCCCGAGCCCGTCTCGACCACCCGCGACCTGGGCTCGATGTGGCGCTCAGCGGCCGGCGCGGGCGCCGCGCTGCTGGCCGGGATCGCCGTCGCCAGCCTCGGCGGCCGGCGATGAGCGACTCCTACTACGGCCGCCCGATCCTCAAGGCGCCGGTGTGGACGTGGGAGATCCCCACCTACTTCTTCTTCGGGGGGATGGCCGGGGCCGCCGCGCCCTTCGCACTGCTCAGCGAGCTGCGCGGCGACCACGCGCTCGCGCGGCGCGCGTGGCTCGTCGCGCTGACGGCCGTGTCGGTGAGCCCGCCTCTGCTGGTCTCCGACCTCGGGCGCCCCGAGCGCTTTCACCACATGCTGCGCGTGCTCAAGCCGACCTCGCCGTTGAGCGTCGGCTCCTGGGTCCTCGGCGCCAGCAGCACGGCGATCGCCCTGGCCACGGCGCGCAGCGTCCTCGGCTGGTTTCCGCGGCTGGGCCGAGCGGCGGGGGCTACTGCCGTGCTCGGCCCGGCGCTGTCGACCTACACCGCGGTGCTCCTGGCCGACACCGCCATCCCGGCGTGGCACGAGGCGCGCCGCGAGCTGCCCTTCGTGTTCGCCGCCGGCTCGGCGATGAGCGCGGGGTCGGCGATCGCGCTCGCCGGCGGAGGGGCGCCGGCACGGCGACTGGCGCTGGTGGGCGCGGCGGGCGAGCTGGCGGCGACGACGGCGATGGAGCGCCGCCTGGGCAGCCTCCTCGGCGAGCCCTACCGCCAGGGCACGGCCGGGCGCTTCGCGCGCGCCGCGAAGGCGCTGACCGCGGCGGGCGGCCTGCTGATGGCGTTGCGCGGCCCGCGCCGCGCCGGCACGGCAGCGGGCGGCGGGCTCATGCTCGCGGGCGCGATGGCGACGCGGTGGTCGGTCTACAAGGCGGGCTTCCAGAGCGCGGCGGACCCGAGGTACGTCGTGGAGCCGCAGCGGGCACGGGTCGCCGGGCGCTGAGTCGTCGTCGGCATCGCCGCGCCAAACGGACGACGCCCACGCGTAGCATCCGAGGTCATGCCCGAGCCCCCGCCCCCGCGCGTGCGCGAGCGCCTGCGCGATCTGCCCTCGGTCGACCGACTGGCGACCTCGGTGGCGCGGGCCGAGCTGGCGGAGCGGCGCACGGAGCTCCTCGCCGGCGCGGCGGACGACGCGGACCTCGTCGCCCGCGCGCGCGAGCGCCTGCGTCCATCGCTGCGGCGCGTGCTCAACGCGACGGGCGTGGTCGTCCACACGAACCTCGGGCGCGCGCCGCTGGCGGCGAGCGCGCGGGCCGCGGTGGCGGCCGCGGCCGAGGGCTATTCCAACCTCGAGCTCGATCTGGCCACCGGCGAGCGCGGGTCGCGCCACGCGCACGTGGAGACGCTGCTGCGCGAGATCACCGGGGCGCAGGCCGCGCTGGCGGTCAACAACTGCGCGGCCGCGGTACTGCTCGCCGCCGCGGCGCTGGCCGGTCCGGGGCGCGAGGTCGTCGTCTCGCGGGGGCAGCTCATCGAGATCGGCGGCGGTTTTCGCATCCCCGAGGTGCGTGGCTCAGGCCGGGGCGCGGCTCGTCGAGGTCGGCACCACCAACCGCACGCGGCTGGCCGACTATGCGGCGGCGCTGGGCGAGCGCACCGGCGCGATCCTGCGTGCGCACCCGTCGAACTTCCGCACCCTCGGCTTCACCGAGGAGGTCGAGATCGAGGCCCTGTGCGGGCTCGGGGTGCAAGTCATCGACGACGTCGGTTCCGGCGTGCTGGCCGACGACGTCGAGCTGCTGGCCGAGGAGCCGGCGGTGCGCCGCTCGGTGCGCGCAGGCGCGGCGGTGGTGTGCTTCAGCGCGGACAAGCTGCTCGGTGGCCCGCAGGCCGGCGTGCTGGTCGGCACGCACGCGGCGGTCGAGGCGTGCAGGCGCCACCCGCTCGCCCGCGCGGTGCGCATCGACAAGCTCTCGCTCGCGGCGCTCGAGGCGACGCTCGCGCTCTACCGCGACCCCGAGCTCGCCCGCGCGGAGCTACCGGTGCTGGCCATGCTCGACGCCGCGCCCGATGAGCTCCAGGCCCGCGCGCAGCGGCTCGCCGAGGGCTGCGGCGGCGAGGTCGTCGCCTCCACCGCGAAGGTCGGCGGCGGCGCGCTGCCGCTGCTCGAGCTGCCCGGCCCGGCGGTGGCGGTCGACGTCGCGCTGGCGCAGGCGCTGCGCGAGGGCGACCCGCCGCTGGTGGGCCGGATCGCCGACGGGCGGTTGCTGCTCGACGTCCGCACGCTCACCGACGAGGAGGCCGATCAGGCGGCCGCCGCCGTGCGCGCCGCGCGCGAGGCATGACGCCGCTCACCCTCGGCACCGCCGGCCACATCGATCACGGCAAGACCGCGCTCGTCGCCGCGCTGACCGGCGTGGAGACCGATCGCCTGCCGGCCGAGAAGGCGCGCGGGATCTCGATCGAGCTGGGCTACGCCCCGCTTGCCCTGCCCTCGGGGCGGCGGCTGTCGGTCGTCGACGTGCCCGGCCACGAGCGCTTCGTGCGCACGATGGTCGCCGGCGCCACCGGCATCGACCTCTACCTGATGGTCGTCGCCGCCGACGACGGCGTCATGCCCCAGACCCTCGAGCACGCCGCGGTGCTCGCGGCCCTCGGCGTCGACGACGGCGTGGTCGCGGTGACCAAGGCCGACCTCACCGACCCCGCGCGAGCCGAGCGCGAGGCGCGCGAGCTGCTGCCCCGGGCGACGGTCGTGGCGTGCTCGGCGCGCACCGGCGCCGGTGTCGCGGACGTGCGCGCTGCGCTGGACGCTGTCGCCGCTCGCCTGCCCGGGCGCGGCGACGGCGCCGGCGAGCCGCTGCTGCACGTCGACCGCGCGTTCACCATCCGCGGCGCCGGCACGGTCGTCACCGGCACGCTGTGGTCGGGCGCGGTTGCGCCCGGCGATCGCCTCGTCCTGCTGCCGGCCGGGAATCCGGTGCGCGTGCGCTCGGTCCAGGTCCACGACGAGCCCGTCGAGCGCGCCGCCGCGGGCCAGCGCGTCGCCCTCAACCTGGCGGGAGTCGAGCGGCGCGAGGTCGCGCGCGGCGACGTCGTCGCCGCCCCGGGAGCGGTGGCGCCCTCGCGGGTGCTCGACTGCGAGCTCGCCCTGCGCGACGCGCAGCACGGGATGCGCGCGCACGTGCACCACGGCACGCGCGAGACGCCGGCGCGCATGGCCGACCTCGGCGACGGGCTGTGGCAGGCACGCCTGGAGCAGCCGCTGCTGGCCCGCGCCGGCGATCGCGTCGTCGTCCGCTCGATCGCGCCGCCCGACACCCTCGGTGGTGGCGTCGTCCTGGACCCCGCCGCGCGCCGCCACGGCCGGCGCCCCGACGTGCTGGCGCGGCTCGAGCGCCTGCGTCGCGGCGAGCCCGAGCCCGAGCCTGAGCCGCCACCGGCGCCGGCCACCCCGCCGCCCCCGGCCGCGCCGCCGGCGCTCGCGGACTCCGCGCTCGCGCTCGAGGAGCGCCTGCGCGCCGCCGGCCACGAGCCCCCGAACGCCGCCGACCTCGATGCAGCCGACCTCGATGCTCTGCGCGCCGCGGGGCGCGCCGTGCGCGTGGGCCGCTCGATGTACGCCCACCCGGACGCGCTGGCGGCCGTCCGCGCCACGGTCGAGGCGGTCATCGCCGCCGACGGCGCGATCACCCTCGCGCGCCTGCGCGACGAGCTGCAGACCTCGCGCAAGTTCGCCCAGGCGCTGCTCGAGCACCTCGACGCCGAACGGGTGACCAAGCGCCTGCCGGACGACTCTCGCGTGCTTCGCCGAGCGTAAAGAAAGGCCCTGCACAGCCGAACATCGGGCCGTGAGAGCGTTCTCGCGCCTCGGTGCCACCCTGCCCAAGGGCCGGACTCTGCCGCCTGCGGTGTGGCGGCGTCGCCATGCCTGGATGCTGCGGCTTCTGTGGGCGCATGTCGTGGGACTCTTCGCCTGGGGGCTGCTGGCCGGCAACCCGCTGTGGCACGCCGTCGTCGACGCCGGGCCCGTCCTCGTCTGCGCCGCCATCGCCACGCGCGCGCGGTTCTCGCGCCGCAGCCGCGCGATCGCGGTGTGCGTCGGCCTGCTCACCTCCTCGGCCGTCGTCGTGCACCTCATGCACGGTGCCATCGAGGGCCACTTCCACTTCTTCGTCATGGTCAGCGTCCTCGCTCTCTACGAGGAGTGGTTCCCCTACCTGCTGGCCTTCGCCTTCGTGCTCGGCCACCACGGCCTCATGGGCGCGATCGATCCCGCCTCGGTCTACAACCATCCCGATGCGGTCGTGCATCCGTGGCGCTGGGCGGCGGTCCACGCGCTGTTCATCGGCGCGCTGGGGATCGTCAACGTCGTGCACTGGCGCCTGAACGAGGACGCCCGGGCCGACGCCCTGCACAGCCAGGAGCGCTTCCGCCAGGCCTTCGACGACGCGCCCATCGGCATGGCCCTCACCGGTCTCGACGGCGTCGTCCAGCGCGCGAACGCGGTGCTCTGCGAGCGCGTCGGCGCCGACCCCGCCGGCCTGCCGCTGGCCGACCTCGTCGACCCCGGCGACCTCGCCGGGCGCCCGTTCCCCGCCGAGAGCGGCGAGATCGAGCTGCGCTACCGCGACGCTCACGCGTGGGGGCTGTGGCATCACTCCCTGCTCAGCGGGCGCGACGACGGCCCCGAGGGCTGGATCAGCCACTGCATCGACGTCTCCAAGCGCAAGCACGCCGAGGAGGAGCTCTCCTGGCAGGCTCACCACGACGCGCTCACCGGACTGCCCAACCGCGAGCTCTTCCTCGAGCGTCTCAGCGGCGCCATCGGGCCGGAGCGCTCCCGCGTGGCCGTGCTCCTCGTCGACCTCGACGACTTCAAGGTCGTCAACGACTCCCTCGGTCACGGAGCGGGCGATCGCCTGCTGAGCGGCGTGGCCGAGCGGCTGTGCCGCGTCCTGCGCCCCGACGACGTCATCGCCCGCTTCGGTGGCGACGAGTTCACGGTCCTGCTGCCCGGCATCGCCAGCGAGGCCTACGCGGTGCAGGTGGCCAAGCGACTGGCCGATGCGCTGCGCGAGCCGCTGGTGCTCGACGGCGAGCGCCGCTACGTCACCGCCAGCGTCGGCGTGAGCTTCGGTGGGCCCGGCGAGGACGACCCACACGCGCTGCTGCGCGACGCCGACGCGGCGATGTACCGCGCCAAGGACCTGGGCAAGTCACGCTGCGAGGTCTTCGACGACTCGATGCGCGAGCACGCGCTGGAGCGCCTGGAGCTCGAGAGCGGCCTGCGCCACGCGCTCGACGACGGCGAGCTGCGGCTCGTCTACCAACCGCTCGTGACGCTGGCCGACGGGCGCGTGAGCGGCGTCGAGGCGCTGCTGCGCTGGGAGCACCCGATCTTCGGCACCGTCGCACCGCTGCGCTTCATCCCGCTGGCCGAGGGCAACGGGCTGATCATCCCCATCGGGGCGTGGGTCCTGCAGGAGGCCTGCCACCAACTGGCCGCCTGGGGCGACGACGCGCTGAGCATGTCGGTCAACGTGTCGGCTCGCCAGCTCGGCTCGACCGACCTCGTGCAGGTCGTGCGCGCGGTCCTCGAGGACTCCGGCATCGCGCCGGGCCGCCTGTGTCTCGAGATCACCGAGACGGCGATGATGGCCGACCCGGTCACGATGGGCGAGACGCTGTCGGCGCTGAAGCACCTCGGCGTACGCCTGGCCGTCGACGACTTCGGGGTGGGCCACGCCTCGCTGCGCCAGCTGCGCGCGCTGCTGCCGGTCGACACGCTGAAGATCGACAAGTCCTTCGTGGACGGCATCGCCAAGGACGCCGACGACGCCGCCATCGTCGAGGGCGTCGTGCGCCTGGCGCATTCGCTCGGCCTGCAGGCCGTGGCGGAGGGCGTCGAGACGGCCGAGCAGGTGGCGATGCTCCGGTCGTGGTCATGCCAGACCGGCCAGGGCTATCACTTCGCGCGACCCGCCGAGCCCGCCGAGATCGCCCGCGTGCTCGCCGCCCGTCCTGCCGCGCGCTGGCCCGCCTAGCGCCGGTCCCAGCGTTCGCGCATGCCCCGGCCCCAGCGCTTGGCACGGCGAACCGTCTTGGCGTGGTCGACGCGCTGGCGCATGCCGCCACCGGGCGGCGGCAGCTCTGCGGCCTCGGCGGCCGAGATGGTCAGCGTGACCCAGCGCTCGGCGATACGGGCGACCTCGGGGGCATCGACGAAGCGCTTGCCCTCCTTGGTGTCGATGACGATGCCGTCGAAGATGTGCTCGCGCCCGGTCTCCTGCGCACGGCGGACCGTGCCGATCTGGACGCCGTCCGCCGAGCGCACAGGCGTCCCGCGCGGCAGCACCTTGTAGGAGATCGCGTGGCCGTCGTCGTCTGTCACGGTCCGCCAGGATGCCACGCCTCGGTAGCCTGGATCAACGATGAACACGGTCCTCGTCACCGGAGCCACCGACGGCCTCGGGCGGGCACTGGCCACCCGCCTCGCCGGTGAAGGGGCCACGGTCCTCGCCCACGCCCGCAGCGAGGAGCGGGGCCGCCAGGCGCTCGGCGGGCTGCTCGACGGACCCGGCGACGTGCGGCTCGTGGTCGGCGACCTGGCTTCGCTGGATGCGGTGCGCGCGCTCGCCGACCAGGTGCCCGACCGCCTCGACGTGCTGGTCAACAACGCCGGCATCGGCTTCGCGGGGCCGCGCATGGAGAGCGCGGACGGCTACGAGCTGCGCTTCGCGGTCAACTATCTCGCCGGGTTCCTGCTCACCGCGCTGCTGCGCGATCGGCTGGTGGCGCCGGCGCGGATCGTCAATGTGGCCTCGCTCGGCCAGCAGGCGATCGACTTCGACGACGTCATGCTCGAGGACGGCTACGACGGCGCGCGCGCGTACCGCCAGAGCAAGCTCGCGCAGATCATGCACGCGTTCGACCTGGCCGAAGAGCTCGCGGGCGAGGGCGTGACCGCCACGGCCCTGCACCCTGCGACCTTCATGCCGACGAAGATGGTGACGGACGCGGGGGTGACGCCTGCGAGCACCGTCGAGGAAGGGCTCGAGGCCACCTGGCGCCTGGCGGCCGACCCCGCGCTCGACGGCGTGTCCGGCGTCTTCTTCAACGGAACGAGCGAGGCGCGCGCCGATGCGCAGGCCTACGACGCCGACGCGCGCCGGCGCCTGCGCGAGCTGTCCGAGCGGCTCGTCGGCTCGTAACGAGGTGTGGCAGGCGGCCACCATGGTGGCCTGCCGCGTCGCCCCGCCGGGCCCGATCCTGGGGAGACAAGTCCAGCGATCCTCTTTGGGGGGCCCCACATGTCGAAGACCTCACGCATCATTGCCGCCGCCTGTGCCCTGGCGCTGCTCGCCGGCACCGGCGCCGCCATCGCCGCCGACGGCTCCAGCCAGATCACCGTCCACGCGCCGACGCAGCTGAAGGCCGGCCAGACCGCGCCGTTCGACGCGCCCGGGGTCAAGGCCATCCGCCGCGGCAAGCCGATCCCCGCCGGCTACGTCCTCGTCGGCCAGCAGGTCGACGTCCAGCGCGGCGCCAAGACGGCCGGCGCGGCGCTGAAGTTCACCTGCCCCGAGGGCAAGCGCCTGAAGACCTTCGGCGTCACCGGCCACGCCGGCTTCCTCGCCGACAGCAACTACGAGGACCACAAGACGACCAACGTCATGAGCTTCCCGCCGCCGCACACGCAGCAGGCGAGCGGGACCGTGTACGCGGTTTGCCGCTGAGGTCCTGAGCTCCGAGAGGGGAGGAACCCGCCGGGGCGGCGTTACGCGCCGCCCCGGTTGGGTACGCTTCTCCTCCTAATGAATAATGTTCAACAGGACGTGAGGGTGGCCATCGTCGGCAGCGGCTTCGCCGGGCTGGGGATGGCCATTGCACTTCGCGAGGCCGGCGTCCAGGACTTCGTCGTGCTGGAGAAGGCCGACGAGGTCGGCGGCACGTGGCGCGACAACAGCTATCCCGGCTGCGCCTGCGACGTGCCCTCGCATCTGTACTCGTTCTCGTTCGCCCCGAACCCCGAGTGGACGAGCACCTTCTCGCCCCAGCCCGAGATCCGCGACTACCTGCGCGGCTGCGCGGAGCGCTACGGCGTCCTGCCGCACGTCCGCTTCGGCCACGAGCTGCTCGACGCGAGCTGGGACGACGACGCCCAGCGCTGGTGCCTGCAGACCTCCCGCGGCGACCTGACGGCGCAGGCGCTCGTGCTGGGGACGGGGCCGCTGAGCGCGCCGTCGATCCCCGACCTGCCGGGCCTCGAGCGCTTCGAGGGCGCGACCTTCCACTCGGCCACCTGGGACCACGACCACGACCTCGACGGCGAGCGCGTGGCCGTGATCGGGACGGGTGCCTCCGCGATCCAGTTCGTGCCGCAGATCCAGCCGCGGGTCGGGGCGCCTGCACCTCTTCCAGCGCACGGCGCCGTGGGTCATGCCGCGCCCCGACCGCCCGCTGAAGGCGTGGGAGCGCCGTCTGTACCGCGCGCTGCCCGCGGCGCAGCTGCTCATGCGCGCGGGGATCTACTGGGCGCGCGAGAGCTTCGTCCTCGGCTTCCGCCACCCGCGCGCGATGGGCCTGGCCCAGCGCCTGGCGCTGCGCCACCTGCATCGCCAGGTGCGCGATCCGCAGCTGCGGCGCAAGCTCACGCCCGCCTACCGCATGGGCTGCAAGCGCGTCCTGATCTCCAACGACTACCTGCCGGCGCTCGACGCGCGAGAACGTCGAGGTCGTCACCGACGCCATCCGCGAGGTGCGCCCGCGATCGCTCGTGACGGCCGACGGCAGCGAGCGCGAGGTCGACACCATCATCTTCGGCACCGGCTTCCACGTCACCGACCTGCCGGCCGCCGAGCGCGTGCACGGGCGCGACGGGCGCTCGCTGGCCGAGGTCTGGGATGGCAGCCCTCAGGCCCACCTCGGCACGATGGTCGCCGGCTGCCCGAACCTCTTCTTCCTCGTCGGCCCCAACACCGGCCTGGGGCACAACTCGATCGTCTTCATGATCGAGTCGCAGTGCAACTACGTGCTCGACGCCCTGCGCCTGATGGAGGCGGGCGGCGCCGCCGAGCTCGAGGTGCGCGCCGAGGCCCAGGCGGCCTACAACGCGGCGCATCCAGGAGCAGATGCGCGGCACGGTCTGGACCTCGGGCGGCTGCGCCAGCTGGTACCTCGACGCCCGTGGGCGCAACACGACGCTGTGGCCGACCTTCACGTGGCCGTTCCGCGCGCGCACGCGCCGGCTCGACCCCGCGCACTACGAGCTGCGCGCGCCGCGGGCGGCGCGCGAGGCGGTCGCGGCGTAGGCGCCGCGGCTGTCGTCCGCGTGGCGTTTGGCGCTGCGCGGCGTCTAACAGCATCACCGAGGGGAAGGGTGTCCCGGCGCTGGCACGGGTCCCCGGGCGGCGGAGGTTCTGCGCAGATCGAGCGCGTTTCGCAACGCGTTCGGCGGCAGTCGAGGGTGTGGGCTCGATTGAGAGTCACTATGACCGCCAATGGAGCCCACCCTCGGCGCACCCTGAGAGGTGTTACGAAACACGCGCGAATCGCGTCGGAAGACGCACGCGCCCGAGGACGACGGCGCGCGCCCCGCCCACCGCTACCTCCCTCCCCTCGATGAGGCTGTTAAGGCGCCGCGCAGCGCCACAAGCGCCACGCGGACGACCACAAACGTATCGCCGTTGTTACACTGATGTAACAGTGGCGATGATCGACCAGAGCCTGCTCGAAGGGGCACACCGCGCGATCGAGCGCTGGGGCTGGCGCCAGGCCACGCTCGAGCGCATCGCGACGGAGGCCGGCGTCTCGCGCATGACCCTGCACCGGCACGGCATCACGCGCGAAGGACTGCTGGGCGCCCTGTCCGAGCGCCTGGAGGACGCCTATCGATCGAGCATGTGGCCTGCGCTCACGGCGCCCGGCAGCGGGCGCGAGCGCCTCGAGCAGGCGCTCGCCGGCTACTGCGAGGCGGTCGAGGCCAACCTCGAGCTGCTGGCCGCGCTGGCCGAGGCCGACCACAACACGATCTTCCACGAGGACGGCCCGCGCGGCCTGACCCGCCAGGCCTTCACCGAGCCGATCCGGCGCCTGCTGCAGGACGGCGTCGCCGACGGCTCGCTGGCCGCCCAGGATCCCGAGGAGACCGCGACCCTGCTGCTCAACCTCGTCAGCTGGACCTACCGCCACCTGCGCCGGGGCCACGGCTGGGACGCCGAGCGCGCCCGCGACGGCGTGCTGCGCATCGCGCTGGACGGGGTGGCGGCGCGTTGACCTCCGGGCTGGACCGCCGCGCGCTCGCGGTCCTGGCCGCGGGGCACGCGTGCGCCGACACGGCGCAGGGCGCGGTGCCGGCGCTGCTGCCGTTCCTCATCGACCAGCGCGGTATCTCCTACAGCGCCGCGGGCGTGCTCGTCCTCGTGACGAGCGTCGGCTCGTCGGCCATCCAGCCGCTCTTCGGGCTCGGCTCGGATCGCCTCGCGCTGCCGTGGCTGCTGCCGCTCGGCGTCTTCCTGGCGGGGCTGGGCGTGGCGCTCGTCGGGCTCAGCTCGAACTACGCGGTGACGGCCGCGGCAGTGGGGCTGAGCGGCATCGGCGTCGCCGCCTTCCATCCCGAGGGCGCGCGCTTCGCCAACCAGGTGTCGGGCGACCGCCGCGGTCAAGGGATGAGCTTCTTCTCGCTGGGCGGCAACGCCGGCTTCGCGCTCGGCCCGATCCTGGTGACGCCACTGGTGCTCATCTTCGGCCTGCGCGGGACCGTGCTGCTGGCCGTCCTCCCGACCATCGTCGCGGTGATCCTCGCCCGCGAGCTCGGCCGGCTGCGCGCGGTCGCCGCCGAGAAGTCCGCGCTCTTCGAGCGCAACCTCGCCGACGAGGATCGCGACGAGGACGACTGGAACGCGTTCGCGCGCCTCGGCGGCGTCGTGGCGCTGCGCTCATGCGTCTACTTCGGCCTGCAGGCCTTCATCCCGCTGTGGTTCATCCACCACCTCGGAACGGGCGAGGGCGCCGGCAACGCGGCGCTCACCGCGATGCTCGTGGCCGGCGCCGTCGGGACCTACTCGGGCGGGCGCGTCGTCGACCGCGTCGGGCGCCGGCGCCTGGTGGTGGGCTCGACCCTCGTCACCATCCCGGTCCTCGTCGCGCTCGTGCTCGCGCCCAGCCCGCTGACGGCCGGCCTGTTCACCGCGCTCGCCGGCTACCTGATCATCCTGACCTTCTCGGTCACGGTCGTCATGAGCCAGGAGTACCTGCCCAACCGCCTGGGCCTCGCGTCCGGGGTGAGCCTCGGGCTGGCCATCGGAGTCGGAGGCATCGCCGCCGCGGGCATGGGCGTCGTCGCCGACGCGTGGGGGCTGCCGACGGTCATGTGGCTGATCGTCGCCCTTGCGGTGCCGATGGTCGTCCTGGCCCGCACGCTGCCGGTGACCCGCGCCGAGCGCCGCGCCCAGGGGGCGGCGGCGGCCGGCCGCCGCCGCCTCTAGGCCTGCCGGCGCCGCGCGCCCCGTGACAGCGCCGGGTTCTGCCAGCCCGCATCCGTAGCGTTGAGGTTGGTCCCCGGCGGGACGATCTCGTCGATGCGATCGAGGACGTCGCTGGAGAGCGTCACGTCGGCCGCGCCGAGCTGGGACTCGAGCTGCTCCATCGTGCGCGGGCCGATGATCGGCGCCGTGATCGCCGGGTGCGACAGCACGAAGGCCAGCGCCATCTCGATGAGCGAGAGGCCGGCCTCCTCGGCCAGCTGGGCGAGCGCGTCGGCGGCCTCGAGCTTGGCCTGGTTGCCGGGCAGCGACATGTCATAGCGCTGCGGGATGCGCTGCGCGCGGTGCGTCTCGGGCAGCTCCTGGCCCTTGCGGTAGCGCCCGGTGAGCCAGCCGCCGGCCAGCGGGCTCCACGGGATGACGCCCATGCCGTAGCGCTGGCAGGTCGGCAGCACGTCGGCCTCGACGCCGCGCACGAGGATCGAGTACGGCGGCTGCTCGCAGACGAAGCGCTCGCGGCTGCGGCGCTCGGCCACCCATTGCGCCTCGACGATCGCGCTGGGCGGGAAGGTCGAGCTGCCGATGTAGCGCACCTTGCCCGCGCGCACGAGGTCGGTCAGCGCGCCGAGCGTCTCGTCGATGTCGGTGTCGAGCTCGGGGCGATGGATCTGGTAGAGGTCGATCCAGTCCGTGCCGAGCCGGCGCAGGCTGTTCTCGACCTCGGCGACGATCCAGCGCCGCGAGTTGCCGAACTGGTTGGGGTCGTCGCCCATCGTGCCGTGCACCTTGGTGGCGAGGAACACGTTGTCGCGCCGGCCGCCGGCCAGCGCCTTGCCGACGATCTCCTCGGACTCGCCGCGCGCGTAGACGTCGGCGGTGTCGATGAAGTTGATCCCCGCGTCGAGCGCGCGATGGATGATCGCGATCGACTCGTCGTGGTCGGGGTTGCCCCAGGCGCCGAACATCATGGCGCCGAGGCAGAGGGGGCTGACCTTGACTCCGGTCCTTCCAAACGTGCGTAGTTGCATGGTCAAGGATGCTACGGAGATGAGCGATTCAGCTTCCGTCGGCCTGCTCGGCCTCGGCGCCCTGGGCGAGATCTTCTGCGGCCACCTCGTGCGTGCCTTCCCGGGGCTGCGCGTGTTCGACCTCGACGCCGCGAAGGTCGCGCGCGCCGTCGAGCAGGGCGCGGTCGCGACCGCGAGCGCACGCGAGCTCGGCGCCGGGTGCGACGTCGTCGTCGTCTCGCTCCCGGATCCGGCCGCCGTGCGCGCGGCGCTGACGGGCGCCGGCGGCCTCCTGGAGGAGGCTCGCGCCGGCGCCGTCGTGCTCGACACCAGCACGATCTCGCCGCAGGTCAGCCGCGAGATGCACGCGGCGGCCGCGGCGCGCGGCGTCGGCTATCTCGACGCGCCGGTGAGCGGCGGCGAGCCCTTCCAGACCGGGGTGGACGGCGCGCGCGCCGCGTCGATGACCTTCATGGTCGGCGGCGACGACGACGCCTTCGCGCGCGCCCAGCCGGTGATGGCGGCGCTCGGCCGCGTCTGGCTGCACCTCGGGCCGCCGGGCAGCGGGAGCACGGTCAAGCTCATCAGCAACCTGTGTGCCGGCATCCACGCGCTCGTCGCCGCCGAGGCCTTCACGCTCGGCGCCGCGTGCGGGTTCTCACCCGAGCGCCTGCTGGAGGTCTTCGCCCACACCGACGCCAAGAGCTTCTTCATGACCGACTACGTCGGGCCACGGGTCGCGCGCGGCGACGTGGCGCCCGGCTTCACGGTCGAGCTGCAGCTCAAGGACCACCGTCTCGCCGCCGAGCTCGGCCACGAGCAGCGCGTCCCGCTGGCGTTCAACGGGCTCGCGATCGACACCTGGGAGCGGCTGCGCGCTCAGGGGCGTGGCGCCAACGACGTCAGCGATGCCGTGTTCTTCAGTGCAGAGCAGGCTCGTCTGGACCCTGCAGGCCGGCCCGCGCCCACGGGTCGCGCACCAGGCGACGCTCGCGAGTCGCCGCAGCGCTGAAGAGCTGCATCCCGGCGGTCTCGGCGGCGGCGGGGCTCAGCGCCGCGATCCGGAAGCTCTCGGTGCGCTGTACCTCGACGAGCGTTCCGAGCTGCTCACCCGGCTCCGCGCACAGTGCTCCGACCTCGACAAGGAAGGCATCGATCATGCCTGCGAGCATCGTCGCTCATGCGCCTGCGGCGCCTGGGCCCGGCGGTCCAAACCGGCGGGTGACGGCGCCGACCGGCAGTCCCAGTGGGGTACGTTCGTACCCCGCACGATGACATGCAAGCGTGCCGAGTCCGCCGTCGCGTCGCTAGCGTCTGCGCTGGACCAGCCCCCGGCGGTCCGCTGTCGCCGTTCTCATGCGCCGCCGCACTCTCCCGACACGCCATCCGGCGACGATCGCCGTCGTCCTCCTGCTGGCCCTCGCCGCCGCCGGCGCCGCGACGCACCTCGCGGCGGCCCAGGACCCTGGCGCGCTGCGCCACCACATCGACCGCCAGAAGGGCCGCGAGCGCCAGCTCGCCTCGGCCGCGGCGCGCCTGGGACGCCTGGAGCGCGCGGCGTCGCGGGCGGTCGACGTCCTCTCGACCCGCCTCGCCGAGGCGCAGGGCGACCTGGCGCGCTGGGAGGCGCGCCTCGCCGCGACCCAGCGCGAGCTGCGCGTCACGCGTGAACGGTTGGTGCGGCTGCGCGCCCGGCTGGCGGAGAGCCGCCGCGCCCTGGCCACGATGCTGCGCCAGCGCTACACGGCCAACCGGCCCGACGTCGTCTCGGTCGTGCTCGACGCGAAGGGCTTCGCCGACGTGCTCGAGCGCATCGAGTTCCTGCGCCGCGTGCAGCACAGCGACACCCTGATCGTCGATGCCGTGCGCCGCGGGCGCAACGACGCCCGCCACGACGAGCGCATCCTCGCCGCGCTGGAGCCGCGCCAGCGCGAGCAGACCGCCGCGGTGCGCAGCCAGCGCGACGGCCTGGCGCGGATGACCGCCGCGCTGCAGGCGCGGCGCACCGCGCTGGCCGGGGCGCGCGCGGCGCGGCTGGCGGCGCTCGCCAACACCGTCGCGTCGCGGCGCCGTGCCCAGCACGAGCTCTCGCGACTGCTGGCCGCGCAGGCGCGCGCCGCCGCGGCCCACGGCCCGGGCGGACCGTGGGCGATCCCGTGGCCGATCGTCGAGTGCGAGTCGGGCGGGCAGAACCTGCCGCCCAACAGCGCGACCGCCTCCGGCTACTACCAGATGCTCGACAGCACCTGGCACGGCCTCGGCGGCAGCACCCCGCACGCCTACCAGGCCTCCAAGGCCGAGCAGGATCGGCGCGCCGCGACGCTGTGGGCGGGCGGGGCCGGCGCGCACAACTGGGTCTGCGCGGCGCTCGTCGCCGGCGCCTGACCCTCGACCTGCGGTCGAGCGAGCTTGGACGCGCCGTCGCTATGGCGCGGCCCTCGCGCCGCCGACCATGTGCGGACATGGAAGACGTGGTCCGGATGATCGACGGCGACCCCGCCTCGCTCGAGGTGCGCGTCGCACGCATGCTCGAGCGCGTCGGCGCCGACTGGCGCGTGGCGCGCTTCACCTACTGGTACACGGGACGCCCGCCGATCCACGAGGCGCTGCTGGTGCGCCCGCCGGGGTCGTCGGGCTAGCGGGTGGGTCTCCGCCTGCGCTTGCGGCGCCGCTTGCGTTTACAGCATCACCGAGGGGAAGGGGGTGGCCGTGAGCGGTGCGCGTGCCGTCGTCCTCGAGCGCGTGCGGCTTCCGACGCGATTCGTGCGTGTTTCGTAACACCTCTCGGGGTGGTGCGAGGGGGTGGGCCGGATCGACCGAGATTATTTAGGTCAATCCGGCCCACCCCCTGTGGCCGCCAGGCGAACGTGTTGCGAAACGCGCGTGAATCCCGCAGGAACTCCGCGCCCGCCCCGGGGACCCGCCACCAGCGCCGGTACACCCTTCCCCTCGGTGATGCTGTTAGACGCCGCGCAGCGCCGTAAACGCCGCGCGGACGAGGCAGCTACCCCGCCGCCCGCGCCTGCCGGTGCGCCCGAAAGGCCAGCACCGCGGCCACGACGACCGCGAGCCCCAGTGCCCCGTGCGTCAGCGTGTGGGCGGCGGAGGCGAAGGACTCGTGGAAGGCGTAGCCGACGAGCGTGAAGGCCGTCGCCCAGAGCGCCGTCCCGAGCAGGCTCCACGGCAGGAAGCTGCGCAGGCGCATGCCCGACGCCCCGGCCAGGAACGGCGCGACCGCGCGCACGATGCCGATGAAGCGCCCGATGAGGATGGCCTTGGGCCCGTGGCGGTCGAAGAACGCCTCGACGCTGTGCAGGCGCCCCGCGGTGATGCCGAACCGCGGGCCGCGGGCGACCAGGAAGCGCCGGCCCAGGCGCTGGCCGAGCGCGAAGCTCGCGAGGTCGCCGAGCGCCGCGGCCAGCCAGGCCACGAGGATGATCGGCCCGAGGTCGACGCCGCCCTCCGCGGCGACGACGCCGCCGAGGACGATCGCCGTCTCGCCCGGGGCCACCAGCCCGACGAACGCCCCGGTCTCCAGGAAGGCGAGCGCGGCGACCAGCGCGTAGGTCCAGGGCCCGAGCGTGTCGGAGAGGTCGGTGAGGAAGCCCTCGACGTCGGGCAGGCGCACGACGCCGGCCGTCACCAGGGCGAAGGCGGCCGCGGCCAGCACGCCGACGACCAGCAGGCCGCGCGGGACGCGCGCGGGAGGCGCCGGCAGCGCCGGGGACGTCGCGGGACGCAGCCTCATGCGGCCAGCAGCGCGGGCTCGGGGCACGGGCGCGACGTGCGCGCGACGGGCGCCGGAGCGGGCGCGTGCTGGGCGGGGACGGCCGGAGCGTCCTCCTCGCTCCAGCGCGCCATCGTGCGGCGCAGGGAGCCGAGGGCGACCAGGCCGATCGGCGCGGGCAGCCAGATGGCGATCGCGCGGTAGGCCAGCACCGAGATCAGCGCGAGGTCGGCCGGCACCCCGAAGGCGACGAGGACACCGACGATGCCGCCGCTCACGGCGCCGGGGATCGGGATGGTGTTGCCGACCTGGCCCACGAAGTAGGCGAGCACGACGACGGCGAACGGTGGCGCCGCGCCGAACGCGTTGAGCATCGCCCAGAGGACCGAGGCGTCGAACGTCCACCAGGCGATGGCGCCGAGCAGGCGCGGGTCGGCCGAGCGCACGTGGCCGATGGCGTCGCGGACGGCGCCGCCGAAGACGTCTGCGGCCGCGTGCAGGCGGCCGGCTCGAGCGGGCGTCCCCGGCCGGCGCGCCCCCAGGGCCAGGGCGGCGACGATGGCCACGGTGGCGGCCGCGGCGGGGATGGCGCTCAGAGCGAGCGGCCCGTCGCCGGGGGCCAGCCCGAGCGCGATCAGGCCACCCGACAGCGCGATGGCGCCCAGGAAGATCGAGTACAGGACGATGAGGAAGCCCAGCAGCGTGCGCGTCGCGCCGCGCGAGCCGAGCCCGGCGCGCCGCAGCGCCCACACGGTCATCGCCGCGCCGCCGACGCCGCCGGTCGGCAGCAGTCGCGTCGCGGCAGCACCGCCGAGCGTCACCTGCGTGCTCTCGCGCAGCCCGAGCCGCTTCGTCGCGCGGCTGCCCACCATCCAGAACAGGGCGATGTAGCCGGCGAAGGACAGCAGCTCGAAGATCGCGCCGCCGATGACCCAGCGCGGGTCGGCGTCGAGCGCGCGGCGCAGCGCATGAGCGAAGGCGTGCAGCGGGCCGCCCGCCACGACGATCGCCGTCGCGGCCGCGGCCGCCAGCCCGGCGGGGACGGCGGCGCGCCGGGCGAGCGCGCGCACGTCGAAGGCCGGGACGATGAGGTCGGTGTCGGGCTGGCTGAAGGAGGAGGACATCAGTTCTAGGTCTGCGCGGGGCGCCCCAGCGTTCTCCTGGGGCTTCTACGTCTCGATACATGGAGCGGATGCATCCAGGTTCGATACGCCTACGAGTATCCGGCCGGCGGTGCGCCCGCACAGCGGAGGTATCCGCCGACC
The DNA here is from genome assembly GCA_963742125.1 of uncultured Actinomycetes bacterium. Classification (GTDB taxonomy): domain Bacteria; phylum Actinomycetota; class Thermoleophilia; order Solirubrobacterales; family Solirubrobacteraceae; genus JAOPZW01. The sequence goes on along the minus strand of CAVUKO010000003.1, from coordinate 22,277 downwards.
CGGGGTACGGTGAGCCGCACCCCCGGCGCTGACATAGGCTGGCCCCATGGGCCACGTGTCGATCGTCGAGCGCGAGGGCATCGCGGTCCTCACCCTCGACCGTCCGCCGGCCAACGCGATGGACCTCGCCCTGCTGGGCGACCTGGTCGAGGCCGTGCAGCGCCTGGCGGCCGACGTGCCGCCCGCGGTCGTCGTCGCCGGACGCGAAGGCTTCTTCTCGGCCGGCGCCGACCTCAAGGCCGTTCCGGACTACGGGCCCGCCGAGCAGCGCGGGATGGTCGAGGCGATCAACGCGATGGCGCTCGGCGTGTACGGCCTGCCGTGCCCGGTCGTCTGTGCGATCACCGGCCATGCGATCGCGGGTGGGATGGTCCTCGCGCTGTGCGGCGATCACCGGGTCGCGGCGACCGCGGGGCGCTACGGCTTGACGGAGGTCAAGGTCGGCGTGCCCTATCCGCAGGCGGCCATCGGCGTCGTGCGGGCCGAGCTCCCGGCGCCCGCGGCCCGCGTCCTCGCGCTGGGCAATCGCCTGGTCGACGCGGCCGAATGCGTGCGTCTGGGCGCCTTCGACGAAGCCCTCGCGCCGGGCGAGGTGCTCGATCGCGCCCTGGCCGTCGCTCAGGAGCTGGCGGCCATGCCCGCGCAGGTCTACGCCCGGACCAAGGCCGAGTTGCGGGGCGCCACGCTCGCGACGTTGCGTATCAGCGCCGAGCGCGATCCGCTCCTGGACGCATGGGTAGGGGCACCTTGACCGCGTCGAAAGGGCAGGGCTAGCGTCGTGGCGATGTCCAAGGGTCTGGCCGCCGTCGTCCTTGCCAGCGTGGTCATGGCCATCGCCGGCGCGCCGGCGAACGCTGCGCCCAGCGCGGCCTTCGACCTGCGGACCTCGCGGCCCTGCGTGGCGGGCACGTGCCGTGCGCTGCTGACCTACGACATCGCCGGCCTGCTCGCCGCGGTGAAGGTCGAGGTCGACTGGGACACGCGCGACTCGCCCGGGGGCTTCCAGCCCGACGACGCGCTGGACTGCGCCCCGGCGCTCCCCGACGACCTCGATTACGAGCCGGTCCCGTGCGAGGCCAGCAGCCCCGCGTTCCGCGCGCCGGGGACGGCGCAGATCGCCGTGCGGGTCACCGACACGGTCGACGGCACGCAGGCGACGGCGACGCAGCCGCTCGTGGTCGCGGCCGCGCGTGGCAGCAAGGGCCCCCAACCGGGCGGGTCGGGCGTCAACCTGTGTGCACCGAGCCAGGCCGGCGTGCAGTGCGGCCCCGGCAACGGCCGCAGGACGAGCGGCGGCGGCGACAAGGTCCCCCACAAGGGCTGGCCCGCCGTGACCGGCATCCTGTGGAAGGTGCTCGACAGCGGCGGGCACAAGAAGGTCGGCGGCCCCGACAACGACGAGCTGCTCGGCCACCACGGCTCCGACCGCCTCTTCGGCGGCGCGGGCCACGACATCCTCTGGGGCGACTGGGATCCGTCGAACAACAACACCCGCCAGAAGGACCTCCTCGACGGCGGCCCCGGCAACGATTGGCTCTACCCCAGCCACGGCCCGACGGTCGTCAAGGGCGGCCCCGGCAAGGACTACGTGTGGGCCTATTACGGGCGCGGCACCATCGACTGCGGCCCCGGCAACGACACCGCGCGAGTCAAGCTCAACGGGCCCTGGAAGGTCCGCAACTGCGAGCGGATCCTGCACTTCTGCGCCTTCGGCTCCGACGGCCACGGCGGCTGCCTGAAGCCCGGCGAGAAGAAGTCCGCGACGCGTCGCGGTCGCGCCGCCTGGGTCGCGGCTCGCGCCGCCCGCTGAGCGACCGCGCGATCAGCAGCCCGCGCCGCTGAAGACCGTCAACAGCTCGCGCACGATCGGCTCGGAGCCCGCCGGGCCCTCGACGATGAGCGTCAGGGCGTCGGGGTCGTCGCGCAGCTCCAGGCGCAGAAACGAGCAGCAGCGGCGCTCCGCCGCGACGAAGGCGGCGAGGCGCGTCCGGGTGTCGCGGCCCGGACGGAAGCGCAGGACGCCGCGGGCGGCCTGGGTGTCGGCCGAGAGGAGGTCGCGCGCGATGACGGCCATCTCCGCGCGCCGCGCGGGCATCTCGGCCTCGGTGAGCGTGCAGGCGACAGGGGGTGTGGTGGACATGGCGAGTACGGTGCACCTTCAAGTCGACTTGAAGTCAAGGGGAGGCGTGCAGTGGACGAAGCGACGTTCACCATCGGTGAGGTCGCCCGCCGGGCCGGGCTGAAGACGTCGGCCATCCGCTACTACGAGTCGGTCGGCCTGCTGCCCGAGCCCGAGCGCGAGAGCGGCCAGCGCCGCTACGGCGAGGACACGCTGCGCCGGTTGCAGGTCATCGACGTCGCCAAGCGCGCCGGCTTCTCGCTCGACGAGGCGCGCGTGCTGCTCGCCACGGGCGATGGCGGGCCCCCGGCGCACGCTCAGCTGCGCGAGCTCGCCGAGCGAAAGCTGCCCGAGGTCGACGAGCTCATCTCTCGCGCGCGCGCCATGCGCGCCTGGCTGGTCACCGCGAGTGGCTGCGCATGCGAGACGCTCGACGTCTGCGGGCTCTTCGACGGCGACGCGTCCGCTGCGCCCGAGCTGCGCGCCACGCGCGTCGGCGGTCGGCCGTGAGGCCGCCGCCCACCGGAGCGCATTCACGCCTCCTCATGGGCGAGCTCGTTCGCGTCCTGCTCGTCGAGGACGACCACGGCGATGCCTTCCTGGTCAGCGAGCTCCTGCGCGAGGAGGGAGCCCCCGTCGAGGTCCGCCGTGCGCAATCGCTGGCCGAAGGGCTCGGGCTGCTCGCGGCCGAGACGTTCGATTGCGTGTTGCTCGATCTGGGCCTGCCCGACGCCAGCGGGCTCATGGCGCTCGAGCGCCTGCGCGAGGCGGCGCCGGACGTCGCGCACCTCGTGCTCACGGGGGACCGCGACGACCAGCGCGGCATCGATGCCGTCGCGGCCGGGGCACAGGACTACATCGTCAAAGGCAGCCTCGACGGCGACGGCCTGCGACGGGCGATCGTCTACGCCGTCGAGCGTCGCCAGGCCGACAGCGTCCGCCAGCAGCTGCGGGCCGCCGAGATCCTGGCCGAGGAGGCCACGCGCCTGGAGCGCGGGCTGTTGCCGGTGCCGATCCTCAACGACGCGGCCCTGCTGGTCGGCACGGGCTATCGCCCCGGCCGTGAGCGCACGCTGCTCGGCGGGGACTTCTACGACCTGATCCACACGCCCGACGGCGCGGTGCATCTCATGATCGGCGACGTCAGCGGCCACGGCGCCGACGAGGCGGCGCTCGGCGTCTGCCTGCGGGTGGCGTGGAGGACGCAGACGCTCGGCGAGGTGGACGTCGATCGCGTGCTGCCGACGCTGCAGCAGGTCCTGGTACACGAGCGCCACGGCGAGGAGATCTTCGCCACCGTGTCGACGGTGACGATCACTCCCGACCGGGCGTCGGCGGCCGTGCGCAGTGCCGGCCATCCGCCGCCCGTGCTCCTGGGCGACGGTGACGCGCCGACGCTCGGGCCGACGGCGACCGGACCACCACTCGGAGTGTTCGACGAGACGCGCTGGCCCGCGCGCGAGCTGGCGTTGCCGCCGCGCTGGGGTCTGCTGCTCTTCACCGACGGGCTCATCGAGGGTCGCGCCGCGCTGGGCGACAGCCGCCGGCTGGGGATGGACGGGCTCATCGCGCTGCTCGACGTCGGGCCGGGGGCGACCTGGGCCGAGGCGCCCTCGTCGCTCGTGGCCGGTCTCATCGACGACGTCCTGGAACGCAACGGTGGAGCGCCGCTCGACGACATCGCCGCCATGCTCCTGACGGGTGGCCAGGGCTCGGGCTGATGCGCCAGAGCCGGTTCAGCGCGGGGACGTGGCTCGCGCTCAGCGCGGGCGTGCTGGCGGTGGCGAGCCTGGTCGCGATCGGCACGGCGTTGATCGCCTCCCACCAGCTGACCGAGGCTCGCAACCGCGTGGTGGACCGAGTCGACGTCGCCTCGAGCACGGCGCTCGTGCTCAGCAACGCGATGGTCAACCAGGAGACCGGGGTGCGCGGCTTCGTCCTGGGCGGCAACGAGGCGTTCCTCGATCCCTATCACGCGGGCGTCGCCGATGCCCGGAGCGCGCTCGTCGAGCTCGACGGGCTGGCGCGAAGAGAGCACGGCGGCGACCTCGCTCGCGACCTGGCCGCGGCACGGCGCGCCATCGACGCCTGGGAGACCGGCTACGCGCAGCCCACGATGGATCGGATCCACCGGCTCGGCGCCGGCGCCGTCGAGGACGCCGCGGTCGCCGAGGGGAAGGCGCGCTTCGACGCCGTGCGCGCCGCGATCGCCCGCCTGCAGGGCGACCTGCGGGCCGATCGCGCGGACGCGCGAGCGGACCTGGCGACCGCCGCCCGCACGCTCACGCGCGCGCTGATCTTCGCCATGGCCCTGCTGCTCGTCGCGCTGCTGGTCATCACCGTGGTCGGCCGCCAGGTCATCGCGGTGCCCATAGGGCGGCTGGCCTCACAGGTGCGCGCCGTCGCCGGAGGCGCGCTGCAGCGGGCGATCGAGCCCGGCGGGCCGAGCGACATCGAGCGGCTCGGCGCGGACGTGGAGTCGATGCGCGAGCGCATCGTGGCCGAGCTCGAGGTGGTGCGGCTCGCCGAGGCGGAGATCCAGGAGAAGGCCCTCGCGCTCGAGCGCTCGAACGCCGAGCTCGAGCAGTTCGCCTACGTCGCCTCCCACGACCTCCAGGAACCGTTGCGCAAGGTCACGAGCTTCTGCCAGATGCTCGAGCGCCGCTACGCGGGACAGCTCGACGAGCGCGGCGAGCAGTACATCGCCTTCGCCGTCGACGGGGCCAAGCGCATGCAGGCGCTCATCAACGATCTGCTCTCCTTCTCGCGCGTCGGGCGCGTCGAGCGCCCACACGAGCTCGTCGACTTCGGCGAGCTCGTGGCCCACACCGCGAGTTCGCTTGCGGTCTCCATCGAGGAGTCGGGCACCACCGTCGAGGTCGACGGGCGCCTGCCCGTGGTCTACGGAGAGCCGACGCTGCTCGGGCTCGTGCTGCAGAACCTGATCTCCAACGCCATCAAGTTCCGATCCGCCGAGCCGCCCCGCGTGCGCGTGTCGGCGCACCGCGTCGCCAACGTGTGGGAGTTCGCGGTCTCCGACAACGGGATCGGGATCGAGCCGGAGTACGCCGACCGCATCTTCATCATCTTCCAGCGCCTGCACGCCAGGGACGCCTACGAGGGGACCGGGATCGGGCTGGCCATGTGCCGCAAGGTCATCGAGCACCATGGGGGGCACATCTGGCTGCAGACCAGCCCGAACGGCAACGGGTCGACCTTCCGCTTCACCCTGCCGGTGCCCGACATCGCCACCGAAGAGGCCACGCCATGAACGAGAACCTCAACGTCATCTCGGTCCTGCTCGTCGAGGACGATCCCGGCGACATCGTCCTCATCCGCGAGGCGTTCGAGGACAACAAGGTCCACAACGAGCTCAACGTGGTCTCCGACGGCGTGGACGCGCTCGCGTTCCTGCGCAACGAGGGCGAGTACGCGGACGCGCCGCGCCCGGACCTCATCCTCCTCGACCTCAACCTGCCGCGAATGGACGGCCGCGAGGTCCTCGCCGAGATCAAGGGAGACACGGAGCTGCGGACGATCCCGGTGGTCGTGCTGACGACCTCGGCGGCGGAGGAGGACATCCTGCGCTCCTATGACCTGCACGCCAACGCCTACGTGACCAAGCCCGTCGACTTCGAGCGCTTCATCGAGGTCGTGCGCCAGATCGACGACTTCTTCGTCTCGGTGGTCAAGCTCCCGAACCGGCACTGAGGCTCTTTCAGGGTCCTCTCAGAGGCGCGTGCCTACGGTGGGCCGCGCATCTGAACCCCACCAAGGAGCAACCTCATGCGCAGCAAGGTCATGGCCGCCACGCTCATCGCCACCGCGGTGGGGCTGGGCGCGGTCGGCGCGCTGGCGGTGGCGGCGGCTCCCGCGCTCGCCGCCGGCCGCGGCTTCACCGCCCGCGTGACCAATCCCTACTACCCGCTGCTGCCGGGCATGCGGTGGGAGTATCGGGGCGTGAAGGACGGCCGGCCCCTGCGCGACGTGGTCGTGGTGACGAAGCGCATCGAGCGCATCGGCGGCGTGCCCTGCGCCGTGGTGATCGACCGCGTCTACGTCGACGGCCGGCTCGCGGAGTCGACCATCGACTGGTTCGCGCAGGACGGCAACGGCACGGTCTGGTACTTCGGCGAGGCGACGCAGGAGGTCGATCGCCAGGGCCGCGTCACGAGCACGGAGGGCTCGTGGCGCGCCGGCACCGACGGCGCCCGGCAGGGAGTCTTCATGCCCGCGCACCCGCACGTGGGGCAGTCCTTCGCGCAGGAGCACTATCCGGGTCATGCCGAGGACCACTTCAAGATCGTCGGGCGCACGGCGACGATCCGCGTCCCCTTCGGGACCTTCGAGCACCGCGCCGCTGATGACCGAGGAATGGACGCCGCTCGAGCCCGGCGTGCTCGACGCGAAGTGGTACGTGAAGGGGATCGGCGAGGTGAAGGAAGCGACGTTGAAGGGCGGTGACGAGCGGGCCGAGCTGGTGTCGTTCCGCCGTCGCTGACCGCGAGGGAGCCACATGAGGCTGCTGCTCGTCGAGGACGACGCCAAGCTGGCGCGGGCCGTCGAGCGCGGGCTGCGCCACGAGGGCTATGCGGTCGACGTGGCCGGCGACGGCGACGCGGCGCTCGTGCAGGCCGCGGTGTGGGAGTACGACGCCATCGTCCTCGACGTGATGCTCCCAAGCCGAGACGGCTTCGAGGTCTGCCGCCTGCTGCGCGAGCGCGACTGCTGGGCGCCGATCCTCATGCTCACGGCGCGCGGCCAGGTCGGCGACCGCGTCCGTGGCCTCGATGTCGGCGCCGACGACTACCTGGCCAAGCCGTTCGACTTCGGCGAGCTGCTGGCGCGGCTGCGTGCACTCGTGCGCCGCGTGCCCGCGCAGCGGCCCGCCCGCCTGGAGGTCGGCGACCTCGTCGTCGACCCCTCCACGCACGAGGTGGCCCGGGCCGGCGTGCCCGTGGCCCTGACGGCGCGCGAGTTCGCGGTGCTCGAGTACCTGGCCCGCCACGCCGGCGAGGCGATCACCCGCGGCACCCTTCTCGACCATGTCTGGGACGAGAACTTCGAGGGCTCGACCAACATCGTCGACGTGTACGTCGGGTACCTGCGCAAGAAGCTCGAACAGCCCTTCGACCGTCCGCTCATCCGCACGATCCGCGGCGTGGGCTATGCGCTGGAGGCCGAACCGTGAGGCTGCCGATCCGCGCCCGCATGACCGCGTGGTACGTCGTCCTGCTCGGCGCCATCGTGGTCGCGGTCGGGGCGTTCCTGGTGGTCCGACTGCGCTCGGACCTCACCGATGCCATCGACCGCACGCTGCATCCGGCCGTCGCCCAGATCGCCGACGGCTACCGCGCCGAGGGCGCGCCCGAGGCAATCGACGTCGCGCGCAGCGTGCTCACCGGCGAGCGCCCCGCAGCGCAGATCCTGGACCCGTCGGGGCGCGTGGCGGTGTCGTTCGGCGATCCGGTGGCCCGCGCGCCGATGCTGACGCGCGCCGACGCCGCCCGCGTGCTGCGCGGCGCAGAGCTGACCCGGACCGCCGAGCTCGGGCGCGGCGGCCAGCGCTTCCGGCTGGTCGCGCGCCCGACCGCGCTGCGCGGACACCGGCAGGTGGCCGTCGCCGCCGAGTCGACGGCGACCATCGACCGCTCCGTGCGCAGGGTCCTCGTCCTGCTCCTGATCGCCGGCCCGGCCGCGCTGCTGGCCACCGCGCTCGGGGGCTGGTGGCTGGCGCGCCGGGCCCTGCGCCCGATCGACCGCATGACCGCGCGCGCGGCGGCGATCGACCTCCGCCGGATCGAGGACCGCCTGGTCGTTCCGAGCACCGGCGACGAGGTCGCGCATTTGGCGACCACGCTGAACGCGATGCTCGATCGCATCGAGGAGGGCATCGAGGAGCAGCACCGGCTCGTCGCCGACGCCTCCCACGAGCTGCGCACCCCGCTGGCGGCCATGCGCTCGGAGATCGACGTCAGCCTGCGCGCCGACGCCCTGCCGACTGCCGCGCGCCGGGTGCTCGAGAGCGCACGCGAGGAGGTCGATCGCATGACGCGCACAGTCGACGACCTGCTCGTCCTGGCCAGCCTCGACGAGGGCCGGCTCGAGCTGCTGGTCGAGCCACTCGATCTGCACGACGTCGTTGCCCGCGCCGTCGCGTCGCTGGACCCGCTGGCGCGCACGCGCGACGTGTCGCTCAGCCTCGACGGGTCCGCGGCGATGGCGGTCGGGGACGCCGACCGCCTCGGGCACGCGGTGCGCAACCTGGTCGAGAACGCGATCAAGTTCAGCCCCGAGGGCGGCGAGGTCGTGGTCACCACGTGGACCGCGGAGGGGGAGGTCGGCGTCACGGTCCGCGACCAGGGGCCGGGTGTCGCGGTCGATCTGCGCGAGCGGATCTTCGACCGCTTCTTCCGCGCCGATCCGTCGCGCACGCGCTCGACCGGGGGCGGCGGCCTGGGGCTGGCCATCTCGCGGGAGATCGCGGTGGCCCACGCCGGGCGCGTCTGGGTCGACGACGCCGGCGCGCGGGGCAGCGCCTTCTCGCTCGCGCTCGCCGGGCGCTGAGAGCGGACGGCAGCCTTCGCACACCGCCCGTCGCACGGTGGGTGGTGCTCGGTTTAGGCTCGCTGGGTGATCGGACGTGCGTGAGACCCTGGCCGGGCTGGTCGCAGCGCGCGACGCGGCCCGCTTCGTGGGCCGCGTCGTGGAGCTGATCCGCCTCGAAGGGATGCTGACCCACGACCCGCCGGTCAACGTCGTGCTGCTCCACGGGCCGGGCGGCGTGGGCAAGAGCGCCCTGCTGCGCGAGCTCGCACGTCGCGCCGCCGCGCGCGGAGCCACGATCGTCGACGTCGAGGCGCGCGGGCTCGCGCCGCTGGCCGAGGAGCTCGACCGGGCGCTCGCACCCGCGATGACGGCTCCCCGCCCGCTCGTCCTGCTCGACTCGTGGGAGCGCCTGGCCGCGCTTGACGGGCACCTGCGCCGTCACATCCTGCCGCGCCTGCCCGCCGACGCGCTCGTCGTCATCGCCTCGCGCCACGCGCCGGGGCGCAGCTGGTTCAGCGCCGGCTGGGACCACGTGGTCCTCGACCTCCCGCTGAGCCCGCTGGGCGCCGACGACGCCGACGCGCTGCTCGCCGTTCGCGGCGTGGAGGACGCCGGGCGCCGAGCGGCCGCCGTCGCGTGGGCGGGTGGCTCGCCGCTGGCGCTGGTGCTCGTCGCGAACCCTTCGGTCGCGATCCCGGCGGGGCCCGACGCCGACGCGCCCCCCGAGGTGATCGACGCGCTGCTGCGGCGCCTGCTCGACTCCCAGCCCGAGGGCGAGGGCCGCGCGGTCCTCGCCGTCGCGGCGCTCGCACGGGTGACGACGCCGGCGCTGCTGGCCGCGGTGCTGCCCGACGTCGACGCGCCGCGCTGCTTCGCCTGGCTGTGCGAGCACCCCAGCGCCGAGCCGCTGGGCGACGGCGTCACCCTGCATGACCTCGTCGGGCGCACCCTGCGCGCCGATCTGCGCGGCCGCGAGCCCGAGCTCGAGCGCGACCTGCGCCGGCGCCTCGTCGATGCGCTGTACGCGCGCGGAGCGGGCGACGGCCTGCTGCGCCTCACCCTCGACCTTCAGCACCTTGTCCAGGACCCCGCCATCCGCTGGGGCTTTGCATGGGACCCGTCCGGGAAGCTGCGCATCGACGGGCCACGTCTCGGCGACGCAGACGCGATCGCCGCCCGCAGCGGTCGCGCGGCCCGCGTGTGGCTGGCCGACGCGCGGCGCTGGTTCGACGAGGCGCCCGAGCGCGTGACCGTCATACGCGACGAGGACGACGTCATCGCCGGCTACGGGATCGCCGCCACCCCTGCGAACGCTCCCGCGTTCGCCGCCGAGGACCCCGTCTTCGGCCCGCGCCTGCGCCACGCCGCGCGCAAGGTGCCCGGTGGCGCCGCCGTCGTCTTCCGCCAGGCCGTCGACCTCACGCACGGCACGGGCGCGAGCGTCACGTCGCTGCTGGGGCTCGCCGGGATCCTCGGCTCGGGCCTCTCCAACCCGGCCGCGGCCTACCTACCCATCGTGCGCGGCGACGCCGCCGCGGAGGCCTTCAGCGCCGCGTGCGGCGCGCGCCCGATCGACGAGCTCGTGGTCGAGCGGGCCGGCGTGCGCGTGGAGTGCCACAACCTCGACTACGGGCCAGGCGGGCTGCTCGCCTTCCAGCACGCCGCGGTCTACCGCGAGCTCGGGCTGCCACCGCCCGCCACGCTGCCGACCCTCGAAGAGGTCCGCCAGGCGCTGCGCCAGCTCGACTCGCCAGAGCTGCTGGGGCGCGGGCCCCTGGCACCGGCCACGGGGACGCTCGAGGAGCGCGCCGCGGCGGTGCGGGCCCGCATCGAGCAGGCGGTCGAAGAGGAGTTCGGCGAGTCGGCCGAGGATCGCGAGCTGCGCGAGGCGCTCGTGCGTGCCTATCTGGACCCGGCGGCGAGCCCGGAGCAGGCCGCGGCCGACCTGAACCTCAGCCGCGCGGCGTACCTGCGCCGGCTGCGGGCGGCGGTGGCGCGCGTGGCAGCGCACATCGCGACCGAGCGCAGGGTCAAGGGCGACTGAGGGCCCGCCGCGCCTGGCGCGCGCTTCGGGACCACAGGTGATCGGCGCCCGCCCAGGCGGCGAAGCACAGGCCGCCGATGGTCCCGGTCACGGTCATCAGCACGCCGGCCGCCGCGGCCGCCGCCACGCCGTTGCTGCCGAGGATGAGCACCGCGGACGCGGCGCCGACGCTGGGACCCACCGGAAGCTGGCCGAGCGTCACCACCGCGATGAGCACCGCGATCGCGTCGAAGAACGAGGCGTCGACCCCGACCGCGTGCAGCAGCAGCCAGTTGCGGAAGACCTGCGCGAACACGGCGAGCAGCACGAAGGCGACGACGCGACTGCCGCCGCGCAGGCTGCGCAGCACCGCCAGGCCCTTCCACAGCTCGCGGCCCTTGCGCAGGGCGAGGTGGCGTAGCCCGGCGCTCGCCAGCGCGATGACCGGGAGGCCGATGAGCGGCAGCCACCACGGCAGGCCGAGCGGGACGACCAGCGTGAACGAGGCGAGGACGGCCAGCGCCGCCTCGACGGAGAGGATCGGTACCTCGGCGGCGATGAGCGTGGGCACCTGCGGGCACACCGACGGCGAAGAGCGCCGCAGCGCGGCGATCCGGGCGGCCACGCCGAGCTGTGCGTTGAGCACGCTGCCGAGCACCTGCATGCTCGACGCGCGGTAGAGGATCCGACGGTCGACCGAACCGCCCGCCGCCTCGATGCTCACGTGCCACGCCTCGCTGCGCCCGACGAGCGCCACGATCTGCAGCAGCGCGGTGAGGGCGATCACCCAGCCGGCGGTTCCCCTGAGCGCTTCGACGAACTGGTCGCGCTTGCCGGCGAGCAGGAAGACGATGACCGCCGCCGCCGCCAGCGAGCCGACGATCGTGATCAGCGCGCGCCGGCGATTGGCGTCGCGTCTGCCGCTCGCCTCGCTCGGCATCGGCGACACGGGCGTGAGCGGCACGCGGCGTGCCTCGTCGACGGCCGGGAGCGTCTCGTCGTGTTGCTGGGTGGCCACGGCGGGTTCCGGCCAGGCGAGCGTCAGATCGCGTGCGAAGAGCGGGACGAAACGGTGGGCACGATCTTCGGTCCTTTCCTGCTCGCTGGGACGAAGAACGGTCCGTTCGCAGAAAGCGGCAGAGTTGCCTGTGGTGCGCTCACTGTACAGCGCACTGTGCTCCCCGACGACCGGCGGATGGGTAGGGGCGACCGACGGTCGCAGCGCCTAGGCTTCGGCGATGATCGCTCGCATCTGGAAGGGCGCCGTTCGTCGCGAGGACGCCGATGCGTACGTCGCCTACATCGGCGAGACGGGCCTGGCGGCCTACGCCGCCACCCCGGGTAACCGCGGCGCGTGGATGCTGCGCCGCGAAGATGGCGACCGGACCGAGTTCATCACCTTCTCCTTCTGGGACTCGCTCGACGCGATCCGCGGCTTCGCCGGCGACGAAGTCGAGACCGCGGTCTTCTACCCCGAGGACGACCGCTTTCTCGTCGAGCGCGATCTGACCGTCAAGCACTACGAGGTCGCCGACAGCGCCGGCTCACCTGCGGGCTGACGCTCCAGCGCGGCGCCGGCGACCGGGGCGCCGAGCTGGAAGACCAGCCAGATTCGGTCGCGGTCGCGCAGCAGTCCCGGGCGCGCGAGCGGATCGCCGTCGGTGACGAGCAGATCGGCCAGCCGCCCAGGTTCGATCGTGCCGATGTGACCGCCGAGTCCGAGAGCCCGTGCGGCGGTCTGGGTCGCGGCGACCAGCGCTTCGGGCGCGCTCAGGCCGTGGTGGACCATGTGCACGATCTCGAGTGCGACGTCGCTGATGGGTGACCAGTCGTGGCCCGCGGCGATCGGGACCCCGGCGGCGCGGGCCGCCTTCAACGTCAGGTCGGCCTGCTCGAGGTTGTGCAGGGCGAGGTCCACCAGCATGGGCGCCCACGTCGGCGGCGGCTCGTCGGTGGACGCCGGCGCTCCGTCCGGCCCGGCGGCATTCCCGGCGGCAGTGCCCGCCACGCCATAGAAGCAGCCGAAGGTCGGGACGAGCACCTGGCCGGCGGCGGCCATCTGGTCGAGGAGGTCCGGGCGCTGGTTGAGGTACATCCCGTGCTCGATCGTGTCGATGCCGGTCTCGATCGCGATCTCAGTGCCGTCGAGCCCTTCGGCGTGAGCGGCCACGCGGTAGCCCATCCGGTGCGCCTCGTCCACGACCGTCGCGATCTCCTCGCGGGTCATCTGCGCCGGAAGCGGGTCCTCGAGCTCGACCGAGCGCGCGCCCGTCGTCATCACCTTGACGAAGTCCGCGCCTCGGCGCAGCTGCTCGCGCACCGCCCGGCGCACGTCGTCCACGCCGTCGGCCTCTCTGTACATCTCGCCGAACCAGCGGCCGCCCGGCGCGGTCGCGGAGATGATCCGCCCGCATGTCAGTAGGCGCGGGCCGCGAAACGCCCCGTACCGCATCGCCTGTCGCGCCTCGAACACGAGGTCGCCGTAGGAGCCGACGTCACGTAGCGTCGTGATGCCCATCCGCAGGGCGTCGCGCAGCGCCGAGGCGAGGAAGTGCGCGCCCGTGCCCGGCCAGATGGGCTCCGCCCCCGGCGCCGGCGTCGGCACATGCGGGTACACGTGCGAATGCGCGTCGACGAGGCCGGGCATCAGGGTCCGGCCGTCCAGGTCGATGACGCGCGCGCCTTCCGGGGTGCCGTCGCGGGCGTCGCCGACCCGCGCGATCTCGCCATCGACGATCAGCACGGCCGCGCCGTCGCGCACGGCGGCGCCGGTGCCGTCGAACAGCCTCGCGTTCGTCAGCCATAGGCGTCCGGACGCCGCCGCCGGGGCAGCGATCATCGCGCCCAGGCGCGCAGCGGCGACTCCGTCGCCGGTCACTGGCGCTTGGTGTGGAAGGCCGGGAGCCACGCGACATCGCCCGACAGCCTGTGGCCTGCCGCGACGAGGTCGTCCAGGATGCGCGCGCGTCGCGCAGGTTGCACCCGTGACGTGGGCACGCACACGGTCACCGCGGCGAGCACGGTGCCCTGCTCGTTGACGACCGGGACGGACGCCGTGTACAGCCCGGCGGCGGTGTCCTCGTCGTTCTCGGCGAACCCATCACGGCGCACACCGTCGAGGATCTCGTGCAGCTCGGCCACGGTTCGCAGTCGGCGCCCGGTCGGGGTGATCAGCGCACGCCCACCGAACTCGGCCGCGACCGCCTCGGCGGGCCAGGTGGCGAGGAACACACGCCCGCTCGCGGACGCGAACGCCGGTGAGCGGCGGCCGACCCAGGTCTGCAGCCGCACGGGCTGCGTGGTCTCCTCGATCGCGACGAACACGGACTCGTGCCCGTCGAGGACCGCGAGGCACACCGTCTCGTCGTAGCGGCTCATCAGGCTCGATACGGCGTGCCGGAAGCCCGTGACGATCGGCAGGTCGGCGGCGCGGCTGCCCAGTCCGATCGCGCGCACGCCCGGCTCGAATCGGCCGTGCTCGTCGCGGATCGCCCACCCGCGATCGACGAGGATCGCGCAGATGCGGTGCAGCGTGCTCTTGGGGAGCTTCAGCTCCCGCGCCATGTCGCCCAGCCCGAGATGGCCTTGCGCCACGACGAGCTCCATGACGCTGAGCGCGGCATGGACGCCGGGCGACCGCCCGCCCTGCCCATTGCCCGGCGCCGGGGTCGCGGCCGAAGTAGGGATGGCTGCTTGATCGGACAATCGTCGAGGCGGGCTCTCGAGCGGCGTACGCAGCGACACTACGCTTTCCGCTGTTCTTCTGCCAGAACGTCGATCCACCTGAAAGACACTGCGCTATGCGCCCCCGTAGAAGGGATTGGTGAGCGTGTCGCGCTCGCGCACGAGGCGCTCGACCGCAGCGGCGTCGGGCCCGCCGACCGCCGCACCGATCGCGGCGCGCACCGCCTCGCGGCCCGCCCGCCGGACCGCCGTCTCGTCGCTCGCCGCCGGATCGACCCAGATCGCGACGAAGACCAGCGTCGCGAGGTCGGGGACGAGCAGCCGGTCGGCGACCGCGTCGAGTACGCCCTGCCCGACGCCGAGCTGCGCCGCGCCCCAGGTCAGCGTCTGGTGGCGCTCGTCGGTCGCTGGCTCCTTGTTCATCATCACCGTCGGAGGGCACGACCGCCTCGTAGGACGGCTGGTCGGGTCCGACGCAGACGAGGACTGGGGTGTGCCCGGGCGACGGCGACGTGAAGGCGGTCATGAGCGCGGCCGCCGTGGCGCTGCCGCGGCGCGCGAGGACCACGTTGACGTGGATGCCGTCGGGTGCCAGGCCGCCCCAGCCTTGGCCGATCGCTCCGTCGATGTTCGGGTCCGGCGTCATTCGCCTCGTCTCCGAGAAGCGGGTTGACCCCTGTCACGCTCGACGGTAGGGTCGGCGTTCTGCTTCTGGAACGCTAGTCCATCGGCAAAACGCCTGCAAATAGCGCGAGTACGCCGGTGCAAGGGCCGACACGCCGACTGAGGAGGAGACGTGAGCCGCAACCAGACGAACCGCCGGGTCGACGAGATCCGCGCGCAGAGCAGCGAACTCGAGAACCACCTCATCGACGAATACAGCTCCGGGCACCTCAGCCGGCGCGACTTCATCCGGCGCGGCACCGTGATGGGGATGTCGCTCTCGGCCGTGGGGTTCCTGGCCAGCGCGTGCGGCACGGGTAAGAAGACCAGCACCAGCGCGGGGGGCGGCGGCACTGCGGTCGAGGCCGGTGGCAAGGAGGTCACGGTCCGCGCCGGCGGCACGCTGAAGCTCGGCATGTCCCCGGGCCCGGCGACCGAGATCGACCCGATCAAGGTGGCCGACGAGGGCGGGCTGGGCATCATGTCGCAGACCGCCGAGTTCCTGTCGTGGTCGGACAGCAAGCTGAAGCTCCAGCCGCGGCTGGCTGAGAGCTGGAAGCCGAACGCGGACGGCAGCGTCTGGACGTTCAAGATCCGCCAGGGCGTCAAGTTCCACGACGGCACGCCAATGACCGCGCAGGACGTCGCGGCCTCGATCAACGCGCTGTCCGATCCGAAGAGCGGCTCCAACGCGCTGTCGACGTTCGCCGGCGTGCTCTCGAAGGGCTCGGCGAAGGCATCCGATGCGAGCACGGTGGTCTTCGAGCTCGACGCGCCCAACGGCAACTTCCCCTACCTGCTCAGCTCCGACAACTACAACGCGATCATCGTTCCGAAGGACTTGAGCGGGAAGTGGGAGAAGACGTTCCCCGGCACCGGCCCGTGGAAGCTCGACAAGTTCACGCCGAACTCCGGCGTCTCCTACGTCAAGAACGCCGATTACTGGGACAAGAGCCGGGTCCCGAAGCTCGACCGCCAGGAGGTCAAGTTCTATTCCAAGGAGCAGGCGCAGATCCTGGCGCTCCAGAGCGGCGACGTCGACGTCCTCGTGCACTTCTCGCCGACCGGCGGCAAGGCGCTGCTCAACGACCCGAACATCACGGTGATCGAGCTGCGCTCGGCGGTGCATCGCGAGGTGCACATGCGCAACGACAAGAAGCCCTTCGACGACAAGCGGGTGCGACAGGCGATGGCGCTGGCCGTCGACCGCAGCGCGCTGGTCGACGGCCTCTTCGCGGGGAAGGCCGACGTCGGCAACGACAGCCCGTTCGCCCCGGTGTTCCCCTCGACCGACAAGAGCGTTCCCCAGCGCAAGCAGGATCTCGAGAAGGCCAAGGCGCTGATGCAGGAGGCCGGGGTCAGCAACGCGTCGGTGACGCTGAACACGTGGGACGGCTTCGAGCTGCCCGACCTCGCCCAGCTACTGCAGAACGACGCGGCCAAGGTCGGGATCCACCTCAAGCCGAACATCACCCCCGCCGGCACCTACTACGGCGACGCCGTCTTCGGCAAGTCGCCGTGGCTGGATTCGGTGATGGGGATCACCGACTACGGACACCGGGGCGTGCCGAACGTGTTCCTCAACGCGCCGCTGCAGAGCAAGGGCGTCTGGAACGCCGCCCACTTCCACAACCCGACCTACGACGGGCTGGTGAAGGAGTACACGTCGGCGCTGGACATCGACGCGCAGCGCGCCGCGGCGAAGAAGATCCAGGAGCTGCTGCTCGACGAGACGCCGATCATCTACCCGTACTTCTACTTCTTCCTGACCGGGACGAAGAAGAACGTGGGCAACGTCGAGGTGTCGGCCATGGGCCACTACGACATCACCAAGGCCGGGTTCACGGGGTCCTAGCGGCGGCGTCAGGCCATGGCCAGGTTCATCGCCAAGCGGCTGGCTCTCGGGCTCATCACGCTGTGGCTGCTCAGCGTCCTCGTCTTCTTCATGGCGAACGTGCTGCCGGGCAACGTGGGGCGCAGGGTGCTCGGCCCGTTCGCCTCGCCGACGGCGGTCGCCGCGCTCAACCACCAGCTCGGCACCGACGACCCCATCCTGACCCAGTACGTCAACCAGATGAAGGGCTACCTCCACGGCGACATGGGCCGGTCGGTCTCGACCCGCCAGCCGATCTCCGAGGTGCTCTGGCCGGCGCTGGGGCACTCCGCCAAGCTCGCGGTGCTCGCGTTCCTGATCGTCGTGCCGCTCTCGATCCTCGGCGGGGTGGTCGCGGCACTCAAGGAGGGCACGGTCGCCGACCGGGTGATCACCGTCGGCGGCCTGTCGGCGACGGCCATCCCCGACTTCGTCTGGGCCGTCGTCCTGCTGATCGTGTTCTCGCTCGGCCTCGGGATCTTCCCGTCGACCGCCGCGTGGCCCGACGGCTCGGGGATCCTCACGCAGATCAAGTACCTGCTCCTGCCGGCGTTCTGCCTCGTGTTCGTCCTGTTCGGCTACATCGCGCGAATGGCCCGCGCGGGCACGATCGAGTCGCTCGACGCCGACTACACGCGGACCGCGGTGATCAAGGGGCTGCCGCAGCGCACGGTGCTCCAGCGCCATGTGCTGCGCAACTCGCTGCTGCCGACGATCGCCGTGATCGCGACGCAGGTCGGGTACCTGATGGGAGGCCTGGTGGTGATCGAGCTCATCTTCAACTACCAGGGGATCGGCCAGATGATCTACCGCGCGGCCACCCAGAAGGACTTCCCGGCGCTCGAGGCGGCCGTGCTCGTGGTCGGCGTCGTCTTCCTGGTCGTCGACGCTCGTCGCCGACGTCCTGTACTCGGTCCTCAACCCGCGCGTGCGGCTGGGGAGCGCGGACTCGTGAGCGCCGGCGCCCCGACGCCCGCGATCGATCCCGTCGGCGACGTCACCGTCGCGCTCGGCCCTCCGCGCGACGACGCCCGGCTCGCTCGCAAGGAGCGCCTGCAGGTCCTGCTTCGGTCGAAGTCGTTCATCGTGGGCAATGTCATCGTCGGCTTCTGGGTGCTGTGCGCGATCTTCGGCAAGGCGGTCGTCCCTCAGGACCCGTTCGCGTCGAGCCCGCTCAACGGGCTGGAGGCGCCGAGCGCCGACTACTGGTTCGGCACGGACCGCCTCGGCCGCGACGTGTTCTCGCGGGTCATCGTCGGCTCGCGCGACATCATGCTGATCGCGCCGGTCGCGACGCTGCTGGGCACGGTCCTCGGCACCGCGCTCGGGCTCGTCACCGGCTACTTCCGCGGCGCGGTCGACGACATCCTCAGCCGGCTCATCGAGACGGTCCTTGCGCTGCCGGTCATCCTGGTCGCGGTGCTGGCCCTGACCTCGCTGGGACCGGCAACGTCACCATCGATCCTCGTCATCGGCCTCGTCTTCGCACCGCTGATCGCCCGCACCGTCCGCGCCGCGGCCTGGTCAGCCCGCAAGGAATACGTCCAGGCCGCCCAGCTACGCGGCGAGGGCGCTCTCTACATCATGGCGGTCGAACTGCTGCCCAACGTGCGCGGCCCCGTGATCGTCGAAGGAACGGTCCGCCTCGGCTACGCCGTCTTCACCTCGGCCACGCTGGGATTCCTGGGCCTCGGCGTACAGCCGCCCACCCCCGACTGGGGCCTGATGGTCAGCGAGAACCAAGCCCTGCTCACCACAGCGCCCTGGACCGTTCTGTTTCCAGCAACCGGCATCGCCTGGGTCGTGGTCGCCATCGGATTGGCCGCCGACGGGCTGAAGGAATATCTGGAGCCGTGACAGCACCCCTGCTCGAACTCGACAACGTCACCATCAGCTACCAGCGCCGGCGCGATCAGGTAAATGCCGTCCGCAACGTCTCGCTGGTCGTCCAACCCGGCGAGGCCTATGGCCTTGTCGGAAAATCCGGCTGCGGCAAATCCACCCTCGCCATGGCCGTCCTGCGCTACCTGCCGAAGAACGGCCTGCTGACCTCCGGCCAAGTGCTGTTCGAGGGCCGCGACCTCTTCACCATGACAGCGCCAGAGCTGCGCCACATCCGGGGCCACCGCATCGCGATGGTCTACCAGAACCCCGGAAGCGCCCTTAACCCGACCATTCGCGTCGGTGAGCAGGTGGCCGAAGTCTTCCGCCACCACCGAGCCCTAGCCCACCGCGCGGCATCCGAAGCAGCATTGGAAATGCTGCGCAAAGTCCGCATTTCCGAACCAGCCCGCGTCGCGGCCCTCTACCCCTACCAGCTATCCGGCGGCATGCAGCAACGCGTCGTGATCGCGATGGCCCTGGCGTCCGATCCGGCGCTTCTGGTGCTGGACGAGCCGACCACCGCCCTGGACGCCACCGTCCAGGCGGAGGTGCTCGACCTCGTCTCGGCGCTGCGCGCGGAGTTCGGCACGACGGTCCTGTTCGTCGGCCACGACCTCGAGGTCATCACGAGAAGATGTGCGACCGCGTCGGCATGCTCTGCACCAGGGCGAGTTCGTCGAGGAGGCCGGTCAGGGCGGTCTTCGACCAGACCCGCGCCACCCCGTAGCGGTCGGGCTCCTGCGCGCTGTCTGCCGCACGGCGGCGCGCGCGAGGACCGCGAGCGGCTCAACACCGTCCAGCTTTCCTGCCCAGCTCGGCGCCGACCTGCCGGCGTGCGTGTTCGTCGACGATCGTTTGCGGCCTCGCCCAGGACATCTGCCGTCGCGAGACCGCGTTCTTCGACCTCGGGGGCGGCCGCCAGCCGCTACCACTCTCAGGAGCAGGCCCACGAACTGCCACGCGCCCGCCCCAGCCTCGAGCCTTCGACGTGATCGACGCCGACTCCGAGCCAGTCATCCGCACGGAGGGCGTGCTCCAAGACCTTCCGTCAGGAGGGCCACCAACGTCCGCGCGGTCGACGACGTCTCGCTCGTGCTGCGCCGCGGCGAGACGCTCGGCCTCGTCGGCGAGTCGGGCAGCGGCGAGACGACGCTCGCCCGCGCGCTGCTCGGGCTGACGGCGGCCGACCAGGGATGCGTCATCGAGCTCGACGGGCGCCTTCTGCCCACGCGCATCGACAAGCGCGACGCAGAGCATGTCCGCGCGCTGCAGATCGTCTTCCAGAACCCCGACTCAGGCCCTGAACGGCGTATTCGGTGCACCCGGATCCTCGACCGCGCGCTCGTCAAGCTGCGCCGCGACCGCAGCGACGAGCGCGACCACCTGCGCGGCTCGCCCAGTCGGTGCGCTTCGACGTGCGCCTCATCGACTCCCGCCCGGCACAGCTCTCGGGCGGCCTGAAGCAGCGTGTCGCAATCGCGCGCGCGTTCGCCGGCGAGCCCGCGTCGTCGTCTGCGACGAGCCGACCTCCGCGCTCGACGTCTCGGTGCAGGCCGCCATCCTCAACCTGCTCGCCGAGCTGCAGGCCAAGAAGGCATCGGCTCCCTGTTCATCTCCCACGACCTCGCGGTCGTCCGCTATCTCTCCGATCGGATCGCCGTGCTGTACCTCGGCCGGGTGGTGGACTCGGCCAGTCCGAGCGGTGTTCGGCGCGCCGCAGCGCCCGTACACCGAGGCGCTGCTGTCCTCGGTCCGCAGGCCGAGCGAGCGGCCGCGGCGACCGCCTGCGCGGCGAGATCCCCGCCCACGCCGCCCCGCCATCCGGGTGCGTGTTCCACACCCGCTGCCCGCGATTCATCGGCGACGTCTGCGTGGAACAGAGGCCGCCGCTGCGCGAGGTCGAGCCCGGCCACCACTGGCGCTCCCGCCGCTCGCTCGACGCCCTGCGCGAGTTGCCGAAGACCGCCCCCAGAGCGGCGAAACGATGGCCCGCCGGCGGAGGCCGAGGCCGGCGCGGGGTCGCCGGGCGGGGGCGCGCCCCTGAGGATCGCGCGGCGGTCCTCGGCGCACCCGGGCGTCGGCTTCGAGCTCGTGGAGCTGGAGCTGGCCCCGCCCGGCCCGGTGAAGTGCTCGTGCGCCTGCGCGCCGCGGGCGTCTGCCACTCCGATCTCAATGCGATCGACGGGACGGCCGCGACGCGCTGCCGGCCGTTCTGGGCCATCGAGGCGCCCGGGTGGTCGAGGCGGTCGGCGTCGGCGTCGACCTCGCCCCCGGCGCGCCCGTCCTGCTCTCGTGGCTGCCGTCGTGCGGCGTTGCAGGAGGAGTGCCTGCGCGATTTGCCTCGCCCTTCTGCACGACGGCGTGGCAGGCGATGGCCGCCGGCGGGCTGCTCAACGGCGCGACGCGACTCTCGCGCGACGGCGAGCCAGTCTTCCCCTACTGCTTCCTGTCGACGTTCGCCGATTGCGCGGATCATGCCGGCCCGATGCTGATCACGATACCCAGCGAACGTGCCAGTTCGACGTCGCCGCGCTGGTCGGCTGCGATCACGACCAGCACGGCGCCGTCTGGCGGACCGCCGGAGTCCGGCCGGGGACCGCGTCGCGGTCTTCGGCTGCGGCGGCGTCGGGCTGAGCACCGTCCTCGCCGCCGCCGCCGTGGGCGCAGGCCCGGTCGTGGCCGTCGACGTCGCGCCGGAGAAGCTCGAGGCGGCGTTGCGCCTCGGCGCGACCGACGCGGTCCAGTGGTCGGGCAGGAACGAGACCGCCGATGCGGTCCGCGCGGTCGTGGTGGCGGGGTCCGACTACGCGATCGAGGCGACCGGACGCACCGAGGCGGCCCGCGCGGCGTTCCTGTCCACGCGCGCGCGAGGCGCCGCAGGTGCTGATCGGAGTCCCGAGCGAGCCAATGCGGAGCCTGTCGCTGCCCGCGCTTTCGATCCGGATGGAGCGGCGCGTGCTGGCTCGTCTACGGGTCGGCGCACCCAGGAGCGCGACTTCCCGCTCTGCTCAACCTCTACCGCCGCGGCGGCTTCCCCCTCGACCGGCTGGTCGCCGCACGGCTGCCGCTCGAAGCGGTCGAGGAGGCGTTCCGGCTCATGCGCGACGGCAGCGGACGCGTCGTGCTCGACCTCGACGGAGCAGCGCCATGAGCGCGCGCATCGTCGCGCGCCCATCGAGCCGGACCGGAAACGGTCGCGCACGAATAGCAGCATCAAGGTCCGCCGCTACGCGGTCACCCTTGACCCCCGCCCTTTCAGCAGCATCGAGACCGAACTGCCACGCGAGACGGTGGGGGCGACATCATCATCGTGCGCTCGCAGCGGCGTCGCCGGCTACGCCAGCGGCAACAACGTGCCCGACGCGGCTCTGCTCGAGCGCCTACTACATCGGCGTCGACCCGATGCGAACCGAGGCCGTGCGCGAGATCTTCGAGACCGTCGACTTCCACGGCGGACGTTCATCGACGGTCGAGGTGGCGAT
>CAVUKO010000002.1:0-352927 GCA_963742125.1 uncultured Actinomycetes bacterium | reverse complement strand
GCGAAGGCCTTGGCGCGAGGCTTCGGGATCCAGTGCATCTCCCCGCCGGCGAACCCGTCCGGGTCGAGGATCCCCATCAGCAGGCACGCGTCGGTACAGCTCGGCGCGGCGCCGCCGCGCCCGTAGCACGCCGGGCCCGGGACCGAGCCCGCGCTCTCCGGGCCAACGGGGACGTCACCCGACGGCGAGATCGAGACGATGCTGCCGCCACCCGCGCCGACGCTCGACACCTCGATCGACAACGCGTTGATCACGAGGTCGTGCTCGATGTCGAAGGTGTCGTCGACGAACGGCGCGCCGTCCACGACCAGCGAGACGTCGGTCGAGGTGCCGCCGACGTCGGCGCAGAGGAGGTTGCCGTCACCGAGCGCCTCGCCGAGGCGCGCGCTCGAGATCGTCCCGGCGGCAGGCCCGGCGAAGACGATGCGGAACGGCTGCTCGAGTGCCTCGCCCCACGGCAGCAACGTGGCGGCGCAGTCCGCGAAGTTGAGGTCGCCGGCAAAGCCGAGCTCGCGCAGGTCTGCGTCGAGCTCGTGCGCGTATGCGGTGAAGATCCTCTTCATGAAGACGTCGACGACAGTCGTCGACGCGCGCGCGTACTCCTTGGCGAGCGGCGACGTCTCCGACGAGATCGAGACGGCGATGTCGCCGAGCACCTCGCGGGTCAGCTCGCGGAGCCGCTGCTCGTGCGCCGGGTTGACGTAGGCGTTGAGCAGGCAGATCGCCACGCCTTCGACCTTGCAGCGACGAGCACCCCGAGCTGGAGCGTGCCTGAACCTCGTCGAGTGGCGGCATCACGCTGCCGTCGGCGAGCATCCGCTCGCGCGACGCCGCGACGCAGGTAGCGCGGCACGAGCGGCCGGGCGGCGTCGCCGAACGAGCGGCGCCAGCTCGGGTCGGTCTGCCCGTCGAGCGGACGCCAGACGTGCCCGCGGTCGAGGATGTCGCGGAAGCCCTCGGTCGTGAGGAACGCGACCTTCGGCAGCCGGCGCGTGATGACCGCGTTGAGGCCCATCGTGCTCGCGTGGTTGAACACCGCGCTGCCCTCCACCCCGAGGCGGCGGGCGCCCTCGACGACCGCGGTCGCGGGCCGGTCGCGTCGCTCGGAACCTTCGTCACCTCGATCCGCCCGTCCCGGACCGCGACGACATCGGTGAACGTCCCTCCGACGTCGACGCCGATCATCCCACTCGTGCAACCCGAGCGGGCGTCAGCGATCCGACGCGCGGCGCGCGCTCGCGCGACACCGAGGCGAGGCACGTCTGGCACTTGCACACGTCCCACAGCCGCCCTCGCCGAGCACGCGATACGCGGCGAGCGTCTGCGCGCCGCACGCGGCGCAGGCGCCGTCGACGGGCCGCCGCTCGACGCTGAGGTGCGGCTCGGTGCGGCCGTGGGAAGGTGTGCATCAGCCGATTCGGGACGATGACGCCGCTGAGGTCGCGCATCTCGGCCGAGGCCGCGAGGGCGTCGTTGATCTCGTCGAGCGGAGTACCGCGTGCGTGATGATCGGCTCGGCGTCGACCCAGCCGTCCTCGAGCATGCGGACGAAGCGCGGCAGGTCGCGGCGCATGCGGACGTTGCCGTTCTGGCCGCTGAGCACGCGCGGCCCTGGAGCGCGAGCGCGACCTGCGAGTCGGTCATCGTCGCGCCCAGCGCGCTCGACGCCCGTGAGCACCATCGTCCCGGCGCGGCGCGCGATGGTGATCGCCTGCGCCTGCGCCGAGGTGAGCGTCGCAGCCTCGAGCACGTAGTCGGCGCCGCGCCCTTCGGTGAGCGCCTTGACCTGCTCGACCGGGTCCTCGACGGCCGGATCGACGAGGTCGGTCGCGCCGAGCTTCCCGGCCATCTCGCGGCGGTACGCGATCGGGTCGACCGCGATGATCCGCCGCGCGCCGGCGAGCTTCGCGGCCTGCACCATCCATTGCCCGAGGTGCCCGAGGCCGACGATCGCAACGCTCGACCCCGCCTGGACCTTGGCCACGTTGAAGACCGACGCCGACGCCCGAGGTGATCCCGCAGCCGAGCAGCCCGAGCCACTCGTCGGGCAGGTCGGTCTCCACCGCGAACACCTGGTTGGCGGTGACGTTCATCATCTCGGCGTAGCCGCCGACGTTGCCGGCCGCGCTGACCGGCGCGCCGTTCTGGCGGACGGCAACGTGCGGCCAGAGGCCTTCGCGTCGAAGAGCTCCGAGCACTGGTCGGGCCGGCCCGATCGGCGCAGTAGAAGCAGACGCCGCACTCGGACGTCCCGGGCACGAGCACGCGGTCGCCGACCTCCACGTGGGTGACGTCCGCGCCGACCTCGACGACCTCGCCATCGACGCGTGGCCGAGGATCGTCGGCGGGACCTTGCCGAGCTCGCCGCGCTAGTTGACGCAGTCGGTCGAGCAGAACGGCGTGGCGCCGGTGCGGACGACCACGCGGCCCGGCGTCGGATCGAGCAACTCGATCTCCTCGACCACGAAGGGCTCCTTGAGCTCGGCGAGGACGGCGGCGCGCACCGGTCAGTCCCCCACGCTGATGCCGGCCAGGATGCCGCCGTCGACGCAGAACTCAGAGCCGGTGCTGTAGGTCGCATCGCAGACGATGTGCAGCATCGTCGTCGCCACCTCCTCGGACGTCCCCGAAGCGCGGGATCGGATAGCGCGCCGACTGGGTCGCCTCGTCGCTGGCGCCCTCGATCATCGGCGTCTTGATCATGCCCGGATGCAGCGAGTTGACCCGGATGCGGTCGGGCCCGAACTCGATCGCCGCCGCCTTGGTCAGGCCGCGCAGCCCCGATTTCGAGGCGGTGTAGGCCGAGGCCGGCGCGACCGCGATGCACGCGGCCATCGAGCTGACGTTGACGATCGCCCCGCCGCCGGCGCGCCGCATCGACGGGTGCACGGCCTTCATCCCGAGGAACGCGCCGGTGAGGTTGGTGTCGATCACGCGGCGCCATTCCTCGATCGCGAGCTCGGCGATCGGCGCGACGGCCAGCACGCCGGCGTTGTTGACGAGGACCGAGATCGGCCCGAACGTCTCTTCGGCGAACCTCACCGCCTCGCGCCACGAGCCTTCGTCGGTGACGTCGAGCGCGGCGAAGCGCCCGTCGTCGCCCAAGTCGTCGGCGACGGCGGCGCCCTCGTCCTGGAGCACATCGCCGATGACGACGCGGGCTCCCTCGGACGCCAGCGCGCGTGCGTGCGCCTCCCCCATCCCGCGCGCGCCTCCCGTCACGAGTGCGACCCTGCCGTCGAGCTTGGCCATGAATGTTCGTCATATCGTATGACGATGCGCGCTGCAATCCTGGAGGCGATCGGGCGGCCGCTGGTGATCGAGGAGGTCGAGCTGCGCGCGCCCGGCGCGCACGAGGTCGTCGTGCGCATCGCGGCGGTCGACGTCTGCATCACCGACGCGCTCAGCGCGCGCGGCGACGTGGCCGCGGCCCCGCCGACGATCCTCGGCCACGCGGCGGCGGGCATCGTCGAGGAGGTCGGGGCGCACGTCGAGCGCGTGCGCGCCGGCGACCGCGTCGTCGTCGCCGGCACGCCGGAGTGCGGCGAGTGCTTCTGGTGCATCCGCGATCGGCCCGACCAGTGCGCCGAGATGCTCGGCGGCATCCTCCCGCCGCGCGTGGTGGCCACGCGCGCGGGCGGGCAGCCCGTGCACGCCGACGGTGGCGTCGGGGCCTTCGCCGAGCGCATGGTGCTGCGCGACAGCGGCGTGGTGGCCGTCGACACCGACCTCTCCGATGAGCACCTGTCCCTGCTGGGCTGCGGGGTCACCGCGGGCGTGGGTGCGGTCCTCAACCTCGCGGAGGTGCAGGCCGGCTCGTCGGTCGCGGTCGTCGGCTGTGGCGCGCTGGGCCTGTGGATGATCCAGGGGGCGCGGGTGGCGGGCGCGACGACGATCGTGGCCGTGGAGCCGCGCGCCGAGCGCCGGGAACTGGCGCGCGCGGTCGGCGCCACGCACGCGCTCGACCCCGCCAACGGCGATCCGGTCGCGGCGGTCAAGGCGCTCACCGGCGGGCGCGGCGCCGACTACGCGCTCGAGGCGGCCGGCCCGCCCGAGGCGATGGCACAGGCGCTCGCGATGACGCGCCCCGCGGGGACGATGGTCCCGGCGGGCTGGGAGACGCTGTCGTCCACCGTCACGCTCCCGGCGGTCGACTTCGCCGTCGGTGGCAAGCGCATCCAGAGCTGTCAGTACGGCGGCGCGCACATCCGTCGCGACATCCCGCGCTTCGCGCGGATGCTGGAGGCCGGGCTGCTCGACGCCGAGCCCCTGCTCAGCCGCCGTTTCGCGCTCGAGGAGGTCAACGAGGCGCTCGGGGCGGCGTTGCGTCGCGAGCTGATCACCGCGGTCATCCGCGTATGATTGTCCGACAATGTCGACTGCTCCAACGGACGCCGCTACCACGACCCCGCCCGAGCCGGATCTGACGCCCGAGGAGCTGATCGCGCGCGCGATCGCCCTGCGGCCGGAGCTCATCGAGCACCAGGCCGACGCCGAGGCGCGGGCGTTCTACTCCGAGGAGATGCACCAGAAGTTCCTCGACGCCGGCTTCTACCGCACCTACGTTCCGCGCCGTTACGGGGGCCACGAGTTCGACGTCAGGACGATGACGCGCCTCCAGCTCGAGCTTGCACGTGGCGACATGTCCACCGCGTGGTGCGTGGGCCTGGCCAGCAACCACGCGCTGCAGGTCGCGTCGTGGTTCGGAGAGGAGGCGCAGGCGCAGGCGCTGGGCGACGGCAACTTCCGCGCCGCGTCGGTGGCCGCGCCCACGGTGACCGCGACCCCGGTCGACGGCGGCTGGGAGATCAACGGCACCATCGGCTACTGCTCGGGGATCCCGTACTCCAACTGGTACATGGGCCAGGCGATCATGCCCGGCCAGCAGCAGTCCGGCGAGCCTCGGATGATGCTCTTCATCGCCCCCGAGAGCGAGTGGGAGATGCTCAACGACTGGGGCGACCAGCTCGGGCTGCGGGGCAGCGGCTCGCACAGCATCCGCTTCGAGAAGGGCCGGATCGGGTCGCACCTGGCGCTCGAGGACACGAGCATGATCGACGTCGACCCGAGCAACGGCACCCCGGGGCTCGAGCTGCACGGCAACCCGCTGTACTGCGGCCGCGCCCTGTGCGTGTTCACGATGTCGGTCGCCGGCCTCGTCATCGGCGGCGCCTACAACGCGCTCGACGAGTACGAGAACTGGATGCGCAACAAGCTCACGCCGCTGCCGCCGATGATC
Organism: uncultured Actinomycetes bacterium; assembly: GCA_963742125.1. Classification (GTDB taxonomy): domain Bacteria; phylum Actinomycetota; class Thermoleophilia; order Solirubrobacterales; family Solirubrobacteraceae; genus JAOPZW01. Next base: position 347,688 of record CAVUKO010000002.1, on the reverse strand, counting down.
AAGCGCACCGAGGACCCCGACTTCCAGCGCTGGTACGGGCTCGCAGCGGCGCAGATCGGCACTGCCGAGGCCGCGGTCATGAACTGCGCCGACCGCCACATGGAGTACTGCCGCCTGCAGGCCGCGGGCGAGCGGACGTACACGTGGGAGGACGACCTCTACCTGTCGACCATCGCCCGCGAGGCGATCATCCAGGCCTGGCAGGCGGTCGAGACCAACCTCTACCGGACGATCGGCTCCAGCGCCGCGAAGAACGGGCAGCGCTTCGAGCGCGTGTACCGGGACCTGGCGATGGCGGCCGGCCACCGCAACACGATGATGCGCGACCCGCTCGTCCGCCAGCTCGCGCAGCTGCGCCTGGGCGTCGTGCCCGCGGGGATGCAGCGATGACCGCCGACGGAGGCTACGAGCGCGGCCTGGCCACCCGCCGCGAGGTGCTCGGCGACGAGCACGTCGATCGCTCGCTGAACAGCGCGACGGAGTTCACGTCCGTCGCCCAGGAGTTCGTGACCGAGTACTGCTGGGGCGCCGTGTGGACGCGCCCCGGCCTCGATCGCCGCACGCGCAGCCTGATCAACCTGGGGATGCTCACCGCGCTCGGGCGCATGCACGAGTTCCGCGCGCACGTGCGCGGTGCCGTCAACAACGGCTGCACGACCGACGAGATCCGCGAGACGCTGCTGCAGGCCACCGTCTACTGCGGCGCGCCCGCCGGCCTGGAGTCCTTCCGCGAGGCTCAGGCCGTCCTCGACGAGCTGGCCGCCGAGCGCGACGGCGCGCCCGCCTAGGCCTCCGCCGCCTCGGCGGCGGCCATCGCCTCGAAGACCGTTCGCGCCGCCTCGTTGACGTGGTGCACGCAGGCGGCCGCGGCGGCGTCGCCGTCGCGCCGCTCGAGCGCCTCGACGATCGCGCGGACCTCCTCGACGGTCCGTGCCGCGCGACCGGGCTGGCTGAGCGACGCCGCCCGCAGCACGGTCACGCGCGCCTGCAGGCTCTCGACCAGGCTCTGGATGGTGCCGTTGGCCGCCCCCTCGAACAGGGCGTCGTAGAAGTGGCGCTTGGCCTCGAGCATCGCCTGGCTGTTGGGCCGGCCGGACTTCGCGCGGCGCTCGATCCCCTCGAAGGCGCGGCGCAGCGCGCGCAGGTGCACGTCGGTCGCGCGCTCGGCGAACTGCCGGGCGGCCATGCCCTCCAGCACGGCGCGGACCTCGTAGAGCTCGGCGGCGCGCTCGACGGACGGCGAGGCGACGACGGTGCCCTTGTGCGGGATGGTGGTGACCAGGCCCTCGGCCGCCAGCTGGCGCAGCACCTCACGGATCGTCGTGCGCGAGACGCCGGTCTGCTCGATCAGCTCGCGCTCGACGAGGCGCTGCTCGGGCTTGAGGCGCATCTCCACGATCGCCTGGCGCAGCTGGTCGAAGACCTGCTCGCGCACCGGGGCCGCCACGCGGTTGACCTGCACCGCGAGGCCCTCGACGCCCTCGAGGCTGTTGGTCGCCTTCTTGGCCACTTCTATGACCAGCGTACAGCGGGTTTCAGACCTTGCGGGGGCCTGCGCCCTCGGGGTCGAGGCCGAAGTGCTCGGTCGCCATGCCACGCGCGGCCCAGTCGCCGATCACGCTCGCGAGGTGGCCCCAGACCATCGACATGTCGCGCCAGATGCGCTGGATCCGCTCACCGTCGTGGGCCGCGCTCGAGCCCGCCGTGCGGAAGACGTACTCCTGCAGCCCGTCCCAGCACAGGCGCACGGACTCGCGCGTGATCGACTGGATCCGCAGGTCCTCCTCGACGTCGAACGGCACGCCGTCCTCGACCTGGCGCCGGCACGCCTCCATCCACTGGTCGGCGGCGCTGAACATCGCCGCCTCCGCCGTGTCGACCTTCGCGCGCGCGTGGCCGTACCAGCGCTGGTAGTCGGGATCGTGCGAGCGCAGGACGATCGGCGGGCGGTGCGTCGTGCGCGTCGAGATGAGCTCGGCGTACTCGTCGAGGGCGCCCTTGACCATGCCGACGGCGAGCGCGATGAACTCCAGGCCGAAGAAGCTCAGCGCGCGGCCGAGGTACATCGGGTTGCCGTGCAGGCGCTGGCCGGGCGTGCCGCCCGAGTTGTCGACGTGCAGCATCTGCGTGTCGGGCAGCGCGAAGTAGTCGGGGATGCGGCCCCCGTCGACGACGAGGCTGTTCGAGCCGCTGCCCTTCAGGCCGAGCGTGTGGCCCCAGTCGTCGAGCATCGTCCACTCGCTGCGCGGGGCGACGAAGAGCATGGGCGGGCCGCCGGCGGCCGGGAGCGTCTGGCCGAGGTAATGCGTGGCGTACGGCGCGCCCGAGCAATAGCGGTGGGTGCCCGTGAGCTCCAGGAACCCGTCGCCCGTCGGGCGCGCGGTGCCGACCGGAGCGGCCACCGACGGGCACAGGAAGTCGGGATCGACGAAGAGCTCGTCCTGGGCGCGCTCGTCGAACCAGGCGGCGACGAGCAGCGCGTGCGCCGTGGGCAGGCAGACCTGCCACGCCGTCGACGGACAGCCGCGGGCGAGGTGGGCGATGACCCGGACGAAGGTCGGCACGTCGAGCTCGTGGCCCCCGTAGCGGCGCGGGACGAGCATGCGATAGAAGCCCGCTTCGCGGAACTGCTCGTGGGTGTCGGGCGCGTAGCACGTGCGCTCCTCGGTCTCGGCCTGGCGGGCGACCAGCGTGGGGGCGATGGCCGCCGCCCGGGCGACGATCTCGTCGGGGGTGATCGCGACGGAGGTCACCGCGCCGTGTACCCACCGTCGGCCATGACCACGGCGCCGGTCATGAAGCTCGACGCGGGCGAGGCCAGGAAGACCATGATGCGGGCGATCTCGCGCGGCGACGCCATGCGCCCGAGCGGGTGCGACGCGCCGATGTCCGCGCGCGCGGCGCGCACGTCCGGCACCCCGGCCAGGGCGGCGTCGACGAACGCGGTGTCGACCGCGCCGGGGGCGATGGCGTTGACGCGCACGCCGTCGGCGGCGTGCTCGATCGCCAGCTGCCGTGTGATCTGGGCGATCGCGCCCTTCGTCGCGCAATAGGCACCCTGCGCCGGAAGCCCGACGACGCCCGAGATCGACGAGACGTTGACGATCGCGCCACCGCCGCGCTCGATCAGGTGCGGCAGCGCCTCCCGGCAGTGGACGAAGACGCTGCGCACGTTGGTGGTCATCAGCCCATCCCACTCCTCGTCCGTCGTGTCGACGATCGCCTTCAGCAGGAAGCGCCCGGCGTTGTTGACAACGACGTCGAGGCCCCCGAAGCGGGTCAGGGCGAGGTCGACGGCCCGGCGGGCGGTGTCCGCGTCGGCGGCGTCCGCGCACAGGGCGGCGATCCGGTCATCGGCGAGCCGCTCGACGGCGGGATCGATGTCCTCGGCGACCACGTTCGCGCCGGCGGCACGGAGCTGGGCGACGACCTCGCCGCCGATGCCGCCGGCGGCGCCGGTGACGATGGCGACTGCGCCGTCGAGGCTGGCGTCGTCGGGCATGTCGGCGGCGAGATTATCGCAGGATCGTCATACAATGTCTGCGCTCGCGAGACCGGCGTGCGCAGCGCGGGATCGGCCGCTGCCTGACGCTGCTGTGGTCCGCGTCGCCCGGGCGCTTTGCGTGTCGCAACACGCCCGGGCAGTCCTACGCGGCTATGACACTGGCGCCGAGCTAGGAGCCGGCGCGCCGAGCCCGATCGGGCAGCTCACGCCGGTCCCGCCCAGGCCGCAGTAGCCGTGGGGGACCTTCGCCAGGTACTGCTGGTGGTAGTCCTCGGCGTAGTAGAACTCGCCGAGGGGCGCGATCTCGGTCGTGATCTCGCCGAAGCCGGCGGCGGCCAGGCGCTCGGCGAACGCGTCGCGCGTGCGCTCGGCGGCCTCGCGCTCGGCCTCGGAGCTGTAGAGGATCGCGGAGCGGTACTGGGTGCCCACGTCGTTGCCCTGGCGCATGCCCTGCGTCGGGTCGTGGCCCTCCCAGAACAGCTTGAACATCTCCTCGTAGCTGGTCTTCGAGGGGTCGAACACGACGAGCACGGCCTCGGTGTGGCCGGTGCGGGCCGAGCAGACCTCATCGTAGGTGGGGTTGGGCGTGTGGCCGCCGGCGTAGCCGACCGCTGTGGTCCACACGCCGTCGGCCTGCCAGAAGACGCGCTCGGCGCCCCAGAAGCAGCCCATGCCGACGACGATCTGCTGGAAGCCCTCGGGCCACGGGGGCGTCAGCGGGTTGCCGAGCACCTCGTGGCGCTCGGGGACGGAAATGGCCTGGTCGCGGCCGCGGAGAGCGTCCTCGGCGGCAACCTGCTTGGTCTTTGACTTATCGAAAAGGAACACGCTTCTACTGTCCGCCGAACGGGCGGTTCATTACCGCCGCGAGGCGATGAAGAAGTAGATGAGCTGGCCGATCGAAGCGGCGAGCGCGGCGATGTAGGTCAGGGCCGCGGCCTGCAGCACCTTGCGTGCCCCGGAGAGCTCCTCCGCGCCCAGCAGGCCGCCGCCCTCGAGGGCCACGATGGCGCGATGCGAGGCGTCGAACTCGACCGGCAGGGTCACGAGCTGGAAGAGCACCACCGCGAGGAAGAGGACCAGGCCGACGTTGACGAGGCCGGTCGACCCCAGGATGAGGCCCAGGAAGGCCGGGAAGATCCAGACCTGCGAGCCGAACGAGGCCGCGGGTACGAGGGTCGAGCGGATCTGCATGGGCTTGTAACCGCGAGCGTCCTGAACCGCGTGACCCGCCTCGTGGGCGGCCACGCCGAGCGCGGCGACCGTCGCGGCCCCGCCGACGTCCTCGCTGAGGTTCAGCGTCTTCGAGCGCGGGTCGTAGTGGTCGCTCAGCTGCCCGGCCACGGGACGGATCCCGACGCCGGTCACGCTCGAGTTGCGCAGCACCGCCTCCGCCGCCTGCGCGCCGGTCATGCCACTGGCCGTGGCCACCTGGCTGTAGCGCTTGAAGGTGCTCTTGACCTTGAACTGGGCCCACAGGCCGAAGAGCAGCGGGACGACCGTGCAGATGAGAAAGACGTACGTGAGAGACACATGGACGACTGTAGCCCGGTGCGCGTCAGCCACGTGTCAGGATTGGCCGGGTGACCGATGCTCCGTCGTGGTGGTGGGCTGACCTCGGCGGCCTTCCCGCTCCCCGCCCCAGCCTCGACGGCGACCGCGAGGCCGACGTCTGCATCGTGGGCGCGGGCTACACGGGCCTGTGGACCGCCTACGAGCTGCTGCGCGCCGACCCGTCGCTCGCCGTCGTCGTCCTGGAGCGCGAGGTCGCCGGCTTCGGCGCCTCGGGGCGCAACGGCGGCTGGGTGCTGGGCGAGGTCTCGACCGGCTCCGGCCAGCGCGCCGCGGCGGGCGAGGCCGCGATCGCGGCCCTCGAGCGCGCCGCCCGGGAGACCGTCGACGAGGTCGGCGCGGCCTGCGCGCGCGAGGGCATCGACTGCGACTTCGTCAAGGGCGGCTCGCTCACCGTCGCCCAGACGGGGCCCCAGCTCGCGCGCCTGCGCGTCGCGCCGCGCGGCGAGCTGCTCGACGTGCAGGAGGCCGCCGCCCGCGTGCGCGTCGCGGGGCTGCGCGGCGCGCGCTTCGCGCCGGACTGCGCGCGCGTGCAGCCGGCCAAGCTCGCGCGTGGTCTGGCGGCCGCCATCGAGCGCCACGGCGCGACGCTCCACGAGCACACGCCGGCGCTCGACATCGCGCCAGGGAGCGTGCGCACGCCGCACGGCACGGTGCGCGCGCGCTGGGTCGTGCGCGCCACCGAGGGCTACACCGCCGCCCTGCCCGGCCTGCAGCGGACGCTGCTGCCGCTGTCGAGCTCGATGATCGTCACCGAGCCCCTCGACGCCGACACCTGGGCGCAGATCGGCTGGGAGGGCTGCGAGACCCTCGACGACGCCGCCCACGCCTACATCTACGCGCAACGGACGGCCGACGGGCGCATCGCCATCGGGGGGCGCGGGCGCCCCTACCGCTTCGGCTCGGGCACCGACCGCGGCGGTGAGATCCCCGACGCGACCGTCCGCCAGCTGCGCGCGCGCCTCATCCGACTGTTCCCGATGCTGCGCGACGTGCGCCTCGACGGCGCCTGGACGGGCGTCTTCGGCGTCGCGCGCGACTGGGCCGCCGCGGTGCACTGCGATCGCGAGAGCGGCCTGTGCTGGGCGGGCGGCTACGCCGGCGAGGGCGTCGCGGCCGCCAACCTGGCCGCGCGCACCCTGCGCGACCTCATCCTCGACCGCGACACCGAGCTCGCACGCCTGCCGTGGGTCGGCCACCACGCCCGCGACTGGGAGCCCGAGCCGCTGCGCTGGCTGGCGGTCCAGACGGTCTACGGGGCGTTCCGGACCGCCGACGCGATCGAGGACCGCACGGGGAAGCCGTCGTGGTTGGCGGGGGCGGCGGGGGCGTTGGCCGGGCGCTGAACGGCATCATCGAGGGAAGGGTGTCCCGCCGCCCGCGACTCCCGATGGCGCTGGTGCCCGAACTGCGTCGAGTTACCGTCGGAAACCGAGGGTAATCCCACGCAGTTCGCGAGGGGACGACCGCACGCACCCGGCGCCCGGGCACACTCCCTCCCCTCGATGATGCTGTAAGCGCCGCGCGGCGCCACCAGCGTTGCGCGGACGATCAGCGACGGTGGTGGGGACGACTCGCAAGGGCCGCCGGGCGCTGCGTGGCGGACGGATCGGCGGTGCCGACCCTCCCGTCGCGGTAGAGCCAGATGTAGAAGAACCGGCCCAGGTTGCGGTGCGAGTCGCGCTCGGCGAGGTCGATGAACTGCGCCGTGGTGACATTGCCGTTGCGGTGCTGAGCGAACCAGTCGCGCAGGATGCGGAAGAACGTCGCGTCGCCGACCTCGACGCGCAGCGCCTGCAGGGTCATCGCGCCGCGGTCATAGACCGAGTCGCTGAACAGCTCGGCGGCGGACGGCACCCTGCCGGGCGGCGGGTCCCAGATGACGTCGGCGTTGGCCTCGTCGTTGAAGACCTCGTTGAAGCTCTCCTGGGCGGTGGGGCCACCGTGGTGCTCGGCCCAGATCCACTCCGACCATTCCGCGAAGCCCTCGTGCAGCCAGATGTCGGGCCACTGGCGCAGCGTGACCGCGTCGCCGAACCACTGGTGGGCGAGCTCGTGGACGAGCGTCGTCTCGTCGGGCGCGCTGTCGAAGTTCGGCTTGGTCTGGCTCTCCAGCGCGTAGCCGACGTCGGGCGCGTCGTCGACGATCGCGCCCGCGGCGTTGAAGGGATACGGCCCGTACAACGCGCTGAAGAAGCGCACGATGTCGGGCACCTCGGCCACGATCGGATCGGCGTCCGCGGCCTGCGACGGATCGACGGCGAGGTAGACCGGGATCGCGCCGGCCCGCGTCTGCGTGAGGTTGAAGATCCCGTTGGTCGCCGTCGCCAGGTAGGTGGCCATCGGGTCGTCCTCGTGCCACACCCAGGTCGTGCGCCCGTGACGCGAGCTGCGCCCGGCGAGCACGCCGTTGCCCATCGCCGTGATGCCGTCGGGCACGGTGATGGCCATGTCGAAGGTCGCCTTGTCCCGCGGGTTGTCGTTGGCCGGGAACCAGCCGGGCGCGCCCTGGGGCTCGCCGACGACGAAGGCGCCGTCGGCGGTCGGGACCCAGCCCTCGATCGAATCGTCGGGGTCGATGATCACCTCAGGCACGCCGGCATAGCGCACGAGCACCGTGAAGTCGCTGCCCGCGCGCAACGCCTGGCGCGGCGTGACGATCAGCTCCTGGCCGGCGCGCCGGTAACCGGCCGGACGGCCGTCGACGAGGAGCTGGCCGACGCGGAAGCCGCGCAGGTCCAGATCGAAGCGTGCGAGCGACTGCGTGGCGCGCGCGGAGATGACGGCGGTCCCGTCGAGCCGGCCGGTCGCGTGCTCGTAGTCGAGCGTGAGGCCGTAGTGGGCGACGTCGTAGCCGCCGTTGCCGGCGAGCTTGAAGAACGGGTCGCCGAGCCCCGGCGAGCCGAAGCCCGCTCCGCCTGCGGCATGCGCCGGTACCGCCGCGGCGAGTGCCAGCATCGCGGTGATCAGTCCGACGCGCGTGGTCATGGGCGCACTCTATGTCGGTCTCGCGGGCTCCGTCGCCACCGGGCGGGCGAGCGCCCAGAAGATCATCAGCCCGCCGACGACGAGCATGGCCAGCCCCGTCCAGAGGTTGACGTTGATGCCCGCCGCCTTGTTCTTGACCTCGTCGCTGCCGACGATGCCGACGATCGTGAGGGTCACGCCATAGACGACGAAGAGACCCCCGATGATGCGACGGATGTCGAAGCGGTTGGCGATTCGCGCCGCCCGCATCTCCTCCTCGTAGTCGGCACCGGTGGACGGAGTGGTCGGTCCTGTGAACGGCTGCTCTTGCTCGGTCATGACTGCGCTCCTAGATGAAGATGATGTTCAGGATCACGACGAGGCCGAGCGCCACGCCGCCCAGCAGCCACACCGAGCGGTACCAGGCGTCGTCGGCCGGGTCGTGCTCCTCGGGCTCCTCCTCCTTGCGCGTCAGGCCCCAGACGAGCCCGCGCAGCTCCTCGTCGGGTTTGGGTGCGGTGACCAGCGACACGCCGACCGTCACGACTGCGTCGGCGATGAAGGCGATGATCGCGCCCCAGAAGCTCGCCGCCAGCTGCGAGCCGAGGTCGATCGTGCCCCACGAGTAGAGCTCGTGCGTGATGAACGCTCCGAAGAACCCGGCGACCAGCCCCCAGAAGCCCGCCCACGGCGTCGTGCGCTTCCAGAACATCGCGATGATGAAGGTGGCGAAGAGCGGCGCGTTGAAGTAGCTGAACAAGAGCTGGACGTAGTTCATGATGTTGTCGTAGCCCTTGGCGATGAACGCCGTGGCCACGGAGATGAGCAGGCCACCGACCGTCGCGAACCGCCCGACGCGCAGGTAGTAGGCCTCGTCGCGGTCCTTGCGCACGTAGGACTGCCAGAGGTCGTACGTGAACACCGTGTTGAACGACGTCACGTTGGCTGCCACGCCGGCCATGAAGGCGGCCAGCAGGCCCGTCACCGCGAGCCCCAGCATGCCCTCCGGCAGGTACGTGCCCATGAGCAGCGGGATGGCGTTGTTGTACTGCAGGTCCTCGTTGCTGCCGCCCAGGCCCTTGACCGAGACGAGGGCGACGAGGCCGGGAATGATCGTCAGCGCCGGGATGAGGATCTTCGGATAGGCGCCGATCAGCGGCGTGCGCCGCGCGGCCGACAGGTTCTTGGCCGACAGGGCACGCTGGACCTCGGCGAAGTTCGTCGTCCAGTAGCCGAAGCTGAGCACGAAGCCCAGGCCGAACACGATGGCGATCCAGTTGGCGTCGATCGGGTTGGTGACGTTGCCGACCCCGATGCCCTGCCACGCGTGCAGGCCGCCCTCCTTCAGCGCCGATCCCTCGACCTTGTCCTTGAGGCCACCCCACCCGCCCATGTCGTGCAGCGCGACGAGCGTCAGCGGCAGCAGCGAGGCGACGATGATGAAGAACTGAAGGACCTCGTTGTAGATCGCCGACGTCAGCCCGCCGAGCGTGATGTAGGCCATGACGACGACCGCGGCAACGATGATCGCGGTCGAGATCGACCACCCGAGCAGCAGGTGCACGATGAGCGCGAGCGCGAAGAGGTTGACGCCGGCGATGAGCACCGTGGCCACGGCGAAGGTCATCGCGTTCAACGCGTGCGTCGGCTCGTTGAAGCGCAGGCGCAGGTACTCGGGGACCGAGCGGACCTTGGCGCCGTAGTAGAAGGGCATCATCACGATGCCCAGGAAGACCATCGCCGGCACCGCGCCGATCCAGTAGAAGTGCACGGTGGCCACGCCGTATTGAGCGCCGTTGGCCGCCATGCCGAGGATCTCCAGCGCGCCGAGATTGGCGGCGACGAAGGCCAGGCCGGTGATCCAGGCGGGAAGCGACCGCCCGGAGAGGAAGAAGTCGATGTCGGTCTTGACCGACATCCGGGCGACCACGCCGATTCCTAGAACCACCAGGAAGTAGAGCGCCAGGATCGCGTAGTCGAGTGCACTGGCATCGAGACGGAGCATGGCGGCGTCATTCCCACTGGCGCCCTCCCGCTCACCCAAGTCAGGCGAGGGACAGCGGAGGAAGAACACCACCGGCCGAATGCCTTGGAATGAGATGATCGGTCGAGCTCAGCCGTCGACCCAATCCCTCTCCAACATCCCGCGCGCCGCACCCAACCGTCCCCATGGGGCGCCCACGTGATCCGCGCAGCCTTCGCCGGTTGCGGCGCACTGCTGCTCGCGATCGCACTGGCCGGCTGCGGCGGGAGCGCGAGTTGGACGACCCGCGACGTCCCGGAGGAGTACCCCAGCATCCAGGCCGCGGTCGACGCCGCGCAGCCCGGCGACCTCGTGCGGATCGGCCCCGGCACCTACCGCGAGCAGGTCGTCCTCGGCCCGGCCAAGCGCGACGTGGTCCTGCGCGGCACCGATCGCAACCGCGTCGTCCTCGACGGCGGCAACGGCAAGCGCTTCAACGGCATCACCGTCCACGCCGACGGGGTCGCCGTCGAGAACCTCACCGTCCGCGGCTTCGCGTCCGACGCGGTCCTCTTCACCCCGGCCAAGGGGGAGCCCAAGCAGCTCAACGGGTGGCGCGCGAGCTACGTCACCGCGGCCAGCAACGGGCTGCACGGGATCGACGCGCTCGGCGCGCGCGGCGGCACGATCGACCACGTATGGGCCTCGGGACACGGCGCCGCGGGCCTGCGCATCGGCGACTGCCGGCCGTGCGACTCGCTGGTCACCGACAGCGTGGCCGAGCGCGGCATGGCCGGCTTCGAGGGCGCGGACTCCGGCGGCAACGTCGTCGTCGCACGCTCGTTCTTCCGCGACAACCGCGTCGGCGTGCTGCTCCTCTCGGCGGGCAAGGAGGAGCCCTTCCACCAGCAGGACACGACCATCGTCGGCAACGTCATCGCCGACAACGCCAACGAGTCTGCGCCCGGGCACGGCGACAACTTCGGGGTCGGCGTGCTCGTGCGTGGCGGGCGCCGCGACGGGCTGGCTCGCAACCGCATCACGGGCCATCCGGGGGCCGGTGTCCTGCTGACCGCCTCCGACGACGCGCCGGCGGCCGAGGACAGCGTGCAGGGCAACGTGCTGCGCGACAACGGCATAGACCTCGCGCTGGCCCCGCGCGCCGGGCAGCGCAGCTCCAAGGGCTCGTGCTTCGCCCAGAACCAGTTCCGCACGTCGCTGCCGGGCGACATCGAGAAGGTGCTGCCCTGCCAGTCCGACGTGCCGGTGCGTGCCGCCGACCCCATGCTGCCGACGGCCCCGCCCGGCATCGACTGGCGCAGTGTGACCCTACCCGCGCCCCAGCCCTCGCTGCCCGAGGCCGACGCGGGCAAGCCCAAGGCCGCCCGGCCCCCGGGGCGCATCGACGTCGCGCGGGTCGGCGTTCCCGACGGAGGCTGAGGCCCGCCGTACGGCGAGAGGGCTAGCTTCTGCTGGATGCGCGCGCTCCGCGATGACATCCGCAACGTGGCGATCGTGGCCCACGTCGACCACGGCAAGACGACGCTGGTCGACGCCATGCTGTGGCAGTCGGGCGCCTTCCGGGCCAACGAGGACGTGGCCGAGCGCGTGATGGACTCGATGGACCTCGAGCGTGAGAAGGGCATCACGATCCTGGCCAAGAACACCTCGGTCCGCCACCGGGGCGTGAAGCTCAACATCATCGACACGCCGGGCCACTCCGACTTCGGCGGCGAGGTCGAGCGCGGGCTGACGATGGTCGACGGCGTGCTGCTGCTGGTCGACGCCAGCGAGGGGCCGCTGCCCCAGACGCGCTTCGTCCTGCGCAAGGCGCTGGAGGGACAGCTGCCGGTGATCCTCGTCGTCAACAAGGTCGACCGGCCCGACGCGCGCATCGCCGACGTCGTCGACGAGGTCTACCAGCTGTTCCTCGACCTCGACGCGACCGAGGAGCAGATCGAGTTCCCCATCGTCTACTGCAACGCCAGGGCCGGCCAGGCGTCCCTGACCGAGGGCGAGCCCGGCACCGACCTCGGCCCCCTCCTCGATCTGCTGCTCGAGCGCATCCCGGCGCCTGAGCACGACACCGACCACCCGCTGCAGGCCCTCGTCACCAACCTCGACGCCTCGCCCTACCTCGGGCGCCTCGCGCTGTGCCGCGTGCGCAACGGCACCATCCGGCGCGGGCAGCCGGTCGCGTGGTGCCGCGCGGACGGGACCGTCGAGCGCGCGCAGGTGGCCGAGCTCTACGTCACCGATGCGCTGGACCGCGTGGAGGCCCAAGAGGCGTCGGCGGGCGAGATCATCGCCGTCGCCGGCATCCCCGAGGTGACGATCGGCGAGACGCTCGCCGATCCCGACGATCCGCGCCCGCTGCCGGTCATCACCGTCGACGAGCCGTCGCTGTCGGTCACCATCGGCATCAACACGTCGCCGCTCGCCGGCCAGGACGGCACCAAGCTCACGGCCCGCCAGATCCGCTCGCGGCTGGACACCGAGCTGGTCGGCAACGTGTCGCTGCGCGTGTACGACACCGACCGCCCGGAGGTGTGGGAGGTCCAGGGCCGCGGCGAGCTGCAGCTCGCGATCCTCGTCGAGCTCATGCGCCGCGAGGGCTTCGAGCTGACCGTCGGCCAGCCGCAGGTGCTCACGCGCGACATCGACGGCCGCCTGCACGAGCCGGTCGAGCACCTGGCCATCGACGTGCCCGAGGACTACGTGGGCGTCGTGACCCAGCTGCTGGCCCTGCGCAAGGGGCGCCTGGAGCAGATGGTCAACCACGGCACCGGCTGGGTGCGCATGGAGTACCGCGTCCCCGCCCGGGGCCTGATCGGCTTTCGCACCGAGTTCCTCACCGAGACGCGCGGCACCGGCCTGCTGCACCACGTCTTCGACGGCTGGGAGCCGTGGGCCGGCGAGCTGCGCACCCGGCCGACGGGCGCGCTGGTCTCCGACCGCCGCGGGCGCACCGCGCAGTTCGCGCTCATGAACCTCCAGGAGCGCGGGACCCTGTTCGTCGGTCCCGGCGACGAGGTCTACGAGGGCATGATCGTCGGCGAGAACGCGCGCTCCGACGATCTCGACGTCAACGCCACGCGCGAGAAGCAGCTCACGAACGTCCGCTCCTCCACCGCGGAGGTCCTCGTGCGCCTCGTCCCCCACCGCACGCTGTCGCTCGACCAGGCGCTCGAGTTCCTGCGTGAGAACGAGTGCGTGGAGGCAACGCCCAAGAACGTGCGGATGCGCAAGCTCGTGCTCGACAAGACCGACCGCGTCAAGGTGGCGCGGAAGGCCCGCACCGACGCTGCCAGCTGAGGCCGATTTGCCACCTCGGGCGTACGCCATCCGCCGGTAGCGTCCCGTGCGCCATGTCCGCCGCCGACGAGCACTTCGCCGCTTGACAGGGCCACGCGGCGGCTGGCCGGCCGCGTTCGGGGTCGCCGCGCTGGCCGGCGCGGCGTCGTTGGCGCTGCCGGCCACGTTGGGCTACGACGCGTGGGCGTGGACCGTCTGGGGACGCCAGCTCGCCCACCTCGACCTCGCGACGACGGCCGGGCCGTCGTTCAAGCCCCTGCCGGTCCTGGCGCTGGCGCCGCTGTCGCTCCTGGGCAGCGCGACGCCCGTCGTCTGGATGGGGCTCATGCGCGCCGCCGCGGTGCTGTCGCTCGTGCTCGCCTATCGGGTCGGCGCCCGCCTTGCCGGGCCGCTGGCCGGCGCGGTGGCCGCGCTCAGCCTGGCGCTGAGCGCCGACCTCTACCGCACGTCGCTGCTGGGCTCGGCCGAGCCCGTGCTCATCGCGCTGACGCTCGGCGCCGTCGATCGCCACATGGCGGAGCGCCGCGACTGGGCGCTCGTGCTCGTCGGCCTCGCCGGGCTCATCCGTCCCGAGGCGTGGGTCCTGCTGGGGCTCTACGGCGCGTACGTCTGGGTCCGCGAGCCGGCTCTGCGCCCGCTCGCCGTGGCAGCCGTCGTGCTGGCGCCCGCGCTGTGGCTCGGCCTGGACTGGATCGGCTCGGGCAACCCGCTGCACGCGAGCTCGACGGCGACGTCGGCGACCGAGGGGAGTGCGGCGAACGCCAGCGTGCCAGCGCTGGAGGTCGTCCGGCGCGCGGCCGACGCGGTCATCGTCCCGACGCTTGTCCTCGCGGCCGTGGGGATCGTGGCCGCCGCGCGGCGCCGCGACCGGGCGGCGCTGTCGCTCGCGGCGCTCGCGCTGGGCTGGATCGCCGTGGTGGCGATCATGGCCGAGGTCGGCTTCACCGGCACGCGGCGCTACCTCGCCGCGCCGGCGGCGGCGCTGTGCGTCCTGGCGGGCGTTGGGTTCGCGTGGCTGCTGGACGCCGTGCGCGAGCGGCGGGCCCGCATCGCCGTGGCGTGCGCGATCGCGGCCGTGTCGCTCGTGCCCGCGCTGGTGCGCGCCCGCGAGGACGCCCGCATGCTCAGCGTCGCGCGCAGCCAGGCCGACCAGCGCGACGAGCTGCGCCGCGCCGTGGATCGCGCCGGCGGTCGCGCGGCGGTGCTACGGGCCGGGCGACCGGCGATCAACCCCTGGCTGCAGACGACGCTCGCATGGGACCTCGACGTGCCGCTCTCGGGCGTACAGGCGACCTGGGCGTCGTCGAAGCGCCACCCCCATTGGGCGCCACCGGCGCTCGTCTTCCGAGCCCCGGCGCGGCTCGCCGGCCCGCGCCCGGCGCTGCCGGCAGGCGTCACCGCGGACACCGTGCTCCGGTCGGGACGCTGGCGGGTGCTGCGCGCCGCGGCGTGAGCGCGAGCAGGCGCTACCGTGAACCGAGATGGAGCTCGTCGAGCAACGCCCCAACGTCGAGCTTCGCTCGGGCGGGAACGGAGACATGATCGTCGTGCTCTCCTTCCCCTACGACCCGCACATCGTGGCGGTCGTGCGCGCCATCCCGCAGCGGCGCTTCGACTGGGACAAGCGCGAGTGGTGGGCCCCGGTCGACGACTGGGCCGGGGTGCACGTCGCCGAGGTGCTCGACCGCTTCCCCGAGCTGACCACGAGCGCCCAGGTCGACGCCTGGCTGGCGGCCATCGAGCGCCGCTGGGTCGGGCGCGTGTCGACCACGCGCCACGACGGCCGCGGCTGGTGGGTCCTGAAGACGCGGGCGGGAACCGTCCCCGAGGCGCTGCAGGAAGGCGCCGTGGAGCGCGAGGACGGCGCGCTGCTGGTGCCGTTCACGGTGCACGGCGCCGAGGCGCTGGCCGAGCTCGCGGGGGCGCGCATGGACGGCGGCGCGCGCCGCTGTCTGGCGGCGCTCGAGCGCGGCGAGGATCCGCCCGCCGCGCGCCTGGCCGTGAGCGAGACCGTCGACGGGACCTTCCTGCGCCTCGACGTGCTCTGGGATCCCGACGTCGCCGGCGCCTTCGACGCGCTGCCCGGCGCCGGCCACCCCGGCCACACGCTGCCCATCGACCCGTGGGTCGTCGAGGCCCTCGACGCCTTCCTGGCCCTGCACGACGTCACCGTCGACGGGTCGGCCAAGGAGACGCTCGCCGAGCTGCGCGCCGAGTACGACGAGGCGCTGACCGAGATCCGCGCCTCGCGCGCCACGAGCGGCGAGCCGATCGCCGAGACCGCGGCCGTCCTCGGCGGCGAGCTCGCGCCCTTCCAGTGGGCGGGCGTCCGCTACGCGCTGCGCGCGCGGCGCGCCTTCATCGCCGACGAGCAGGGCCTCGGCAAGACCGTGGAAGCGCTGGCGGCGCTCGAGGCCGACGACGCCTTCCCGGCCGTCGTCGTCTGCCCCGCCTCGCTGAAGCTCAACTGGGAGCGCGAGACCGCCAAATGGCTGCCGCATCGCTCGGTGGCGATCATCCAGGGACGGATGGCGGTGCCGCCGACGGCGGAGATCACGATCCTCAACTACGAGGTGGTCGCCGCGCACCGCGAGGCGCTGGGCCGCCTGCGCCCGCGCGCGCTCATCGTCGACGAGTCGCATCTGTGCAAGAACCCGCAGGCCAAGCGCACCCAGGCGGTGCGCCGGCTGGCCGAGACCGTCGTCCCCAACGGCCTGCGCCTCGCCCTGACCGGCACGCCCGTGCTCAACCACGCCGAGGAGCTCATCAGCCAGCTGCGCGTCATCGGCCGCCTGGAGGACTTCGGCTCGGGCGCGCGCTTCGCGCGCCAGTTCCGCGGCCAGCTCTCCGAGGAGCGCCTGCACTGGCACCTGCGCCGACGCTGCTTCGTGCGCCGGCTGAAGTCCGAGGTGCTGCCCCAGCTCCCCGCCAAGCGCCAGGTCGTCGTTCCCGTCGCGCTGGACAACGAGCGCGAGTACCGCCTCGCCGAGCAGGACGTCATCGCCTGGCTGCGCGAGCAGCCGCTGGACCTGCGCGAGCTCAACGCCCGGATCGCCGCGACGCTGCGTGCCGAGCGCCTGGCCCAGCTGGGCACGCTGCAGCGCCTGGCCGCCCGCGGCAAGCTCCACGCGGCGCTGGCCTGGATCCACGACTTCCTCGCCTCGGGCGAGCCGCTCGTCGTCTTCGCGCGCCACATCGAGGTCCAGGAGGCGGTCATGACCCGTTTCCCAGACGCGCTGCACCTGCTCGGCCGCGACAAGATCGCCGACCGCGACGCGTCGGTCCGTGCCTTCCAGGAGCCCGACGGCCCGCAGCTCATCGTGTGCGCCACGCGCGTCGCCGCCCAGGGCATCACGCTCACCCGCGCGTCGAACGTCGCCTTCCTCGAGCTCGAGTGGACGCCGGCGATGCACGACCAGGCCGAGGACCGCTGCCACCGCATCGGCCAGCGCGACGCGGTCACCGCCTGGTACCTGCTGGCCGCCGACACGATCGACGAGACCATGGCCCGCCTCATCCAGCGCAAGCGCGGCCTCATCGCCGCCGTGACCGACGGGCGCACCTACGAGGGCGACGGCATGGTCGACGGCGTGGTGCGCGAGCTGCGCGGCGGCAAGCCGTTCCGCCACCTGCGCCAGGTGGTGTAGGTGTAGTTCCCGGACGCTCGGTGATGCTGTTTTGTAGGGCTCGTTCGGCGGGGCTCCTGCGCGAACTGCGCCGGGTTAGCCTCGGAATCCGACGGCGATCCGATGCAGTTCGCGGAATCTGACCCGAGATCCCGCGTCAGGCCGGCGGCGATGCGCAGCCAACTGCGCATCGAGGGAGGGTGGGTCGGTCACGGGCGGCGGGGCCGGTGCGCGAACTGGGTCGGATTGCTACCGGAAACCGGTAGCAATCCGACGCAGATCGCGGCACCTGCGCTCGGGCGCAGCCGCGCACGCTCCGGCCGCCACTGACTCCGTCCCCTCGATGAGTCGTTCGTGCCCACCCGAGCTCCCGTGTCAGGCCGGCGGCACTGCGGGGCCAACTGCGCACCGAGAGAGGGCGAGCTGCACCGCCGCACCGGCTCGGAGCGTCGCTCAGAAGCCGGTGAGCCGGATCCTGGCGCGAGTCGTTGAGCGTGAGCGTCAGCGTCGGCGGCGGGATCTCGTGCGTGTCGCTCGTGGGGATCACCGCGGTGCCGACCGAGAAGTACTCCAGGACGTGCGCGCTCCAGCCGTGGTTGCCCTCGACGAGCTGGACGCCGACGACGCCCTCGGCCTCCAGCGCCTCCGCCTCGGCCTGCATGCGCTCCATGGCCAGCTCGCGCGCGTCATAGAGCGCCTGGGTGAAGTTGGGCATCTCCACGTTGCGACCGACGCGGCGCATCCACGTGCGCAGGCCCTGGTGGGCGACGTGGTAGACGCAGGTCCCCATGACCATGCCCACCGGCCGGTAGCCGGCGGACAGCAGCGTGTAGAAGTCCTGGCCGGAGAGGTCGCTGGTGAACGGCCGGCCGTTGGGGGCGCGGTGGAGCTTGCCCTCGGAGTGGCGCACGGCGGTGCCGATGGCCACGAACTCGGCGAGGTCGTTGCCCCAGGCGCGGCGGCTGACTTCGAGGCGGACGGCCACGATCCCGTCGGCGCCGAGCTGGTCGGCCTCCTCCTCCATGCGCGTCATCGCGAGCTCGCGCGCGTGGTACATCGCCTGGGTGAGGACGTCCATCTCCTGGTTGCGGCTCCATGCCCCCATCTGAAAGCCGATGTGGTAGATCGAGGTGCCCACGACGAGCCCCAGCGGCTCGAAGCCGGCGGCCCGCACGAGCAGGAACTCGTTGACCGAGAGGTCGCTGGTGAAGAGCGAGCGATCGCGCATCCGCTCCAGGCGCTCGCGCCCGTGCTCGGGCACGCCGGCCATCGAGGTGGGGTCGTAGGGCTCCTGCTCGTCGCTCATGGGACCTCCCGATCCAGTGGTAGGGCCAGGTACGTCGCGGGCGGCGACGCGTCGTGGCGCACCTCGACGATCGCGGTGCCGAGCACATGCATCTCGATGATCACGTCGCGGTAGGTCATCCCACCGGCGTCGCGGTCGCGCGTCTGCTCGCTGCGTTCGATCGTGACCCCGACGACCCCGTGGGCGTGCAGCCGGTGCGCCTCGCGGGTGACGCGCTCCATGACCAGAGCGCGAGCGTCGTACATGCCGCGCGTGTAGTCGGGCAGCTCCTGGTTCTGGCGCCCGGAGAAGAGCCCCGACGAGCGTGCCTGCTGCCCGTAGCCGGCGACCACGTAGGCGACCGTCGAGCCCGCCACGAGCCCGACGGGCCAGAAGCCGTGGCGCACGAGCTTGGCGAAGTCCTGGCCGGAGAGGTGCGAGAGCACCGGCGCGTCCTCGATCTCGTAGCGCTCGGAGCGCACCGCGGTACCGATCGCCACGAACTCGACCAGCCCGGCGGCCCAGTCGTAGCCGCCGCGCTTCAGGCGCATGCCGACGACCGCGTCGGCCCCTGCGGCGACCGCCTCGTCGCGCATGCGGCTGAGGGCGAGCGCGCGCGCGTCGTTCCACGCCGCGGTCTGCGTCTCGAGCTCGAACGTGTCGCCCTCGCGCAGCGACCCCGTCCACCCGAGCTGCCCCCACGGCATCGACTGCCAGCCCACCTGGTAGAAGCAGCTGCCCATCACCTGCGCGATCGGCGTGAAGCCGGCTTCGCGGACCACGAAGGCCTCGGCCACGCTGAGCGCGGAGCTGAAGGGCCGCGCCATCAGCCCTCCAGAAGACGCGCGAGCGCTCGGCGCCCGCGCTCGCTGCGGTCCGCCTCCTCGACGAGCTCTTGCGAGAGGGCGGCGATCCAGGCGTCGAGGTCGAGCTCCTGGGTCTTCAGCGCGATTCCGCGCACGACCGAGCGCCGGCGGCAGGTCACACGTCCGCGATCGGGCTCGGCCTCGTAGCGCTGGTCGCCCAGGGTCACCTCGATGCGGCGCACGCGCTTGCGTCCACCGAGACGGCCGCCGCGCCGCTCCACCTCGACCTGGTCGGGCAGCGCCGCCTCGAGCTTGACGGCGAGCGCCTCCACGAAGGCCTCGAGGTCGCCCGCGTCGGCCCGCAGTGAGGCGGCGACGAGGTCGAGGTCGCCGGTGTCGGCCATTCAGCCCTCGTCCCGCGAGGGCGCGATGGCCTGCAGCCCGGTGATCTCGCGCCCGACGATGAGCGACTGGATGCTGTCCGTGCCCTCGAAGGTGAAGACCGCCTCCATGTCGGCGTGGTGGCGGGCGACGTGGTGCTCGAGGAGGATCCCGTTGCCGCCGAGGATGTCGCGCGCGTCGGCGACGATCGCGCGCGCCTTCGCCGCGTGGTTCATCTTGGCCAGCGACGCCATGCCGGCGGTCAGCCGCTCGTCGCCGGCCAGCTCTGAGAGGCGCAGGCACAGCAGCTGCATGGCGGTGATCTCGCCGAGCATGCGGCTGAGCTTGTCCTGCACGAGCTGGAAGGAGGCCAGCGGCCGGCCGAACTGCTCGCGCTCCTTGGCGTAGGCCAGCGCCGCCTCGTAGGCGGCGAGCGCCACGCCGAGCGCGCGCCAGGCCACGGTGTAGCGCGTGAGGGTCAGCACGCGAGCCACGTCGCGGAACGTCCGGCAGCCGGGCAGGCGGTTCTCGGCCGGGACGCGCACCCCGTCGAGCTCGATCTCGGCCTGCCACACGGCTCGCAGCGACGTCTTGCCGGTGATGACCTCGGTGTGGAAGCCCGGCGTGCCCTTCTCGACCAGGTAGCCGCCGACGTGACCGTCCTCGCCGCGCGCCCAGATGATGGTCACGTGCGCGAAGGACGCGTTGCCGATCCACTTCTTGGCGCCGTCGAGGATGTAATCGTCGCCGTCGCGGCGCGCGCTGGTCTCCAGCGCGACGGCGTCGGAGCCGTGGTCGGGCTCCGTCAGGCCGAACGCGCCGATCGCCTCGAGCGCCGCCATCGCCGGCAGCCAGCGCTCGCGCTGCTCCTCGGAGCCCAGCAGATGGATCGACTGCATCGCGAGGTTCGAGTGCACGCCGAAGAAGGTGCCGATGCTGCCGTCCGCCCGCGCCCACTCCATGCTCACGAGGCCCGCGGCGGTCGCGCTCATCCCCGGACAGCCGTAGCCGTCGATCACGCCGCCGGCCAGGCCCAGTTCGGCGATCCTGGGCACGAGCGGGAAGGGGAACTCCGCGCGCTCCCAGTAATCGTTGATGATGGGCGTCACCTCGCGATCGCAGAAGGCGCGCAGGCGATCGCGGATCGCGCGCTCCTCGTCGGTCAGGCGTTCGTCGAGCAGATAGAAATCGGTAGCCATCGCGGGTAGGGAGCCTCCCACATGATCTTCACGAGCCCGTACCCCGACGTCGTCATACCCTCGATCGCGCTCACCGAGTTCGTGCTCGAGCACTCGGCCGAATACGGCGACAAGCCCGCGCTGATCGACGCGCCGACGGGGCGGACCTACAGCCACGCGCAGACCGCCGACGCCATCGCGACGGGCGCCGGCGTCCTCGCGCGCCGCGGCATCGGCCAGGGCGACGTCGTCGCCCTCTACGCGCCCAACTCGCCCGAGTACGTGATCGCCTTCCACGCCGTCGCCGTCCTCGGCGCCGTGTGCACGACGATCAACCCGATCTACACGGTCGACGAGCTGGCCTTCCAGCTGCAGCACTCCGGGGCGCGGGCGCTGCTCGCCGGCCCGGATGCGCTCGACCGCGCGCGCGAGGCGGCGAGCCGCGCGGGCGTCGAGGAGGTCGGCGTCATCGACGAGCTGCTCGACGGCGACCCGGGCGACGGCGCGCGCGACACGCCCGGCGGCCCCGACGACGTCGTCGCGCTGCCCTACTCGAGCGGGACCACGGGCCTGCCGAAGGGCGTGATGCTCACCCACCGCAACCTGGTGGCGAACATCCTGCAGTCCACGGCGCAGCAGCCGGTCACCGCCGACGACACGCTCGTCAGCGTCCTGCCGCTCTTTCACATCTACGGCCTGACCGTGGTCATGAACGCCGTCCTGCGCAACGGCGCGACCATGGTGACGGTGCCACGCTTCGACCTCGAGGGCTACCTCGGCCTCGTGCAGGAGCACCGCGCGACGAAGGCCTTCCTCGTCCCGCCCATCGTCCTCGCACTGGCCAAGAGCCCGCTCGTCGAGCGCTACGACCTCTCGAGCCTGGCGCTCGTCAACTCCGGCGCCGCGCCCTTGAGCGCCGAGGTGCAGCAGGCCGCCGCGGAGCGCATCGGCTGCCCCGTCGTGCAGGGCTACGGGATGACCGAGTCCAGCCCGGTGACCCACGTGACGCCGGTCGACCCCGCCCGCCACAAGCTCGGCTCGATCGGGCCGCCGGTCCCCAACACCGAGTGCCGGATCGTCGACGTCGCCTCCGGCGACGAGCTGGGCCCCGGCGAGGACGGCGAGGTGTGCGTGCGCGGCCCGCAGGTCATGCGGGGCTACCTCGACGACCCCGCGGCCACCGCCGCCACCATCGACGCCGACGGCTGGCTGCACACGGGCGACATCGGCCGCGCCGACGAGGACGGCTACGTCGTGCTCGTCGACCGCGTCAAGGAGCTCATCAAATGCAACGGCTACCAGGTCGCGCCGGCTGAGCTCGAGGCGGTGCTGGTGGCGCACCCGGCCGTCGCCGAGGCCGCGGTCGTCGGACGGCCCGACGAGGAGGCCGGCGAGGTGCCCAAGGCCTTCGTGGCGCTCTCCGGCGAGGCGACGGCGGAGGAGGTCATGGCCTTCGTCGCCGAGCGCGTGGCCCCCTACAAGCGCCTGCGCGCGTGCGAGGTCATCGACGAGATCCCGAAGTCGCCGTCGGGCAAGATCCTGCGCCGCGTGCTCAACGAGCGCGGGTCGTAGGATCCGCCGCCATGGCCTGGCAGGTCTACCTCTCCGGCGAGATCCACACCGACTGGCGCGAGCGCATCGTCGACGGCACGCAGGCCGCCGGCCTCGACGTCGCCTTCACCGGCCCGGTGACCGACCATGCGGCGAGCGACGACGGCGGCGCGGCGATCCTCGGCGTGCAGAGCGAGCGCTTCTGGCACGACCACCTGGGCGCCGGCGTCAACGCGATCCGCACGCGCACGCTGCTGGAGCGCGCCGACGTCGTCGTGGTGCGCTTCGGCGAGCAGTACCGCCAGTGGAACGCGGCCTTCGACGCCGGCTACGCCGCGGCGCTGGGCAAGCCGCTGGTGACGCTGCACCCGCCCGAGCACGACCACGCCCTCAAGGAGGTCGACCGCGCGGCGCTCGCCGTGGCACGCGAGCCCGAGCAGGTCGTCGACCTGCTGCGCTACGTCGTCGAGGGAAAGCTGCCGGAGCGCTAGTCGCGCCGGCGCGCGACGAGCCGTCCGAGCACGAAGCCCGCAGCCAGCGCGCCGACGGCGGCCAGCGGAACGGGGTGCCGGCGAGCGCCGGTGGCCACCTGCTGCGCACCGCCGCGCGCCGAGTCCGGCGTGCGGCTCAAGGCGCTCGCCTTGACCTCCTGGACCTTCTCGCGCGCCTGCGCCTTGACGTCGGCCTTGTGCGCCAGCTGGGCGACGGTCTCGCCGAGCTCGCGGCGGATCGCCTCGATCTCGCGGCGCAGCTGCTCGGGGTCGGTCTGCTGGTTGGACGGCGTGCTCATTGCCTGGCCTCCTGGGCGCGCTGCTTGGTGTAGCGGACGTCCTCCTTGACGCTCTGCACGGTCTGTTCGGGCACGGGCGGCGTGGCCTGCTGCACCTTGCTCCTGCCGCGCAGCGCGAGGATGCCCGCGACCGCGCCGTAGAGCGCGGCGACGATGAGCGCCGCCGCCCAGACGGGCAGCGCCTCGGCGATCCCCGCGATGATGGCGGCGGTCAGCGCACCGAGGGCGTAGAGCCCAAGGGCCCCGGCACCGCCGAACATCCCCGCGCCGATGCCGGCGCGCTTGCCCTTCACGAGCATCTCCGCCTTGGCCAGCTCCACCTCGTGGCGGGCGAGGTCGGTGGTCTGCAGCGAGAGCTGGCGCGCCAATTCGGCGACCGAGCGGTCCTGAGTGGCCTGTTGATCCATCCCGTTCGGCTACCCGCCAGCGGGCGAGGACATGCGACCGGAAGCGTCGACGGCGAGCTCGGTGATGAGGCCCTGCTCGGCGCTCGACGGTCCGGCGCTGAGCCTGAACGTGCCCGGCTCGACCTCCCACCCACCGGCGCCGGCGTCCCAATGCGCGAAGCTGCGCGCCGACAGCGCGATGCGCATCGTCGCCTCCTCTCCCGGCTCGGCCTCGGCGGAGGCGAAGCCCACCAGCCACTGGGGCGGGCGCTGCAGCGCGCTGTCGGGCCGCGATGCATAGACCTGCGCCACCTCGCGGCCGCGCCTGGCGCCCATGTTGCGCACCGTCACCTGCACCCCTTGGTCGTCGGACGCGAGGTCGAGGTACTCCCAGCTGGTGTAGCCCAGGCCATGGCCGAACGGATACAGCGGCGTGCGCCCGTCGCGCTCGTAGGCGCGGTAGCCGACGAAGATGCCCTCGTCGTAGGCGAGGGTCCCTTCGACCGGCTGTGTGGAGGGCAGCCCGTCGGTCGACGCGGGCCACGTGGTGGGCAGGCGCCCGCCGGGCTCGATGTCCCCGAGCAGCACGTCGGCCAACGCGTGGCCGAACTCCTGACCGGGGAACCACGTCAGCAGCACGGCCGGCACGTCACCGGCCCACGGCAGCAGCACCGGGGCCCCGGAGTTGACGACGACCACGGTGCGCGGGTTGGCCTGCGCGACACGGGCCACGAGCTCGTCCTGGCGGCCGGGCAGCGCCAGCGACTCGCGGTCGAAGCCCTCGCTCTCGACCTCCTCGGTGGTCCCGACGACGACCACCGCGACGTCGGCCGCCGCGGCCGCCGCCACCGCGCGGTCGAGCTCCTCGTCGTCGGAGGCGTGCGGCGGCTCGACGTTGAGCTGGAAGGCGGTACCTGGGAGCGGGGTGTCGCCGCCGCCGGAGGGCGGTTCGTGGTGCAGTACGAGGTCGACCTCCTGGCCCGCCGCAAGCGCGACGGGGACGCCGTGCTGGGGCGGGCGCATGATGCCCTCGGCCAGATCGGCGCCCGGCGGCAGCTCGAGCACCGTGTCGAACGCCACCACGCCGTCGAGGGTGAGGCGCTGGCGCCCCAGCCCCGAGGCACCGACGACGTACTCACCCGCGGCCGGGGCGCGCAGCCGCCCGTGGACCTCGACCGCCGCCACCGCGCTCGTCGCCACGGCCTCGCCATAGGAGCCCAGCCACGTGAAGATGCCCGTGCGGCGCTGCTCGGAGGCCAGCGGCGAGCCGTCGGCGGCCAGGAAGCGGACCTCGACCTCGCCCAGCAGCTCGGGGGTGGCCGCGGCGATGCGGGTGTGGGTGCGCACGCCGGGCGCGTGTCGCACCTCGACGGCCGGCCCGAGCGCGGCGCGCAGGCCCTCGAGGGGCGAGATCGCGTACGGCGGAAAGACGGTGGCGCTGCCGCCGCCCAGCGTCCGTGCCGTCGCGGCGTTGGGGCCGACGATCGCCACGCTGCGCAGCTCCGCGCGGGAGAGCGGCAGGAGCGCGCCTTCGTTGCGCGCCAGCACGAAGCCGGCCGCCGCCGCGGCGCGCAGCTCGGCTGCCACCTCGCTCTCCGGCCACGCGCGGGCCGGCGGCGTGGCCGGCTCAACGCCGTCCAGCGCCCCCACGCGCGCCGCGAGGATCAGCAGCCGCAGGACCTTGTCGTCCACCGCCGCCTCGCTCACGCGCCCGTCGCGGACGGCCTGCACCAGCGCGTCGCCCCACGGCCCGGTCGGGCCCGGCATGACGAGATCGAGCCCCGCGCTGCCGGCCGCCTCGGTCGAGCGGCCCGCGTACCAATCGGACATGACGACGCCGTCGAAGCCCCACTCGTCCTTGAGCACGTCGCGCACCATCGGGCTCTCGGTCATGGTGAAGCCGTTGACGCCGTTGTAGGCGGCCATGACGGCCCACGGCCGGGCGTCGGCGACGATCGACTCGAACGGCGCCAGGTAGAGCTCGCGCAGCGCGCGCTCGTCGACCTTGGCGTCGAGTGTGAAGCGCTCGGTCTCGGAGTCGTTGGCGACGAAGTGCTTCACCGTCGCGCCGACGCCCTCGGCCTGCAGCCCGCGCACGTAGGCCGCGCCGATGCGCGCGGTCAGCAACGGGTCCTCGCTGAGGCACTCGAAGTGCCGGCCGCCGTAGGGCGTGCGGTGCAGGTTGACGGTCGGCGCGAGCAGCACGTCGACCCCCTTGCGCCGGCATTCCGCGGCCAGCAGCCGCCCGAGGCGCTCGATCCGCGCCTCGTCCCACGTCGCCGCCAGCGCGGTGGGCGACGGCACGTTGGCCGAGGGCTCGCGCTCGTCCCAGCGGACGCCGCGCACCCCCGCCGGGCCGTCGGAGGTCACGAGCGCGCGCAGTCCGGCGGCCGGCTCGGCGTACAGGGTCCAGAAGTCGGCGCCGGTCAGCAGGCGCACCTTCTGCTCGAGGCTCAGCGCCGCCAGCCGCTCGCGCGGGACGGCGCCGGCCTCTTCGGTTGTGCTCATCGGCCCCAGTATGGGGCCGCGGCTCAGTCCACGCCCGCCGGCGCCTGCGAGCGGATCCACTCGCGCAGCGGGGTGTCGGCCACGCGCGCGTACACGCCGGGCTTGCCGGCCCGGGCGCAGCCCTCGCCGAAGCTCGTGGCGCCGACGACCTTCAGGGCGCCGGTCGCCGTGTGGCCGAAGAGCGGTCCGCCGGAGTCGCCCTGGCAGGTGTCCGTGCCGCCCTGCGGGTAGCCCGCGCAGAGCATCGTCTCGGCGTCGAAGTCGCTGTACGCCGCCGCGCACGAGGCGTCGGTGGTGATCGGGACCTGGGCCTCCTGAAGCGTGTCGGGCGTGTCGCCGCCCTCCGAGGTCGTGCCCCAGCCGGCGATCGTCTCCATCGTGCCCGCCGTCCACAGGCTGCCCTCGGCGGCGCCGGCGACCTTGGTCGGTGCCTTGGTCGACGCCGTCGCGAGCTGCAGGAGCGTGATGTCGTGGCCGGGCGTGGCGAGGTAGTCGGGCTCGACGACCACGCGCGAGACGGGCACCTTCTCGCCCTGGCCGGGCTTGTTGGAACCGATGCGCACGTCGATCAGCGCGGCGGGCCACGCGGCCGGCGTGGCGACGGCGGCGCCCGTGATCGAGCCGCAGTGCCCGGCGGTGAGCACGGTCGTCGGCGCGATGAGCGTGCCGGTGCACAGGAAGGAGGAGCCGAAGGTGATCTCCGCGATCGACGGATACGCGCCCGGCGCGGCGTCGTGGCCGCCGACGATGGCCAGCGAGGGAGCGGCGGTCAGGGCCAGCGACGTGCACGCCGTGGCGGCCGCGATCAGAAGTCTGCGCAGGAGGTTCATGAGAGCTGCAACGCAACCGAGGCCCGTTCCTTGCGGCAGCGGCACTGTGTGAGAGCCCAACGAAGATCGAACGGCGCTCGAAGCCACGCTTAGGCCGGGCGCGCGAAGCTCGCGGCGTGCCGCGCGTATCGCTCACCGTTCTGGTGCTTGCGGCGGCGGCACTTCCGGGCTGCGCCGCCGAGCAGGCGGAGGGCCAAGACCCGACACCAAGCGCCCCCGCCGCCGTGCGTGCCGACACGCTCGCCGGCGTAGCCCGGAGGATCTACCAGCAGGAGGCCGGCGGCGCCGTCGGCCACGCGGCGGTCAGGCGCATCGCCCGCGACCGCGCCCTGCTCGCGGCGCTGGGCCGCGGCAGCCCGACCGCACTGCGCGCGGCCGCTCTGCGCCAGCTCTTCAACCCCGGCAAGCACGTCGTGCGCCTGAGCGTCGTGCGCGGCGGGCGGACGCTGACCGACGTCGGCGGCACCTTCGTGGTGGCACCGGCGCGGCTCGCGCTGCGCGGTGACGTCCTCGAGGCGTCGATGCAGGACGTCGTCGGCTACGTGAAGCTCGTGCACCGGCTGACCGGCGCGCAGATCGTCGTCCGTGGCGCCCCCGGACACGTCGAGACCTCGCTCCCTGCCGCCGTTCAGGCGGCGCTGCCGATCGCGGGCAGCGCGACGGTCGCCGGCCACGCCTACGTGGTGCGCTCGTTCCGCGAGTCCGGGTTCGGCGGCGAGTCGCTGGAGGTCTGGATCCTCAGCCGCTGAGGACCTTCTCGACGAAATCCGCCGGCATCGGACATCATCGTTCGCCATGACGATGGCGCGCGGACGCCCCGTGGTCGCACTGGACGTCGGCGGCACCTCGGTCAAGGGCGCGCTCGTGGGACCGTCCGGCACCCTGGCGGGCCCACCACAGCGCGCGCAGATCGACAGCGCAGGCAGCGCCGACGCCGTGCTCGCCACGATGGTGCGACTCATCCGCGCCCTCGCGCCGGCGGCCGAACCGGCGATCGGCGGTGTGGCGGTGGCCTTCCCGGGTCCCTGCGACTACGAGCGCGGCGTGCCCGGCCATCACGACGACGGGAAGTTCGCCGCCCTCGCCGGCGTGGACCTGCGCCGCGAGCTGCGCGGGCGGCTCGGGCGCGAGGATCTGCAGATCGTGTTCTGCAACGACGCCGAGGCGGCCGTCGTCGCCGAGGCCCTGCACGGCGCCGGCCGGTCGTTCGACCGCGTGTTGGGGATCACGCTGGGCGCGGGCATGGGTGCGTGCCTCGTCGCGGGTGACGCGATCGTCGAGGCGTCCGCGGCGGTCCTGCCAGGCGAGCTCTACCGTCAGCCCTTCGGCGCCGCCACCGCCGACGACGCCTTCTCCGACCGCGGCCTGCGCGCCCGCCTCGGGGGCGCCGACCCGGCGAAGGCGCGCGACGACGACGCGGTGCGCGCCTTCGCGGCCTTCGGCGCCGACCTGGGCGCCTTCCTCGCGCCGTGGACCGAGGCCCTGCGCGCCGACGCCGTCGTCGTCGCGGGCGGCATCGCGGCCGCCTTCGAGCTGTTCGGTCCGGCCCTCGGGAACGCGCTGCCCGTGCCGGCGCACGCCGGCGAGCTGGGCATGGCCGCGGGGCTGATCGGCGCCGCCCAGGCGCTCGACCGCGGCGTGCGTCGCGTGGCGGAGCCGCACGCCGCGAACGTCGGCTGACCACGCCCCCGGCGGCACGCGATGCGCGGGTCAGCTCGCGGCGACGACCTGGGCGGCGACCTCGCGCCAGCCGGCGACGTTCCCGCTGAGCCCGAGGTCGGCGACGTACTGCTCGTCGAGCGTCGACACGGCGCGGGCGCTGTCCTCGTCGCATTCGTGGACGAGCGCGTCGGCGATCGCCACGGCGGCGACGGCGTCGAGCTGGGGCTGCGGAACGGTCTGCGGATGGTGGTGGTAGGCGACCGCTTCGACGATGCCGTCGGGCAGTCCCCACAGCCCCAGCAGCTGGCCCCCGACCTCGGCGTGGGTCACCCCGCGCTCCTCCTGCTCGATCTCGAAGAGCGGACGGTGCTCGCAGCGGGCGCGCTCGAGCACCATGGCCAGGTAGTCGCGCTCCTGGGTGGCGAGCACGAGCAGCCCGACGTCGTGCAGCAGGGCCGCGACGAAGGCGTCGTCGCGCTGTTGGCCGATCGGCACGAGCTCGCGCGCGACGCGGGCGACCTGCGAGCAGTGGCGCTGCAGCGCGTCGAGGTCGAAGCCCTCGATCGGCGGCGAGGGCTGGAACGTCTCGAAGGCATGGGTCGACAGCACGAGCGCGCGCAGGGTGCCCAGGCCCAGCAGGACGGCCGCCTGCCCGACGTCGGTGATCTGCCGGCGCAGGCCGAAGAAGGCCGAGTTGACCACCTGCAGCACCTTGGCCGACATGGCGAGGTCCTGCGCGACGATGGCGGCCGCGTCGCCCGCGGTGGCGCCGCCGTCGGCCAGCAGCGCGGTGAGCTCGCGGTGCAGGCGAGGCGCCGTCGGCAGGCGGCTGGCCGCGATGGGCTGATGGCCGGTCTCGCCCTTGGCGGTGACCGTGCGCAGGGCGCACGAGCGCGCGACGACGCGCACGAGCTCGTCCACGTCACACGGCTTGGCCAGGAGGCGATGCGCGACCGCCGCTGCCCGCATGACGACCTCGCGCTCGGTGGAGCCCGAGAGGACGATCCGGATCACCGCCGGGTGCGACTGCTCGACGTGGCCCAGCAGCGTGGCGCCGTCCATGCCCGGCATGCGCATGTCCGAGACGACCACGTCGCACGGCGCGCGGTCGAGCTCGGCCAGTGCGTCGACGCCGCTGGAGGCGAAGAGCATCTCCCACTCGTGGCGCTGCGGGCGCAGCGCGTCGCGCAGGCTGTCGAGCACCTCCTGCTGGTCGTCGACGAAGAGGATCCGCGTCATGCCGCCACCTGCGTCTCTCGTGGAATGTTGACCTGCTCTCCGACCGGCAGCCGGACGTGGAACGTGGTGCCGAGGCCCTGCTCGGTCTCGAAGCTGAGCGTCCCGCCGTGGCGCTCGACCACGATCCGTCGCGCGATGGCGAGGCCCTGGCCGGTGCCGCGCCCGACGTCCTTGGTGGTGAAGAAGGGGTCGTAGATGCGCCCGGCCACGGCGGACGGGATGCCCGGGCCGGTGTCGCTGACGCTGATGCGCACGTGGTCGTCCTCGGCCGTCGTGCGCAGCAGGATCGTGCCGCGCTCGCCCTCGGCGGTCGACGTCCTCGATGGCGTGGGCCGCGTTGACGACCAGATTGAGGAAGACCTGGTTGATGTCGCCGCCGTCGCACATGACCGGCGGCAGATCGCCGAACTCCGTCTCGCACCTCGGCGATGTACTTGTACTCGTTGGAGGCCACGACGAGCGTGCTGCGCAGCGCCTGGTTGATGTCGAACGGCACCTTGTCGGTCGTGGGCGGATGGGCGAACTCGCGCATCGCGCGGACGATGGTGGCCACCCGCTGCACGCCGTCGGTGGCGCGCTCGAAGGCGCCGGGCACGCGCTCGCGCAGGTAGTCGAGGTCGGCGACCTCCTCCGCCGCGCGGACGGCGGCGATGAGCGTCGTCGGACACCGGGCCGGCCTCGGCGGCGACGAGCAGGCGCTCGTAGGCGACGACGAGCTGCATGACGTCGCCGAAGGCGTCGTCGAGGAAGCGCACCGTGTCGCCGACGAACTGCGTCGGCGTGTTGATCTCGTGGGCGATGCCGGCCGCGAGCTGGCCGACCGCCTCGAGCTTCTGCCCCAGCCGCAGGTCGAGCTCCAGGCGGTCGCGGTCGGCCTCGGCGCGCTTGGCGGCGGTGATGTCGAAGAGCAGGCCCTGCAGCAGGCGCCGGTCGCCGTCCGTCGTGACCACCGCACAGGCGTCGCGGACCCACACCTCCTCGCCGCTGGGCTTGACGCAGCGATACTCGGCCGGCTCGGGCTGGCGGCCGTCGGCCGGGCCCTCGACGATCGCCGCGACCCCGGCGCGGTCGTCGGGATGCACGCTCGCCAGCAGGCGATCGAGGCCGCGCATCCACTGCGCCACGGAGAGGCCGATGAGCTGCTCGATCTGCGGAGTGACGTACAGCGGGCGCGCCGGCTGGCCGTTCTCGCCCAGTTCGATGACGTAGATCGCACCCGGGATCTGCTCGACGAGCTGGCGGTAGCGCGACTGCGAGAGCTCGAGCATGCGCCCGCGCTGGTCCAGCGCATCGCCGAGGGCGGCGGCCAGCACGCGGCCCTGGCGCATGACCAGCACGAAGCGCATCACGGCCAGTGCGGCCAGGGCGGCGCCGGCGATGGCGACGGCCAGGACCGACGGGAGGCTGTCGGCGATGTTCGGGAAGGCGGGCACCACGCGGTGCAGGCCGAGCATCAGGGGGCTGATGAGCGCAGCCGCGCCGAGGAGCACCGGCCCGGCGATGTGCAGGCTCGCGTCGCGGCGCGACTCGCGCGTGCCGAGGCGGCGCATCGACGGATGCAGGGCGGCCAGGCTGAGGATCACGGGCTCGAGGACCCACCCGACGTCGCCCCATGATCCGGGCGCGTAGGTGCCGGAGATCGTCAGCCAGTTCCACGCCACGTCGGAGAACACGACGCCCAGCGCAGTGCCCGCCAGCAGCCAGCTGGCGAACGGGCGGGGCCGGGGCGCCAGCGCCAGGCGCGCCGCGGCGGAGAAGAGGATGACGTCGCAGACGACGTAACAGGCCTGCGTGACGCGCACCTTCATCGGGACGAGGCTCGCGACCAGGTCGGGCCCCACGAGGACGATGCCCACCACCACGCCGACACCGACCGCGATGGTCGCGACGTCGAGCACCACGAGCAGCGGCGTCTCGCGTCGGCTCAGCGCGACGACGATGGCGACCGCGAACAGCAGGTTCACGATGAGCCAGCCGGCATCGGCCACCGAGGGCTGTCCGAGCGTTTCCCCGCCGCCGGCCAGCACCGGCCACCACCAGGCGGCCGTGCACACTGCGTTGAGGACCACAGCGGCCCGCAGCAGCGGCCACACGATGCCGGCCGGGCGGGAGCGGCGCATCGCGCCGTGGACCCAGCCGACGGCCGCGAAGGTGAGGACGACGATCAGCGCGCCGTGCCATACGGGCGAGAGCTGGCCGGACGCAAGCGTGGCCGCGAGGACCAGCGTCAGCGCAAGGCAGGCCCGACGTACGCCGGCGGTCATTGCGCCGGCTCGCCGAGCGGCGAGCCGGCGATCACGCGCAGGGGCTCGCGCACCTGGCCGCGCGGGATGTGCGCGAGGCGTTCGAGCAGCGCGCCGGTGACCTTGTAGCCACGGGCAATGAGCAGCGTTCCGCCGCGATGGCGGACGTCCTCGGCGAAGGTCATCCCGACGCGCAGCGACTCGATGCGCACGTCGATGGCGTCCTCGACCTCGCGCATGAGCCCCAGCGCCCGCGCGTAGTCCTTGAGCAGCTGCGGGTCGTAGGTGCCGCTGCGCGCGCGCATGGACTCGATGGCCGCGGACCGCGTGGCGCCGCGCGACTCGAGCTCGTCGTGGTCGCGGACGATGCGCAGCATGCGCCCGCCGAGCGACGGACCGCGGTCGTTGTCGGCGTCGAACCGCCGGCCGACGTCCTTGAGGACCTGGACCACGCCCTCCATGCGCGGGATGTGGCCGATGATCCGCTCGGTCGCGCTCGGCACGCCGGCCACCATCTTCTGCTCCTCCGGGGACAGCACCGCGCCGGAGTAGAGCTTCTCGGCGGTCGCGTCGGGGAGGGTGACGGCGCCGAGCTGGAGCAGCAACGCCGCGATCTCGACCTCCCAGGCGTCGGACATCCCGATCTGCTGGGCGAGCAGGCCGATGCCCGTCTTCAGGCGTGTCCCCCGGCCGAAGGCGGCCGGGTTGGTGAGCGCGAGCACGTCGGTGAGCGCCTTGATGGCGCCGCGCAGCGTCTGCGCGAGCAGGACGTTCTCGGCCACGAGCAGGCGGTGCTGGCCGAGCGCCGCCGCGCACGCCCGCAGCAGCTCGTCGGGCGGGCACGGCTTGGTCAGGAAGCGGAAGAGCTGGCCGTCGTTGACGGCGCGGATGGCGGCGTCGACGTCGGAGTAGCCGGTCAGCAGCAGCCGCACGGCGTTGGGCGAGATGCGCCGCGCCTGGTTGAGGAAGGCGGCGCCGGACATCACCGGCATGCGCATGTCGGAGATGACCACGGCGTAGCCGTCGGGATCGTTCTGGAGCAGCGCGAGGCCGTCGGCGCCGCTCTGCGCGACGCGCACGTCGAAGCTTCGGCTCAGGCTGTCGCGCAGCCCTTCCAGGACGTTGGGCTCGTCGTCGACGCACAGCACCTTCGGGGCGTCGCGAGGCAGCTGGCGACGCGGGGGCGCTGAGGCGAGAGCGGTCACACTCGTGATGATCGACACGTGGAGGCCCGCCCTGTAGCCCGGCGGCTAGCGGATCGAGCGCTTGCTCAGCTCGATCGCCTTGCCCGCGGTGGCCGCCGTCACGAAGTTCGGCCCCGTGGGCAGGACGTCGCCCTGGGCGGGGAAGAGCCCGTAGCGCGCGCGCTCGGTGAGCAGCACGATCGGCAGGTAGCCCTGCAGGTAGGCCTGCTGGTCGACCGCGAACAGCAGCTGGTGAGCGCGCACGGCGCGCAGCACATCGGGGCCGAGGTCGAAGGTCGCCACCTTCACCGCGCCGGCGCGCCCGATCTGCCTGACCCCCTTGACGGCCTCGATCCCGCTGAGGGAGTTCAGGGCCAGGACGCCGTCGATGCCGCCCCTGCGGACGGCGTTGGCGATCTTGCGCGGAGTGGCGGGGCTCTGGTCGTCGACCCCGAGCACCCGCGAGCGGCCGCCCGTGGCGCGCATGGCCCGGGCCAGGCCGCGGCAGCGCGCGTCGAGACCCTGGTTGCCGATCTGCTGGTTGACGCACAGCGCCCGGTGCGCGCCGGCGGCGGCCAGCCGCCGACCCGCCTCGAACCCGGCGCGCTCCTCGGGCTGGCCGACGTGTGCGAGGACGCCGAGGCGGCGGTAGACGTCGCTGCCGGAGTTGATGGAGACCACGGGGATGCCGGCCCGCACGGCGCGGCGAATGGCGGGCGCCAGGCCGGCCTCGGGGATCGAGACGACCAGCCCGTCGGGCCGCGTGGCGACGGCCTGGTCGATCATGGCCTTCATGCGATCCAGGCTGTACACGTCGGGCGCGCGGTAGCTCACGACCACGTCCATCTGGCGGGCCGCGGCCTCGACGCCGTTGCGCACGATGGCCCAGAACGAGCTCGAAGCCTGCCCGTGCGTGACCACGGCGATGCGCACGCCGCCGGTCGGGCCTGCCGGCGCCTGCGGCGTCTCGGCGGGAGACTGGTCCGGGGTGACGACGAGCGTCGGCTCGGTCACGACGGTCGTCCCGCCGCAGCCGGCGAGCAGCACGACGAGGATGGCGAGCGCCGCGCGCCTCATGGCGTCTCCGGCGAGGGAATCCTCGCCTCCAGTCGCGTGCCGGCGCCCGGCGGGCTGTCGATCGCGAGGACGCCGTCCACCACCGCCAGCCGATCCTGCAGCCCACGCAGGCCGCTGCCCGCGTTGAGGTCCGCGCCGCCCACCCCGTCGTCGGCGACGAGCACGACGATCCCGTCGCCGTCGCGGCGCACCTGCACGCGCGCCTCCGGCGCATGCGCGTAGCGCGCGACGTTGGTCAGCGCCTCGGCCACGACGAAGTAGGCCGCCGCCTCGACCGCCGGCGACAGGCGGCCGTCGATCGCCGACTCGACGTGAACGGGCACCGGCGCGCGCGCGGCGAGCGCGGCGATCGCGGGCTCCAGCCCGCTGCGCGTGAGGATCGCGGGATGGATGCCGCGGGCCAGCTCGCGCAGCTCGCTCAACGCCGCATCCAGGCGCACCCCGAGCCCGTCGACGAGCGGCCCGGCCTCCGGATCGCTGATCGACGAGCGCAGCACGCGCAGCTCGAGAGCAAGCGCCAGCAGCTGCTGCTGGGCGCCGTCGTGGAGGTCGCGCTCGATCCGGCGCCGTGCCTCGTCGGCCGCCTCGACGATGCGCAAGCGCGACACGCGCAGGTCCTCCACGCGTGCGCGCAGGTCCGCCTTCAGGCGCTCGTTGTCGATCGCCAGCGACGACGCGGCGGCGGCGGCGTGGACGAGCTCGGGGCTGGTGTCCAGCGCCGCGTCGTGGACGATCGCCGCCACGCGGCGCCCGTCCTGCTCGACCGCGGTCCACGCGCGCCCCGATCCGGGCTCCGGCAGGGCGACGGGGTGGCCCGCCTCGTCGACGAAGGCCTCGCGGTCGGCGAGCCAGTACGCGATCGCCACTGAGCGGTCGCCCAGGCTCTCGGCCAGCATCTCGCGCACGGGCCCGCTCGGGGCCGCGCGCGAGGCCAGCAGCGCGTGGCCGATGGTGCGCAGCAACGTGTCGAGCGCGTCGAGCGTGGCCACCACGAGCACCGCCGCGGCCGGCGCCAGCGCCAGCAGCACGAGGCCCAGCCCGAGCCCGAGCGGCCACGGTCCCAGGTAGTCGATGGTCCCCAGCCCGCCGACACCCTGTACGCCGAGGCTGAGGATCTCCGCGAGCAGCGCCAGGGGCACGAGCGCGACGAAGCACAGCCCCGCGATCAGCAGCGGCTTGGTGGCCAGGATCGCCACCATGCGCCACAGGACGCGGTCGGAGAGGACGTCGAGCGATCGCCGCCACGGATTGCCGGCGGTCGACACGGCGCCCGGCACCGGCGGGATGTGGGTGCCCAGGAAGCGGTTGGCCGCCCGGCGGTCGAACCTGACGAGCCGGCGGCAGGCGGCAGCGGCGCCGAGCAGGAGCGGCAGCCCGATCCAGACGACGCTCAGCGCGGCGCCGAGCGCGAGCGCCAGCACCGAGATCGCTCCCAGGACGGCGATCGGCACGTTGACCACGAGATACGCCGCGGCGTTGGCCGCCCGCTCCAGGCGCCGGTCGAGCTCGAGCGCCGCGATCATGGACGGCCCTCGACCGACACGTCGCCCGAGCTGCTCAGCGCCTGGATCGCGAACGGGGCGTCCGGCGCCGCGTCGAGGCCGCGCACGGTGTGGCGTCCCGACGCGCTCTCGGCCTCGACCTGGTAGCGGCCCGGAGGCACGGACACGTGCACCGAGCCCTGCGTCGAGCGCAGCGTGAGCTGCTGGGGCGCGCACGCGGCGCTCGCGGCGATGTCGCCGCTCTCCGCGCGTGCCTGCAGCGAGAACCCGCAGAAGCCGGCGACGTCGATGTCGCCGCCGCGCGTCGTGACGCGCGCCGAGCCGCGGTAACCCTGGAAGCGCACCGTGCCGCCGGCCGTCCGCACCGTCAGGGGTACGTTGTCGGGCACGACCACGCGGTAGCGCACCGAGCAGGCGCGCGGCACCGCGTTGGGGCAGCGCGAGTGGATCCGCAGCTCGGTGCCGACGATGCGGCGCCGGACCTCGGCGTCGTGTCCGAACGCGTAGCGGTCGGTGCGCTGGACCCCGAGCACGGAACGCTGCCCGCCGCCGGCGATCAGGACGTCGGCGTCGCCGAGGTCGAGCGCCACCCCGCTCAGCGACCCGCGCACGGCGAACGACACCTTGCGCTCGTGGCTCGACGTCACGCTCGCGATCGCCAGGGCGACCGCGCCCCCGACGACGAGCAGCGACGAGGCCATCACCACGACGCCCCAACGCGAGATGCGCGCTGAGGTGGCCGGACCATCCATGTCGGCACTCTATTGGCGAGCCGGGGAGACGTGACCCGGGTCGCGTGACGGTAGATTCCCGGCCATGAGCGGGACTGACGACCTCGGGGGCCCCGTCTCCTACCTCGCCCTGGCGGAAGGTACGGCGGTCCTCGGCTCGGACGGCGAAGAGGTGGGCCACGTCGCCCATGTCCTCGCCGACGAGGAGCAGGACATCTTCGACGGCATCGTCATCGCCCACGGCCTCGGCCACCACACCTTTGCCGACGCCGAGCAGATCGCGGCGATCCACGAGCACGGCGTGACGCTGACGATCGCCGCGGCGGAGGCGGAGGCGCTGCCCGAGCCCAGCGAGAACCCCGCCGTGATGCACGACGACCCTTCCGAGCCGGACGGCTCCCCGCTGGGCGACAAGCTGCGCCGGGCGTGGGACCTGCTCTCCGGCAACTACTGAGGGGGCTGGATGAAGGCGATCGTCTGGCACGGCCCGGGACGCATGGCGATCGAGGAGCGCCCCGAGCCCGACGACCCCGGCGCCGGAGAGCTGGTCGTCCGCCCCGAGGCGGTCGGCATCTGCGGCTCGGAGGTCGAGGGCTACCTGGGGCACATGGGCAACCGCACGCCCCCGCTGGTGATGGGCCACGAGTTCGCGGGCGTCGTCGTGGCGGCCGGCGACGGTGCCGGCGCATGGGACGGCACGCGCGTGGCCGTCAACCCGCTGGCGGGCTGCGGGCACTGCCGGCTGTGTCGCGCGGGGCAGGAGAACCTGTGCCCTCGGCGCACGCTGATCGGCGTCCACCACGACGGCGCCTTCGCGGACCTCGTCACGGCCCCGGCGGCCAACGTGCGCGCGCTGCCGGACGGCGTCGAGGCCCGCGTCGGCGCGCTCGTCGAGCCGTTGGCCAACGGCGTGCACGCGGTCCGCCTCGGGCTGGCCGGCGAGCCGGTGTCGCGAGCGGTCGTGCTCGGCGCCGGCACGATCGGGCTCATGACGCTGCAGGCGGCGCTGCTCTCGGGCATCGAGCACGTGGCGGTGCTCGAGCCCCACGCGCAGCGGCGAGAGCGAGCGCTCGCGCTCGGCGCGCACGAGGCGTTCGGCGACGGCGACGCAGCGCTCGACGCCGTGCGCGCGGCGAGCGAAGGCCTGGGCGCCGACCTCGTCCTCGACGCCGTCGGCGCGCAGGCCACCCGGGCGATGGCGCTCGCGCTCCTGCGCCCCGGCGCGCAGGCGGTCTGCATCGGCCTGGCCGCCGACGACACCACGCTGGGCTTCCACGCCATCGTGCGCGGTCAGCTCGGCCTGCGCGGCTCCTACGCCTACACGATGGCCGACTTCGAGCAGGCGCTCGAGTGGCTGGTCGCCGGGCGCGCGTCGATGGGCGAGCTGGCGGCGGTGCGCCCGCTGGAGGACGGCCCCGACGCGTTCGCGCGCCTCGCCGAAGGTCCGCCGCCCGCCGCGGTCAAGGTCTTCCTCGCCGGCGCCGGCCGGGAGGCGTGAGCATGGCCGCGCTCGAGGGGCGCACCGCGCTGGTCACCGGAGCCTCGAGCGGGATCGGCCTCGCCACCGCGCTGGCCTTCGCCGATGCCGGCGCGCACGTCCACGCGGCGGCGCGCCGCCCCGAGCTCATCGAGGAGGCTGCGGTCGGGCGCGACATCGTCGCCCACCACCTCGACGTCACCGATCGCGGGGCCGTTGCGGCGCTCGCGGCGCGCCTGACGGGTGAGGGGCCGCTGCACGCACTCGTGGCGGCAGCGGGGACGAACCTCAAGGCGCGCCGGCTGGAGCAGCTCACGCCCGCGGCCTTCGACGACCTCATCGCGCTGAACCTCACCGGCGCCTTCAACGTGATCAGCGCCCTGCGCGAGCCGCTGCGGGCGACGCGCGGCGACGTCGTGCTCATCGGCAGCATCTCGGGGAGCTGGCCCGACCGCTCGGGCGCGACCTACCAGGCCTCCAAGGCGGCGATGCTCGCCTTCGCGCGCGGGGCGGCCTTCGAGGAGGAGAACGGGGTGCGCTTCACCACGATCATGCCCGGCCTCGTCGACACGGCGATCCTCGACCAGCGCCCCGAGCCCCCCAGCGCCGAGCTGCGCGCGCAGATGCTGCACCCCGACGACGTCGCCGCCGCCTGCCTGTTCGCCGTCTCGCTGCCACCGCGCGCGCACGTCGCCGAGCTCACGATCCTGCCCACCGGCCTGCAGGCGCTGGGCCGGACGGCCTGAGGGGCAGCAGTGGTCGCGCGATGCGCCGCCGCGAAGCCGACGGGCCCTCCGTCGGCCACGCTGAGCGTGGCGTCGGGAGGGCCCGTGACGGGCGCGCGGCCGAAAGCGGCTACTCGACCGGCGCCTTGAACACGTCGTCCTGCACCACCGCACCGGTGTTGGCGCGGATGATCTGAGCCAGCGAACGCCGGAAGTTGATCCC
Source organism: uncultured Actinomycetes bacterium (assembly GCA_963742125.1). Taxonomy (GTDB): domain Bacteria; phylum Actinomycetota; class Thermoleophilia; order Solirubrobacterales; family Solirubrobacteraceae; genus JAOPZW01. The sequence goes on along the minus strand of CAVUKO010000002.1, from coordinate 308,962 downwards.
GAACAGCTGCTGGATCATCGGGAGCGCCGGATCGTTGAGGTAGAAGAAGCGATCGCCGTCGCGCGAGGCCTCGAACTGCTTCTTCCAGATGGCCAGCTGCAGCTGCCCCAGGTCGCTGCCCGCCACGTGCGGCTCGGACACCATGCCCGTGAACGCATCGACCGCGGACTGCCGGCCGTAGACCGCCTTCAGACGCGACGCCAGACTCGTCGCGCGGACGCCCACGACAGCGTCCTCCTGCGCCTCATCGGAGCCCAGCGGGATCCGGTTGCCGTCGGCGTCGCGCAACGCCGTGAACGCCATGATTCCCGGCTCGTTCGGGTCGATCGTCGGGGTGTTCGCGTCGAACAGGTTGCGATGCGCCAACCCGTATGCCGCGCGCATCTGGTCGTAGCTCGGCATCCCGTGATCGCGTCCACGCGCGATGTCGTCGGCGCCCAGGTCCGCGACCCCGGCGAAGCAGGCGTCGGTCACGATCGGCTCCAGGCACGCGCTGGGGTCGGTCGTCGTCGGCTTGGGCACCTCGAACAGCACGCTGCGCAGCGAGTCGTCGATCTGCTCGTCGTTCTTGTACTGGCGCTCCCCGGCGAGGCCCGCGGCGAGCGCGCCCACCCCGATCTGCTCCAGCAGGTCCGGGGAGCCGAAGGCGAGGCTGAGCGGTACGACCAGCGTCACCGTCCCCGCGTCGTGCTCCACGACGATCCCGCGCGCCGCGAACGACGCCAGCTGCGCGTCGCTCCACGTGCCTTCGGGCGCGCTCGGCTCCATCTCACCGTGGACCATCGAGTGCGCCCGGAAGCCGACCGTCGCGAACTCGTTGGCCTCCGTCGCATCGACCCCCGGCTTGTAGCCGGTGTACGGGGCGAGCCGGACGCCCATCGCCGGCAGGAAGTCGTGGTAGGTGATGTACTGGATCTCGGCCCCGACGACCCGCCGCGCGATCTGGTACCTGAGCTCTGCGGAGAGCGACGTCGGCAGTTGCCGCACGACGCGGTTGTGCTCGCGGGCGAAGATGGTCTGGGCATCGGTGAGGCCGATGTTCTCGTTCGCCCTCGCGTCGCCGGCGACGACCGCCCGGCCGGGATCGGCGACCTGGGCGCCGAACAGGTCCATCGCTGGCGCGTTGGCCTTGGCGTTGGCCCGCGGAAGGAATCCGCCGGGCAGGAAGAGCGATGCGCCATCGCGCAGCCACGTGGCCCGGGTGGCGTCCGAGCCGTAGACCATCGACGCGTCCAGGTAGGACGTGATCGTGTTCTTCTGCTGGCGCGTCGTCGTCGAGCTCGGCGTCATCGCCGGGGTACGGGTGAAGCCGAGCGCGCCGAGGTCGTTCGTGAACAGCTCCAGGGGATCGTTGGGATCGAACGGCAGCGGCGACGACTCGGTCCCGGACTCGACTCTCAGCCCGAGGTCATGATCGATGAACTGGCCCCACAGCCACCCCCACTGCGACAGCCCCTGCTCGGAGAACAGGTTCTGGCCGATGTCGTTGAACACCCGGTTGCTGACATAGCGGTCGGGCTTGACCGGAGTCACCTGCTGACCCTTGCCGTCGGCGTAGTTGGCCGGTGCCACGCGCCGATAGGCCTGGCCGGCCTGCCCCCAGGGCGCGTGCTGCAGGTTGTTGCTCGCGCCATCGATGCTGCGGATGACGAGCAGGGAGGCCGGCGTCTGGGCCGCGGCCCCCGTCGCGCCCAAAGCCAACCCCGTGAGCGCGGCGATCGCTCCCGCCGCGAGCCTGTGCGTCCACGCGATGCGCATGGGCCGCCCCTTCCATTAGGTGATGCGATGCCCCCTGACGGGACGTCCGCTCGGGACGCCCATCCCCGATCGCTATCCACTCATGTGCAGGTAAGAGCCGGCGACGAACGCGATAAGAATGCGCGCGATCGCATAAGAGGCTCCTAAGAGCTCGAGTCGCGCAACACGTAGCCGACGCCGCGCACCGTGTGGATCAGCCGCGGTTCCCCGCCGGCCTCGGTCTTGCGTCGCAGGTAGCCGATGTACACCGTGAGGCTGTTGGAGGTGGCGGCCAGGTCGAAGCCCCACACGCGGTCGAAGATCATGCCGCGGGGCAGCACCTGGCGTGGATGTCGCAGCAGGAACTCCAGCAGGCGGAACTCGGTGACCGTGAGGTTCAGCGCGCGGTCGCCCCGGCGGACCTCGCGCGTCTCCCCGTCGAGGACGAGATCGCTGAAGCCGACCGCGAGATCCGGTGCCGCTGCGATCGGGGCACGAACCCCGACCATGCGTACGCCCACGGAGTCGGCGAAGCGCTGTCCGTCGCGTGCGAGCACGACGACCATGACCGGGGCGTCGCCTCCGCCCGCGGGCTGACCAGGCGCGCTCGAGAGCGCACGCATGATCGTTTCGAGCGTGGAGTCGACAACCATCGCTCCTGGTGAGTCCTTCGGCATGTGCCCCCGAAATACAACAATCTGTTCGAGCGCCCAGCATCTCGGTTGGGCACGTGCGCGCTCACGCCGGACCTTTATTGCACTGAAATCAGGCACCCTTACGTGCAGAACGGTGCGTCTCCGACCGGCCGTCCCGGCCAGACGGCCGGTGAGCCTGCGCGTGTTGTGCCGCTGAGCGGCGGTTTCTCAGCGCTAAGGCGCCATCCTGCCGCGGCCGCTGAGCGCTTAGGCGCGCGCCCGGGCCTTCGACCACTCGGCCTTGTGGACGCGCTTGGCCGCCTGGTACTCGGCCAGCGCCTGCGGGGAGTCGACATCGCCGAGCGTCGGATGCCACGGCACGAGGTCCTCGGCGGCCGCGACGCCGAAGCGCTTGGCCAGGACGGCGCCGAGTGCCTTGACCTTCATCTCGCCGAACCCGGGCAGGGCGGCCAGGTTGGCCCGCAGCGCATCCCCGTCGGCGGCCTCGGTCCAGATCCGGGCGGCGTCGCCGCCGTAGGTGTCGCGCACGTGTACCGCCAGCGCGTGTACGCGCTGGGCCATCGCGCCGGGGAAGCGGTGGACCGCGGGCTTCTCGCGGAACACCGCTTCGAGATCGGCGGAGGCCAGCGTGGCGGCGTCGAGGGCGCCGAGGCGCTCGCGGACGACCAGCGGCCCCGCGAACGCCTTCTGCACCGTGACCTGCTGGTCGAGCGCGAAGCCGACCAGCAGGGCCATCGGATCGGAGGCGATCAGCGCGTTGGCCTCGTCGGAGTCGGTGAAGTACAGGCGATCGGGCACGCGACGATCGTACTCAGACCGCGTCGGAGTACGCGGGCTCCGCGTGGTTGCGCTCGGCGCGCTGGTGCTCCACCGCCGGGCTGCCGGCTCGCAGCACGGTCGCGGCCACGACGATGGCGACGCCCACGAGCGCGGCGCCGATCAGGTAAGCGAGGTGGTAACCCCCGTTGAGCGCGGCGTTGATCGACTCGCCGTCCGCACGCAGGGTGCTCGTACGCTCGCTCGCCAGCGTGGCGAGCACGGCCAGCCCGATCGCGCCGCCGACCTGCACGCTCGTGTTGATGAGGCCCGAGGCCAGCCCCGAATCCTCCGGCGTGGCGCCCGACATGGCCAGCATCATCAGCGACGGGAACCCGAGCCCGGCGCCCAGTCCGATGAAGATCGTCGCCGGCATGACCTGGGTCAGGTAGGTCGCGTCGACGGGCGTCAGCGAGAACAGCACCAGTCCGAGGCCGATCGAGAACAGGCTGACGATGAGCGTCGCCTTGGGGCCGAAGCGCATGACGAGCGGTCCGGAGACGCGCAGCGACATCGTGCCCATGACGACCGTCGAGGGCAGGAAGGCCAGGCCGACCTGAAGCGGGTCGTAGCCCTCGATGCGCTGCAGGTACAGAGCGCCCAGGAAGAACATGCCGAACATCCCGACGACGAGCAGCGCGATGACCACGTTCGCGCCGGACACGTTGCGCGAGTGGAACAGGCGCAGAGGCATCAGCGGGTTGGCGACGCGGGCCTGGCGCGCGACGAAGACGGCCAGCAGGGCGACCGAGACGGCCCCGAGCCCCAGCGTCTGCGCCGAGCCCCAGCCCTGCTCACTGACCTGCAGGATGGTGTAGACGCCGAGCATCAGCCCGCTCGTCAGCAGCACGGCGCCGGGGAGGTCGGCGCCCGCCTTCAGGCCGATGCCGGGGCGGTCTGCGACGAGCCGCGTGGCGAGGAACGCCGTCACGATGCCGACGGGGATGTTGATGAAGAAGATCCAGTGCCAGTTGATCGCCTGCGTCAGCGCGCCGCCGGCCAGCAGGCCGATCGAGCCGCCCGCCGAGGCGACGAATCCGTAGACCCCGATCGCCTTGGCCTGCTCGCGCGGCTCGGGGAACATCGTGACGATCATGCCCAGGATCACGGCGGAGGTCAGCGCGCCGCCGACGCCCTGCACGAAGCGCGCCGCGATGAGCAGGCCCTGGGTCTGGGCGACCGCGCACAGCAGCGACGCCACGGTAAAGACGCCCAGGCCGACCAGGAAGATGCGCCGCTGGCCGATGAGGTCGCCGATCCGCCCGGCGAGCAGCAGCAGGCCGCCGAACGCGATCAGATAGGCGTTCACGACCCACGCGAGGTTGCTCTGCGAGAAGCCGAGGTCGTCCTGGATCGAAGGCAGCGCAACGTTCACGATCGTCGCGTCGATGACGATCATGAGCACGCCCGCGCACAGCACGTAGAGCGCTATCCAGCGCTTGCGGTCGTTCATCTGCTCGGCGGTCAACGGTCTCGATCTCCTCGTCGTCGGGTTCCTAGCTAAGACTAGGAGACGGCCCGAAACTCATCGGTGCGCGTAAGACGGCGTTATGCGATGGAGGCGGCGAGCATGCAGAGGTCGTCCGCCAGGCTGTCGTCGTCGGCGAAGTCGGCCACGCGTGCGCGCAGCGTCGCGATGGCCTCGCTCGCGGAGGGGTTCTCGAGCTCGCCGAGCACGGCGGCCACGCCCTCCAGCCCGAAGAACGTCCCGTTGTGGCGCGCCTCGGTCAGACCGTCGGTGTAGAGCAGGAAGCCCGCGGGCCCGTCCGGTTCGAGCATTCCCTCGTCGTACTCGGGGTCGGGGCGGACGCCGAGGGGGACTCCCTGGCTGGGCGCGACCAGCTCGCGGCCGTCCGCCATCCGCAGGGCGGGCGGATGACCGGCGTAGGCCCAGCGCAGGCGCCGGTCGCGCGGCAGGTAGGTCATGCATGCCGCCGTGACGAAGTCGGCGCTCGTCCCGGCCCGTTCGACGAGCGCGGTGTTGGCCCAGCTCAGCAGGCGCCACGGGTCGTCGGAGAACGGGGCGATGGCGGCGAATGCCGTCCTGACGAACGCGGCGCGGCGCGCCGCCTGCAGGCCGTGGCCCACGACGTCGCCGACGACCAGCAGGGTGGACTCCTGCGGCCCCGCGGCGACGAGATAGAAGTCGCCGCTGACCTGCTCGGCGGCGGGCACGAAGGCCGCGGCCAGCTCCAGGCCGGGGCGCTCGGGCAGCTCCGAGGGGGTGAGCGCGTCGCGGATCGCGCGCAGGTCCTCGAGCTCGTGCTCGGCCACCGCGAGGCGCCATCGGAGCTTCGCGAGCTCGTCGTCGCGCACCTCGGCCTCCCGCCGCAGGCGCTCGATCAGCGTGTCCTGGCGGTGCTCGTGCTCGCCCATGTCGCGGATGTCGTCCTCGCGGGCATCCGCCTGGGAGTGCAATCGCAGTAGCTCTGCGTCCTTCTCGTCGGGCTCCTGGGTCATCACCCTGACGGCCCGCTCATGCGAGCCATCCCGCGCCTCTCGCCGTTATGGCCTTGGCTTCTCCTGGCCTTCGCCAAAATCGTTCGCGTCACCGGGCGGCGCTTCCTCTTCGCCCTCGGCGAAGTCGCGCTGCGCGCCGGGCCGATCGCGCTCCTCGCCCTCGGCGAAGTCGCGCTCGGGTCCTTGGGGCGTGGTCCGCTCGCCGGCGGCGAAGTCGCCCTTGCCCTCTTGGTCAGCCATTCCGAGCTCCCCTCAGTAGATGCCGCGAGCCTATCGCTCGCAGCCGTCCGGCGCGCGGTCCTGGCACACGATCCTGCTAGCGCGAGGCCGCCGCGAGGACGTCGGTGATCGCCGCCGCCGGCTGGGGTCGCGCATAGAGGAAGCCCTGGGCGCGATCGCAGCCGAATCCGCGCAGGGTCTCCTCCTGCTCGTGGGTCTCGACGCCTTCGGCCACGACCGTGAGTCCGACCGCGTGAGCCATGTCGATCGTCGCCTGGACGATGGCGCGATCGTCGATGTTGCACTCGATGCCGGCCACGAACGACCGGTCGATCTTCAGCACGTCGAGGCGGAAGCGCTTGAGGCGGCTGAGCGAGGAGTATCCGGTGCCGAAGTCATCGAGCGCCAGGGTCAGCCCGTGCTCGGCGAACGTGTCGATGACGGTGTCCGGCGAGTCGGCCTCCTCCATGAGCACGGTCTCGGTGATCTCCAGCGCCAGCGTGCCGGCGCGCAGCCCGCAGCGCGCGGCGATGGCGGCCGCCTGCGCTGGGAACATGGGGTTCCCGGCCTGGCGCCCGGAGACGTTGACCGACACGCCGATGGACGGATCGAGCTGCTGCTGCCAGGCCGCGGTCTGGCAGCAGGCCTCCTGCAGGACCTGCAGTCCGAGCTCGGCGATCAGCCCGGTCTCCTCGGCGATCGGGATGAACTCCAGCGGAGAGACCAGACCGCGCTCGGGGTGCGCCCAGCGCACGAGCGCCTCGGTGGAGACCGGTCGGCCGGTCGCCAGGTCGATGACCGGCTGGTAGTAGACCTCGAGCTCGCCGCACTCAAGCGCGCGGCGCAGCTCGGTCTCGGTGCGCACACGAGCCATGGCGCTGGTGCGCATCGCCTCGTCGAAGAGCTCGTAGTGCCCGCGCCCGCGCTCCTTGGCCCGGTAGACCGCCGCGTCGGCGTCGCCGAGCAGCGACGCGGGCGTGTCCTCGCGGGTCGCGGCCAGCGCGATGCCCGCGCTGACCGTGAAGAAGTGCTCGCCGCTGTCGAGGACGAGCGGCCGGGCGACGGCGGCCGCGAGGCGCTGGGCGACCTCGGTGACGCCGCGGCCCGCGTCGACGTCCGGACAGATCACGACGAACTCGTCGCCGCCCAGGCGGGCAACCGTGTCGGTGATGCGCACCGCCGCGGTCAACCGGGGCGCCAGGGCGAGCAGGACCTCGTCGCCCGCGGCGTGGCCGAAGGAGTCGTTGATCGTCTTGAAGCGGTCGAGGTCGAGCACGAAGACCGCGACGTCGATGCGCTCGCGTTGGCGGCGGGCCAGCGCGTGGGCGAGCCGGTCGAGCGCCAGTGCGCGGTTGGGCAGGCCGGTGAGCGGGTCGTGCAGCGCGGCGTGACGGGTCAGCTGCTCCTTGCGATGGCGCTCCACCGCGATGATGACGAGCGTCGCGACGGCGGCGAGGAAGCCGACCTCGTCGTCGAAGAACACGCGAGCCTCGCGCGCATGGACGTTGAGGACACCGAACGGCTCGTCGCGGCTTCCGATGGGCACGCTGACACTGCTGACGATGCCGAGCCGCTGCAGCGCCGGATGGGCCGTGAAGCGCGACTCGGTCGCCATGTCCTCGACGATCGTCGGCTCCCCGGTACGCAGGGTGAACCCGGCGTCCGCGCTGTCGTCCACGGCGACGCGATACGTACCGACCGAGCCGCTGGGCAGCCCGACGGCCGCCACCAGGGTGAAGCATTGCTCGGCCTCGTCGAACTCCAGGACGCCACCCACATCGACGCCCAGCGCGGCCGTCACCGTCGTCACCGCCCGCGCCATGAGCTCACTCAGGTCATGGCTCTCCAGGGCGAAGCGCCCGAGCTCTGCCACCGCGGTCTGCTGCCGTGCGCTGCGGGCGATCTGCTGCTCCGCCCGGGTCCGTTCCGTCACGTCGCGGACGATGACGAGCGCCGACTCGACGGTGTCGTCGCCCGCGCGGACGGGCAGCGCCTGGATCGCGAACGTCAATCCCTCGCTGACGAACTCGAAGGCCCCCGGCTTCCCGTCCAGGGCCGCCTGGTAGTGCTCGAGCGACAGCGCGAGCACGTCGTCGGGCACCTCGGCGTAGAGCTCGGTCACCTTGCGTCCGCGGAACATGCTCTCGTCGAGCCACGTGAGCTGCCTCATCATCGCGCCGTCCGCGATCAGGATCCTCAGCTCGTGGTCGATGAGGAATACGCTGGTGTCCGGCAGGTTGGCCGTCAGCGTTTGCAGCAGCGCCTCGGAGTGGTGGCTGAGCAGCTCGGCCTCGTGGCGCTCGGTCACGTCCTTGGCCGCGAAGTAGTACACGCCGTCGTCGGCGACGCCGGCCCATTCGAGGTTCCGATAGCCCCCGTCGCGCGTGCGATAGCGGTTCTCGAAGCCGACGACCGCCGTCCCGCCGGGGGCCGCGAGCCGCCCGGCCTTCTGCAGCGTCGTCTCGACGTCGTCGGGATGGATGAAGGAGGTGAACGGCTCGGCCATCAACTCCGCGCGGGTCCAGCCCAGCGTTGCCTCCCAGGCGGGATTCAGGCGGGTGAAGTGGCCCTCGCAAGCGGTCCCGAGCATGTCGAGCGACAGCTCGAAGAGCCGGTGGATCGAGTCTGCCGATGGGCGCTCCGCGTGGCGAGCCAAGTGCGCCTTCCTCCGAAGGGCCGCCGCGGTTCAGCACAAGGGGAACGCGCTATGCAGGAAGAGCAGCAGTCGCCACCAGTGTACCCCGCTCACCGGTAGACCTGGCCGTTCAGAGGCGTCCGGCGCGTTTCAACGGCCAGTAGCGGTACTTGACGATGCCCGTGATGGCGTCCGTCGGGACGGGCCCCCAGAAGCGGCTGTCGTCGGACGCCCCGCGGTCGTCGCCGGCCAGGAACCACGTCCCGGCGGGGACGGTGATGGCGGTGGGCAGCTCACACGGCTTGTCGGTGCAGCTGCGCGCATAGGGCTCGTCGGCGGCGCGGCCGTTGCGGATCACGAGGCCATGGCGAAAGGCGATGGTGTCGCCGGGCCCGGCCACGACGCGCTTGATGAAGTTGACGTCCGACAACCCGGCAGTGGCACGGCCGCACGGAGCACCGGTCTTGGGGGCTGCGCACCTGTCGTCCAGCGCACCGGACGGCGGATGAGCGATCACGACGTCGCCGACCCGCGGCGATGGGTCGTGGCGATCGGCGAGCACGCGATCGCCGACGTCGATCGTCGGCACCATCGACGCGCTCGGAACCCGGTAGGGCTTGAACCACAGCGACCCCACCAACTGCGTGGCCAGGAGGAAGACGGCGAGCGGCGTCAGCGCCACCACCAGCCCGGCCGGTCGACTGCCGGCCACGAACAGCACCACGCCCACGAGCACGACGGCACCGAACAGCGCCAGCCCCACCGCCGGCGAGACCCAGAGCACGCCCACGGCCAGCACCGAGACGACGATCGCCGCCACCACCGGTATCGGCATCGCCGAGCTGCTGATCTTCCGCATGTCCCTACCAACGGCGCCGGCGGCGATACCTCGCGGTCAGCGGGTAGGTTGCCGCACCGTGGCGCTCGAGATCACGCTGTTCACCGATCCGGCCTGTCCGTTCGCGTTCTCCGCCGAGCCGGCGCGGCTGCGGCTGGCGTGGCACTACGGCGACCAGCTGCGGTGGCGCACGCGGATGATCGTCCTGACGCTCGAGCCCGGCGAGGCGGAGAAGCTCGCGGAGGGCGCGCCGACGCTGCAGCGCCGCTACGGCATGCCGATCGACCCGGCTCCGTACGCCCGGACCGCCTCCTCGGAGCCCGCATGCCGCGCGGTCGTCGCCGCCCGCCTCAACGCGCCGGAGGCGGAGGCGCCGCTCCTGCGCCGCCTGCGGGTGCGGACGATGCTCGGCGGGCTGCTCGACGAACCGTCGCTGCTGGCGGCGGCCGCGAGCGACGTCGGCCTCGACCCCTCGGCGCTGGTGGCGTGGTGTACGACCGCGGAGGTCGAGCAGGCCCTGCAGGCCGACATCGACGCGGCGCGCTCCCCGTCCCCCGCGGCGCGGGCGCTCGATCACAAGCTCGGTGGGCCACCGCAGCAGCGGCGCTACACCGCCCCGAGCTACGAGATCAGGCGCGATGCCGACGGTCCGTCGACCACGCTCCCCGGCTTCCATCCGGTCGAGGCCTACGAGGCCGCGATCGCCAACCTCGCGCCCGAGCTCGTGCGCCGGCCCAAGCCCGAGTCCGTGGCCGACGTCCTCGCCTGGGCCGGCCATCCGCTCGCCACGGCGGAGGTCGCCGCGATCGCGCAGCTCGACGCCACGCAGGCCCGCGCCGAGCTCAGTCGCGTCGCCCATGCGATTCCGGCCGGGGCCGACTTCTACTGGTTCTTGGAATGACAGCGGCTACTGGGCCCTGAGCTCGGTCAGCAGGCGCATCAGCGAGGCGCGCAGTGCCTCGAGCTCCTCCGGGCTCGTCAGCTGCGCCCAATGCTCCTCGACGCGCGCGGCGGTCGCGTGGGTGACCGGCTTGACCGCCTCGCCGCGCCCGGTGAGGAACACCAGCCTCGAGCGGCGGTCGTGCGGGTTCGGGCGGCGCTCCACGTAGCCCATGCGCTCGAGCTGGTCGACCGCCTGGGCCATCGTCTGCTTGCGGACCCTCGCGAGCTCGGCGAGCCCCGAGACGGTGATGCCGTCCGGCGGCACGAACGGGAACACGTTGGCGTGCGTAGGACGAATGTCGCCGAAGCCGGCGTCGGCCAGGGCGGCGTGGATGTCGTGGGAGTAGTGCTGGTAGACCAGCCGCAGCAGGAGCCCGATCAGCGGGCGGGCGGGAAAGTTCGCTTCCATGAGATAGACAGTTGCCTGTCTATTCGCTACAGTGGACAGGCACCTGTCGATCCTAATGGAGCGGAGCCTGACATGACCACACCACCCGATTCCTTCGGCCAGTTCGGCCAGACCCTGGCCTTCGCCGAGCGGACGCTGACGGCCGTGCTGCGCCGGCACCTCGCCGAGCGCGAGACCACCCCCGAGACCTGGTACGCCCTGCAGCTGATCGCCACGCGCGGGCCCGGGCTCGCCCGCGAAGCGCTGAGTCGCGACCTCGAGGGCTCGCCGGCCCTCGACGCCGACTCCACGCGCGAGCTGCTGGCTCGGCTCGCGAGCGAGGGGCTGATCCGCGGCGACGCGCAGCTCGACCTGACGACCGAAGGCGAGGCTCTGCATCGCAGCCTGCGCGACTCGATCGCCGGCCCGAGGAACCAGCTGCTGAGCCAGTTCGAGGTCGAAGATGTCGAGACGACCATCCGCACCCTGCAGGCGATCACCGAGCGGGCGAAGGAGCAGCTCGCGGTGGCCGGCTCGCGATAGGGCCCCAGAAAGAGCAAAAGCCCCCTGGCGAGAGGGGGCTCCTGCATAGCGGGGGCGGGATTCGAACCCGCGACCTTCGGGTTATGAGCCCGACGAGCTACCAGACTGCTCCACCCCGCGGCGCGGAGCTACACGATAGCAACACGTCGCGGGGTGGATCAACCCGCGCGGCGCGGCCGCGAGGGGCGAGAATCCGGCTCATGGCCCACGTCTTCGTCACTCGCCAACTGCCCGGGAACGCGCTCGAGCGCCTCGCCTCCGAGCACGACATCGAGGTCTGGCCGGGCGACATGCCGCCCCCGCGAGACGAGCTGCTCGCCGGAGTGGCCGATGCCGAGGGGCTGCTCTCGCTGCTCGTCGATCAGGTCGACGCGGAGCTGATCGAGGCCGCGCCGGAGCTGCGCGCGGTCGCCAACTACGCGATCGGCTTCGACAACATCGACGTCGAGGCGGCGACGGCGCGCGGCATCCAGGTCGGCAACACGCCCGACGTCCTGACCGACGCCACGGCCGACCTCGCGTGGGCGCTCATGCTCGCGGTCGGCCGGCGCATCGTCGAGGGACACCGGGACGTGCTCGACGGCAAGTGGCGCACCTGGGAGCCGCAGGGCTGGGTCGGGGTCGACGTCCACGGCGCCACCCTCACCGTGGTCGGAGCCGGGCGGATCGGCCGCGCGGTGGCCCAGCGCGCCGCCGGCTTCGAGATGGAGGTCCTGATGGTCGACCTCGGCGACGACCTGCACGCCGCGCTCGAGCGCGCCGACTTCGTCTCGGTGCACACCCCGCTGACCCCTGAGACCCACCATCTCATCGACGCCGACGCGCTGGCGCGCATGAAGCCCACGGCGATCCTCGTCAACACCGCGCGCGGCCCGATCGTCGACCAGGACGCGCTCGCCGCCGCGCTGCACGAGGGTCGTCTCGGTGGCGCGGGCCTGGACGTCACCGACCCCGAGCCGCTCCCGCCCGACCACCCGCTGCTCGAAGCGCCCAACCTGCTCGTCGTCCCCCACATCGGCTCGGCCACGACGACGGCCCGCGCCGCCATGGCCGACCGCGCCGTCGACAACCTGCTCGCCGCGCTCGACGGCAAGCCGATGCCCTACCCGGTGCAGCCGGGCTGACGGGCGAGCGATGCGCGTCGCCGTGGTCGACATCGGCACGAACTCCACGCGCCTGCTCGTCGCCGACGTCGCACACGACGGCACCCTGACCGAGCTCGAGCGCCGGACCAGGGTCACGCGGCTCGGCGATCGCCTCGAGCAGACCGGCGTCCTCGACGACGCCGCGATGGAGCGCGTGCTCGCGACCCTGGCCGAGTACCGCACGGTCATCGAGGCCCAGCGTGCCGACCGCGTGGTCGCCGTGCTCACGAGCGCCGTGCGCGATGCCGCCAACGGCGACGGGTTCCTCGCGCGCGTGCGCGCGCACGACCAAGCGCTCGATGCGCGCGTCATCGCCGGCGACGAGGAGGCTCGCCTGACCTTCCGCGGCGCCACCAGCGAGCGCGCGCCCGGCGACACGACGCCGACCGTGGTCATCGACGTCGGCGGCGGATCGACCGAGCTCGTGGTCGGCGCCGGCGCCGAGGTGAGCTTCCACGTCTCGACCCAGGCCGGCGTCGTCCGCCACACCGAGCGCCACCTCGCCACCGACCCGCCGACCGCCACCGAGCTCGATGCGCTGACCGCGGACGTGCGCTCGATCTTCCAGCAGGCCGTGCCGCCGGCGGCGCGCGCGGCGGCACGCGCGGCGATCGCCGTGGCGGGCACGGCGACGTCGTTGGGAGCGATAGACCTGGATCTAGAGTGTTATTCGGCTGACACGGTCCACGGCCACGTGCTGTCCGTGGCTGTGTGCCGGCGCATCCTCGACCGCCTCGCCGCCCTGCCCGAGGCCGAGCGGCGTGCCGTGCGCGGACTGCACCCGGCTCGCGCCCCGACGATCGTCGCGGGCGTGGTGATGGTCATCGAGGCCCTGGAGGTGTTCGGCCTCGATAGCACCGCGGTTTCCGACCATGACATCCTGCGCGGCGCCGCCTTGGAAGTGGTGTATCGCGGACCCTGACGTAGCGCCTCGGCACGCCGGAGTCGCGCCAGTACCTCGCCAACAGTCCATTAAATCGAGTAAATCCCGGCGCTGGCCGAGACATCGAGAACGGCGGCGGAACGCCGTTTCGCCATCACCATTTCTGTGCTCGCAGGTGGACGTATGTTTGATGGCACCCCCTAGTCCGACGACGGACAATCGCTCGCGCTGGCGAAGGGGTTTTCGTGCCGTTGTGGCATGGGCGCTCTGGCTGCCGGCCTCATAGGTTCGAGCGAAGCCGCATCGAATCGGCGCCTCCCGCCGCTCGGACCGTCGAACCGGCCCCTTCATGGCACGTACCCCTGCCCGTCCTGTCGGGGCCAACTTTGGAAGCCGCCTCCGGGCGGCTTCCATCGCTTCAGGGGTGGCGAACGAGCTCGACGTAGCCAACGCTCGGCGTCGGGCGGCCCTCGTCCAGGCGGCGAAACCCGAAGCGCTCGTAGAGGGCCAGCGCGGGGAGGTTGCGCGCCCCCGTGCCGACGCGCACGCGCCGGCCGTCCGCGCGCGCCAGCGCCTGAGCCACGAGCGCCGAGCCGATCCCGCGCCGGAAGAACGCCGGCGCGACGAACAGCCGCGCGATCACCAGCTCGTCGGCGTGCTGCTCGAGCCCGACGACCCCGCACAGCTCGCCGCCCTCCTCGCACAGCCACAGCTCCTCGGGCGTCCCCTGCAGCCCTTCGAGGGTCTCGTGCAGGGGCGGCAGCTGCGGGTAGCCGATCAGCGCGGCCTCGATCGCGTACGCCGCGCGCTGGACCTCCAGCACGCGGGCGGCGAGGACGGCGTCGGCGAGGTCCGCCCTACGCCAGGTTCGACTTGCGCGGGTAGACGACGTCGGGATCGGTGAGGACGTTGACGAGGGCGGGAAGGCCGGCCGAGAACGCGCGCTCGAGCGCCGGCTTGAGGTCCGCGGGACGCTCGACGAGCTCGCCGTGGCCGCCGAGCGCGGCGACGACCTGGTCGTAGCGCGTGCCCGGCCGCAGGTCGGCCGCGACCGAGTAGCCATAGAGGAACTCCATCGGGTGCTTCTCGAGCGCCCAGATGCCGTTGTTGCCCATCACGCCGACGACGTTGATCCCATGGCGCGCGAAGGTGTCGAACTCCATCCCGCTGAAGCCGAAGGCGCCGTCGCCGAGCAGCAGCACGACCTGGCGGTCGGGGTGGGCGACCTTGGCCGCCAGCGCGTAGCCGGGGCCGCTGCCCAGGCACCCGAACGGCCCAGGGTCCAGCCAGCATCCCGGCTGGTAGGTGTCGACGACGCGTCCGGCGAAGGAGACGAAGTCGCCGCCGTCGCCGATCACGATCGCGTCGCGGTCGATCACCTCGCCCAGCTCGCGGTACAGGCGCATCGGATGCAGCGGCGCGCGGTCGTCGTCGAACTCGGCGCGCTCGGCGGCGCGCTTCTCGTCCTCGGCGGCGCGCAGCGCGCTGACCCACGCGCCGGTGTCGGCGCCGCCGCGGGCCTCCGAGCGCAGCGCGTCGAGGATGCCGGGCACCGAGCCGTAGAGCTCGGCCGCGACCGGCCGCGGGTGGTCGCGCAGCGGCTCGGCGCGATCGATGACCACGAGCTCGGTCTCCTCGCCGAAGGACTGCCCGAAGCCCAGCCGGAAGTCCATCGGGACGCCGATGACGAGCGCCACGTCGGCGCCCTTCAGGCCGTTGGAGCGGGCGCGCGCGAAGAACAGCTCGTGGTCGGCGGGCACGCAGCCGCGGGCCAGGCCGTTGAGGAAGACCGGGATCCCGAGCTCTTGCGCGAGCGCGAGGAGCGCCTCCTCGCCGTGGCCCCAATAGAGGTTCGTGCCGGCCATGATCACCGGGCGCTCGGCCTCACGCAGCAGCGTGGCCGCGCGCGCGACGTCGGGCACCGGGCCTCCGGCAGCGTCCGGCAGCGGCACGGGCTCGGCGGGCTCGGGCGCCTCGGAGAAGACCACGTCCATCGGGAAGTCGATGAAGGTCGGGCCGGAGTGAGCGGTCACCGCCGCGCTGAGCGCGTCGTCGATGAGCCCGGGGATCTCGGCCGTCGCCTCGGCCGTCGCCGCCAGCTTGGTCAGCGGACGCACGAAGGGCACGTGGTCGAGCTCCTGCAGCGAGCCCTGGCCCCAGCGCATGGCCGGCGCGCGGCCTCCGAGCACGAGCATCGGCGAGCCGTTCTGCTGCGCGGAGGCCATCGCGCTCATGCCGTTGGTGACGCCGGGGCCCGCGGTGAGCGCCGCCACACCCGGCTGGCGCGTGACCTTGGCCCAGCCCTCGGCGGCGAACGCGGCGGCCGACTCGTGGCGCACGTCGACGAGGTCGATGCCCTCCTCGCGGCAGCCGTCGAAGATCGAGAACAGATGGCCTCCCGACAGCGTGAAGAGCTTGGTGACGCCGTGCGCCTTCAGGCGCTTGGCCACCAGCCTGCCGCCGTGAAGCTGCGTGGACTGCTCGGTCTCGGTGCTCATGGCCGCTGGACCCTATCGACAGATGTGAGCCCCCTGTCGAAGCCGCTTGTGGGACCGGGGCGGCGCACGCACCATGAGGCCATGACCACGACGGTCGACCTTCCGGCACCCAACGCGCCGAGCGGCTATCTGCTCCCGGATCTCGCCGATCTGGTCCTCGAGCTCGGGGCGTCCTACCCGCTGCTCGGATACATCGTGGCGCCCGACGAGGAGTTCGACGAGCGCACCGCGCTGGACCCGGTCATCTTCGCCGGGCTGCTGCACCCCTGAGCTCGGCCTCGGCCTCCTCCAGCCACGCCACGTGCGCGTCGAGCATCCGGCGGGCGAAGCGATGGTTGATCATCAGCATGCGCGCGCGGTGGGGCAGTTGCGGCGCGAGCGCCTCGGCGGCGTCGAGCGCGGCATAGGACTCCTCGATCGGCCCGCGCACGGCCGCGATCGAGCGCGCGAGGACCTCGGGCTCGACGTACTCCGCGGCCAGCAGTCGCACGATCGGCTCGCATTGGATGCGCGTGAACGCGCTCGGCTCGGCCAGCCACGCGTGCAGCGCCTCGCGGCCCGCGTCCGTGAGCGTGTAGTGCGTGCGCTCGTGGGTCTGCCCGGGCGTCTTCTCGGCATGCAGGTGGCCCAGCCCGGCGAGGCGCTTGGGCTCGGCGTACCACTGGCTGGCCGATGCGGCCCAGAACACGTGCTGGCCCTGGCGCATCATGCGCACGAGGTCGTGCGCCCCGGCGCCGCCCTCGCCGACGAGCGCGAGGACGGCGAACGAGAAGGGGGTGAGTTTCTGCGCGCGCGTTGACATAGCTCCGATTCGGAGGTATAAGATCCGAATCGGAGTTTACCAACCGCGCAGGAGCACATCCCCCGCATGACCGACATCTGGTTCCTGCACAACCGCGTGCGCATCCCCATCTCCGGCGCCGCGACCGACGGCGCGTTCGCCCTCCTCGAGGTCTCCGGCCCGCCCGGTGACCAGCCGCCGCTGCACGTCCACCACGACCACGACGAGGGCTTCTACGTCCTCGAGGGCGAGCTCACCATCTGGGCGGGCGACGCGGTGCACGTCCTGCGCCCCGGCGACGCGATGCTCGCGCCACGCGGCGTGCCGCACACCGTGCGCGCCGGAGACCGCGGCGGCCGCTGGCTCGTGACCTCGACCCCGGCGGGCTTCGAGGCGTTCGTACGCGCGGTCGGCTCGCCCGACCCGGAGGTCGCGCCGCCCGGCCCAGACGAGCTCACGCGCATCGCCGCCGAGCACGGCATCGAGATCCTCGGACCGCCCGGGATGCTGCCGGGCGAGCTGGAGGCGCGGGCGGCGTAGGGGCTCTCGTCCGCGGGCGCTCTGCGGCGCTGCGCGGCGCAAACAGCCTCATCGAGGGGAGGGAGTGTGCCCGGGCGCGACCGCCTGAGGTCGTCCTCCGCGCGAACTGCTCTCGGTTTGTGTCCGGTTTCCGCACACAAACCGCAGCGGTTCGCGAGCCACCCACTCCAGAGGCGACCGCTCGCGCCCCGACCGCCGCTCACTCCCTCCCCTCGATGATGCTGTAAGCGCCGCGAAGCACCGCAGACGCCACGCGGACGCCCTCACACGTCCAACCGCAGCAGGTCCTCGAACCCCTCCCGTCGCACCACCACCCGCGCGTCGCCGTCGCGCACGAACACCACGGGCGGGCGGCGCGCGCCGTTGTAGCCGTTGCGCATCGTGAAGCAGTAGGCGCCGGTGGCCGGCACGGCGATCACGTCGCCCGCGCGCGGCTCGCGCAGCGCCACGCCGGCCGAGACGACGTCGCCCGACTCGCAGTGGCGCCCGACGAGGTCGACGGGCTCGCCGCCGCCCACGCGGTCGGCCACGGTGGCCTCGAAGCGCTGGCCGTAGAGCGAGACCTCGAGGTTGTCGCCCATGCCGCCGTCGACGGCGACGAAGGTGCGCGCGCCGCGCTTCACGGTGACCACCGTGTAGAGCGTCACGCCGGCGCGCGCGACGAGGCTGCGCCCGGGCTCGATCACCAGCCGCGCCGACGAGGGCAGGTGCGCGCGGGCGGCGCCGATGAGCACGTCGAGGTACTCGGCCACGCTCGGCGGGCGGTCGGCGTAGGTGTAGCGCGCGCCGAGCCCGCCGCCGAGGTCGTAGACGGCGAACTCGCCGAGTGCGGCGAGGGCCTCGACGGCCCGGCCGAACGGCGCGGCGTCGAGGATCTGCGAGCCGATGTGGACGTGCAGCCCGTCGAGGCGCAGGCGGTCCGAGCCGCGCAGGCGCTCGATTGCCCGCCGCGCGTCGGCCGGGGCCAGGCCGAACTTCGAATCATCCTGGCCGGTGGCCACGGCGGCGTGGGTGTCGGGGCGCACACCCGGGATCACGCGCACGAGCACCGCCTGCTCGCCGCTGACCAGGCGCTCCAGGCGATCGACGTCGTCGAGGTTGTCGATCACCACGGTGCCCACGCCGGCCTCGATCGCGCGCGACAGGTCCTCGTCGGTCTTCGCGTTGCCGTGCAGGTAGATGCGCCCCGGGTCGACGCCGGCGGCCAGTGCGTGCACGAGCTCGCCGGCCCCCGCGACGTCGCAGCCCAGGCCCTCCTCGGCGAGCACGCGCAACACCGCCGTGCAGGGGAACGCCTTGGAGGCGAAGATGGCCAGCGCGTCGGGCCAGCGCGCGCCGAGCGCGTCGCGGTACTCGCGCGCGCGCTCGCGCAGCGCCGCCTCGTCGACCACGTAGGCCGGCGTGCCGAACTCGGCGGCGAGGTCGCGCACGCGGCAGCTGCCGATGACGAGGCTGCCGCCCTCGTCCACCGCAGCGCCAGGGGGGAAGAGGTCGAGGACGTCGCTCATGCGCGGCCCGCGTCCGTGCGGTCATAGAAACGCTGCAGGAGGGCCAGCGTCTCTTCAGGATCGGCAACGGTGTACGCGTTCCACGCCTCGGTGCGCAGCTGGTCGTCGAGGTCCTTGCCGACGACGTCGAGGATCGTCTCCTTGGCGCTGCGCACCGCCCGCTGGGAGTTGCGCAGGATCTGGCGCGCGACCTGCTCGGCCTCGGCCATCAGCGCGTCGTGGGCGACGACCTTCGTCACCAGGTTCCACTGCAGCGCCTGGCCGGCATCGATCGGCTCGGCCGTCAGGAGCATGTGGCTCGCCACCCCGACGCCGCACGCGTTGACCAGCCGCACGATGCCGCCATCGCCGTGGTGGTAGCCGCGGCGGGCTTCGAAGGAGCCGAAGCGCGCCCGCTCGGAGGCGATGCGGATGTCGCAGGCCAGCGCCATCTCCAGCCCGCCCGCCAGCGCCCAGCCGTTGACCGCCGCGATCACCGGCTTGCGAATGCGGTGCAGCCCGCGCGTGAGGCCGCCCAGGCCGAGGTCGACGATCTCGCGGATGCTGCGCTCGCCGCGGATGATCGGCGGGATGTAGGTCTTGAGGTCGGCCCCGGCGCAGAACGCCTCGTCGCCCGCGCCCGTGAGGATCGCCACGTCCACCGCGTCGTCGTCGCGGAAGTCGGCCCACGTGGCGCACAGCGCCTCGTGGGTCTCCAGATCGATCGCGTTGCGCGCCTGCGGGCGGTCGATGGTCACGTACGCGATCCGCTCGCGCTTGTCGTAGAGGACGGTCGTCATGGGCGCAGTTCACCATGCGACGATGGCGGCATGCTTCGCGTCAGCGCCCTCGCCATCGCCCCGGTCAAGGGGATGCGGACGATCGCCGTCGACGCGCTCGAGCTCGCCGAGAGCGGGCCCGTCGGCGATCGTGCCTTCCACCTGCGCGAGGCCGACGGCACGATCGCGCTGACCAAGCGCTACCCGCGCCTCGTGCAGGTCGTGCCGGCCTGGGACGGCGAGGAGCTCGCGCTCGCCTTCCCCGACGGCCGCCGTGTGGCGGCAGCGGTCGTGCGCGGCGCGGCGGTGTCGACGTCCTTCTACGACGGGCGCCCGGTCTCCGGCCGTCTGGTCGAGGGCCCCTTCGCTGCGGCACTGTCGGAGTACCTCGGGCGCGCGGTGGCGCTCGTGGCCCACGACGACGGCGTGACCGGTGGCGACGACCGCGCCGTCACGCTGATGTCCGACGGCTCGCTGGCCGCCGTCTCGGGCGCCCTCGACGGCGCGGTCGTCGACCCGCGGCGCTTTCGGATGACGATCGCGATCGAAGGCGCGCAGGCGTGGGAGGAGGACGGCTGGGCCGGCCGCGAGGTCGCCATCGGCACCGCCACCCTGCGCGTCGCGGTGCCCACCGAGCGGTGCGTGGTGACCATGCGCGACCCCGACGACGGCCACGGCGACCTGCCGATCCTGCGCGCCCTGGCGAGCCTGCGCGGCAAGCGCGACGTCGCCTTCGGCGTGTGGTGTGACGTGGCGGCGCCGGGCGTCGTGCGGGTGGGCGACGCGGTGGCGCCGCGCTAGCCGCGCCGGCGACGGGCCAGGGGCTCCTCCGCGGCCAGCGCCGCGTGCAGGGTGACGGGCTCGCTGCGGCCCCGCAGCGTCACGCTGCCGCGCTCGCGGAAGTCGCCGTGCTCCCCGGTCAGCAGCGCGCACGTCGCGTCGGTGACGAGCACGGTGTCCTCGGTCTCGCGCGTGATCGCCTCCACGCGCGCGGCCGTGTTGACCGTGTCGCCGATGACGGTGAACTCGACACGCCCGCCGCCGCCGATGGTGCCGGCCACCACGGGGCCCGAGTTGACCCCGATGCCGATGCGCAGCCGCCCGGCGTAGGCGCTGCGCACGACCTCGGCGATCTCCAAGGCCGCGGCCACGCCGCGGTCGGCGTGGTCGGCGTGGTGCTCGGGCGCGCCGAACACACCCAGCAGGCCGTCGCCGACGAACTTGTTGGCGTGCCCGCCGTGGCGGACGAGCACCGGCACGACCAGCTCGTAGAAGGCGTTGAGCTCGGTGACGACCTCGCTGGCGCTGGCGTGCTCGGCAAAGGCGGTGAACTCGCGGATGTCGACGAAGAGGACGGTGACCTCGACCTCCTCGCCCTCGATCACCGTCCCCTCCTCGAGGACGCGCTCGGCGAGCTGCGGATCGACGAAGGCGCCGAACGCCTCGCGCAGGCGCTCGCGCTCGGCCAGGCCGGCGACCATCTGGTTGAAGGACTCGGCCAGCCGGCCCGTCTCGTCGGTCCCCAGCACCGGCACGCGCACGCCGAGGTCGCCGGCGGTGACGCGCTCGGTGCCCTCGCGCAGGTCCTGGATCGGCTCGACGACCGAGCGGGCGAGCAGCGCCGAGAGCTCGAACGAGATGGTGAAGGCGACGCCGACCGCCACCAGCACCCCGATCCCGAGCGCGCGCAGGCTCGGATCCTCGGAGGCCAGACCGGCGACGACCACGCCGGTGACGACGTTGATGACCGGTAGCGCGATGAGCAGCTTGCCGCGCAGCGGCACCGACCGCTCGCCGAGGTCGGCGCCGTCGGGCAGGTCGCAGGAGACGTCGGCCAGCACGGGCCGCATCGCCAGCTCGGTGACGAAGAAGCGCAGGAAGACGCTGTAGGCCAGCACCACGACGGAGCCGGCGCCGATGGCCAGGAAGCTCAGGAAGGTGCCGTCGAGCTCCAGCGTCACGAAGACGGAGATCGGGATCGTGTTGAGCGCCACGGGAACGCCGCGCCCGAAGCGCAGCAGATCCACGGGCAGGCCCGCGAGCGCGGACCACGCGGCCAGCGCGGTGTCCGGCGTGCGCTCGCCGCGCAGCCAGGGGTCGGCCGGGCGGACGAGCCGGTAGGCCAGCCACAGAGCGGCCCCGACCTCGATGGCGACGAGGATCGCCGACACGATGAGGATGCGCCAGAACGTGGGCAGCGAGATCTCGACATAGAGGTTGAGCAGCAGCACGCCGCCGCCCACCACGAAGAACGACAGCAGGAACGCGAGCGCCAGCACCACGCGCGGGTAGCGCGCGCCCAGCCGGAGGTACAGGCGCTGCAGCGGGGCCCTGAGCATCCCCCGGATCCTCCCAGGCGCGTCAGCCCGCAGCGGCCACCGCGTCAGCCGCCGAGGCTATGGCGCGCGGGCGGCCGCGTCACGCCGCGCCCGCTGGCGGCGGCGGCCGCCTCGGCGAGCCGGTGCTCGCCGCAGAACAGCGCACGGCCGACCACGAGCACCGGCAGCGCGTCGGCACCCTGGCTCAGCAGGCGCAGCGCGGCCTGCTCGAGCGGGGCGTCGCGGCCCACGTCGCGGGCGGCCTTCAGGCACTCCGGCAGGCCGAGGCCGGCGGCGGCGGCCGCCTCGGCGAGGATCTCTGGATCGTCGACGTCGTAACCGCCGCAGAAGGCCAGGCGGCTGGCGGCCAGCACGAACTCCGCGGCGCGGCCGTGCTCGACGGCGAGTGCAGCGACCCGCATGGCGCTGCGCCCACCCGCGAGCTGCGCCTCGGGCCACACCAGCGGCATGCGCAGCTCGTCGGCGCGCTCCTGCACGGCGTCGCGCTGCACGCCGGCGTCGCGCCCACCCGGCAGCGCCGCGCCGATGGCCGGCTGCCAGCGCACATCGGGGAAGCGCTGGTCGACGCGCTCGGCCGCCAGGTACGTCCACGGCGACGCGAGGTCGAAGTAGAAGCTCACGCGCGGTCGGATCGGAGGCGCGTGTGCCTCCGCGCGAGCGGTCCGTCGCTCGGCCAATGAGATGAGTTCACCCATGTGTTCGTACCCCTGATCTCTGATCCGGTCGAGGGCTGCAACGCACGGGCACGCGGAACCTTGCGGTCGTTCGATCTCCCGAAAAATGGGAGAACATATGTTGAGAACTGGACCATCAGGGTGTGCATAGGTTCCGGTACGTGGTCTATCTTTGACGCGCCCGAGGTGCCATCCGTCCCCCCGATGCCAATCGCCCTCCAGGAGCCCTCCGCCATCGCCACCACACCACCCCCCAAGCGTCACCCCTACAACCAGTGGGCGCCCGACGCACGGGCACTCGATCTGGTGGGCGACAAGTGGACGCTGCTGATCGTCCGCGACCTCGCCGGCGGTCCGCGTCGCTTCGTGGAGCTCCAGCGCGTGCTGCCGGGAATCTCCACCGAGCAGTTGCGCTCGCGGCTGAACCGGATGGTCGCCGACGGGCTGCTCACGCGCCAGCGCTATCGCGAGGTGCCGCCGCGCGTGGACTACGAGCTGACCGACCGCTCCCGCGACCTGCTCCCCGTGGTCGGAGCGCTGGCCCGCTGGGGCTACCGCTGGGCCTGGGGCCCGCCGCGCCCGGGCGAGGCGATCGACGTCGGCGCGATCCTGCGCTGCGCTCCGGGCCTCGCCGCGCCCCCCGGTCTGCGCGGCACGGTCGAGCTGCGGATCGGCGACGGTCCGGGCTCGGGCGTGCACGTCCTGCACGTCGAGGACAGCAACGTCAGCTACGAGGAGCGCAGCGCGCCCGAGGCCGATGCCCGCATCGAGGGCCCCGAGCGTGCGTGGGTGGAGGCCTTCGGGCTCGACGCCTCGCGCACCGAGCTCGAGATCTCCGGTGACGCCGCCGTCGCCGAGCGCCTGCTCGACTTCCTCGCCGCCGTCGCCGTGCGCGTGGCCGCGGTCGCCTGAGCTACCCCGCTGCGCGCCGCGAGTCGATGCGGTAGGTGACCCCGCCGCTCCCCCGGGCGAGCGTGATGACGTACGGCTGCGACAGCGACCACCCGCCGTCGAAGCCGGCGAAGACGTCGTTGGCGCCGGCCGCATACCCGGCGTCGAAGGCGGCCCGGGTACCCGAGCCTGCCGAGCCCGTGGCCTGCAGCGCACGACCTTCCTGCAGGCCCGCGGCGTGGCCGGCGCGCACGCCCGCATCGTGACCCGCATCGGTGTCGGCGCTGGCCCGGCCCAGCGCGAAGCCGCCGGCCGCGAGGGCCACGCCGGCGGCAACGGCGACGACTCTGCTCCACATGCAGCGAAGCTAACCGCCTCAGTCCATCCAGGCGCGGCCGATCGCGTCCACGTGGCGGTGGTCGGTGCCGCAGCAGCCGCCGAGGACCGCGACGGAGCCCAGGAGCGGGCGCAGTGCGCCGTGCTGGGCGCCGAGCGCCGCCGGGTCGCCCTCGTCGAGGACCTCGGCCGCGTCGAGCTCGGCGTGGCTCTTCGCCGAGGCGTTGGCGCGCAGGCCGCCGATGCGCACGCGCCAGGCCGCGTCCTCCTCGAGCACGCCGGCGAAGTGCGTGGGGTGCGCGCAGTTGATCATGAAATAGGCGACCGAGCCGCCCGTCTCGGCGTCGACGCGCTCGACGGCGGCGCTCAGCGACTGGCCGTCGGGCAGGCGCCCGTCGGTCTCCAGCGTGAAGGAGATGGCCGCCGGCAGGCCGTGGTCGCTGGCGGCGCGGGCGATGCCGATCGCCTCTTCTGCGTTGGTCATGGTCACGGCGGTGACCATGTCGGCCGCGCTGTCGGCGAAGCTCGCGATCTGGTGGGCGTGGTAGCGCTGCGCCTCGTCGGCGCTCATCAGGTTGCCGGGGTCATAGCCGTCGCCGCGCGGCCCGATCACGCCGTTGATGACGATCGGCGTCGCCTCGGTGGCGCCCGCCGCGCGGATCTCCTCGGCCAGCCTCACCGCGCTGCGGTTGGCCGCGTCGAGGTCATCGAGCCCGTAGCCGATCCGCGCCGCCCAATCGGGGTTCGCGCGCCAGGTCGCGGTGTCCAGGACGAAGCCCACGTCGCGCTCGCGCGCGAGGGCGATGTACCGCTCGAAGTAGGTCCGTAGCTCCTCGCGCCCGCGGTCGTCCTTGAGCAGGTCGAAGGCGGCGAAGCAGGGCAGGTCCAGCCCGCGGTGGAAGATCAACGTGGTCTCGAGGCCACCGTCGGTGAGGAACGGGCGGGCGGCGTCGAGCTGTGGCAGCCGATGGCGATGGTTCATCGGATGACCTTGCCAGAGGCCGTGATCCCACAGTGTGTCGGAGTGCACAACCGCCCTTGACGAAAGCGCTCCGAATGTATATGCATTACGCATGCATATTGTTTCCGCGCCCCGCAACCTGGCCTGCGCCGCGGTCGCCGCCGGCCTCCTGCTCGCCGCATGCGGCAGCGGCGCCGAGCACCCTGGGAGCGACCCCGCGAAGGCCGTCTTCAGCACGAGCGCCCCGCTCGTCGTCGTGCCCCACCTCGTCGGCCGCCGCCAGGACGACGCGCACCGACTCGTCGCACAGGCCGGGCTGAAGCTGCGCTGGACGGGCTTCACGGGCAAGCTCGGCAACGGCCGCTACAACGTCTCCTGCGTGAAGGTGCTCAGCCAGTCGCCCGTCGCCGGCGAGCGCCGGCCGCGCGGCGCCAGCATCTCCGTCATCGAGGCGGCCTGCCGCACACCGACCGCGGCGCCGTACAAGATGTTCAATGACCCTCCGCGCTGACGGGCGCGCCGCGTGGCCTCTGACGAACGCACCGCCAACCTCCTCGGCGCCCTCGCGCTGACCCTGGCCGACCGCGCGGGCGCGGCCGTGCACGCCGGCGCCGGCGTGTCGGGCAGCGACGCCGCCGCGCTGGTGACCCTGCGCAACTACGCCGAGGGCGAGCCGCTCGCTCTGCTGCGCCGCGCGCTGGCGCTGTCGCAGCCGGGCGTCGTGCGCCTGGCCGACCGCCTGCAGGCGCGCGGGCTCGTCGAGCGCCATCGCGGCGACCGCGACGGCCGCGCCGTCGCTCTGCGGCTGACGCCCGCCGGCCGGCGCGCGGCCGACGCCGCGCTCGCGGCGCGCGGCGACGCCATCGCCGCGGCCCTCGAGACGCTCGATGCCGGCGAGCGCCTCGCGCTCGGCCCGATGCTCGAGCGCATGCTCGGCGCCCAGACGACCGACGCCACAGCCAGCCTCGTCATCTGCCGGATGTGCGACCCCGACGTGTGCGGGCACCCCGACCGCTGCCCGGTGACGCAGGCGGCGCGGGCCATCGCGTAGCCGTCAGACTCCACGAGGTCGCCCATGGACCTCTGGAGCCACGACCGCTTCACCTTCCCGCTCCCGGCGACCCACAGGTTCCCGCTGACCAAGTACGTGCGGCTGCGCGCGCGGCTCGAGGCCGACGGCATCGCGCGCCCGGAGGAGATCCACGAGTGCGAGCCGGTGCCCTGGGACTGGATCGAGGCCGTGCAGCAGCCGGCGCTCGTGGAGCGCCTGCGCACGGGCACGCTGTCGGTCCGCGAGCAGCGCGGGCTCGGGCTGCCGTGGTCGGCGGCGCTCGTCGAGCGCGCGCGGCGCACGACCGCCGGCACCATCGCCGCCGCGCGCCGGGCCCTCGCGCGCGGCGTGGGGATGAACCTCGGCGGCGGCACGCACCACGCCGGCTATGACTTCGCCCGCGGCTACTGCCTGTTCAACGACGTGGCCGTCGCGCTGGCGCGGGTCCGCGCCGACGGCAGCGCGCGGCGCGCGCTGGTGGTCGACTGCGACGTCCACCAGGGCGATGGGACCGCGCAGGTCCTCGCCGGCGACCCGGAGGCCTTCACGCTGTCGCTGCACGGCGCGCGCAACTACCCGTTCCAGCGAATCCCATCAGACCTCGACGTCGATCTCGCGACCGGGACCGGGGACCGCGACTACCTGCGGGCGCTCGACGAAGCCCTCGACGCCGGGCTGCGCCAAGGCCACCCCGACATCGCCTTCTATCTCGCCGGCGCCGACCCGTTCGAGGGCGACCGCCTCGGACGCCTGGCCCTGACCAAGCCCGGCCTGCGCGCACGCGACGAGCTGGTCGTCGACCGCCTGCGCAGCGCCGGTGTCGCCGTCGTCGTGGTCCTCGCCGGCGGCTACGCCCGCGACGTCGACGACACGGTCGACATCAACGCAGCGACCGCGGCGGTCGTGGCCGCGGCGGACTCGCTGGCCATCTAGGGCTTGGAGTAGTCCGCCGCCCCGACGTGCGGGTAGGGCGAGGTGTTGCCGGGCGGCCACGCCGGCGGGGCCTGGACGAAGCACGACGGGTCGTCGCTGGTATCGGGCACCTGGGTCATGCGCTCGCCGCCCGCGTTCTTGCAGTCGAAGTTGCCGAACATCATGTACTTGTCGCGCTTCTCGCCGGTGAGCGCGTCGGGCGCCGGGTAGGCGTTGCCGCGCGAGGCGGCCGGCCGCTTGGGGTACATGGCGACCGTCTCGGGACCGACGGGACCGAACTGACGCAGGTAGTGCCCGCGCTCCTGGTCGGTGACCGTCGGGATGGTGTCGGCCAGCGCCGCGGCGCCGTTGGAGATGAAGTCGCTCGTCGACAGCTGGTTGTACTCCAGCCACTGCAGCACCGGGTTGAGCTGCTCGAGGAAGGGCTGCACCTGGCCGAGCAGCGGCTTGGCCTCGGTCAGCGTGTCGCGCAGGGCGGGCAGTCCCGTCTTCGACGCGGTGATCAGCGGGTCGAGGTTGACGAAGAGGTTGCGCAGGTCCGGCGCCAGGCCGCGCACGTCGCGCAGCGTCGGCGTCAGGTCGCGCATCGCCGGGCGCAGCTCCTGCACGAGCGGGTCGGTGTCCTTGGAGAAGCGCTCCAGGCGCTGGAAGGTGGCCTTGGACTCGTCGAGGAAGGTCGGGAAGATCCGGAACGTCTCGGCCAGCGCCTCCTGCCGGCGCGACGTGGCGTCGAAGGTGTCGCCGGCGTTGACGACGAGGTTGTGCAGCTGGCCCTCGTCCTGCGTGAGCGCGCCGAAGACCTGGCCGGTGCCGCGCACCAGCCCGCTGACCTCCTGCGACTGGCCGTCGAGCACGGTCAGCAGGTCGTTGGCGTCGTCGGCGAACGCGGGCAGGTTGCCCAGCGCGTCGTTGAGGTCGCGCCCGCGGCCGGCGACGGCCTTGGACAGATCCTGCTGCCACGAGCGGAAGCTCGCGCGCGTCTTGGGATCGAGCGCCTGGAAGATCTCGTCGAGCTCGACGGTCTTGCCGACGCGCGCGTCGGCCAGGAAGCCGCCGTCGGGCACGGTGCCCGCCTGGCGCTTGTTCCCGGGCGTGAGCTCGACGTAGGTCTCGCCCAGCAGCGTCTTCTGGCGCAGGATCGCGTGGGCGTCGCGCGCGATCGGCGCGAACCTGCGCGTGAGCTCGATCGTCGCCACGGTGCGATTGCGGTGCTTGGGGTCGAGCGCCTTGGCGCGCACCTTGCCGACGCTGACGCCGGCCACCCGCACGTCGGCCTCGACGGCCAGCTGGGTGGCCTCCGGGAAGGCGACCTTGAACTGATAGCCCTTGGGCTTCAGCGGGACCGGGCCGCCGAAGCTCAGCCACAGGAAGAGCAGCAGGCCGAAGCACGTCAGCGCGAAGGTCACCATCGTCAGGACCCGGCCCAGTGAGGGGGCTTGCTTCTGCATCGGTCGCTCAGTTCGCTCCGCAGATCTTGGGATCGGTCAGCGCGGGCAGCAGCGTCTGGTTGAGCGGCGGGTTCTCGCTGGCCAGCGACTTGAACACGCCGCAGGTGCCGCCCAGGGTCACCGGGCGGAACGGCCCGTTGGCGTCGGAGGTCGAGAACAGCGCGGCCCCGTTGTGCTGCAGCCATGCCAGCCAGAACAGGTAGCCCTCCTGGCGGCCGTCCTTGCCCGGATCCTCGCGGCCGTCGGGGTTGTAGCCGGCGAGGTTGAACAGGTGGTTGAGCACGGTGAACGAGCTCGTCAGGTCGGGCGTCGCGCCCGCGAGCTCGGTGACCGGCTTCGTCGTCGAGCGCACCACCGGGCGCGCGTCGCGCACGAAGGGCCGGATCTGGTCGCGGACGATCGGCGCCGCCTCCTTGGCGAAGGGCTGCACAGCGCCGTTGGCGCGGTTGAGCGCCTTCAGGGCGGGCTGCAGGTGCACGGCGGCCGGGCGCAGGGTCTCGGCGAACCTCTGCACGCGACCGAGCGTGTCGGTCGTCTGGCGCAGCGCCCCGGGCAGGTCACCCACGGCGCGCGTGACGTTGGTCTGCTCGGAGGCGAAGGAGCGGAAGACCGCCGAGGAGGAGTCGACCAGCGCGGCGAGGTCGTCGCTCTTGCCGGCGAGCTCGTCGTTGAGGTCGCCCAGCGAGTGCACGAGCCGGCTGAGGTTGCGGTGGCGCTGGGCGACCAGGCCGTTGACCCGGGCCAGGTCGCGGTGCGTGGGCTCGTAGCGGCGGAAGACCTCGCGCAGGTCGTCCCCGCGCCCCTTCAGGCCGCGCCCGGCGCCGTCGACCAGCAGCGTGAGGTAGTCGCGCGTGTCGGAGTCCAGCGAGGCGAGCACCTCGTCGGGGTTGACGTCGGGCAGCGTGTTGGAGACCGGCAGCGTCCACCCGCGCTTGGCCAGCGGCGCGCGATCGGTGCCCGGGTCGAGCTCGATGAACATGTCCTTGAGCCCGGTCTTGGGGCGCAGCAGGGCGTGCGCATCGGTGTGGACGAAGTCCTTGTACGTCGGGTCGAGCTCCAGCGTGACCACCGCGTGGCCGTCCTTCAGGCCGACCTTCGAGATGTCGCCGACGCGCACGCCCGACACCCGCACCGTCTGGCCCTGGCCCGGCGTGACGGCCTGGGCGGTGGAGAACGCCGCCTGCAGCTGGAAGGGCTTGCCCTCCCAGGGAAAGCGGAAGCGCTGGTTGTGCAGGATGTAGCCGCCCACCAGGGCGGCCACGAGCGCCAGCCCGAGGACCGCGGCGAAGTGGCCGGCGTGCTTGCGGATCGCGAGCTTCATCGCGACAGCTCCTTCACCGTGGCGGGCACGTCGGAGACCTTCATGCTCGAGCCCTCGGCCTTGAGGTCCTTGCTCAGCCAGTCGACGGTCTTCTGCAGCGCCTGCGCGCTCGCGGCGGCCGAGGGCGCGGCGAGGTCGAAGCCCTGCGGCGCCGCGTCGGGGACGGTGCGCAGGTCGGGCGGCTGCTGGGTCTCACACGGCACGTCGGCGCGCAGCGGCGGGCGCGCGTGGTTCTTGGGGGTCGGCGGGTTGACGCCCTGCAGCGGCTGTCCGGTGAGGAAGAACTTGTCGGTGCCCATCGGGTAGGCGAACTTCGGCGTCGGTGACCATCACGCGGAACCACTGGCCGTTGGCGTCGCCCGAGCGGCTCTCGCCGGCGAGGCCGGGCAGCGGCTTGGTCGCCTCCTGGTAGACCGGGCCGTGCGCCGGGAACGTCTTGTCCTCGATCTTGTCCTTGGTCCAGGGCAGGATGACCTCGTTCTGGCAGCTCGAGGCCTCGCGAGACCTGGTCGTAGAGCGGCACCGAGCGCTGGTTGAGCGTCGTCAGGGCGGGCACCAGCGGGCGCAGGTCGTGCGAGAGGCCGCGCAGCTCGGGCTGGGACACGAGTCCGCGCGCCTGCTTGACGAAGGGCATCGCGGCGTCGATCGCCGGGCCCGAGGAGCGCACCGCGGGCCGGGCGGCGCGGATCAGGCCGCGCACGGCGGGGAACGAGCGGTTCAGCGCACCCAGGGCCGGCATCGCGGCGTGCAGCGTGCGCGGCAGCTCGCCGACCGCAGCCGAGAGCTCCTGGTCGCGTGCGGCGAACGCGCCGGCCGTCGTGTCGAAGTCGGTCACCAGCGACTTGAGCTGCTCGCGGTTGCGGTCGATCGCCTCGGCGGTGACGCCGGCCTTGTCGACGTAGCGCTCGAGGTCGCCCTCCTGCGTGCCCTGCAGCGCGTCGGCGACGATCGCGCCGTCGCGGTAGGCGGGCTTCCAGTAGGGGATCGAGCGGTTGTAGCCGCGTGCGCCCGCGCCGCGCAGGCCCGAGGACAGCTCGCGCAGCAGCGCCTGCAGGTCCTTGCGCGTGGGCGCCTGCAGCGCGCTGAGGACCTGGTCGAGCTGGACCGGGGCGCTGGTCTGGTTGATCGGCACGCGGTCCCCGTCGTCGAGGGCCGGCGAGGAGGGCGAGCCGGGGCTCACGTCGACGAAGAAGTTGCCCTCCAGGAAGATCCGCGGGCGGATCTTGAACGTCGCGTCGCGGTGGATCGGCAGGCCCTTCTTGTCGATCCGCATGGTCACGACGGCCGCCTGCTTGCCGTCTTCGACGTGACCGACGCCGGTGACCTTGCCGACGTTGACGCCGGCCACGCGCACCGGCGATCCGGGGCGGATGTCGTTGGCCGACGGGAACACGGCCGACACCGTGTAGTGGTGCTTGAACGGGATCGCCTTGGTGAAGCCGAAGTACGTCACCACGCAGATCACGACGAGCGTGAGCAGCCCGGCGGCCACCGGCGACATGCCCTTGCGCTGCTTGCGCCTCATGGCTTGGGCCTCGCGATGTCGACGCCGTGGCCGCCGGGGCGGTCGGTGAACGTCTCGCCGGCCGGCACGTGCTCGGGATTCAGGCCGACGCCCTTGCCCTCGCGGTCGTACTGCGCATAGGTGGGACCGAGGCGCCCGGAGATCGGGAAGCGCTCGGTCACGGCGCCCTGGTAGGGATCGCCCTTGACGTCCTTGTCGCGCAGCGGGTTGTAGGCCTGGATGTAGCCGGTCTGGCCCGCGCCGCAGTCGGCGTTGCCGTTCTCGTCGACGGCCGGGCCGTAGACGTTGTTGTGCACGTACTGCTCGGCGCTGCCGGGCAGGGCGCCCTTGCCGTGGGCGAACTCGTTGGCGCCCTGGGACCCGATGGCGTCGGTCCCGGGCTGCCCGGTCGCCATGTTCAGCAGGGCGCGCTCGGAGGAGCCGGTGTCGTCGGGCGCCGAGAAATGCTCGGCGGCGAAGGTCCAGAACTGGTTCCAGGTGTTGCAGACCGTGACGAACGGGCCCAGGAAGCGCAGCTGCGGCTGCAGCGTGCCGACCGTCGCGGTCAGGCCGCGCAGCGCGCCGACGGTGGTGGGCGCCTTGACGAGGTCCTCCAGCGCGCCGAGTGCGCCCTGGAGGTTGTCGTTGAGCGCGACCGAGCGCCGCTGCACCGGCGTGCCGACGCGCAGCGCCGCGTTGACCGTCGGCAGCGCGGCGCGCAGCTCGGTGGTGGCCACGTCGAGGTCGCGCGACAGCGCGGCGGTGTGCTCCAGGAACGGGCGCTGCACGCGCAGCGACGAGGTCCCGGCCTGCAGCGTCGACGGGCTCTTGGCGATCGTGTCCTTGAGCGCCTGCGGATCGCGCGAGAGGGCCTCGAAGGT
Source organism: uncultured Actinomycetes bacterium (assembly GCA_963742125.1). Taxonomy (GTDB): domain Bacteria; phylum Actinomycetota; class Thermoleophilia; order Solirubrobacterales; family Solirubrobacteraceae; genus JAOPZW01. The sequence goes on along the minus strand of CAVUKO010000002.1, from coordinate 277,276 downwards.
GTTGGCCATGGAGGTGAAGAGGTGCGCGTTGGTGCGCGAGACCGGAGCGATGATCCGCGCGGTGTCGCCGAGCTCCTTGAAGAACGAGGGCAGCTCGGTGCGCGGGGCCGACAGGTTGGCCATGACCGACCCGAGGCGATCGAAGAGCTCGGGCGCGACCTGGATGGTCTGGTTGATGTCGGCGCCGCGGCCGGCGAGGGCGTCGCCGAAGCCCTGCAGGTTGCCCTGCGACGCGCGCCGGGTCGGCTCGTCGAACATGTTGAAGAACTCGTCGAGCTCGACGGGTACCGACGCCTGGCGGGCGGGCATCGTCGCACCGTCGGCGAAGACCTTCTTGGAGTGCCCGTTGTCGAGCTCGACGTACTTCAGCCCGAGCGCCGACCGCGGCCGGATGACGGCCTTCGAGTCGACGGGCACGGCGCCGGCCTTCTTGTCGAGCTTGAGCGTGAGCTTGGCCCCGACCTTGCCGTCGGGGAGCATGACGGGCGTCATCTCGGTCACCACGCCGATCCGGAAGCCGCCCGAGCGGACCTCGTTGCCCTTGACCAGGTTGGCCCCGTTGGACACGAGCACGTTGAGCTCGCGCGTGGGCACGAACGGCAGCCCGTTGTTGGCGTTGTAGGCCAGGAAGACGGCGACGACCAGGACCAGCGTGGTCACGGCCCCGATGAGCACGGGGTTGGCCACGATCGAGGCGTTGGATCGGCGGGCGCGCTTCATGGGGCCAGCAGGTAGTCGAGGAGGCGGCTCTGGGCCTGCGGGTCGTTGCTCGTCTTCGCGCTGAGCTTCGGCAGCGGCGGCAGCGGCGGCAGCGGCGACGAGCCGCCGCGGTCGTTGCTCGCGCCGGTGCCGGGCAGGGGCGGCAGGTCGACGGGCGGCAGGCCGGGGACGGGCACGGTCGGCGTCGGCACCGACGGGGTCGACGGCACGCTGGGCAGCGACGGGGTCGAGGGGGCCGCCGGCGCGGGCGGGTCGACGGGCGCCGGGACGGCGGGCAGCGGCAGGCCGTGGTCGCCGTCGGCGCGCTTGGTCTCACCGCGCGCGTGGGCCTCCTCGGGCGTCGCGCGCTTGGTGACGTCGGGGTAGTTGAGGCCGGGCTGGATCGGGCCCAGGCGCGAGCCGCACTCGCGCTCGAGGCTCGGGTCCTTCTTCAGCGTCTCCTCGCTGGCGTAATTGGCGCACGGCCCGACGAAGGCACCGACCTTGAGGATGTGGTTGTTCTGGTCGAAGATCGACGTCGACGTCGTCTGGTCGTAGACGTACTGCAGCAGCGCCTCCAGCCCCGTGTAGCCCTGGCCGCCGGGGCTGCGCGGGTCCTTCTCCACGGCGTGCTTGCGGTCGTCGAGGTGCTTCAGGACGATCGACAGGTTCTTGCCGAGCTCGGGCGTGCCGGCGCTGAAGGCGCCCAGCTGGGCGATGACCGGCGGCGCGGCCTTGACCGCGCGATCGCCGGTCTTCGAGGCCTTGCCCAGCGACCTGAAGGCCGGCCGCGAGGCGTCCGCGAACGGGCCGAGCTGGTCGAAGAAGGTCGTGAGCTGCTGGGAGGAGGCGTCGAGGTTGTGCAGCGCCGAGCCCTGGTCGTCGGCCACCTGGCCGAGCGCCTTCATCGTCGGCTGCAGCTCCTCCAGGAAGCCCGGCAGCGCCCGGAAGCCCGCCGCGATGTCACCGCGGCGCTCGGCCGAGGCCTGCGCGGTCTCCTTGGCCTCGGTGACGAAGCGCCCGACGTCCTTGCGGTTGGCGGCGAGGTCGCCGACGACCTTGTCGGCGTTGACGGTCAGGTCGGCCAGGATCCGGTTCTGCGAGCCGAGCGTCGCGAGCACCTTGTCGGTCTCGCGCAGCGCGGGGCTGGCGCGGCGGATCGCGGCGTTGAGGTTGTCGGCATTGCCGGCGACGCCGGCGCCCAGCGAGCCGATGATGAGGCTCAGGCGCTCGCGGTAGGGGCGGCGCAGGATGTCCGTGACGAGGTCGGGGGCAACGGTCGAGGCGGTGTGGCTGACCGGGATGACGGCGCCCGGCTTGAGCTCCTGCTTGGCCGTGCCGGGCAGGCAGTCGACGAAGTACTCGCCGATCAGCGACTGCGGGCGCGACTCGCAGAAGGTGTCGCTGCGCAGCGACCCGAAGCCGTTCTTGTCGATCTTGAAGCCGATCAGCGCGCGCTTGGTGCGCTTGTCGAGCCTGATGTCGGTGATCGTGCCCGCACGCACGCCGGCGACCTTCATGTCGCCGCCCTGGATGAGGCCGAAGGCGCTGTCGAGCTGGACCCAGTACTTGCCCTTGTCGGGGTTCGATCCCGCGCCGGTCATGGCGATCCAGGCGACGCCGATGCCGGCCACGGCGAGGAGGGTGAGGATCGCGCGCTTCACGGCCCCAGCGGTCCTTCGGACGCGTCGCAGGGGAAGTCGTCGGTCGGCTTGTAGGTCGCGCCGCGCTCGATCGCGCCCGGGCAGCGCCAGCGCTGGTCCAGCGAGGTCGCATCCTTGAGCGCCTGCGACTGGGTGGCCGGCTCCAGCAGCGGCTTGAGGACGCCGTTGACCGGGGCGAAGAGATTGACGTGGAGCCCGGCGCGGCTGGCGCCGCCGAGCGCGTCGTAGAGCCCGGAGTGGCTGAAGTCGTCGAACCAGCCGGTGAGGTCGGGCGCGTAGGGGCGCGCGGTCGCGAGCTCGGGAGCGGCGTCCTCCAGGGCCCGGGTGGAGCCCGGGAAGGCGCCGTCGCGCTCCTTGCCGTTGCGCTTGGTCGGCCCGACGGCCGCGTTGCGCAGCGGGACCGAGGACTTCGTCAGCTCGATGAGGTCGTTGCCGTCGCCGGGCGAGCGCACCAGCCGTGAGAGGTCGCGCAGCGTCGGGCGGGCGTCGCGCGCCAGCGGGCGCAGCTCGGCCAGGAAGGGCCGCAGCTTCTTGGCCACGGGCTTGGACTCGTCGACCAGCGGCTGGAGGTCGTCCAGGGTGGCGCGCAGGTTGACGAAGGTCGTGTCGGCGCGGCGCATGAAGTCCGGCAGGTCGCCGATCGCGGTCGACAGCGCCTGCTTCTGGCGGCCGATGGCGCCGGTGGTCGTGGCCAGGTGGTCGACGAGGCCGGCGAGGTCCGAGCGCCGCGTCGCAAGGTCGCCGACCAGCTGCGAAGAGGCGCTGACGAAGCGCTTGAGCGCCGGCGTGTCGGAGTCGAGGGCCTTGAACAGCCGGCTCGACGCCGCCAGCGACGGGTTCAGGTAGGCCCATCCCGCGTTGGCCTCCTCGCCCTTGCCCGCGTAGGACGCGCCGAAGCCGCGGATGACGCCGCTGAGCGCCTTGCGCGTCTTGGGGTCGAAGGTGTTGAAGAGCTGGTCGAGGTCGACGGCCGTCGTCGTGTCGGTCTGGTCGATGACCCCGCCGGCGGGGATCGTCTGCTGGTGGTCGGCGGCCGGGAGCTGCAGGTCGACGTAGCGATTGGCCACGCCGGACAGCGAGGCCTCGCGGATGATCGCCTTCGTGCCGCGCCGCAGCGGGCGATAGCCGGCGTCGGTGATCTTCATCCGGACGTCGGCCTGGCCGTCGGGCGTCAGGTCGATGGTCTCGATCTTGCCGACCGAGACGCCGGCCACCTGCACGAGGTTGCCCTTGACGAGCTGCGACGCGTTCTGAAAGCGCGCGTGAACGGTGTAGGAGCCGCCGCGGTTGCCCAGCAGGACGACGGCCACGACCGCGACCGCCGCAAGCAGTGCGGCGGCGGCGAGAACCCGTCGGAAGGTGTGGGACGCAAGCAAGCGAGACTCCGTTCGCGCCGGTCCCCGAGACCCGCGCGTATCTCTCCTTGGCAGCCCCCAACGAGGCCCAGAGCCAAAACTTGCGCCTTCAGGCGAGCAGGCGTCCGCGCAGGGCGGCGGCGTCGACGCCTTCCACGCGCACCACCTTGTCGCGCGCTTTCGCCCCGCGCACGACGCTCACGCGCGACGGGGCGACGCCGGCGCGGGCGGCGATCAGGCGGCACAGCGCGTCGTTGGCGCGGCCGTCGACGGGCGGGGCGTTCACGCGTACGGCGTAGACGCCGTCGGCTCCGGCGGCGATCTGCTCGCGCGCCGCGCGGGGAGTCAGGCGAACGCGGATCTCGGCGTGCTCGGCCACGCCCCGATCGTCTCAGCCCACCCGGCTAGCGTGATCTCATGCGCACGCCGGCGCCGTTACGGCGATGGGGACGCGGCGAGGGCCGGCCAAGCGGCTGGAGCTGTATGACGGTCGGCTGGAGGTAACGGCGCATGTCCTTGCAGGACGTGCGCAGGCCGCTCGCCTTTCCGACCTGTGAGCCGTCTCACAGGGCCGCGACGACGGCTTCCGGATGAGGCTCCTCGTCGGCCAGGAAGGCGGCAAAGGCCTCGCCGGCCAGCGGGCCGGAGAAGAGGTAGCCCTGCACTGCATGGCAGCCCAGCTCGCGCAGGCGCTCGAGCTGGACCTCCCCCTCGACGCCCTCGGCGACGACCTGCAGGCCGAGCGAGCGGGCGATCTCGACGATGGCGGCGACGATGGCCGTGTCCTCCTCCTCGGCGCCGACGCCGACGACGAACGAACGGTCGATCTTGATGACGTCGAGCGGGAAGCGCTTCAGGCGCGCCAGCGACGAGTAGCCGGTGCCGAAGTCGTCGATGAGGACCTTGACCCCGATCTCGCGCAGCGCCTCCAGCGTCGAGCGCGGTGAGCCGGTCTCCTTGATGAGGATCGACTCGGTGATCTCCAGGCCGAGGCACTCGGGTGGCAGGTCGGCGGCCTCGAGCGCGGCGCGCACCTCGTGCAGGAACTCCGGGCGCGCGAGCTGCTGGGCGGAGACGTTGACGGCGACGCGCAGCGGGACGTCGGGGAAGCGCTCGCGCCAGCCGGCGACCTCGGCGACGGCGTGCTCGAGCACCCAGCGCCCGAGCGGGGCGATCAGGCCCGTCTCCTCGGCCAGCGGGATGAACTCGACGGGGCCGACGACGCCGCGCGTGGGGTGCTGCCAGCGCACGAGCGCCTCGACGGCGATCGGGCGCAGCGTCGCCGTGTCGAAGATCGGCTGGTAGAGCACGCGGAACTCGTCGCGCTCCAGCGCGCGGCGCAGATCGGACTCCGTGCGCAGGCGCTCGAAGGCGTCGCGGCGCATGACCTCGTCGAACATCTCCGCGCGTCCGCGGCCGCCGGCCTTGGCCCGGTACATCGCGGCGTCGGCCTCGCGCAGCATCTTCGCCGGGGCCTGGGCCTCGCGCCCCACGGCGATGCCCACCGAGGCCGAGCAGAAGACCTCGCCCGAGGCGACCGCGAAGGGCTGCTCCCAGACCTGGCCGATGCGCTCGGCGATCTCGAAGGCCTCCTCGTCGGACTCGACCTCCGCCAGCACCACGAACTCGTCGCCGCCCAGGCGCGCGACCGTGTCGGAGGTCCGCACCACCTCGATGAGGCGCGAGCCGACCTCGATCAGCAGCTCGTCGCCGGCCTGGTGGCCGAGGGAGTCGTTGACCGTCTTGAAGCCGTCGACGTCGAGCAGCAGCACGGCGACGCCGAAGCCGAAGCGCGCGGCGCGGCCGAAGGCGTGCTCGACGCGGTCGAAGAGCAGGGCGCGGTTGGGCAGGCCGGTGAGCGCGTCGTGCAGCGATTGGTGGCGCATCACGGCCTCCGAGCGCTCACGGTCCAGCGCCGAGGCCAGCAGGTCGGCGATCGACTGCAGCCACTGGCCCTCTTCGCCCGAGAAGGCGCCGACCGTCGCGGAGTGCACGCCGATGACCCCGAAGGCGCCCGAGCGCCCGCGGATGGCCGCGGCGGCGGTGGCGCGGATGCCCCGTTCGCGCAGGCTGGGGACGCTGAAGCGCCGCTCGCTCGCCCACTCCCAGACGATCACGGGCTCGTCGGCGGCGAGCACGAAGCCGGCGAAGCGCTGCTCGTCGGCGGGAATCTCGGCGCCGACCTCGAACCCGATCGCGGCGACCGCCTCCATGTGGGTGCCGTCGGGCTGCAGCTCGCGGATCGCGCAGTGCTCGACGCGGAGCGTCTCGGTGAGCACGCGCACGGTCTCGTCGAGCAGCAGCGCGCGGTCGGTCGCGCGCAGGGCGAGGCCCGCGAGGCGCGCCATGGCCGCCTCGCGATGGGCGCGCTCGCGCTCGGAGGCGGCGCGCCGCGCCTCGGCCTCCGCGCGCTCGCTCTCGGACACGAGGCGCTCGCGGTCGGAGCGGCCGAGCTCGCGCGTGAGCTGATGGACGATCGAGGCGACCACGACGATCGTGGCCGCCGGCAGCAGCCACGTGCCGAGCTGACTGGTGACGAAGTGCCCGTCGGCGAGGGCCACCCGTGAGCCGACAAGGACGAGGACCGCGAGCACGGTCTGAAACGCCGCCTGGCGCAGGCCGAAGTAGACCGCGTAGGGCGTGACCCACAGGAAGAAGAACGTGAAGCCGGTCGTCGTCGAGCCCGAGAACACGCAGCCGGCTGCGGCCAGCAGCGTCCCCAGGGTGACGATCGCCTTGAGCGTCCACACCGGCGCGTAGTCGAGCCCGCCCCGCCGCATCCAGATGCCCAGCAACTGGGCCAGCGCGCAGATCGCCACGAGCGGCACCGCGCGGTCCAGGCTGGCGTCGTGGGGCAGCAGCAGCCACAGCTGGCCCAAAGTCCCCTCGGTGAGGAAGAGCATGCCGAGCGACCGCGCGATATGCCGGCGATTGGGCGTGGGATCCAACGGATCCACGAGCACGCGGGATGGGCCCCCCATGTCCTTGAGGTGCTCATCGGGAGTTCGCGGGCCGAACTTGAGCAGGGAACGTACGATCCGACGTACGCCCGGGTAGCCCAATTGGTAGAGGCCGCGACCTTAAAAGTCGCTGCTCGCAAGAGCGTGGGGGTTCGAGTCCCTCCCCGGGCATTCTCACGGAGCTCTCACACCGCGATCGATAGCCGCAGCTACCCTGTGGGAGACGCAACCTCAGGGGCCCGCTCGTGTTCTTCGTCGCGAGCCCCTCCTTTCCGCGTGGAAGCCTCAACCCTCAAGCACGTCACCGCCGAAGGCCTTCGCGGCCCGACGCCCCTGCTCCGGATCCAGTCCGATGAGCGGCTCGTCGCCCTGACCCGGCGCGGCAACCAGGCCGCCTACGAGGCCCTCGTGGGGCGCTACCAGTCGCGGCTGCTCGCCTTCTGCCGCCACATGCTCGGCTCGCGCGAGGACGCCGAGGACGTGCTGCAGGAGGTCTTCGCCGCGGCCTTCAACGCGATGATCGCCGACGAGCGCGCGCTCAACGTGCGCCCCTGGCTGTACCGCATCGCGCGCAACCGCTCGCTGAACCATCTGCGCCGCGTGCAGGCCATCGGCGTGGACTCCATGGACGTCCACCTCTCCGAGAACGGCGCGTCGGCGGCCGACAAGGTTCATCGCCGCGAGGAGTTCCGCCTGCTGGTGGAGGACGTGCAGGGCCTGCCCGAGACGCAGCGCACCGCGCTCCTGCTGCGCGAGATCGACGCCCTCAGCTACGACCAGATCGCCGAGGCGATGGAGACCACCATCCCCAGCGTCAAGTCGCTGCTCGTGCGGGCGCGCGTCTCGCTGGCGGAAGCGGCCCAGGCCCGTCACCTCACGTGCGACGAGGTGCGCGACGAGCTGGGCGAGGTGGCCGAGGGCCTGCACCGCATGACCGCGCCCGTGCGCCGCCACCTGCGCCAGTGCGACCGCTGCGCCGCCTTCCGCAAGCAGCTGCGCCAGACCAACCGCGCGCTGGCCGCCGTCTTCCCCGTCGGGCCGCTGCTGCTGCTCAAGAAGCTCGTGCTCGCCAACCTCGGCACCACGGCCAGCGCGGGCGGCGGCGCCGCCGCCGCGGGAGCCGGCGCGAGCGCGGCGGGCGCCGGCGCGGGCAGTGCCCTTTCGGCCGGCGTCGGTGCGGTCGCCTCCAAGGCCGCCGCCGGCCTCGCCGCCGCCGCGATCGTCACCGCCGGCGCGGTCGAGGTCGACCACGCCGCCCAACGTCGCCCGCTGACCCCGCACGCAGCCGCCGCCGCCGTCGTGACGGTGCCCGCGTCGCCACACGTGGTCGCGTCGCAGCCGCAGCCCGCCGCGGCCCCGGTCGTGGAGCGCGTGCACAAGCCGGTCGACAAGCCGGCCAAGGCGAAGGACGGCAAGGACGGCAAGGACGCGAGCAAGCGCGACGCGGCGGCCAAGCCGGCGACCGCGCCGAAGCCGGCCGCAGCGGCGCCCGCGCCGCCCCAGCAGGGCTCGGCGACCGCGACCCTCCCGCCCCAGAGCCCCGGCCTGGTGGCCGCCGACGGTCCCGACCAGCAGGCCTCGCCGCCGCCCCCACCGGCTCCCGCCGCCGGCGCCGACCCCGTGGTGGCCGACACCCCGGCGCCTGCGCCGCCGGTGGCCGACGCGCCGCCTGCTGATCCGGCCGACGGGGCGCCGCTGGCGGACGAGCCGCAGCCGGGCGCAGACCCGCCGCCCGCGCCGCCGGCCGACGCGCCGCCGGCCGACCCGGCGCCTTAGCCCACCCGGTCGCCCAACGCCGCCTCGGGCTCGGGCGTGAGCAGCAGCACCGTCCCGTCAGGCGTGTAGGTGCCGAGCACCAGGCACTCCGAACGCACGGGCCCGATCTGCTTGGGCGGGAAGTTCACGACCGCGATCACCAGGCGCCCGACGAGCTCGTCGCGGTCGTAGTTGGTGATCTGGGCCGACGAGCGCCGCACGCCGATCTCCCCGCCGAAGTCGACGCGCAGCTTCCACGCCGGCTTGCGCGCCTCGGGGAACTCCTCGACCTCGACGACCCGCCCGACGCGCATGTCGACGCGCATGAACTCGTCCCAGGCGAGATCGGCGCTCATGGCCTCTCGGTACCGAAGCGCAGCGAGCGATACGGCGTCTTGAGCGCGCCGTTGGCGGCCACGGCGTCGGCCTTCGGGGTCGCGGGCGAGCGCTCGGCCAGCATGGTGATGTCGAGACCCGTGTTCGGCGGCGGGTCGGGCCCTGCCACCAGCAGGACACGCTTGCCGTAGGTCGTGTGCCCACCGACGCGCGCCTGGAAGACGATCTGGTAGCCGGGCTGCTTGTTGATGTTCACGCGGCCGTCGCCGCGCCACAGGAAGCCCGGATAGGTGGCGCTCATCTGCCGGATCAGGCGCGCGGACAGCAGCGTCAGCGCGGCGCTCACGTCGCCCTTGTAGGGCGCCAGGCGCAGCGGGCGCACAGCGAACGACTGAGGCGCCCCGGCGCGCGCCTGCAGGCGCAGCGTCTCGCCGGCGCGCGGCGCGACGCGACGCAGGGCGTCGGTGTGGATGAGGTTGAAGGCCACCGGCTCGCGGACGACGACCCCCGCCTCTCCCGGCGTGTCGCGCAGGAAGACCAGCCAGGCCAGGACGAGCACGACGACGACGCCGGCCGCCGCCAGAACGCGCCACACGGTGCGCACCGGCACGTGCAGCCGCTCCCCGACGAGCTCGGGCAGCGTCGGGCCGAACTCCTCGCGCACGACGGACATGTCGCCTCAGGGTAGCCGCGACGCCTACGCGACCGCGGCGAGCCCGATGACCTTCAGCCGGCGCTCGAGCGCCTGGAGCGCGAAGGCCCGCGTCTCCTGCACGGAGGCGCCGAAGAGCACGACGTCGTCGCCCACGTCCGCCGGGACCCACTTGGGGCGCAGCACGCCCTCCGCGATCGGCCCTGCCTCGACCAGCGCGCGCTGGATGGCGGCGCCGTAGCGGGGGTCCTCGCGGGCCATGTCGCGCAGGAAGCGCGCCCCGAAGGCCACGTGGCGATGCTCGTCGCGGGCGACATTGGTGAAGCCCTCCACGAAGCCGGGCAGCGTGCCTGCCTTCTCGTTGAAGTCGATGATGAAGTGCTGGCCGGTGAGGGCGAGCATCCCCTCGGCGATCATGTGGTAGATCGTGATCGCCTCGACGAGCGCCTCGCGGTCCTCGGGCTCCACCGCCAGCCGGTCGACGTGGCGGCGCAAGAGCTCGTCGAAGAGCACGTTGAACTCGGGGTTGAGGTGGGCGCTGGTCTCCTCCAGGCGCCCCTGCAGGCCATCGGCCTCGAGCACTCCGACCTCGGTGTAGAAGCGGTCGAAGAAGGCGACGTGGCGCGCCTCGTCGGCGATCTGCGTGCACAGGAAGATGCGCATGTCCTCGTCGGGGACCGCGCGCATGATCGGACCGAGCTCGGCGGTCACGCGCTGCTCGCCGACGAAGAACGAGCTCAGCCCGTACATCCGCGCCTGGCGCTCCTCGGCATCGATGCGCTCGTGCCAGTCGATGCGGTCCTGCGTGAAGTCGAGGTCCTGGACCGCCCAGTGCTGGCGCTCCCACAGCTCATAGAGCTCGCGGTAGCCGAGCAGGTTGGCCTCGCCCCGATCCGCCGACTCCTGCAGGGCGGGATCGCTGGTCGCGCGGAAGTCGACGCGGTCGGTCCTGAGCGGGGCATCTCCGGTCATGGGCGCGAGCCTATCGCGCGACTGGCTGGCCGGCCAACTTGGAAGGCGTGCGCGAGACTGTAGGCATGGATCTGCCCACGTTGCGCGGCGCGCGGCTGGTGCTGCGACCCCTCGTCGAGGACGACCTGGACGCCGTGCTCGCGATCCTCGCCGAGCCCGAGGTCGCGCGCTGGTGGGGGCCGCAGGCGCAGGCGCCCGACCGCGAGGAGCTGCTGGGTCCCGAGGCCCGCTTCGCGATCGTCGTCGACGGAGCCGTGGCCGGCTGGCTGGCGTGCGAGGAGAACACCGACCCGATGTACCTCTACGTCGGCCTCGACATCTTCCTGACCACGCGCCTGCACGGGCAGGGCCTGGGGCGCGAGGCCCTGCGGCTGGCCATCGCCCACTACGTCGAGCGCGGCCACCACCGCTTCACCATCGACCCCGCCGCACACAACGAGCGCGCGATCCGCACCTACTCGGCGGTCGGCTTCAAGCCCGTCGGGCGCATGCGCGACTACGAGATGGGCGCCGACGGCACCTGGCACGACGGCCTGCTCATGGACCTCCTGGCGCAGGAGTTCGTGTCCGCGGACATCTGAGCGATCGTCCGCGTCGGGTCTGGCGGCGCATACTGCATCACCGAGGGAAGGGAGTCAGCGGCGCGCCCGTAGTGCCCGCCGCACCCCGCGCCGCAGGAGCACGAAGGGCCCGAGCACGACGAGGATCACGGCATTGCAGACGCCCGCCACGGCCAGCCCGAACATTGTCCCGGCCGACGAGTTGCTCCACAGCGAGTCGAGCTCCACGAACGGGAGCTCGTCGATGAACGAGCTGTCCTCCTCGTCGAAGAGCCGCCCGCACAGCGGGCAGCGCGTCGCCAGCGTCCGGCTCGCGCCGTCGCAGTGCGGGCAGACGCGGACGAGCGCACCGGTGCTCGGGTCGCGCCGCAGCGCCACCGCGCGAGCGGGTCCTACGACCCGATCGAGAACATCGCCTCGAGGTCGTGGCGCGAGAAGACCTCGAAGGCGACCATCGTCTGGGTGCGGCTGACGCCGGGGAGCTTGAGCAGCCCCCCGGTGACCACGTCGGCCAGCATCTCGTGGCGCGGCACGCGCACGATCGCGACGAAGTCCCACTCGCCCGTGACCGAGTAGGCCTCGGCCACGCCGTCGATGTCGGCCAGCGCACCGCCGAGCGCGGACATCGCGTCGCGCTCGGCCTCGATGAGCACGACCGCGGTGGTCATGTCTTGTGCGTCTCGCCGGGCTGGAGGACGACGACCTCGGCATGGCCGGCGTTCTGCACGTCGGACTTGAACGCCTGCGCGTCGGTCTCCACGAGCGGGAAGGTGTCGTAGTGACACGGGATGACCTGGTCGGCGCCCACCAGCTCGCATGCGGTCACGGCGTCGAAGCGGTCCATCGTGTAGTGCCCGCCGATGCACATGAGCGCCACGTCGAGGTGCCCGCGGCGCTTGGGCAGCGCGAGGTCGCTGAACAGCGCCGTGTCGCCGAGGTGGTAGATGCGCTTGTCGCCGAACTCGATGACCAGCCCAGCCGGCGTGCTCACCGTGCCCTTGGGGGTCGTCGAGGTGTGCCAGGCCGGCGTCAGGCGCACCGTGCCCCAGTCGAACTCGGCGGTGCCGCCGAGGTTGGCGTCGATCGACCTCGACGCCCTCCTCGCCGATCTCGTCGGCGATCTCGGTGATCGCCGACGACCGTCGCGCCGGTGCGCTTGGCGATGGCCACGGTGTCGCCGTAGTGGTCGCCGTGGCCGTGGGTGAGCAGGATCGCGTCGGCGGCGATGTCGTCGGCCGATGCGGCGGCCTTCGGATTGCCGGTCAGGAACGGGTCGATGAGCACGGTCGTGCCGTCGTGCTCCAGCGCGAAGGCCGCGTGACCGAGGAAGCGGATGTCCATCAGCGTTCGTCTCCTGTCTCGTTGGATCGCATCAGCTCATGGGCGAGCTCGAGCCCGACCGCGACGCCCACGAGCATGCCCAGGCGGGTCTCCTCGGCGACGAGCGTGCGCACCGCGCGCAGGCGCTCTTCGGGGTCCTCGGACGACGCGGCCTGACTGAGGAGCGCCTCGTGGGCGCCGCCGAACCAGCCGCCTTCGGCCAGGGCCTCGTTGAGCACGTGCTGCAGCCCCGGTGCCGCGTGCGTCACGATCTCCTGGGCGTGCGCGAAGCGCTCCGGCGCGCCCAGCGCCGCCACCGCGGCGTCGACCTCCTCCGCGCTGTATCGCCGGTCGGGCATCGGGGTTGGAGGGTAGTGGTCAGGCGATGCGCGCGCGGGCCAGCACCAGGCCGGCCAACATCCCCGCCGCGCCGCCGGCGAAGCCCGCGATCGCGCTGGCGTCGGGCACGGCCAGCGGCATGAGCAGCAGCACCGCGGCGAAGACCGCCGTCCCCAGCAGATCGCCGTCGTAGTCCTCGCCGCGACGCCGCGCGATGAGGTCCGGCACAGCCCAGGCGCACAGCAGCCCGAGCGCCGCGCCGTTGCCGCCAATCGCGAGCGGTGTGGCATCGACGGCCACGGTCAGCGCGATGCCGCCCATCCCGCACAGCACGAAGAGACCCAGCACCACAAAGGGCCCGTGGCGGCGCTCCAGCAGCCAGCCGTAGATCGCGATGGCGGTCACCGCGGCGAGCTCGTACCAGATGCTGTCGTACAGGAAGGGCGAGACCGCCACGCGCCACCACTCGCCGTCGATGGGCCGGGCGACCGCCACGTCGATCAGCGCGACCGGGAAGAGCAGCAGGTAGCCGAACAGCGAGAGGACGACGAGCGCGATCGTCGCGTAGGGCCGCGCGCCGATGTCGCCGCGGATGCCGGGGATCTCGTTGGAGCGAAAGCGCGAGAGCCGCGGCGCGGTCGGCTTGCGGGCCTTTCGAGCCTTGCGCGGCTCCGAGACGGTGCCGTCGCGCTCGATCTTGGGAGCACGCTTGCGCAGCCGATTGCCGCAGTACGGACACTCGGTGATATAGGGGCTGACCTCGTTGCCGCAGTTCTTGCAGACGACGTTGAGATCGGGCATCTGTGCCATGGCTGACCCGATTCTAGGCCCGCGCGCGCGTATGCTCTCAATCGCCGCAGTCCACGACCGATGAACGAGTGTGGTGGCACCCCGTCCCGCAGACTTCCAGTCCGTGAACCTTCACGTGCGCAATGCGCGGTTCTCCGCGAGGGTTGTGCACGTCCAAGGGACCGAGACGACCCTCGCCGTGCCCCGCGGGGTGCCCGCCGCCGCACGCCCGCTGCCGGCCGAGGCAGAGATGAGCTTCGAGCACGACCGCCAGATCGTCATGCTCTCGGGGACGCTGCTGGGCGGCGACGACGTGAGCGCCCGCTTTCGCATCGACGACGCCGTCGCGCCCCGCGAGCTGCGCCGCTTCGTGCGCCTCAACTGCACGCTGCCGATCCTCGTCACCCCGCTGGACGAGAGCGGCGCCGAGGCCGGCCCGCAGGAGACCATGCAGACCGTCGACATCAGCGCCGGCGGCGTCCTGCTCGACCGCAAGGACCTGTCCGGCTCCGTGCGCGTCGAGCTCGACCTGCCCGGCGGGCACGGCAGCATCACCGCCAACGGGCGCATCGTGCGCAACGTGACCGACGGCAGCGGCGTGAGCTTCGACGACATCGACGCCGACACCCAGCAGCAGCTGGACGGTTTCGTGCTCGGCGTGCGCCACCAGCTCGCCCAGCGTTTCGCGCAGGCCTAGGCCGACCCAGAGCCAAAGATGCGCCCCCCGGCCCATGGTGGCGCCGGATCGGCGCTGCGATCCTACGAGCGTGAGGAGGCGCCTGCAGGGCTCCGCGGGCCAGAGCACCGTTGAGTGGCTCGTGGTCATGGTCGGGCTCATCGCGCTGGCGGCCGTGCTGGCGACGACGCTCCCCGGCGTGGCCGGGACGATCACCGCGACGGCGCGCACCATGATCTGCAAGGTCGGCGGGACGAGCTGTCCCAGCAGCTCGTCGCCGGGCCAGGGATCAGGCAGCGGTTCGGCCCAGCGACCGAACCCCAAGCCGCTGGACCCATCGGCTCCGACCAACGGGCCCAGAATCGGCGGCTACCCGCGCGACGTCGGCGCCGACCTCCCCTTCCCGGGCTCGGTGTCGGTCACCGCCGAGCAGAACGACGAGGGGAAGATCGGCTCCAAGGGCGGCTACAAGGTCGGCGTCTCGGCCACCTACGAGCGCAGCACGTCGCCGTGCAGCATCGACGGCACGGGCACGCCCAGCGTGACGCTGTCGGCCTCGGCCGACATCAAGGTGACGGCCGGCGTCAACGGCGAGGGCAAGGGCATGGGCGCCGCCGTCTCCGGATCGCTGGGCGACAAGACGAGCTACGACGTCAAGACCAATCCCGCCAACGCCGACAAGATCGACCACGGCGAGCTTCCGCCGCCGAACCCCGCCGACCCCTACAGCATCCCCAAGGGCAGCTCGATCACGCTCAACCGCGACAGCTACAAGGGCTCGGAGGGATCGGTCACCTACCACAACATCACCGCGGAGCTGGGCTACAAGGACGGGCATCGCGTCTCCTCGGCCGTCGAGCGCGTCGGCGACGACAAGGTGCGGATCACGGTGGGCGACACCGACTTCGTCGACAACCTCCTCAGCCTGAAGTACGGCGACGAGCACGCCGCCGTCGGCGCGACCGTCGGTAACGGCTTCCAGGACGGCAAGGCCCGGGCCGTCGACCTCGACCTCTCGACCCCGGAAGGGCGGTCGGCCTACGAGCGCTTCATCGGCTCGGGTCGGCTGCCGGCATCCGGCGCGCCCGGCTCCTCGGACCCGACGACGTCGCGGTCGGTCACCTCGACCCACACCGACCAGATCACGGTCAAGGTCGGCCCGCTCGGCGGGACCGCCGGAGGGACCACCGACCAGGGCCAGGTCGTCGAGACCACGCACGCCGACGGCACCAAGGTGACGACGTCGTTCTCGCGCCGGGGCGACACGGTGCTCGCGCACGAGTTCACCACGGACCCGAGCGGCACGACCTCCGCCGACAAGTACGCGCTGCAACTGCAGGATGTCGACAAGAACTACGTCGACGGCTACCAGCAGCTCTCCGGGCACGACGGCGAGACCGGGTCCAACCGCGACCTCACGCTCAGCTACAGCCCTGCCGAGCTCGACTCCATGCAGAACGCCGCGCTCGATCAGATCCTCGCCGCCCAGCGCGGGCGGGACGGCAGCCCGTTCAAGGACGGCGGCACGCGCGACCAGCTGCACGCCTACCTCGCCGAGCATCCCGACGCCGACGGGCTCGCTCCCTACGGCGGGGTCAAGGACCGGATCATCCTCACCGACATGGCGGCCGCCAAGGACGCGTTCGGCGTGCTCGTGGCGCTGCAGAACAGCGGCCTGGGCAACTCGAACACGCTCGCCGAGTTCCTCATGAACTTCCACTACGGCACGCTGCAGGCGCGCCACCAGCTGGGCAGCAACGACAAGCGCACACCGCTCGTGGGCGGCTACCAGAACCGCCCGAAGGGATGCTAGCCGGGTCCGTCGGGCGCCGTCGACGCCACGATCTCGGCCATGACCTCGCGCAGGTCGTGGTTGGCCTCGTAGACGACCATCTGGCGCTGGGCGCCGTTGCCGCGCACCAGCAGGTCCTCGATCGCCTCGAGCTCGCCGGCCGACCCCAGGTCCTGGGCGTGCTCGCGCAGGCGATCCAGGAGCCGGCGCGCCAGCGCCTTGGTCGCCACGCGCTCGCTGGAGGGCAGGTCGACGAGGTCGCCGTCGAGGCCGTGCCGGGCCGCCAGCCACTTGTTCTCGTCGAGCATCTGCCACGGGTAGACGCCGAGCCTGCCGCCCGCGTCGAAGTGCTCTGAGAGCTCCTTGACCATGGCCTGCACGAGCGCGGCCAGCGCGAGCGTGTGCTCCACGCGCGTCTGCGAGTCGCACACCCGGACTTCGACGGTGCCGAACTTCGGGTGGGGGCGCACGTCGTACCAGAGCCACGTGTAGTCCTCCATCACGCCCGACTCGACCATGAACGCGATCTCGCTCTCGTAGTGCGCCCAGTCGCGGTAGTGCGGCGGGATGCCGACGCGCGGGAAGGTGCGGAAGATCGGCGTGCGGGCCGACAGCAGCCCGGTCGCGTCGGCGCGCCAGAACGGCGAGTTGGCGCTCAGCGCCAGCAGCACCGCGAGGTGGACCCGCATGCCGTTGGCCACGTGGATGGCCTTGTCGGGGTCGTCGACGGCGACGTGCACGTGCATGCCGAAGATGAGCTCCTGGCGCGCGACGAAGCGCAGCGCCGTCACCAGCTCGCGGTAGCGCGGGCGCGCGACGATCCGCTGGTCCTCCCACATCGCGAACGGATGGGTGCCCGCCGAGCCGATGGTCAGACCGCGACCCGCCGCCGTGCGGCGGACCTGGGCGCGCAGGCGGCGCAGCTGGTCGCCGGCCTGGGCCGTGTTGGGCGCCGGGTGGGTGGAGATCTCGAGCACCGACTCCATCAGCTCAGGCTTGATCTCGCCGTCCTCGGCGTCGTCCAGCAGGGACTCGATCGCGTTCACGAGGCCGTAGCCCTCGGGATCCACGATCATGAGCTCCTCCTCGATGCCGATCGTGTAGCTCGGCCCGTGGAAGTCGTGCTCCATTGCGCGGCAGGGTACCCGCGCCGCGCGATCCATCGGCCTAGACTCCGGGTAACGCACGAATACGACTCCGACACAGGGGGACCACCATGGCCCTGGGCTACGACGGCAAGCTCTACATCCTCGCGTTCGACCACCGCGGGTCCTTCCAGAAGAAGATGTTCGGCATCGAGGGCGATCCCACACCCGAGGAGACCGAGCGCATCGCCGACGCCAAGCACCTCATCTTCGAGGGCATGGTCAAGGCCACCGAGACGGGGTCGCTGCAGGAGGACCACGTCGGCGTGCTCGTCGACGAGCAATTTGGCGGCACCATCCCCGCCGAGGCCAGGGAGCACGGGCTGAAGCTCGCGATGCCGGTCGAGAAGTCCGGCCAGAACGAGTTCGACTTCGAGTACGGCGATCAGTTCGGCGAGCACATCGCGAAGTTCGACCCCGACGCCTCGAAGGTGCTCGTGCGCTACAACCCCGACGACGCGGCCGAGCTCAACGAGCGCCAGCTCGAGCGCCTCAAGCGCCTGGCCGACTGGCTGCACGAGAACGACCGCAAGTTCCTCTACGAGCTGCTGGTGCCGGCCACCGACGAGCAGCTCGCCTCGGTCGGGGGCGACACCGAGCGCTACGACGCCGAGCTGCGCCCCGAGCTCATGCGCCGCGCCATCGCCGAGACCCAGGACTTCGGCTGCGAGGTCGACGTCTGGAAGATCGAGGGCGTCGACACCCGCGAGGACGCCGAGATGCTCGCCCGCCAGACCCGCGTCGGCGAGGGCCGCGAGGGCGTCGTCTGCGTGCTCCTGGGCCGCGGCGCCAGCGACGAGAAGGTCGACCAGTGGCTGCGCGCGGCCGCGCCGGTGGAGGGCTTCGTCGGCTTCGCCATCGGCCGCTCGATCTGGTGGGACGCGCTGAAGGGCTTCCTCGACGGTGGGCTGGAGCGCGAGGCCGCGGCAAGGCAGATCGCCGAGAACTACCTGCGCTTCATCCGCGTCTACGAGGAGCAGGAGACGGCCGTCGCCTGAGCCGGCGGTGTGGGTCAAGGTGCCTGGTGAGTCCGACGGCACCTGCACACGCGCGGCGCGCCCGCCGCGGCTGTGACGAACTGCTCATCGAGGGAGGAGTCAGCTGCGACTTCGGGGCGCGCGCCGCTTCGGCACGCGACCTGCGTGGGATTACTACCGGTTTCCGACACCAATCCCACGCAGTTCGGGCACCAGCGCGGTCACGGAGCCGCGGGCGCCGCGACCGCCGCCATCCTCCTTCCCTCGGTGATGCAGTTCGCGCCACGCAGCGCCGTAAGACGCCCCGCGGACGACCCACAGGCCGCTAGGCCTCGCCGTCCCAGTAGTCCACCGCGCTCGTGCGGCGCACCATCACGCTCGCCCCCGGATCCTCGCTGAAGACGCCGACCTTGTCGCTGTCGGGATAGACGGCGACGGCGGGCGCGCGGCAGGTTGCGAGCATCAGGACGCGGGCGATCTCGGCGGTGCGATTGACCATCTTGTGCGCCCCCTCAGGGCCCTCCCGGAAACACACGACGTCCCCGCGCTCGAGCTCCTCCTCGCCCTCGGGCGTGCGCACGGCGACGCGACCGTCGAGGACGATCAGCCACTCCTCGTCGCCGAGCTCGTAGTGGTAGGGCCAGGCGCTCTCGCCCGGCGGCAACTCGTAGACGGTGCCGCCGATCCGCCGCGAGCCGATCGCCTCCCCCACGCGCGCGTGGCCACGCCGGTAGCCCTCGGGCTGGTCGGCGGGGTAGTCGTAGCTGGCGGCGAAGAGGTTGAAGCGGCGCATGCCGCGCAACCTAGAGCGTGCCGATTCGCTTCGGGGGCCAATAGGTGGCAAACGCCTGGCCGATGACCCAGTCCTTGGGTATCGGACCCCAGAAGCGCCCGTCGTCGGACGCGCCGCGGTTGTCGCCCATCGCGAACACGTAGCCGCGCGGGACGGTGATCTCGCGCGGCAGGTCGCACCCCTGGCCGCCGGCGCACGGGGCGATGAACGGCTCGCTCTGCACGCGACCGTTGCGCACCACATGCCCGTCGCGGACGGCGATGCGGTCGCCGCCCACCCCGACCACCCGCTTGATGAAGGTCTGCTTGGAGCGCTCGGACGTCGGCGCGGGGCAGGGCTGGTCGTCGGCCTGCTGCGCGCCGCAGCGCGGCGGCGTCTCGTCAGCGCCCGCGGGCGGGTGGAAGGTGATGACGTCGCCGACCTGGGGGTCGGAGCCCAGGCGATGACTGAGGCGGTTGACGAGCACCCGCTGGCCGACGTCGAGGGTCGGCTCCATCGAGCCGCTCGGGATCCGGTAGGGCTTGACGAGCAGCCACTGGACCGCCAGCGCAATGGCCAGCGCCATCGCCACGATGACGATCAGCTCGGTGACCTGACCGCCGGGGAGGTCCTTCAGGCGTGGGCGCTTGCGCTCTGTCTCGGCCATGTGCAGCACGGCATCATCCCAGCGCAGGCTTCGTGACGAATCAGCGCCGTGCCACGCGTCCCGGCCGGGAACGGTCGTACGGTGATCGAGATGCGCCGGATCGCCCCCTTCGCCCTCCTGCTGGCCGCCGTCGTCGTCCTCGTCGCGCGCGGCGGCGACCACCCGCGCGCGACGACCTTCGGGCGGGCGCAGGTGCTGCGCGTCGTCGACGGTGACACCATCCGCGTGCGCCTCGGCGGCCACACCGAGCGCGTGCGCTACATCGGCGTCGACACGCCGGAATCGGTCAAGCCGGGCACGCCGGTGCAGTGCTTCGCCAAGCGCGCGGCGGCCGCGAACGCGGCGCTGGTGGCCGGCCGCAGCGTGCGCCTCGTAGGCGACGTCGAGCGGCGCGACCGCTACGGGCGCCTGCTGGCCTACGTCTACCGCGAGCCTGACGGCGCGTTCGTCAACGCCCAACTGGTGCGCGACGGGTACGCGCGCACCCTGACGATCGCTCCCAACGTGGCGCACGCGCGCCAGTTCGCGGCGCTGGCGCGGACGGCGCGCGAGGGCGGCCGAGGGCTGTGGACTGCCTGTGCGATCGGGTAGCCTGATCGTGCCGCCATGGCCTCTACCAAGTTGCAACAGAGCCTCGCGGCCTTCGAGCGAGCATTCGTGGAGGAGGCCGAGGCAGACCGGCTGCGCCGTGAGCGGATCTACCGCGAGGCCGAGCAGCGCCTGGACACGCGCCGTCGCGATCGCGTGCACAAGCGAGGCTCGATGCGCTTCGTGCTGCTCGTGCTCGTGCTGCTCGCCACGGCCGCGCTGGTCACGGTGGCGATGTTCAAGACGCTCTACGTGGTGATGGGCTAGCTCCCAACGCCGGATGGTGCTCGTCGAGGAGCTCGCCGCGCGCGGATGGCCCGCGGCGCAGACCGTCCGCCTCGACGGCTGGCTGCTGCGCCACACGCCGTCGCTGACGCGCCGGCGATCGAACTCGGCGCTCCCGGTCGGCGACGCGCATGGCGACCCGGCACTCGTGGAGGAGTTCTACGCGCGCCACGGCGGCCGCGCGCTCATCCAGGTCTCCCCCGCCGAGGCGTGGACGAGCCTCGACTCCGAGCTGGCCCGGCGGGGCTGGTCGAGCGAGGGCCCGACGGACGTCCTCGTCGCCGACGCGACGGCCGTCCTAGCCCGCACGGAGCCCGGGGAGGTCGCGCTCGCGGCGCGGCCGCACCCGGGCTGGGTCGCGGCCTGGGCGGCGTGCGAGGAGCGCCCCGACGCCGACGAGCACGCGCGCGTCGTGCTCGAGCGCATCGAGCCTGCGAGCGCGTACGCCCTCGCAGGCGAGGACCTGGGCGTCGGCCTGGCGGTGTGCGAACGCGGCTGGGCGGGGCTGTTCTGCGTCGCCACCGCCGCGAGCGCGCGCCGGCGCGGCATCGCGCGCAACGTGGTGCACGCGCTGACGCGGTGGGCCGCGGCGCGCGGCGCGCGGCGGATCTACCTACAGGTCGAGACCGCCAACGCGCCCGCCCACGCGCTCTACGCCGGCGTGGGCTTCCGGCGCTCGCACGGCTATCACTACCGAGTGGGCCCTCAGGGCTCGCGGAGCTTGCGCAGCGCCTGATCGACCTCGGCCCGCACGTTGGAGCCCGCCATCTCCTTGGCGCGCTCCTGCTGGATCTCGAGATAGACCTCCTTGCGGAACACGGGGATATCCCGGGGCGCCTGGATGCCGACCCTTACCTTCTCGCCCATGATCGAAAGCACGGACACCTCGATGTCGTCTCCGATCATGATGCTCTGATTCGACTTCCGGGTCAGGACCAGCATCTGGGGACCTCCCTGCCTCGCTGGGGATCGGGCCACCTTAACAACGGTGCGGGCGGCCGCGCAAGCGACAGGCGTATAGCAAGCACATTTGCATAGACTCCCGCGCCAGGCACATGGCACGACGCTCACTACGACCACATCTCAACCAGATCCGCGGCTGGGTCCGCCAGGGCCGTACGGACGCCTGGATCGCTCATCAGCTCGAGGTCACCGTCCAGCAGATCGAGGCGTTCAAGCGCGAGAACGACCTCGTGCCCGACGGCGAGGCCGACGGCGCGCTGGCGCCGGGTGGCGCCGGCGGCGGCGACTTCGACGACGAGATCGATCTGCGGGCCGAAGACGACGCCCTGATCGCCGCCGAGCTCGAGGCCGCTGAGGCGGCCCGCGCCGAGGAGGAGGCCCGCCGCGAGGCCGAGGCCGCAGCGGCCGCGGAGGCCGGCGACGACGAGGACGACGACGCCGACGAGGACGAAGACGAGGACGACGGCAAGAAGCGCCGTCGCGGCCGCCGCGGCGGGCGCGGGCGGCGCAAGACCGCCGCGCGCGAGCTCGAGGGGACCTTCGACCATGGCGAGGAGGGCTACGGGCTGTGGCTCGATCCCGCCGTCGAGGACAACCCGGTCTACGCCGAGCACTGGGCCGGCCACCGGCCCGTCAGCGTCACGATCGAGGAGAACCAGATCGTGATCCGCCGCGCAGGCGACGACGAAGACGACGACGACGACTGAGTAGGGCTACGACGCGCCGAAGCGCGTGCGGACCCACTCCGAGAGGAAGGGTTCGACGATCCGCACGTCGCCGCGCTCGTTGGCCACCAGCTCCTGTCGCTCGAGCGCGGTCACGGCGCTCTGCACGGTCGACGGCGAGGGCAGGTCGTGGCGGCGCCGGTAGTCGGTGGTCAGCGCACGCCCGGGCTCGGCGGCCAGCGCCTGCAGCAGCAGGCGCTGCTGCGCCGAGGCGTGGTCCCACACCGTCGCGAAGTGCGCGCTCTCCGAGCGCAGCACGCCGTCGAGCGCGGCCTCGAGGCGGGCCAGGTCGGCGGCCTCGCCCTCCGGCGTGAGCTGCCAGAGGAAGTAGCAGAGCTCCTGGGTGGCGTAGGGATGGCCGCCCGTCGTATGCAGGACCGCTTCGAGGGCCGGGGGCTCGATCGCGCGGCCGCTGGCCCGGAAGCGCTCGACGATGTAGGCGGCGAAGGGTTCGGGCGCGATGACGCCGAGCTCGATCGGCTTGGCGCTGCGCCAGAAGGGCTCGTTCTCGTCGCTGAACAGGCGGCGCATCATGTGGCGCTTGCTGCCGAGGTACACGTGCGCCACCTCGGGCTGGCCCTGGAAGACCGCGCGCATCAGCCGCGGCAGGGCCGGATCGATGTCGACGACCTCCTGGAACTCGTCGAAGATGAGCGCGACCCGGCGCCCGCGCTCGGCGCCGAGCTCGCCCGGTAGCGCCAGCAGGTGCTCGAGCGTCGCCCGCAGGTCCTCGGGGCGGTGGCTGGCATCGAAGCCGAACGACAGCCGGCCGCTGTCGGGATCGACGTTGACGATCGGCGCGATGCGCAGCGAGCGGAAGATGCGCAGGCGGTCGAGCGCCTTCTCCTTCTTGGAGGCGATGTCCTCGTGGATCGTGCGCGCGAGCTTCTCGGCCAGCTTCGCGACCGTCGGCGTGGTCATGAGATCCACCGACGCGACGAGCACGCGCCGGCGTACGAGCTCCTGCGCCACGCGCCACATCAACGAGGACTTGCCGTAGCGCCGGGGCGCGAAGACGACGACGTCCTGCCCGTTGGTCACGTCGGCCTTCAGCTCGGCGATCTCGCCCTCGCGGTTCGTGAAGGCCTCGTCGAGCGCGAGCGCGCCGAAGCGGAACGGATTGGCCGCGGGGTCCATACCTATAGCGTAGTAGGTATCGATTCTTACCTAGATCCCAATTATTGTGATCTAGGTAATTGACTTGGCAATAAGCCGCCCTATCGCCCGGGCTCGAGCCTTCGCCCGCCGGCGAAGTCGACCGCCTCGCGCACGTAGCGGGCGAAGGCGGCGTCGGCCACCGTGCGGGCGTCCCATGCCCATGGAGCCCCGGGGGCGACGGCGTAGGCGAGCTCCAGGCACCAGCCGGTGCCGCGGTCGTAGAGGTCGGCCAGCTCGTCGACGGTGAAGGCGCCGCCGAGGCGACGGCGCAGCTCGGCATGGATGCGCGAGGTCACGCGCTCGAGGGCCGGGCGCTCGTGCGGCGCGGCGTCGGCCAGGCGGCGCTCGCCGGCGCGCCACTGGTAGATCGCGGTGTCGAAGCTCACCGCGATCAGGCTAGCGAGCGAACCTCCCCTGAAAACCGCTCGCAAATGCCTCTACGACCTTCGGGTCGAAATGGCGACCGGCGTGCCCGGTGATCTCGGCGATGGCGTCGTCTCTGCTCCACGCCGCCTTGTACGGGCGCACGTGGGTCAGCGCGTCGAAGACGTCGGCCACCGCCACGATGCGGCCGGCGAGCGGGATGTCGTCCCCGGCAATGGCGTTGGGATAGCCGCTGCCATCCCACTTCTCGTGGTGGGTCAGCGCGACCTGCTCCGCCATCTCGAGCAGTGCGAAGTCGCTGCCCGCCAGCATCTGAGCGCCGACGGTCGCATGGCTCTTCATCTGCTCGAACTCGGCCTCGGTCAGCCGGCCCGGCTTGCCGAGGATGGTGTCGGGAAGGGCGATCTTGCCGACGTCGTGCAGCGGCGCCGCGAGCCGTATGAGCCCGATCTCGAGATCGGACATGCCGAGGTGCTGCGCGATGCGAACCGACAGATCGCCGACGCGGCGTGTGTGCTGGCCGGTGTCGTCGTCGCGGAACTCGGCGGCCGCGGCGAGACGGGCGAGCATCTCGATGTTCAGGGCAGTGATCGACTCCAGCGACTGCTGGAGCTCCTGCGACTGCAGGAAGAGGTGTACGAACGCCGCCACCTTCGCCCGTAGCACCTCGGCCAGCACGGGCGTGAAGATGAAGTCCACCGCACCGCTGGCGTACGCCGATGCCTTCTCTGCCTCGTCGCGCCCGAAGGCGGTCAGGAAGATGATCGGCGTGTCTTGCGACCGGGTGCGCTGGCGGATGAGCCTGGCCGTCTCGTAGCCGTCGAGGATCGGCATGACGACGTCCATGAGGATCACGGCGAAGCTCTGCTGCCCGATGGCGTCCAGGGCCGCGCGCCCCGAGTCGGCGTCGACCACGGTGTGCCCCAACGGCGCCAGCATCGCGCGGACGGCGAGGCGCTTGCCCGCGTTGTCGTCGACCACCAGGACGGCAGCCGAGGCAGCCGACGGCGCGTCGATCATCCCCACTGCTGACATCAGTCGACGCCGGCGGGCGGCTCCCCCGCGGACAGATCCGAGGGCAGCCATTCGCCGAGGACGACCAGCAGGCTCGCCGTGTCGACGGGCTTGGTGACATAGGCGGTCGCGCCCGCGTCGATGCAGCGCTGGCGCTCCCCGGCCTCCACGGCGGCGGTGACGGCGATGATCGGGAGATCGTCCGTCGGCGTCAGCCTGCGCATGGCCCGCATCGTGTCGTAGCCATCCATGATCGGCATCATGATGTCCATGAGAACGATGTCGATGTCCGGCGTCGACTCGAGGATGTCGACGCCCTCCTGCCCGCTCTGCGTCGAGATGACCTCGAGGTCGCAGCGCTCGAGTAGCGACGTGAGCGCGAAGACGTTGCGGATGTCGTCGTCGACCACCAGCGCCTTCCTGCCCGCCAGGCCGGCGCCCGTCGGATGCGGGGTCAGGCTCGGCCGCGGCGCGGCGGGAGCTGCTGCACCGTGACGTCAGACGCCACTGAGTGACCGTTGGCCGCCGGCGCGGCCAGCGCGAGCGCGCCGGTGCGGGCGGTGCGCCGAGCGCGACCGATGCGACGGTCGGGAGGTAGACGGTGAAGGTGCTGCCCTCGCCGAGGGCGCTGCTGAGCGCGATCTCGCCGCCGAGCAGACGGACCAGCTCGCGGCTGATCGAGAGCCCCAAACCCGTGCCGCCGTACTGGCGCGCCGTCGTGCCGTCGGCCTGCGCGAAGGCTTCGAACATCCGCGCCTGAAGCTCAGCCGTGATGCCGATGCCGGTGTCGGAGACGGTGAACGCCATCACCGAGCCGGCGCGCGCGAGGGTGTCGTTCGTTGGGCTCCAGCCGCTCTGCGCCAGGGCCACGCGGACGGACACCTCGCCGCGCTCGGTGAACTTGAACGCGTTGGAGAGCAGGTTCTTCATCACCTGGCGCAGGCGCCCGGGGTCGGTCGCGATGGCCGGCGGGAGGTCCGGCGCGAGCTGCACCGAGAACGCCACGCCCTTCTGGTCGGCGACGTGGTCGAAGTCGCGCTCGAGGCCACCCTGCAACTCGGCCATGAGCAGCTGGCTGATCTCCAGCGTGACCGTGCCCGACTCGACCTTCGCGAGGTCGAGGATGTCGTCGAGCAGCCGCAGCAGGTCGGTGCCCGAGGAGTGGATGACGCTGGCGTACTGGACCTGCGTGTCGGTCAGGTTCTCGTCGTGGTTGCCCGCCAGCTCGCCCGCGAGGATGAGCAGGCTGTTGAGCGGCGTGCGCAGCTCGTGCGACATGTTCGAGAAGAACTCGGACTTGTACTTGGAGGTGATCGCGAGCTGCTCGGCCTTCTCCTCGACCAGGCGCTTGGCCCGCTCGACCTCCGCGTTCTTGCGCTCGACCTCGGTGTTCTGCTCGGCCAGGAGCCTCGCCTGGCGTTCGAGGTCCGCGTTGGAGCCGCTCAGCTCCTGCTGACGCGACTGAAGCTCCTGCGCCTGGGATTGGGACTGCTTGAGCAGGTTCTCCGTGAGGGTGTTGGCCTCGATGGTGTTGAGCACCAGCCCGATGCTCTCGGTGAGCTGGTCGAGGAAGGCCTGGTGGGTGGGGCTGAAGCGGCTGAAGGAGGCCAGCTCGAGCACCGCGCGGACCGAGCCCTCGAAGAGGATCGGCAGCACGATGATGTTCAGCGGCGTCGACTCGCCGAGCCCGGAGTTGATGGTGACGTAGTCGCTGGGGACCTCGCTGAGCAGGATGCGCTGCTTCTCCTGCGCGCACTGGCCCACGAGGCCCTCGCCGAGGCGGAAGTGGTTGGCGAGGTGCTTGCGCTCCTTGTAGGCGTATCCGGCCTGGTACATGAGCACCGGCTCGCCGCCGTCCTCGAGGCTCGCGAGCGTGTAGAAGACGCCGTGCTGCGCCGAAACGAGCGGCGCGAGCTCCGAGAGGATCATGCTCGACACCGTGGGCAGGTCGCGCTGGCCCTGGAGCATGCGCGTGAAGCGCTCGAGGTTGGTCTTCAGCCAGTCCTGCTCGGTGTTCTGGCGCGTCGTCTCGCGCAGGTTGCGGATCATCTCGTTGAGCTTGTCCTTGAGGACGGCGACCTCGCCGCTGGCCTCCACCCCGACCTGCCGTGTCAGGTCGCCCTCCGTAACCGCCGTCGCCACGTCGGCGATGGCCCGCACCTGGTTGGTGAGGTTCGCCGCGAGCTGGTTGACGTTGTCGGTGAGGTCCTTCCAGACGCCGGCGACCTCCGCGGACTGGGCCTGACCGCCGAGCTTGCCCTCGACCCCGACCTCGCGCGCCACGCGCGTCACCTCGGAGGCGAAGCGGTTGAGCTGGTCGACCATCGCGTTGACGGTGTTCTTGAGCTCGAGGAACTCGCCCTTGACGTCGGCGGAGATCTTCTTGCTCAGGTCGCCGTTGGCCACCGCGGTGGTCACCTCGGCGATGTTGCGCACCTGCCCGGTGAGGTTGCCCGCCATCAGGTTGACGTTGTCGGTCAGGTCCTTCCAGACGCCGCCGACCTCGATCGTCACCGCCGCCGCCTGGCCGAGCTTGCCCTCCGTACCGACCTCGCGCGCGACACGGGTGACCTCGGAGATGAACCCGTTGAGTTGGTCCACCATGTCGTTGATGGTGTTCTTCAACTCGAGCATCTCGCCCTGGACGTCGGCGGTGACCTTCTTGCTCAGGTCCCCGCCGGCGACCGCGCCGATGACGCGCTGCATCTCGTTGCTGGGACGAACGAGATCCTCGATGAGGCTGTTGACCGACTCGATGCAGTCCCCCCACACCTGGTCGGTCCCCTTGTAGGAGACGCGCTGGGAGAGCTTGCCCTCCTTGCCGACGACGCGGCTGACCCTCGCCAGCTCGGTCTCGAGCGTCTGATTGGCCGCGATGACGTCGTTGAGCCGGTCGGCGATCTTCCCCGGAACGCCCGTCCATTCGACCGGCATGCGCAACGTGAAGTCGCCGCTCTTGACGCCGGAGAGCACGTTGAGAAGCACGGCTTCGTCGAGCCTGTCGGCGCTGGCCGCGTGCTGGCCGTCCATGGGAGCGACCTCCCCCGAGATCATGCTGCGTGCGTGCCGAAATCACTGGCCTTCGAGGCAACCGTGCTGCAAGGACCGTACTTTTTTCGGACGAAGCGAAGAGGCGGCCGTTACGTTACCAGGGGTCCAAAAAGTGGACCGTTTGGCGCTCTTACGGCCCCTTTGGCAGATGCTTGACGACGTAGGAGCGCTCGCCGGGGCGCACCATGCCCAGCCGGCGCGCCTCGCGCTCGAGCGCCGCCGGGTTGCGCAGCGCGTCGCGGCGGGCGCGCAGCTTGGCGTTCTCGTGCTTGAGCCTGGAGACCTCGGCGCGGCGGTGCTTGGCCTCCTGCACCGTCGACCAATACGAGCGCGCGGGGCCGACGTACAGGAAGAGCATCCCCAGCAGGACGATGAGCAGCGCCACCCGGGAGACGCGGTCCCAGCGAATGCCGCGCCGCCCGGCGGTGGGGGGTGGGTGGGCGGGTCCGACCACGCGTGGCCTCACCTTGGAGCGTAGGGCGGGGGCGCGACGGGGCGCGCGGACGCTGCGGGCCGGGGCCATTCAGGTCGCCTTCGCGAAGTGCGCACCCGAATCCTGCCGGTGCACGCGGATGTTCTAGGGGGCCGGTGGCGGCAGCGGCGGCAGCGACGGGGGCCCGCGGCGCGAGCGTCCGCGCTTGGTGACGACGTCGGTGCCGCCGAAGATCGACACGCAGCGCACGTGCACGATCGGCGCGCCCGGCGCCGGATCGGCGCCGCCGAGCCTGAGCTTGTCGCCTCCGAAGAGCGCGAAGCTCGACAGCTCGACGTTGATCCCCTCGGGCACGACGATGTCCGAGCCGCCGAAGATCGAGACCACCGTGAGCCGCACGTCGGGCGCGGCCAGCGTGGCCTCGCGCAGGTCGAGGTCGGCGCCGCCGAAGATGTTCACCACCCGCAGGCGCTCGGCCACGCGCCAGCGCCCGGCGCGGTCGCTGCCGCCGAAGATGCTGAGCACGAAGCTCGTCGCGCGGCGCTCGTGCGGCGCAGCGAACGTTGCCCCGGTCGGCTCGGGCAGGTCGGCGGTCAGCGGCTCGAGCTCGGCGCGCGTGGTGGCGGTGTACGCCGCGTCGATGCGGTCGACGAGCTCCTCGACGTCGAGACGCCCCTCGGCCGCGGCCTCGCGCAGGTGCGCGACCGTGGCCTCGCGCTCGGAGTCCGACGCGCGCATCACGAGCGGAAGGCCGACCGTCCCGGGAAGCTCGCGTCGGCGCCGAGCTGCTCCTCGATGCGCAGGAGCTGGTTGTACTTCGCCACGCGGTCCGAGCGCGAGGGCGCGCCGGTCTTGATCTGACCGCAGCCGGTGGCCACGGCGAGGTCGGCGATGGTCACGTCCTCGGTCTCCCCCGAGCGGTGCGACATCACCGCGCTGTAGCCGGCGTCGCGCGCCATCGCAATGGCGGCGAGCGTTTCGGTCAGCGTGCCGATCTGGTTGACCTTGACGAGGATCGAGTTGGCCACGCCGGAGTCGATGCCGCGGCGCAGGCGCTCCGTGTTGGTGACGAAGACGTCGTCGCCGACGAGTTGCAGCCCCGCTCCGAGACGCTCGGTCAGCGCGGCCCAGCCCTCCCAGTCCTCCTCGTCCATGCCGTCCTCGATCGAGACGATCGGGTAGCGGCTCGCCAGATCGGCCCAGTAGTCGGTGAGCTCCGCCGCGCTCAGCGTGCGGTTCTCGTGTTCCAGGACGTAGGCGCCGTCGGAGAAGATCTCGCTGACCGCGGGATCCAGGGCGATGGCGACGTCCTCCCCCGGGGTGTAGCCCGCGGCCTCGATGCCCGCCACCAGCATCTGGAGAGCCTCCTCGTTGGAGCCGAGGTTCGGGGCGAAGCCGCCCTCGTCGCCCACTCCGCCGCCCAGGCCGCGGTCGTGCAGCGTCTTCTTCAGCGCGTGGAAGACCTCGGCCCCCATGCGCAGGCATTCCGTGAAGTTCGGCGCACCGAGCGGTACGACCATGAACTCCTGGAAGTCGACCGAGTTGTCGGCGTGCGCGCCGCCGTTGAGGACGTTCATCATCGGCACCGGAAGCACGTGCGCCGCGTCGCCGCCGAGGTAGCGCCACAGGGGGAGCCCTTCCTCCGCCGCCGCCGCGTGCGCGGCCGCCAACGACACGCCGAGGATCGCGTTGGCCCCCAGCCGCGACTTGTTGGGCGTGCCGTCGAGCTCGATCAGGGCGCGATCGAGGCCCTCCTGGTCGGTGGCGTCGTGGCTCGTGACGGCCTCGGCGATCTCGCCGTTGACGTTGCCCACCGCCTTGGTCACGCCCTTGCCGCCGTACGCGTCGGCTCCGTCGCGCAGCTCGGTGGCCTCGAACTCGCCCGTCGAGGCGCCGCTGGGCACGATGGTGCGCCCGGCCGCGCCCGAGCGCAGCACGAGCTCGACCTCGACCGTGGGGTTGCCGCGGCTATCGAGGACCTGCCTGGCGTGGACCTTCTCGATCTGGCTCATCCGTTCATCAACCTCGCTTTGGCGTAGTAGGTCAGCTTGTCGTCCGGCGTCAGCTCGTCCCACTGCGCGCCGCCTTGGCGGGCCAGGCGCTCGGCCGCCTCCACGCGCCCGCGGAAGCGGGCGCTGGCGGAGCGCAGCGCGAGCTCGGGATCGACGTGCAGCTTGCGCGCGACGTTGACCGCGGCGAAGAGCACGTCCCCGATCTCGTGGAAGACCGCGTCGCGCTCGGTGCCGGCGGCCTCGAGCTCCTCGAGCTCGCCGCTCACCGCGTCGTAGGGAACGCCGTCGAAGTCGAACCCCGAGCTGGCGGCGCGGCGCTGGACCTTGCGCGCGTGCAGCAGCGCGGGCAGGTTCTCGGGGACCTCGCCGAAGATCCCCTCCTCGCGACCGGGCTCGGCGCGCTTGATCTGGTCCCAGTTGTGCAGCACCTCGCCAGCGGTCTCGGCCTCGACCTCGCCGAAGACGTGCGGATGGCGCCGGATGAGCTTCTGGCGCACGTGCTCGGCCACCTGGGCCATGTCGCCCGCGCCGCGCTCCTCGAGCAGCAGCGAGAGGAAGTGGACCTGGAAGAGCACGTCGCCGAGCTCGTCGCGGAGCTTGGCGTCGTCACCGGTGTTGGCCGCGTCGGCCAGCTCGTAGGCCTCCTCGACGGTGTGGGGCACGATCGAGCGCTCGTCCTGCTCGCGGTCCCACGGGCACTCGCGCCGCAGGCGGCGGGTCAGCTCGTCCAGGCGGGCGACGGCGGCGGCGACGGCTGGCTCTGGCATCGCGCCGGAGCCTAGACGTCGCCGCCGGTCGCGCGGCCTACGGCGTCGTGGTCGTCGTCGGGGGCGGCTGCTGGGTCGTGCCCGAGCCGTCGGCCGGCGCCGGCGCCGTCGTCGCCTTCTTCTTCGGCGCGTTCTTGCAGTCGTCGACGACGTAGCCCTTGCGGCAGTCCGTCGTCTTCTTGTAGCGGTTGCGGTAGTCGTCGCCGAACTTCTTCAGGGCGCCCTGCTGGTTCTGGGAGGCGAGGATCTGCTTGATCGAGGTCTTGGACTCCTCGAGCGTCTGCTGCTTGGTCGGGGTGACCTTGCTGACGTCGAACACGTACCAGCCGAACTGCGTCTTCACCGGGCCGGTGAGCTTGCCCTTGTCGGCCGCGAAGATCGCCTTGTCGAAGGCCGGCTCCTGCTGGCCCTTGGCCACGCCGGGAAGCGCGCCGCCCTTGGACTTCGAGGCCTGGTCGACCGAGTACTTCTTGGCCACGGCCTTCCAGGACTGGCCGGAGTCCAGGGCCTTCTTGGCCTGCTCCGCCTTCGCCTTGTCCTTGGTCAGCACGATGCGCAGGTCGCGGCGCTCGGGCGAGGAGAAGCGCGACTTGTTCTTGTTGTAGTAGGCCTCGATCTGGGCGTCGGTGACCTTGTCCTTGCCCTTGGTGACCTTGGTGGTGATCTGGTTCTGCAGCTCGCGGATGCGCTGCTGGTAGAGCA
Organism: uncultured Actinomycetes bacterium; assembly: GCA_963742125.1. Taxonomy (GTDB): domain Bacteria; phylum Actinomycetota; class Thermoleophilia; order Solirubrobacterales; family Solirubrobacteraceae; genus JAOPZW01. The sequence continues at coordinate 245,764 of CAVUKO010000002.1, read as the reverse complement.
CGTCCTCGTTGGTCAGCCCCGCGCCCTGCAGGAACTTCTCGTAGCTGCCCTTCTGGGCGAACTGCTGCTTCTTGATGTCGTCGATCTGCTTGGTGATCGTCTTGTCGGCGACCTTGACCTTCAGCCTGTTCGCCTCCTGGTCAAGCCACGTGGAGCGGATCAGGAAGCCCAGGACCTGGGTCTTGAACTGATCGTAGGACTGCTGGCACTGCGTCTTGAGCTGCGCCTCGGTCGGCTCGGGCTGCCCCTTGGCCGGCTTGGCGGCAGTCTTCTTCTTCTCGGCGATGCACTGCTTGAAGTCCGGCGCGTCGGGCACCGTCGCGGTCTTGGCGGCGGCTGGGTTCGCCTGGCTGGCCTGGGAGATCGCGATGATCTTCATCCAGTGATCGAAGGTGTCGCGCTTGATCGTCTGATCGCCGACGGTGGCGACCGAGTTGCCGGGCATGCCGCCGCCGCAGGCGGAGACGCCGAGGGCGCCGGCCACCAGCACGGCCGCGACGGGAAGTGCAGTTCGAATGTTCAAGACCATTTTCCGAGGTTCGGGGACGACGAACGGGTCATGGTAGCCACGATTTGTCAGGCTGCTGTCAGGTCCCCCACGGGCGCCGTGACGGCCAGCAGGGCATCAGCGGCCGCGACCACGAGGCGAAAGCGCGCTTCGGCGTCGCGCGGGACACGGAAGCTGACCTGGCTGCGGCCGGGCTCATAGCGGGCCTCGGGTACACGTTCGCGTAGCTCCTGGGCCTGCTCGGGCGTGAGGTCCAGCGGGGTGGCGGCGAGCATCTCGCCGTGGAAGGAGACCATGCGCGCGCCGGCGCGGCCGAACTTGATCCGCGCCTGCTGCAGCGCGATGAGGTTCTCCAGCGGCTCGGGCACCGGCCCGAAGCGGTCCTCGAGCTCGTCGCGCAGCACCGCGAGGTCGGCGACGTCGCGGGCGGCGGCCACGCGGCGGTGGACGTCGACCTTGGCCTGCTCGTAGGGCACGTAGTCGGCGGGCACGTAGGCGTCGACGTTGACGTCCAGGCGGACGGGCTCGGGCTCGTCCTCGCCCATCGTGCCGTCCATCCCGCGGACCGCCTCGTCGAGCATCGCGAGGTAGAGCTCGAAGCCGAGCGCCGCGACGTGGCCTGACTGCTCGTCGCCCAGCAGATTGCCCGCGCCGCGGATCTCGAGGTCGCGCATCGCGATCTTGAAGCCGGCGCCCAGCTCCGTGTAGTCGCTCAGCGCGCTCAGGCGCTTGGTCGCCTCCTCGGTGAGCGCGGCAGCGCTGGGATAGAGCAGGTAGGCATAGGCGCGCTCGTGCGAGCGCCCGACGCGCCCGCGGATCTGGTAGAGCTGGGCGAGGCCGAAGATCTCGGCGCGCTCGACGATCAGCGTGTTGGCCTGCGGGATGTCGATGCCCGACTCGATGATGCTCGTGGCCACCAGCACGTCGGCCTCGCCGCGCAGGAAGCTCAGCATGCGCCGCTCGAGGATCTTCTCCTCCATCTGGCCGTGGGCGACCTCGAAGCGGACGCCCGGGCACAGGCCGCGCAGGCGCTCGGCCGTCTCGTCGATCGTCTCGACCCGGTTGTGGACGAAGAAGGCCTGCCCGCCGCGCTCCTTCTCGCGCATGAGGGCCTGCTTGACGAGCGCCTCGTCGTACTCGCCGACGTAGGTCTTGACGGGCCGGCGGCCCTCGGGCGGCGTCTCGATGACCGAGATGTCGCGCATCCCCGCCAGCGACATCTGCAGCGTGCGCGGGATCGGCGTGGCGCTCATGGCCATGACGTCGACCTTGAGCTTGAGCTGGCGCAGCAGCTCCTTCTGCTTGACGCCGAAGCGCTGCTCCTCGTCGACGACCATGAGCCCGATGTCCTTGCCGCGCAGGTCGCGTCCCAGCAGGCGGTGGGTCCCGATGAGGATGTCGACGCGGCCCTCGTTGAAGCCGGTGATCGCGTCGCGCTGCTCCTTGGCCGAGCGGAAGCGGCTGACGTGCTCGATGGTGAACGGGTAGTCCTTCAGGCGCTCGGAGAAGGTGCCGAAGTGCTGCTGGGCGAGGATCGTCGTCGGCGCCAGCACCAGGACCTGCTTGCCGTCGTCGGCCGCCTTGAAGGCCGCCCGCAACGCGACCTCGGTCTTGCCGTAGCCGACGTCGCCGCAGATCAGGCGATCCATCGGCTGCGCGCGCTCCATGTCGGCCTTGACGTGCTCGATCGCATCGCGCTGGTCGGCGGTCTCCTGATAGGGGAAGCGCGCCTCGAACTCGCGCAGCCACTCGCCGTCCTCGGGGAAGGCGTGCCCGGGGCGCCGGCGGCGCTCGGCGTAGAGGTTGAGCAGCTCGCCGGCCAGCTCCTGCGCCGCGCGCCGGGCGCGCGCCTTCATCGCCTCCCAGGCCTTGCCGCCGAGCTTGCTCAGCGGCGGGTGGCTGCCGCCCGCGCCGACGTAGCGCGAGATCTTCGCGAGCTGGTCGACGGGCATGAAGACGCGGTCGGTGCCGGCGTACTCGAGCTCGAGGTAGTCACGCGTGACGTCGGCGACGGTCTTCGTGTCGAAGCCGGCGAAGCGGGCGATGCCGTGGTCCTCGTGGACGACGATGTCGCCGGTGCGCAGGTCGGCGAACGAGCGGAAGGCGCCGCGCCGGCGCGTAGGCCGCTCCGGCCGCTCGGCGCGGCGGCGGCGGAACAGCCGGTGGTCGGGGATGACGGCCAGCTGCACGCCGGCGGCGATGAAGCCGTCGCGCAGCGTCGCGCGCGCGAACTGCAGGCCGTCGCCGCCGTCCCACGAGGCGCGCATGCGCGCGAGGTTGTACGCGGCGCGCTCGCCGTCGCCGCGGCGCGTCCACGTCACCACGGTGCGGTAGTCCGAGCGCACGAGCTTCTCGAGCTCGGGCTCGGCCTCCTTGAGCGAGCGCGCGGCGAGGTCGGCGGCCTGGGCGCGGAACTCGATCGGCTGGTCGGCGGAGATCGAGCTCAGGCGCACGCTCGCGCGAGCCTCGAGCGCGGCGGCGATCGCCTCGGGCTTGACGTAGAGGTGGTGGGCGTCGTCGTCGTGGAAGGCGGCGCACACGTCCTGCCAGTGGTCGGCCAGCGCGGGCGCGACGTCCTCCTCGGCGGCGATGAGGATGGCCGCGTCGGCCGCCAGGTCGAGGAAGGCCTCGAAGCGGTCGACGGGCAGCAGCTCGGCGACGTCGGGGCGATCCTCGGCGTCCTCGAGCGCGGCGATCTCGGCCAGCTCGCGGTGCTCGGGCGCCAGCTCGGCGGCCGGCGCGATCTCGATCGCCTCGGTGTCGCCCAGGCTGCGCTGGGTGAAGGTGGAGAAGAAGCGGATCGACTCGACCTCGATGTCGAAGAGGTCGATGCGCACGGCGCGGTCCTCGGTGGCCGGATAGAGGTCGAGGATGCCGCCGCGCACGGCGAACTGGCCGCGGTCGTCGACCTGGTCCACGCGCTCGTAGCCGGCAGCCACGAGCTGCTGGCCGACCTCGTCGAGGTCGAGCAGGTCGCCGACGCGGATGGTGAAGGAGTGCGGGCGCAGCGCCGGGTCGGGGACCTTCTCGCTGAGCGCGACCGCGCTGACCACCACGACCGGCGGCTCCTCACCCTCCCCGCGCGGCGCCAGCAGCGCATCGAGCGCGGCCACGCGCAGGCCGACGAGGTGCGGCGGCGGCGCCAGGTGCGACTCGTAGGCCACGCCGCGGCTGGGGTAGAAGCGCACGGGCCGCGGCTCGAGCCACGCGCGCAGGTCCGCGGCCAGGTCGCGCGCCTGGCGGTCGTCGCCCGCCACCACGAGCGTCGGGCGGTCGGCCGCTGCCCCGTCGGCCAGCGCGGCGACCAGGTAGGGCCGCATGGATTGCGACACGAACGCGCGACCGCCATCGGCGATGAGCGTGGCGCCGTCGGGGTGCTCGGCGAGGCGTGAGAGGAGCGGTCTGAGAGCCATCAGGGCAGGCAAAGCGACCGCTCACGAGGGTCGCGCGGCCGTCTCGATTCACTGTAGCGAGCGGGCTGTTGGTCGGTCCGCGTCGTCGTCCGCGTTGCGCTGGCGGTGCTGCGCGGCGTCAACAGCATCACCGAGGGAAGGGAGTCCGCCCGGGCGCGGCCGCTCGCGGTCGTCCTCGGCGCGAACTGCGTTGGATTGCTACCGGTTTCCGGTAGCGATCCCACGCAGTTCGGGTACCAGCGCCGCGGAGGACGACGGCTGGCGTCCGACGACCGCTCACTCCCTCCCCTCGATGATGCTGTTTGCGCCCACGCGTCGGTCTGCGCCCAACGCGGCGCGCGTCCGCCTCCCCTTCGCGCCTGAGCGCCCATGAGCACGACCGTCCTCGTCGCCGACGACCAGGAGCTCGTCCGCGCCGGGCTGCTGACGATCCTCGGCCGCCAGCCCGACCTCGAGGTCGTCGGCGAGGCCGGCGACGGGCTGCAGGCCGTGGCCGCGGTACGGCGCCTGCGCCCGGATGTCGTCCTGATGGACATCCGCATGCCGAACCTCGACGGCCTCGAGGCGCTGCGCCGGATCATGGCCGACGGCGACCCCGCACCGCGCGTGATCGTCCTCACCACCTTCGACCTCGACGAGTACGTCTTCGCCGCGCTGCGCGCCGGCGCCAGTGGCTTCCTGCTGAAGGGCACGCCGACCGAGCACCTCGTGACGGCCGTGCGCGCCGTCGCGGAGGGCGACGCGCTGATCGACCCCTCGGTGACCCGTCGGCTCATCGAGGAGTTCGCGCGCCGCCCCGCGGCAGCGCCGTCGCCCGCGCTCGACGAGCTCACGGCGCGCGAGCGCGACGTGCTCGATCTCGTCGCGCGGGGCCTCTCGAACGTCGAGATCGCCGAGCGGCTGGTCGTGAGCGCCGCCACCGTGAAGACGCACGTCGCGCACATCCTGATGAAGCTCGGCGTTCGCGACCGCGTCCAGGCGGTGATCCTGCTCTACGAGTCCGGCGCGATCACTCCCGGCGCCGGCTGACCGCGCCTCAGGCCGTGGCGTCCATGTTGAGCCGCACGTAGTCGATCGTCACCGGCGCGCCGCCGAGGCGCTCGACGACCTCGTCGACGAAGCGCGAGCGCAGCTCCTCGGGCAGGCGGCCGAGGTGGGCTCCGAGGTTGATCTCGGTCAGGTAGGCGTGCGCGTCGTCGGGCGTCACCGGGTTCTCCTGGAGCCAGGCGCGCGCCTCGGTGAAGCCCGCCGCGCGCAGGCGCTCCTCGGTGTCCTGCGGCGAGGCGAAGTTCCACGGGCCCAGCCAGCCGTCGAAGTGCGGCGCGTACGGCGCGCCGGCCATGACCGCCCGCGCCGCCGCGTGGACGCTCGCGATGTTGCCCTGACCGCCGCACTGCGCCACGAGCCGGCCGCCGTCGCGCAGGTGAGCGCGCAGGCGCGCGAAGAGCGCGTCGTGGTCGGCGATCCAGTGGAAGGTGGCCGTCGAGAGAATCGCGTCGGCCTGCAGGCCGAGGTCGAAGCTCACCAGGTCGGCCACGTGCAGCTCGGCGCGCTCGCCCAGGCGCTCGCGCGCCGCGTCGATCATCGAGGCCGAGGCGTCGACGCCGATCACGCGCCCGCTGGGCAGGCGGTCGAGCAGCGCCTCGGTCACGCGGCCCGAGCCGCAGCCGGCATCGATGACCGTCTCGCCACCGTCCAGCGGGAGGCGCTCGAGGACCGCGAGCCCCATGGCCGCCATGGGCCCGGAGAGCCGGTCGTATTCGGCGCCGCTCCAGGAGCGGGCCTCGCTCACTTCTCGCCGCGCCCGAAGAGGCGCGCGAAGAAGCGCACGATCCGCTCCCACAGCACCGAGAGCACGAGCCGGATGCCGTGGACGGGCTTGGCTGCCTGCGGCTGAACGGCGGGGCGCGGCGGCGGCGGGGCCTGCGCAGCGGACGCCTCCGCGGCAGCGCCGCCGGCCGACGCGACGGCGGCCTCGGCCTCTGCAGGGGCCGCTTCGGCGGTCGCGGCCTGCGCGGGCGCCTCCGGCTCCGGCTCGGACGTCAGCGTCGCCTGCAGGCACTGAGAGAAGTCGCGCATCATCCGCTTGGAGATGTCCTCGATCATCCCGCCGCGCCCGAAGCGTGCCAGGCGACCGGTGATCGTGAAGTCGGTGATGACGTCGACCACCGTCTCGCCGCTCTCCTCGCGCAGGGTCGAGACGATCGACGCGTTGGCGCCGCCCTGGCCGCGCTTGTCGGTCCCCTTGGCGTGCATGGTCGCCGTGTGCGATGCCTTGTCGAGCGCGTCCATCTTCAGCGAGCCTCGATACGACGCCGTGGTGGGACCGAGCTTCACGGTGAAGTTCCCCTCGTAGCTGCCGTCGGGGGCCTGCCCGGTGATCTCGGCGCCCGGCAGGCACGGTGCGATGCGCTCGACGTCGACGAGCGCGTCCCACACCTGCTCGATCGGGGCGGCGACGGTGAACGATTGCTCGAGCTTCATGGGCGCAGAGCCTCCAGGTCCTGGGGGGTGTCGACGTCGCCAGGGTCGCACAGATGCGCGGCCTCGAACGTCCTCACGGTGGCGTCGCCGAGCAGGTCACGTGCCCCCACGTCGCCGCGCAGCGCCGCCACGTGCGGGCAGGATCGCACGCCCGAGCGCCACGGGGTGGCCCGGCACGCCGTCGTAGGTGGCGCGCACGGCGGCGGTGCCGATCGGCGCGGACTCGGCGTGGTCCATGACCGCGGCGATGACCTGCGGCGTCACGCGCGGCTGGTCGCCGAGCGTGACGATCACCCAGTCGCAGTCGCCGACGGCCTCCACGCCGCAGCGCAGCGAGGCGGCCATGCCCTCCTGCCCAGTCGCCGCACTCCACCGTGCGTGCCTCGCCGAAGTCGACGGCCTCGCGCACCCGCTCGGCCTCGGCGCCGAGCACCACGACGACCGGGTCGATCGCCGGCACGGCGAGCATCGCGTCGACCGCGTGCTGCAGGAGCGGTACGCCGTCGAGCTCGGCCAGCTGCTTGGGCGAGCCGAAGCGCGACGCGCCGCCGGCGGCGAGCACGACGCCGCCGATCAAGCGGTGACCTCGTGGATGCGCCCGCCGCGCAGGTGCGACAGGCGGCCGCCCTCGCGGCCGCGGCGGTGGGCCACGATCTCGCCCATGATCGACAGCGCGGTCTCCTCGGGGGTGAGCGCGCCGAGGTCGAGGCCGATCGGCGCGCTCAGGCGGGCGATCTCCTCGTCCGTGATCCCCTGCGCGACGAGCCGCTCGCGGCGCTTCTCCTGGGCGCGCCGCGAGCCCATGGCGCCCACGTACGCAGCGTCGGAGCGCAGCGCGATGCCGAGTGCCGCGTCGTCGAGCTTGGGGTCGTGGGTGAGCACGGCGATCGACGTCGCGCGATCGATGCCGCCGATGCGCTCGAACGCCTCCTCCGGCCACGCGGCGACGACCTCCTCGGCATCGGGGAAGCGGTCGGGCCGCGCGAAGAAACCGCGCGGGTCGACGACGTAGGGCCGCCAGCCGCTCGTGCGCGCCAGCGTGCACAGCTGCGCCGCGAAGTCGATGGCGCCGAAGATGATCAGCCGCGGTGCGGGGAAGGTCACGTCGACGAACAGCGTGCCGCGCTGCTCGGAGCGCTCTGACCACATGAGCTCGTCGGCGTAGCGGGCGCCCTCGTCGTCGAGCTCGGGCGACCCCAGCGAGCCACGACGGCTGCCGTCGGGCTCGACCAGCATCTTCGCTCCGGCGTTGGGGCCCTCGAGGATCGTGACGACCGCGCCGCGGCCGTCCTCGCGGGCGATCTCGGCGTAGCGTCCCTGCGGCGTCAGCTCGGTCACGGCTCGTAGCGCTCGACCCAGACGCCGATCTCGCCGCCGCACGGCAGCCCGACGTCCCACGCCTCCTCGTCGGCGATGCCGAAGTTCAAGAGCTGGGGAGCGCCGCCCGCCATGACCTCCTCGGCCACCTGGATGACCGCGCCCTCGACGCAGCCGCCGCTCACCGCGCCGGACACCTCGCCGCTGGAGCTGATGGCCATCTTCGCCCCCGGCGGCCTGGGCGCCGAGCGCTTGACGCTCACGACCATCGCGATCGCGACCTTGTCACCCCGCGCCGTCCACTCGTCGATGTCCTTCAGGATGTCCTTCATCGTGTCTCCTCCATGATCGTGGCCAGCTCGGCCAGCGAGGCCAGCGAGTTGCCGGCCAGGAAATGATCAGTATGGGGCAGCGCCGCGGCCATCCCGCGCGCCAGCGGCTCGTAGTCCGGCGCCGCCTTGAGCGGGTTCAGCCACACGACGCGATGCGCCGAGCGGCGCAGTCGCGCCATCTCGTCGGCCAGCAGCTCGGGTTCTCCGCGGTCCCATCCATCCGAAAGAATGACGACCATCGCACCTCGGCCCAGCCGGCGCCCGTATTCGCGGTTGAGGACGCCCAGGCAATGGCCGATGCGCGTGCCGCCCGACCAGTCCTCGACGGCCTCCGACGCGCGCGCCAGAGCGAGGTCGGGATCGCGCACGCCGAGCTCGCGCGTGAGCCGCGTCAGCCGCGTGCCGAAGGCGAAGACCTCCACGCGCCGGTGCGTCGCCACCGCCGCGTGCAGGTACTGCAGCAGCACGCGGGCGTAGGGCGCCATCGAGCCCGACACGTCGCAGATGAGCACGAGCTTGCGTGGCTTCTGCGCGGGCTCGCGCCAGCGGCGCTCCAGCGGCTCGCCGCCCCAGCGCAGCGACTCGCGCAGCGTGCGCTGCAGGTCGGGGCGCACGCCGCGCAGCCGCGCGGCGCGCATGCGCCGCGAGCGGCGCGTCGGCCCGTGGCGCGCGAGTTGCTGGACGACGGCGCGCACCCGCGCGCGCTCCTCGTCGGTGTACTGCGAGAAGTCCTTGTCGATCAGCAGCTCGATGTCGCTCCACGCGGCCGGGCGCACCTCGGAGGGTTCGCGACCGGGCGACGGCTCGGCGCCCGGGTCGGCGACGCGGGGCAGGGCCAGCTCGACCCCGGGCGGCATCTCGAACGGCGGCGTGTCGCTCCCCGCGCCGGCCCCCGCGAAGACCTCGGCGAAGGCCGCGTCGAAGACGGCGAGGTCCTCGCGGCGCGAGCACATGACCGTGCGCAGGGCGAGATAGGCGTCCTCGCGCGAGGCGTCGACCACGCCGAGGGCGCGCGCCGCCGCCTCGACCTCGCCCGTCCCCACCCGCGCCCCGCCCGCGCGCATCGCGCGCGCCAGGGCGACGACCTCAGGAACCATCGAGGACCCCGGTGTGGCGAACACGGTCGAGGTCCTCGCGGACCTTCAGGGCCACGCCGAGCGTGTCCTCGAGCGTCGCGTCCGGCCCGAGCGCGCCCAGCGCCTGCGCCCACGCGATCGTCTCCCCCACGCCGGGCAGCTTGTAGAGCTCGGCCCGGCGCAGCCGCGCCACGGCCTCGACGACGCGCGCGACGACGGCCTCCTCGGCACCGGGCAGGCGCGTGCGGACGATCGCCGTCTCGCGCTCGGGATCGGGGTAGTCGATCCAGTGGTACATGCAGCGGCGCTTGAGCGCGTCGTGCAGCTCGCGCGTGCGGTTGGAGGTCAGCACCACGAGCGGCCGCTCGCGCGCGGTGATGGTGCCCAGCTCGGGGATCGTGACCTGGAAGTCGGAGAGCAGCTCGAGCAGGAAGGCCTCGAACTCGTCGTCCGCGCGGTCGATCTCGTCGATGAGCAGCACGACCGGGCCGTCGGCCTCGAGCGCCTCGAGCAGCGGGCGGCGCAGCAGGAAGCGCCGCGAGTACAGCTCGCCCTCGTCGACGCCGCCCTCGGCGGCGCGCACGGCCATCAGCTGGCGCGAGTAGTCCCAGTCGTAGAGGGCGTGGTGGACGTCGATGCCCTCGTGGCATTGCAGGCGGATGAGCCGCGCGCCGGTGGCGGCGGCCAGCGCCTTGGCCACCTCGGTCTTGCCGACACCCGCCTCGCCCTCGACCAGCAACGGCTGGCCCAGCTCGGCGGCCAGGAACACGGCGGTGGCCAGCGCGCGGTCGGCGAGGTAGCGCTCGTTGGCGAGCGCTTCGCCGACCGCGTCCGGCGATGCCAGGGCGCCGTGGCGGGTCAGGCCGCCGCCGCCTCCTCCAGCGCGCGGCGCGTCAGCACCCGCGCCAGGTGGCGCTTGTAGTCCGGCGTGGCGTTGAGGTCGCCCGGGGGGTCGGTGCCCTCGGCCGCCTGCTCCGCCGCCGCGGCGATGGCGTCGAGGCCCTTGCCGCGCAGGGCGTCCTCCGCGGCAGCGGCCCGCAGCGGCGTGGAGCCCATGTTGGTCAGGGCGATGCGCACGTCCTCGACCGACCCGTCGCCCGCCTTCTTGACCATCGCGCAGACCGCGACCATCGCCCAGTCCTCGGCGCGGCGGGTGAACTTCAGGTAGCTCGAGCCCCAGCCGTCGAAGCTCGGCACCCGCACCTCGGTGACGATCTCGTGGTCGCCGACCGCCGTCGTGAGGTAGTCCTCGAACATGTCGGCCGCGGCCACCTCGCGCGTGCCGCCCGCGCCGACCACCGTCAGCGAGCCCTCGCAGGCGAGGAACACGGTGGGCAGGTCGGAGGCCGGGTCGCCGTGGGCCAGCGATCCGCCGATGGTGCCGCGGTTGCGGACCTGCTGGTCGGCGATGAGCGCCGTCGCCTGGCCCACCGGGCCGAGGTCGGCGTTGCCCTGCATGTCGGCGTGACGCGTCATCGCGCCGATCTTCCACTGGCCGTTCTCGCGCTGCACGCCCCGCAGCCCGGGGACCTTGCGCAGGTCCACGAGCAGCGTCGGCGCCGCCAGGCGCAGCTTCATGAGCGGCAGCAGCGAGTGGCCGCCGGCCAGCACCTTGGCGTCCTCGCCGCCCCCGCTCAGCGCGGACAGCACATCGGCGAGCGTGTCGGGTGCGACGTAGTCGAACTCGGGCGGGATCACTGGGAGCCTCCCTTCGCCTCGTTGATGGCCGACCAGACCCGCATGGGCGTGAGCGGCATGTCCATGAAGGTGACCCCGAGCGGGCGCAGCGCGTCGATCACGGCATTGGTCACCGTAGCCGACCCGGCGATCGTGCCCGCCTCGCCGACGCCCTTGACGCCGAGCGAGTTGACCGGTGACCGCGTCTCCGTGCGGTCGGTCTCGTAGCTCGGCAGCTCCGCCGCGGTCGCCAGCGCGTAGTCGACGAACGAGCCGGTCACCAGCTGGCCCGCCTCGTCGTAGTGGATCCTGCTCGTAGCAGGGCCTGCCCGACGCCGTGGGTGATGCCGCCGTGGACCTGGCCGTCGATGAGCATCGGGTTGATCGCCGGCCCGCAGTCGTCGACCGCGACGTAGCGGACGATCTCGACCTTGCCGGTCTCGGCGTCGACGTCGACGACGCACGCGTGCGCCCCGAACGGGAACACGAAGTTCTCGGGGTCGTAGAACGCCGTCTCGTCGAGCCCGGGCTCCATGCCGTCGGGCAGGTTCTCGGGGACGTAGGCCGCGCCGGCCACGTCGGCGAGCGCCATGCCCTTCTCGGGCGAGCCGCGCACGATCCACTTGCCGTCGCGCAGCTCGATGTCGGCCGGGTCGGCCTCGAGCTGGTGGGCGACGATCGCCTTGGCCTTGTCGGCCACCTTCTCGGCCGCCTTGGCCATCGCCTCGCCGCCCACGGCCAGCGTGCGCGAGCCGTAGGTGTCCAGGCCGAACGGGCCCGTGGCGGTGTCGCCGTGGACGACGTCGACCTGCTGGGGGTCGATGCCCAGGCGGTCGGCCACGATCTGGGCGAAGCCCGTCTCGTGACCCTGGCCGTGCGGCGAGGAGCCCGTGTAGACCGTCGCCGACCCGCTGGCGTGGACGCGCACCTGGGCGGACTCCCAGCCGCCGCCCTGCAGGCCGAAGCCGCCGGGCCCGACGATCCGCGACGGCGCGTTGCCGCAGATCTCGGTGTAGGTGCAGAACCCGATGCCGCGGTAGATCCCCTTCTCGCGCAGGGCTTCCGCCTCGCGATGCACCTCGGCGGGATCGATGTGCTCGAGCAGCTTGTCGAGCGCCTTGGCGTAGTCGCCGGAGTCGTAGGCGACGCCGATCGGCGTCTCGTGCGCCTCGGAGAACGGCGGGATGAAGTTCCTGCGCCGGACCTCCAGCGGGTCCATTCCGAGCTCGGCCGCGATCTGATCGATCGTCACCTCGATGAGGTGGGTCGCCTCCGGCCGCCCCGCCCCGCGGATGGCGTCCGTGGGGAACTTGTTCGTCATCACGTCGATGACGTCGGTGTGGACCGCCGGGGTCTTGTAGACGCCGCACATGACGAACGCGCTCAGCGGCGGGATCATCGGCGTGAGCAGCATCTGATAGGCGCCGATGTCGGCGATGATCGTCACGTGGAACGCGGTCATCGTGCCGTCGTTCTTGAAGCCGACCTTGACCTTGTCGATCTGGTCGCGCCCGTGGTGGGTGACCATCATGCCCTCCGAGCGCGTCTCGACCCACTTCACGGGGCGCCCGAGCTTGCGCGACGCCCACGCGCAGCCGATCTCCTCGGCGTAGATCTGCAGCTTGGAGCCGAACGCGCCGCCGACCTCGGGGGCGACCGCGCGGACCCGGTCCTCGCTGATGCCGAGGATGATCCCCAGGAACAGGCGCAGGAAGTGCGGCACCTGCGTCGAGCTGTAGACGGTCAGCCTGTCGGCGCGGAAATCGGCGAGCACGGCGCGCGGCTCGATCGCCGCCCCCGCCGTGCGGTGGTTGACGATGCGACGCTCGATGATGTGGTCGGCCTCGGCGAAGCCGGCCTCGAGATCGCCGCCGCCCAGCGACCACTCGCAGACCTTGTTGGTGCCGAACTGCGAGTGCACGAGCGGCGAGCCGTCCTCGAGCGCCGCCTCGGGGTCGGTGACGACCGGCAGCGGGTCGTAGTCGACGATCACGTCCTCGGCGGCGTCCACGACCGTGTAGCGGTCGTTGCCGATGACGAGCGCGACGGGGTCGCCGACGTGCTTGACCTCGCCCTTGGCCAGGACCCAGTGGTCCGGCGTGTTGACGTCGATGCCCGGCGGGACCCAGGCCATCGGCAGGCCCGCCTCCATGTCGAGGTCCTCGTTGGTGTAGACCGCGACGACGCCGTCGCGCGCCTTCGCCGCCGAGGTGTCGATGGAGACGATCTTCGCGTGCGCCTCCGGCGAGCGCACCCACGCCGCCCACAGCTGGCCGGTGAGGTTGATGTCGTCGACGTAGGAGGCCTGGCCCTTGATCAGGCGCGGGTCCTCCTTGCGGCGCAGGCTGCGGCCGACGTGGCCGTTGCCGGTCGCGGCTTCTGTCGTGGCGCTCATGGCTTGATCTCCCCGGCGACCGCCTGGGCGGACTCGCGGCCCGCCTCCGAGGGCGCCGGCACGTCCAGCTGCGCGCCGCCGTCCGCCTTCGCGGCGGTCAGGACCGCCTTGACGATGTTGTGGTAGCCAGTGCAGCGGCAGAGGTTGCCCTCCAGGCCCTTGCGGACCTCGGCCTCGCTGGGGTCGGGGTTGCGCGCCAGCAGATCGGCGGCCGCCATGATCATGCCCGGAGTGCAGTAGCCGCACTGCAGGCCGTGGTCCTTCCAGAAGGCCTCCTGGAGCGGATGCAGCGTGTCGCCGTCGGCCATGCCCTCGATGGTCTTGACCTCGGCGCCGTCGGCCTGCACGCCGAGGACGGTGCAGCTCTTCACCGCCTCGCCGTCGAGGTGCACCGTGCATGCGCCGCAGTTGGTCGTATCGCACCCGACGTGGGTGCCGGTCAGCCCCAGGGTGTCGCGCAACAGGTGCACGAGCAGTAGACGTGGTTCGACCTCGACCTCATGTTGCTGGCCGTTGACGGTGAGGCGCACGGGAACGGTGCTCATACCTCTCCTCTCAGCTTGGACGCCGGATGGCCCGAGCCTATTACCAGTCGTTGCACACGCACAAGTGTGCGCGTCGCGGGCGTGCGATTGTCAGGACTCCTGTCAGGGCGAGGCGTCGCCCAGCACGATCCGCTCGGCGGCGTCGGCGGCGCGCTCCACGAGCGCCCGCACGTCCTCGGCGGGCTGGCGCCAGCGTCCCAGGACGTACGCCGACACGATCTCCGGGTCGGTCGAGTCCGGGCGCCCGACGCCCACGCGCACGCGAGCGAAGTCCGGCGACCCCAGGCCGCGGCGCAGGGACTTCAGCCCGTTGTGGCCCGCCAGCCCGCCGCCGACGCGCGTGCGGACGTCGCCGAAGGGCAGATCGATCTCGTCGTGCACGACGAGCACCCGATCGAGCTCGAGGTGCAGCGCCCCCCGCGCCGGGCCGGCCGAGTTGCCGGCCTCGTTCATGTAGGTCTGCGGGGACAGCACGGCCACGCGCGGGCCACCGGGCCCGGTGCGGCCGTCGGTGAAGAGCCCGGCGTACTTCTGCTTTGGCCGCGGCAGCTCCCAGCGCCGCGTGAGCTCCTCGGCCACCGCAAAGCCGACGTTGTGGGGCGTGCGCGCGTAGCGCTCGCCCGGGTTGCCCAGCCCGACGACGAGCCAGTCGACCGGAGCCGAGCCCGCGCCGAAGAGCCGGCGCACGCGGCCGCGCTACTCGGAGCTCTCGCCGGCGGCGTCGTCGCCGCCCGCGTCGTCCTCGCCCTCGCCCGCTTCGTCCGTGGGCGCCTCGCCCTCGCCGACGACCCTGGTCTCCTGCTCGAGCGCTGCCTCTTCGTCGAGCGCGTCGAGCTCGGCCTGCAGCTTGGGCGGGGTGAGGGTCGCGACGACCGTCTCGTCGGGATCGTCGAGGATCGTGACCCCGGCGGGCGCCGTGACGGCGGACAGGAAGAGCGTGTCGTTGACGTCCATCATCGACACGTCGAGCTCCAGGCGCTCGGGAATGTCGTTCGGCAGCGCCTCGATGTTGATCTCGCGGGTGACGTGCTCGAGCACGCCGCCCTCCTTGGTCCCGGGGGCGTCCTCGCCGCCCAGGAGCTCGAGGGTGACCACCGCGTGGATGGCGACGTTGAGGTTCACGCGCAGGAAGTCGACGTGCATCGTGTGCCCGCGCACGGGGTGGCGCTGGGCGTCCTGGAGCACGGCGGGCGTGGCGTCGCCGCCGAGCTGGAGCTCGACCACGGCGCCGCGCGCGGCCAGCGCGTGGCGCAGCTCGCGCTCGTCGACGACGAAGGCGACGGAGTCGTCGTCGCCGCCGTAGAGGACGCCGGGCACCTGGCCTTCGCGGCGCAGGCGACGGGTCGCACGCGAGTTGGAGACCTCGCGTTCGGAGATGGAGAGCTTGGTGGGCTGACTGGCCATGGGCGGCGACGGATGGTAGCGACAAGGCGCCGCTGGGCGCCCTCACGCCGCCAGCCACGGCCACCGGGCGCGCGGGTCGTCGATCAGCCGGTGGCGGGTAGGGCGCGCGCCGAAGCGGTGCTCGTCGAGGGGCGCGAACGGGCGCTCGAGCGCGTCGAGCGCGTCGACGGCGCTGCGCAGCGCGGCGCGCCACGTGGCGTCCCCGGGGCGCGGATCGCCCAGCAGCGCCTCGAGCTCCTCGACCAGCCCCTCCTTGCGCGCGATCGCCTCGGGCGTCGCGCTGCGCAGGCACATCGCGTAGGCGCCCGACAGGTAGCCGGCCCACGCGCCCTGCGGATCCTGCCCGCCGGCGGCGACGTAGCGCGCTCGGAAGGCCGCGGCGAGGTCGGTCCCGGCCTCGTCGGCCAGAACGAGGTGGTCGCGAGCGACCATCGCCGTGCCGTCGTCGAGCACGTACGCCGGTGCGGGCAGGCGGCCGGCCGCCATCGCGGCGCGGACCTCGTCCAGGCGGCCGGCGGCGACGTGCTCGAGCGCCACGTGGCCGGAGCGGATGTAGGCCTCGTCGGCGGCCGCCAGGCGGTCGGCCAGCGCGCGGGGGGCGATCAGGTGCTCGTCGTCCATGGCGCCATCGTCCCCCACGGACCTTTCGACGCGGATCGAAAGGTCAGCGGCGTACGATCCTCGCCATGGACGTCGACCTCGCCGCGGGCGCCAGCGCCATCGCCGATCCCGCGCGCGCCGCGATGCTCGACGCGCTCATGGACGGCGCGCCGCGCTCCGCCGGCGCGCTGGCGCGCGAGGCCGGCGTCGCCCCGTCGACGGCCAGCCACCACCTCGGGCGCCTGCTCGACGCCGGGCTCGTCTCGGTCGCGCCCGACGGGCGCCGGCGCGCCTTCCGCCTCGCCCGGCCCGAGGTCGCCCACGCGCTGGAGGCGCTGGCGCTCGTGTCGCCGCCGCGCGCAGCGCGCACATTGCGCCGTGCCACCCGCGCGGAGGCCGAGCGCGCCGCGCGCACCTGCTACGACCATCTCGCCGGCGCGCTCGGCGTGGCGGTGTGCGACGCGCTGCTCGCCGCCGGCGCCCTCGCACCCGACGGCGAGCGCGCCTACGTCCTGGGCCCGGACGCCGGCGAAGCGTTCGCGGCCATCGGCGTGACGCCGCCGCCGGCGACGCGCCGGGCCTACGCGCGCCCGTGCCTGGACTGGAGCGAGCGACGCCCGCATCTCGCCGGAGCGCTGGGCGCGAGCGTGGCGGAAACGCTGCTGGCTCGCCACTGGGTCACGCAGGTGCGCGGCACCCGGGCGCTCTTGGTCACCGACGCGGGCCGCGCGGGCCTGCGCGCCGGCCTGGGCGTGGAGGTCTAGCCGCGCTCGAAGACCTGCGCGGCCGCCTCGTGGAAGCCGGACGGCAGGTCGGCGGCGGCCAGCGTCGCGGCGATCTCGCGCATCTCGGCCACCCACCGCCAGCCCTTCTCGTCCGCGGCGCGCGCCGCCTGCGCGGAGCGCGCGGGCAGCGAGGGGATCGAGTGCTCCCACTCGCGCACGAGCGCGTCCTCGACGCCGTGGGCGCGCGCCGCCGCGCGCATGGTCAGCAGCAGCGCCGCGCTGCCCTTCGTCCAGCCGGCGTAGGCCATCTTCAGGGCGGAGGCGGCGGTCGCGGCGCCGTCGAGGACGAGCGCGTCCAGGCCGCTGCCGGCGAACATCGCCGACACCGCGGCCGCGTCGGCGCCCGAGAGGTACAGCCGGGTGGTGCTGTCGGTCGCCACGGGCGGCCCGCCGATGATGCCCCCGTCGACGTAACGGGCGCCGGCGGCCTCGACGACGCCGCGGATCTCGGCGGCCGTGGCGGGTGAGACCGCGTTGGCGTCGACGTAGAGCCCGGCGAAGGCGCCCACCGCGCGGGCGGTGTCGAGGGCGCCGTGCGGCGGGCAGATCGACAGGACGAGGTCGCTGCGGGCCGCCAGCGCGGCCGCCGTGCCGGCGTCCTGGAGCCCCGCCTCCTTCGCGCGCGCAGCACTCTGCTCACTGCGACCGTCGGACGCCCACAGCACGATGCGCCCGGTCTGCGTCAGCACCCTCCCGACGGCAGCCCCCATCGCACCGGGATGCAGGAGGCCGACCGTCGCGATCGTCATAGCCCGGATCGTGGCACTGCGCGGAACTGCTTGGTGGCGAGGAAGATGCGTTGGACGTCGAAGAACGCCGGCTTGCGCACGCCGTCGAAGGAGACGAGCCCCTTCTGGTGGATCGGCGGCTGCGGGCGCGGGTTGCCGCCGTCCCAGTCGGGGCGCACGCGGAACTCCTGCAGCGCGAAGTAGATGGCGCCTGACAGCCACGGCTTCGTCGCGAACACGCCGAGGTGGTAGTTGACGAAGTCCTGCTGGAAGGCGTAGGTGCCCTTCTCCTCCACGGGCCCGTCGCGGTTGGCCTCCGCGCCGAACTCGCTGACCACGATCGCCTTGGTGGGGTAGCACTGGCGGACCGAGTCCAGGTACTCCGACAGCAGCGTGCGGTCGGCGATCTGCCCGTTCGGGCCGGGGTACCAGCCGAAGTAGTCGTTGACGCCGATGACGTCGATCGGGCCGTACTCGGGCTGGCAGCCGGCGGACGGGTAGCCGGCCGCGGCGATCCCCACCGGACGCGACGGGTCGAGCGCGTGCGCGCGCTCCGCCGCGGCCTTGATGTAGAGGCCCTGGACCGGTCCGGGGCGAGCGCTGAGCTCGTTGGCGATCGACCAGATGATCACCGACGGGTGGTTGCCGTTGGTCTGGATGTTCGACTCGAGCTCGCGGGCGGCGAGCTCGCGCACGAGCTTCTGCTTGAGGTACTGCGCCTTGACCGAGTAGACCGGGATCTCCGACCACTGCATGATCCCCAGCTCGTCGGCGCGCTCCTGGGTGTAGGGGGCGAGCGGGTAGTGCGAGCGGATGACCGTGGCGCCGAGCTCCTTGACCCACGCGAGCTGCTGGTCGCGGGTCTGGTTGTCGATCGCGAAGCCCATCGTGCGCGAGTCCTCGTGCAGGGCCACGCCGCGGAAGTTCATCGGCGCGCCGTTGAGGAACAGGTGGCCGTCGACCACCTTGATCGAGCGCACGCCGGTCTTCAGGGTGTAGCGCTGCAGCAGGTCGCCGCCCGAGCGGATGGCCATCGAGGCGTCGTAGAGATACGGGCTCGCGGGCGACCACAGGCGCGGCTTGTCGACCTTGATCTGCTTGGTCAGGGTGGCGAAGCGCTTGGCGCCGATCGCGGCAGTGCCGAGCGCGAACTTGCGATTGCCAAACCGGGCGCTGACGCGCACGCGGCGGGGGTGCGTGGCGTAGTTGCGCAGCGTCACGCGGTAGGTCACCGTCGCCTGGCAGGTCGCGCACGGCAGGTCGGGCCGCACGACGACCGTGTTGAAGTCGACGTCGTTGATCTTGCGCAGGTAGACCTCGCGCAGGAGACCGCCGTAGTTCCACCAGCCGCCGGTCGGCTTGCCCACGATCGACAGGCCCGAGGGCGGGAAGTCGGTCTGCTTGCGGCGCGAGTCGACCCGGATGACCAGGTGGTTGACGCCGCCGCGCTTGAGCAGCCCAGCCGGCAGGCGGATCTCGAAGGGGAGGTAGGCGCCGCGGTTCTTGCCGATCGGCTTGCCGTTGAGCCACACCTTCGAGCGGTAGTTGACCGACTCGAAGCGCACGACCCACGAGGCCGCCTGGGAGGCGGTGGGCAGCTTGAAGTCCTTGCGGTACCAGCCGACGCCGCCCAGGAACGACTGCGGAGTGTCGTCGCCGACGTTCCACGCGTTGGGGACCGTGATCTGCTTCCAGCCGGCGATGCCGGACTCGAGCTGCGGGCCGCTCTGGTGGTTGTCGAGCTTGAACAGCCACGGGCCGTCCATGAGGTAGCGACCCGTGGGGCCGGTCTTGTAGAGCGTCTTGGCGCTCGGCGTGGAGACGACCGACTGGGCGCCGGCGGGCGCGGCGGCGGTCAGCAGGGCGACGAGGGCGACGATGGCGGTGGTGACGGAGAGGCGCATGCGGAAGCTGCTGAACACGGCTGGACCCCCGACGTTGCGGCGCGCGCGCCCGCGTGTCAGCACGAGCCCGTCGAGTCGATCGGGACGCTGAGGGCGCGCAGGTTAATCGCTCGCCCGGTCAGCACGCTCCCCGTCCGCTGGACGTCCACGCACTGCACCACCGGCAGCTGGCGGTTGACGATCGTCCATGCCACGCGGGTCGGACCGCGCGCGCCGCCGAGGGCGTAGGCGGTCGACGAGGTGTAGGCGAGGATCTTCACGTCGCCGGGCCGGGCCAGGCGCCGGACGTTGGTCTCGACGGCGGCGCGGCAACGCGCGTCGCACCCGTCCAGGCGCCTGAGCATGCCGCGCGCGTCCCCGCGCGCCTGGTCGCGCAGGAGGGCGTAAACGGCGTCGCGCTCGCGGTTCTCGGTGCTCAGATAGCGCGCCAGCAGGAACGAGATGCCCAGGAAGAGGACGACGCCTGTGGCGATGAGCAGCTTGGTGCGGCGCGACACGGGCGCCGCAGGCTAGCCACCCCGCGCTCAGCCCGTCTCAGGGAAGTCGTCGCCGCTGAGCTCCAGGAAGCGGCGCACCGATGCCTCCTGGTGGTCGAGGCGGTCCGCCATCCGGCGGGCGTGCTCGGCGGCCAGCTCGGCGAAGTCCTCCAGGCAGCGCTCGGGGTCGTCGGGCAGCGGATAGACGCGCGCGACGTCCTGCTGGGCGCACGCGATGCCCATCGGCGGGCGGCCCTCGGCCAGCGTGCGCGCGCCGCACACCGGCGCCACGGTGATGTGCTTGTCGGGCGCCACGAGGGCGATCGGCATGAGGCGATGGGCCGGCAGGCGGACCTGGAGGTCCACGGAGCGGTCGACGCCGACCGGCGCTTCCGCAAGCGCCTGCAGCGGCTCGCGCCAGATGGCCAGCACGGTGTCGGCCGCCAGCAGCGCGTCGCGCAGGACGCGGGCCTGCTCGGCGTAGGCCTCCTCCGCCTCGCCGCGCGTGCCGGCATCGCCGAGGTCGAGGTCGCAGGGGACGCGCAGCAGCTCGTCGGCCCCGATCGCGCTGCCCGCGCCGCGCGGCCCGTGCGCGACATAGGTCTGGATCGTCCCCAGGTCAGCGCGCCCGTGGAAGACGATGGTGAGCGCGTGCGTCAGGGCGAGACCGCCCACGCGCATCGCTACCGCAACCGACGCGTCTGGGTCGATGAGCGCCCGCCGCAGCAACTCGTCGGCGTCGTCGCCGGGCGGTCCGAGCTGCTCGTCCATCGATCCCTCCTTCCGATGCTGCTATTCGCAGTGCGAAGGCTGAACTACCGGGGTACCAATGATTATCGACATATCGGCGGAAATTCCATACCACCCGGTCGAATAGCCTGGTCGCGATGAAGCTCATCTACAAGCCCTTCGGAATCATCCTCGGCATCCTCGCCGGCTTTGTCTCCAAGAAGCTCTTCGAGGCGGTATGGGGCATCTTCGACAACGAGGAGCCGCCCAAGCCGACCACGCAGCAGACGAGCTGGCCGAAGGTCATCGGCGCCGCGGCGATGGAGGGCGTGGCCTTCAAGGTCACGCGCGCGGCTGTCGATCGCGCCGGCGCCAAGGGCTTTGCGCGGGTGACCGGCTTCTGGCCCGGCGAGAAGGTGCCTGGCGAGAGCCAGCCCGCCGCGCTGTTCGGCCGCAAGCCGCCGAACTAGCTGTCGCTGAGCGGCCGTTCGAAGACGGCCACGACGCCGTCGGAGTGCCCCAGCGGCTCGCGCCGGCCGGTGTCGGCGAAGCCCGCGCTCGCATAGAGCGCCGCGGCGGCGGCGTTGCCCTCGGCGACCGACGTCGTCAGCGTCCGCGCGCCGCGTTCGCCGGCCCACGCGATCACGGCGTCGACGAGCGCGCGCCCCGCGCCCGTCCCGCGCGCCTGCGGAGCGACCCACATCGCGTAGAGGTGCGCCAGCGCGGGGTCCTCGTCGTCGATCACGCCGCTGGCCAGCCCCGCCCCGGGCTCAGCGATGAAGACCGCCTGACGTTCGCCGCGCGCCGCGTCTGCCGCCCACCGCTCCCACTGCTCCGGCTGGTAGGCCTCCTCGCGGGCGAGGGTGGAGCCAAAGGCCATCGGCGCCTCGCGCAGCGCGCGCAGGCGCACGTCGCGCAGGAGGTCGGCCTCGTCCGCGTGCAGCCGGCGGACCGTCGCGCTCACCGGCCCCCTCCGCGCAGCACGAAGCCGCGATCCGCGAGCGACTGAAGGTCGTCCTCGAAGGCGGTGTAGTCGCGGGCGAGCAGGTGGTCGAGCGGTCGGCCGTTCGGCCCGGCGGAGCGCACCCAGCGCGGCAGGACGCCGCCCGCGACGCGCTCGGCGGCCTCCTGGGTGAGCGCGAGCAGGATCGGCAGTTGCGGCTTGTGGTCGAGCTCGCCGGAGATCACGCTCAGCGGGTCGACGTCGAGCGCCAGGCACAGCTCGTCCTCGCTGAGGCCCAGCCGGTCCATGAGGAGGGCTGCCGCGGTGGAGGTCACCGAGGGCGCGAGATCAGAACAGCTGGTTCTCGCCGCCGAAGACCTCGCTGACGCTGTCGTCGGTGAAGATCCGGCGGATCGAGTCGGTCAGCAGCTCGGCGCAGCTGAGCACGCGCAGGTTGTCGGGCGCGCCGGGGCGCACGGGGATCGTGTCGGTGACGACGATCTGCTCGAAGCCGGCGGCGGCCAGGTTCTCGTAGGCCTTGCCGCTGAGGATCGGATGGGTGGCCGCGGCATAGACGCGCGACGCGCCTTCGTCGAGCACGGTCTGCGCCGCGGCGCGCAGCGTGCCCGCCGTGTCGATCATGTCGTCGACGAGGACCGCGGTCCTGCCCTTGACGTCGCCGATGACGTAGCCGATCTCGGCCACCTGCTGGGCGGGGCGCTCCTTGTCGAGGATGGCCAGCTCGGCGCCCAGCTTGGAGGCGAACTTCTTGTTGAGCTTGACGCGGCCGGCGTCGGGCGCGACGACGACGAGGTCGGTCAGGCCGAGGTCGTCGAAGTACTGCGTGAGCATGAAGAGCGCGGTCATGTGG
Organism: uncultured Actinomycetes bacterium; assembly: GCA_963742125.1. Taxonomy (GTDB): domain Bacteria; phylum Actinomycetota; class Thermoleophilia; order Solirubrobacterales; family Solirubrobacteraceae; genus JAOPZW01. The sequence continues at coordinate 223,577 of CAVUKO010000002.1, read as the reverse complement.
TCGACCGGGTTGCGGAAGAAGCCCTGGATCTGGCCCGCGTGCAGGTCCATCGTGAGCACGCGGTCGGCCCCGGCTGACTCGATCATCCGCGCCACGAGGCGCGACGAGATCGGCTCGCGCGGCGCCGACTTCTTGTCCTGGCGGCTGTAGCCGAACCACGGCGTGACCGCGATGACGCGGTGCGCGCTCGCGCCCACGGCGGCATCGATCATGAGCAGCAGCTCCATGAGCGCGTCGTTGGCGCTCAGGCCGAGCTCGGGATTGGCGCAGGTCGGCTGGACGATGAAGACGTCGGCCCCGCGGATCGACTCGTCGTAGCGGCAGTAGACCTCGCCGTTGGAGAACGTCTTCAGCGTGACGGGCCCGAGATCGACGCCCAGCTTGTCGGCGATCCTCGACGCGAGCTCCGGGTTGGCGCGCCCCGAGAACAGCATGAGCCGTTTGTCGTAGTCGATCGGAAGGCTCGTGGCCATGGCGGGCTGCACCTGGACGCTCACGACGCTGCTCAGTCTACGCGGGGGTCACGACGGTGTGTCCGGCGCCTCACGCGCGCGCTTGCGCTCGGCGTAGCCCTCGATGTTGGTCTGGCGCGCCCGAGCGATCCCGAGCGCCCCCGGCGGCACGTCCTCGGTGATGGCGGAGTTCGCCGCGACGGTGGCACCGTCGCCGATCGTCACCGGCGCGACCAGCGTCGAGTCGACCGACGTGCGGACGTCCGCGCCGATCGTCGTGCGGTGCTTGCGGGCGCCGTCGTAGTTCGCAGTGATCGTGGCCGCGCCGAGGTTGGTGTTGGGGCCGACGTCGGCGTCGCCGATGTAGCTGAGGTGCGGCACCTTGGTGCCCTCGCCGATGTCGGAGTTCTTGATCTCCACGAAGGTCCCGGCCTTGGAACGCTCGCGCAGCAGCGCGCCCGGCCGGAGGTAGGCGAAGGGCCCGACGCTCGCCCCCGCACGCACCTCGCACCCGACGAGATAGGAGTGGGGCACGCGCACCTCGTCGCCCAGCGTCGTGTCGATCAGCGTGGTCAGCGGCCCGACCGTGCAGCCCTCGCCGATCGTCGTCTCGCCGCGCAGGAAGGAGGACGGTTCGACCAGGGTGTCGGCGCCGATCGCGACGGTGACGTCGATCAGCGTGCTCGCGGGATCGACGATCGTCACGCCGGCGCGCATGTGCGCGCGATGGATGCGGGCCTGGGCGAGCGCGCGCACGCGGGCGAGGTCAGCGCGATCGTTGACCCCGAGCAGCAGCGTCGGGTCGTCGAGGCGCTGTGCGCCGACGCGGTCGAGCAGGTCGAGCGCGGCGGGCAGGTAGAGCTCGCCCTGGGCGTTGTCGGGCGTCAGGCGCTCGAGCGCGTCCCTGAGCGCCTGCCCGTCGAAGGCGTAGACGCCGGCGTTGACCTCGCGGATGGCAAGCTCCTCGTCGGTCGCGTCACCGGCGACCTTGGTCTCCACCACGCGCGCCACCGACCCGTCCGCGCGGCGCACGACGCGGCCGTAGCCGGCGGGATCGTCGAGCTCCATCGAGGCGACCGTCGCCTGCGCGCCGTCGGCCGCGTGTGCCTCGAGCAGCGCGGCGAGGGCCTCGGCCGTGACCAGAGGCACGTCGCCGTTGAGGACGAGCACGGGCTCGTCGCCGAGGTGCGCGGCGGCCGCCTGCACGGCGCCGCCGGTCCCGTTGGGCTCGGGCTGCACCGCGAGCTCCACCCCTTCGGGCAGCTGTCCGTCGAGCGGCCGCTGCGGGCCGTCGACCACCACGACCTTGCCCGCGCCGGCCGCCAGCGCGGCCGCGACCGGCCACGCGATCATCGGCCTCCCGCACAGGTCGTGCAGGACCTTCGGCGTGCGCGAGCGCATGCGCGTGCCCTGGCCCGCAGCGAGGATGACGACGGTCGGCGCGGTCACGCCTCGGATGCTAGAGGCCCATCGCGGGGCGCCCACGTGCCGCGTGCAGTGGTAGAAGGGCGCCATGGACGGGCGAGTCGCTGTGGTCACGGGTGCCGGGCAGGGCCTCGGCGCCGCGATCGCCGACGAGCTGGCGGCGCAGGGCGCCGTCGTCGTGGTCGCCGATCGCCGCGAGGAGCTCGCCCGAGCCACGGCCGAGCGCCTGCGCGCCGGCGACGGCGACGCCACGGCGCTGGTGGCCGACGTCTCCGATCCCGCACAGGTGACCGCGCTCTTCGACGCGGCGGTCGCCGAGCACGGCCGCCTCGACATCCTCGTCAACAACGCCGGCGTCGGCGCGGTCGCCTCATCGGAGGAGCTGACCTTCGACGTCTGGTCGCGCACGCTGGCGGTCAACCTCACCGGGACCTTCCTGTGCGCCCAGGCCGCGGCCCGCCACATGCTCCCGGCCGGTCGCGGTGTGATCGTCAACATCGGCTCGGTCTTCGCCGCCACGGGGATGCCGATGCGCGCCGCCTACGCGGCCAGCAAGCACGGCGTCGTCGGCCTCACCAAGGTGCTCGCGACCGAATGGGCGACCCGCGGCGTGCGCGTCGTCGCCGTCGACCCCGCCTATGTGCGCACGGCCCTCGACGACGCCGACCAGCGCGCCGGGGGCTACAGCGAAGCCGACATCGTCCGCCGCACCCCCATGGGCCGCTACGCCGAGCCCGCCGAGGTCGCGCGCGTCGTGGCCTTCCTGGCCTCCGACGCCGCCTCCTTCGTGACCGGCAGCGAGATCGCGGTCGACGGCGGTTGGCTGGCTTATGGAGGCTGGTAGCGGTCGCTGTGGGCGTTGCCGATCGCTCCGCGGTCGGCACGCCTCAGGTGCTTGAACGTGCGGCCCAGTCGTAGGTCGTAGATGCACCAAATGCTGACCCCGAATCGATCGGCGACCGCCTTCACGGCATCGCCAGACCGCAGCGCGTCCAATGCCGCTCGCGCAGCGGCGTCTGTGAGCAGGGCGACGGGACGGGGGGCGTAGGAGGCCAGCGCGCGATCGATCTGGGCTTGGCGGCGCGAGCCCATGAGCGGCCTCAGCAAGGTCATCCAGAGAACAGCGTCGCGCCCGTTCACGCGGACCTGGTAGCTCGTCCGCCAGCGCACCTTCCGGGGCCGGACGACCTGCACCTTGCGCCCGAAGATCCGACCGAGACGCGCCATGACGTCCTCGTCGGTCATGTTCACCGCGATCACGGGCAGGCCGGGACTGCTCGGCGGCCCGGTCATGAAGGTCCCCTCGCCCTCGAGCAGCCCCGCGAGCCAGTGCAATTCGGCGGTGGGGAGCGAGGGAGCCATACGAACACATGTTCGCAGGCAAGTCGGACGTCAGAAGCTACTGGGGAGCCCGGATTTGAACCGGGATAGCGGGCTTCAAAGGCCCGAGTCCTGCCATTGGACGACTCCCCAACGAGGCTAGGAAGCCTAAAGCTAGCTCAGCGGTCGTCCGCTCCCGGCTCGTCCTCGGAGGTGTACTCCTCGTCCGCCTCGCCGTACTCGGCGTCGAGCGCCCCGGCCTCCTCGTCGTACTCGCCGGCGTCGGCGATCGGGGAGGGGCCGTGGGGGTTCTCGGCGCGCTCGATGAGCTCCGCCTCGGCCTCCTCGAAGCCCTCGGCCTCACCGCCGCCGGCCTCCTCGACGGGGCGCCAGGCCTCGTCGCTGATGCCCGCCGGTCGTGAGTCGCGCTCGATGTAGTCGAGCTCCTCGTCGCGGTCGCCGCCGATGTGGGCGGCCTCCTCGGCCGCCGCCTCTTCCTGCTCGCGTTCGAACTCCATGTCGCCGAGGCTACCGGCGCGGCGGCTCGCGCAAACGCCCGCGCACCAGCGCGGCGAGGTCGGACGGCGCGAGCGGGTCGATGGCCAGTGCCCGGGCGTCGCCCGGGCTCGACAGGCGGCGCTCGTGGCGCAGCATCCCGAGCGTCACGCCGCCCTCGGCGAAGGCGCCCAGGATCCCGCCCTCGAGCGAGCGCTCGACCACGGCCAGCAGCTCGGGGTCCGGACGCGCGACGGCGAGGATGTAGGGCCGCGCGTCGTGCGCGGCGCCCAGGACGATGTCGCAGCCGGCGGCCAGGTCGTCGAGGGCAGCGCGCGCCAGGCGCTGGTCGAGCGCCGGCACGTCGGGCGCCGCCAGCAGGACGGGCCCATCGTGGCCGTGCAGCGCGGCCTCGGCGGCGCCGAGCGTGGTCGCCTCGAAGCAGCGGCCCGGCGCGACCTCCGCGGCCCAGCGCCGCGCACGCGCGGCGAGCTCGGCACGCAGCGCCCGCGCGCCGTCGGCCCCCAGCAGCTCGTCGAGCGCGGGGTCGTCCGGCGCGGCGAGGGAGCCGACGATGACCGCGGCCACCGGGCCGAGCTCGTCAATCCCAGGAGAAATGCGTCCCCACCGGCTCGGGCGCCGCCGTCACGCGCGGCACCGCCGCGGCCAGCGTGCGCGCGAACGTCTCGGTGCTGGCCTCGACCAGCCTGATGAGCTCCTCGACGGGCGTCGGCGCCTCGGGCTTGACGCCGTTGGCGTAGTCGGTCGCGTAGCCCAGCAGGGCGTAGGGCAGCTTGGCCTCGCCGGCGAGGACCGTCTCGGGCCCCGCCGTCTGCGAGACCGCGGTGACGCCTGCGCGCATGAGCATCCGGATCTCCGTCTGCGTGTTGAAGCGCGGGCCGTCGACGTGGCCGTAGCAGCCGCCGTCGCGCACCGCGCAACCGGCCTCACGGGCGGCGTCGAGCAGCACCTGGCGCAACGGGTCGCTGAACGGCCGGTCGAAGATCCAGTGCCCGCGCCCCGGCGCGCCGGGCTCGGTGTGCAGCGTGCACAGCGAGCCGTCGGGCAGGCGGTTGACCGGGAAGTGCAGGTCGTCGAAGACGATCAGGGTGCCGAGCGCGAGCTCGGGGTCGAGCGAGCCGCACACGGTGACGGCCAGGATCGCCTGGGCGCCGCGCTCGCGCAGCGCCCAGATGTTGGCCTGGTGGGTGACCGCGCTGCTGAGGCGCCGATGGCCCTGGCCGTGGCGCGCGACGTGCAGGATCTCGGCCTGCGCGAAGCGTCCCTCGGAGACCAGCGCTTCGCCGAAGGGCGTCGCCACGGGGCCGGGAGCGCTCGTCTCGAGCGCGGGCAGGGCGTAGGTGCCCGACCCGGTGATGATCCCGATCCGCATGGTGGCGGATCGTACGGACCGGACTGCCTACTAGCCGTCGGCGACCGGGGCGTCGTTCGGCGGCGGCCCGTTCGCCTGGTCGGGCTGAACGACGGGGGCGGGCGCGGCGGCGGGCTGCTGCGAGGGCGCCGCCGGCGCCGGGGCGGGAGCGGGCGTCGCGCCGTTGGTCTGATCGGGGCCGGCGGCGGGGGTGGGGGCCGGTGCCGGAGCGGGCGCCGGCGCCGGCGCGGGATTGCTCGGCGGTGCCGGGGCCGGGGCGGAGCCGGTGGAAGGGTCGGAGGCGGGCGCGGGCGCCGGTGCGTCCTCGTGGTCGCGGGGGGTGCTCCCGTTCGTCTCGGGCGCGGGCGGCGTCTCGCTCGCCGGCGGCGTCGTCGTCGGCGCGTCGGCCACGAGCGGGTCGCGGCCCTCGGCGATCTCCTGCGCGCTGGGGGTACCGTCGCCGTCGGGATCCTCGATGCCGTCAGCGGCGCCGTTGCCGTCGGAGTCCGACACCGACGGGTTGCTGCCGATGCGCAATTCGGTGGCGTTGGAGAGGCCGTCGCCGTCGCTGTCGAGCGCCGCGTCGGGCTCGCCGGGGCTCGACTCGCCGCTGGCGGGGTCGAGGTGCAGCGCCACCTCCTCGGCGTTGGTGAGACCGTCGCCGTCGCTGTCGACCTTGCCGTCGGGCACACCGTCGCCGTTGGAGTCGGCCACGGCGGGGTCGGTGCCGAGCGCGACCTCGACCGCATTGGGGATGCCGTCACCGTCGCCGTCCTCGGACGCGTCGGAGATCGCGCTGCCAGCCGAGCTGGCGCTCTTGGGATCGAGCGAGAGGGCCTGCTCGACCGCGTTGCTGAGACCGTCGCCGTCGGAGTCGTCGGCGCTGTCGCTGGTGCCGTCGCGGTTCGAGTCGCGAGCGCGCGGGTTCTCGCCCGCCTTGAACTCGGTGAAGTTGCTGAGCCCGTCGCCGTCGGTGTCGGTGGCCGCGTCCTGGGCGTTGGCGGGATCGAGGTTGTGCTGGCGCTCCCAGCCGTCGGGCAGGCCGTCGCCGTCGGAGTCGGCGCTGCGCGGGTTGCTCCCGGCGGCGGCTTCGACCGAGTCGGGGATCCCGTCGCCGTCGGAGTCGCGATCGTTGACCACTCGCGGCGTCCCGGCGGTCGCGCCGGCGCTCAGGCGCGCGCCAGGGCTGAACGCCACACGGACCGGGGCGGCGGCCAAGGGTGCAACTCCGGCGAGCGGCGCGACGCCACTGGCCGGGGTACCCCCCACCTGGCCGCCGCCACCGGACCGTGCGCGGCGAACGAGGTCCGGCGCAGCAGCGAGCTGCTGCCGGACATCGCCGTGCCCGCCCAAGGTGGGCCACCCGACGAAGGGCAGCACGTCGCGGCTGAGGCCCAGCAGGCTTCCTCCTGCGAGCGCGGCGGCCACGACGATGCCGAGCCCTGAAGCCCAGCGAGCCTGCGCACGAGAAGAGAGCCGACCAGAGTCCATAACCCGTCTATCGGCGGGCGCGGGCTTTGATCAAGGGGCCCTCGGCATCCGGCCGTCTGGGTTTGACCGAAATTCCGCTCAGTGGCCGGATATTCCAGTTAGGCGGAGGCTAAACGCCAAAATTGGCGCGTTGCCGCTAGCTGCGACGGGGGACACGCCCTCCGCTTGCGCCAGCTTCGCTTGCCGGGCCACCCCGATGAGCGATGCCGAGCACCCGCATGGCCTTGAGCCCGAGGGACAGCTTCTCGCGCCCGTCGGTCGAGCCGACGTCGAGGCCGGAGAGCTCCTTCACCCGCTCCAGGCGGTAGCGGATGGTGTGGCGGTGGGTGAAGAGCCGCTGCGCCGTGCCGGCCACGTTGCCGTCGGCCTCGAGGAACGCCTCGACGGTCTGCACGAGGCCGGTCTCGTACTGCTCGTCGTAGGCGACCAGTGGCTCGACCGTCTCGGCGTAGAAGCGCTGCAGCTCGGCCGGGTCCTCGCTCATCGCGCTGAGCAGCAGGCGGTAGGCACCGGACTCCTCGAAGGCGAGGACCGGACGGTCGGCGTCGCCCTCGGCCACGTTGGCCGCCAGCAGCGCCTCGGCGCCGGCGCGGTGCAGATCGACCGGGTCCGGGGCCGGCCGGCTGCGCCCGAGCGCGAAGCTGTGGCCGGGCAGCGCGCTCTGCAGCTCGCGCAGGATGGCCTCGGCCGCGCGCGCGGCCGTCACGTCGTCGGCGCCCGGGAGCAGGACGACGATCTCCGCCCCCACCGCCTCGGCGCGCGCGGCGAGGACGGCCGCGGCCCCGGGCAGGACGGCGCGCGCGCCGCGGTCGGCTACGCCGAGCACCCGTTGGCGCCAGCCGTCCTCGGTCGGCACGTGCGAGTGCGCGCGGGCCACCACGATGCTGGCGCCCTCGACGAGGTCGATCCCGAGCTCGCCCGCACGCCCGAGGATGTCCTCGCGACCGGAGATGTCGCGGTCGAGCAGCGCGTGCAGGAAGCTGCCCAGCGCCTGCTCGGAGGCGCGCTCGGGCGCGCGCAGGCGCTCGACCTCCGAGGCGATCAGGGTGGTCACGAGCTTGACCAGCGCGGGGCCCGCCTCGCTGCGCGCGCGCATCCGAAGCGTGCCCACCGTCGCGTCGGCCACTCGCAGCTCGATCGCCTCGACCCCGGCGGCGTCGTCGAGCAGCGCGCGCTCGTCGGCCGGCGACCGCGCCGCCACGGCCAGCACCGCCCCCGCGCGGTCGGTCAGCACCAGGCTGGCGTCGAGCGTCCGCGCCGCCGCGCGCACGATCTCGGGCAGGCCGGCACCCGACTCGACGGCGTCGGTGATCGCGTCCAGCGCAGCGAGGTCGAGCCCGGTCGCCGGTCCCTGGGCCGGGGTGGACATGCACCGATTCTAAGGCGAACCCCGTGCTCAAGCCGGACGATGCACGACCTGGCGGCCGCCCGGCCGGTGGCTGATCCGGCGCCGCGGGGCCGTGGTCAGGCGGTTATCCGGTCCCAGAACCAGATGACTGCCGCGCCGCCGACCACGCCCAGGATCAGGAATCCGGCCAGCACGTACAGCGTGAGGAAGGTCGCGGCGAGGCGCTCCCAGACCCGGCTGTAGGCGGTCCAGGCCGGCACGACGATGAGGCCGACGTAGGTGGCGAGGCCGAAGACGCCGCTGCAGGCGGCGACGAGGTAGATGATCGACTCGTTGCTCATGGAAGGTCAGGCGTGCGTCGGGGCATTGTTCCGCACGTAGCCGATGACCAGCACGGCGAGGCCGCAGAGCCCGAAGATCGCCGCGCCCAGCCCCCACCCGCCGACCACGTCGGAGAGGTAGTGGACGCGCAGGTAGATCCGGCTGAGGCCCACGACGATCGCGATGACGATCGCCACGGTCACGAACGCGAACCGTGAGGCGATCGTGGGCAGCGCGCGGCTGAGGGCGACGGCGACGGCGACCCAGGTCACGGCGTACGCCGCGTGACCGGAGGGGTAGCTGCCTCCCTCGACATCGACGAGCGGGCGCGCCGGCCGGGCGCGGTCGACGGCGTCCTTGGTGATGTGCACTGCGGCGTAGGTGAGCGCGAGGCCGACGACGAGCGCCACCGGCTCGCGGATCTTGTGCTGCCAGACGAGCGTGACGGCGGCCAGCGCGACGAGCGCGATCACCACCGGCAGCGAGCCCAGCGCGGTCACCGCCTTGGCGACACTCACCGCCGCGTCGGCGTGCAGCCGGTCGGCCAGGCGCAGCGACATGCCGTCGCCCGCGAGCAGGCCGCGCTGCTCGACGCCCACGAGGTCCCACACGAACACGAAGGCGCCCACGCCCGCCACCGCCATCAGCGTCGTGAACTCGAGCCCGAGGTCGCCGGGGGTGACGCGGTCCCACACGAAGCGCGCGGGCCGGCGCGTGGTCCGCACCAGCGGCGAGAGCACGCGCACCAGCGGCCGCAGCGTCGGCCGCTCCGCCTGGCGGTCCATCCACTCGCGTATCCGCCGGCGGTTGTCCTCGTCGCGCAGCCAGCGGACGAGCCACACGATCGCGACCACGAGCACGATGACCGCGCCGAGTGCGAGGGCACCCTTCTTGGCGTAGTCGACGAGCTGGCTGAAGCTCTGCCAGAAGATGTAGCCCAGCAGGACGAAGGTCGAGCCCCAGAGGCCGGCGCCGACGACGTCGTAGGGCACGAAGCGCCGCAGCGGCATTCCCGACGAGCCGGCCAGGAAGGGAGCGATGGCGCGCACGAGGCCGACGAAGCGCCCGATGAGGATCGCCTTGCCGCCGTGGCGGTCGAAGAAGCGCTCCACCTGCTCCAGGCGCTCTTCGGTGATCTGCACCCGGGGGCCGTGCTTGACCAGGAAGGAGCGGCCCAGGCGCCGCCCGAGGAAGAAGCTCGTGAGGTCGCCGGCCACCGCGGCGGCCCACACCACCGCGATCATCGTGAGCACGTCCACCTGCCCCTGACCGGCCACGAGGCCGCCGAGCAGCAGCGCCGTCTCGCCGGGCGCGACGAGTCCGATGAAGGCGCCGGTCTCGAAGAAGGCCAGCGCGCCGACCAGCAGGTACGTCCATTTGCCGAGCCGCTCGCCGATGTCGATGAGCAACTGCTCGAGGTCGGGGAAGTGGATGACGCCGAGCCCGTAGACGAAGGCGGCCGCCGCGACCAGGGCGCCGCCGGCCAGCAGCGTGGGCTCCAGGCGCCGCCGGCGCCAGACGAGGAAGGCGAGCAGGCCGGCGGCGAAGACGAGCCAGACGGGCTTCACAGCGTCGCCCCCCAGGGGGCAACGGCGATCGGGCGCGGGTCGCGGTCGGAGAGTCGCGCGGCGGCTCCGCGCGCCCCCTGCAGGTCGGCGAAGAGCCCGATCACCGTGGGACCCGATCCGCACACCAGGGCATGATGGGCGCCCGCACCGCGGGCCGCCGCGAGGGCGACGTCGACCTCCGGGCACAGCGCCCGCGCGGCGGGCTCGAGGTCGTTGACGATGAGCTCGCCGGGCAGGTCACCGGCGGCCGTGGAGACCTCGCGCAACTTGGCCGCGAGCCCCGCCGCGTCGCGCGGGAGGCCCTGGCGGTCGGCCTCGCGGTAGACGTCGGCCGTCGACAGCTCGACGCGCGACGGCAGCACCAGCACGCCGTAGGGCACCGGCGGGGGCAGTGGGGTGAGGCGCTCGCCGGCACCGGTCGCCAGATAGCGCCGCGGGCGTACCTGGGCGGCGACGTCGGCTCCCAGCTCGGCGCCGATCTCGCGCAGCATCGCGTCGTCGTCGATGCCCGCGGCGCGCGCGGCGAGCCGCAGCGCCGCGCCCGCATCGGCGCTGCCGCCGGCCATCCCTGCGGCGATCGGGATCCGCTTCTCGATGTGCAGCCGCACGGGGGCCCCGTTCCACCCGGTCCGCGCGCGAAAGCGAGCCAGGGCCAGGGTGGCGAGGTTCTCCCCCTGCACCCCGGGACAGATGACGCGGTCCATCGCCGAGCCCAGGCCGGCCGGCTCGAGCTCGACCTCGTCGGCGAGCCCGATCGGCTGGAAGATCGTCACGAGCTCGTGACGGCCGTCGGCGCGCGTCGGGCCCACGTAGAGGCAGAGGTTGATCTTCGCGGGCGCCGAGTCGCGCAGTCCGGTCAACGCAGCGCCTCCGCGAGCGCGCGGAACTCCTCGGGCGCCAGGCGCTCGGCGCGCTCGTCCGCCGGGTGGCCCATCTCCTCCATGGCCCGGCGGGCACGGTCGCGCACGTCGGGGCCGAGGTCCGGGGCCAGGGCGAGCGACCGCGCCAGGGCCTTGCGGCGATGGGCGAAGGCCGCGCGCACGAGCGCGCGCAGGGCGGGCGACGCCGCCGGGCCGGTGCGGTCGAGCACGACGAGGACCGAGTCGACGTTCGGGACCGGGTGAAACACCGTGCGCGAGATCGAGCGGTGGACGCGCACGTCGCACGCGAGCTGGGCGAGGACGCTGGGGACACCGTAGGCCGCGGTCCCGGGCGCGGCGGCGAAGCGCTCGCCGACCTCGCGCTGGATCATGGCCACCCAGCGCGTGACGTCGTCGAGCTCCTCGATGGTGCGCAGGATCGCGCTCGCCGCGATGCCGTAGGGGAGGTTGGCGATGACCTTGGTCGGCACCGGCCGCAGCGCGCGCAGGTCGAGCTCGAGCGCGTCGGCGACGTGCAGCGTCGTGTTCGGGTGCGCGCTCAGGGCGTCCTCGAGCGCCGGCACGAGCGCGCGGTCGAGCTCGACGACGTGGACGTGCGCGGCGCGCGCCGCGAGGTGCTCGCTGAGCACCCCGAGCCCGCCGCCGATCTCGAGCACGACGTCCTCGTCGGCGAGGGCGGCCGCGCGCTCGATCACGCCGAGGATGTTCGAGTCGATGAGGAAGTTCTGGCCGAGGTCGCGCTTGGGACGCACGCCGAACTGGCGCATGCGGCGCAGGCTCGGCTGGGTGGGGAGCTCGCCCGTCACCACCCGAAGAGGGTGGCAGCGTTGGCGTCGACGAGGCGCTCGAGCTCCTCGTAGGACACGCCGCGGCGCTCGGCCACGAAGCGCGCGGTGTAGGTGACGAAGGCCGGCTGGTTGCGCTCCTTGCGCACCGGCTGCGGCGTGAGGTACGGAGCGTCGGTCTCCACGAGCAGGCGCTCGTCGGGGACACGCTCGGCCGCGTCGGCCAGGTCGGTGGCCTTCGGGTAGGTGACGTTGCCGGCGAACGAGATCCACCAGCCCTCGGCGAGGCACTCGTCCAGGCGGTCGGGCATCGAGAAGCAGTGCATGACCACCTCGAGCCCGTGCGCGCGCGCCTTCAGCGTGGACAGCGTGTCCTCCTCGGCGGCCCGGGTGTGGATGACCAGCGGCTTGCCCACCGCTCGCGCCAGCTCGATCTGGGCGTGGAACGCGCGCTCCTGGTCGGCGCGGGGTGCGTAGTCGCGGAAGTAGTCCAGGCCCGTCTCGCCGATGGCCGCGCAGCGCGCGTGGCCGGCCAGCGCCTGCAGGTCGGCCAGGTCGGCGTCGTCGAAGCCCTCGGCGTGGTTGGGGTGGCGCCCGACGGCGGCGTGCACCTGCGGGAAGTCCTCGGCCGCCTGCAGCGCCGTGCGGTTGGTCGCCGAGTCCATCCCCACCGTGAGGATGCGGCTCGACGCCCTCGCCCGCCGCGGCCGCGACCAGCTCGGCGTTCGGCGGGGCGCACGAGTCCAGGTGCGTGTGGCTGTCGTTCACTCGTGGTGCTGTCGTTCACTCGTGCTTCGGGAAGAGCTGGCCGAGCTCGCCGACCGCGCCGATCTTGCCAGCGCCGAAGCGGGCGTTGGCGAGGCTGATGTCGGGGGCGCCGAGGGCGTCGAGGAGCTTCTCGGCCGCGCCGGGGATCCAGGGGGCCAGCAGCACGGTGACCACGCGCAGTCCCTCCGCCAGCGTGGCGAGGACGCGGTCGAGGTCGGCCGCGCGCTCGGGGTCCTTGGCCAGCTGCCAGGGCGCCTGCTCCTCGACGTAGCGGTTGAGCCTCCGTACGCGCTGCCAGATGTCGTCGAGGGCCGGCGTGAGCTCGACGCGGTCCATGCGGTCGGCGACGCGGTCGGCGAGGCCGTCGAAGTCGCCCGCGAGCGCGGGGTCGACGTCGACGTCCGGCACCGTCCCGTCGCGGTAGCGCCCGATCATCGACAGCGTGCGATTGGCGAGATTGCCCAGCTCGTTGGCCAGCTCGGTGTCATAGCGGCGCTCGAAGGCCTCGGTCGAGACCGAGCCGTCCTCACCGAAGGTGACGTCGCGCAGCAGGTAGTAGCGCAGGGCGTCGGTCCCGAAGCGCTCGATGATCTCGAACGGGTCGAGCACGTTGCCCAGTGACTTGCTCATCTTCTCGCCGTCCATCAGCAGGTAGCCGTGGACGAAGACGTGCTCGGGCACCGGCAGGTCGGCCGCCATCAGCATCGCCGGCCAGAAGACCGTGTGGAAGCGCAGGATGTCCTTGCCGATGACGTGGTAGGTCGCCGGCCAGAACTGCTCGGTCAGGTCCTCGCCGTCGCGCGCGAAGCCGAGCGCGGTGTAGTAGTTCAGCAGCGCGTCGAACCAGACGTAGAAGACGTGGCTGGTGTCCCACGGGACCGGGACACCCCACGTGAGCTGCGCGCGGGAGAGCGAGATGTCCTGCAGACCGCTCTTGATGAACGACAGCGCCTCGTTGTAGCGGACGCGCGGGGTGACGAAGTCGGGCTGCTCGGCGTAGAGGGCCTCGAGGCGCTCCTGGAAGGCGCTCAGGGCGAAGAAGTAGTTCTCCTCGCTGTGGCGCTCGAGCTCGATGTGGTGAATCGGGCAGCGATTGCCCTCCTCGATCTCGTTGTCGACCTTGAAGTCGGCGCAGCGCGGGCAGTACCAGCCCTCGTAGAGCCCCTCGTGGACGAAGCCGTTGTCGTAGACGCGCTGCAGGACGTCCTGCACCCGCTTGATGTGCTCCGGGTCGGAGGTGCGGATGAAGAAGTCATTCGTGGCCTCCAGGACGGGGGCGAGCGCCTTGAAGCGCTCGGCGTTGCGGTCGGCGAGCTCCTTGGGCTCGAGGCCCAGCGCCTTGGCCGCGTCGGCCACCGGCTCGCCGTGCTCGTCGACGCCCGTGAGGAAGAACACGTCCTCACCGCGCTGGCGATGGTGGCGCGCCATGACGTCGACGGCGATCGTCGTGTACGCGTGCCCCAGATGCGGGGCCGCATTGACGTAGTAGATCGGCGTGGTGACGTAGAAGGAGCGCTCGGCGGCCATGGGCATCGGACGTTACAAGGCGCCCGGCGAGGACCTACGGCGCGTCGCGGCGCGTCAGCCCGGCGCACTCGAGGCTCGCGCGGGCACCGCGGCCGTTGCGCTGCGCCGGCGCCGGCGGCGGCGCACCAGCCCGCCGACGGGCAGCGCGGAGGCGACGAGGGCGAGCGCCGGATAGGCCGGCCATGGCAGTCGGCGCGCCGTGCCGGCGTCCGGCGCGGGCGCGAAGGCGGCGGGCCACGCCGCCGGGCGCGCGGGGCGCGGCGGGCGCTGGCGCAGCGCATGCGGCGCCGGGCCGAGGCGCGGGGGCGCCGGGTGCGCGGCCGCCAGGAGGGTGAGCGGGTCGAGGTAGCCGCGGCGGTCGCCCGCGCGGCGTGCCCCCAGCCGCAGGCGCCCGGTCGAGCCGAGCGCGCCGAGGTCCGTACCGCGCCCGACGCGCAGCCCGGCACGCACGGCGAGCCGCCCGAGGCCCAGATAGGTCGCCACCAGTGCGCCGCAGCGCACGCTGACGCCCAGCCCGCGACGCGGCAGCGGCCCGGCGAAGGTCACGCGCCCCGGGCAGGCGGCGCGCACGACGGCACCGGACGCCGCCGACACGTCGATGCCGCGGCGCTGCCCGCGCGCGAAGGGCGCGTCGGGCGAGACGTGGAACGCGCCGACCAACGGCCCGCGCAGCGGCCAGCGCCAGCCCGCGGCCCCGGCGACTCCGCCGGGCATCACCAACGCCATCACGACCACGCATCCGAAGGCGAGCGAAGCGAGGACTACAGGGTGCGGGCGTGGGGGCATGCGCCGACGGTATGACCGCGACGGCGCGGACGGGCCGTTGGCGCGTGACTTGTTGCAGTCGCTGCGCTACTTCGTGTCGGTCAGCGCGCGATACAGGGCATTCGCGCTCGTCCCGGTGAGCTCGGCCACCACCCCGGCCGCCGGCCGCGGGCGCGCCCCGCCCTCGTCGACGAGCCGCCGCAGGGCGGCGAGCGCGGGCCCGAGCGGAGCCTCGTCGGCCTGCGCGGCGCCGATCACGAGGACCACCTCGCCCCGCGGGCCCTCCTCGGCGTAGCGCGTCGCCAGCTCGGACGCCGATCCGCGCACGACCTCCTCGTAGAGCTTCGTCAGCTCGCGGCACACCGCGACAGGCCGGTCGGGGTCGAGCGCCGCCAGCGCCGCCAGCGAAGCCCCCACTCGCCGCGGCGACTCGAACGCCACGACGACCTCGGGCGACGCGAACACCTCCGACAGCGCACCCTTCTTGCGCGGCAGGAAGCCGACGAAGCGCCACGTCGCGGCCTCCATGCCCGACGCCACGAGGGCGGCCAGCGCGGCGCTGGGCCCCGGGAGCACCTCGACCTCGAGCCCCGCCGCCATGCACGCCTGCACGAGCACGAGCCCCGGGTCGCTGACCAGCGGCATCCCGGCGTCGCTCACGAGCGCCACGACCGCGCCCGAGCGCATGCGCTCGACCAGCCGCGGCGCCACCCGTCGCTCGGCGTGGGCGTCGTAGCGCACGCGCTCGGCCGACACGCCGTAGCGGTCGAGCAGCACCTTCGTCGTGCGCGTGTCCTCGCAGGCGATGACGTCGGCATCGCGCAGCGCCGAGAGCACGCGCAGGGTGACGTCCTCGAGGTTGCCGATCGGCGTCGGGCAGACGATCAGCCGTCCGCTCATCCGATGGGTACCCCCGCCATGTCGAGCGCCATGCAGGCGGCGCCGAGCATCCCGGACTCGGCGCCGAAGCGGGCCGACACCAGGCGCACGCCCTCGCGGTTGATGGGCAGCGCGCGGCGTGCGACCACCTCGCGCGCCGGGGCCAGCAGCAGTTCGCCGGCGGCGATCGCCCCCCCGCCGACGACCACGACCTCGGGGTTGAAGATGTTGACCAACGTCACGACGCCGAGGCCCAGGCGCTGGCCCATGAGCGTCATCACGTCGCGGGCCGCGGGATCGCCGTCGTGGGCGAGCTCGGTGACGAGCGCGCCCGTGATGTCGCGTCCGGAGGACAGCGCGCGCCCGAGCCCGGTGTCAGGGGCCTCGCGCGCGACCCGCAGCCCTTCGGCGCCGATCGCGTGACCGGACACGAGCGCCTCCAGGCAGCCGTGATTCGGGCAGCGACCCGGACAGGGCGGGCCGTCGGCGTCGACCATGATGTGGCCGAGCTCGGCCGCCGCGCCGCGCGCGCCGTGGACGAGCCGCCCGTGCACGATCAGCCCGCCGCCGATGCCTGTGCCGAGGGTCAGCATGATCGCGTTCTGCGTTCCTCGCGCCTCACCGCAGCGCCACTCGACGAGCATCGCCGCGTTGGCGTCGTTGTCGACGATGACGGGCAGCCCGAGCCGCTCGGCCAGCAGGTCGCGCACGGCGACGCCACGCAGCGGCAGATGGTTGGAGTCCAGGGCGATGCCGGTCGCGGGATCGACCAGGCACGGGATCCCGAGGCCCACCGCGAGGACCTCGCCGGGCGCGGCCTCGACCGCCTCCCGCACCGCTTCGACGAGCTGGTCGATCAGCGCACCGGTGTCGTCCGGGCGGGCCAGGCGATAGACCCGGTGATGCACCTCGAGCTTCGAGTCGACCGTCCCGGCGAGCAGCTTCGTCCCTCCCAGGTCGACGCCGATGACGCAGCCGGCGGCCATGATCGGCCACCATACCTTGCTCATGGCGGACCCCCAGGCGCCTCCGGAGTACAAGCTCTATCGCACGCGTCCGCGCCTTCCCGGGCGCGGCGGCGACGACGGATCGCTGCTCGACGACCTGCGCGAGGCACCCCCAGGCGAGCGCAAGCGCAAGCCCGTCACGGTCGGCCGGGTGGTCAAGTGGCTGGTCCTGGCGCTGGTGGCGTGGGTGGGCCTGTCGGTGGTGCTCTTCCTCGTCTCCGCGCAGGTCAACCAGGATCAGGTCTCCAGCGCCGCGCAGGCCGAGCTGGCCGACGGCGGGGTGGGGATCCTCAAGCCGCAGACGACGCTCATCCTGGGCTCCGACCAGCGCAGCGCATCGACCAAGGAGCCCGGCGCGAGCACGTCGGGCCCGAGCCGCAGCGATTCGATCCTGCTCGTGCGCACCGGCGGCGGCCACAGCGCCAAGCTGTCGATCCCGCGCGACACCGTCGTCGACATCCCCGGCCACGGGCGCAACAAGATCAACGCCGCGTACGCGATCGGCGGCGCCGCGCTTACGGTGCAGACGATCAAGCAGTACCTCGGGATCCCGATCGACCACGTCTTCGAGGTCAACTTCGACAACTTCCCCGCCCTCGTCGATGCGATGGGCGGGATCAACTACACGGGCGGCTGCGTCGTCTCGCGCATCAACGGCGGCTTCAAGAACGGCGGCTTCACGCTGCGCCTGCCCCGCGGGACGACGCACATCAACGGCAAGCAGGCGCTCGCCCTCTCGCGCACGCGCCACAACCTGTGCAACCCCAAGGAGAACGACCTCACACGCGCGCGCCGCCAGCAGAAGGTCATCAGCGCGATGAAGTCACGCGTCTTCAGTCCCGCCGGCTTCGTCCGCCTGCCGTTCATCTCCTGGAACGCCCCCAAGACGCTCAAGACCGACATGCGCGGCCCGGCGCTGCTGGGCTACGCGATCGGGACCGCGCTCAGCGGCAGCGCGACGACCGAGATCCTCAAGCCATCGGGCGGCGTGACGCTGCCCGACGGCGGCGCCGGCCTGACCGTCTCGGACGCCGAGAAGCAGGCCGACGTCCGGCGCTTTCTCGACGGGTAGTCAGTCCTTCTTCGAGGACTTCGACGACGAGGACGATTCCGACTTCTTGGAGTCGCTCTTCTTCTCCGACGACGATGAGGACGACGAGCTCTTGTCCTTGTCCTTGGCCTTGGACTCCGTCTTGTCCGCCCCGTCCTTGGCCGAGCGCTCCAGCTCGCGGTTGCGCCGCCGGGTGCCGTAGTCCGTGTTGTAGAAGCCCTTGCCCTTGAAATGGACCGCCACCGGGTGGAAGACGCGCTGCACGGGCGCGTCGCAGCGCGCGCAGCTCATCACCGGGTCGTCGGTCATCCTCTGCACGACCTCGAATTGGTGGCCGCGATCGCAGCGGTACTCGTAAGTGGGCACAGCACTCTCAGTATAGGAGTGCCAAACGGCGTCCCCCAAGGTTGCACCGTACGATGCGGCGCATGGCCGCCGACGCCGTGACCATGGACAAGATCGTCGCCCTCTGCAAGCGCCGCGGGCTCATCTTCCCTGCCTCGGAGATCTACGGCGGGATCGCCAACACGTACGACTACGGCCACTACGGCGTGCTGCTCAAGCGCAACGTGATCGATGCGTGGTGGCAGGCGATGATCGGCGATCGCACCGACATCGTCGCTCTGGACTCGGCCATCATCCAGCACCCCAAGACGTGGGAGGCCAGCGGCCACCTGGCCGGCTTCACCGACCCGCTGATCGACTGCAAGACCTGCGGCCAGCGCTTCCGCGCCGACCATCTGGGCGAGCTTGCGTGCGGGCGCAAGCCGTCCAAGCACCCGGGCGAGACGCCGGAGTGCGACCTGACCGAGGCGCGCGAGTTCAACCTGATGTTCGAGACGACGATCGGGCCCGTGAAGGAGGCCGGCGCCACGGTCTACCTGCGCCCCGAGACCGCGCAGGGCATCTTCCTGGACTTCAAGACGGTCCTGGGCTTCGCGCGCAAGAAGCCGCCGTTCGGCATCGCCCAGGTCGGCAAGTCGTTTCGCAACGAGATCACCCCGGGCAACTTCGTCTTCCGCACGCTCGAGTTCGAGCAGATGGAGATGGAGTTCTTCGTGCCCCCCGACGAGGCCGAGCAGTGGCACGAGCACTGGCTCAAGGAGCGCCTGGACTGGTACGTGCGCCTCGGCATCCGCCCCGACCACCTCAAGCTGCGCCCGCACGACGCCGACGAGCTCAGCCACTACTCGAGCGCCACGAGCGACGTCGAGTACCTCTATCCCATCGGCTGGTCCGAGCTCGAGGGGATCGCCAACCGCGGCAACTTCGACCTCACCCAGCACGCCCAGCACTCCGGCGAGAAGCTCGAGTACTTCGACACCGCCTCGGGCGAGCGCTACGTCCCGCACGTGATCGAGCCGGCGGCCGGCGTCGGGCGCACGGTGCTCGCGGTGCTGTGCGACGCCTACGACGAGGAGGAGGTCGCGGGCGATCAGCGCACGCTGCTGCGCCTGCACCCGCGGCTGGCGCCGATCAAGGTCGCCGTGCTGCCGCTGGTGCGCAAGGACGGCCAGCCCGAGCTTGCCCACGAGGTCTTCGAGGCGCTCCGCGGCCAGCTGCAGGCCGAGTACGACGAGGGCGGCTCGATCGGCAAGCGCTACCGCCGCCAGGACGAGATCGGCACGCCGTTCTGCGTGACGATCGACCACCAGTCGCTCGAGGACCGCACGGTGACCGTGCGCGAGCGCGATTCGCTGGCCCAGGAGCGCGTGGCCGTCGATGAGCTGCCGGCGGTCCTCGGTGCCCGCCTCGCCGCTCCCTGGCAGACGCCGAAGCTCGGCTGAGCCGCCGTCGTGGCCGTCGCCGCACCCCGGGCGACCGTGCTGCCGACGCTCGTGGTCGTCGTGGCGGGTGTTGCGCTCTCCGGCCAGGCCTACATCAACGGGCGGCT
The DNA here is from genome assembly GCA_963742125.1 of uncultured Actinomycetes bacterium. Taxonomy (GTDB): domain Bacteria; phylum Actinomycetota; class Thermoleophilia; order Solirubrobacterales; family Solirubrobacteraceae; genus JAOPZW01. The sequence goes on along the minus strand of CAVUKO010000002.1, from coordinate 204,228 downwards.
GGGCGAGTCGATCGGATCGGCCGAGGCCGCGGCGGCCATCAACAACGCCGTCGGGCTCGCAGCGCTGCTGGTGGTCACCGTGGCCGCCGGGCGCCATCCCGCGCGCGCTGCGCTCGCTGTCGCAGGTGCGTTTCTGGCACCTGCTCGGCGGCCTGGGCGGCGCGATGTTCATCGCGGCGGGAGCGATCGGCGCGCCCGAGATCGGAGTGGCGCTGCTGAGCGTCGCGCTGGTCTGCGGGCAGACGACGGGCAGCCTGGTCGCCGACGGCGCCGGGCTGAGCCCGGCCGGGCATCAGGGGGTCACCGCAGGGCGCGTCGCGGGGGTGCTGCTGACGATCGCCGCGGTGACCGCCTCGGCGCTGGGCGCCAGCGCGCACCTGCAGGTCGGGCTCCTCGCGTTCGCCCTCGCCGCCGGCGCCGCCAGCGCGCTGCAGCAGGCGGCCAACGGCCACCTCGCGCGCAACACCGGCGAGCCGCTCTTCGCCGGCACGGTGAACTTTGCCGTCGGCTTCCTCGCGCTGCTCGTGGTGGCGGCCATCGCCACCGGCCTCGCGCCGCCCCACGGCTGGTCGGCCCCGCCTCTGGAGTACACCGCCGGCTTGCTGGGCGCGGCCATCGCCACGACGATGGCGGTCCTCGTCTCGCGCCTGGGCGTCCTGCGGCTGATGCTGGCGCTCACCGCCGGGCAGGCGATCGGGGGCCTCGCGCTCGACCTGATCGCGCCGGCGCGCGGCGAGACGGTGAGCGTGGGGACGGTGGCCGGCGTCGTCCTCGCCTGCGTGGCGGTGCTCGTCAGCGGGCGCGGCGCGCGGTCCCCCACCTGAACGCTCGGGGGGTGCGCGGTTGCGCGCGCGTCGTGCGATCGCAGAGGATCCGACGATGCGTAGGTCCAGTGTCCTATCGATCGTGCTCGCCGCCATGCTCGTCGCGGTCGCGGTGCCGGCCCTCGCCCGCGACGGCGGCCCCGGCCCCGACCGGATGACCGGCGGCGGCGGCGGCGACACCATGAACGGCGGCGGCGGCAACGACACGCTGCGGGGCATGGGCGGCGCCGACCGGCTCACCGGCGACCGCGGCAACGACACGATCTTCGGCGGGACGGGCGCCGACGCGATCGACGGCGGCGACGGCGACGACCGGCTTCACGGCGGGCCGGGCGCCGACAAGATCGTCGAGACCCAGTTCGGCGACGACACGATCTACGGCGACGACGGCAACGACACGATCAAGGCCAACAACGGCAACGACACGATCTTCGGCGGCGCCGGCGACGACGTGATCTGGGGCGGCTCGGGCCTCGACGACGTCGACTGCGGCCCGGGCAACGACGTCCTCTACTACAACCTGCGCTCCGACCTCGGCCGTGCCACCAGCTGCGAGGAGACGCGCGACGAGGCCGACATCACCCAGCGCCTCTGCGAGCCGCGGGCCGGCGCGCGCGCCGTCGACCAGCGCGAGCCGCCGCCCGGCCAGAAGCCGTCGGCTCCGAGCGGTCAGCCGGGGCCCCAGGGGACCGACGCCGACGAGCAGGTCCGCGGCGACTCGGGCGACGACGTCTGCGAAGGCCACGGCGGCGACGACGTGCTCGAGGGCGCCGGCGGCAACGACAAGCTCGTCGGCGGCTCTGGCGACGACAAGCTCTTCGGCCGCTTCGGCAACGACCTGGAGCTCGGCGGCGCCGGAGCCGACGTGCTCGAGGGCGGGCGCGGGAACGACACGCTCGAGGGCGGCAGCGGCGACGACGTCCTCTTCGGCGGCTACGGCAAGGACCGCCTCAGGGGCGGCGCGGGCAACGACCGCCTCGAGCCCGGCTTCGGCAGTCGCGGCGAAGTCGTCAACTGCGGACCCGGCCGCGACACGGTCGTCCTGGGCCCGGGTGACACGGCGCTGAACTGCGAGATCCGCAGGTAGGGCGCAGCACGGGCCGGGGCGAGCGCCTGTCCCCCAAGGCTCGCCCCGGCCCGCGGTCGCGGCTCTGCACCCTTTGCAACAGGTCCTCCCGCGCGCGGGTTGCGGTCTGTGACGACGATCACACTCGTATTGAACGGCCGGTCAGTAGCCTGGCGCCATGGTTGCCCCCGCTGCGTCGTCGGTCACCGACGCGATCTCCTACGACGACCTCTATGCGCGATGGGAGCGGGGCAACTGGCGCGCCACGGAGATCGACTTCACGCAGGACGTCGTCGACTGGCGCGAGCGCCTCACCGAAGAGCAGCGGCGCTCGGCGCTGTGGCTCTACGCCCTCTTCTTCCACGGCGAGGACTCGGTCACCGACAACCTCTCGCCGTTCATCGACGCCGCGCCGCTGGAGGAGCAGAAGTACTTCCTCGCCACCCAGCAGGTCGACGAGGCGCGCCACTCGGTCTTCTTCAAGCGCTTCATGCACGAGGTGGTCGGCGCCGGCGACGGCACGATGGCCGGCGGCCTGCGCGCCACGGCGGGCGAGATCACCTGGGGCCATCGCCAGGTCTTCGGCCGCTTGGACCGCATGGCCGACGAGCTGCGCCGCGATCGCTCGAAGACCAAGCTCGCGGAGGCCGTGACGCTCTACCACGTCGTCGTCGAGGCCTCGCTCGCCCAGCCCGGGCAGCACATGATCGAGGCCTCGCTGGAGGCCCTCGACGTCCTGCCCGGCTTCCGCGAGGGCATGCGCCACGTCTCGCTCGACGAGCAGCGCCACATCGGCTTCGGGGTCAAGCTGCTGGCCGACCTCTATGCGCGAGGACCCGGGGCCGATCCAGGACGCGATCGTCGGCCTCATCAAGGAGGTCCTGCCGTGGACGTCGGCGGTGGCCAAGCCGCCGAACTGGGACCGCTCCTACACCGAGTGCTTCGGCTTCACGCTGGAGGACATGGGCGAGTCGGGCGCGGCCTCGATCGAGCAGCGCCTGCGCGCCATCGGACTGCCGATCGACACCATCCCGGGCTTCCCGATGCCGATGGACCTGCCGCCGCGCGAGCGCGCGGTCCGCGGGCAGAAGCTGCTGCGCGCCGGGCTCATCGGCCCCGGCGACGACGGCGTCACCCAGGACCCAGAGGCGATCGAGATCATGTTCGACACGATCCGCCGCGGGGCCATCACCGACGGCGTGCGCCCTGGCACCACGATCGAGTGGGACTTCGCCGACGCCGCGCCGTGGCACGTCGTCCTGGACAACGGCGGCTCGCGCGCGGTGCAGGGCCGCGCGGCGCATGCGGATCTGACGCTGCGGCTGCGCTTCGCCGACTGGGCCGACGTGATGGCCGGCCGGGCCGACCCGCGGTCGTTGATGCTGCGGCGGCGGCTGCGGCCGAAGGGGAGCCCGCGGGTGTTGCTGGCGCTGCCGAAGGTCTTCGGGTAGTCGTTCCGCGTGCGCGTTCGCGGCAGCGCTGAAACAGCATCATCGAGGGAGGGGTCGGCCGCCCGCGCCGCGCTGGGCGCGAACTGCTCCGGATTGGTGTGCGGAAACCGGGTGTAATCCGGGACAGTTCGGCAGATGGCCCGCGCCCGCGCCCCCGCCGACTCCCTCCCCTCGGTGATGCTGTTCAGGCCGCCGCAAGCGCTCCACCGAACGCCAACGGACAACTGGCGCATTGAAACACCGGAAACCGGGCACGCTGCGGCGCCATGGACGATCAGGGGACCTCGCCCGGCGGCCTCACGCGCCGCCGGCTCATCGGCGCCGCCGCCGCCACGGCCGCCACCACCGCACTGCCAAGACGTGCCGAGGCGGCCACAAGGCCCACGGCCGACCGGCGCAGCGACGAGCACCGCCGACGTCGTCGTCGTCGGCGCCGGCCTCGCCGGCCTGACCGCCGCGCGCGACGTGGTCGCCGCCGGCAAGAGCGTCGTCGTGCTCGAGGCGCGCGACCGCGTGGGTGGGCGCGTGCTCAACGTCGACCTCGGCGGTGGGGTCATCACCGAGGGCGGCGCCGAGTTCATCGGCCCCACCCAGGACCACATCGCCGCGCTGGCCAAGGACGTCGGCGTCGACACCTACCCGACCTACAACACCGGCGACAACATCTACTTCCGCAACGGCACCGCGACGCGCTACAGCTCGTCGGGCCCGCTCGGCCCCGTGCCGCCCGACCCCACCGGCGCGGTCGAGGCCGAGAAGGCGATCCTCCAGCTCGACGACATGGCCAAGACGATCCCGCTCGAGGCGCCGTGGACGGCCCCGCGCGCCAAGGAGTGGGACTCGCAGACCTTCGAGACCTGGAAGCTCGACAACGTCGTCACCCCCTCGGGCCGCTTCCTGCTCGACGTCGCGATCACGTCGATCTTCTCGTGCGAGCCGCGCGACGTCTCGCTGCTCTTCGTCCTCTTCTACCTCGCCGCGGCCGGCAACGAGTCGACGCCGGGCAACATCGAGCGGCTGGTCAACACCGGCGGCGGCGCGCAGGAGCGCCGGTTCGTCGGCGGCTCGCAGCTCGTGCCGATCAAGCTCGCCGAGCGCCTCGGCGATCGCGTCGTGCTGAGCCGGCCGGTGCGCCGGATCGTCGCCGAGAACGGCACGGTGACCGCCATCGCCGACGGCCACAGCGTCATCGCCAAGCGCGCGATCGTCGCCGTGCCGCCGCCGCTGGCCGCCCGCATCGACTACAGCCCCCAGCTGCCCGCGCTGCGCGACCAGCTCACCCAGCGCATGCCGATGGGCACGGTGATGAAGGTCCACGCCGTCTACCCCGAGCCGTTCTGGCGCGCCGCCGGGCTCACCGGCCAGGCGGTGGCCGACACGCCGCCCGCCCAGGCGACGTTCGACAACACGCCGCCGTCGGGCCGGCCCGGGATCCTCATGGCCTTCGTCGAGGCCGAGGCCGCCCGCGCGCGGCTGGGCGCCTCGCGCGAGGACCTGCGCCGCGACGTGCTGAAGAACTTCAGCGACTACTTCGGCCCGCAGGCCGCCAACCCGACCTCCTTCCACGTCTCCGACTGGCAGGAGGAGGTCTGGACGCGCGGCTGCCCGGTGTGCTTCACCGCGCCCGGCGTGCTGCTCGACTACGGCAAGGCGATCCGCGAGCCGGTCGGGCCGATCCACTGGGCCGGGCACCGAGACCGCCACGTTCTGGAACGGCTACATGGACGGCGCGGTCCGCTCGGGCGAGCGCGCCGCGAAGGAAGTCCTCGCCGCGCTGTAGTCACAGCCAGACGACGCAGCCCCGCGCGCGCAGGCGCGCCACCACGGGTGGCGGATCGAGGAAGCCGTTCCAGCGCAGGTCGAGCCGCTGCAGCGCGGGCAGCTCGGCGAGCCAGTCGGGCAGCACGGCGATGGCGGTCTCGCGCAGGTCGAGGCTGCGCAGCGCGCGCAGGCCGGCCATCGCCTCCGGCAGCGCCGCGAGGCGGTTGCCGCGCAGGTAGAGCTCGACGAGCGCCTCGAGCTCGCCGATCCAGTCGGGCAGGGCCTCGATGTGGTTGCCGGCCGCGCCGAGATAGAGGAGCGAGCGCAGCGAGCGGACCGCGTCCGGGCAGCTGCGCAAACCGGTTGTCGCCCAGATAGAGGACCTCGAGCGACGCGAGCCGCGCCACGCCCGCCGGCAAGGCCGCCAGGCGGTTGTGCGCGACGTCGAGGATGCGCAGCGCGTGCAGCCGCCCGACGGACTCGGGCAGCTCCTCGATCGCCGTCTCGTCGAGGTACAGCGCGGTCAGCGAGGTCAGCGAGCCGACCGCGTCGGGAATCGCGCCCAGCGGGTTGCGCCCGAGCGCGAGCGAGCGCAGGCCCCGCGCCTGCCACACCTCGCTCGGGACGGCGCGCAGCCCGCGCCCGCGCAGATCGAGCTGATCACTCACGCGCGTACTGCATCGCGCCGGCCACGTTGCCGCTGGGGTCCGCGAAGAAGATCAGGTCGCCGACGCCCGGGATCGTCGTGCGCTCCATGAGCAGGCGCCCGCCGTTGGCGACCACCGCCTCGGCGACCGCACCGACGTCGTCGACCGCGACCGTGCACTCGAAGCCGGTCACGCGCGCGCCTGCGATGTCGCGGCGCTGCTGCAGCGCGATGACCGGCCCCGACTCGCGCTGCATGCGGAAGAAGCCGGGCGGGCCCCACGGCTCGAAGTGCCAGCCGAAGAGCGCCTCGTAGAAGCGCAGCGACGCCTCGGGGTCATCGGCGTTGATGGCGAAGTGCGCGATGTCGGTGCTCATCCGAGCAGCCTAGGGTTCCGCCCTTCGTGAGCCCAACCGCCCTCGCCCTCATCGCCTCCGCGGCGATCGCGCACGCGTCGTGGAACTTCTTCGCCAAGCAGGCGCGCGGCGGGCTGCCCTTCGTGTGGCTGGCCGGGCTGTGCGCGGCGACGCTCTACGCGCTGCCCGCGGCGATCCAGCTGGCCGTCGGCGAGCGCACGATCAGCACGGCGGGCATCGCGTTCATGTTCGGCAGCGGCTGCCTGCACTCGGCCTACTTCACGACGCTGCAGCGCGGCTACGCCGAGGGCGACCTCTCCGTCGTCTACCCGCTGGCGCGCGGCACCGGCCCGGCGCTCTCGGTGCTGGCGGCGGTGGTCATCCTCGGCGAGCGCCCCGGCCCGCTGGCCCTCGTCGGCGCCGCGCTCATCGTGGCCGCCGTGATCTCGCTGGCCTTCGCCGGGCACCGCACGCCGTCGCGCGCGTCGATCGTCTTCGCCCTGCTCACCGGGACGACCATCGCGGCGTACACGCTCTGGGACGCGCACGCGGTCGAGGACCTCGCGCAGCCGACGATCGCCTACTACTGGGGCTCGGAGGTCACGCGCGCGTTCGTCCTCGCCGTGCCCGCGCTGCGCGACCGCGAGGGCCTGCGCACCGCCCTGGCCCACGACCGCCGCGCCATCCTCGCCGTGGGCGCGCTGAGCCCGCTGGCCTACATCCTCGTGCTCGTCGCGCTGACGCTCGCGCCCGTGACCGTCGTGGCCCCGGGGCGCGAGGCGTCGATCGTCATCGTCTCGTTGCTGGGCACCCGGGTGCTCGGCGAGGGCGAGACGTCGAAACGCGCGGTCGCCGCGGTGGCCATCCTGGTCGGCATCGCCTGCCTCGCCGCGAGCTGATTTGGCAGGCTTGGAGGACCATGCCCCGCTACGTCTGCGCCACCTGCGCCGCCCAGTTCCCCGACGCCGACGCCCCGCCGTCCGCGTGCCCCATCTGCACCGACGAGCGCCAGTACGTGCCCGAGGACGGCCAGCGCTGGACGACGCTCGAGGAGCTCGCGCGCACGCACCGCAACGAGCTGCGCGAGGACCGCGAGCTCACCGGCGTCGGCACCGAGCCGTGGCTGGCCATCGGGCAGCGCGCGCTGCTCGTCCCGCACGGCGATCGCTTCGTCATGTGGGACTGCACCACCTGCTTCGACGACGAGGCAGCCGACGAGATCGAGCGCCGCGGCGGGCTCGCGGCCATCGCGATCTCCCACCCGCACTACTACTCGGGGATGGCCGACTGGGCGGCGCGCTTCGACTGCCCGGTGCTGCTGCACGCCGACGACGAGCAGTGGATCACGCGACCCGACGGGGCGATCGAGCTGTGGGGCGGCGAGACGCGCGAGCTCGACGAGGGACTCACGCTCATCCGCTGCGGCGGGCACTTCGCGGGTGGCACCGTGCTGCATTGGCGCGACGGGGAGGGCGGCGCGGGCGCCCTGCTGAGCGGCGACATCGTCCAGGTCATCCCCGACCACACGCACGTGGGGTTCATGTACAGCTACCCCAACCTCATCCCGCTGCCCGAGGCGTCGGTCGCCCACATCGCGCAGGCGCTCGAGCCCTACGCGTTCGAGGTCATCTACGGCGCGTGGTGGGAGCGCCTCGTACGCCGCGACGCGAAGGCGATCGTGCGGCGCTCGGCGGAGCGCTACGGGCGCGCGCTTCGGGGCGAATTGGCGCGTTAGCGCACAGCAGGCCTCATCTTTCGCTGTCCGGGGTATGACAGCGCAATCCACTCTTCGGGAGGAGATTGCGCATGTACAAGCAGGTGCTCGACCCGGTCGGGGATTCGCTCGGCCTGTCGACGATCTTCGCGGTCCTGCCGCTCGTCACCCTGTTCGTCCTGCTCGGAGGGCTGAAGCTCAAGGCCCATATAGCGGCGCTGTGGTCGCTGCTGGTGGCGATCCTGGTCGCCCTCATCGTCTACTCGATGCCGCTCGGCCAGACGCTCGACTCCGGCCTCGAGGGCGCCGCCTTCGGCCTGTTCCCGATCATGTGGATCGTCGTCAACTGCATCTGGATCTACAACATGCTCGAACGCAGCGGGTACTTCGCGGTCATCAAGCGTTCGTTCGGGCGACTCAGCGAGGACGAGCGCGTCCAGGCGGTGCTCATCGCCTTCTGCTTCGGGGCCCTGCTCGAGGCGCTGGCGGGCTTCGGCACCCCGGTCGCGATCTGCTCGGTGATGCTGATGGGGCTGGGCTTCAAGCCCGCCAAGGCCGCCGCCGTGAGCCTCGTGGCCAACACCGCGCCGGTGGCCTTCGGCGCCATCGCGGTGCCGATCACCACGCTCGCCCCGCTGGCCCAGCTCCCCAAGGACGACCTCGGCGCCATGGTCGGCCGCCAGACGCCCTTCCTCGCGCTCGTCGTCCCACTCATCCTCGTCGGCATGGTCGACGGGCGGCGGGGCATCAAGGCCGCCTGGCCCGCCGCGATGGCGGGCGGCCTCGCCTTCGCCGTGGGCCAGTTCGCGTGCTCGAACTACCTGTCGGTCGAGCTGACCGACATCGTCGCCTCGCTGCTCGCTGCCGGCGCGATCATCGCGCTGCTGCAGGTCTGGCAGCCGGGTGAGACGCTGAGGGCGGAAGTCGATTCCGGCGTGCGCCCGGCGATGGCCGGCGGCGAGAGCGGGGTCGACCAGCGTCGCTTCGAGAAGGAGGCGCGGTTGCGCGCCGGCACCACGGCCGACGGTGCCGCCAAGCGCGACACGCCCGCCGATGTGTTCATCGCCTTCTCGCCCTACATCATGATCATCGCGGTCTTCGCGCTGGCGCAGATCCACTGGCTGCCGTTCTTCGACTGGCTCGACGCGCGGACGAAGGCCTTCGACTGGCCCGGGCTGGACATCCTCAACGCCAAGGGCGAGGCGCCGACGGCGGTGACCTTCAAGTTCAACTGGGCCAACGCGGCCGGAACGCTGCTGCTGATCGCGGGCCTGCTGAGCATGATCACGCTGCGCTTCAACGCGCGCCGGGCGATCGACGCCTACGTCGCCACGCTCAACCAGCTGAAGTACGCGATCCTGACCGTGGCGACCGTCCTCGCGCTGGCCTACGTCATGAACCTGTCGGGCCAGACGATCACGATCGGCAACTGGCTGGCCGGCGCCGGCGCCGCGTTCGCGCTGCTCTCGCCGATCCTCGGCTGGCTCGGCGTCGCGGTCACGGGCTCGGACACGTCGTCCAACGCGCTGTTCGGCGCGCTGCAGGTGTCGGCCGCCGAGAAGGCCAACCTCTCGCCCATGCTGATGGCCGCCTCGAACTCCAGCGGCGGCGTCCTGGGCAAGATGATCTCACCCCAGAACCTGGCCATTGGCGCGGCCGCGGTCGGCATGGCTGGCCAGGAAGGCGACCTCTTCCGTAGGGTGGTGAAATGGAGCCTGATCCTGCTGGCGGCGATGGTGGTGATCGTCTACCTGCAGAGCACCAGCGTCCTCTCGTGGATGGTGGTCGGCAGCTGAAGCTGATCGAGGAGCTGCGGCGCATCTGCGGCGACGAGCACGTCGTCACCGAGCACCACGCGCTGCGCACCTACGAGTCCGACGGGCTGCTGCAGTACGCGGCCGTGCCACGCGCGGCCGTGCTGCCCGGCACCGGCGAGGAGGTGGCGGCCGTCGTGCGCGCCTGCCACGAGGCGGGCGTGCCGTGGGTGGCGCGCGGCTCGGGCAGCGGCCTGTCGGGTGGCGCGCTGCCGCTGGAGGACGGCGTCCTCGTGGTGCTCTCGCGGCTGCGCCGCATCCTCGAGGTCGATCTCGAGAACCAGCGCGTGGTCTGCGAGCCCGGCGTGACGAACATCGCCATCTCGGCCGCCGTCGGCCCATCGCACTTCTACCCGCCCGACCCCTCGTCGCAGATCGTGTGCTCGATCGGCGGCAACGTGGCCGAGAACTCCGGCGGCGCGCACTGCTTCAAGTACGGCTTCACCACGAACTACGTGTGCGGCCTCGAGGTCGTGCTCCCCGACGGGTCGGTCGTCGAGCTGGGCGGCAAGGAGCTCGACCTGCCCGGCTACGACCTGTGCGGGGTCTTCGTCGGCTCGGAGGGCACGCTCGGCGTGGCGACGAAGATCATCGTGCGCGTGGTGCCCACGCCCGAGTCGGTGCGCACGCTGGTGTCGTTCTTCGAGTCGCCCAAGCAGGCCGGGCAGGCCGTGTCGGCCATCGTCTCGGCCGGCGTGGTGCCGGGGGCGATCGAGATGATGGACAACCTCACGATCGGCGCCTCGGAGGCGATGGCCCACGCGGGCTGGCCGCTGGACGCGGGCGCGGCGCTGCTCGTCGAGCTCGACGGGCCGCAGGCCGAGCTCGAGGCGACCTTCGACCAGGTCGGCGAGCTGTGCGAGAAGGCCGGCTGCAGCGAGGTGCGCGTGGCGCGCGACGAGGCCGAGCGCCAGGTCTTCTGGAAGATGCGCAAGTCGGCCTTCCCGGCCATGGGGCGGGTCTCCTCGCACTACTACGTGCAGGACTCCGTGATCCCGCGCACCGCGCTGGCCGACGTGCTCGAGCGCATCGACTGGCTCGCGCGCGAGTACGACCTGCAGGTGGCCAACGTGTTCCACGCCGGCGACGGCAACCTGCACCCGCTGGTCTGTTACGACGGGCACGCCGAGGGCGAGGCCGAGCGCGCCGAGGAGCTGGCCGGCGAGATCGTCGTCGCGTGCGTCGAGGCCGGCGGCTCGATCACCGGCGAGCACGGGGTCGGCGTCGACAAGAAGCGCTACATGCCCAAGATGTTCAGCGAGGCCGACCTCGACGCGTTCCAGAAGCTGCGCTGCGCCTTCGACCCCGACGGTCTCGCCAACCCCGGCAAGGTCATGCCCACGCCGCGCCTGTGCGGCGAGGTGCCGGGGCCCTACCGCGAGCACCCGCTCGAGAAGGCTGGCCTGGCGGAGCGCTTCTGATGGACGCGGCCGGGGTGGCAGCCGCGCTGCGCGAGGGCTCCGGGGTGCGCGTCGTCGCCGGGGGAACGAAGCTCGGATGGGGGCGGCCGATCGAGCTGCCCGAGCTGAGCCTCGCCGAGCTCGACGCGATCGTCGAGCACAACGTCGGCGACCTCACGGCGATCCTGCAGGCCGGCTGCCCGCTGGCCACGGCGCGCGAGGCCTTCGCCGCCGAGGGGCAGATGCTCGCGCTCGACCCGCCCGACGACGGCGCGACGATCGGCGGCGTGGTCGCCACCGGCGACTCGGGTCCGCTGCGCCACCGCTACGGCAGCCCGCGCGACCTCGTGCTCGGCGTCCAGGTGGCGCTGCCCGACGGATCGCTGGCGCGCGCCGGTTCGAAGGTCATAAAGAACGTCGCCGGGTACGACCTGGCCAAGCTGATGAGCGGCGCATACGGAACCCTCGGCGTGGTGACGGAGGTCAGCGTGCGCCTGCACCCCAAGCCGCGCGAGTGGCTGACCGTCGTCGTGCGCCGCGACGACCCGCGCGCGCTGGCCGCCGCCGCGAGCGAGCTGACCCACCGCCCCCTCGAGGCCGAGCGCCTCGACCTGCGCTGGGAGGGCGACGCCGGGATCGTGCTCGTGCAGCTCTGCGGCGCCTCGGCGCCCGAGCGCGCGGCGAGCATCGACGGCGAGGTCGTCGAGGACGACGAGGAGCTGTGGGCCGCCCAGCGCGCGGCCCAGCGCGGCCCGGTCGTGCTGCGCGTCTCCACCACCCAGCTCGGTCTGGCCGACGTCCTGGGCGCCGCGCGCGAGCACGGCGCCGTGTGCGTGGCGCGCGCCGCCCACGGTCTGGCCTGGCTGCGCTTCGAGGCCGCCGACGCCGAGCTCGTGACCGCGCTGCGCGCGCGGCTGGGCGCGTGCGTGCTGCTCGACGCCCCCGCGGCGCTGCGCCGCGAGGTCGACCCCTGGGGGCCGCTCAGCGCCGAGCCGCTCATGCGCCGCATCAAGGCGCGCTTCGACCCCTACGACACCCTCAACCCGGGGCTGCTGCTCACGTGACCACGTACGACACCCTCAACCCGCCCGAGCCGAGCCTCATCGACGACTGCGTGCACTGCGGCTTCTGCCTGCCGACGTGCCCGACGTACGTCCTGTGGGGCGAGGAGATGGACTCCCCGCGGGGGCGCATCGTGCTCATGCGCGCCGGCCACGAGGAGGACGGGCCGATGACCCTCGCGCAGGTCAACGCGTGGGACAACTGCCTGGGCTGCATGGCGTGCGTGACCGCGTGCCCGTCGGGCGTGCAGTACGACAAGCTGATCGAGGACACCCGCGGGCAGGTCGAGCGCCGCTGGGCGCGCCCGCGCGGCGAGCGCCTGCGCCGGCAGGCCATCTTCGCCCTGTTCCCCCATCCCGAGCGCATGAAGTGGATCGCGCCCTTCGCGCCGCTGGCCCGCCCCACCGCGCGCTTCCTCGGGCGCTTCCCGCGCCTGCAGGCGATGACCCAGCTCGCGCCGCCGCGCTCCAAGCGCGTCGCGCTGCCCGAGCTCACGCCGGCCCAGGGCACCAAGCGCGGGCGCGTCGGCTTCCTGCAGGGCTGCGTGCAGCGCGTCTTCTTCGGCAACGTCAACGCGGTGACGGTCGGCGTGCTGGCCGCCGAGGGCTTCGAGGTCTGGGCGCCGCAGAGCCCGCGCTGCTGCGGCGCGCTGCAGCTGCACACCGGGCATCGACGCCCGCGAGGAGGCGCGCGAGACGATCGCGACCTTCGAGGGCTGCGACACCGTGGTCGTCAACGCCGCCGGCTGCGGCTCGGCCATGAAGGACTACGGCCACCTCTTCCGCGACGATCCCGAGTGGAGCGAGCGAGCGGCCGCCTTCTCCGCCAAGGTGCGCGACGTCCACGAGCTCCTCGCCGAGCACGAGCCGCAGGCCGCGCGCCACCCCGTCGACCTCGTCGTCGCCTACCACGACGCCTGCCACCTCGCGCACGCCCAGGGCGTGCGCGCCCAGCCGCGCGCCCTGCTGCAGACGATCCCCGGCCTGGAGCTGCGCGAGCCCGCCGAGTGGGAGCTGTGCTGCGGCTCGGCCGGCGTGTGGAACCTGCTCAACCCCGAGCCGGCCGCCGAGCTCGGCCAGCGCAAGGCCCGCAACCTCCTCGCCACGGGCGCGCAGGCCGTCGCCGCCGCCAACCCCGGCTGCGCGCTGCAGATCGGCGTCCACGCCGGGCTGCCCGTCCATCACCCCATGGAGCTGCTCGCCGCCTCGATCCACGGAAGGAAGCCATGACCGTCGACGTCCTCGCCCCCGCCCCCGCCGCCGGAGTGCTCACCGACGACGCGCTCGCCTTCCTGGCCACGCTGCACGAGCGCTTCGAACCGCGCCGGCGCGAGCTGCTCGACGCGCGCGCGCAGCGCCGCGCGCGGATCGCCGCCGGCGAGACGCTCGACTTCCTGCCCGACACCCGCGAGATCCGCGCGGGCGACTGGCAGGTCGCGGCGCCGCCCGCGGACCTGCAGGACCGTCGCGTCGAGATCACCGGCCCCGTCGACCGCAAGATGGTCATCAACGCGCTGAACTCGGGCGCGCGCGGCTTCATGGCCGACTTCGAGGACTCGCTCTCGCCGACGTGGGCCAACGTGGTCGAAGGCCAGGTCAACCTCACCGACGCGATCGAGGGCACGATCGAGTTCGCGGGCGACGATGGGCGCGAGTACAAGCTGGGCGACGAGGTCGCGACCCTGCTCGTGCGCCCGCGCGGCTGGCACCTCGTCGAGAAGCACGTGCGCGTCGACGGCGAGCCGGTGGCCGGGGCCTTCGTCGACGCCGGGCTCTACCTCCTGCGCAACGCGAAGCGCCTGCTGGAGAAGGGCTCGGGGCCGTACTTCTACCTGCCCAAGATGGAGTCCCACCTCGAGGCGCGCCTGTGGGCCGAGGTGTTCGCGTTCGTCGAGGGCGAGCTCGGTCTGGACTCCGGGACGGTCAAGACGACGGTCCTCATCGAGACGCTGCCCGCCGCGTTCGAGATGGAGGAGATCCTCTACGAGCTGCGCGCCCACTCCTGCTCGCTCAACGCGGGGCGCTGGGACTACATCTTCTCGACCATCAAGACCTTCCGCGAGCGCCCGGAGTTCGTCCTGCCCGACCGCAACGACGTCAAGATGACCGTGCCGTTCATGAAGGCGTACAGCGAGCTGCTGGTGAAGACCTGCCACCGCCGCGGCGCGCACGCCATGGGCGGCATGGCCGCGCTGATCCCGTCGCGCAAGGACGCCGAGGCCAACGAGCGCGCGACCTCCGCCGTGGCCGCCGACAAGGAGCGCGAGGCGACCTCCGGCTTCGACGGCACGTGGGTCGCGCACCCCGACGTGGTGCAGACCGCCATGGATCAGTTCGACAAGGTCCTCGGGGCGCGCCCCAACCAGGTCGAGCGCCAGCGCGACGACGTCGACGTCGGGGCCGCCGAGCTGCTCGACGTCGCCGCCACGCCGGGCGCCATCACCGAGGCCGGGCTGCGCAACAACGTCAACGTCGGGATCCAGTACATCTCCTCGTGGCTGCGCGGCAACGGCGCCGCCGGCATCTACGGGCTCATGGAGGACGCGGCCACCGCCGAGATCTCGCGCTCGCAGGTGTGGCAGTGGATCCGCCACGGGCGCACGCTCGAGGACGACGGCACGCCGATCACCGCCGACCTCGTCCGCCGGCTGGAGGGCGAGGAGCTCGAGCGCATCCGCTCGGAGATCGGCGACGACGAGTGGTTCGAGCGCGAGGGCCGCCCGCAGGAGTCGCGCGCGCTCTTCGAGCAGGTCGCGCTGGCCGACGAGCTCGCCGAGTTCCTCACCATCCCGGCCTACGAGCAGCTCGACTAGGCGTTGCCCCGCTCGCACGTCGTCACCGGCGGAGGGCGAGGGATCGGCCGCGCGATCGTCGAGCGGCTGCTGGCCGACGGCGACAGCGTCGCCGCGATCGAGCTCGACCCGGCCGCGCTCGAGTGGCTGGATGGGCGGGCGGGCGCGATCGCCGTGGTCGGCGACGCCGGCGACGAGGCGGTCACCGAGCGGGCCGCCGACGCCGCGCAGGCGGTGGCCCCGCTCGCGGGCTGGGTCAACAACGCCGCGGTCTTCCGCGACGCCTCCATCGACTCGGTCTCCACGCGCGAGCTGCTCGACCTCATCAACGTGAACCTCGCGCTCGCCGTGGTCGGCTGCGCGACCGCCGTTCGCCGCTTCCTGGCGGCCGGGACGCCGGGTGCCATCGTCAACGTCACCTCCCACCAGGCTCGCCTCGCGGTCCCGGGCTGCACGCCCTACGTGACGGCCAAGGCGGCGACCGAGGGGCTCACGCGCGCGCTGGCCGTCGAGTACGGCGCCCGCGGCATCCGCGTCAACGCCGTGGCGCCCGGCTCGATCGCCACCGAGCGCTACCACGAGGAGTACGTCGCGCAGGCGCCGGAGGTGGCGGCGCGGATCCAGCGCGAGATCGCCCACCTGCATCCCGTCGGCCGCGCCGGGCGTCCCGGAGGAGGTCGCCGCCGCGGTCGCCCACCTGCTCTCCGACGAGGCGAGCTTCATCACCGGCGCGACCGTCCCGGTCGACGGCGGGCGCACCGTCGTCACGCACGATCCGCAGCCGCCGAGCTAGCGGCTCGGAACCGTGACCAGCGCGGCGCTGCCCGCTGGCACGAGCACGCGGAACGCGCCGGACCTGCGGGCGACCCGCTCCTCGACGTGCCTGCCGCGCAGCCTGCCGTCGGGCGTCTGCTGCACGTAGCCCTGTCCGGCGAACGTCACGCCGCGCGTCGCGCCGACCCACGGGGCCAGGAGGCGCTCGACGCGGGCGCGGGCGCCCGCGCCCGGCACGCGGAGGACCACCTTGTGGGGTCGCCTGGCGTCCTTGTTGACGACGACGATCCGCCGCGTCCCCGCGCCATCCACCGTCGCCCAGGCCTTCAGCTGGGCGTTGGGCACGTTCGGCCCCATGGGAAGCAGGCGCGCGCCGCGGGGCGTCGCGCGGTCGAAGAGGAGCATCGCGTAGAACAGCGGCCGCACCCGCCCGACCGTGCGCCCCCGGACGTGCACGAAGTCGACCGGCGCGTACCACGCGCCGGTCCACGTATGGAGGTCGACGTTGCGAACCCCCGCCTCGGCCATGCCGAACAGGACATCGGTGGCCCAGAGCGCGGCGGCGAAGGTGTCACTGCCGTTGTGCACGCCGCCGCAGATCGCCGTGTTCGCCTCCGACACCCGGACGGCGGCGCCGTGCGAGGTCGCGACCGCCGACAGCTGGGCGGCGCGCGAGACCAGCGGCTGGTAGGTGCGCCCGCTGAGCAGACGCGCGGTGTAGTAGCGGCTGCTGCGCCGGCGCGCGGCGCCGCCGCAGGTCGGCAGAGCGTAGGCGTGCGTGCTGAACACCGGCAGCCACGAGTTGCTCAGCAGGTCGTCCTCGTGGTCCTCCCACGACGTCGAGGCGAAGCCGCCCGCGGACAACGCGATGCCCGGCGCCGCGGCGTCCACGGCGCTGGCGTATGCGCCGAGCTCGCCGCGGTATTGCGGGTACTCGTAGGTGTCGGCGCGCTTCTGCACCCGCGCCAGGCGACGGCCCGCGACGTGGAAGGTGATCGGCTGGGCGTAGCGGTCCGGCTCGTTGCCGAGCTCGAACGTGTGGACGCTGCCGGGCGGCAGCGTCGCGACCGCGGCCTGCGCGAGGCTCGCGGCGTTGGCCGCGTCGCCGAGGCCGAGGTTCAGCCCGAGGACCAGCGGCGTGCGGGTCGCCCGCTCCCAGTTGCCGAGCTGGGCGAGCCAGTCGGGGGTGACGTCGGTGGTGATCGTCACCGGGCGCGGCGCCACCGCCGGGTTCCACCACGTCTCGTCGGTCGAGTTGCCCCCGAAGCGCAGCGTCGGCGGTCCGTGCCCGCCGGCCCCGAGGGTCCGGACCAGGCGGGCGAAGATCTCGTTGACCTTGCCGCCGGATCCGATGTAGTCGGGCACCGCCCAGTACTCGATCGACAGCCCCGCGAAGGACGGTGGGACCGCTGCGCCCGGCCTGGTCGACGCGATCCGGCGATCGATGACGGGGCCCGCGCCCGGCTCGGGCGTCGGCCCGACGATCGACGGTGGCGGCGGCTGGGCGGCGACCATCGCGTCGCTGACCGCCCCGTCGTCGGCGACATAGCGATACGACGCGTAGGGGATCAGCGTGGTGCGCAGCGACCAGTGGCCATCCTCGCCGGTCGTGAGGTCGGCCACGGGCCGCCACGGGGTCCCGGCGCCCGCGACGCGGACCTGGACCTGGACGGCGTGGACGCCACCGGGACGGACCTGCCCCCACAGCGTGCTGCTCGCGAAGTCCAGCCACATCGGATGGCCGAAGTGCGCTAGCGCGGGCTTGGGCCGGCCGTCGGCGTAGTGCAGCCCCGACTGCCAGCCGGTGTAGCGCTTGCCTCCGCCCACCGCCTCGTCGACCCACAGGTACTGCGAGATCAGCTGGACGCGCGGATCGCGCCACGCCAGGTACGCCGCCTGCTGGAGGTAGAGGTCCTGGCGGCCGGCCGAGACCCCCCGTAGCTTGTCCGGCGGGTTGGTCTGGAAGCCGTACTCGTCGAGCCAGATGCCCAGCGGCGCCGTGCTGCCCCGGATCCGGCCCCAGCGCTGCATGAGGTCGAGGATGTGCTCGATCCGCGACAGGCTGGCCAGGTCCGCGTTGTCGGCGGTCGCGAAGGGCTGGTCGGGCGGGTTGCGCGTGCTGTGCGGGTGGTAGGCGAAGCCGTCCGCGAACGCGGGCTGAAAGCCACGGCAGCCGCCGGTGGTGACCGGGCGCAGCTTGGCGTCGAGGCAGCCGAGAGCGCGCAGAAAGGTGAGCGGACGCGTGTTGGCGTTGCGGCTCTCCAGGGCGCCCCCGGCGGGCGCGAGCGCGCCGATGAGGACGGTTGCGGCGGGATCGACGGCGTGGATGGCCGGGTACGCGGCGTTGACCATCGCGCGATAGGTGTCGGCCGACGCTGGCGAGCAGCGCTTGCTGCCGCAGCTGGCCTGCGGCTGGATCCACAGCGGCAGGTTCGGCTCGTTCCACAGGATGTAGTGGTCGACGCGGTCCCCATAGCGTTGGGCCACCGCCGTGGCGAACGCGCCGAACGCGGGCGCGCTGGGGCGATAGCGCGGGTTGCCGAGGCTCGGGTTGCCGGAGCCCCACAGCGGCGGCGGGCCGTCGAGCATGAGGATCGGCTCGATGCCCGCGCCGACGAGGCGATCGACCGCCGCGTCGATGACGCCCCAGTGGTAGCCGTCCGGACTATCGGGGTCCGCCGGCGCGAAGCCCGGCGGCGGCGTGTCGCTGCCCGGGTCGGGCGTGACGCGCGACCATGAGACCTGGACGCGGACGGTGTCGACGCCGAGCTTCTGCCACTCGGCGACCGCGTCGTCGGCGCCATCACCGCCGCCGAGGAGGATCCCGTCGTCGTCGACGCCGACCTGCAGCGATCGCGCGCTCGCGGGCGCCGCCGCGCAGGTGAGGGCGGCCAGCAGGAGCACGGCGCAGGCGCGTACCACGCGCCCATTGCAGCGCAACGACCGGATCGAAGTCGCGGCGGCGCCCTCCCTCACCCTCTGCCCACGTATGGCATCTTCGTCGCCATCACGGTCATGAAGAGGACGTTGGCGTCGAGCGGCAGGCCGGCCATGTAGAGCACCGCGTCGGCCACAAGGCCGGCGTCCATCGTCGCCTCCGCGGCGACCGTGCCGTCGGCCTGTGGCACGCCGCGCTCCATCGCCGCGGTCATGTCGGTGGCCGCGTTGCCGATGTCGATCTGCCCGCAGGCGACGTCGTGGGCGCGGCCCTCGAGCGCGATCGCCTTCGTCAGGCCGGTGACCGCGTGCTTGGTCGCCGTGTAGCCGACCGCGAACGGGCGCGGCACGTGGGCCGAGATCGAGCCGTTGTTGATGATGCGCCCGCCCCGCGGCGTCTGCTCCTTCATGGCGCGAAAGGCCTCCTGCGCGCAGACGAAGGCGCCGGTGAGGTTGGTCGCCACGATCGCCTGCCAGTCCTCGAAGGCCACGTCCTCGAAGGGCGCGGGCCTCCCGAACGCGCCGGCGTTGTTGAACAGCACGTCGACGCGGCCGAGCTCGTCGCGCACGCGCGCGAACAGCGCGACGACCGCATCGCGATCGGTGACGTCGGTCGGCACGACGATCGCGCGGCCGGGCGCGGCGTCCGTGCCGGCGAGCGTCTCGCGCAGCGCGTCCTCGCGGCGCCCGGCGAGCGCGACCCGATAGCCGGCACCCAGCATCGCCTGCGTGACCTCGCGCCCCAGCCCGGACCCGGCCCCCGTGACGACGGCGATGCGATCGTGCTCGCTCATGTGCCCATCCTGACCGGCGAATCGCCAACGTGCACGGGCCGGCTGCACGAAGCGGTACAAAGCACAGCACATGACACCCGATCACCCAGTAGCCGGCGGTCACGTATGGGTGGCGAGCGGCCTGTCGATCGCCGTCCTCGTCATCGCCACGTGGGGGGTGTTCGGCCTCGACGCGAAGATTCTGGGCAAGCTCGTGCTCGGAGCCGACAACAGGGCCTCGACCTCCAAGTTCCAGGCCACGGCGTGGACCTACGCGCTGCTCTTCGCGCTGGTGACGCTGCTCGTGGGCCATCTGCTCTACGCGGACTTCGACGCCGGCTGGGACGCGTTCCTCGACGACGGGCTCAACACCGACTACCTGTGGTTGCTGGGCATCCCCTCCGCCGGGCTGGTCGGGGCAAAGGCGATCACCCAGAGCAAGGCGCAGGCGAATCCGGCGGCGAAGCCGATGAAGCCCGCGGCGGACCCGGCCGCCGAGGCGGAGCCCGCCGAAGGCGAGCGCGCGGATCCGGCCGCCACCAGGAGCGTGGTCGACCGCCTTCTCACGCGCACGCGCGAGCTGGCAAGCGACGACAACGACGACGATCCGCAGCCCGCGCTCGGAGACCTGCAGTACCTCGTCTTCAACGCGGTCGCCATCGCCTTCTTCCTCAGCGCCTTCCTGGGGCACGTCGAGCTCGGGCTGCCGTCGCTCCCGGACACGCTGATCGCGCTGACGGGAGTCAGCGCCGCGTCCTATCTGTCCACCAAGGCGGTCCGGAATGCCGCGCCGCCCGTCATCGTCTCTGTGCGCCCCTCCCGCGTCGTCCTCGGCGCCGCGCCGAGGCCGCTCGACGTGGCGGGCAGCGGATTCCTGGGCGCCACCGGGAAGGGCGACACGCCTTCGCGCGATGCTGGGCGGCGTCGACCTGCTCGTGGCGGAGGGCGCGACGGCGGAGCACCTGACCGCAATCGTGCCCGCCGCCGCCGACGCGGCGGCCAAGGGCCTGGAACCGGGGAAGCTCCCGCTCGTCATCCTCACGCCTGCCGGGCAGGCGTCGGAGCCGACGACCATCGACCTCCTGAGCGCTCCTGCGTGATCCTCAGCGCTCGTGCCCGGCGAAGTCGTAGTTGGCCAGGGCGGCCGGATCGGTGATGCCGAGCTTGCGCCGCGCGCGCTCGGCGAAGCCGGCTGAGCCCAGCCGCACGACGAGCGCCGACCAGGGATTCGGGGTGATGTCGAGGCTCCAACCTGGGTCGGCCTCGGCCAGCAGCTGGCCATCGACCTCGACCGCCACCGGGGCGCTGTTCGGTAGGACCTCCACGCCCAGGCTCTCCTCGTCGCCGAGCACGACGGCGCGGTTGAACAGGCCGTGGGGAGCGTCCGGCGTCACGATCATGGCGCGCGTCTGGGGGGAGACGATCGGGCCGCCGGCCGCGTAGCTGTAGGCCGTCGAGCCCGCGGGCGTGGCGGCGATCACGCCGTCGCTGGCGTAGCGGACGAGCAGCTGGCCGTCGACGTGCAGCGCGAGGAGGGCCTGGCCGCGCCCCGGCACGCGGCTGAGGACGACGTCGTTGAAGGCGACGTGCTCGCGCAGAGCGCCGTCCTGCTGCCATCGCGCGCGCAGCATGAAGCGCTCCTCGACGGCGTAGGCCCCGGCGCTGAGCGCCTCGAGCCCCTCCGGCAGGTGCTCGGCGTCGACCTCGGTGAGGTAGCCAAGGCGGCCGAGGTTGGCCCCCAGCACCGGCACGCCGAGCGGCGCGGCCAGGCGCAGCCCTCCGAGCATCGTCCCGTCGCCGCCGAGCGCGAGCACGATGTCGCAACCGTCGGCGAGCTCGTCGACGCGGCAGCGGCGGACCTCCGCCGGCAGCCGGCCGTCCTCGACCGCGGCCAGCTCGGTGCCCGTGCGCCGCGCCCAGGCGGTGACCTGGTCGATGGCGACCTGGACGTCGCGGCGGGGATGCAGGACGAGGCTCACCCGCCGTGGCGGGGACGTCTCGCGGTCCGGCGTGGTCGCGTTCATCGCCCGGCAGTTCAGCACACGGCGGTCCGCCCCTACAGTTACGACTGCACTTCGATGCGCGACGACCACGACGTCCCCGGCCGCGATCGCCTCGCTCCCGCCGAGCGGTTGCTGACCCATGCGGCCGAAGGCTCGCCGCAGCACGGTCGCCCGCTGTCGCGGCGCGCGCGCCAGACCCAGCGCTCCGTCGAGGCCTACCTCAAGGCCGGTGTCCGCCCGCGCTGGATGGAGCGCCTGGACGAGATCGACCAGGGCGTCGCCGCCGAGCAGCAACGCCTCGCGCGTGCCTACCGGGCGCTGCAGGAGGAGTGCGCGGGCGAGCCGCGCCTCTTCGCGCGCCGCTGGCGCGCCCTCGCTCGGTCGTGGAGGTTCGACCACCTCAACGTCCTCGTCGAGCAGCACAACGACTGGTACCCGATCGAGCGCCAGCTCCCGATGGACCCGCGCACCGGCGACTACGTCCGCTTCGCGGGACGCTCGTACCGCAGGCCGATCCTCGGCCCCGACTGGATCCTGGAGCACTTCCCGATCTAAGCGGACGTTTGCCGCCCCCCGCGCGCGGGGACGCACGGCGGCAGGGGAAGGACATGGACGCCACGTCAGCTCGCCAATCGCGGCGCGGCCGGGCGGCGCGCGGCTACGCCGCGGTCGTCGTCGCCCTGCGCCACGTCATCCCACTCGCGTGGATCGCGGTCGCGGTCGCCGCCACCGTCGCGCTGCCCGGATTGGGCGACGCGCCCGCGGCGCCGCTCGACGACCTGGCGGCCAAGGGCGGCAGCGCGGCGAACGCGCAGCAGCTGGCCACCCGCACGTTCGGCTTCCCGCTGGGCACCGACACCGCCGTGGTCCAGCGCGACCCACGCGGGCTCTCCGACGACGCCCAGCGCCGCCAGGCGAACGCCGCACTGGCCGTCCGCGACCACCGCGACCAGGCGCTCGCCCCCATCCGCGCCGCCGTCCCGATCAGCAACGCGAACGTGCGCACGCCGTCGGGCGAGCGCGGCACGACGGCGGTCACCTACCTGGCGTTCGCGCCCGACGCGAGCCTCGCCGACGACACCGCCGCCGCGCAGCACTACGCGCGCCAGACCCTCGGCGGGCCGCGCGCGGCGGTCGTCGGCGTCACCGGCGCGGCGCCGGCGCGCGACGCGCAGTTCCACGAGATCGAGCAGGCCCTGCCGCTCATCGAGGCGGCGAGCGTCGTGCTCATCGCGCTGATCGTCGGCCTCGCCTTCCGCTCGATCGGCGCTCCACTCGTGGCGCTGACCGCGGCGGGCATCGCCTACGCGATTGCGATGCGCGTGCTGCCGTGGCTCGGCGAGCGCGCGAACGTCACCGTGCCCAAGGAGATCGAGCCGGTCGTCGTCGTGCTCCTGCTGGGGCTCGTGACCGACTACTCGATCTTCTTCCTCTCCGAGACGCGCCGCCTGCTGCGCGCCGGCGACGAGCGCCTGCCCGCCGCGCGCGGCGCGGTCGCCGAGGTGGCGCCGATCGTCATCACCGCCGGGCTCATCGTCGCCGCCGGGACCGCCGCGCTCGTGGTCGGCCACCTGCAGTTCTTCCGCGCCTTCGGGCCCGGGCTTGCGGCCACCACGCTCATCAGCCTCGCCGTGGCCGTCACGCTGGTCCCCGCGCTCGTGGCGCTGTTCGGCGCGCGGCTGTTCGGCCATATGCGCGAGGAGGTCCCGCCCGCGCCCGCCGGCGAGAGCGCCGATCCGCACTGGTCCAGCGGCCGCCTGCCGCTGCGCCTGACACGCCCGGTGGCGGCCATGCGGCGCACCGGCGCGCTGGCCCGCGAGCACCAGACCCCGCGCTGGCGCCTGGTGGTCTCGCGGGTCGCCTCGTCGCGACCGGTGGCGATCCCGATCGCGCTGATCGCCATCGGGCTGCTGACCTTCGCCGCCACCCACGTGGGCTCCACCAAGCTCGGGCTGAGCCTCGTGCGCGCGCTGCCGGCGGGCAGCGAGGTGCGCCGGGCCGACGCGGCCGCGAGCCGCGGCTTCGCGCCCGGGATCGTGTCGCCGACCGAGGTCGATCTGCTCGCGCCCGGCATCGCCGGCCGCCCGGCGCAGCTCGCGCGACTGCAGGACCTCGTCGCGCGCCAGCCCGGCGTCGCCGCCATCGTCGGCCCGCGCGAGCAGCCGCCCCCGCCCGCGCCGCAGGTCAGCTTCGCGCGCGGTGGCGGCGGCGCGCGCCTCGCCGTCGTCTTCGACAGCGACCCCCTCGGAGCGCCGGCCATCGACCATCTGCGGGCGCTGCGCGACCGCATGCCCGGCCTGCTGCGCAGCGCCGGGCTGAGCGGGACGCGCGTCGCCTACGGCGGCCAGACCGCCCTGGCCGACGACACCGTCGCGCGCGTCCTCGACGACCTCGCCCGCGTGGCCGTCGTCGCCGTCCTCGTCAACCTGCTGCTGCTCGCGCTGTTCATGCGCGCGCTCGTGGCGCCGCTCTACCTCGTCGCCTCGAGCATCCTGGGCCTGTTGGCGACCCTCGGGCTGACCACGCTCTTCTTCCAGGTCGTCCTGGGCCAGGACGACATCACCTACTACGTCCCGTTCGCCGCCGCCGTGCTGCTCGTCGCGCTGGGCTCGGACTACAACGTCTTCGTCGCGGGGCGCATCTGGGACGAGGCGCGGCGGATGCGCCTGCGCGAGGCGATCGCCGTCGCCGCGCCCCAGGCCGCCCGCGCGGTGACGGTCGCCGGGCTGGCGCTCGCCTCCTCCTTCGCCCTGCTCGCGATCGTGCCGCTGCGCTCGTTCCGCGAGTTCGCCTTCGTCATGGGCGTCGGCGTCCTGGTCGACACCTTCATCGTGCGCACGCTGCTCGTGCCGGCGCTGACCTCCCTGTTCGGCGAGCGCGCGTGGTGGCCGGGCCGCCGCGTGCGGCGCCTGTCCAAGCGCGAGTTCCTCGACCTCGTGGGCGGGCGCGCCGGGCTGCCGCGCTCGGGCGCCCAGCGCGCCACCGACGCGGCGCTCGTCACGCTCTCCGAGCGCATCACGCCGCGCGAGACGCACGTGCTCGCCGCCCAGCTCCCGCGCGATCTGCGTCCCTTCGTGCGCGCGGCACCCGGCGCCACCGAGCGCTTCGGCGCCGATGAGTTCGTGCGCCGCGTGGGCGCGCGCGAGGGCGTCGACGACGGCGAGGCCGCAACGCACGCGCGTGCCGTGCTGCGAACACTCGACGAGGCCGTGGCCGGCGACCTCGACTACGTGCGCGCCCAGCTGTCGGCCGACTACGCCCCCCTGTTCGACGGGCATTGAGCGCCCGCTGTCGCCGCGCGGCGCGCCGTGCGCGAACATGCGCGGTGAGCGCTGCCCGTGAAAACCAGTTCGATCCTCACCATCATCGCCGCGATCGTGGCCGTGGCCGTGGCCGCGGTCATCGCGTCGGGAGGCGGCGACGAGGCGAAGCCGGGGAGCTCCGGGCGGGCGCCGGTGACCACGACCGCGGCCCCGGCCGGCAGCCAGCAGCTGTCGTTCGTGGTCTCCCCCGAGAAGGAGCAGCTGCTGAAGGCGGTGGTGGCGAAGTTCAACGCCAGCGCCCAGCAGGTCGCCGGCAAGCGCGTCTTCGTCTCGATGAAGGCGATGAACTCCGGCGACGCGGAGAGCGCGATCGCCCGCGGGCGCCTGCAGCCCGAGGTGTGGTCCCCCGCCGGCTCGTTCTGGGGACGGCTGCTGAACCTCCGTGCCGACAAGCCCTATGTCGCCCAGGACAACCCGTCGATCGTGCGCACGCCGCTCGTGATCGCGATGTGGGAGCCGATGGCGCAGGCCCTCGGCTACCCGCGCAAGGCCGTCGCCTTCGAGGACATCGTCCGCCTGGCCACCGATTCGCGTGGGTGGGCGGCCGCCGGCAAGCCCGCCTTCGGGCGCTTCAAGTACGTGCACACCAACCCCGACAGCTCGACCTCCGGCGCCGAGGCGGTGACCGGGTCCTACTACGCGCTCGCCGGCAAGAAGGAGGGACTGACCGACGCCGACGTCGCCAAGGTCGCTCCGCGCGTCAAGGACCTCGAGCGCTCGGTCGTGCATTACGGCGACTCGACGCTCTTCATCGAGGACCAGCTCTGCAAGGGCGGCCTGGCCTACGCCTCGGCGGTGGCGATGGAGGAGACGACGGTCATCGACTTCAACCGCCGGCGCTGCTCGAACACCAAGCTCGTGGCGCTCTATCCGGAAGAGGGCTCGTTCTTCAGCGACTCCCCCTTCATCGTGCTCAACGCCGACTGGGTGACGCCGGCCGAACGTCAGGCCGCGGGCGCCTTTCAGAAGTTCCTGGCCGGTGAGGTGAGCGCCGATCTGGCGGGCCGGTACGGCTTTCGCCCCGGCGACCCCGAGGCCAAGGCAGCCGGCCTCGTGAGCGCGGCCAGCGGCGTCGACCCGACCAAGCCTCGGCGCGAGCTGACGCTGCCCGAGCCGTCGGTGCTCAACAAGGTCCTCACCACCTGGCGGCGCGACCGCAAGCCCGCACGCGTGATGCTGGTCCTCGACAACTCCGGCTCGATGCAGGACGAGGACAAGCTCGTGCACGCCAAGGCCGGGCTGCTTGCCTTCTTCCGCCAGGTCGCCCCGCAGGACGAGATCGGGCTGACGAAGTTCTCGGCGAAGGTGACCCAGCTCGTGGCGCCCGCGCCCTTCGCCCGCAACCGCGCGGCGCTCACGCAGGCGGTCAAGGACATCATCCCCGAGGACGACACGGCGGTCTACGACGCCACGGTGCAGGCGGTCGAGGCGATCAAGGCACGCGCCGACGCCGAGCACATCAACGCGGTGGTGGTGCTCACCGACGGTGCCGACACGACCTCGTCGGTCACCAGCCAGCAGGTCCTCGACCGCCTCGGCCAGGAGGGCAAGGCGGAGAGCAACGCCGTGCGCGTGTTCACCATCGCCTACGGCTCCGACGCGAAGGCGTCCGAGCTCGAGCGCTTCGCGGAGGCGTCCGGCGGCAAGGGCTTCACGGCCTCGACCGCCGATATCGAGCAGGTCTACCGGTCGATCTCGAGCTTCTTCTGAATGCCCTCCTCCGAGCTCGTCACCCGCGGCGCGCTGGCCCGCCGACTGGCCGTCAACGCGGCGACCAAGCCGCTCAACGTGGCCGTGCTCGGCGGCCTCATCGCCGCCGGGATCGTGCTGAACCTCGTCGTGGTGGTCGGGGCGATCGCGATCGTCGCCTACCTCGTGCTCGTCGCGCTGACCTTCTTCGACTCCGACGAAGCCGAGCGGATCGGCAACGAGCTGTACGCCCGCCGGCGACCCGGCGGGCGCGAGGGCGTCGCCACGCTCGACGTCGGCACGCTCGAGCCGCGCATCGCCGCGCTGGTGCAGCAGGCGCGCGAGACCGCCGCCGGCATCCGCGACGCCATCGCTCAGGCCGACCACCCCTTCGACGATGTCGCCGCGGACGTCGACGCGCTCGTCGCCGCGATGGACACCTCGGCGCGCCGGGCGCAGCTCATCTCCTCGACGCTGGCCGAGCAGGCGCGCGCCGGACAGGACGTCGTAGGGCTCGATCGCACGATCGCCGACCTGCGCGGCCGCGAGGACGACGCCGACGTCCGCGCGCTCATCGCCGACCTCGAGGCCCAGCGCGAGGCCACCAAGCGCCTGGCCGATCGCCTCGAGCGCTTCGAGGTCGGCATGCAGCGCATCTGCGCCTCGCTGGGCCTGCTGCGCACTCGCCTCGTGGAGATGTCGGCCTCCGAGGAGGAGGCCGCGCAGCGCGAGCTGGCGCGCCAGTCGCGCGAGCTGCGCGAGCGCACCGACCTGCTGGCCGAGGCGATGGCGGAGGTCTTCGCCGACGACGACGAGGACCAGGTCGAGCTGCCGGTGGTCGAACACCACCCCGACCGCTGACGGGACCGCGCCTGCCTATGATGCGCCGGTGCGCAGCTCCGCCCTCGCGATCGCGTGCGTCGTCGCCGGGCTGGTGCTGGTGGCGCCCGCGGGCGCCGTGACGCCCCTGACGATCGGCACCGGGCACAAGCCCGCCGTGGCCGTCGACCCGGCCGGCACGGCGTACATCGCCTGGTTCGGCCCCGAGAGCAACACCACCTCGCTGCACTTCTGCCGGCTGCCGCGCGGCGCCGGCGCGTGCGACGTCGCGACGACGATCGCCGCCCCGGGCACGACGCTGAGCCGGCCCTTCGTCACCGTCGACGGCGCCACGGTCCGGGTCGTCTCCTATCGCTACGGACTCACGGGTGCGCGCTTCGACGAGATCTGGGAGTTCACCTCCGTCGACGGCGGCGCCACCTTCGACCCCGGGCACCCCGTCGGCATCGCCCCGTTCGACGAGGCCGTCCGCGGGCCGGGCGACTCGCTGACCGTCGCCACCAGCGCGGAGTCCACGGGGCTGGCCGTCCAGAACGTCCCGCTCGACGGGAGCACGGCCGGCACGAGCCAGGCCATCCTCTCGGCCGACCATCCCTACAACGGGACCGTCGGGCCGGCGGCGCCCGCGACGATGGTCGCCGTCTTCGCCGACGCCTCGAGCAACGCGCAGGTGCGTACGACCACCGGAGTCCTCAACGACGCGGCGACGTGGACGGCGCCGGTCGACCTCGGCTACGCCGACTACCCGCGCCTCGCCGGCGGCCCGTCGGGCCTGTACCTGCTGTCGGGGACGGTCGCGAACGCGCTGACCGTGCGCAAGTTCGACGGCACCACCTTCGACGCCGGCGTCAAGATCGCCGACCTCGCCGACGACGCCCAGGCGCATCTCACGCAGGACCCCGCGGGGCGCCTGCACGCCGTGTTCGCCCACAACACCGTCGCCGGACTGCAGCTGGACTACGCGACATCCGACAACGGCGTGAGCTGGCAGTCGGGGCCGCTGCTGACCCAGACCAACGCGCTGCAGGCCATCGGGCAGCTGCGCGCAGCGGCCGCCCCCGACCACCTCGGGGTCGCGGCGTGGGAGACCTCGTCGGGCGCCGAGTCGGAGATCCGCGTCGTCGGCATCGGCCCGACCGGGGGCGCCTCGCCGCCGGAGCCGGGCAAGTCGGTGGTGGTCGGCGTGGTCTCCGGGCAGGTCTTCGTCACCTCACGGGCCGGCAAGCGCACGCGCCTGACGGGCTCGGCGAACATCCCCGTCGGCGCGCAGGTCGACACCAGCAAGGGTCGCGTGCGGCTGACCTCGGCGGCGACCGGCGCCGGCACGACGACGCAGACGGCCGACTTCTACCAGGGCGCCTTCAAGGTCAAGCAGAGCGTGCCCAAGGGCAACCGCGCCGCCGCGCTGACCACGGACATCACGCTCGCCGGCGCGGCGTCTCGGTCGCAGTGCGCCTCGGCGCGAGGCGCCAGTGCGGCGGCCGTGAGCAAGAAGAAGAAGGGCGCCCACGCGGTGCTCGGCAAGCTGTGGGGCAACGGCAAGGGCAGGTTCCGCACGAACGGCAAGTACAGCGCGGCCACCGTGCGCGGCACCATCTGGCTGACCCAGGAACGCTGCGACGGGACGCTGACGACCGTGAAGCGCGGCACGGTGAGCGTGCGCGACCTCAAGCGTAAGAAGACGATCACCGTGAGGGCCGGGCACAGCTACCTGGCCCGCGCCCGGCGGTAGGCCCGCAAGGGCTTGCCAGTCGATCCACCTCGCCGCGATCGCCCTCGGCGTCTAGACGAGCAGCACTTCCAGGCGCCGCGGCCCGTGGACGCCCTCGACGCGGTCGAGCTCGATGTCGCTCGTGGCGCTCGGGCCCGAGACGAAGGTGAAGGGGCCGCGCCCGCCCTCCAGCGCGCGGATCGCCTGCGACACGGTGGCGACGACCTGATCGCGCTGCACGATGCAGACGTGGAGGTCGGGAACGAGGGTCAGCGCGCGCCGGCCCGAGCGCTGGCCCCCGTCGAGGACGATGGTGCCGGTCTCCGCGATGGCGAGCGCGCAGCCGGTCAGGGCGCCGTCGAGGGCGTCGAGCTCGCGGGCGCTCAGGGCGTGGTCCTCGACGAGCTCGAGGCCGTCGGGGCGCCACCCCTCGAGCAGCCCGGTCGGCACGCCGAGCCGGCGCGCGTCGTGCGCGGCGCACACGCGCGTGATCGTCGCGGCGAGCTCGTCGGCGTCGCGCACGGTCGCCTGGTAGTCGGCCACGCGCTCGGCGAAGCGTGCGACGGGATCGC
This sequence comes from uncultured Actinomycetes bacterium, assembly GCA_963742125.1. Lineage (GTDB taxonomy): Bacteria > Actinomycetota > Thermoleophilia > Solirubrobacterales > Solirubrobacteraceae > JAOPZW01. The sequence goes on along the minus strand of CAVUKO010000002.1, from coordinate 174,721 downwards.
CGGCCGGGGGCGGCGGGGGCTCGTAGGACTGCGGCACCGCCGGCGGCTCGGCGGCCGGCACGTCGCCCAGCGCGGCGCGTACGCGCGCCAGCACGTCGTCACGCGCGCTCAGGCCCCGGGTCCTCCCTCCTGCGGCTTCGTGCCCTGTCGGCTGTGGATGGGAGTCGCGCCACCAGTCCCGGAAGGTCTGCTTGGGCACCTCGGGCAGCTCGCGCGAGCGCGTCCACGGGGCGAGCGCGGCGCCGGCCAGCGGCCCGCGCCCGAGCTTGGCGGCGCGCTGCGCCGCCTCGTAGGCGCGGCGACTGCCGAACACGCGCGCCATGGCCGCCATCGCCGCGCGCTCGGGCCTCGGCGCGCCCACCTCGCGCACGACGCGCCCGCGCAGGTGCACGAGGATCGACGGGATGTCGATCTTGACCGGGCAGACCTCGTAGCAGGCGCCGCACAGCGAGCTGGCCCACGGCAGCGTCGGCGCGTTCTCGAGGCCCTGCAGCTGCGGCGTGAGGATCGCGCCGATCGGCCCGGGATAGACGCTCTCGTAGGCGTGGCCGCCGGTGCGCTCGTAGACCGGGCACACGTTCAGGCACGCCGAGCAGCGGATGCAGCGCAGCGCAGCCCGCCCGACCTCGTCGGCCAGCACGTCGGTGCGCCCGGCGTCGAGCAGGACGAGGTGGAACTCGCGCGGGCCGTCGCCGTCGGCCACCCCCGACCAGATCGACGTGTAGGGGTTCATGCGCTCGCCCGTCGACGAGCGCGGCAGGAGCTGGAGCATGACCTCGAGATCGCGCCAGCGCGGCAGGATCTTCTCGATGCCGACCACGGACACGAGGACCTCGGGCAGCGTCGTGCACATGCGCCCGTTGCCCTCGGACTCGAGCACCACCACGTGGCCGGTCTCGGCCACGGCGAAGTTCGCCCCACTCACGCCGACCGGCACGGAGAGGAACTTCGCGCGCAGGTGCGCGCGCGCTGCCGCGGTCAGCTCGGCGGGCTCGTCGGAGACCTCGACGCCCAGCTCGCGGCGGAAGAGCGCGGCGATCTGTGCGCGGTTGCGGTGGATGGCGGGGACGAGGATGTGCGAGGAGGTGTCGCCGGAGAGCTGGTTGATGAGCTCGGCCAGGTCGGTCTCCACCGCGTGCACGCCGACGGCCTCGAGGCGGCCGTTGAGGTCGATCTCGTCGGTGGCCAGCGACTTGACCTTGATGACCTCGTCGGAGCCGTGGGCACGCGCGACCTCGGCCACCACCGCGGCAGCCTCGGCGCCGTCGCGCGCCCAGTGGACGGTGCCGCCGGCGCCCTGGACGGCCTCCTCCAGGCGCTCGAGGTGCACGTCGAGGTGGCGCAGCGCGCGGTCCTTGATCTCGGCGCCGGCGTCGCGCAGCGCCTCCCAGTCGGGCACCTCGGCGACCACGCGGGCGCGCTTGTCGCGGATCGTGGAGGTCGCGTGGCCGAGGTTGCGCCGCAGCTGGCTGTCGGCCAGCGCCGCGCGCGCCGCCCGTGGGAAGCCGTCCTTCACGCGTCCTCCATGGCCAGGATCTCGGCCAGATGCATCACGCGCACGCCGGCGCGCGAGTGGCGCAGGCCGCCGCCGATGTGCATGAGGCACGAGTTGTCGGCCGCCGCGCACACGTCGGCGCCCGTGTCGATGATCCGCCGCAGCTTGTCGGTCAGCATCGCCGTCGACGTGTCGGCGTTCTTGACCGCGAAGGTGCCGCCGAAGCCACAGCACTGCTCGGCGGCCGGCAGCTCGACGAGGTCCAGGCCGCGGACCGCGCGCAGCAGCCGGACCGGCGCGTCGCCGACCTTCAGCAGCCGCAGCGAGTGGCACGTGGGGTGGTAGGTCACGCGGTGGTGAAAGGACGCCCCGACGTCCTCCACCCCGAGGCGCCCGACGAGGAACTCCGAGAGCTCGAACACGCGCGGGGCCAGCTCGCGCACCTGCCCGGCGAGCGCGTCGTCGCCGGCCTCGACCGCCATCTTCTCGTAGCCCTCGCGCACCATCGCCGCGCACGAGCCGCTCGGCGTGACCACCGCCTCGGCGCCGCCGAACACCCGCACGAAGCGCCGCACGAGCCCGATCGCCTCGTGGCCGTAACCGGAGTTGGCGTGCATCTGCCCGCAACAGGTCTGCTCGAGCGGGAAGTCGACCTGCACCCCCACGCGTTCGAGCACCGCGACCGTGGCGCGCCCGGTCTGCGGGAACAGCGTGTCGTTGAAGCAGGTGATGAAGAGCGCCGCCCGCACAGGCGCATCATGCCCGACGCTCAGCGCGGGTAAGCGGCCGGCACGCCGCCGTCGACGTTGAGCAGGTTGCCCGTCGTCTTGCTCGAGCGTGCCTCCGAAGCGAAATGCAGCACCGCCGCCGCGATGTCCTGCGGCTCGATGTTGACGCCCAGCGTCGTGCGCGCGCGGTAGTGCTCCTCGAGCTCGTCGGGGGCGATCCCGTAGTTGGCGGCGCGCTCCTCGCGCCAGGACGAGTCCCAGATCCGCGACCCGCTGAGCACGGCATCGGGGTTGACCGTGTTGACGCGGATCCCGGCCGGCCCGCCCTCCTCGGCCAGGCAGCGGGCGAGGTGCAGCTCGGCGGCCTTGGCCGACGAGTAGGCGGCCGCGTTGCGCCCCGCCACCAGCGCGTTCTTGGAGGCCACGAAGACGATCGAGCCGCCGGTGCCCTGGCGCTCGAGGACCCTGAACGCCTCGCGCGCGACGAGGAAGTAGCCCGTACCGAGCACGGCGTGATTGCGGTTCCACTCCGCGAGCGTCGTGTCCTGGATCGGCGCGCTGGATGCCAGCCCCGCGTTGGAGACCACGATGTCGACGCCGCCGAAGCGCTCGACGGCCGCCGCGTAGGCGGCGGTCACGAGACCCTCGTCGGTGACGTCGCCGTGGAGCCCGAGCCCGCGCTCGCCCAAGGGCGCGACGACATCACGCGCACCGGCGCCGTCGAGGTCGAGCGCGACCACGCAGGCACCGGCGCCGGCCAGCGCGGCGACGATCGCCCGTCCGATCCCTCCGGCGGCGCCGGTGACGAGCGCGACCCGTCCCTCGAGCTCGCGCGGCGGCGGCGCCAGCGAGAGCTTGTAGAGCTCGAGCGGCCAGTACTCGATCGCGAAGCTCTCCTGCGCGGTCAGCGAGACGAAGCCGCCGAGCGCGTCGGCGCCGGCCATGACCTCGATCGCGCGCAGGTACAGGTCGCGCGACAGGCGGGCGGCCTTGATGTTGGGGCCGGCGGCCACCAGTCCGACGTGCTGCACGAGGACGACGCGCGGGTCCGGGTCGGCGGGCACGGTGGTCGCGTCGCCGAAGCGCTCGACGTAGGCGCGGTAGTCGTCGCGATAGGCGGCGGCGCCGGCGGCGATGCGCTCGGCCAGGGCGCCGGCATCGTCGCGCGCGGGGTCGAAGGGGACCCACAGCGCAAGGCGCTTGGTGTGCACGAGGTGGTCCGGGCACGGTGCGCCGACGGTCACGAGGTGGGGCGCACGCTCGGAGTCCAGCAGCTCGAGCACGGGCGGCGAGGTGTCGACGTGCAGGACCTTCGAGCGCTCGCTGCTCACCGCCCCGCGCAGCGCCGGCAGCAGCTCGCCCAGCAGCTCCTCGCGGCGCTGATCGCCGAGCAGCGCCGCGTTGCGCGGGCCACCGAAGCGTGCGCTGCCATTCGTGCGCTCGTTGACGAAGTCGGCGGCGCGGTTGATCGCGTCGATCGTCGCGCGATAGCTCTCCTGGGCGCTGTCGCCCCACGTGACCAGGCCGTGCTTGGCGAGGATGACGACTCTCACGGCGGCGTCGGCGCGGATCGCCTCGCCCACCTGGCGCGCGAGCGTGAAGCCCGGGCGGATGTAGTCGATCCACGCGACCTCCTCCCCGAAGCACGCGCGCGCGAGCGCCTCGCCGTCGGCGGCGCCGGCGATCGCGTTGATCGCGTCGGGATGGGTGTGGTCGACGTGCGGCGCCGGGACGAAGGCGTGCAGCAGCGTCTCGATCGAGCAGCGCGGCATCGACGGCTCGAGCTGGCAGCGGGCGAGGTAGGCGACCATCTCCTCGTCGCTCATCGCGTCGCGCCCGTAGAGCGGCAGGATCTCCTCCAGGCGCAGGCCCGTGAAGCCCGAGGCGTCCATCGTCGCCAGGTCGCTGCCCGAGCCCTTGACCCAGAGCACGTCGATCTCGCGGCCCGCATGGTCGACCTCGCGCGTCTTGACCGAGGTGTTGCCGCCGCCGAAGTTGGCCACGGCGCGGTCGGCGCCGAGCAGGTTCGAGCGCAGGACCAGCTGCTCGAGCGCGCCGTCGGGCGTTTCCGCGGGCCAGCGGTCCTCGGTGCGATGCGCGATCGGGGTGGCGACCGTCACCGTCCCCACCCCCCGGCCACCGCGACGTCGCTACCGCGTGCGGCGATCGCGCGCTGCATCCAGTCGCCCGATCGCAGGGCCGCGACCGGATCCTCGGCCGCGTGCCCCGCGGCGCGCACCTTCGCGCACAGCGGGCGCACGTCGGTGCGGTAGGCGTCGAGCAGGAGCTCGTGGCCGCCGAGCACGTCGCCCGCCTGCTGGGCCGCCGCCAGCGCGGCGCGGTCGACCAGCAGCGCCTTCGCGTAGGCCTCCTGGAGGTTGACCACCGAGAGCGTCATCGCCTCGACCTTGGGCTCGACGTTGTGCGACTGGTCGATCGTCAGGCGCGGCAGCCGGGCCCCGAGCTCGACGAAGATCAGGAACAGCTCCCACGGGTTGGTCGAGCCCACGATGAGGTCGTCGTCACCGTACTTGCGGTTGTTGAAGTGAAAGCCGCCGAGGCGGCCCTCGTCCTCGAGGACCGCCACGATCTGCTCGACGTTCGCGCCCTGCAGGTGGTGCCCGAGGTCGACGAGCACCTTCGCGCGCTCCCCGAGCCGCGCGCACACGGTCAGCGCGGCGCCCCAATCGAACAGGTCGGTCGCGTAGAAGGCCGGCTCGTAGGGCTTGTACTCGAGCAGCAGCTCCTGCTCGGGCGGCAGCGCCTCGTAGACCCGTGCCAGCGACTCGATCAGCCGCGCGCGGCGGGCGCGCAGGTCGTCCTGGCCGGCGTAGTTGGTCCCGTCGGCGAACCACAGCGACTGCGCGGTCGAGCCCAGCTCGCCGGCGATCTCCACGCACTGGACGAGGTGCGCGACCGCCTTGTCGCGAATCGCCGCATCGGGGTTGGTGACGCTGCCGAGCCTGTAGTCGGGGTCCTGGAAGAGATTGGGGTTGACCGCGCCGATGCGCAGGCCGAGCCCCTCCGCGTGGGCGCGCAGCTCGCCGAGGTCGTCGACGGCGTCCCACGGGAAGTGCAGCGCCACCGCCGGCGCGGCGCCGGTGAGGCGGTGGACCTCCGCGGCGTCGTCGAGGCGCTCGAACACGGTGCGCGGCCGGCCGGGCTGCGTGAAGACGGCGAAGCGCGTGCCCGAGTCGCCGTAGCCCCACGACGGCGTCTCGACGGCGAACGCGCCGAGCGCGCGCTCCACGTCGTCGACGTCCACGCCGTCATCGCGCAGGCGTCCGGCGAGGTGGTCGTAATCGGAGCGTGGATCGGTCACGGGTTCTCCTTCTGCGGTCAGGGAGCGGCGGCGCCCGCGTGGTCGGCCAGGCGCGTCACGGCGAGGAAGCGCTCGTACTCCGCGGCGCGGTCCGCGGCGGGCTCGAAGGTCTGTGGCCGCGCGGACGCGGCGGCGATCGCGCGCAGCTCGGCGAGCGAGCCGACCAGGCCCGCGCCGCGCGCCTGCACGAGGACGTTGCCCAGCGCGGTGGCCTCGACCGGGCCGGCCAGCACCGGTAGCTCGAGGATGTCCGCGGTCAGCTGGCACAGCAGCGCGTTGCGCGCGCCGCCGCCGATGATGTGCACGCGGCGCACCTGGCGGCCGGTCACGCGCTCGAGGCTGCGCAGCACGATGCGGTACTTGCACGCGAGCGAGACCAGGATCGCCCGCACCGTCTCGCCGGGCGTCGCGGGCGGCCGCTGACCGCTGCGCTCGCAGTGAGCGGCGATCCTCGCCGGCATGTCGCCCGGCGCCAGGAACGCCTCGTCGTCGGGGTCGATGAGCGCGCCGTCGTCGGGCGCCTCGGCGGCGAGACGGTGCAGCTCGTCGTAGTCGTAGTCCCGCCAGGCGCGGCGGCACTCCTGCACGAGCCACAGCCCCATCACGTTCTTGAGCAGCCGCGTCGTCGCATCGACGCCGCGCTCGTTGGTCAGGTTCGCGGCGGCGGCGGCCGGGCCAAGCTCGGGCGCGGGCAGCTCGAGCCCGAGCAGCGACCATGTCCCGCTCGAGAGGATCGCCCCGTCGTCATCGACGACGGGCGCGGCCGCGAAGGCCGACGCGGTGTCGTGACCGGCGACGGCGCGCACGAGCGGGGCACCGTCGACACCGTGCACGGTGAGCAGCGGTCCGAGCGCCGTCCCGGGCTCGACCAGCGCGCCGAACAGGCGCTCGGGCAGCCCGAGGCGCTCGATCGCCTGCGCCGCCCACGCGCCCGCGCGCGCGTCGAGCAGGCCGGTCGTGCTCGCCGCGGTGATCTCGTTGGCCGCCTCGCCGCTGAGCCAGAAGGCGAGCAGGTCCGGGATGAGCAGCATCCGCGCCGCCGCGTCCAGCGACGCCGTGCCCTCGTCGGCGAGCAGTTGGAAGACCGTGTTGATCGCCAAGGTCTGGATGCCGGTCGCGGCGTAGAGCTCGTCGCGCGGAACGCGCGCGAACGCGCGGTCCACCATGTCGGCGGTGCGCGCGTCGCGGTGGTGATACGGCAGGCCGACAAGACGGCCACCGTCGTCGACGAGGCCGTAGTCGACCCCCCAGGCGTCGACGCCGACGCCGTCGACGCGGCCCGCGGCGCGCAACCCGTCGACGATCCCGTCGAGCAGCGCCGCGACGTTCCAGTGCAGTCCGTCCGGGAGCCGCACCGCCCGGTTGGCGAAGCGATGGACGACCTCGAGCTCGACGCGCCCGTCGTCGAGTGCTCCGACGACGACGCGTCCGCTCTCCGCACCGAGATCGGCGGCGGCGAAGCGCGGCGCGTCAGGCAAGGTGGAAGACCTCCTCCAGGCGCACGAGCGCATGGTCGGCCCGCGCGTCGAAGAACGGGGCCATGTCGCGCTGCCAGCGATCGTTGACGTCGGTGGCCGCCATCGCGCGCTGCGCCGCCTCGAAGTCGTCGGTCTCGACGTAGCCCACGAGCAGCCCGTCCTCGCGCAGGAAGAGCGAGTAGTTGCCCCAGCCTGCCTCGCGCAGCGCGGCGAGCATCTCCGGCCAGACCTCGCGGTGGCGCGCGCGGTACTCGTCGAGGCGATCGGCGCGGACCTGCAGCAGGAAGCAGACGCGCTCCATGCCTCAGCCCACCACGGCGAAGGGCAGGTCCAGAAGCGTCGCCACGCGCCGAACCTCCTCGACACGATGGCCGACGCCGAGCGCCACGTGGTGGGTCGGCCCCTCGGCGCACCAGCGCTCGAAGAACTCGGCCGGCGGCGACGCGAAGCGCAGCCGTGAGTTCGTGTTGCCGATCTTGAACGTCGGCCCCGGGATCGACTCGCCCTCGGCGGCGACGAGCTTCAGCGCGCCGTCGGCGGTCTGCGTGACGCCCAGGATCGTGATCGGCCCGTAGCGGACCTTGAACTCGACCGACAGGCCCGCGCCGCGCTTGCCGTGGAAGAGCGCGAGCGCGCGCAGCACCGGGCGCTCCTGCGCGATGGCGACGTGGCCTGGCCCATCGTGGCCCATCAGGACGAAGCCCTCGTCGAAGTCCAGCGCGTAGTACTCGGTGTACGAGCCGCCCGCCCCGAGACGGTCGAGCACGAGCTGGGCGATGTTGGTCTTGAGGTCGCCCTCGCCGGCGGTCGGCACGCCGCGCGCGGTCAGCAGCGAGTTGCCGACGATCACACCGGCGCCGAGGCGCTCGGCCTCGTTGCCGTCCAGGCCGCGGTAGTAGTAGGTCAGACCGTCGAGGTCGAAGTCCGCCACCAGCCGGTCGAGGCCGACGGCCACGCGCACCGACCAGTCGAGCTGGTCGTCGGCGATGGGAGCCGCGATCGGGTCGTCGGAGGGATCGGCGAAGTCGAACATCGCGCGGATCTCGTCCTCCTTGGCCGCGCGCTCGGCGTCGGTCGCACGGGCCACGCGCGCGCCGAGATCGTCGATCTCGAGCACCTCGACGTGCGCGCCGAGCTGGGCGTGGACGGCGGTGAAGTCGGAGTACATGTCGAGCATGCCCGGATAGGTGTGGCCGAGGAAGCCGATCCGGGCGCGGCGCAGCGACGCAGCGACGCCGGCGGCGCGCACCCACGCTGCGATCTTCGCCCACGCGCGCTCGTCGTCTTCGATGGTGCCGGCCACCGTGTCGTAGGGGATCCGCGCGCGCGTGAAGGCGCCCGCCAACTCGGGGACGCAGCAGGCGGCGCAGTTGGCCAGCCATTCGCCGGTGTCGATGTGCTCGTAGTCGAGCGTCGCGGTCGGCTGCAGGCCGAGCAGGACGACGGGCACCTTGGCCGCCTGCACGGCAGGCAGGACCTGGCTGGAGGTGGCGTAGGTGACCGCGTGACAGAGCACCAGGTCGACGCGCTCGGCGGCGAAGCGGTCCCCGGCGGCGCGGGCGGCCTGCGCGGTGTCGACCAGGCCGCCCGAGACGACCTCCGCACCGAGTGCGCGGACGCGTTCCTCCACGCGCCGCTGGTAGCCCTCGACCCGCTCGCGCAGCCCATCGAACTGGGGCCAGTACGTCGCGAGGCCGATTCCGAACACCCCGACCCGGGCGCTGGGCCCGGGCCGGGGGTCGGCGGCCGCCGGCGGACGGTTGTTGTCCGTGGCGGTGATGTCGGGATCCCTAGAAATCGAACTTGTCGATGTTGTCCTTGGTGAAGCTCGTCAGCGGCCCCAGCACGATCTCACCGTTGGCGCCGATCGTGTAGTCGCCGAGACGTCCGGCCTTGAACTTCTCGCCCTCCTTGCCGGTGATGCGACCGGCGACGAGCGCCGCGGCCGCCTGGCCCGCGAGATAGCCGACGTCCTTGGGCACCCACAGCTGGAACTCGTCGACGGTGCCGTCCTTGACGAACTTGCGCATCTGGTTGGGGAAGCCCAGCCCGGTGAGCTTGATCTTGCCCTTCTTGGGCGAGCTCGACAGGTACCGCGCGGCCGCCGCGACGCCGACCGTCGTCGGCGAGATGATGCCCTTGAGGTTGGGATAGGCCTGGATGAGGCCCTGGGTCTCCTGGAAGGACTTCTGGTCGTCGTCGTCGCCGTAGGCGACCTTCACGAGCTTGATGTCCTTGTACTCGGGCTTCTTGAGCTCGTCCTTCATGACCTTGATCCAGGCGTTCTGGTTGGTCGCGTTCGCCGTCGCCGACAGGATGGCGATGTCGCCCTTGCCGCCGATCTCCTTGGCGATCGACTTCACCTGACCCTCGCCGACCAGCTGGGTCGTGACCTGGTTGATGAAGACGCTGCGCGCGTCCGGCGCCACGTCGGAGTCCATGCCGACGATCTTCACGCCGCGCTGCGCGGCCTGCTTCAGCGCCGGCGCGACCGCGTTGGGGTCGTTGCCGGCGATGATGATCGCGTTCGGCTTCTGCTGGACCGCGGCGTTGATGATCGGGATCTGGGTCGACGCGCCCGCGTCGGTCGGACCGGTGATCCGGTTCGAGCCCCCGAGCTCCTTGAGGGCCTCGTCGATACCCGAGTGCTCGTACTCCTCGTAGGGGTTGCCCAACTGCTTCGGGATCGAGACCGTCTTCATGCCCTGCTTGATCGGAGCGTTCGGATTGGGTGCGCCCGCCTCCGACGTACTCGACGTGCCCTTGGCGGACTGGGTCGACGACCCCGTGTCCGAGCTGTTCTTGGTCTCGCCGCAGGCGGCGAGGACGAACGCCGCCAGCAGGGCGAGTGCGACAAGCAGCGCACCGGGGGTGCGCGGACGTGTCGACTTCATGAGGCCTCCTCTTGTTGTGGACGTGAGCGTCGCCGGGCCCCTGCGACGCGGCGTGCGAGGTTCGGACCCAGGACCGAGCCGATGAGCAGAGCGCCCGTCACGATCTGGATCCAGTACGACGAGATCGATTCGCTCAGCAGCAGCGCCTTCTGGATGCCGCCGAGCAGGAACAGCGCGAGAATGACGCCCGCGATCGTGCCGCGGCCGCCGAAGATCGAGACGCCGCCGAGCAGCACCGCGGTGACGGCGGTCAGCTCGAAGCCCTGGCCGACGTTGGCCGCGCCGGTCGAGTTGCGCAGCGTGATGACCACGCCCGCCAGCGCCGCGACGGTGCCCGACAGCGTGAACAGGATCAGCTTGATGCGCTTGACGCGCAGGCCCGAGAAGTACGCGGTCTCCTCGTTGGCCCCGATGGCGAAGATCGAGCGCCCGAACGGGGTGGCGTGCAGGAGCACGGCGAAGCCGGCGGCCAGCACGGCGAAGAGCACGATCGTGTCGGGGACGAACGTGCCGGCGAAGTTCCCGAACGCGCGATCCGTCCAGGTCGGCGGGAAGTCCGTGACCGAGTCGTCGCCGATGATGACGAAGGCCAGCCCGCGAAACAGGGCGAGGGTGCCGATGGTGACGGCGAGCGACGGCAGGCCGAAGCGCGTGACGAGCAGGCCGTTGAAGGCCCCGCACAGCGCGCCGGCGACCAGGCAGATGGGGATGATCGCCTCGACCGGCTGGCCGTGGTTCCACAGGTAGGCCATGAGCGCGCTCGAGACGGCGAGGACCGAGGCGACGGACAGGTCGATCTCGGCGGCGACGACCACCATCGCGAGCGGCAGCGCCATCAGCGCGACCTCCGAGAAGTCCAGCGAGCCGGTGGTGAAGGAGTCGGTCGTGAGGAACTCGGGCGAGATCACCTGCCCCGCGATCGCGGTGGCCAGCAGCAGGCCGACGAGCAGCGTCTCCCAGCGACCGAGCGCGCGGCGCCAGTCGCGCCCCGGCGTCGCGCCGGCCGCGGGAGGGGCGTCCGGGGACGTGACGGCCTCAGTCTGCACGGCGCACGCTCCTGCGGCGCAGAGCCGCCTCGACGCGCACCGCGAGCAGCCGATCGAGCGCGATGGCCACGAGCAGCAGGGCACCGATCGCCGCCTGTTGCCAGAAGGCCGGAACCCTCAGGACGATCAGCGACGAGGTGATCGTGGTGAGCAGCAGGGCGCCGAGGGCGGCGCCGTAGACGGTCCCCACGCCGCCGAAGATCGCGACGCCTCCGACGACCGCGGCGGCGATCACCGTCAGCTCGTAGCCGACGCCCGCGGTCGCGTCGACCGTGCCGAAGCGCGCGGTGAACAGCACGCCGCCGAGGCCGGCGAGCGCCCCCGCCAGCACGAAGGCCGCCAGCACGCGCCGCTGCGAGCGCACGCCCGCCAGCCGGGCGCCCTCGGGGTTGGAGCCGATCGCGTACAGCTCCCTGCCGGCCCGGTAGTCGCGTAGCCATTGGCCGACGACCAGGACGATGACCAGCGCGATGATCACGAGGATGGGGACGCCCGCGATCGAGTCGCTGCCGAGGTTCAGGAAGGAGTCGGGGAGCGTCTCGGCGTTGACCTGGCGGCCGTTGGTCCACAGGAAGGCCAGGCCGCGGAAGGCATAGAGGGTCCCGAGCGTGACCACCAATGCGGGGACCTGGCCCCACGTGACGAGGATCCCGTTGAACAGTCCGCACGCCGCGCCGAGGCCCATGCCGAGCAGGAAGACGACGGGCAGCGCGAGGCCGGGGTGGCTGGAGAGCAGGTCGCCGGCGAGGAACGCGCTCAGGCCGAGGACCGACCCGACCGAGAGGTCGACGTTGCGCGTGATGATCACGAGCGTCTGGCCGACCGCGAGGATCGCGAAGATCGCCGCGTTGAGGGCCAGGTTGCGCAGGGAGTCCGCCTGGATGAAGCGCGGCTCGAGGATCGCGGTCACCGTGATCAGCAGGGCCAGCGCGCCGATGATGCCGAGCTCGCGGACGCGCAGGACCCGCTCGGTGAGCCGGCGCGCGCGCAGGCCCTCGGCCGGGGCGGCGGCGTGAGCGCTCATGCGGCCTCCATGCCGGTGGCGGCGCGGATCACGCGCTCCTCGCTGGCCTCGGCGCGACTGAGCTCGGTGGTCAGCCGTCCCTCGTGCATGACGAGCACGCGGTCGGCCATGCCGAGCACCTCGGGCAGCTCGCTGGAGATCATGAGCACGGCGAGCCCGCGGCCGGCCAGCTCGCCCATGAGCCGGTGCACCTCCGCCTTGGTGCCGACGTCGATCCCGCGCGTCGGCTCGTCCAGGATGAGCAGCTTCGGCTCCGTCGCCAGCCACTTCGCGAGCACGACCTTCTGCTGGTTGCCGCCCGAGAGGAAGCCGACCGGGTCCTCGAGCCGGTGGTACTTCAGCTGTAGCCGCTGCGCCCATTCACGCGCCAGGCGGTTCTCCGCGCCGGCGCGGATCAGCCCGAGGCGGGCGAGCGCCCGCATCCGCGTCAGCGTCGCGTTGCGCGCCACCGACAGGTCCATGACGAGGCCCTGCATCCGGCGGTCCTCGGGCACGAACGCGATGCCGGCGTGCATCGCCGCGAGCGGGCGGCCCGGCGCGAGCCGGCGCCCGGAGACCTCCACGTGCCCGGCGTCGGTCTTGTCGATCCCGAAGATCGCGCGCGCGACCTCGCTGCGTCCGGCGCCCACGAGCCCGGCGAGCGCGACGATCTCGCCCGCGCGGACCTCGAAGCTGACGTCGAAGAACACGCCCTCGCGCGTGAGGCGCTTGACCTCGAGGACGCGCTCGCCGATCTGGGCGTCCTGCTTGGGGAACAGCGCCCCGAGCTCGCGCCCGACCATGCGCCGGACCATCTCGTCGGTCGTCATGTCGCCGACCGGCGAATCGTGCACGACGGCGCCGTCGCGCATCACGGTCACGGTGTCGCAGATCGCGAAGACCTCATCGAGGCGATGCGAGATGAAGAGCACCGCGGCCCCGCCCTCCTGCAGCGCGCGCACGACCGCGAACAGCCGCTCCACCTCCGGGCCCGACAGCGCGGCCGTCGGCTCGTCCATGATCAGCACGCGCGCGTCGAAGCTCAGCGCCTTGGCGATCTCGACGATCTGCTGGTCGGCGATCGAGAGCCCGCGGACCGGCCGGTCGGCGTCGAGCCTGACGCCCAGACGGTCGAGCAGCCCCTGGACCTGGTCGTGCAGGGCGCGCCGGTCGATCCGTCGGGCGCTCGACAACGGCTGGCGGCCCATCATGACGTTCTCCGCGACCGACAGGTCGGGGAACAGCGTCGGCTCCTGGTAGATGACGGCGATGCCCGCGTCGCGTGCGTCGGCGGGGCCGTGGAAGTGCGCGGCCTCGTCGTCGACCAGGACGCTGCCCGTGTCCGGCCGCGTGACACCGGCCAACAGCCGGACGATGGTCGACTTGCCGGCGCCGTTCTCGCCGACGAGCGCCCGCACCTCGCCCGGGCGCAGCGCGATCGTCGCGTCGCGCACGGCGCGGACCGCGCCATAGGACTTCGACGCCTCGCGCAGCGCGATGATGGGTTCGGCGTCCGCGTTCATGCCCGGACCCGCTCGACGGTGCGGACGTCCACGCCGGTGGCGCGCAGCGTGGCGAGCGCGCCGGGCTTCGCCGCGTAGGCGAAGACTCCGGCCAGGTCGGCGACACGGCCGATCGCGTTCAGGCCGCGCGCCTGGAGCTTGGAATCGTCGATCAGCAGGAAGGCCTGTTCGGCGTGCGCGATCATCGTCGCCTTGACCTCGGCCTCCAGCGGGTCGGCGTCGGTGAGCGCGCCGTCGCGGGTGACGCCCTTGACCGACAGGAAGAGGCGGTCGGCGAAGTGCCCGAGCACGGTGTGGACGGCGAACGGGCCGACGAAGGACCGCGTCAGCCGGCGCAGCGAGCCGCCCACGCCGATGAGCTCGACGTTGGTGCTCGCGCTCGTGCCGACCAGCTCCATCACCGGGAGGCTGTTGGTGATGATCGTGAGCTGCAGGCCCTCCTCGAGGATGCGCTGCGCCACGAAGTACGCGGTCGACGAGGAGTCCAGGAACACGCTCTGGCGCGGGGCGAGGGTGGCGACGGCGGCCCGCGCCAGCGCCCGCTTGGCGGCCGGCGCGGTCTCCACACGAGCCACGAAGGAGTCCTCGTGGGCCGAGATGGCGGGGAGCACCGCGCCTCCGTGCGTGCGGCGGGCCAAGCCCTGGCGCTCGAGGTCGGCGAGGTCGCGCCGCGCGGTCATCGACGAGATGCCGAAGCGCTCCTCGAGCTCGCCCACGGTGACCGAGCCCGCGCTGCGCAGCAGGTCCACGATCGCAGCACGACGGGACTCCGCCAGCACCGGGCGCTCCGGTGTAGCTTTGTGTTCGATTTGACCGTCTCCTCAGCAGTACCGAACAGAAACGATCAAATCAGGACATGACCGCGCGTGTCAAGTGGCGCGCTTGAACAAATACCGAGTGGGTACTAGGTTTTCCGGCGGGTCGTCTTCGAGGAGGGACCATGGTCCGGTTGAGGTCGTGTGCAGCGCTCGTCATGGTCATCTCGGCCTGCGTCGTGGGGGCGGCGCCGGCGGCCGCCGACCAACCGTGGCGCGATGCGAGCCAGCCCCCCGGCCAGCGCGCCGCCGAGCTGCTCGCGGCGATGACCCCCGACCAGAAGGTGGCGATGGCGCTCGGCGACTACGCGTCGCTGGCGAGCCTGGGCGTGCCCACCCTGCCCTCCGACGACGGGCCCAGCGGCATCCGCGCCGCGGGGACGACGTCGCTGCCGTCGGCGCAGACGCTCGCGGCGACGTTCGACCGCGGCCTGGCCCGCGCCTACGGCGAGGCGATCGGCGCGGAGGCGCGCGGGAAGGGCTTCAACTGGTGGCTGGGGCCGGCGATGGACATCGCGCGCACGCCGCTGGCGGGCCGCCAGCCCGAGAACCTCGGCGAGGACCCGTTCCTGGCCGGCGAGACGGTCGCCCAGGAGATCGCCGGTGCCAAGAGCCGCCACGTGATCGCGACGCTCAAGCACTACGTCGCCAACAACGCGGAGTGGGGCCGCATCGGCTTCAACACCCCGACCGGGCGCAGCGGCGGCGTGAACGCCATCGTCTCCGAGCGCGCACTGCAGGAGATCTACGAGGCACCGTTCAAGCGCGCCATCCGCAAGTCCACGGCCGACGCGGTGATGTGCTCCTACAACCGCCTCAACGGGCCCCAGACGTGCGAGAGCCCTGGGCTGCTGTCCGACCTCAAGGCCTCGGGCTTCGACGGCTTCGTGGCTCCGGACTTCATCTTCGCCGTCAAGGACCCGCTGGCCGCGACGCTCGCCGGCCTCGACGTCCCCGCCCTCGGCGGGCCGGGCGGACGGACGGCCGCCATGTTCACCTCGGGCCAGGTCCCGGCTGCGCGGCTGGACGACATCGTGCGGCGCACGCTGTTCGCCATGTTCGACTCGGGCGCCTTCGACGACCCGCTCGGGCCGCCGGCCGCGGACGTCAGCACGCCCGAGCACCAGGCGCTGGCGACGAAGGTGTCGGCGGGCGGCATGGTGCTGCTCGAGAACGACCGCCATGCCCTGCCGTTGGGCGGTCACGGGCTGCGCTCGCTGGCCGTCATCGGCCCCGCGGGCGACGACGCGGTCTACGTCAGCGGCGGCTCGTCGGCCGTGACGCCGGCGCCCGGCAGCACCGTCACGCCCCTGGCCGGGATCCGCGCGCGGGCCGGGTCCGCCGTGAACGTCACCGCGGCGCAGGGCTCGCTGGGCGACGTGCCGCTCACGACGCTCGTGCCGGGCGACGCGCCGGGATTCGCGGCGACCTATTGGAACAACGGCGACCTCG
Source organism: uncultured Actinomycetes bacterium (assembly GCA_963742125.1). Taxonomy (GTDB): domain Bacteria; phylum Actinomycetota; class Thermoleophilia; order Solirubrobacterales; family Solirubrobacteraceae; genus JAOPZW01. Next base: position 158,965 of record CAVUKO010000002.1, on the reverse strand, counting down.
ACGGGCCGCCGGCGCTGACGCGCACCGAGGCGACCGTCGACCTGGCCGCCGCGCCCGCGGGCGTCGGACCGCTCTGGTCGGCGCGCTGGACGGGCGCCGTGACGCCGAGCGAGTCGGGCCTGTATCGCTTCTCGCTGCTGCAGGCGGGGCTGGCGACGCTGTGGGTCGACGGTCAGCGAGTCGGGCCCGCCTACCGCGAGGGCGTCCAGTTCCTCGCCGGCCCGCAGTATCCGATGCAGGCCGCCGTGCGCCTGACGGCCGGCAGGCCGGTGTCGATTCGCGTCGACTACTCGAGCTCGGCGCAGCTCTTCGGCGCGCAGGTCCACCTCGCGTGGCAGCCGCCCTCGGCCTCGGGGATCCCCGCGGCCGTCGAGACGGCGCGCCATGCCGACGCCGCCATCGTCCTTGTCAACAACGGGCAGGGCGAGGGCATGGACCGCACCACACTCGCGCTGCCCGGCGACCAGGACCAGCTCATCGACGCCGTGGCCGCGGTCAACCGCAGGACGATCGTCGTGCTCAACACGGGCGGTCCCGTGCTGATGCCGTGGCGCCGCCACGTGGAGGCCGTGCTCCAGGCCTGGTACCCGGGCCAGCAGTTCGGCGCCGCGCTCGCCTCGGTGCTCTTCGGCGACAGCGATCCCGGCGGCCGGCTGCCGATCACCTTCCCCGCCGCCGACGCCCAGGGGCCGGCGCCGCCGACGCGGCCCGAGCGCTACCCGGGGGTCAACGGCGAGCAGCGCTACGACGAGGGGATCTTCGTCGGCTACCGCTGGTACGACCAGTTCCACCAGCGGCCGCTCTTCCCCTTCGGCTACGGCCTCTCCTACGCCGACTTCCGCTTCGGCCACCTGCGGGTCAGGCCCGACCACGGCGGTGTCGTGGCCACGACGCGGGTGACCAACACCAGCCGCCGCGCCGGCTCGACGGTCGCTCAGGCCTACCTGTCCTTCCCGCGGTCGACCGGCGAGCCGCCGCGCCAGCTCAAGGGCTACGAGAAGGTCGAGCTCGGCCCGGGCCAGAGCACGGTCGTCTCCTTCCGCCTCGACCGTGCCGACCTGTCCTACTACGACGAGGGCGCGCACCGGCAGGTCGTCGCCGACGGCCGCTACGCGCTGTTCGCCGGGAGCTCGTCGCGCGACCTGCCCGAGAGCCAGAGCTTCGAGCTGGGGCACCACGGCCATTGGTGATGGCGCCCGCGCCCGCGGCTAGGCTCCGGCGCCGTGAGCACGGGCCGGGAGCGAGGCGGATACGCGAAGGGGCGCGAGCGGCGCGACGCGATCCTGGCCGCGGCCAACGAGGTCTTCGCGCAACGCGGCTTCCGCGGCGCCTCGCTGGCGACCATCGCCAAGCGCGTCGGGATGAGCGAGCCTGGCCTGCTGCACCACTTCGCCTCCAAGGAGGAGCTGCTCCTGGAGCTGCTCAAGCTGCGCGACCAGCACGACGACGAGCGCATCGCCCAGGCCCGCGCCGCGCACGCGCACGGCCTGGAGGTCCTGCTCGCGCTCTGCCGCCAGAACGAGGAGCGCCCGGGCATCGTGCGCCTCTTCACGATCCTCGCCGCCGAGAGCGTCGACGACGACCATCCCGCCCACGACTGGTTCCTCGAGCGCTACCGCGACCGCCGGCGCATCCTCGTCGAGCGCCTCGCCGACGAGCAGCGCGAGGGCCGCGTCGACGCCGACCTCGACGCCGAGACGGTCGCGTCGCAGATCCTCGCGATGTTCGACGGCCTGCAGATCCAGTGGCTCCTGGACCCCGACGGTGTCGACATGGTCGCGGTCTTCGAGGATTTCCTCGAACGGCTGCGGCCGCGCTAACTGCTCATCGAGGGAGGGTGAGCCGCCCGCGTTGCGCCGAGCGCGAACTGCGTGGGATCGCTCCCGGTTTCCGGTAGTAATCCCACCCGGTTCGCGCCGAGGACGACCGCGGGCGTCCCGGCGACCGCCACACCCTGTCCCTCGGTGATGCTGTAAACGCCGCGCGGCGCGACCAGCCAGCGCGGACGACTTACCGCGACATCTCCACCTCGAGCGCCGGCGGCGCCATCAGCGTCTGCGCCACCGTGCAGTAGCGCTCGGTCTTGCGCAGCAGCGCGTCGAGGTCCTCCTCGGTCGCGTCGGGGGCGTCGACCGCGAAGCGCAGGCGCAGGGCCGAGAAGCCGGCGCCGACCTCGCGGTCCAGGCCGAGGGTGCCGCGCAGGTCGAGGTCGCCCTCGACCGTCGTCTCGATCGAGCGCACCTCGAGGCCCATCGCCGTGGCCACCATCTGGCAGGTGAGCTGCGCGCAGGCGGCCAGGGCGCCGAGCAGCAGGTCGCCCGAGCACGCCGCGGTGCCGGCGCCGCCGACGCCGGTGTGGGCCTGGGCTTCGTAGATGGCGCGGCCGAGGTCGACGTTGCACGCGACCGGCGCGTCGGCCGCGGCGCCGCGCGCGGTCAGCGTGACGCGCGCCTGGTCGGGGTCGGCGCGATAGGTGTCCTTGATGGGCTTCTGAACGGCTCGGAGGTCCATGCCCCGATGCTACGCGGCGGCGCTCAGTCGAGCAGCGCGCGGACGGCGAGCACGCCCGCGTCGAGCGTCTGGGTGAAGTCGTGGTCGGCCTCGGTGAGCATGCGCAGGCACAGGCCGTCGGCCAGCGAGAAGAGCACGTCGGCCACCGCCTCGGGCTCGGCGCGCAGGTGCAGCGCGCCCTCGGCCTGCTTGCGCGCCAGCAGCGCCGCCACGTGCTCGCGCGTGCGACGCAGCAACTCGGCGAACTCGCTGGCGATCTCCTCGTTGCGCCGTGAGAGCGTGAACAGCTCGAAGACGACGGTGATGAACTCGGGCTCGTCCTTGACGAAGCGCTTCAGGGAGGCGACCAGCGCCTCGATGACGTCGTCGGCGTCGCGTGCCGGGGCGAGCTGCTCGTCGAGCGCGGCCATGCGCAGGTCGCAGTCGTGGCGCACGACCTCGGCGAGCAGCCGCTCCTTGGTCCCGAAGTAGTAGTGCAGCAGGCCGCGCGAGACGCGCGCCTCGCGGGCGACGTGGTCGAAGGTCGACCCGGCGACGCCGCGCCGGGCGACGCTCGAGCGCATCGCCTCGACGATCCGCTGCGCCTTCTCGCCCTCGATCGCGCGCTGCTGCGCGGTTGCCGCCGCCATGGTTTCTAGCCTAGCTGGCCGGCCAGCCGAAACGCGAGCGCAGCGTGTGCGGACATGAGAAGGGCGCCCCGCGGGGCGCCCTTTCGCACGCTTCGAATTGCAGCGGTCTCTACGAGTTCGAGGACACCGTCTCGCCCGCCGTGGACGGCGCGGGCGACGTGGTCGACGTGTAGTCGAACTCCTCCTCGGCCCCGAACAGGGTGTCGAGGACCTTGTTGCGCAGGCCCTCGCTGAGCGCGATGGCCGCACCGGCACCGATGATGGCGACGAAGAGCAGCTTGGCGAACCCGCCACGGCGCTTCTTCTTCTTCTTCGGCCCCTCGCGCAGCGCCTGGCCAGCATCGCGCAGCGACTCGGCCGCCTGCTTGACTTCCTTGTGCAGCTTCTTGTCGTCGAGCACCTTGGTCGCCGGCTTGCCGTTGGTCAGCCGGCCGTACGCCTTCTTGGCGTTCTCCAGGGCGATCCGGACGTTCTCACGCAGTTCGGCGTCCTCGATGACGCGCTGAACATAGGGGCTGGCCCCCGTCGCGGCACTGCGCGCCTTTGCCGCTTGCTTCTTGGCTGCCATTTCCTCTATCTCCAGACGTCGCTTGCTGTCCTGTGCCGATCCTATACCCGGCTCTGTGCGGCTGCACGCGACCGCCTGCGGCCGTTGGCGCCGAGCGGCGCCTGGAGGGCCACTCCGAGCACCTCGCCGATCTCCTCGACGAAGACGAACTCGAGGTCGTTGCGCAGGTGCTCGGGGATGTCCTCGATGTCGCGCTCGTTGAGCGCCGGGGCGATCACGGTGCGCACGCCGCTGCGCTGAGCGGCGAGCGTCTTCTCCTTCAGCCCGCCGATCGGCAGGACCTGGCCGGTGAGGGTGATCTCGCCGGTCATGGCGACGTCGTCGCGCACGGGACGCGCGGTGAGCAGCGACACGAGCGCGGTGGCCATCGTGATCCCGGCGCTGGGCCCGTCCTTCGGCGTCGCGCCCGCGGGCACGTGGATGTGGATGTCGTGCTCGGCGAACCACTCCACGCCGAGCTCCGGAGCCAACTCGGCGAGGTGGCTGCGCACGTAGGAGAGCGCCGCCTGAGCGGACTCGCGCATGACGTCGCCCAGCTGGCCGGTGATGGTGAGCTTGCCCTCACCGGGGTAGGCGGTCGCCTCGATGAAGAGCACGTCGCCACCCACGGGTGTCCAGGCCAGCCCGGTGGCCACGCCGGGCTGGCGGGTGCGGCGCTTGGACTCCCAGAAGAAGCGCTGGCGGCCGAGCAGCTCGCGCACACGGGGCTCGGAGATCGAGGTCCGCCCCGGGCTCCCGTTGGAGGAGGACTCCGCGACCTGGCGCGCGACCTTGCGGCACAGGGTGCCGATCTCGCGCTCGAGCCCGCGCACGCCCGCCTCGCGCGTGTAGTCGCGGATGACCGCCTTCAGCGCGGAGTCGGTGAACGAGATCCACGACTTCTTCAGGCCGTTGCGCTCGATCTGGCGCGGCACGAGGTAGCGCTTGGCGATCTCGAGCTTCTCCTCCTCGGTGTAGCCCGCGAGCTGGATGAGCTCCATGCGGTCGCGCAGCGGCCCCGGGATCGTGTCCAGCGTGTTGCCCGTGGTGATGAACATCACGTCGGAGAGGTCGAACGGGACGTCGAGGTAGTGGTCGCGGAAGGTCGCGTTCTGCTCGGGATCGAGCACCTCGAGCATCGCGCTGGCGGGATCGCCGCGATAGTCGGCGCCCATCTTGTCGATCTCGTCGATCATGAACAGGGGGTTCTTGGACTCCGCGTCGCGCAGGGCGCGGATGATCGTCCCGGGCATGGCGCCGATGTAGGTGCGCCGGTGGCCGCGGATCTCGGCCTCATCGCGCACGCCGCCGGCGCTGATGCGCTCGAACTTGCGTCCCAGGGCCCGCGCGATCGAGCGCCCGAGCGAGGTCTTGCCCACCCCGGGCGGGCCGATGAAGCACAGGATCGAGCCGCGCGCGTCGGGCTTGAGCTTGCGCACGGCGAGGAACTCGATGATGCGGTCCTTGACCTGCTCGATGTCGTAGTGGTCCTCGTCGAGCACCGAGCGGGCGTGAACGAGGTCGAGGTTGTCCTCGGTCGTCTTGTCCCACGGCAGCGAGGCGATCCACTCCAGGTAGGTGCGGATGACGCTGTGCTCGGCGGCCTGCGGCGGCAGCGACTCCAGGCGCTTGAGCTCGCGGTCGACCTGCCGGCGGACGTCCTCGGGCAGCGCGATGGCGTCGAGCTGCTCGCGCAGCTCGTTGGCCTCCGCGGCCGACTCGTCGAACTCGCCGAGCTCCCTGCGGATGGCGTCGAGCTGCTGGCGCAGCACGAACTCGCGCTGGCCCTTGTCGATCTCCGACTGGACCTGGTTCTGGATCTCCGAGCCGATCGAGATGACCTCGAGCTCGCGGGCGAGGATCTCGACGAGGCGCCGCAGGCGCAGCGCGACGTCGACCTCCTCCAGGAGCGCCTGCTTCTCCTCGGCCTTCAGGCGCAGCGAGCCGGCGATGAGGTGGCTGAGCGTGCTCGGGTCGTCGATGTTGGCGATCGCGAGCTGCAGCTCTTCGGGCAGGTAGGGGTTGCTCTCGACGATCGAGGAGAACGTCGTCTGCACGTTGCGCGTCAGCGCCTCGAGCTCGGCGGTCTCGGCCGGCATCACGTCGGGCAGCTCGGAGATCTCGGCCACCAGGTAGGGCGTCTCGCTCACCCAGCTGTCGATGTGCACGCGCTGGCCGCCCTGGACGAGGATGCGCATCGTCCCGTCGGGCACCTTGATCATGCGCGCGATCGCGCCGACCACGCCCACCTCGAAGAGCTCGTCGGGGGTCGGCACCTCCTTCTCCGGATGGCGCGAGGCGACCATCACGAGCATGCGATTGCCGCGCAGGACGTCGTCGACGAGCGCGACCGAGCGGTCCTGGCCGACGGCGAGCGGGATGAGCGTGTCGGGCAGCGGGATCGTCTCGCGCAGCGGCAGCACGGGCAGCGTGCGCGGCACGGCGCGCTGCGCGCCGAGCTCGACGGCCTGTTCCTCGCCCGCGTCGGCGATCTCGATCGGAGCGGCCATCAGCCCTCCAGGACGTCCTGGTCGCGATCGACTTCGATCGGCACCGAGTGCGTCCGGCTCTCGGGACGGACGAGCGGGAGCTCGATGCGCAGCATCCCGTCGCGGTAGGTGGCGCGCGCCGCATCGGCCACGACGTCGGCGCCGAGCTGGATCACGCGCCGGAAGGGGCCGAAGTCGATCTCGAGCTGCTGGTAGACGCGGCCCTCGGCGTCGGCCGGCCGGCGGTGGCCGGCGAGCACGAGCTCACGGCCGTCGATCTCCAGCGTGAGCTCGTCGGGGTCGATCCCGGCCAGCTCGGCCTGGACCACGGCGCGCGGCGGATCGCCTTCGTAGAAGACGTCGACCGCCGGGGAGAAGCCCCCGCGTTTGCGCGGAGCCAGGCCGGTGCGGTCGAAGACGTCTCCGAAGAGCTCGTCCATCTCGCGGCGCATCCGCTCGAAGTTGGCGAACAGGTCCCGCTCGGGAGGCATGGTCTGAGAGTACGCCCTAGGCCGCCAACGCCGGTTTGCCAGGCTTTGTGGCATGACGCTCACCTTCCCCGGCGCTCCCCTCGCCAGCGAGCCGCCCGCCACGACCAACTACGCCATCGAAGGCCCACGTCACCGGCTGCTGCTGCACCCCTTCCCGCGGCGCGTGCGCGCGCGCTTCGCCGGCGAGGTCGTGCTCGACTCCACGCGCGGCGCCCTGCTGCACGAGAGCAACATCCTCCCGCGGCTCTACGTCCCGCTCGAGGACGTGCGCGCGGACCTGCTCGAGCGCACCGATCACGCCACGCACTGCCCGTTCAAGGGCGACGCGTCCTACTGGTCGGTCCGCGTCGGCGACCGGGTGGCCGAGAACGCGGTGTGGACCTACGAGGACCCGATCGACGAGGCGTCATGGCTGCGCGGCCTGGTCAGCGTCTACCCCGAGCGCATGGACACCTGGCTCGACGAGGACGAGGAGGTCACGCACCTGCGCGATCCCTACCACCGCGTGGATGCGCGCCGCAGCTCGCGGCGCATCGAGGTGCGCGCCGACGGCGAGGTGATCGCACGCAGCGAGCGGCCCGTGGTCGTGGCCGAGACGGGCCTCCCGTTGCGCTTCTATCTCCCGCGCGAGGACGTGCTCGCCGAGCTGCAGGCCAGCGCGACGACCACATCCTGCCCCTACAAGGGCGAGGCCTCGTTCTGGTCGGTGGGCGCGATCGAGGACGCGGGCTGGTCCTACGAGGACCCGCTGGAGAGCATGCTCAAGGCGCGCGACAACGTGTGCTTCGACGCGAGCAAGGTCGACGTGCTCGAGCTGGCCGGTGACTGAGGCGCGGCCGCGGCGGCTGCGAATGCTCGCGCGGCTGTCCGACGTTCCCGCAGCGCCCGCGCCGCTCGTCTCGCGACCGGTGCGGGCCGACGACGGGCCCGCCCTGGGCCGGCTGGCCATGGCCGCCTACAGCGGAAGCGTGGACGATCCCGACAAGCCCGAGGCCTGGCACGTCGAGGACCTGACCGCGGCACTCGCCGGTCGTTACGGACGCCTGCTGACGCCGTCCAGCGCGGTCGTCGAGGCCGACGAGGGCCTCGCGGCGACGACGCTGTTCACGTGGTGGGACGAGCTGCCCTTCCTCGCCTTCTGCCTGACCCACCCAGAGCGCCAGGGGCGCGGTCTCGCCAGCGGCCTGATAGCGCACGCGGCGCGAACGCTCACGGCCGAGGGCCACCGCCAGGTCCACCTCGTGGTCACCGAGACCAACCCCGCGCGGGCGCTCTACGAGCGGCTGGGCTTTCGCGAGGTTCCGATCCCTACACGGTGAAGACGGCGCCCTCGACGGCGACGTCGACCGGTCCGCCGAAGGCCTTCTCGGCCTCGCGTTGTGCCCAGTCGGCGTCGAGCTCGTCGGAGATGTGGGTGAGCACGAGCCGGCGCACGCGCGCCTTGCTGCCGTGCTCGCCGGCCTCCGACGGCGTGAGGTGCCCGCGCGGGCCCTCGCGCTCGGGCCGGGGCAGTGTCGCCTCGATCATCAGCAGGTCCGTCCCGTCGGCGAAGCGCACGAGCTCTTCGTTGGGCGCGCTGTCCGCGCCGTAGGTGAAGCGCCCGCTGCCGTTGGTCGAGGAGACGTCGACGGCGCAGGTGGGCAGGAAGTGCGGCACGCGATGGAAGCGCACGCGCATCGTGCTCACCTCGACGACGTCGTCGGGCGCGTACTCATGCAGCGCGAACGCGCGCTCGACGTGGTCCTCGGGCATGCCGCCGCCGCCGCAGATCCGGCGCAGGGCGTCGCGGCCGCCCGCGGGCACGTAGAGGTCGGGGCGGGCGGGGTTGTCCGTCCCCGGCCAGCGGTCCACGGGGACCGGCTGCTGGCGCGGCGCGTAGGTCAGCGCCGAGGCGAAGGGCACGAGGTCGAGGATGTGGTCGGCGTGCAGGTGGGAGATGACCACCGCGTCGACGTCGATGTAGTCGACGAAGCGCCGCAGCTTGGAGAAGACGCCGTTGCCGCAGTCCAGCAGCAGGCAGGCGTCGTGCTCCTCGACGAGGTAGCCGCTGCAGGCGCCGTCGGCGTCCTGCCAGGCAGGAGACTTGCCCAGCACGGTGATGCGCACTTCTCGTCGATCCCTCCGCGACGTTTTGCGTGTGGGACTGTACCCGCATGACCTCGTTCGAGACGGCGGCGACCGTGCTCGGAGCACTGCTCGTCGGCGGCGCGTTGCTGTCGGGGCTTGCGCGGCGCTCGTTCCTGTCGCTGACCGCCGTGTTCGTGGTCATCGGGTTCCTGCTGGGCCAAGACGGGCTGGACGTCCTCATGATCGATCCGCGCTCCAGCTTCGTGCGGGACCTCGCGATCACGGCGCTCGTGCTCATCCTCTTTCGCGACGGCCTGGAAGTCGATGTCGGGATGCTGCAGCGGGAGTGGCACCTGCCGCTGCGCAAGCTCGTCCTCGGCATGCCGATCACCGCGGTCATCGTCGCGCTGGCCGCCAAGCTGCTCATCGGCCTGACGTGGACCGAGGCGTTCCTGGTCGGGGCGCTGCTGTCGCCCACCGACCCCGTGCTCTCGTCGGGCGTGGTGAACAACCCGCGCGTCCCGCGCGTCATCCGCCACTCGCTGAACCTGGAGTCCGGGCTCAACGACGGCCTCGCGTTGCCGGCGGTCCTGGCCTTCACCGCGGCGCTGGCGGCCGACAGCGACTTCGTGTGGTGGAAGTTCCTGCTGCAGGACGTGAGCCTGGGCGTGGCCTACGGCGTCGTCATCGGGTACCTCGCGTCACACGTCCTGCCGAGCAGCCAAGACCTCGAGCGCTCGATGCAGGCTCACCAGCGCGCGCTCTACTTGCTCGGCATCGCGTTCCTGACCTACGGCCTCACCACCCTGCCCCCGCACGGCAACGGCGTCATCGCGGTCTTCGTGTGCGCCATCGTCCTGGGCATCCGCCGCCCGGAGGTCCCGCAGTACCTGGAGATGTCCGAGGACATCATCGAGATCGTCAAGCTCGGCGTGTTCGTGGTCTTCGGCTCGCTGCTGACGCTCGACGGGCTCTTCGGCGACGGCTGGGCTGCCGTCGGGCTCGTGCTCGTGACGCTCCTGGTCGCCCGCACCGCCGCCATCTGGATCGCCCTCGCCGGCACCGGCTTCGACCGCGCCGAGAAGGGCTTCATGGCCTGGTTCGGGCCCAAAGGGGTGGCAACCATGACCTTCTCGCTGCTGGTGCTCAGCGAAGGCATCCCGTCGGGCGAGCGGATCTTCAACCTCGCCGCGCTCGTGGTGATGTGCTCCGTCGTGGCGCACGGCTTGACCGACACGCCCGGCGCGGAGTGGATCGGGCGGCGCGCCGAGAAGCGCGAGTCGGCCGCGGCCGCAGCCGCGCCGGCGCCGGTCGCATGACCTCGCTCGACGGCCGGCGCTTTCGCGCGGTGGCCGAGGTTGCGGGCGGCGACGTCGGCCCGCAGACCGAGTTCGAGTACGCCGAGCGCGAGGACGGCGTGATCCACGCGCGCTACGCAGGCGGCGCGGTCCGCCTCGGCTTCCTCGTCGGCACGCGCGCCGGCGACACGCTGCGCTTCCGCTACGCGCAGCTGCTGGAGGACGGCCGCACGGCGACCGGCCACTGCGAGTCGCGCATCGAGGAGCTGTCCGACGGACGCCTGCGCCTGCACGAGACGTGGGCGTGGGACTCCCAGGAGGGGAGCGGAACCAGCAGCGTCGAGGAGATCCCATAGGGCCGCGAACGCGCGTACGACGCGGACCCACGCTGACGACCCAGCGCACGCACGTCCGCGCCGACGGCAGCACCTTCCAGCTGGTGACCTTCAACTCTGGCACCGGCGCCGTGATCAGCAGCGGGACGGTGCAGGGCTATCGCAACGACTCGACCTGGGCGCGCGGCCAGGCGTGGGCCGTGCACGGGTTCACGCAGGCCTACGCCTACACCAGCGACGCGCGGATGCTGGCCACGGCGCGCAGCGCCGCGGACTACTTCATCGGCCACCTGCCGGCGGACGGCGTCCCCTACTACGACTTCCAGGCGCCGGCCACCGATCGCCCGCGCGACTCGTCGGCCGCGGCCATCGCCGCCTCGGGCCTGCTGTGGCTCGCGCGGATCGAGCCCGACGGGTGCCGCGCGCAGACCTACCTCGACGCGGCCAAGCGGATCCTGACCTCGCTCTCGGCGCCGCCCTATCTCTCCCAGGGCACGCCGGGCGCCGCGAGCATCCTGCTGCACGCCACGGCCCAGCACCAGCAGGGCGACGTCGACAACGGCCTGGTCTACGCCGACTACTACTTCCTCGAGGCGCTGCTGCGCTATCGCGACATCGCCTCGGGGGCGACGCCGCTGGGCGCGCCGACATGTCGTGATCGCACCGGCCGAGCCTCGCGCCGGGCACGTACTCGGCGACGGTGACGGTCGACGCGGGCAGCGCCGGCGGCTCTCCCCGAAGCGTCCCGGTGACGCTCGCCGTGGCGGCCGCGCCGCCTCCGACGACGCTGCTCGGCAGCGCGAGCATCCAGCCCAATCGCGACTCCACCAGCGCCGGCACAGCCGAGGCGTTCAGGACCGTCGCCACCGCGTCGGGATCGATGGCGAAGCTCACCGTCTACCTCGACCCGTCCAACCGCGCCACCAGGCTAGTGGCCGGCGTCTACGCCCACAGCAGCGGACGCCCGGGCCGCCTGCTCAGCCAGGGCACGCTGACCGCGGTCACGGCCGGCGCCTGGAACGCGATCACCGTGCCGAAGGCGAGCATCGCCGCCGGCACGACCTACTGGATCGCCGTCCTCTCGCCCTCGGGCAGGGGCACGCTCCAGCTCCGCGACAGGCTCGGGGGCGGACGCTCGGAGACCAGCTCGCAGCGAACGCTGAGCAGCCTGCCGCAGACCTGGACGACGGGGCAGACGTGGCCCGACGGGCCGCTGTCGGCCACGGGCGGGCCGTAGCTACCGGTGCAGCGCGGCCTGCTCGTCCGCGCTGGGGAACGCCCAGGCGGCGGGGGTGCGGCGCTCCTGGCGGAAGGTGAAGCGCAGCTGGCGCGGCGGCCGCAGGCCGTCGGGATGGTCGGGCCGGAAGGTGGCGCAGGGCTCGTCGAGGTTCAACGCGCACAGCAGGTTGCAACGGAAGTAGCACTCGTCGCACGAGACCTTCTTCGCTGCGGCACGACCCTTCGCCATCCTCGCTTCGACCTCCTCGTCGACCGGCACCGAACACAACGGACGAGGAGCATGCAAGCAGGACGCAATTGACCGTGCAGTCCGGCTTCCCGCAATTGCCGCGCTTTTCCTGGCGATACCCGAAGAGGCTGCAAACAGGCGAGATTCTCCCCCGGCGGGCGCGAAGAGGCCGCATCCTCCGGTGATTTTGCGCCCGCCGGGTACCGAACTTTCACGCGGCGAAGGCCAGCGCGCGGTCCGCGATGAGCTCGCCGAGGGCCAGCGACGAGGTCGCCGCCGGCGATGGCGCGTTGCGGACGTGCAGGGTCGCGTCGGTCTCGGAGAGCACGAAGTCGTCCACGAGCGCCCCGTCGCGCCCGACCGCCTGGGCGCGCACTCCGGCCGGCCCTCCCTCGACGTCGCCAGGGCGCAGCTCGGGCACGTAGCGCGCGCAGGCCGCCACGAAGGCCCGCCGGCTGGCGGCCATGCGCAGCTCGTGCACCCCGGTGCGCCAGAAGCGCCGAGCCACCCGCCACGTCCCCGGCCAGCGCAGGCCGCCGACCAGCATCGCCGACGGGCCCAGCAGCACGTCGCCCGAGATGTGGCGCGTGAGATGCACGCCCAGGAAGGGCAGGTCCGGATCGGGCACCGGGTAGATGAGCCCGTTGACCAGCCCGCGCGCGTGCGGGCGCAGGCTCAGGTACTGCCCGCGGAACGGGACGATGCGCGGGTCCTGCGGCGCGCCCGCCGCCACCGCCAGGCGGCTGGCCTGGCCGCCGGCGCAGAAGATCGCGTGGCGCGCGGCCACCTCGGCGCCCTCCAGGCGGACCGCGCCGTTGGCCCGCGCGACGCCCGTCACCGCGCGCCCGAGGAACAGCTCGCCGCCCGCGCCGCGCACGTCGTCGGCCATCGCGCGCGCCACCGCGCCGAAGTCGACGATCCCCGTGTTGGGCGAGTGCAGGCCCGCGATGCCCGCGCAATGGGGCTCGAGCTCGGCGATCTCCTCGGCGCGCAGGCGCCGCAGGCCGGGCACCTCGTTGGCCCGGCCACGGCGCTCGAGCTCGTCCAGGCGCTCGAGCTCGCCTTCGTGCAGCGCGACGATGACCTTGCCGCAGCGCTCGACGGCGATGCCGTGCTGCTCGCAGTACGCGTACAGGCGCGCGGCGCCGTCGACGCACAGCCGCGCCTTGAGCGATCCCGGCTTGTAATAGATGCCGGCGTGGATGACCCCCGAGTTGTGGCCGGTCTGCCCGGTGCCCACCTCGCCCGCGGCGTCGACCACCGCCACGCGCAGCCCGGGACGGCGCGCGAGCAGCTCACGCGCGCTGGCCAGGCCGACGATGCCCGCCCCGACGATGGCGAGGTCGTAGCGCTCCACGTGCGGCCAGGGTAGTGGTCGCCCTCGGCGCGACGGCCGTAGCCTGGTCTGTCGTGCAGGTGCTCGTCACCGGAGCCAGCGGCGCCATCGGCGCCGAGCTCGTCCCCCGCCTGGCGCGGGGCGGCCACGCCGTGCGCGCGTTCGCCCGCGACCCCGCTCGGGTCACCGCGACGGGCGTCGCCGAGGTGGTGCGCGGCGACGCGGTGTCCGGGGTCGGGCTCGACGATGCGCTCGCCGGCATCGAGGTCGCCTACTTCCTCATTCACTCGATGGAGACGGCCCTCAACGGTGCAGGCAGCTTCGCCGACCGCGACCGCGAGGCCGCGCAGCGCTTCGCCGCGGCGGCCCGCGCCGCCGGCGTGCGGCGGGTGGTCTACCTGGGCGGCCTCGTCCCCGCCGACGCACCGGCGTCGCCGCACCTGGCCAGCCGCCTGGAGGTCGAGGAGGCGCTGCTGGGCGCGGCGCCCGAGGCCGTCGCGCTGCGCGCCTCGATCGTCGTCTCGGCCCGCTCGCGCTCGTTCCGCTTCCTCGTGCGGCTCGTCGAGCGCGTGCCGGTCATGCCGCTGCCCGCCTGGCGCGAGCATCGCACGCGCCCCATCGACGGGCGCGACGTGATGGCCTTCCTGGAGCGCGCCGGCACCAGCGACGCGGTGCGCGGTCCACTGTCGCTCGACATCGCCGGCCCGGACACCGTCACCTTCGCGCAGCTCGTCGAGCGCATCCGCGACGCGCTGCTTCTCGGGCGCCCGCGCGTCAACCTGCCGGTCACGATGACCGCCGTCGGCAGCCGTGTGGCCGCCGCCATCACGGGCGAGGACCCCGGGCTCGTCGGCCCGCTCATGGGCTCGCTCACCGCCGACCTGCTGCCCCGCGACGAGCGTGCCGCCGAGCTCTTCGGGGTGCGCCTGCACCGTTTCAACGCCGCGATCGAGCGTGCCCTGCGCGAGTGGGAGACGGTCGAGGAGCTGGCCGGGCGGTAGCGTGCCGCGATCGTGACCGAGGTCGTGACCAGCATCGACATCGCCGCGCCGCCCGAGAAGGTGTGGGCGCTGGCGATGGATCCCAACTGCCTGTCGGAGTGGGTGACCATCCACCGCCGCCTGCACAGCCACGACGACGGAGAGCTGTGCAGGGGCTACGCGATGGAACAGACGCTGCATCTGCGCGGTGTGAACTTCAAGGTCCACTGGGAGCTCGTCGCCTGCGACGAGTTTCGCCACGCCGAATGGCACGGCCGCGGCCCGGCGCGCTCTCATGCGGAGACCGAGTACCGCCTCACCCCGGTCGACGGCGGCACGCATTTCGACTATCGCAACGAGTTCACGGCGCCGCTGGGCCCCCTGGGACGGGTGGCCAGCCGCGCGCTGGTGGGCGGCCTGCCGCGCCGCGAGGCCGACGCGTCGCTGCGCAAGCTCAAGGCGCTGGCCGAACGCCACTGACGGCCGTCTTGCAAATCTAATTTGACGGAAATGCCGCCATAGTGTGATTGTTAACCCATGGCTGACTTCCTGGATGAGAAGAAACGTGAGATCGACGCCCGGCTGAAGGAGCTGCGTCCCCTGGTGGAGGAGTTCCAGCGCCTCGAGGCGGCCGCGGCCGCGCTGGGTGGAGTGCCTGCGGCGGGCAGCCGTGCGGCCGGCCCGCCGCCCAAGCGCCGCCAACAGCGCAGGGCGGCAGCCGCGGCCCCGGCTGCGGGCGCTCGGCGCCGCGGACGCCCGCGGGGCAGCGGCACGCGCTCCAAGCAGGCGCTCGAGCTGGTGCGCACGCGCCCCGGCATCACCATCCCGGAGATCGCCGAGGCGATGGGGATCCAGCAGAACTACCTCTACCGCGTGCTGCCCTCCCTGCAGAAGGACGGGCTCGTGCGCAAGGAGGGGCGCGGCTGGCACCCGCGCGAGGCGGCCTAGAGGGCGCCTCTATTTTTACTCAAATCTGTTTATCGATTAGACCAGGGCCAGCGCCCGCACCGCGTCGCGCTCCTCTTTGAGCTCGTTCACGGTGGCGTCGATCTTGGCCTGCGCGAAGTCGCCGACTTCTCGACCCTCCACAATTTCGTAATTCCCGCCGCTGAAGCGCAACGGGAACGACGACATGAGGCCTTCCTCCACGCCGTACTGACCGCCTGAGCGCACGCCCATCGAGCGCAGCCCGTCGGCGCCGGCGACCCAGTCGCGCATGCAGTCGATGGCGGCGTTGGCGGCCGACG
The DNA here is from genome assembly GCA_963742125.1 of uncultured Actinomycetes bacterium. Lineage (GTDB taxonomy): Bacteria > Actinomycetota > Thermoleophilia > Solirubrobacterales > Solirubrobacteraceae > JAOPZW01. The sequence goes on along the minus strand of CAVUKO010000002.1, from coordinate 143,567 downwards.
CGGCGGACGATGCGCCGCGCGCCTCGATGATCTCGGCGCCGCGCTTGCCCACGCGCGGGATGTACTCGTTTTCGTACCAGTCCATGTCGACCTGGTCGACGGCTCGGTTGCCGTTGACCTTCGCGTTGAACAGGTCGGGGAACATCGTCGGTGAGTGATTGCCCCAGACCACGAGGTCCTCGACGTCGCGCACTCCGACGTCCAGCTTCTGGGCGAGCTGGGCGACCGCGCGGTTCTCGTCCAGGCGCGTCATCGCGCCGAAGCGCTCGCTCGGGATGTCCGGCGCGTTGCTCATCGCGATGAGCGCATTGGTGTTGGCGGGGTTGCCGACCACGAGGACGCGCACGTCGTCGGCGGCGTGAGCGTTGAGCGCCTCGCCCTGGGGCTTGAAGATCGCCCCGTTGGCCTCGAGCAGGTCGGCGCGCTCCATCCCCTTCGAGCGCGGCCGGGCGCCGATCAACAGCGCGACGTTGGCGCCGTCGAAGGCGGTGTTGGCGTCGTCTGAGATCTCTATGTCGCGCAACAGCGGGAAGGCGCAGTCGAAGAGCTCGAGCGCGGTCCCCTCGGCCGCCTTCACTGCATCGGGGATCTCCAGCAGGCGCAGCTGCACCTCCTCGTCAGGCCCGAGCAGCTGGCCGGAGGCGATGCGGAACAGGATCGCGTAGCCGATCTGACCGGCGGCGCCGGTGACTACGACACGGGTTGCCATCTAGGCGTTCATCTCCTTCTGCAGGTTCTCGTCGATCGCGCCCAGGAACTCCTGGGTGGTGAGCCATTGCTGATCATCGCCCACGAGCAGGGCGAGGTCCTTGGTCATCTTTCCGCTCTCGACCGTCTCGACACACACGCGCTCGAGGGTGTCGGCAAAGCGCTCGACGTCCGGCGTGGCGTCCATGCGCCCACGGTGGTTCAGGCCGCGCGTCCACGCGAAGATCGAGGCGATCGGATTGGTGGAAGTCGGCTTGCCCTGCTGGTGCTGGCGGAAATGGCGGGTGACGGTGCCGTGGGCCGCTTCGGCCTCGACCGTCTGCCCGTCGGGCGTCATGAGGACACTGGTCATCAGACCCAGCGACCCGAAGCCCTGCGCCACGGTGTCGGATTGCACATCGCCGTCGTAGTTCTTGCAGGCCCATACGTAGCCCCCCTCCCACTTCAGGGCCGCGGCCACCATGTCGTCGATGAGCCGGTGCTCGTAGGTGAGTCCGGCAGCCTCGAAGTCATCCTTGAACTCGGCGTCGAAGATCTCCTCGAACAGGTCCTTGAAGCGCCCGTCGTAGCGCTTCATGATCGTGTTCTTGGTCGAGAGGTAGACGGGCAGACCGCGATCCAGCCCGTAGCGCATCGAGGCGCGCGCGAAGTCGCGGATCGAGTCGTCGAGGTTGTACATCGCCATCGCGACGCCGCCACCGGGGAAGTCGTACACGTTGAGCTCGATCGGGTCGCTGCCGTTCTTGGGCGTGAAGGTCAGCGTCAGCGTGCCCTCGCCGGGCACGACCAGATCGGTGGCGCGGTACTGATCGCCGAACGCGTGGCGGCCGATGATGATCGGCTTCGTCCACCCCGGCACGAGCCGCGGGATGTTGGAGATGACGATCGGCTCGCGGAAGATGACCCCGCCGAGGATGTTGCGAATCGTCCCGTTGGGTGAGCGGTACATCTCCTTGAGGCCGAACTCCTCGACACGCGCCTCGTCGGGGGTGATCGTCGCGCACTTGACGCCGACGCCGTGGCGCTTGATGGCGTTGGCGGCGTCGACCGTTATCTGATCGTCGGTCGCGTCGCGGCTCTCGATGGAGAGGTCGTAGTACTCGAGCTCGACGTCGAGATAGGGCAGGATCAGCTGGTCCTTGATGAACTGCCAGATGATCCGTGTCATCTCGTCGCCGTCGAGCTCGACGATCGGGTTCTTGACTGTGATCTTCGCCATTGAGGTCTCCTGGAGGTGAGCGCGGCAGGCTAGTGATCGGCGCCGGCGGGGGCGGCCAGACGGAGCCGCGAGGGCGCCGAGTGGCGTGCCGTTGCCCGGCGCTCCTACAGGCTGTAGCGTCGCTGCGTGACCAGAGCGTCCGTCGTGGTCGCGATCGTGACCGGAGCACTGCTGGCGGGTGCCGCCAACAGTCCGGCGCAGTCCGGAACGCCGCTGCTGACCGTCCGTGTGACGGGCGACGGCAAGGTCACGAGCGCGCCGCGTGGCATCGACTGCCCGCCGGTGTGCACGGCGCCCTATCCGCCTTCGGGCCGGCAGCCGCAGATGGTGCTGTTGACCGCGACGCCCGCGCCCGGCCAGCGGCTGGAGAGCTGGGGCGACGCGTGCTCGGGGACCGGCACCTGCACGGTGGTGATGAACGGGGCGAAGGTGGTCTCGGCGCATTTCGGGCCCGCGCCGCCGCAACCCCAGCCGACGCCGCCGGGCATGCAACCGCTGACGGTGGCGGTCACCGCGGGCGGCAGCGTGGCCGGCACGGGGATCGCCTGCCCGGGGACCTGCGTCGGCTTTTACGCACCCGGCACGGTCGCCGCGCTCGAGGCCACGGCGGTGCCCGGCTACGACTTCGCGGGCTGGGAGGGCGCCTGCTCGGGCGCGGCGACGTGCGCGCCGCAGATCGCCGGGCCGACGTTCGTCAAGGCGGCCTTCACGCCCAGGCCGCCGCCCCGGCCGCTGGGCACCGCCGGCGCAGATGGCGATCGCGACGGCGTGCTGAACGCAGCCGACGCATGCCCCGGGACTCCGAGCGGCGTCAAGGTGCGCGCCAACGGCTGTGGCACCCTCGACGTGGTGCTCCACGGCGCCGGGGTGCTCGGGCCGCTGCACGAGACGATCGCCGCTGCACGCGGTGGGCTGCGAAGAGTCCCGGGTCTGGGTGGCGCCGGCGCGCAGCTGGCGAGCGGGCTGCGGCGCATCGAGCAGGGCGCCGCTGACGCCGCGACCGGCGATGTCTGCCCGGGAGCACGCGGCGTGCGCGGCGGCGTGCGCACCCTGAAGGGCGCGGCGCAGAGCGCCGCCAAGCTGATCGGCGGGCTTCAGGCGAAGGTCATGGCCGAGCAGCTGGCGCCCGCCTTCGGGGATACGGCCGGCAAGGACGTGCGATGGGCCGAGCTGCACCTGCGCCTGCTCCTCATCGACGCGGCCGTCGCGGACGCGACGGACGCGCAGAAGGCCTACGGCGCGGCCTGCGCCGCCCTCGGGCGCAAGACCGTCGTACGCGGGCGCATCACGAAGGTCGACGACGCGGCCGGCCTGCTCTGGCTGGGCTCCAAGCGCTTCCTGCTCCCGCGGCGTCGCTTCGGGAACCGCATCGCCGAGCAGGGCGTCGTGAAGCTCGCCGCCCGCAGGGTCAAGGGCGGGCCCGACCTCGTGACCTCCGTCACCCCGCAGGCCGCGAGCGGCGTCGCGGACACCCTGACCAAGGTGCCGTGCATGAAGCTGCGCATCGCGCCCGTTCAGGACTTCGACAAGCCCAGTCCGGTCCTCCACGATCCGCTCGGCTATCGCGCGAACGGCCGGTTGTGGCTGGAGGCCGGAGCCAAGGTGGCGGCCTCCCCGAAGTGCGCGGGCGCGACCGGGCGCTACAGCCTGGCGATCGAGCTCGTGTCCGGATCGCTCGTCGTGCCCGTCGCCGACGACCTCTCGACCAACGATCCGCCCGTGGCCCTGCCCGGGGTGAGCAGCGCCACCCTGTGGAAGCTCGTCGTGCACGAGCGCCGCCAGGGCAGCAACTGCCCGCCCACGGGACCCTCCAAGCCGGCGCGTGCGGCCGCATCGTTCCCGTGCCCCGTGGTCGAACTGGGCACGACGGAGTACTCGGCGCGGATCCTCCAGCAGGGTGTCTACGCGAAGGCCGTGTACGACAAGACAGTGTTCGGCCTGGACGTCGACGCCCCGGCGTCGGCGATCGTCGCGGGTCTGACCGGCACGCACTCCAGCCTGCCCGCGTCGGCGACCTTCGAGGGCGAGGGCTTCAAGCCGACCGGCAACCAGGCCACCGGGCCGATCGTGCTCGTCAAGCAGGGCGAGACGTGGGCGCTGTGGTCGAAGGTCTTCTACGGCTTCGACGGCGTCCTGTTCCCCCTGGAGAGCTTCGGGGTCGACCACTATGCCGGGCTGTTGTGGCCGCGCGTGGTCGGCACCCGCGGCGGCAGGCCGTTCCGTTACAGCGCGAAGCTGCCCAACCTCGTCACCGACCGCCTCGCCTCCTGCTTCGGCGACGTGACCGACTGCTACTACACGGCTCCCTGGCCGTTCGACGTTCAGAAGAACGTCAACCAGGGCAACGGCCCCGGAGCCTTCAGCCACAACAACGAGCAGCAGTACGCGTTCGACTTCGGGCTGGTCGACGGGGATGAGATCCGGGCCGCCCGCGGCGGCGTGGTGGGCGACGTCGTCGAGGGCCTCAAGGTGAACTACAACCCCTGCGACCCGGCGACACCCGACGCCGACGGGCCGGGCAACTACGTGCGCATCGACCACCAGGACGGCACGTACGCGTACTACGTGCACCTCAAGCCCGACACCGTGCCGCTCACGGTCGGCCAGGAGATCGGCCGCGGCGCGGTCGTGGGGGAGGCCGACAACACCGGGCGCTCGTGCGGCGCGCACCTGCACTTCCAGGTCTCGATCATCAGCACGAGCAAGTACTACGGCCAGACCACGCCGATCCGTTTTCAGACCTGGGTCGCCGGCCAGGGACCGTACGCGCTGGATTGCTATCTGCCGGTGACGGACGACGACCTGATCTCGACCACGGGGTGAGCATCACCCCGCTCCTGGCGTGAAGAGCTGAACTGTGCTTCACTTCTTCACGTGGCCTATCGCTCCACGCAACGCACCGAGGCCCACCGCACGGCGACCCGCGAGCGGATCGTGCACGCGGCCCACGCCCTCATCTCGCGGGGCGGCTACCGCGAGGCGCAGGTCGCCGCGGTGGCCGCCGGCGCCGGCGTGGCGACCGGCAGCGTGTACCGCCACTTCCCGTCGAAGGCCGACCTGTTCGCCGAGGTCTTCCGGCGCGCCTCGCAGCGCGAGGTCGACGCGACCCGCGCCGCAGCGCAGGCCGCCGGCGGCCCCGCGTCCCAGCGGCTGGCCGCCGCCGTCGAGACCTTCGCGCGGCGCGCGCTGCGGGGGCGGCGTCTGGCCTGGGCGCTGCTGGCCGAGCCCGTCGACCCGGCCGTCGAGGCGGAGCGCCTCGCCTTCCGCCGGGCCTATGCCGCCGACTTCGCCCGCGTCCTGCGCGACGGCGTCGCTGCCGGCGAGCTGGCGCCCCAGAACGTCGAGCTCACCGCCGCCGCCCTCGTGGGCGCGCTGGGCGAGGCGCTCGTCGGCCCCCTTTCCCCCATCGAGGACGATGTGGACGCCGACGCGCTCGTCGCCGACCTCGTCACCTTCTGCCTGCGCGCCGTCACCGAGGAGAACCACCGATGCTGATCGCCTCGAACGCGACCCACGAGGTCCTCAACCAGGTCCCGGCGCTGGAAGGCCGCAACCTCTTCGCCGACCACGCGGCGCTGCAGGAGGCGCTCGAGCGCGAGGGCGGCGGATGGGCACGAGAGCGCCTGCATGCCGCCGGCGCCTTCTGGGGCGGCGAGCCGATGCGCTGGGGCGTCGAGGCCAACGAGCACCCGCCGGTCCTGCACACCCACGACCGCTTCGGGCACCGCCGCGACGAGGTCGAGTTCCACCCGTCCTGGCATGCGCTCATGCGCGCCGGCGTGGAGCAGGAGCTGCACGCGCTGCCGTGGCGCACCGACCAGCCCGGCGCCCACGTCGCGCGCGCGGCCACCTACGTCTGCTCGGGTCAGGCCGAGGCGGGCTTCGGCTGCCCCATCACCATGACCTTCGCCGCGGTCCCGGCGCTGCGAACGCAGCCCGACCTCGCCGCGGAGTGGGTGCCGCGCCTGACGGCCACGAGCTACGACCCCGAGCTCAGGCCGGCCACCGAGAAGGCCAGCGCGCTGTGCGGCATGGCGATGACCGAGAAGCAGGGCGGCTCCGACGTGCGCGCCAACACCACGCGCGCACTGGCGGGCGACGACGGCTGGTGGGAGCTCACCGGCCACAAGTGGTTCTGCAGCGCGCCGATGTGCGACCTCTTCCTCGTCCTCGCGCAGACCGACGAGGGCGTCACCTGCTTCGCGCTGCCGCGCGTGCTGCCCGACGGTTCGCGCAACACGGGCTTCCAGCTGCAGCGCCTGAAGGACAAGCTCGGCAACCGCTCCAACGCCTCCAGCGAGATCGAGCTGCGCGCCGCCCTCGCGCGCCTGGTCGGCGAGCCCGGGCGCGGCGTGCCGACGATCATCGAGATGGTCAACCACACGCGCCTGGACTGCGTCATCGGGACGGCGGCGGGGATGCGTGCCGCGGTCGCCCAGGCGACGTGGCACGCCGCGCACCGCAGCGCGTTCGGCAAGCGCCTGGCCGACCAGCCGCTCATGGTCAACGTGCTCGCGGACCTCGCCATCGAGTCGGAGGCGGCGACCGCGGTCGCCCTGCGCCTCGCGCGCGCCTACGACGAGGCGCCCGCCGATCCGGGCGCCGACGCCTTCAAGCGCCTGGCCACCGCGGTGTCCAAGTACCACGTCTGCAAGCGCGCCCCCGGCCACGCTTTCGAGGCACTGGAGTGCCTGGGCGGCAACGGGTTCGTCGAGGCGTCGGGGATGCCGCGCCTGTATCGCGAGGCCCCGCTGGCCTCGATCTGGGAGGGCTCGGGCAACGTCATGGCCCTCGACGTCCTGCGCGCCCTGGCCCGCAGCCCAGAGGCGTTCGACGCCTTCTTCGCCGAGATCGACGAGGCCGCCGGGGGCGACCCGCGGCTGGATGGCTTCGCCGCGGTCACGCGCGCGGAGTTCAACGACCTCGAGGCGATCGAGCCGCGCGCCCGGCGCGTGGTCGAGCGCATGGCCCTGTGCCTGCAGGGCTCGCTGCTCGTGCGCCACGCCCCGCCGGCGGTGGCCGATGCCTTCTGCGCCGCGCGCCTGGCCGGCGACGCGGGGCTGCACTACGGCACGCTGCCGCCGGGGGTCGACGCGGCGGCGATCGTCGCGCGGCACACGCCGCCCGTGTAGAGGCACAGATGAGATCGTCCGGCCTCCGGCCGGGGGGACCCGCCTTCGGCGGCGCGCCTGGTGCCAGCACCGCTTGCGCGCGATGGCCGCCTCCGGCACCCCTCAGAGCGTGAAGCGCCCGACGAGCTCGTCGAGCTCGCGGGCGGTGCGCGACAGGTCCTGGGCGGAGAGCGCGATCTGCTGGGTCGACGCGCTGGTCTCCTCGGCGGAGGCCGAGACCTGCTGGACGGTGGCCGAGGACTGCTCGGCGACGCTCGCCACCTCGCCGATGTCGTCGGAGACCTGCGCGGCCCCTTCGGCGATCTGCTCGACGGCGGCCGAGACCTGGCTGACGCGCTCGGAGACGACCTCGATGCTGGCAGCGATGCGCGTGAAGGCGTCGCGCGCCTCGGCGACGGTGCTCGCGCCGAGCTCGCCGCGCTCGGCGCCGGCCTCGACCACGGTGACGGTGCGCTCGGTCTCGCTGCGGATCTCGCTGACGAGGGTCGAGATCGACTTCGCGGCGGCCGACGACTCCTCGGCCAGCTTGCGGACCTCCTCGGCCACGACGGCGAAGCCGCGGCCCTGCTCGCCGGCGCGCGCCGCCTCGATGGCGGCGTTGAGGGCCAGCAGGTTGGTCTGCTCGGCGATCGCGGTGATGGTGTCGACGATGCCGCCGATGCGCTGGCTCTTGGCGCCCAGGTCGCGGATGGCCTGGCCCGCCTCGGCCGAGGCGTCGCGCACGGCGGCCATCGCCTCGGTGGCGCGTGCGACGGTCTCGGCGCCGACGCCGGCGGCGGCGCGGGCGTCGTCGGCGGCGCGGGAGGTCTCGTGGGCGTCGTGCGCGGAGGCGGTGGTGGCGCCTGCGACCTGCTCGGTCGTGGTGCGCGCGGAGGTCACCGAGCGCACCTGACGCTCGGCGCCGGAGGCGACGTCGCCCAGAGCGCGTGCGATCTCCTCGACCGCACGGCCGGCGTCCGCCGAAGAGGATGCGACGAGCTCGGAGGCCCCGGCGACGCTGGTGGCCGAGCGCGACATCTGCGTGACGGCGGCGCGTAGCTCGGCGACGAGGCCGGCGAAGGCGGCGCCGAGGCGGTCGCGCTCGGAGCGCGGCTGCACGTCGACGGTCAGATCGCCCGCGGCCACGGTGTCGGCGGCGCAGGCCAGCTTGCGCAGATGCTCGACCATCGTGGACAGAGAGTCGGCGGTGCGCCCGACCTCGTCGCGGCCGCTCACGGAGAGCACGTGGTCGACGTCGCCGTGGGCGAGCGCCTCGGCGGCCTGCGAGACGGCGCGCAGCCGCCGGCCGAGGTGGCGTGCGAGCCCGACGGCGAGGCCCAGCGCGGCCAGCAGGGCCAGCACGCCGATGACGATGCTCGAGCGCCTGGTCGTGCTCTCCAGGGTGGCGAAGCGCTCATCGGCCTGCGCACGGTCGCGGTTGGCCTGCGTGATGTAGCGCTCGATGGCGGTGATCACGTTGTCGGCCGCGGCGTCCGCGTAGCCGGCGACGGTCTGCTCCGCGTAGCCGGTGTCGCCGCGCTTGACGGCGGCGTAGAGCTTGGCGTCGAGGATGTTCCACGTCTTGATGGCGTCGGTGACCAGGGCCACGCGCTTCGCCGAGCCGGCGTCGCGGTCGGTCTTGCGCAGGGCAGCGACGGCCTGGTTTGCGACAGCGAGGTCGTCCATCTCGTCCGCGCGCGTCTTGCCGCCGGTGAGCACCATCGACGTCTGGGCGAAGTGGAGGTCGGCGAAGGCCGCCTCGGCCCGCTGTGCGGCGATGACGCGCGGCACCACGCCCTTGGTCACACGGTTGTGCGCGCTCTCGAGGCCTTTGACGTTGTCGACGTCGACCGCGATGATCGCGGCGGTCAGCGCGAGGATCGCGCCGAAGCTGAGGCCGAGCTTGACCGAGAGACGCACGTTGCGGAGCCGAGGCATGCGGTGGGGGGGAAGGCGCATAGCCAGTGAGTCGGCGCGCGGCGCGCCGCCTTGAGCACGCCTGCCACCATGTGTGTGAATGCGCACAGGGTCGATCCAGCTCGCACGGGTCTTCGGGATCCGCATCGGCGCGAGCCCGAGCTGGTTCGTCGTCGCGCTGATCTTCATCGTCTGGCTGTCGACCGCCTACGACGACCAGTACGGCCAGACGACCGGCTACCTCATGGCCGTCGTCTCCGTGTTCCTCTTCTTCCTGTCGCTCACGCTGCACGAGCTCGGCCACGCGTGGGTCGCCCTGCGCAACGGAATCGGGATCGCCGGGATCGACCTGTGGTTCTTCGGCGGCATCGCCAAGCTCACCCGTGACACCGAGTCACCGGGCGAGGAGTTCCGCGTGAGCGCGGCCGGGCCGGCGGTCACGGCGCTCATCGTGGTCCTCGCCTGCGCGGGCGGGATCCTGGCCGGCGGCAGCGACGACTTCGTGGACGCCCTGTTCCTGCGCGACGATCCGGGGCCCGAGCTCGCCGTGCTGGGCTGGCTGGCCCTGGTCAACGTCGGGCTCTTCGTCTTCAACCTGATCCCCGCCTTCCCACTCGACGGCGGGCGCATCGCCAAGGCGATCGCGTGGAAGATCACCGGCGACCGCAACCGCGGCACGCGCTTCTCCGCACGCCTGGGTCAGGCCTTCTCCTACATCCTCATGGGGCTGGGCATCGTCCTGCTCGTCCGCGGTGACGCGGGCAGCGGGATCTGGTGGATCCTCATGGGCTGGTTCCTGGGGCAGTCCGCGACCGGCGCGGTCGTCTCGAGCCGCTTCTCCGAGCGCCTCGAAGGCGTGACCGTGGCCGACGTCATGGACACCCAGCCGGTGTGGGTGCCCGGCGACACCACCGTGCTGGAGGCTCAGGACGAGTTCTTCCTGCGCTACCGCTGGCCGTGGTTCCCGGTCGCCGACGCGACCTCGGGTCGCTTTCTCGGCCTGCTGCACCAGCACCGCGTCGACGGCGCCGTCGAGGACGGGCGCCCCGCCCTGGTCGTCGCCGACGTGGTCGACGCGGACGGCGACGAGGCCTTCCGCGTCCACGACGACACCCCCATCGAGCAGCTCATGGGTTCCGAGGGCCTGCGCTCGCTCGGCGCGCTCATGGTCATCGACCGCGACGACCGCCTGCGCGGCGTGGTCACGCTCGAGCAGGTCCGGCGAGCGCTTGCGGCGGCGGCGCCTGGGCGCGTCGCATGACCGCTTTGAGGCGGTCGGCGACGGTGTGGGGGTCGTCTCTGAGCTGGCGCCAGGTGAAGCGCAGCACGGTGTAGCCCGCGGCGGTGAGGGCGGCGTCCTTGGCGCGGTCATCTTCGAAGGCGTGTCGTCGTCTTGTGGGTGTCCCAGCCGTCGGTCTCCACGACGAGGTGGTGGGTCGGGAAGTAGAAGTCGGCCTCGAGGCCTGGGTGGTCGGGGGCGTCGAGGGAGGTGTTGCACTCGGGTTGCGGCAGGCCGTGCTCGCGGGCGAGCTTGCGCATGCGGATCTCCAGCTCGCTGCGCAACCACTGCGGGTCGCTCGCGATCGCTTTGGCCAGGCGCCCGGTGCCGCGGTGGCCGTTGGCTCTGGCGATCGCTTCGGTGATCGCGGTGTGGTCGTAGAGCTGCAGGCGTTCGGCCTGCGCCAGCGCTCGCTCGAGGTGATGGTCTGGGGCGTCGGCGGCGATGTCCAGCAGCGTGCGGTGCACCGTCGTGACCGGGATCCCTTGATGGTGCGTGGTGTCCTGGGCATCGAGGCAACGCGAACGGTGCAGGCGGATCCCCGGGACCTTGCGCCGAGACGCCGGAGCGGTGACCTCCGGGCGCGGCGCGTCGTAGCGCAAGAGATTCCAGTGCACCGCCGCGCTGACGTGACTGAGCACCGCGCCCGCCCCGTAGGCCAGCACCGCCGCCAACCAGCGCCCTTCGCGCGGTAGAACCGACCCGCCGACGGCGTAGACGCCGCGATGCACCCGCTGCAGCGGACCCGTTTGGGCGCGATGCTGCGCCCCGCGCGGCCCGAGCCCCAACGCCCGCAACTGCGCCAGCGACACCACTCCCCATTGCCGCCGAGCTAGCTCTGCCAGCGCCGCATTGGGGGGTGTGCTGCATTTGCGACGCGTGGTGTCGCTTAAGGCGCACACCCCCCGAGCATCCCAGCCCACCTGCGACAGGGGACCCCGCAAACGCAACAAGTCTCCGCAACGGCTCACACCCCTCGATGCCCTGGCCGCAAACCGCCGCCAGACGCCGTCGGAGACCCCTGGTCCATAGACTCCAAGCAGCATGCCTGCACACGACGTCCTCATCATCGGCGCAGGCCTCGCCGGCCAGCGCGCGGCGCTGGCCGCCGCGGACGCGGGGGCTTCGGTGGCGCTGCTGAGCAAGGTCCACCCGGTGCGCTCGCACTCGGTGGCGGCGGCCGGCGGGATCAACGCCGCCATCAACCCCGCCGACGACTGGCGCTCGCACGCGTTCGACACCGTCAAGGGCTCGGACTTCCTGGGCGACCAGGACGCCATCGAGATCATGTGCAGCGAGGCGCCCGGTGAGGTCATGCACCTCGAGCACATCGGGGTCACCTTCCACCGCAACGAGTCGGGCGAGCTCGACCTGCGCGCGTTCGGCGGCGCCTCCATGAACCGCACCGCCTACGTCGCCGACATCACCGGCCAGGCGATGCTGCACGTGCTCTACGAGCAGATCCTCAAGTACTCCGATCGCATCGATCGCTTCGAGGAGTGGTTCGTCACCTCGCTCGTCCTCGACGACGACGGCGCGTGCGTGGGCGTCGTGGCGCGCGACATCCGCTCCGGGCGCATGGAGACCTTCGCCGCCAAGAACGTGATCCTCGCCTCCGGCGGGGCCGGGCAGTGCTACAAGCCGACGACCAACGCGCTCATCTGCACGGGTGACGGCATCGCGCAGGCCTATCGGGTCGGCGCGCCGCTGATGGACATGGAGATGATCCAGTACCACCCGACGACGCTGGCCGAGAACGGCTTCCTGATCACGGAGGGCGCCCGCGGCGAGGGTGCCCACCTGCTCAACTCCGACGGCGAGCGCTTCATGGAGAAGTACGCGCCCAACAAGATGGAGCTGGCCTCGCGCGACGTCGTCTCGCGCGCCGAGCAGACCGAGATCAACGAGGGTCGCGGCGTCGGCGAGGGCGGCGGCGGCATCTACCTCGACATCACCGTCGTCGACCGCAAGCGCGTGCTCGAGGCCCTGCGCGAGATCGTCAACATCGGCCGCGACTTCGCCGGCACCGACATCACGCGCGAGCCGATCGAGATCCGCCCGGGCCAGCACTACATCATGGGCGGCGTCAAGACCGACATCAACGGCGCGACGCCGATCCCCGGTCTCTACGCCGCCGGCGAGGTGGCCTGCGTCTCGGTCCACGGCGGCAACCGCCTGGGCGCCAACTCGCTGCTCGACACGCTGATCTTCGGGCGCCGCTCGGGCGAGCACGCCGCCGCCCGCGCCTCGGCCATGGCGATGCCCTCGATCGGCGACGACCAGCTGCGCCGCGACGCGGCAGAGATCGAAGACGTCATCGCCCGCGAGCGCACCGGCCGGCGCGTGTCGGAGATCAAGGAGGAGCTCGGCGTCGAGATGAACCGCAACGTCGCCGTCTTCCGCGACGAGACGGGGCTGCGCAACGCCCACGAGATCGTGCGCCGCCTCAAGGAGGAGGCGAAGACCGCCTACATCGACGACCGCGGCACCGTCTTCAACCAGGACGTGCTGGGCGCCCTCGAGCTGAGCTTCATGCTCGACTGCGCCGAGGCGACGGTCGTCGCCGCGATCGAGCGCAAGGAGTCGCGCGGCGCGCAGTTCCGCACCGACTACCCCGAGCGCAACGACGAGGTGTGGCTCAAGCACATCGACATCGGCCGCAACGGGGACGACGTGCCCGAGGTCTCCTACTCGCCCGTGACCATCACCCAGTGGCAGCCCGAAGAGAGGAAGTACTAGTGGCCGAAGCCCACAAGCCGCCCCAGGACTTCACCCTGCGCCTGCGCCGCTTCGACCCGGAGTCCGGCGACGCGCCGTACTGGGAGGAGCACACCATCCAGCTCGGGCCGCATCGCTCGGTGCTCGAAGGGATCCTGCAGGCCAAGGCGCGCTTCGACGGCTCCATCGGCATCCGCTGCTCGTGCCGGGCGGCGATCTGCGGCTCATGCGGCGTCCGCGTCAACGGCCAGCCCGGCCTGGCCTGCCACACCCATCTCGACAAGGCCCTGGCCTCCTCGCGCGACGGCGTCATCGAGGTCGAGCCGATGGGCAACATGCCCGTCATCAAGGACCTGATCGTGGACATGGACGCGGTCCACTGGAAGAAGATCCAGCGCGTCACGCCGTGGCTCGTCAACAAGGAGCCGATCCCCGAGCGCGAGTACATCGTCCCGCGCGAGTCGATGATCGACGTGACGCAGTCGATGGCCTGCATCCAGTGCGGCGCCTGCGTGAGCGACTGCCTGTCGATGGAGGTCGACCCGCTCTTCATCGGTCCGGCCGCCCTGGCCAAGGCCTACCGCTTCGTCGGCGACCCGCGCGATGCCCAGCAGTTCGAGCGCCTGAAGGACCTCGCCGAGGATCCGCACGGAATCTACGACTGCACCCACTGCTTCAAGTGCATCGAGGCCTGCCCCAAGGGCGTGGCCCCGATGAGCCAGATCATGCGCCTGCGCCGCCGCGCCGGTGATGACCACGACATCAACGACCGCAACAACGGCAAGCGCCACGAGAAGGCCTTCGTCAGCCTCGTGCACGACAACGGCCTGCTGTTCGAGGCCGAGCTGCTGCCGCGCTCCTACGGCGGCAACAGCTTCTTCGGCAAGTTCGCGCCGCCGTCCGCGCTGGAGCTCATCGACTCGCTGCCGGTCATCACCAAGGCCCTGCTGCGCCGCAAGGTCACCCCCATGGGTGCGCTCAAGCCCCACAAGCTCCCCAAGGACGACCTCAAGCAGGTGAAGCGGATCTACGACACGGTCGAGGGACGCGAGGAGCGCGTCGAGCTGAACCTGTACATCTCGGGATACGACGAGGACGTCGAGGAGGCGCCGGCATGAGGGTCGCCTACTGGCCCGGCTGCGTGAGTCGCGGCTTCACGCCCGAGCTGCACGGCTCGATGGCCTTGGTCGCGCCGCTGCTCGACATCGAGCTCGTCGAGCTCGATCGCGCCTGCTGCACCGGCGCCGGCGTCATCGCCGAGCACAACCAGGAGCTGGCCGACACGCTCAACGCACGCACCTTCGCGCTCGCCCAGAACGTGGACGGCGCCGAGCTGATGATGAACATCTGCTCGACCTGCCAGGGCGCGCAGAGCGAGTGCCAGGAGCGCCTGGACGCCAACGCGGAGTACCGCGCGCACGTCAACGAGACGCTCTCGGCCGAGGGGCTCACCTACGAGAAGGGCCTCGACAACAAGAACTTCCTGTGGCTGCTGGTCGAGGAGATCGGCCTCGACGAGCTGCGCTCGCGCGTCAAGCGCCCGCTGACCGACCTCAAGGTCGGCCCGTTCTACGGCTGCTACATCGTGCGCCCGGTCGACCGGCTGGGCATCGACGCCGTCGAGCGCCCGCGCGACACCTACCTCGCCCAGGTCATCGAGACGCTCGGCGGCACGGTCATCGAGTACGCCGGCTCGCACAAGTGCTGCGGCTTTCCCATCATCACGATGAACAAGGAAGCCTCGCTCAAGCAGGCCGGCCGCCACCTGGGCGACGCCGTCGACGCCGACGCCGACTGCCTCGTCACGCCGTGCCCGCTGTGCCACCTCAACCTCGACCTCCAGCAGCCGCTGGCCGAGCGCACGGTGGGCCGCGAGCTCAACATGCCGGTCCTGCACCTCCCCCAGCTCGTCGGCCTCGCCCTCGGCCTCGAGCCCAAGGAGCTGGGCATGCAGCGCCACGTCGTCAAGCCGTCGAGCGTCATCGACTGGACGACGTCGGTGGTCGCGGGCGTCGGCACCTAGACGCACGGACGGCCTTTCACGGCCGTTTCATGAAAGCGCCGTAGCTTCGCCGCGGTGCACCCGATCTCCTACGTCCAGGCCATCGTCCTGGGCCTGCTGCAGGGCGTCGCCGAGCCCTTCCCGATCTCGAGCCTGGGCCACGCCGTCATCCTCCCGCGGCTCTTCGGCTGGGACATCCACCAGAACGACGACTACTTCCTGACCTTCCTGGTCGCGACGCACCTCGCCACCGCGCTCGTGCTGCTGGGGATCTTCTTCGACGACTGGCGGCGGATCGTCGCCGGGCTGCTGCGCTCGCTGCGCGACCGCGAGATCGCGCCCGATGACACCGACGCCCGCCTGGGCTGGCTGCTCGTCGTCGGCACCATCCCGGCCGGCATCCTCGGGCTGCTGCTCGAGCATCCGCTGCGCTCGCTCTTCGCGTCCGCCCCCTCGGCCGCCGCCTTCCTGACCCTCAACGGCGTGCTGCTGCTCGCCTTCGAGCGCCTGCGCCGCAGCGCGCCGGTCTTCGGCGAGGACGTCGCCCGCAGCGACGAGCGGATCGCGCGACTGAGCTGGCGCCAGGCGATCGCGGTGGGCACGTCGCAGGCGACGGCGCTGATCCCTGGCATCTCGCGCTCGGGCGTGACGATGGGCGGCGGCCTGCTCGTCGGGCTCTCCAACGAGGACGCCGCGCGCTACGGCTTCCTGCTCGCCACGCCGATCATCGGCGCCGCCGCGTTGCTGAAGCTGCCCGACCTCTTCGGCCACAAGGGCGACGGGGTGCGCGGCCCCGCGCTCGTGGCCGCGGTGTGCGCGGCGGTCGCGACCTACGTCGCGGTGCGCTTCCTGCTGCGTTACCTCGAGACCAACCGCCTGACGTCCTTCGGCTACTACTGCATCGGCGCCGGCGTGACGTGCACGGTGATCTTCGCGCTCGGAGGTTGAGGCATACTCGGATCGGCGATGCGCCTCCTGGTCGTCGAGGACGAGCCCAAGCTCGGCGCCCTGATCGCCCGCGCGCTGCGGGCCGAGGGCCACGCCGTCGACCTGTGCGAGACGGGCGAGGACGCCCTCTGGCGCGCGGGGTCCGTCGCCTACGACGCCGTCGTCCTCGACGTGAACCTGCCCGGCATCGACGGGTTCGAGACCTGCCGCCGCCTGCGCGCCGAGGAGGTCTGGGCCCCGGTGCTCATGCTCACGGCGCGCGACGCGATCGCCGATCGGGTCGAGGGCCTCGACGGCGGGGCCGACGACTACCTCGTCAAGCCCTTCTCGCTCGCCGAGCTCGCGGCGCGCCTGCGCGCGCTGGTGCGCCGGGGCGCCCCCGAGCGCCCGGCCGTCCTGGCGGTCGGCGAGCTGCGCCTGGATCCCGCGCGCCGGGAGGCCTGGCGCGGCGACAGCCCGCTGGCCCTGTCGGCCAAGGAGTACGCGCTGCTGGAGGCGTTCATGCGCCGGCCCGGCGAGGTCCTTTCGCGCTTCGCCCTCATCGAGCGGGTCTGGGACGAGAGCTACGAGCAGCGCTCCAACGTGGTCGACGCCTACGTGCGCCTGCTGCGCGACAAGATCGACCGCCCCTTCGGCACCGACTCGATCGAGACGGTGCGCGGCGTGGGCTACCGGCTATGCGTTCCCCCGAGCAGATCCTGAGCTCGCTGCCCCTGAGGGTCAGGCTGACGCTCGCCTACACGGGCGTCATGGCCTTCGTGCTGGCGATCGTGTGCGTCTTCCTGTTCCTGCACACCAGAGCGGGAATCGACCAGGGCATCGACGACGCGCTGGCGCTGCGCGCCCATGACGTCGCCGCCGTCGCGCGCAGCGGCGACCCCGCCGCGCTGCTGCGCACGCCCGCGCTGCCCGCCGGGCAGATCGGCGACGTCGTCCAGGTCGTCGACGCCGGAGGCCGGATCGTGGCCGCGACGCCGTCGGCGCGGCGCCCGCTCCTGAGCGCCGGCGAGCTGCGCGACGCCCAGCGCCGGCGGATCGTGCACGACCGTGGCGAGAGCCTGCGCGTCCTCGCCGAGCCGGTCGGCGCGGCCCGGCGCGTCGTCGTCGTCGGCGCCGACCTGCCCCAGCGCGAGCACGCGCTCGACGTCCTCACGGGCGCGCTGCTGATCGGCGGCCCGCTCGCGCTGGCGCTCGCCGCGCTCGCCGGCTACGCACTGGCCTCCGGCGCGCTGCGCCCCGTCGAGACGATGCGCCGGCGGGCGGCGACGATCTCCGCCGCCGATCCCGACGCCCGCCTGCCGCTGCCCGAGGCGCGCGACGAGATCCGCCGCCTGGGAGAGACCCTGAACGCGATGCTCGCGCGGATGGCCCATGCGCGGCGGCGCGAGCGCGCGTTCGTCGCCGACGCCAGCCACGAGCTGCGCACCCCACTGGCCATCCTCAAGGGCGAGCTCGAGCTCGCGGCGGCCGGCGACCCCGATCGCGCGGAGCTCCGGCGCGTCGTCGCCTCCGCGACGGAGGAGACCGACCGCCTCGTCGCGCTCGCCGAGGAGCTGCTGACCCTCGCGCGCCTGGACGACGACAGCCTCACGATCCGGCCCGGGCCGCTGGCCGTGCACGAGGTCATGGAGACGGTCGCGGCCTCGTTCGCCGTCGCCGCCGCCGCGGCGGGGCGGACGCTGGTGGTCGAGAGCGGGCCGCCGCTCGTCGCCTACGCCGACGCCGAACGCCTGCGCCAGGCGCTCGAGAACCTCGTGGAGAACGCCCTGCGCTACGGCGCGGGCGCCGTGCGCCTCGGTGCCCGCGCCGCCGACGGCGGTGTCGAGGTGCACGTCCGCGACGAGGGCGACGGCTTCGCCCCCGGCTTCATCCCCCGCGCCTTCGATCGCTTCGCGCGCGGCGACGGCGAGCGCCGTCCCGGCTCCGGCCTGGGGCTGGCGATCGTCGCGGCGATCGCCGCCGCGCACGGCGGCAGCGCGCACGCCGGCAACGGACCCACGGGCGGCGCCGACGTCTGGATCGCGCTGCCCTCCCCGAACGGAGAGCCTTTCACCGCCGTTTCATGAACGCTCACCACGATGGGCGACGCCATGACCAAGAACCGCTCGCTCATCGTCCCGGCCGTGATTCTCGGCGTCGCCCTGCTCGCCCTCGCCGCCCTCTACTTCGTCGACAGCGCGAGCGCGCTGCCGTCGTTCATCCCGGGCCACGAGGCGGGCTCCTCCCATCACCACGTCAAGCACGGGATCGCGGCGGCGATCGTCGGCCTGGGCTGCTTCACCTTCGCCTGGTTTCAGAGCGGCCCGCTCTACGGGTCCATCTGCCCGGACACAACACTGAACACGGCGTTGCTCGGATCGCCGAGGATCGCGAAGCGACCGCCGTTGGGCACGTCCGCCGCAGGCATGATCGTCCTGGCGCCGAGCTCGCCCGCCTGGGCGACGGTCGCGTCGACGTCCTCGCAGGCGAAGTAGAGGTTCCAGGCCGGGTGCCCGCCTTCGGGCATCGGCATCATGCCGCCGTTGGGCCGGCCGTCGTTGGCGATCGACCAGTACTGGCCGCCCGCGCCCTCCATCTCGGCGACGTCCCAGCCGAACAGCTCGCGGTAGAACGCGGCCGACGCCTCGACGTCGGGTGAGAGCAGGTCGTTCCACGCCAGCGCGCCGGGAACGTTGACCAGTCCGGCGCCGATGTTGTCCTTGGCCTGCCAGATCGACAGCACCGCGCCCTGCGGGTCCGCGAAGGCCGCCATGCGCCCCGCATCGAACACGTCGAAGGGCTCGGCCAGGAGCGTGGCGCCGAGCTCCTTGGCGCGGGCGGCGCCCGCATCGGCGTCCTCGACGGTGACGTAGCAGTTCCAGTGCGGCGGCATGCCCTCGCCCTGCAGCGGCCCGAGGGCTGCGACCGAGTGGCCGTCGATCTTCGCCATCGAGTAGGACGCGCCCTCGCCGATCGGGATGTCCTCGTACTGCCACGCGAACAAGGCGCTGTAGAAGGCCTTGGCGCCCTCCGGATCGTCGGTGTTGAGGTCGACCCAGCTGAAGGTCCCCGGTGTGTAGCTCGTGCGTTCGCCCATGACGCGACGCTATCAACGGCCGGGTAAGTCCGACGTGAAGAATCAGGCGGCGAGAGGCGTGCCGTCCACCTCATCAGCGACCGCGCTGCCCGTTGGGCAGGTCATCGAACGGCGCGCGCGCGAGCTCGACTTCGCTACGCCGCGGCGGAGGCGCCGACCAGCCCGCGCGCGTGCAGCAGCTCGGCGATCTGCACCGTGTTGAGCGCGGCGCCCTTGAGCAGGTTGTCGCCCACCACGAAGAAGTTGAGGCTGTGGTCGTCGTAGAGGTCCGCGCGCACGCGCCCGACGGCGACCTCGTCGCGCCCCGCCCACTCCAGGGGCGTCGGGATGTCGTCGAGCTCGAGGTTGGGGAAGGCGCGCAGCGCCGCCATCGCCTCGCCGAGGTCGGCGCGGCGCTCGAAGGTCGCGCGCACCTCGATGGCGTGGCCGACCATCACCGGGACGCGCACGCACGTCGGCGCCATCTTCAGGGCGGGCAGATCGAGGATCTTGCGCGACTCGTTCTGGAGCTTCATCTCCTCGTCGCTGTAGCCCCCCTCGACCTCGGTGCCCAGCCACGGCACGACGTTGAAGGCCAGCGTCTTGGCGTGCACCTTCGACTCCACCGACGCGGCCGCGGCGGCGCCGTCGTTGACGAGGTCGTGCTCGCGAACGCGATCGACCTGGCCGTGGAGCTCGTCCATCCCCTTCTGGCCCGCGCCGCCGGCGGCCTGGAAGGACGTGCAGACCATCGCCGTGAGGCCGAAGGCGTCGTGCAGGGCCTTGGCCGGGAGCATGACCGCCATCGTCGTGCAGTTCGGGTTGGCCACGATGCCCTTGCCGATGTGGTCGAGCGCACCGGGGTTGACCTCTGAGACCACGAGCGGCACGTCGGGGTCCATGCGCCAGGCCGACGAGTTGTCGACCACCAGGGCGCCCGCGGCCGCGAAGCGCGGCGACCACTCGCGCGAGGTCGCTCCGCCGGCGCTGAACAGCGCGACGTCGAAGCCTTCGATGGTCTCGTCGGCCAGCGGCTGGACGACCATGTCGCCGATGCGCTTGCCGGCCGAGCGTGCGGAGGCGAAGGGCACGACCTCGTCGGCCGGAAAGCCGCGGCGCTCGAGCAGCGCGAGCAGGAGCGTGCCGACCGCACCGGTGGCGCCGACCACCGCGACCCTCATGACGCGAACTCCCCGAACGGCTGCTCCGGGCGCATCGTGCCGTCGCCCGAGAGCTCGAAGGCGCTGTGCAGCGCCTTGACGGCGTCGGGGACGCGGTCGCCCGGGACGACGCAGGAGATCCGGATCGGCGAGGTGGAGATCATCATGATGTTGATGGCGTTGTCGCCCAGGGTGGTGAAGACCTTGGCCGCGACCCCGGGGTGCGTCTTCATTCCCGCCCCGACGATCGAGACCTTGCCCATCGACTCGTCGGTGGCGACCGTCATCCCGAGCTCCGCGGTGATCGGCGCCAGCGCTGTCTGCGCCGCGTGGATGTCGTCGCGGGGGATGGTGAACGACATGTCCGCGCGCTGGCCCTCGGTCTCGGGCTCGCCCTGGATGATCATGTCGATGTTCACGTTGGCCTGCGCCAGCGCCGTGGTCACGCGTCCCGCGATGCCCGGCGTGTCCGGGACGCCCATGAGCGTGACGCGGGCCTCGCCGAGCGAGTGGGTGACGGCGGTGATGAGGGGTTGCTCCATTGTTTCCTCTTCGGACACGACAACGGTACCGGGCGCGTCGTCGAAGCTCGATCGGCAGTGGATGCGCACGCCGTGGTTGCGCGCGTACTCGACCGAGCGCAGCTGCAGGACCCCGGCGCCCGATGCCGCCATCTCGAGCATCTCCTCGAAGGAGACGATCGGCAGCTTGCGCGCACTGGGCACGATGCGCGGATCGGCCGAGAAGACGCCCGGGACGTCGGTGTAGATCTCGCACACCTCGGCGCCGACGGCGGCGGCGAGGGCGACGGCGGTGGTGTCCGAGCCGCCGCGGCCCAGCGTCGTCACGTCGCGCGCGGTGCTCACGCCCTGAAAGCCGGCGACGAGGACGATCGAGTCCTCGTCCAGGGCGGCGAAGATGCGGTCGGCGCGCACGTCGAGGATGCGCGCCTTGGTGTGCGAGGTGTCGGTCACGATCCCCGCCTGCGATCCCGTCAGCGAGATGGCGCGATGGCCGAGGTCGTTGATCGCCATGGCGCACAGCGCGCACGACACGCGCTCGCCCGTCGACAGCAGCATGTCCATCTCGCGCGGGTCGGGATGCGGCGAGACCTCGTGGGCATCGGCGATCAGGCGGTCGGTCTCCTTTCCGCGCGCGCTGAGGACGGCCACCACGCGGTGCCCCGCCTCGCGCTTGGCGACGATGCGCTGCGCGGCGCGCTTGAGGCGCTCGGCGTCGGCGACCGAGGTGCCCCCGAACTTCATGACGACGGTCCCGTTGTCCATGGCGAAGCCGGAAGGATAGGAGGCGACTGGCCGCGGGTAGGGCAAAGGCATGCGCCGCTTGCTCCTTTCGGTCCTGGCCGCCGCGCTCGTCGCCGCCCCAGCCGCCGCCCACCAGGCTCCCGCCCCCACCAAGCAGCCGACGGCCGTCGGCGTCGGCGGGGGTGCCGCGACGGTCGATGCGCAGGCCACGCAGGCCGCGATCGACGTCCTGCGCCGCGGCGGCAACGCCGTCGACGCCGCGATCGGCGCCGCCGGCGTGCTCGGCGTCGTCGAGCCCTATTCGTGCGGGATCGGCGGCGGCGGCTTCATGACCGTCTATTCCGCGCGCGACCACCGGGTGCACACGATCGACTCGCGCGAGACGGCGCCGGCCGCCATGCAGGCGGACGCATTCGAAGAGCTGAAGACGTTCGAGTCCCAGCGGGTAAGTGGCATGAGCGTCGGCGTCCCGGGCACCGTGCGCGCCTGGCAGAAGGCGCTGCAGGAGTTCGGCACCTGGCCGCTGCGCAAGGCGCTGCAGCCGGGCATCGCCGCGGCGCGGCGCGGCTTCACCGTCGACCCGACCTTCTACCTGCAGACCGACGAGGCCAAGGCGATCTTCGCCGACTTCCCGGCCACCGCGGCGCTGTACCTCGATCCCGACGGCTCGCCGCGCGACGTCGGCACCGTGATCCGCAACCCCGACCTCGCGCGCACGTACGAGCTCATCGCGCGCAAGGGCCCCGACGCCTTCTACTCGGGCAAGCTCGCGCAGGCGATCGTCGACACCGTCAAGCACCCGCCGCTGCGCCCGGACTCGACGCGCCAGGTGCGCCCAGGCGTCATGGAGCTGAGCGACCTCGCGGCGTACAAGGCGATCGACCGCGACCCGACGCACATCGGCTACCGCGGGCTCGATATCTACGGGATGGCGCCGCCATCCTCAGGCGGCTCGACCGTGGGCGAGATCCTCAACATCCTCGAGGGCTACGACCTCGGCGCGCTGCCGCGCGAGCAGGCGCTGCACTACTACCTCGAGGCCTCGCGCCTGGCCTACGCCGACCGCGGCGCGTACCTCGCCGACCCGGGCTACATGAGCGCCTCGCTGGAGAAGCTCCTCTCCGATGAGTTCGCGGCGAAGCGGCGGGCGAAGATCACCGAAACCGCGGCGACCAGCCCGGTCCCGGCGGCAGACCCCGGCGACGTGACCGACACCAGCGCATCGACGACGCGCAACGGCTCGACCACGAACCTGACCGTGTCCGACCGCTGGGGCAACGTCGTCGACTACACGTTCACGATCGAGCAGACCGGCGGTAGCGGCATCGTCGTGCCCGGCTACGGCTTCCTGCTCAACAACGAGCTGACCGACTTCAACCTGACGACCGACACCGACCCCGAGCACCCGAACCCCCCGGGCGGGGCCAGCACGGGGGCGAACGCGGTCGCAGGTGGCAAGCGCCCGCGCTCGTCGATCGCGCCGACCATCGTCCTGCGCAACGGGCGGCCGTTCCTCGCGCTCGGCTCGCCGGGCGGCGCATCGATCATCACCACCGTGGCGCAGATCCTCGTCAACCGGCTGGACTTCGGGATGACGCTGCCCGACGCGGTGGCCGCGCCGCGTCTGAGCCAGCGCAACAGCGCGACGACGCAGAGCGAGCCGGGCTTCGAAACGACGCCCGAGTATGCGCCGCTGACCGCCCGCGGCCAGAAGTTCGCCGTCACCCTGACGCCGGCCTCGAGCCAGCAGATCGGCGCGGCGACCGGGATCGAGTTCCTGCCGACCGGCCAGCTGCTGGTGGCCGCCGAGCCGGCGCGGCGCGGCGGCGGCAGCGCCGCGGTCGTCGGGCCGAGCCACCGTCACGGCCGCGGCCACGGCCACGGCGGACGTCACCACATGCGCCCGCCGCACGACGTCAAGACGCCGGGCGCCCGGCGCTAGCCGAGCGCGGCAGTCATGAGGGCCTGGCGAAATATGGGGCGCTGCGCGAATCGCCCACGCAGTGACCTGCGATCCGCGCAAAATGGTCAGCGCTCAGTCCTACGTCTTGTCGCGCCGCCCGACATCGGGTACAGCAGTACGCGCCGTACACCCTCAAGGTGAACGGGGTCCTCCAGCCCGGCGGTACACCCGCAAGCTGACGACCATCGTGGTTCCGGGTCCGGCGGGCATCTGCCCGCCGGGCCCGGCCGCGGTCGCGGTCGCTAGAGCGTGCGGCGCCCGACCAGGGCCTTGCCCAGCGTGACCTCGTCGGCGTACTCGAGGTCGGCACCGACCGGTAGTCCGGAGGCCAGGCGCGTCACCACGACGTCGGGAGCGCGCTCGCGCAAGGTCGCGGCGATGTGCAGCGCCGTGGCCTCGCCGGTCGTCGTCGGGTTGGTGGCGAGCACGACCTCGGTGATGCCGCCCGCCAGCACGCGCGCGTAGAGCTCGGCGATCTTCAGGTCCTCGGGGTCGATGCCGTCGATCGGCGACAGCGCGCCGCCGAGGACGTGGTAGCGCCCGCGGTACTCGTGCGTGCGCTCGACGGGGATGACGTCGCCGGGCTCCTCGACGACGCAGATCAGGCCGGCGTCGCGGCGCTCGTCCTGGCAGATGCGGCAGCGCGCCTCGTCGGCGAGGTTGAAGCACACCTCGCACAGCCCGATGCGCTCCTTGACCTCGCGGATGGCGTCGGCCAGGGCGGTGGCGTCCTCGGCGTCGCTGCGCAGGATGTGGAAGGCCAGGCGCTGGGCGGTGCGCTGGCCGATGCCGGGCAGCTTGCCGAGCTCGGTGATCAGCCGTTGGACGGGGGGCGGGTACAAGCGCTAGAAGCCCGGCAGGCCCAGCGAGCCCAGGTCCATGCCACCGGCCAGCCCGCCGAGCCGGGTCTGCTGCAGCTCCTGGGCGGCGCGCACCGCCTCGTTGACGGCGGCCAGGACCATGTCCTGCAGGAGCTCGGGATCGTCGGGATCGATCGCCTCCGGGGCGATGACGATCGACTTGATCACGAGGTCGCCGGAGACCTTGACCGTGACCATCCCGCCGCCGGACGAGGCCTCGACCTCCTCGTGCTTGAGCGCCTCCTGGGCGGCCTCCATGTCCTGCTGCATCTTCTGGACCTGCTTGAGCATCTGCTGCATGTTCGGCGGCTGCGGCATCAGGGCTGACCCTCCGGCTCGTCGGGTTGCGGATCGTCGGGGACGATCTCCTCGGCGTCGAACTCCGTCTTGAAGCGTGCCACGAGCTCGTCCTCTGAGGGCGGCTGCGGCGCGGACTGCTCCTCGAGCTCGCGCAGCTCGAAGACCACGCGCAGCGCGCTCCCGGCCAGGTCGCGCAGCGCGTCGTCGACCGTGGCCCGGTGCTCGCGCCCGTCGGCCATCTTGCGGTTGAAGGTGTCGTGCTCGGCGAAGGCGACGACGACCTCGCGTCCGCGCACCTCGACCGGATGGGCCTCCGCGAGGCACGCGGCGAGCAGGCCGTTGTCGACGCGCACCGCGTCGAGGACGGCGGGCCACAGCGTGCGGACGGCGTCGAGGTCGGGCTCCTCGGTGGGGTCGACGACGGCGGTCGCGGTCGGGGTCGCGGCCGCGGTGGGCTGCGGTGCCGGCTCGGGCTCTTGCGCCGTGGCCGGCGGCGAGGGAGCGGCGGGTGCCGGCGCTGGCGGCGTCGGTGCGGCCCGCGGTGGGTCGGCGCGCGGCGGCTCCGGCCGCGCGAGCGCCGGGGCCCCTGCGCCCGCAAGCGCGGCCTCGAGGCGCTCGACGCGCGCCAGCAGCGCGCGCGACGCGGGGTCGACCTCGGGGGCCGCGGCCTTGACGAGCGCCGCCTCCAGGCGCGTGCGCGCGTCGGCGCCGTCCTTGACGGTGCGCAGGGCCTCGGCCAGGAGGTCGAGCAGGCGCACGAGGCTCGATCCCGGCACGCGCGAGGCCTGCTCGGCCAGGCGCTCGTCGCGGTCGGGGGTCAGGCGCAGCTCGGGCGGCACCTCGCCCAGCGTCTGCACGACGAGCAGGTCGCGCGCGTGCGCCTCGAGATCCTTGAGGAACTGGGCGATGTCGCGGCCGGTGTCGGCCAGGCGCGCCGCGGCGAGCCACGCCCCGCGAGCGTCGCCGGCGGCCACGGCGTCGAAGGCCTCGAAGAGCAGATCGGCGTCGGCGACGCCGAGCACGGCGAGGACGTCCTCGGTGGCGATCCGCGTGCCCGTGTAGGTCACCAGCTGCTCGAGCGTGCCCAGCGCGTCGCGGAAGGAGCCCGTGGCGTGGCGCGCCAGCAGGGCGACGGCGTCGGGGGCGATCTCGATCGACTCCGCGGCGGCCACGCGCGAGATGACGATGGCGATCTGCTCGACCGTGGGGCGCGCGAAGTCGAAGCGATGGCAGCGGTCGACGACCGTCGGCAGCACCTTCTGCGCCTCCGTCGTGGCGAGGACGAAGATCGTGTCGGGCGGGGGCTCCTCCAGGGTCTTGAGGAACGCGTTCCACGCCTGCGAGGACAGCATGTGCGCCTCGTCGAGGATGTAGACCTTCGAGCGCCCCGAAACCGGCGCGAACTGGACGGACTCGCGCAGCTCGCGGATGTCGTCGACCGAGTTGTTCGACGCCGCGTCCATCTCGATGACGTCCAGCGACGTCGCGCTGGCGATCGCGACGCACGACTCGCAGCGCCCGCACGGCTCCACCGTGGGCCCGCTCTCGCAGTTCATGCACGCCGCGAGCATCTTCGCCATCGACGTCTTGCCCGTCCCCCGCGAGCCCACGAACAGGTAGGCATGGTGAACCTTCCCCTGCTGCACGGCATTGCGCAGGGTCCTCACAACATGCTCCTGGCCCACCACGTCGGCGAAGGTGCGCGGGCGGTGGCGGCGGTACAACGATGGGCCGGCGGTCACTTCGTCCGAGTGTAGTGACCGGAGGCGGAACGGTCTCCGCAGGCGTCCTTCGGTGGCTTGCGGCGCTGCGCGGCGAGGGCATCGAGGGGTGAGCAGTTGCGGAGAGTTGTGACGTTTGTGGTGTCCGCTGTAGCTGGCTGAGGGCCATGCTGAGGGGGTGGGCTCTCTTGGGAGTCATAGTGACCCCGAATGGAGCCCACCCCTCTGGTTGAAGGTGGTTGGGGCCGCTGAGCGGCAGTGGGGGGTGGTGTCGCGGGCGCAGTTGCGTCGGCCTTGGCATCTCACCTGCTGCGATCGCGACATGGCGCCGCCGGGGACGGCTGTATGTCGTCTATCGCGGTGTCTACAGCGTCGGTCATCGCTCGTTGCGGACCGAGGGCCGCCGGCTGGCGGCCGTCCTGGCGTGCGGCCGCGGCGCGGTCCTCAGTCACCGGACCGCGGCCTCGCACTGGGGTCTGCTCGAGGACCGACCAGACACGCATCGACGTCACCGCCCCTCGCGGCCGCCACGGCGCCCCGGGGATCCGCCTGCACCGCTCTCGTTCCCTCGATGCCCAGGACACCACCAGCCATAGAGGCATCCCGACCACACGTCGCCGCACCTGCTCGACCTGGCCGCCACTGTGGCAGCGAGTGTCGTCGCTGCGCGGCCGAGCGTCTTCGCTCTACGACCACCGTGCCATCAAGCGTGATCGCCGTGCAACGGCACCGTGGACGATCACGCCTTGCGATGGCGCGCCGTGGACGCGTAGAGCTGGAGGCGCTTCCGGCTGCGCGACGCCGGCTGCCCGAGCCGCTGCTCAACGACGCCTTCCACGCCCCCGACCACGGCCCCTGCGAGCCCGACTGCCACTGGCCGGCACACCGTCATCGTCGAGACCGACGGCTGGGACACCCATCGCGCCGCCTTCGAATGACCGCGCCAAGGACGCCGCGCTGACCGCCGCCGGCTACCGCGTCCTCAGATTCACCAACGACGTCGACCCCGACCTCGCCGTCCGCCGCCTCCGCGCCCTGCTGGCGTGACTCAGCGCCTGGCCCTGGCCAGGTAGCTCTTGCCCGCGGCCACGGTGACGGTCTTGCGCCTGACCTTGTCGCGGACGGTGACAGAGCCGCGGACGACGCGGGTCAGGGTGCCCGCGCAGCTGTCCTGCACGAGCCACTTCGTGCCCCGCACGGTGGCCGAGCTGTACTTGCCCGACGTCCGGAAGGCGCCCTTGCCGTCGCCCCAGAGGTGGCGCTTGCTCGGCTTCTTCTTCGCCGCCGCGCTCGCCACGCGCCCACGGCACGACGCCAGCGGCTGCGCCAGCGCGAGCACGGTGGTCCCACCGGACTGCGTGACCTTGAAGACGCCCTCGTAGAACTTCGCGGTCTGCGGCGCGGCGCCCCGCTTGGGCACCGAGGTCAACTCCAGGGCGCCCTTCTCGGCGTCGATCGTCGAGCCGAGCGGGATGACGTCGGAGCCCTTGAGGTCGACCTCCTGCTTGCTGCCCGGCCGGCGGATGCCGACCCGGCCGCTCACGAGCTTGACCCCGACGCTCTTGTGGAACACCGGCGGTCCGCCCGAGCCGAGGACGAGGCTCACGTTGTCGATGTAGCCGTCGTTGTAGGAGCCCTCCTCGCGGACGGCGTCGATGCGCACGGAGATCTGGCGTGTCCCCGCCGGCACCGGCGCCGACGAGGATCGGGCGACCAGGGCCGTCACCGAGTTGCGGTCTCCCGGGCTGACGGCCACGAGGCGAATCGCGCCGAGGGTGGCGCCGCCGGCGTTCAGGAACGTCGCCCCCAGCGCCGCGTAGTCGGTTTGCGTCGCGTAGCCGCCGAGGAGCGCCGAGAGCGTCGCCGTGACCTGTCCCGCATCGATCTCGGTCGCCGCGCCGGCCAGGTCGACGACCTGCGTCGCCGCGCCCAACGCACCACCGGGCCCGCCGGCGAAGAAGTTGACTCCGCCACCGAGTGCCGTGCTGTCGGCAGCGGTCAGGAAGCCGGGCGCCCCGTACTGCACCGCCGTGAAGGTGGACTCGACCGTCCAGCCCGGCAGGGGGAGCTGCTGCGATGCGTCCGGGGAGCCGGCGCCGGCCTCCGCGCCCGGGTTGACGACCAGGTTGCCGGCCGGCACGACCGCATCCGCCGGCGCGGAGACGAGAAGGGCGGCGGCGGCGACTCCGGCAACCAGGCGTCCGTGCACCGGCGCACCCTCTCACGCCGCGCCGACCCGTGGCAAGGCGGCGATAGGGTCCGCGCCCGTGCGCCGCGGCAAGGCCATCGGCTGGACGCTCCTGCTCGGTCTCGTCGCCTGGGCGCTGGTCGGCCGCGGGTTGGTCAACTACGACACCCTCTACGCGCTGGTCTGGGGCCGCGATCTCACGCACGGCACGCTGCCCGACTACGACGTCTCGCTCGCCCCCACCCCGCACCCGCTCGCCACGCTGGCCGGTGCGGTCCTCTCCGTGCTCGGCGCAGAGGCGTCCATCGCCGCGACGATCGTCCTTGCCTTCGTCTTCCTCGGCTCCCTGGGCTGGATCACCTACCGCCTGGGCGAGGCGTGGATCAACCCTGCCGCGGGCGCCCTGGCCGCGGCGATCGTCCTCACGCGCCGGCCGGTGCTCGACTTCGGCGCGCGCGCCTACGTCGACGTCCCCTACCTCGCGCTCGTGCTCGGAGCGCTGCTGGTGGAGACCCGCCACCGGCGGGCGGGCGCGCCCGTCCTCGCCCTCCTCGGCGTCGCCGGCCTCATCCGGCCCGAGGCGTGGCTGTTCTCGGCGGCCTACCTCGCGTGGCTGTGGCTCGGCGGCGTGCGCGACCCGCGGCTGTGGGCGCTGGCCGCCGCGGCGCCCTTGCTGTGGGCGCTCGGCGACCTCGTCGTCACGGGCGACCCGCTGCACTCGCTGACGGGCACGCGCGACACCGCACAGCGCCTGCAGCGGATCACGGGGCTCGACGACGTCGCGGGGACCGTCCCCCGGCGCCTGGGCGAGATCCTGCGCGAGCCCGTGCTCTTCGGCGCCGCCGGAGGCGGGCTGCTGGCGCTCGCCTTCCTGCGCGCCCGGGTGGCCCTCGGCGCGGTGGCCGGCGTGGCGGCGCTCGTCGCCTTCTGCGTGCTGGCGGCCGCGGGCCTGCCGATCCTCGGGCGCTACCTGCTCGCCCCCGCCGTGATCCTCGCCATCTTCTGCGGGGCGGGCGCCTTCGGCTGGGCCGAGCTCCCGCGCGGGCACCCGTGGCGGCAACGATGGGCGTGGTTCGGTGCGGTGACGCTCATCGGCCTGATCGCCTTCATCCCGGCTCAGGTGAACCGCATCGGCAACCTGCGCGACGCGCTGCGCATCCAGGACGCCATCCAGGACGACCTGCACGCGCTGACGCCGCGCCTGATCTGCACGCCGGTCACCGTTCCGAACCATCGGCCGGTGCCGCTGCTGGCGCTGTGGCTCGACGTCGACCCCGAGCGCATCGCCGTCGCCCAGGAGCAGCGGCCGCGCAGCGGCAGCTACGTCGTGCCCTCGAGCGCGCGCGTCGCCCGCCGGTACATCCTCGATCCGCGCGACGTCGATCCGCGCATCCCGCCGCCGCCCCCCGGCTTCCGGCCGGTGGGGGCGAACGCGTCGTGGCGCGCCTACGCGCGCTGCCGGTAGAAGAAGGCGGACCGTGCACCCTCCCTCGAAACAGATCTACGAGCGCCTGCGCCTCGAACGGCTCCGGCACCGGGGTTTCCCGCTGCGCACGTCGGGATCCGCTTAAGGCTGCTTCCTTCCGGACCTGACCTGATTCACAGACCGACGTCGCGCGGGACCCCAGGCCATCAGCGCCGCTGTTCGGCGTGCTGACCCCACAGACCTGCCCCTCAAGAGGGGATTCGGCCTCGCTAGAGCGGATTGCGAGCGACAGGGCACCGCTACCTCCCCGCCTAGCACGGTCCGTGGCCAAGCGTAGCGCGTGAAGATAGGGTCGCGCGGGTGGAGCGCCCGACATGGCTGCGGCATACGCTCGATGAGATCATCGGGCAGATCCGCCGCCTGCTCGACGTGAGCGGCTGCGCGTTTCAGGTCATCGACTTCGAGGCGGGGATGATCCGGCCCGCCGCCGCCTGGTTCGCCAGCGACGAGGCGCGCGACTCGATGACCCCGGTGCTCGAGCGCCCGTACGACCGCGAGCGCCCCGGGGTGACCGAGGCGGCGATCGAGCAGGGCGAGGCGCTGCTCCTGCAGCACTTCGAGGACTGGGAGGGCGCGGCCGCGCTGCGCCAGCGCCTGGAGGCAGAGCTCGAGCCCGAGATCGCGCGGGTGGCGTGGGACTGGTACCGCAGCTCGTCGTTCATCTCCTGCCCGGTGCGCACCGCCGGCGGGCGGACGCTCGGCGTGCTCGCGATCTCCTCGCGCGCGCCGCAGAGCATGCTCGGCGCCGAGGACCTGCGCGTGGTCGAGGTCTTCGCCGGCCTCGCGGCGCTCGCCCTCGAGCGCTCGGAGCTGCTCGATCGCGAGGAGCGCCGCGGCCGCGAGGAGCGCGAGCTCAACGACGCGGTCCGGGCGGTCAGCGCCTCGCTGGAGCCCGCGGCCGTCTACGCGGCGATCGTCGAGCAGGCGCGTCAGCTCGTCGGGGCGGGCAAGGTCGCGCTGCGCCGCTACGAGCTGGCGACGGCCGACCTGCGCACCGTCGCCGCGATCGGCTTCACCGAAGAGGGCGAGCGCACGCGCTTCCGGGTCGGCGAGGGCATGATCGGCCAGGTCGCGCGCACGGGGCAGTCCTACTTGTGCGATCCGGCCGACGCCGATCGGTTCGTGCACGCCTTCATCGAGCGCGAGGGCATCGGGTCCTTCGTCCACGTTCCCATCGCGCTCGGACCCCGCCTGTTCGGGGTGCTCACCGCCAGCCACGCGGAGCCCGGCTACTACGGCGCTGGAGGCGCTCGCGCGCCTGGAGGCGCTGGCGCCGCCCGCGGCGGGCGCGATCGCCAACGCGCTCGACTTCCACCGCGAGCGCAGGGTCGCCGCCGCCCTCACGCGCGGGCTTCATCCCCCACGGCGCCGACGACATCCCGGGCTTCGAGGTCGGCCTCGTCTACGAGCCCGCGGGCCATGACGTCAGCGGGGGCGACATCTTCGGCGTGTGGACGCTGCCGAGCGGCGCGCTGGCGGTGCTCGTCGGCGACGTCACCGGCAAGGGCCTCGAGGTCGCCGCGCTGAGCGCGATGGTGCGCTTCTTCGTCGAGGCGCGCACCTGGGACTCCGAGCGCCCCGGTGAGGTCCTGACCCAGACCGACCGGCTGCTGGGTGGCCGGCTGCCGAGCGCGAGCTTCGTCACCGTCTTCATGGGCGTGATCGCCGACGGCACGCTGCGCTGGGCCAACGCCGGGCACGCGCCGCCCTCCCTCCTGCGCCCCGAGGGCGAGGAGGCGCTCAAGGCCACCGGCGTGCCCCTCGGTGTCGAGGCCGGCGCGCGCTACGAGGAGCACGCGACCCCCTTCGGGCCCGGCGACGTGCTCTTCGCCTCGACCGACGGGCTCATCGAGGCCCGCCGCAACGGGTCGTTCTTCGGCGAGCGGCGCCTGCCCGCCGTCCTGGCCGAGCATGGCCGCACGCTGGCCCCCAAGGAGCTCGTCGCCCTCGTCTACCGCGAGGTCGAGGCGTGGGCGCCGCACCTCGACGACGACGTCGTCCTGCTCGCCCTGCGTCCGTGCTCGTGATCCGACACGAGAGCGCGACCGGCGAAGCCTCGCGCGCGCTCTTCGCGCAGTACATGGACCTGGTGCGCGAGCGGCTGGGCGACTCCTTCGTGCCGACCGAGCAGATCTTCGCCACCGAGGACGACTTCGCCGCGGAGGGTGCCGCCTGGCTCGTCCTGCTACGAGGACGACGTGGCCGTGGCCTGCGGCGGCCTGCGCCCGCTCGCGCCCGGCGTCGGCGAGATCAAGCGGATGTTCGTGACCGCGTCGGCCCGCGGCCGCGGCCACGCCCGCGCGCTGCTGGCCGAGCTCGAGCGCCTGGCGGCCGACGGCGGCTGCGAGCGCGTGCGCCTCTTCACGACCGAGGTCCTGCGCGAGGCCCGCGCGCTGTACAGCACCTCCGGCTACCGCCCGGTCGGGGTCGTCGCGATCGACGGGCGCATCGACCTGTGGCTCGAGAAGGCGATCACCCCCGCTCGACGCTGACGAGCAGGCGCGCGCGCCAAGCCCACCCCGCCCCGCAGACGCGCTGTAGGGTCGCCGTGCGGCCATGCACGACACCAGTCCAGCGACCGCGCAGAGCGGGTGGCGATCGTCTCCGGAGCCGGCGGCGGGTTGGGCACGGCCATCGTGCAGCGGCTGGCCGCCGACGGCTTCGCCGTCGCGACATGCGACCTCGGGCCCGCCGAGCGATCCGCGCTGCACGCCCAGCTCGACGTCGTCGATCGCGATGCGGTGGGCGCCTTCGTCGCCGCGCGTCGAGGCCGAGCTCGGACCGCCAGGCGTGGTCGTCACCGCCGCCGGCGTCCAGCGCACGGGACCGAGCGAGACGGTCGAGGCGCAGGACTGGAGGCGCGTCATCGACGTGAACCTCACGGGCACCTGGAACGTCGATCCAGGCGGCGCTGCCGGGCATGCTCGAGCGGCGCAGCGGGCGCATCGTCACGCTCTCCTCGGAGATCGGCCTCGCCGGCCTCGAGCGCTACGCGGCCTACGCGGCATCCAAGGGCGGCGTGATCGCGCTGACCAAGGCACTGGCGCGCGAGCTCGCTCCGCGGGGCATCTGCGTCAACAGCGTCGCGCCCGGGCCGATCGAGGCCGGCATGCTGCTGCGCGAGGCGGCCTACAGCGACGACTGGCTGGCCGCTCACGTGCCGCTCGGCCGCTGGGGGCGCGCGAGCGAGGTCGCCGCGTCCGTGGCCTTGCTGGCGGGCGACGACGGCGGCTACTACGTGGGTCAGATCCTCTCGCCCAACGGCGGGACCGTCATCTGAGCGATGGACGGCGAGTCCAACCCCGTCTTCGGCCTCGAGCGCCGGGGCTTCGACCACATCCCCGAGGACGAGCGCACGATGACGCTGCGCGAGACCGCCTACTTCTGGGTCGGCATGAACGCGAACCTCTTCTTCGTCGCGGTCGGCGTCATCGCGATCGAGTCGGGCCTGCAGCGTGTGGCAGGCGCTCGTCGCCGTCGTGCTCGGCACGCTGCTCTTCGCGACCGTCGCCGTGGCCTCGATCGCCGGCGTACGGTCGGGCCTGCCGACGATGACCTTCACGCGCGCCGTCTTCGGCCCACGCGGCAACCTGCCGCACGTCGTGCTGGCCTGGGCGGCATCGGTCGCCTTCGAGGCGATCAACTGCATCTTCGGCGTCTACGCCCTGCTCGCGCTGATGACCCTGCTCGGCTGGGAGCACCCGGGCGACGCGGGGAAGATCCTCGCCACGCTGGTCGTGCTCGGGGCGTCGGCGGTCATCGCCATCTACGGCCACGCGACGATGGTCTACGTGCAGCGGGTCTTCGCCGTCGCGCTGACGCTCGTGCTCGTCCTCGTGCTCGCCTACTGCGTCGGCGGTGTGGACTGGTCGGCGAGCGCGCCGCGGGGAGCTGACGACGTGGGAGACGATCGCCGTCATCCTCGCCGCCGGTGCGGTGATCGCGTCGGGGCCGATCTCCTACCTGTTCAACGCGCCCGACTGGGTCCGCTATCTGCCGAGCCGCACCGCGAGCGCCTCGATCTTCTGGACCGTGTTCCTGGCCAGCGGCGCGATCGCCCTGTTCCTGTCGGTCATGGGCGTGCTGCTGGCCTCGCGCGGCGACATGTCCGACCCGGTCGGCGGCGTCGAGCCGTTCGTCCCGCAGTGGCTCTACATCCTCTACATCCTCGCCGCCGTCGGCGGCTCGGTCGCCAACAACGTCGGCGCCTACTACTCCTCCGGGCTGTGCCTGCAGTCCGCGGGCCTGCCGCTCGCCGCTACCAGGCCACGGCGCTGGACACCGTCGTCTCGACGGCCATGGTCCTCTACATCCTGCTCGTGCAGGACTTCACCACGGTGCTGCACCACTTCGTGGCGCTGCTCGTCGTGTGGCTGGGCCCCTTCGCGGCGGTGTGGATGACCGACGGCGCTGATGCGCCGCTGGCAGTACGACCCGGCCGAGATCCACGACGTCGGCCCGAGCGGCGCCTACTGGGGCTGGCACGGCATCAACCCGCGCGGCTGGATCGCCCTGCTGGCGGGCGTCGGCGTCTGCCTGCTGACCATCAACGCGCCGATCCTGCACGGCCCGGTCAGCGACGCGCTCGCCGGAGCCGACCTCACGTGGACCGTCGGGCCGCTGGTGAGCGCGGCCGCCTACTGGGTGCTCGCGCGCGGCACGGCGGGCGGTCAGAGCAGGCGCAGCTCCTTGGCACGCGCGACCGCGACCGCGCGCGTGTCGGCGTCGAGCTTGCGGTAGATCCCGCGCACGTGGGTCTTGACCGTGTTGCGCGAGATGAAGAGCTCCTGCCCGATGTCGGCGATCGAGAGCTCGCTGCCGAGCAGGCGCAGCACCGACATCTCGCGGGCCGACAGCTCCTCGACCTCGACGGGACCGCTCGCGGCCCGGCCGCGCAGGCGGCGATCGACGTCGTTGAGCAGGTGCGGGAACATCCCCGGACTCGGCGAGCCGCGCAGGGCGAGCCGCGCCGTGCGCAGCGTGGCCGAGGCCGCGTCGGCGTCGCCCAGTGTGGACTGGATCGGCGCCAGGGCCGCCAGCGCGTAGATGTGCTCGGGACGCGCGGCGCCTCGCAGGGCGAGGACGACCGCGCGCTCCAGGCGCTCGCGGGCCTCCTCGAGATCGCCGGCGTCGGCGGCGAGCTGCCCGGCGACGGCGGTCGCCAGCGAGCCCATCCAGTACTCCTCGAGGGACTGCTGGGCGCGCAGCCGGTCGGCCGCCGCCGCCCACCGGGCGGCGCCGTCGCGATCGCCCGCGGCGAAGGCCGCTGCGGCGAGCGTGCCCTGCGCGCGCAGCACCGCCATGCTGTTGGCTCCCGAGCGGGCCATTGCGACGGCCTGCTCGAGCAGCGCGGCGACCTCGTCGGAGGACGCGCCGCGGAAGTGGCGCGCCGCGCCGAGCGTCGCCAGCGCGACGGCTCGCCACGGCGAATCGGGCTCGCTCTCGAGCTCGCACCGCCCGCGCCCCGAGCGCCTCGGCGGCAGCTGAGGTCGCCCTCGCGGTAGGCCAGGGTCGCGCGCAGCATCGCCACGCCCGAGGCCGCCGTGGCACCGCCGTCGGGCAGGGCGCGCCCGTCGTCGGCGGCGGCCGTCGCGTCGGCCCACCGCGCGGCGGCCACCGGCTCGCCGGAGTCCAGGGCGAGCCACGCCCGGGCCAGGCACAGCCGCGGATCGCTGGTGACGACCTCGCGGCGCGAGCGCGTCGAGCCAGCGCACGACCGTGGCGGCGCGGCCGCTCTGCAGCGACGCGTTCCACGACGTGGCGATCAGGTCCGCGGCATCGGCCTCGCGCCCCGCGGCCAGCAGGTGGCCGACGGCACTCGACACGTCGCCGGCCTGCGCGCACCATGCCCCGGCTCGCGCATGCAGCTCGGCGATGTGCTCGGCCGAGCAGGTGTCCTCGAGCTCGCGGCGCAGGACGTCGCGGAAGACGTGGTGGTAGCGAAACCACTCGCGGCGCTCGTCGAGCGGTACGAGGAAGAGATTGGCGCGCTCGATCTCGCTCAGCAGCGCCTTGGACCCGCCCTCGCCGCGCACGGCGTCGCACAGCGGCGCGCTGAGGCGGTCCAGCACGCAGGTCTCGACCAGGAAGCTGCGCGCCTGCGGGTCCTGGGCCGAGACGACCTCGTCGCCGAGGTAGTCGAAGAGGTGGCGGTCGTAGGCGAGCTCCTCGGCGTCGCGCGGGCCGGGCCGATCGCGCAGCGACAGCCCGGCGAGGTAGAGCCCGGCCGCCCAGCCCTCGGTCCGCTCGCTCAGCAGGGTGAGCTCGTCCGGTGCCAGCGCGAGGGCGAGCGTGTCGTTGAGCAGCGCGGCGGCCTCGGCGTCGCTGAAGCGCAGCTGCTCGCTGGCGATCTCGTCGAGCTCGGCCCGCGCGCGCAGGCGCGAGATCCCGATCGGCGGCTCGGTCCGCGTCGCGATGACGAGGTGCGCGGCGCGCGGCAGGTGGTCGAGCAGGAAGCGCACGCCGTCGTGCACGGCCGCATCGGTGATCAGGTGGTAGTCGTCGAGCACGAGCACGTAGGGGCGCCCGGCGGTGGCCAGCGCGTTGATCAGCAGCGGCAGCGCGGCGTCGCCGGCGGAGGTCCCGGGAGCGGCCACGGCGGCCTCGAAGGCGGCGGGGACCTCGAGGCCCGCCGTGCGCAGAGCGCCGCGCAGACGTAGGCCCAGAAGCGCGCCGGGTCGTTGTCGTCCTCGTCGAGCGAGACCCAGGCGACGGCCGCCTCCGTCCTCGACGCTCAGCCACTCGGCCAGCAGGCTCGTCTTGCCCCATCCGGCGGGCGCCGCGACCAGGCTCACGCGACGGTGAAGCCCGTCGCGCAGCCGGCCGACGAGATCGGCGCGGCGAACGTGCCCCGGGCGCAGCTGGGGCGGCTCGATCTTGGTCAACAGCAGCGCGCCATCGGCCATGGCGGTCGAGCCTAACGGCAGTTCACCCGGGTGATCCGGGCGCGTGAGGACGAAGACGACTCACCCCACTCGCCCCGAAGCTGGACGCCATGAGCACTATCGAGCAGCCCCTCACCTCCACCACCTGGCGCGTTGACGCCGTGCACTCCACGGTCGGCTTCGCCGTCAAGCACATGATCGTCTCCACCTTCCGCGGAAGGTTCGAGACCTACGACGCGACGCTGGTCGAGCTCGACGGCGACCTGGCCATCCACGGCTGGGTCGACGTGTCGAGCATCGTGGTCAAGGACCCCGATCTGGCCGTCCACCTGCAGTCGCCGGAGTTCTTCGACGCCGCCCAGCACCCGCAGATGCGCTTCAGCTCCGTGGACATCGAGGTCGCCGACCGACGGCAGCGTCGTCGTCCGCGGCGAGCTGACCATCAAGGGCCGCACGCGTCCGCTGCGCGCCACCGGCTCGATCACCCCGGCGCTCGAGGACCCCTTCGGCGGCGATCCGTCGCGGCCTCGAGCTCGAGGCCGTCATCGATCGCCGCGTGTACGGCCTGGAGTGGAACCTCCCGCTCCCCAAGGGCGGCCTCGCGCTGGACAACGACGTCAAGCTGGTCGTCAACCTCGAGTTCACGCAGGCCTAGCGATGCTGCGCATCCTTGCCATCAACGGGAGCCTGCGCACGGGCTCGCACAACGGCGCCCTGCTGCGGGCGGCGGCCGCGCTGCTACCGTCCGGGGCCGAGCTCGTCGAGCTGACCGGCCTGGCCCACGTGCCCGCCTACAGCGAGGACCGCGACGCCAGCCCGCCACCGCAGCACCGTGGCGGCCCTGCGCGGAGCGCTGGCGTCGGCGGACGCCGTCCTCATCAGCACCCCGGAGTACAACTCGTCGATCCCGGGGCAGCTCAAGAACGCGCTGGACTGGGCGTCGCGACCGTTCCCCGACAACGCGCTGCGCGGCAAGCCGGCCGCCGTCATCGGAGCGAGCACCGGCATGTTCGGCGCCGTGTGGGCGCAGGCCGAGCTGCGCAAGGTCCTGCACACGATCGGCGCGCACGTCGTCGATCGCGAGCTGCCGGTGCCCTTCGCCCATGAGCGCTTCGATGCGCGCGGCCGGCTGGCGGACGACCTGCTGCGCCAGGAGCTCGGCGACCTGCTCGGCGAGCTCGTCGCCGGCGCCCGTCGCGCGCACCACGCCGGCGAGCCGCCGATCGCGCTGGCGTCATGAGCGCGGCGCCGTCCATGATCGCGCGCGTGGTCGAGGCCGGCGACGCCGAACGCCGCCGCCTCGAGCGCGATCTGCACGACGGCGCGCAGCAGCGGCTCGTCGCGCTCGGCCTCCAGCTCGGGATGCTGGCCTCCCGGCTGGAGCCCGAGTCGGAGGCGAGCCGCCTGCTGGCCGGCGCCCGCATCGAGCTCGAGGCGTCGCTGAAGGAGCTGCGCGACATCGCGCGCGGCCTGCACCCCGCCGTCCTCAGCTGCGGTGGGCTCGGCGCGGCGCTCGAAGCGCTCGCCACGCGCGCGCCGGTCCCGGTGCGGATCGTGGGCGAGGTCGAGCAGCGCCCCCCGGCGCCCGTCGAGGTGGCCGCCTACTACGTGGTCTGCGAGTCGCTGACCAACGTCGCCAAGTACGCGCACGCGGCGACGGTGACCGTCCGGGTCGCGCGCGAGGACGGCGAGCTCGTGGTCGAGGTCGCCGACGACGGCATCGGCGGCGCCGACGCGGCGCGCGGCTCGGGACTGCGTGGCCTCGAGGCCCGCGTCGAGGCGCTCGGCGGACGGCTGCACGTCTCCAGCCCACCCGGCGGCGGGACCAGCGTCCGCGCCGTCCTCCCGTGCGCACGATGAGCCGGTGAGACCAACCGTCCAGGCCCGGGAGCGCCCGTTGCTAGCCTCCTCCTGGTCAATTCGGCTGAGCGCGGCGGGGTTCTGACTCGTCGCTCAGCCATCTGGAGGCCCGCCGTGGCCGGCCATTCATCGAGCGATCGCCAGGTGGACTCGTCCCCCGACGAAGCGATCGTGGGAGGGCAGGAGAGCATCGGTCCAGATGCCGGCGATCACGCCCTCGTGCGCGGCGGCGACCATGGCGCGTACGACGTCAGGCGCGACCTGCGCGATCGCAGCGCCCAGCAACGTCACGACAGCGCCGAGCGCCGGGTCCACGCGGCCGCTGCCCGCGATGCGGTCGCCGACGCGCGCGACGTGAGGGCGCTGGCACGCGACGATGCCGCCGCCCGAGGCGACCGCGAGCTGGCGGCACGCGAAGCTGCCCTGACCGGGGACCGAGCGGGCGCCGCCGCCGACCGCACCGCCGCGGTCGACGCGCGCGCCCGCGCCGCGGCCGATCGCGAGCAGGCGGCGCGCGATCGCCGGCAAGCGGCCCGCGACCGATCGCAGGCCGAGGCCGACCGCGACGCGCTGATGCACCAGCTGGCGCTGGCCGAGACCGACCCCCTGACCGGCGCGCGCGCCCGCGCTCCGGGCCTGACGGACCTCGGGCACGAGATCGACCGCGCGCGCAGGACGTCCGCCGCGCTCGCCGTCGCCTACGTCGACATCGTCGGCCTGAAGGTCGAGAACGACAACCACGGCCATGCCGCCGGCGACGCCCTGCTGCAGCGCGCGGTCAACGCGATCCGCAGCCATCTGCGCTCCTACGACATGATCGTGCGCATCGGCGGCGACGAGTTCCTGTGCGTGATGTCAGGCGCGACGATCGAGGATGCCCGCCAGCGTTTTGGCGCCGTCCACGTCGCGCTCGCGGCCGACCTCGATCCGTGCGAGATCAAGGTCGGCTTCGCCGCCCTGATGTCGCACGACAGCGCCGCCGACCTCATCGAGCGCGCCGACGCCGACCTGCCCAACCGCCGCGGACGCTGACGCTCCGCGACGCAGCGCGCCGCGGAGCGCCGCGAGTCGGCTGCTACTCGCCCGAGTCGTACTTGAACGAGATGGCCAGGCGCACGCGGAAGGTCCGCAGCCCGCCGTTCTCGATCGTGACGTCCTGCCGTACGACCTCCGCGACCCGCAGGTCACGGACCGTCTTGGCCGCGGTCTCGACGGCGCTGCGCGCCGCCGCCTCCCACGACTCGGTGCTGACCCCGATCACTTCCGTGACTCGGTACACGCTGTCCGCCATGCAGAGTTCCTTCCGGTCTTGCCAACGGGTTGACCGGCCAACCCTCTCAGAATGCGCCCTCCGTGTGACGACCGGTGCAGAGCCCGCGCGGACGCGTGTCATGATGGGTGTCCTGGGGTGGCGCGCTTTGGCGCGCACCAATGAGATATCAGCGCTCTATCCGGGGCCGCGAGGCCCGCGTGCCCGCTGACGCGCCGCGTCCGCTCGTGGCCGAGCAGGTGTGGCGCCCCGCGATGCTTCCGTTCGCCCTGGCGGCGGTCGCGGGGCTGGCCTCGGTGGCGCTGCCGGGACCGGCCCTGGACCGCAGCGAGTTCCTCATCGCCTGCGCCATCACGGCCGGCATGCTCGTCGTCGGCCTGCTGGGGCACCTGCGCCACCACGACCGCTGGCTGATCGGGGTCCTGCCGCTCGGCTACCTGGCGGTCGCCGCGCTGCTGCGCCACGCCAGCGCCGGGTCGTCCAGCGGCTTCCTTCCCCTCGTGCTCATACCCGCGGTCTGGCTGGGCGTCTTCGGCACCAGGCGCCAGCTGATCGTCGGCCTGGTGGTGATGGCGGCGACCCTGCTCGTCCCGTTCGCGGCCTTCGGCGAGCCGCACTACCCGCCGAGCGCGCTGCGCTCCGCCCTGCTGTCGCTCATGGTGGCGGCCCTGACCGGCCTCACGATGCAGCGCTTGC
This sequence comes from uncultured Actinomycetes bacterium, assembly GCA_963742125.1. Classification (GTDB taxonomy): domain Bacteria; phylum Actinomycetota; class Thermoleophilia; order Solirubrobacterales; family Solirubrobacteraceae; genus JAOPZW01. The sequence goes on along the minus strand of CAVUKO010000002.1, from coordinate 102,957 downwards.
TTGCGGAGGTCCGCTCGGGCCGCGATCGCCTCTCCGGCCTCCTGGACGCCGCGACCGAGACGGCGATCGTCGCAGTCCACGCGTCCGGGGCGCCGATCACGCTGTTCAACCGCGGAGCGGAGCGGATGCTCGGCTACCGCGCCGACGAGGTGGTCGGCGTCGCGTCGCCCGGGCTCTTCCTCGATCCCACGGAGATCGCCGAGCGCGCCGCCGAGCTCGACGTCGAACCCGGGTATGAGGTCTTCGTCACCGTTCCGCGGCGCGACGGCGACGAGACGCGGCAGTGGACCTACGTGCGCAAGGACGGCGAGCGGATCCGGGTCTCGATGACGGTCACCGTCCAGCGGGACGCGGACGGTGCCGAGACGGGCTTCCTGGGCATAGCGACCGACATCAGCGAACGCGTCCGCTCCCAGGCCGCGCTGAAGGCCGAGCGCGACATCATCGCCACCGGCATCGACACCGCGGGGTCGCTCATCCTGGTGCTCGACGGCTCCGGCACCATCATCACCTTCAACCGGGCGTGCGAGCGTGTGACCGGCCGCTCGGCCCAGGACATGATCGGGCGCCGGACCTGGGAGATCCTCGCGCCGCCCGAGACCGCGCAGGCCGTACGCCGGGAGCTCGCGGCGTTCCGGCCCGAGCAGTTCCCGGCCACCACCGAGCGCGAGTGGATCACGGCCAGCAACGACCGCCGGCTGATCTCCTGGGCGAGCACCTGCCTGGTCGGCACCGATGGCGAGATCACGCACGTCATCAACACGGGCATGGACATCACCGACCAGCGGCGCTCGGAGGAGCGGCTGCGCATCTCGACGGACCGCCTGAAGGGGATTCTCGAGTACACGACGGCGAGCATCGCCGTGAAGGACCTCGAGGGGCGCTACGTCCTGGTCAGCCGCGCCTGGGAGGAGTCGGCCGGCGTGTGCGACGTGCTGGGCGAGACCGATCGCGAGCTGTTCTCCCCGGAGGACGCCGAGTCGCGGCTTCGCGGCGACGACGAGGTGCTGCGCACCGGTGGCGCGGTGGAGTACGAGCGCGAATCCGGCGAGCAGACCTTCGTGGTCGTCAGCTTCCCGTTGCGCGACGGCCACGGGGCGATCTACGCGATCGGATCGGTCGCCACCGACATCTCCGAGCGCCGGCGGGCGTTCGCCGAGGCGGTCGCAGCGTCGCGGATCAAGTCGGAGTTCCTGGCCAACATGAGCCACGAGATCCGCACGCCGCTGAACGGCGTCATCGGCATGCTCGAGCTGCTGGGCGACACGCCGCTCGACGGCAACCAGCGCTCGTATGTCCAGACCGCCAGCTCCTCGGGCGATGCGCTGCTGGGCGTCATCAACGACGTCCTGGACTTCTCGAAGATCGAGGCGGGCAAGTTCGAGCTCGACGAGCACGACATCGACGTGCGCCAGATCGTCGAGGACACCTGCGAGATGGTCGCCCCGCAGGCGCACGCCAAGGACGTCGAGCTGACCGCCTGGATCGAGGACACGCTGCCCTCCGGATTGCGTGGCGACGGCGGACGCCTGCGCCAGGTGCTGACGAACCTGCTCACGAACTCGGTGAAGTTCACACCACACGGCGAGGTGGCCGTCCGCGTGAGCGCGGAGATCGTGGACGACACCCGCGCGATCCTCCACGTCGAGGTGAGCGACACCGGCATCGGGATCGATGCGGACGAGCTGGCGCGGCTGTTCGAGCCCTTCACGCAGGCCGACACGTCCACCACGCGGCGCTTCGGCGGGACCGGCCTCGGGCTGGCGATCTCGGTTCGGCTCGTCGAGATGATGGGCGGCGAGCTGACGGCCGACTCGCGCCGCGGCCATGGCAGCACCTTCCGCTTCTCCGCGAAGCTCGGCCTCACGACCGGCACACGCCCGAGCCGGCGCGCGCGCGTGGCCCTGCCCGAGAACCTGCGCGTGCTCGTCGTGGATGACAACGCCACCAACCGGGACATCGTCTCGGCCTATCTCAGCGGACGGGTCACCGTCTGCGACCAGGCCGACAGCGGCCCGGTGGCGCTCGAGATGCTCGAGGCGGCCGCGCGCGACGGCCGGCCATACGAGGTCGTCGTCCTGGACAACCAGATGCCCGACATGAGCGGTCTCGACGTCGCCGGAGCGGTTCGCGCCAGCCCGCTCCTTCGCAGCTGCCGCGTGGTGATGCTGACCTCCACGGGCGACCAGTGGGGAAGCTCCGGCGGTCCCGACGTCGACCATTGCCTCACCAAGCCGGTCCGGCGGGCGCAGTTGCTGGAGGCCGTCGCGGCGGTCTGCGCGAGCGGGCCCGTGGGGCGCGGCGACGCCCCAGCGGATCCGCCCGCCGCCGTCGAGGCGTCGGACGCGTCGGATGCTCGCGTCCCGGCGACGCTCGGCCGCGTCCTCGTGGTCGACGACAACGCCGTGAACCGGCTCGTGATGGAGGCCATGCTGGGCAAGCGGGGCCTCGCGGCCGACCCCGCCGAGGACGGCGGCGAGGCGGTGATCCTGCTCGCGCCCGCGCACCTCGCGGTGTTCATGGACTGCCAGATGCCCAACGTCGACGGCTACGAGGCCACCGCCCGGATCCGCGCTGCCGAGCCTTCGGGGACCCGTGTCCCGATCATCGCGATGACGGCACACGCGCTCGAGGGCGAGCGCGAGCGCTGCCTGAATGCCGGGATGGACGACTATCTGTCAAAGCCCCTGCGCGCCGCGGACCTCGACGCGGTGCTGGAGCGCTGGGTCCACGTCGCGCCGACCGACGTCACCACCGCCGCCGCCGCAGACGACGCCGGGCCGCTGGTCGACGAGGCGCACGTGCGCAGCTTCAACGTCGACTACCGCAGCATGGCCGACGAGCTCTGGGCGGTCTTCTACCGCGTGACGCCGCCCCTCATCGGTGAGCTGCGCGACGCCGTCGAGCGGGGCGACGACGACGAGAGCCGCCGCCTGGCGCACAAGCTGAAGGGCAGCAGCGCGACGGTGGGGGCCACGCGGATGGCGGCGCTCTCGAACGAGCTCGAGCAGGGAGGCCCCAACGACCTGGCCGTGGTGGTGGCGCTCGAGGCGGCCTATGCCGGGACGCGGGACGAGCTGCTCCGCCTGGCGGCACTCGCCTGACCAAGCCGGTTCGACCGCGCTGCCGGCCCGTGCCGCGTCGCGCGAACAACCCAGAATCCTGGGATCGCCACCGCGGGACACGTGGCTCAAGCTTCGACGCGTCGATCGCGCCATCAACGGACAAGGAGTCGACACATGCCTGCCCAGACCCCCGAGGCGGTGCACGCGCTGCTCGAAGCTGCGTTCAACGCCGCCGACCTCGACGCATTCATGGAGATCTACGACGACGACGCGACGCTCATCGTCCCGCCCGACGGGCAGCGCGTCAGCGGCCGCGACGCGATCCGCGCCGCGGTACAGCCGACTCTCGCGCTGCGGCCCAGCGCCCAGATCGAGGTCGTCGAGAAGCTCCAGACCGACGGGCTCGCCCTCACCCACGCGCGCTGGAGCATCGTCGGGACCGACGGCGGGGAGCGCGTGGAGATGTCGGGGCGCGGCACGATCGTCTCTCGTCGGCAGCCCGACGGCAGCTGGCGCATCGTCCTCGACAACCCTCTGAGCCCCGAATGAGCCCGAGGTCGACTCGACGATCAGCCGGGCGGTGAAGGCGCGAACCAGCCGTCGGATCCAACCGGCGTCGCGCTCGTCAGTCGCGGCACGTAGTGCTCGAAGAACACGCGGGCGATGACCTCGCCGCGGCTGCCCACCCCGACCTTCTCGAAGATCGCCTTCAGGTGGTCCTGCACCGTCCACGGCGAGATGTGCAGCTGCTGCGGCGATCGCGTTCGTCGGCAGCCCCTGCGCGACGAGCTGGGTCACGGCCCGCTCGCGCTCGGTCAGGTCGTAGGCGTCGGCGATGAGGGGCGCCAGCTCTGGCGAGCGGGCGGGCTCGAGGATCACGGCGGTGGGCGCGGCGTCGTCGTCGCCGAGCACCGATCCACGCACGAGCAGCCAGAGCCCCGATGCCGTACGGACGCGCGCGCGGGCGATCGCCTCCGGCGGCGCGTGCCCGTCGGCGACGCTGCGGGCGCGGGTCGCGACCGCCGTCACCACCGGCGGGAGACGCTCGCCCGGTGCGGCGCTCGCGCGCAGCTCGGCGAGCCACATCTCCGCGGCGGGGTTCACGAGCGTGATCGAGTTGTCGCCCGCAAGGAGCACGAGGCCGGCGGGCTCCTCCCCTTCCGGCCTGTCCGCGGACAGCGCCGTGAGCAGCATCGCTCGCCGCAGACCCTCGGCGACGTACCGCGACAGCGAGCCGACGACGTCCGCGTCGGTGGCGGCGAAGGGCACCCGGTCCGATGCGCGCAGCAGCGTGAGAGCGCCCCACGTGGCCGACTCGCCGACCAGCGCGGCGCGCAGCTCGTCGCCGAAGCCGTTCGGGCGCTTGAGGTCGCGATGGCGCACGCTGCGGTCGAGGTCACCGCCGGTGGCCTCGCTGAGGCTCGCCGCAGGTCGTTGCATCCGTGCGAGCGTGGCGAACTTGTTGAAGTCGTCCTCGCGCAGCTCGATCTCGGTCATGCGCGGCCGCGCCGCATCGGGCAGCCCGTTCTCGACCACCTCGCCGGTCGGCAGGAGCGTGGCCGGGTCCATCGTGAGCAGGCAGAAGCCGTCGAACGGCACCGCGCGACGCAGGATGCGGGTGGCGCCGAGCGTGAAGTCGCGCACGTCGGGGCCGCGGTGCAGCAGACGGACGAGGTCCCCGCGCACTCGTTCGGGTGAGACGACCGCCATGCACCGATTGTGCCATCGGGCGGAGCGCGTCAAACCACCCCGCTCGGACAGCCGTCACGCGAACGAGCGCGACGGACGGCTGCCGACGCTGCCGTGTGTCTGGAGGGGCTTCTCGTAGATCGCGAAGTCGCACGGGGTGGCCAGCAGCGGCGCGAGGTGCGGGTAACTGTCGTCGATGGTGGTGGTGCGGATGAGCCGGTACCCGAGACGGCCATACCACGCCTTGAGGAACTCCTTGGTCGGATGCTGCCACTCGCGCGGGAGCAGCAGCTCGAGCTGCATCGCCCGCCGTCCGCGCTCGCGGTTGTGCTGCTCGGCGAAGTCGATGAGGGCGCGGCCGACGCCGGTGCCGCGTTGATCGGGCGCCGCGACCAGCATCCCGAACTCGCTCGTGTCATCCGCGACGTCATGCACCCGGACGCTGCCGACGACCCGGCCGTCTCGGGTCGCGACGGCGATCTGCCCGGCGCGGATCAGCTCGGCGAGCTCGGACGGCGTCGTCCGTGTCGCCCCGTCGCGCCAGAGCCCGCTCTCCGCACCTCGTACACGTCGTTGATGAGGCCGGTCAGGTGATCGACGAGCCGCGTGTCGCGACTGTCGGCCGCCTGCAGCAGGCGGACGGCGATCGTCTCAGTCGTGCTCATCGCTCGAGCGTGACCGATGAGTGTGAGCGAAGCAATACGAAGCCGCGAGACCACCGGCGCAGACCGGCGATCCAGGATCACCCAGGATCCTGGGATAGCCCGCTGAGGCCCGGATAGGCAGCCTTCGGTCGAATGAGGCGCCGGCTCGGTCTGCTCGCAGCGGTGCTGGTCGCGGTCGCCGGGTGCGGCGGCGACTCCCATTCGACCACGGCCAAGCGGGCCACGTCGACCGCTACGTCGGCGCCGGCGAGCGCCGCGGGCCGCCGCTGCACCGAGCCCGGGGTCCACGCGCAACCGGTTCGGTTCCGCACGAGCGACGGCGTCACGCTGTCGGGTGTCGTCGTGGGATCGGGGCCGGTCGGCGCGGTGCTGATCCACGAGTACCCGCGCGACTACTGCGGCTGGTTGCCCTACTCGGGCTATCTCTCCCGCCACGGCGTGCGGGCGCTGCTGTTCGACCTGCGTTGCTTCGGGCGCTCGCCCTGCCCGGGCGGCCGCGGCCACGCGATCGCCGACGTCGCCGCGGCGATGGCGGAGCTGCGCCGCCGCGGCGCGCGCCGGGTGGCGCTGGTCGGCGCGTCGATGGGCGGCGCGATCGCTGTCGTCGCCGCAGCGCGGCTGCACCCCGCGGCGGTGGTCGACCTGTCCGGCGAGCGCGACACGACGGGGCTGACGCCCGGGATCGACGCCGACGCCGGCGCCGCCGCGCACGGCGTCACGGCGCCGGCGCTGTTCGCGGTGGCGCGCGGCGATCGCTACGTGCCCGTGGCCGACATGCGGGCGGTCGCGCGGCGGGTGCGATCGGCGACCAGGCGGCTGATCGTGCTGCCGGCCGTCGCCGGGCACGGCTGGGACCTGCTGTTCGGGGCTCAGACCGACTGGTCGCCGCTCGCTGCCACGGTCGCGGCGTTCATCCGCCGCCACGCCGGCTTTCGCGGACGGTGAGAACTCGTCCATGAAGGCGCGGTAGCGCTCGTCCAGCGCTGCGCGACGGTGCGGGGCGTCCGGCGGTACCGAAGTCAAGCGTAAAGTGTCCGCGGCCATGGACGTCGGCATCGGCCTCCCCAACACGATCCCGGGGACCGACGGTCGCCTCGTCGTCGAATGGGCGCGGCGCGCCGACGGTGGCCCCTTCTCGACGCTCGCAGTACTCGACCGACTCGCGTACGACTCGATCGATCCGTTCGCAGCGCTCGCCGCCGCGGCCGGCGTCACCGAGCGCATCGGCCTCGCGACGATGATCGCCATCGGCCCGCTGCGCAACGCCGCGCTGCTCGTCAAGCAGGCGGCGTCGGTCGATGCGCTGTCCGCAGGCCGCCTCACGCTGGGCCTCGCGGTGGGCGCGCGGCTCGACGACTACGAGGCCGCGGGCGTCGACCACCGGGGCCGCGGACCGCGCCTCTCCGAGCAACTCGCGGCGCTGCGCGACGGCGACGCCCTGGGCGTCCGCCCGGACCTGCCGCTGCTCGTCGGCGGCACCGTCGGCCCCGCGTTCGCGCGGATGGCGCGCTACGCCGACGGCTATGCGCACAACGGCGGCCCTCCGCGGGCGTTCGCCCGCGCGGCGGCGAGCGCGCTCGCCGCGTGGAGCGACCTCGACCGCCCAGGACGCCCGCTGCTGTGGGGCCAGGGCTACTTCGCGCTCGGCGACGAGCCGGCAGGAGCAAGCTACCTGCGCGACTACTACGCGTTCACCGGCCCCTTCGCGGAGAAGATCGCGGCCGGCAACCTCACCTCCGCGCGCGCGATTCGCGACTTCGTGCGCGGCTACGAGGAGGCCGGCTGCGACGAGCTCATCCTCTTCCCCACCGTCGCCGACCTCGATCAGCTCGAGCGTCTCGCCGAGGTGCTGGCGTGAGGGTGCGCATCATCGGCGCCGGCCCGGCCGGCCTCTACCTGGCGATCCTGCTCAAGAAGGCCGACCGCACCCACGACGTCGCCGTCATCGAGCGCAACGCACCCGACGCGACATTCGGCTGGGGCGTCGTCTTCTCCGAGGAGACGCTCGGCGCGCTGCGCGACGCCGACCCCGAGAGCCACCTGCAGATCACCGACACATTCGCGCGCTGGCCCGCGATCGACATCCACCATCGCGGCCGGCTGTTGCGCTCGCGCGGCCACGCCTTCTCGGCCATCCCGCGCAAGCAGCTCCTGCACATCCTGCAGTTGCGCGCACGCGAGCTCGGCGCCGAGCTGCGCTTCGAGACCGAGGTGACCGAGGTGGCCGAGCCGGACGCGGACCTCGTCGTGGGCGCGGACGGCGTGAACAGCCTCGTGCGCAGGACGTACGCCGCCGACTTCGGCGAGCGGGTCGCGCCGCAGGGCTGCAAGTACGTCTGGTTCGGTACGGACCTCGTGCTCGATGCCTTCACGTTCATCTTCAAGGCCACCGAGGCCGGGCTCGTCCAGGTCCACGCCTACCCCTTCGACGAGCACACGAGCACGTGGATCGTCGAGTGCCCCGAGCACACCTGGCGGCGGCTGGGCTTCGACGCGATGGACGAGGCCGAGTCGCTGCAGGCCTGCGAGGCGCTGTTCGCCGAGGAGCTGCAGGGCCACCGGCTCATGAGCAACCGCTCGCTGTGGGCGAGCTTCCTGCTCGTCCGCAACGAGAGCTGGCACCGCGGCAATGTCGTGCTGCTCGGCGACGCCGCCCACACGGCGCACTTCTCGATCGGCTCGGGCACGAAGCTCGCGATGGAGGACGCGATCGCGCTGTCGCAGGCGTTCCTGCGCCACCCGCACGACCTCGAGCGCGCGCTGGTGGACTATGAGCTCGAGCGCCAGCCCGTCGTCGAGCGCTTTCAGCAGGCCGCGGGCGACAGCGCGGCCTACTTCTCGCGCGTGGAGCAATACGCGCCCATGGAGCCGATGCCGTTCGCGTTCAACCTGCTCACGCGCAGCGGCCGCGTCACCCACGCGAACCTCGCGCAGCGCGACCCGCAGTTCGTCCGCGTGCTCGACGCGTGGTTCCACGGCGGCGTCCCGGGCGCGGTCGCGCCGCCGCCGCTGTTCGCGCCGTGGCGCGACCTGCGCAATCGCGTCGTTCGCGCCACCGCCGAGCCCGAGCGCATGCCCGAGCTCGCGCGCACCGGGGCGGGCCTCGTGCTCGCCGGTCCCGTCGCCACGACGCTCGACGGCCGCATCTCGCCGGATACCCCGACCATCCACGACGACGAGGTCGCCGCCGCGTGGGGCGGCCTGGTGGACGAGGTGCACGCGAGCGGCGCGCACGCGGGCGTGCTGCTCAGTCACGCCGGGCGCCGGGGCTCGACCCGCCCCCGCGCCCGGGGCGCCGACCTGCCGCTGCGTGAGGGCGGCTGGCCGCTGATCGCTCCCTCGCCGATCGCCTACGCGCCGCGGATGCCGGCGCCGCGCGCCCTGGACGCCGGCGCGATGAACGGCGTGTGCGACGGATTCGCAGCGGCGGCGCGCCGCGCGGCCGGCGCGGGGTTCGACGTGCTCGAGCTCGACATGGGCCACGGCTATCTGCTCGCGTCGTTCCTCTCGCCCGAGTCAAACCGGCGCGAGGACGAATACGGCGGCGACCTCGCCGGCCGCCTGCGCTTCCCGCTGCGTGTGCTCGACGCGGTCCGCGACGCGTGGCCGCAGGAGCGCCTGCTCGCGGTGCGGCTGAACGTCATGGACGGCACACGGCACGGGCTCAAGCTTGCCGAGGGCATCGCGATCGCGCGCGAGCTGGCGATGCACGGCTGCGGGCTGGTCCACGTCGTGGCCGGACAGACCGTGCCCGAGGCGGCCCAAGCCGATTACCGCCGCGGGTTCCTCACCCCGCTCGCTGACCGCGTGCGGGCCGAGGCGCGCGTGCCGACGCTCGTCGGCGGCTACCTGACGACCCCCGACGAGGCGAACACCATCCTCGGAGCCGGCCGCGCCGACCTGTGCCTGCTCGACGTCCCCGACTCCGATCTCGAGCGCCAGGTCCTCGAGGCGCCCGAGCCGGCCACGGCAGCGGCGATCGCCTAGATGCGCCTCGCCGAGCTCACCTCCCCGCGCCTCGGGGCGCTGCGCGAGCGCCGGCCGGTCGCGCTGTGGCCGGTTGGGGCCGTCGAGCCGCACGGCCCGCACGCCCCGCTCAGCACGGACACGCTCATCTCGGTCGGGATGTGCGACCGCGCCGCCGCGCGCCTCGACGACCCGCCCGCGGTCGTGCTGCCGGCGCTGGCGTTCGGCGTCACGCGCTACGGCGCCGCCTTCGCCGGCGCCGTCGGGATCAGCGAGGCGACCCTGCATGCGGTCGTGCTCGACGTCGCGGCGTCGGTCGCGCAACAGGGCTTCCGCCGCCTGGTCATCGTCAACAACCACTTCGAGCCCGAGCAGGTCGCGACGCTGCGCGCCGCGGCGGCCGAGGCCGGCGCGCTCTACCTCGACCTCGTGCGCCGCCGCAACGCGCAGCGGCTGACCGACGAGTTCCGCCGCGGCTCCTGCCACGCCGGACGCTACGAGACGTCACTCGTGCTCGCCGACGCGCCGCAGCTGGTCGACTCCGCCGCGGCGGACCTGCCCGCGAACGAGGTCGACATGCCCGCGGCGATGGCCGCCGGTCGCACCGACTTCGTCGCGATGGGCATGGACCGCGCCTACTGCGGGGCGCCCGCGGAGGCCAGCGCCAAGGAGGGCCGCGCGACCTTCGAGACCCTGACCGACATGCTCGTCGAGCTCGTCCGGGCGGAGGCGTAGGTGGAGCGCTTCAACCTCACGAGCTGGTTCGTCGACCGCCACCTCGAGGAGGGGCGCGGCGACCGCACCGCCCTGCTGTGCGGCGAGCGGCGGGTGAGCTACGCCGAGCTCGCCGAGCTCGTCAACCGCGTCGGCCACGTGCTGCGCGAGCTCGGCGTCCGCCAAGAGGAGCGCGTGCTGCTCGCACTCTCCGACGGGGTCGACTTCGTGGCCACCTGGTACGCCGCGCAGAAGATCGGCGCGGTCACGGCCGAGGTCTACACCTTCCTGCCGGTCAAGGACTTCGCGTACTACCTCGACTACACGCGGGCCGGCGTGGTGGTGGCCGACGCGAGCACGCTCGACCGCGTCCGCGAGGCGCGCGCCGAGCTGCGCGACCGGCCGTGGCCGCGCGCGCTGCTGGTCGTCGGGGTGGCGCCGGAGGAACTGCAGGAGGGCGAGGCGAGCTTCGACGCGCTCGTCGCCGACGCGCCCGCTGCGCTCGACCCCGCTCCCACGACGGCCGACGACATCGCGATCTGGAAGTTCACGACCGGCTCGACCGGCATGCCGAAGGCGTGCGTGCACCGGATGCAGACGCCGCTGCGCAGCTTCGAGCACTACGCGCGTGGCGTGCTCGACATCCGCGAGGACGACGTCGTGCTGCCGGTGCCCAAGCTGTTCTTCGGCTACGCGCGCGACCTCGCGGCGCTCTACCCGTTCGGCGTCGGCGCCGCGGGGGTCGTGTTCGCAGAGCGCTCGACCCCCGAGCGGATGTTCGAGCTCATCGCCGAGCATCGGCCGACGATCCTCGTCAACGTGCCGACGATGATCCGCGCGATGCTCGAGCAGCCCGATCATGACCTGTCGTGCCTGCGGCTGTGCACCTCGGCGGGCGAGGCGCTGCCGCAGGAGCTGCACCGTCGCTGGACCGAGAGCTTCGGCGTCGAGGTGCTCGACGGCATCGGCTCCTCCGAGGCCTACCACATCTACATCTCCAACCGGCCGGGAGCCGGGCGCCCGGGGACGCTCGGCCAGGTCGTGCCGGGCTACAGCGCCCGGGTGGTCGACGAGGACGGCAGCGAGCTGCCCGACGACGAGACCGGCCGGCTGTGGATCGAGGGCGACACCGCCGCGCTCATGTACTGGGACGCGCGCGAGAAGTCGGTGCAGACCTACGCGGGCGACGTGGTCATGAGCGGCGACCTCTTCGCGCGCGACGCCGACGGCTTCTTCCACTACCGCGGGCGCGCCGACGACATGCTCAAGGTGGGCGGCATCTGGGTGGCCCCGCAGGAGATCGAGCAGTGCCTCGCCGCGCACGCCGACGTGGTCGAGTGCGCGGTCGTGGGCTACGAGGAGGACGGGCTGCAGAGGCCGCGGGCCTTCGTCGTCGCGCGCGACGGCTCGACGGCCGATGCGGCGGCGCTGCAGGCTCACGTGAAGGCAACGCTGTCGCCGCACAAATACCCGCGCGACGTGCGCTTCGTCGCCGAGCTCCCGCGGACGGGGTCGGGGAAGATCGACCGGCGCGCACTGCGCGAGGTGCCCGCATGACCCGCCGCGTCGTCGTGACCGGCGGGACGCGCGGCATCGGCGCCGCGATCGCGGCGCGCTTCGTCGCGGCGGGCGACGACGTCGTCGCCGTCGGCCGGGCGGGGTGCGACGTCACCGACGAGGCGGCCGTCGGCGCGCTGTTCGAGCGCGTCGGTCCGGTCGACGTCCTGGTCAACAACGCGGGCGTGGCCGGCAGCGCGCCTCTGGGGCGCACGACGCTCGCCGACTGGCGCGCCCAGCTCGAGGTCAACGCGACGGGCGCGTTCCTGTGCACGCGCGCCGCGCTGCCGGGGATGGTCGAGCGCGACCGTGGGCGGATCGTCACCGTCGCCTCGACGGCCGGCGTCGCGGGCGCCAAGTACACCGCGGCGTACGCCGCCTCCAAGCACGCCGCGGTCGGGCTCACCCGCGCGGTCGCCGCGGAGGTCGCCGGCACCGGCGTGACCGCCAACGCGGTGTGCCCGACCTTCGTGCGCACCGACATGACGCGCGAGTCCGTACGACGGATCGCCGCAACGACGGGCCGCAGCGAGGCCGAGGGCGAGGCCGCACTCGCGGCCGCCTCGCCGCTCGGGCGCCTGCTCGAGCCCGACGAGGTCGCCTTCGCGGTGGCCTTCCTCGCCGCTCCCGAGGCCGGCGCGATCAACGGACAGACGCTCATCCTCGACGGAGGAGGGATCCAGGCATGACCCCGTTCCGCGCCTCGCCCAGCATCACCGAGACCTGGCAGCACTTCGACTTCGCCGTCGACGACGGCGTCGCCACGCTGACCTTCAATCGCCCGGACAAGCTCAACGCGCTGACGTTCGACGTCTACGCCGACCTGCGCGACCTGCTCGCCGAGCTGCCCCACCGCGGCGACACGCGCGTGCTCGTCGTCACGGGCGCGGGGCGCGGCTTCTGCTCGGGCGGCGACGTCGAGGAGATCATCGGCGAGCTCCAGCGCATGGAGACCGCCGAGCTGCTCGAGTTCACGCGGATGACCGGCGCGGTGGTCAAGGCGCTGCGCGAGTGCCCGCTGCCGGTCATCGCGGCGATCAACGGCGTCGCCGCCGGTGCCGGCTCGGTGATCGCGCTGGCCAGCGACTTCCGCCTGCTGGCGCGGTCGGCCTCGTTCGCGTTCCTCTTCACCCGGGTCGGCCTGTCCGGTGCCGACATGGGGTCGGCCTATCTGCTGCCGCGGATCGTCGGGCTCGGCCGCGCGACCGAGCTCCTCGTGCTCGGCGACAAGGTCTCCGCCGAGCACGCGGAGCGGATCGGGCTCGCGACGCAGGTCGTCGACGACCACGAGCTGCCCGCCGTGGCGGGGGCACTCGCGCGCCGCCTGGCCGACGGGCCCGCGCTGGCCTACTCGACGACCAAGGTCATGCTCACCCGCGAGCTCGACATGAGCCTCGCCGGCGCCATCGAGATGGAGGCCCTGACCCAGGCGCTGCTCATGCGCAGCCGCGACCACGGCGAGTTCTACGCCGCATGGAGCGAGGGCCGCAACCCGGCGTGGAGCGGGCGATGAGCAACGAGATCGTCACCGCGCCCGAGCTCGCGCCCCCGGTCGGCTACGCCCATGCGGTCATCGGCGCGCCGGGTGGGCGCACCGTCTACCTCGGCGGACAGACCGCGCTGGGCGCCGACGGTGCGATCCACGGCGAGACGCTCGCCGAGCAGTTCGACGTCGCCGCCGCCAACGTCGTCGCGGCGTTGCGAGCCGCCGGCGGCGCGCCGGAGGACATCGTGCAGCTTCTCGTCTTCGTCACCGACGTCGCGGAGTACAAGGCGTCACGGCGCGATCTCGGCGAGGTCTGGAAGCGCCGCTTCGGGCGCCGGTACCCGGCGATCGCCCTGCTGGGCGTGAGCGCGCTGTTCGACGACGCGGCGCGGGTCGAGCTCGTCGCCACGGCGGTGATCGCGTGACCGCGACGCCTCAGTCGAGGCCGTAGCGTGCCCGCACGTCGTCCCAACGGCCCGCGCCCACGCGCTGGAAGATCTGCTCGGGCCCGATGACCGGCACCGCGTCGGGGTGCCGTCCGGTGGCGGCCAGTCCAGCCAGCGCGGCATCGCCCGCGGCCAGCAGCGCCGCGAGAACCAGCACGGGAACGATCGCCAGCCGATAGCCGAGCTCCGCCGCCTGCGACAGGCCGATGTCGGGCGTCTTGCCGGCGGCGACCACGTTCAACAGGCACGGTCCCTCGACGCGACGAGGAACCTCGGCCAGCTCCTCCAGGGTCTGCGGCGCCTCCACGAACGCCACGTCGGCCCCAGCCTGCAGCGCAAGATTCGCCCGCTCCACAGCCTCCTCGAGGCCGAGCACAGCACGGGCGTCGGTGCGCGCAATCAGCACGAGATCGGGATCCGGGCGATTCTCGGCCGCCGCGCGCACCTTGCTGACGAACGCCTCGGCCCCGATCACCTGCTTTGCATCGAGGTGCCCGCAGCGCTTCGGGAACACCTGGTCCTCGATGTGCAGCCCGGCGACCCCTGCGGCCGCGTACTCGCGCACGGTGCGCACGACGTTGAGCTCGTTCCCGAAGCCGGTGTCGGCGTCGGCGATCACGGGCGCGGCGACCGCGGCAGCGATCCGCGCAGCGTTCGCCGCCATCTCGGACATCGTCACGAGGCCGTAGTCGGGGTAGCCGAGGCTGGCCGCCGTGCCGGCGCCGGTCATGTACACGGCGGGAAAGCCCGCCTGCTCGACCATCCGTGCGGTGAGACAGTCATAGGCGCCGGGCGCGACGACGAGCGCCTCGCCGGCCAGCAGCTCGCGCAGGCGAGCCCCAGGCGTCATGTCAGTCGAGCGCGGCCAGCGCCGCCTCGGCCACCTGCATGTCCTCGCTGTAATGGCCACCGCTCACGCCGATGCCGCCCACGAGCTGATCGGCGACGACGATCGGGTAGCCGCCTCCGAAGACCACGAGCCGGTCGATGCCCGAGGGCGCCCCCGCGGCCAGCGGCGGGTCGTCCTTGATGAAGTCGTGCCAGCCGTGGGTGGGAAGGGCAAAGCCGACGGCGGTGTAGGCCTTGTCCTGCGCCACCTGCACGCTGAGCAGCGGCGCGCCGTCCATGCGACTGAGGGCCTTCAGCACCCCTCCGTCGTCGACCACCGCGGTCACGAACGGCTTGCCGAGCTCGGCCGCCTTGGCCTCGGCGGCCGTGATCAGCCGGCGAGCGGCTTCGCTGGAGATACTGGCCTTCGCAAAGGTGTCCGCCATCGCTCCCCCTGGCTCGCTACACGCTGCCGTGAGCCTAGCTCAGCACATTGCGGCGGCGGGCATGCACGCCGCCGCAACTGCGGCTTGCGAATCGGCTGTCAGAGCGCGCTGCGTCGTCTCCGCTCGTAGCAGTGCTGGCGGTCTTACCCCCAAACTGGTTCAGCTGCGGGTGCGCGATCGCCCCCCACGACCGCGCACCCGCTGCTCGGGCACGTCCCCGGTGCAACCCGGACCCCCGGACGTGCGATTTGCCCCATTCCCCCCCAACTCGTGCAGCTGCGGGTGCGCGATCGCCCCCCACGACCGCGCACCCGCTGTTCGGGCACGTCCCCGGTGCAACCCGGACCCCCGGACGTGCGATTTGCCCCGTTCCCCCCCAACTCGTGCAGCTGCGGTGCGCGATCGCCCCCCACGACCGCGCACCCGTGCTGCGGGCATGTCCCCGATGCAATCGGACCCCCGGACATGTCCGTTACCCCCCGTTACCCCCACGGTTGTCCAGCGCCGGCAGGCGGTCCTGCGGGCCTGGTCGCTTGTAGCCCAGCGCGGCTTGGATGCTCGACGGGCGCCACTGCGTCCCGCCGCGCAGGGTCGGGATGCCCTCGGCGTTGAGCTGGTCGGCGATCTGCCACAGGGTCATGTTCGCCGAGCGCATCGCCACGATCCGCTCCATCAGCTCGGGGCGATCCTTGAGTGCGGGCCGCCCGTGGACAGGCGGGTCGGCGCCCTGATTGCGTGCCGTCTGGGGCCTTCCCTGCTCTGCGTTGCCGAGCGCCATGAGCGTCCTTGCGACCTCGCGGCCGACCGGGCTCGTGGTGTCGAGGTCGAGGTCAAGCGCGACGAGCCTCGCGTCGGCGTCACGGAACCACGCCATGAGCACACCCAGGTCATCGGGCGAGCGGCTCAGACGCTGCAGGTCGCTTACGACCAGGCCGCGGGCCCGCCCGCAGGCGATCTGCTCCAGCGCATATCTCAGTCCCGGGCGGTCGAGGGTCTTTCCGTTCTGGCGGTCTTGGACGATCTCGAACAGGCCCCAATCGGACCTCTCGCATGTCGCCTCGATCGCAGCCGCCGATGCTTCGTCGGCCTCCGACCATTCGTCAGTAGACGTCGTGACGTAGCCGATCACGGGCTCACGGGGCGCGACCGGCGCCGGCGCGTACCCGTTGACTGCCCCGTTCGCCGACACCTCGGCGGGGTCGTCGGGCGCGACGAGCGACGGTGCGAACCCGTCGACTGCCCCGTTCGTCGACACCGTCGACACGTCCTTGGGTGCGTGTGCCGTGTCCGCGCGCGTTCGGCGCACACGCGACACCCAACGCCACAGCCCGGCCAGGGCGAACGCCACAAAGGCCGCGAAGATGCCCCACCCCACGATCGCGCCGAGGAGGTTGGACGAGCGGTCCTTGGTCGCGGTGGTGTTCGGGCGCGTCGCGGCCGGGGCGATGACGGGCTGCGACCGGGTCGACTCGCGCCGGGTGCTCGCTGCCGCCGAGCGCTCGGCGTGCGTGCGCCGGCTCGGAGCCGAGGCGGCGGCGCCACGCGACAGGCGTAGTGCCGTGCGCGTGTGCCTCCCCACGATGCCGTCGACGGCAAGGCCGCGCTGCGCCTGCAGTCGCCGGACGGCAGCCGCGGTCAGCGGACCGAAGCGACCATCGACTCCCCGATCGCCGAGGTCGTAGCCACGATGCTCCAGCGCCCGCTGCACCTGACGGACTTGGGTACTGGGCCTCGCGCCCATACCAGCGCCTTGCGCAAGCAGCGGCGTGCCAGACACGCCGACCGCCTCGGCCTGGCCGGTGATGACCACCATCGCCGCGACGAGAACTGCCGCAACGGTGGCGATAGAGCGCCCCTTGACTGCGAGGGCGGAAAGATGGACGGACATGAAATCTCCCTTCTGAAACGGCTCTGAGAACGTCGGCACGCTCAGCGCGCGCCGACGCGGGTCGAGACACCCCGGAAGGGAGCTCAGCCAGGCCGCTGCAAAAGGGGCGTAAAGCCCGCGGGCCCCGACAGTGACAGTCGGAGCCGATAACGGCGAAGCTCACCGGCAGCCAGCGCCAGGAGCACAAGAATCACGTCGGAGATCGGGGCAGACGACAACCCGCCCGCAGCTCCACCGCCCGCTCCCGCGGAAGCACTACCAGGCGGTCCAGACGGCGCCGGACCCTTCCCGCCGCCGCCACCGGGCGCTGTCGGTGCCGGCTGCTTCTTCGCCGCGGCGGCGGCCGCTGACCGCGCATTGCGAGCCAACGCCCGACGCGTCGCCGGCGACAGCAGCAGCTGCGGCGCGACGGCATACGGCGACGATGAGAACGACATCAGAGCCGCCGGCGCGCCGCTGGCAAGGATCGCTCGGATCACAGACAGCGGCGGTGGGGCCGGACCGTCTATGTCGGTCGTCTCGGCGGAGGTCTTCTGCGACACGCTCGCCGGCGTGGAGCCGCCCGACGTGCCCGGCAGCGCCGGCGCCCCAAACGGAACGGGCGCCTCCGGTGCCCCAGCAGCCAAGCCGGCAGGCTGCGTCGCCGCCGCATCCGAGCTCGCCGGCCCGGAGTCAATGACCGACGCAGCCGGCTTCGGCTCCGCGACCAGGGCGGGCGCCACAGCGGGCGCCTGCGCCGCGGGAGCCTCCGGGGCAGGAGTGACGGCCGCGACAGCGGGCTTGGGGTCCGCCACCGGCGCTGGCGCCACGACCGGCGCCGGCACGGGATCGACGACCGGCGCGGGCGTCGCCACCACCGGCGGAGCCGGCGCAGGATCGATCGGCGGCGCGGGGGCGGGATCAACCGGCGCGGGTGCCGGCGCCGGCGCCACGGGCGGAGCCGGCGAAGGATCAACGGGCGGCGCGGGAGCGGGATCGACCGGCGCGGGCGCCGGCGCCGGCGCCACGGGCGGAGCCGGCGAAGGATCAACGGGCGGCGCGGGAGCGGGATCGACCGGGGCGGGCGCCGGCGCCGGCGCCACGGGAGGAGCCGGCGAAGGATCAACGGGCGGCGCGGGAGCGGGATCGACCGGGCCGCCGGGCCGGCGCCACGGGCGGAGCCGGCGAAGGATCAACGGGCGGCGCGGGCGGGATCGACCGGGCGGCGCCGGCGCCGCGCCACGGGAGGAGCCGGCGCGGGATCAACCGGGACGGGCGTCGGCTCCACTGCCACCGGCGGCTCCACCGGAGCAGGCGCCGGATCAACCGGAACGGGCGCCGGCTCCACTGCCACCGGCGGCTCCACCGGAGCGGGCGAAGGATCGACCGGAACGACGGAGCGGGGCTCAACCGGAGACGGGCGCCGGCTCCACTGCCACCGGCGGCTCCACCGGAGCAGGCGCCGGATCAACCGGAACGGGCGCCGGCTCCACTGCCACCGGCGGCTCCACCGGAGCGGGCGAAGGATCGACCGGAACGGGCGCCGGATCGACCGGAGCGGGAGCCGGATCAACCGGAGCGGGCACCGGCTCGACCGCCACCGGCGGCTCCACCGGAGCGGGCGCCGGCTCGACCGCCACCGGCGGCTCCACCGGAGCGGGCGAAGGATCGACCGGAACGGGCGCCGGCTCCACTGCCACCGGCGGCTCCACCGGAGCGGGCGCCGGATCGACCGGAACGGGCGCCGGCTCAACCGGAGCGGGCACCGGATCGACCGCCACCGGCGGCTCCACCGGAGCGGGCGCCGGATCAACCGGAGCGGGCGCCGGCTCCACCGCCACCGGCGGCTCCACCGGAGCCGGCGCCGGATCCACCGGAACGGGCGCCGGATCCACTGCCACCGGCGGCTCCACCGGAGCGGGCGCCGGATCGACCGGAACGGGCGCCGGCTCCACTGCCACCGGCGGCTCCACCGGAGCGGGCGCCGGATCGACCGGAGCGGGAGCGGGCTCAACCGGAGCGGGCACCGGATCGACCGCCACCGGCGGCTCCACCGGAGCGGGCGCCGGATCGACCGGAGCGGGAGCGGGCTCAACCGGAGCGGGCACCGGCTCGACCGCCACCGGCGGCTCCACCGGAGCCGGCGCCGGATCGACCGGAACGGGCGCCGGATCGACCGGAGCGGGCGCCGGCTCGACCGCCACCGGCGGCTCCACCGGAGCGGGCGCCGGATCAACCGGAACGGGCGCCGGCTCCACCGCCACCGGCGGCTCCACCGGAGCGGGCGCCGGATCGACCGGACCGGGCGGCCGGATCAACCGGAACGGGCGCCGGCTCCACCGCCACCGGCGGCTCCACCGGAGCAGGCGCCGGCTCCACTGCCACCGGCGGCTCCACCGGAGCGGGCGCCGGATCAACCGGAGCGGGCGCCGGCTCGACCGCCACCGGCGGCATCGCCACCGGAGCGGGCGCCGGCTCCACTGCCACCGGCGGCTCCACCGGAGCGGGCGCCGGATCGACCGGAACGGGAGCGGGCTCAACCGGAGCGGGCACCGGCTCGACCGCCACCGGCGGCTCCACCGGAGCGGCAGCGGCTCAACCGGGACGGGCGCCGGATCGACCGCCACCGGCGGCTCCACCGGAGCGGGCGCCGGATCGACCGCCACCGGCGGCTCCACCGGAGCGGGCGCCGGATCGACCGCCACCGGCGGCTCCACCGGAGCGGGCGCCGGATCGACCGCCACCGGCGGCTCCACCGGAGCCGGCGCAGGATCAACCGGAACGGGCGCCGGCTCCACCGCCACCGGCGGCTCCACCGGAGCGGGCGCCGGATCGACCGGAACGGGAGCGGGCTCAACCGGAGCGGGCACCGGCTCGACCGCCACCGGCGGCTCCACCGGAGCGGGCGCCGGATCGACCGCCACCGGCGGCTCAACCGGAGCGGCGCCGGATCGACCGGAGCGGGAGCGGGCTCAACCGGAACGGGCACCGGCTCGACCGCCACCGGCGGCTCCACCGGAGCGGGCGCCGGATCAACCGGAACGGGCGCCGGCTCCACTGCCACCGGCGGCTCCACCGGAGCGGCGCCGGATCAACCGCCACCGGCGGCTCCACCGGAGCGGGCGCCGGATCGACCGGAGCGGGCGCCGGCTCCACCGCCACCGGCGGCTCCACCGGAGCGGGCGCCGGATCGACCGGAACGGGCGCGGGCTCAACCGGAGCGGGCACCGGCTCGACCGCCACCGGCGGCTCCACCGGAGCGGGCGCCGGCTCCACTGCCACCGGCGGCTCCACCGGAGCGGGCGCCGGATCGACCGGAGCGGGAGCGGGCTCAACCGGAGCGGGCACCGGCGTCGACCGCCACCGGCGGATCGACCGGAGCGGGAGCGGGCTCAACCGGAACGGGCGCCGGCTCGACCGCCACCGGCGGCTCCACCGGAGCGGGCGCCGGATCGACCGCCACCGGCGGCTCCACCGGAGCGGGCGCCGGCTCCACTGCCACCGGCGGCTCCACCGGAGCGGGCGCCGGATCGACCGGAGCGGGAGCGGGCTCGACCGGAGCGGGCACCGGCTCCACTGCCACCGGCGAATCCACCGGAGCGGGAGCGGGCTCAACCGCACGGGCGCCGGCTCCACTGCCACCGGCGGCTCCACCGGAGCGGGCGCCGGCTCGACCGCCACCGGCGGCTCCACCGGAGCGGGCGCCGGATCGACCGGGGTCGGCTCCACTGCCACCGGCGGCTCCACGGGGACGGGCGCCGGATCGACCGCCACCGGCGACTCCACCGCAGCGGGCGCCGGATCGACCGGCGCCGGGGTAGCGGCGGCGGGGGGCGTGGTCACGGGATCGGTGACCGGCGTCAGATCCGCGGCGGTGGCTTGGGCGCCCGCCGTCGTCGCCACGGCGCCAGCGAGCGCGAGCGCCAGGACGAGAGTCAGGAGAGCTCGGCGAGCTGCGGCCGCGCAGGCGTACGCCGCGCTGGCAAAGCGCGACACCGTCCGACAACGAAACACAACTTCGCCGGCTGGCAAAGTTCCCCCCGACCCCCAAGTGGTGTGGTCGACTTCGTTTGAGTGATCCTGCCAGCATCGACCAAGCGCTGCATGGATTCGTCGTGCAACGAACAGCACTCTGCGGGTGCAGCGTCGCGGTGTGCGGCTCGCGTGAGGCGGCCGGTGGCGAACGCCGAGGCGCCCGAGTCGAGGTGGACCTTGATGCGGCGCGGGGCGAGCGTGAGCGCGAGTTGGATGGTGTTTGTGGCCTGAAATGTGGGCAAAATCGCCCGTGCAGCGCCGCACGCGTCGCGCGTACGCAATGGCCCTTTGCGGAAATCCCCTCGCCCACGCGGGACGGTCCAGCCGTCCGCGGGCGTGAACAACGCCCGACATCCGAGCCCGGTCTTCACGCCTCGGCCCCTTGATGGGGCCGCTGGCCTCATCTCATGCTGGGCGCGTTGGCGCTCTCTAGGCTGACCGTCTAACCCCGATGACACCGCGGTCCGGCGGACGCGGCGCGGCCCGTCGGCGACGATGCGCCGGCGAAAGTCCGGCTCGCTACACGCACGCGATGCGCTTCTCAGAGGAGGACCGGGCCCGGCCGAAGGCCTTCGCGGAGGGCCGGGTTTGGCACCAATGTGCACGGGGCCCTCTACGGGAGTAACTCCGAAACCTGCGTTTGCAGTGGGCGCGGCGGGTTTCGAACCTGCGACCTCTCGCGTGTGAAGCGAGCGCTCTCCCACTGAGCTACGCGCCCCAGGGGAGCCGAGATTGTAGAGGCCGTCGTCAGGGCGCGCGTCGCCGCGAAGCGCACGCTGAAGCGCGCCCCGCCGAGCGGCGATTCGCCGACGTCGATGCGCGCGCCGTGGTGGCGGACCTGCTGCTCGACGAGCGCGAGGCCCAGGCCCGAGCCCTCGCCGTTGGTGGACTCCAGGCGCGCGAAGGGGGCGAAGATCCGTGCCCGGTCCGCCTCGGCGATGCCGGGCCCGTCGTCGTCGACGGTCAGCAGCACGCCGCCGTCCTCGCCCGGATGGGCGGCGTCGAGCGTCACGCGGACCTGCCCGTCGGGGCGGCCGTGGCGGGCGGCGTTCTCGACGAGGTTGTCGGCCAGCAGCCGCAGCCCGGGCTCCCAGCCCTCGATCGCGACCGGGGTGTCGGGCAGCTCGGCGTGCAGCTGCAACCCGGGGTGGCGCTCGGCGACCGCCGTCGCCGCGGCGTCGACGACCTCGGCGAGGTCCACCTCGCTGAACTCGAGCGGCCCCGCGTCGCCGCGCGCGAGGGCCTGCAGGCCGTCCAGGAGCTCGACCAGCCGGCGCTGCTCGGCCAGCGCGTCGCCGAGCATCTCCGCGCGGCGATCGGGCGGGAGGTCGAGGTGGCGCTCGAGCGTCGAGAGCGTGGCCTGGACGCTGGTCAGCGGCGTGCGCAGCTCGTGGCCGGCGTCGGCGGTGAAGCGGCGCGTCGCGGCCAGGGCGCGCTCGCGATCTGCGGCCGAGCGCCCGAGGCGTGCCAGCATCGCGTTGAAGCTCGCCGCCAGCGAGCGCAGCTCGGTCGCGCCGCCCGGGGGCACGCGGCGGTCGAGGTCCTCGTCCTCGGCGACGCTCGAGGCCACGGTGCGCAGCCGGCGCAGCGGTCGCAGGACGAGGTCGGCGGCGAGCCAGGCCCCGGCGGCGGCGGCCACCAATGCGATCAGGCCGAGCGCGAGCAGGCGGTCGTCGAGCTGGGACTGGCGGCGCTCCAGCCGCGCGAGCGCGCTGACCACCTCCAGGCGCGCGAGGCCGCCGAGACCGGGATCGCGCAGCGGAGTGACGTAGGCGCGGTAGCGGCGCCCTCCGGACTCGAAGGTCTGCAACCCGCGCCGCAGGCGCGGGCGCGCGGGCGGCGGCGCCCCGGTGTCGAGCAGGACCCTCCCGCCCAGCGTCAGGCGCAGCGAGCTGCCGTCGGCGGAGAGGACCGCGTCGAGGCGCTTGTCGTTGTCGGGGAGCTCGTCGTTGACCGCGGCGAGCGCGGTCGCGCGCGAGAGCTCCGCGGTGCGCTTGAGGCGGTCGTCGAGCGCGGCGCGCTCGGAGGAGGCGACGTAGTGCGAGGCGACGGCGCCCGCCGCCAGCAGCACGACCGCCACGACGAGCGCAACCCCAAGCGTCAGGCGACCACGGAGGCTGCGCACCGGACCTCAGCTTCGCAGGACGAAGCCGACGCCGCGCACGGTGTGCAGCACGCGGGGCTCGCCGCCGCTCTCGAGCTTGCGGCGCAGGTAGCCGACGAAGACGTCGGCGACGTTGGTGCCCGGATCGAAGGTGTAGCCCCAGACCTCCTCGTGGAGGCGGCGGCGCTCGACGACCTCGCCCGGATGGCGCATCAGGAACTCGAGCAGCTCGTACTCGCGGCGCGTGAGGTCGAGCACGCGCTCGCCGCGGTGGGCGCTGCGCCCGCGCGGATCGAGCCGCAGGTCGCCGACCTGGAGTGCCTCGCCCTCGACGGCGGGCTGGCGGCGCAGCAGCGCCTGCACGCGCGCGACCACCTCCTGCATCGCGAAGGGCTTGACGATGTAGTCGTCGGCCCCGGCCTGCAGCCCGCGGACGCGCTCGTCGACCTCGTCGCGCGCGGAGAGCACGCAGACGGGCACCTGGTCACCGCCCTCGCGCAGGCGGCGCAGGACCTCCAGGCCGTCGAGGTCGGGCATGTTCAAGTCGAGCAGCACGACGGCGGGGCGAATCCGCGCGGCCGCCTCCAGCGCGGCGCGGCCACCCGAGGCGGCCACGACGCTGAAGCCCTCGAGCTCCAGGCCGGCGGCGACGGTGCGGCGGATGGCGGCGTGGTCGTCGACGAGCAGCACTACAGGCCCGGCTGGGCCGTCATCCACGCTGGACGACCTCGCAGTCGCGGGCGACGGTGTCCTGCGCGTCGGCCACGACGCGGTCGCGGCCCGGCCCGCAGGTCACCTGGTCGACCGCGCCATCGCGGACACGGATGACGTCCCTGCCCGAGCCGCCGGCGACGACGTCGGCACCCGGACCGCCGCTGATGCGGTCGTTGCCCGCGCCGCCCAGCAGGAGATCGTCGCCGCGCCCGCCGGTGATGACGTCGTTGCCGGAGTCGCCGGAGATCGTGTCGTCGCCCACCCCGCCGTTGAGGTGGTCGGCTCCGGCTCGGCCACGGATCGTGTCCTTGCCGGCGCGGCCGTTGATGGTGTCCGCGCCGGCGGTCCCGACCAGGTTGTCGGGGCCGGGCGTCGCCTGCCGGCTGGCGGCCACGACCGCGCCGGGGAAGGCGAGCAGCACGACGAGGATGAGGGCGGCGGCGCAACGGGGCATGCGGGAAGGATGACGCAGCCACGCGTAGGCATGCGTCCCTCTCACAGAGCTCTCACGGAGTGTGAGGACTCCCTGAGAGACACGCCCCAAGGGGTGCGGCGCGGGGGATCCTCGTTCCCGTCAGCAAGCCACAGGAGGAGCAGTCCACCATGCACGCACGCAAGACCATCATCGGCGTCGCCGCGGCACTCGCCGTCATCCCCGCCGGAACCGCGTTCGCGGCCACCATCGTCGGCGGGCCACTCGGCGAGAACCTGCGCGGAACCCGCGCCGCCGACCACATCGACGGCAACGGCGGCAACGACCGCATCCACGGCTTCGGCGCCAACGACGTGCTCATCGGTGGTCCTGGCAACGACCGCGTGTTCGGCGGGCGCGGCGACGACACCATCAGCGGCGTCCAGGGCAACGACTGGCTCAACGGCGGCCCCGGCAACGACACCGTCACCGGCGACGCCAACGGCACCGGCGACCTGACCTCCTTCGACCGCATCTTCGGCGGCGGCGGGAACGACCTGCTCAAGGGCGGCGACTCGCGCGACCGCATCTCCGGCGGTCCCGGCGACGACACCTCCTACGGCGAGAACGGCAACGACCGGATGAACGGCGGCACCGGCAACGACGTCCAGTACGGCGGCGAGGGCAACGACACCATCTTCGCCAACATCGGCCAGGACACGACCTACGGCGAGAACGGCAACGACACCCTGTGGGCGCTGGCGCGCAGCGACGTCCAGCCCGACGCCAGCGGTGTCGACCCCAACGGCGACAGCCTCGACGGCGGCGCCGGCGACGACACGTTCCGCACCCGCGACGGCGAGGTCGACAAGATCACCTGCGGCGACGGCAACGACACCGCGCTGCTCGACACGGCCGACGTCATCACCGACGCGACGGCGGCCAACCCCAACGGCTCGTGCGAGCGCGTCGTGCGCCAGGCGCCCAAGCCGCGCGACTCGAAGACCGAGGACGCGCAGCAGTCCCCGAAGGACGCCCAGGTTCAGTCCTAGGTCCAGGAAGACAGGCAGGACCGAAGCGAGCGGGGCCCTCCGGGGCCCCGCTTTCGCGTTCCTGCACGCCAGCGCCGGGTAGAGCGAAGGCCATGTCACTCCAAGGCAAGGTCGTGGCCATCACCGGAGCCTCGGCGGGGATCGGGCGCGCCACCGCGCGCGAGATGGCCCGCCGCGGCGCCCACGTCGGGCTCATCGCCCGCGGCGCCGAGCGCCTCGAGGCGGCCCGGCGCGAGGTGCAGGAGCTGGGCGTTCGCGCCTGCGTCGCGCCGGCCGACGTGGCCGACGCCGAGCAGGTCGAGCGCGCCGCCGCCCAGATCGAGGCGGAGCTCGGCCCGATCGATGTGTGGGTCAACAACGCGATGGCGGCCAAGCTTGCCCCGGTGACCGACACGCGTCCCGAGGAGTTCCGCCGCGTCACCGAGGTCACCTACCTCGGCAGCGTGTACGGCACGCAGGCCGCCCTGCGGCGCATGCGCCCCCGCGACCGCGGGGTGATCGTGCAGGTCGGCTCGGCGCTGTCGCGGCGGGGCATCCCGCTGCAGGCGAGCTACTGCGGCGCCAAGCACGCGCTGAAGGGCTTCCTGGACTCGCTGCGCGTCGAGCTGCTGCACGACAAGTCGAAGGTGCGCGTCGCGCTCGTCCAGCTGCCCGGCCTCAACACGCCCCAGTTCGGATGGGTCCGCACCGATCTGCACCGCCACCCACAGCCCGTGCCGCCGATCTACCAGCCCGAGGTCGCGGCGCGCGCGATCGCGTGGGCCGCCGAGCATCCCAGGCGCGAGCTGTGGGTCGGACTGCCGACCGTCTACACGATCCTCGGCGAGAAGTTCGCCTCGGGCCTGATGGATCGCTACCTGGCCCGCACGAACATCGAGGCGCAGCAGACCGACGCGCGGATCGCTCCCTCGCACCGCGACGACAACCTGGAGTCGCCGCCGCCGGGCGACCCCGGCGCGCACGGGCGCTTCGACCGTCAGGCCAAGGGGCGTAGCCCGCAGCTGTGGCTCGCCACGCACAAGCGCGCGCTGGCGAGCGCGGCGGCGGGGGCAGGGGCGGCGGCGTTGGGAACCGTCGCGGCGCGCGGCGCGCGGCGCTGAGCCCTCGATCGGTCATGCGATCGACGCCGACCAGCGACCTGTGGTGGAAGAACGCCGTCGTCTACTGCCTCGACGTCGAGAAGTTCCAGGACACCGACGGCGACGGCTGCGGCGACTTCGCCGGGCTGATCGAGCGCGTCGATCACGCCGCGCGCCTGGGGGCCTCGTGCCTGTGGCTGATGCCCTTCTACCCCACGCCCAACCGCGACGACGGCTACGACATCACCGACTACCTCGGTGTCGATCCGCGGCTCGGCGACCTGGGGGACGTGGTCGACGCCATCCGCCACGCGCGCGATCGCGGCCTGCGCGTGATCGTCGACCTCGTCGTCAACCACACCTCCGACGAGCACCCGTGGTTTCGCGCCGCGCGCAGCGATCGGTCGTCGCGCTATCGCGACTACTACGTGTGGAGCGACGACCCCGCGGCCGAGAAGGGCACCACGCCGGAGAAGTGGACCTGGGACGCGGAGGCCGGACAGCACTACCTGCACAGCTTCGCGGCCTTCCAGCCCGATCTGAACATCGCCAATCCCGCCGTGCGCGACGAGATCACCAAGATCGTCGGCTTCTGGCTGGCGCTCGGCGCGTCGGGCTTCCGCATGGACGCCGTCCCCTTTCTCGTCGAGGAGGTCGGCACCCCGGGCGTCGATCCCGACGAGGGCAAGCGCTGGCTGCACGCCTTGCGCGAGTACGCGATGCGCCGCCGGGGCGAGGCGATGCTCATGGGCGAGGCGAACGTCGCCATGGCCGACGTCGAGTCCTTCTTCGAGGACCACGGCGACGCGCTGCACCTGCAGCTGGGCTTCCTGATCAACCAGCGCCTGTGGCTCTCGCTCGCCCGCGGCGACGCGACGGCGCTGGAGGACCTGATCAGGCGGCTGCCGGTGCCGCCGCACGACGCAGGCTGGGCCACCTTCCTGCGCAACCACGACGAGCTCACGCTCGACAAGCTCGAGCCGGCCGAGCGCGACGAGGTCTTCGCCGCCTTCGCGCCCGAGGAGAGCATGCGCATCTACGGGCACGGGATCCGCCGCCGCACCGCCTCGATGCTCGGCGGGGACGGGCCGCGGCTGCGCATGGCGTGGTCGCTGCTGTTCTCGCTGCCCGGCACGCCGGTGGTGCTCTACGGCGACGAGATCGGCATGGTCGAGGACCTGCGGCTCGAGGGCCGGATGAGCGTGCGCAGGCCGATGCCCTGGGGCACCGTCGCCGAACAGCAGCGCACGCCCGATTCGCTGCTGCGCTTCATGCGCAAGCTCGCCCACGAGCGCCGCGAGACGCCGGAGCTGGGCTGGGGCGTCAGCACGCTGATCGAGAACGAGCCGACCGCCCTCTTCGCGCGCCGGTCCGATTGGCAGGGCTCGACGGTGTTCGCCGTGCACAACCTCTCCGCCGAGCCCGTCGCCGCAGAGCTCGACCTCGGCCACGACGTGCAGGGCGTCGACGACCTCCTGGAGCTGCGCGAGCACCACGTCGACGGTGGCCGGCTGCCCGTCGAGCTCGATGCGTACGGCTATCTGTGGCTGCGGGCTTTGCGGTGATGCGCGGTCTCCGCGGGCGTTTGCGGCGCTTCGCGGCGCTTACTGCCGCATCGAGGGAAGGGAGTGCGCCCGGGCGCGGCCGCGCGGTCGTCCTCCCGCGAACTGTCCAGCATTGGCCTCGGTTTCCGGGAGCAATCCGGGACAGTTCGGGCACCAGCGCCATCTGGAACCGCGCGCGCCCCGGCCGCTGCCCACTCCCGTTCCCTCGATGATGCAGTTTGGCGCCGCAAAGCGCCGCAAGCGCCAGCGGACGACGGACGACAGCGACAACGGGGCGGTCGTAGCCAACCGCCCCGCCTGTCGCGGCGCTGGACCGTTGGACCGGTTGCCTAGATCGGAAGCAGCGGGCCCGTGAAGGCCTCGGTGCCGTTGGCCAGGGTGACGCCGAAGCCGCCGGTGCTGTTCGCGTAGGCGAGCTCCTTGGCGACGTCGCCGACGCCGTTGCTGCCGGCCAGCGGCGCGATCGCCACCGTGCTGAGGACGCCGAGCGCCTTGCCGCTGGCGTCGAGGAAGGCCGAGCCGGAGTCGCCGGGGATGCCGGGCGTGACCGTGTAGACCGTGTGGCTCCAGCCGTTGCCGTCGTCGCCGAGGCTCTTGCCCTGCTTGGGGCTGAGCTGGGTGACGCCGCCGCGCAACTCGGAGTTGCCGTAGCTGAGCACGGTGTCGGCCTGGGCGGTGCCGGCGCTGTTGACGCCTGTCGGGCCGCCCCAGAACGGGATCGAGGGGTTGACCTTGCCGACGTCGGCCGGGTCGACCTTGACCAGCGCGAGGTCGTTGAACGCGCAGGTGTCGGCGTTGGTCTCGCCGTGAGACTGCATCGTCAGCCACGAGTTGTAGACGAGCGTGCCGGGCTGGCTGCCGCCGATGTCGACCGCGGTGCCCAGCGGCAGCGAGCCGCTGTCGCAGCCGTTGGTCTCGGTCGCCGTGCCGGTCCCCGAGCAGTGGGCGGCCTGGCCGAGGTAGACGTTGGACGCGTCGTAGAAGACGAAGTTCGCGGTGCACTGGGCACCGTCGGTGAAGGTCTGCACGCCGGGATGGATCGTGGCGCTGGACGCCGGCGCCCACGAGGGCGCTGCAGCGGCGGGACCGGCCACGATCGCGCAGGCGAGGACTGCGAGCGCGAGGGCCTTCAGCAAGCGGCTTTGCATCGGTTGGTCTACCTCCTGGAGTTTTGGGAACCCCCTGGTACCCCGTAACGAAGGGTTCAGACCGAACTTGCGGTGGGCATGTCATGACCAGCAAGCGACAGAGGAGGACCCACCGAGATGTCCACCACCGCCGCTGCCCGCGTCATGGCTCGTGGCCGCCACATCGAGCTGCGCCTGTGGGAGCGAGATCCGGCCGGCGAGCGAGCGTTCGCCCCCGACGAGGTCCGCGAGCACGTGGCCTACGTCCAGGCAGGGGCGCTCATCGTGTCGATCGGCGAACACCCACCCATCGAGGTCCACGCGGGCGATTCCTACGTGGTCCCGGTCGGTCACAGCCATCGTTTCGAGGTCCTGGAGCCGACCACCGTGGTCGAGGCGATCAGCGCTTCTGACCGTTTAGACTGAATTCGGGTCCGTTTACCTACGTAGTTGGTTGACACTGCGTCGAGGCGGGGTATTAGCGTCGGCGTGCCCAATTCCACCCTCACCGCCGCCACCGCGCTCGACGCGATCGAGGAGGGGGTGCTCGTTCAGGATTCAGACACGCAGGTCGTCTACGCCAACCGCGCCGCCGGGGAGTTGCTCGGCCTCGACCGCGACGAGCTGCGCGGCCGTTCCGAGCTCCCGACGCCATGCGAGTGCCTGTCGGAGTCGGGCGAGACGCTCCCCGAGCGCTGGCCGGGCGCCGACGCGCTGCGCACGGGCCGCGCGCAACGCCCGCGCGTCATGGGCCTTCCGCGGCCCGACGGCCGCGTGCGCTGGGTCCGCGTGTCCGCGAAGGTCATCGGCCGCTCGGTTCTGACTTCGCTGCTCGACGTGACCGCCCTGCGCCACGCAGAGGCAGACGCCGCGACCCTGGCCTCGCGCCTGGGCCCCGACGGCCAGCGCGAGCGCAACGGCAACACCAACGGCAACGGCGCCACCACCGCCGGCAAGGGCGTCCTCTCGCCGCGCGAGCATCAGGTCGTCGAGCTTCTCGCGGGCGGCAACACCGGCGAGGAAGTGGCCGAGCGCCTCGGCATCTCCCCCGCGACCGTCCGCGTGCACGTCCGCAACGCGACGGGCAAGCTCGGCGCCAACACGCGGACCCAGGCGGTCGCCATCGCCGTGGCCCGCGGCGAAGTCGCAGCGCCATAAGGGCGGCGTTCGGCCGTACTCAACTTGGCGCAAGGACGCGCCGACTACATGCCCGTGGCCTTCCACGGACCCACGAAGACGATCACGTCTGGGCGCCGCCGCGCGCTCGTCGCGACGTCGGCGCTTGGCGTCATCGCGCTCGCGGCGAGCGTCGCGAACTCCGCGCTGGGTCTCGGGACCGCCGGCCTCGCCTGGCAATTGCTCTTCTGCAGCGTCTACCTCGCCGCCGGCGGCCTGTGCCTGGCCCGTGCCGCGTGGGTGCGAGCGGAGCGCGCCATCTGGCTGTGCCTCGGGCTCGGGATCGTGCTGCACGGCAGCGGGTGGCTGGTCGACTTCGTCGCCTACCACGGCGTTGCGCCCACGCCGTCGTTCAGCGATCCGCTGTGGCTGGGCGCCTACCTCGGCTTCTATCCGGGCGTCGTCCTGCTCGGCCGCGAGCGCTACGCGCGCCGCGGTGTGGGCATGTGGCTCGACGGCCTGCTCGGTGGGCTGGCCCTCGGAGCCGTCACCGCCGCCACGGCGCTGCAGGCGTCGCTCGGGCACCTGGACGCAGCCGGCAGCGCCACCGTCACCGGCGCCGCCTACCCACTGGCCGATGTCGCGCTGCTGACCTTCCTGGCCACCATGTTCGCCGGGTCGAGCTGGCGACCGAGCCTCTCCGGGCTCGCGCTCGTCGCCGGCCTCGTCGTCCTCGTCGCCGTCGACACGATCTACGCCATCGACACCGCGGATGGCGGCTGGCTCGCCGGCGGGCCCTACGATCCGCTGTGGCCCCTGGCCATGCTCGTACTCGCCGCGGCGGCCTGGCTGCCCGCACGCCGCGCGCCGATCATCGGCACCACGCGACGAACCCTCGTCTTCCCGTCGGCCTTCGCGGCGATCGCGGTCGGGGTGCTCGTCTATGGCCAGGGCACGCGCCTGAACCCGGTCGCGGTCGGTCTCGCCGTCCTCGCGCTGCTGACCGTCATGGTCCGCATGGCGCTGCTGCTGCGCGAGACGGCCACGCTGGCGATCTCACGCAAGCTCTCGCTCACCGACGATCTCACCGGCCTGGGCAACCGCCGCTCGTTCACGGCCGAGATCGAGGGAACCGTGGGCGACGGACAGCCCTGCGCGCTGCTGATGATCGACCTCGACCAGTTCAAGGAGCTCAACGACACGCTCGGCCATCACGTCGGCGACGAGCTGCTGCGCGGCGTGGGCCCCCGGCTGAGCGCGACGATGCGTCCCGGCGACGTGGTCGCCCGCCTGGGGGGCGACGAGTTCGGCGTGCTGATCAAGGACGCCGACACCGAGACGGCCACGGTGGCCGCCGGCCGACTGCGCGCCGCGCTCGGGCGCCCCTACGCGCTCGCGGGGATCTCGCTGCACGTCGGCGCGAGCATCGGCATCGCCGTCTTCCCCGAGCACGCCCAGGACGCGAGCACGCTGCTGCGCCACGCCGACGTGGCGATGTACGAGGCCAAGCGCGGGCGCACCGGGCACGGGGTCTACGCGTCGGACGGCGACCACCACAGCCGCGACCGCCTCGAGCTGGCCGGTGAGATGCGCCATGCCCTGGCCAACGACGAGCTGACGCTGCACTACCAGCCGGTGGCCGATCTCGCGACCGGCAAGCTGGTGGGCGTCGAGGCGCTCGTGCGCTGGCGCCACCCCGAGCGCGGGCTGCTGGCCCCCGGCGCCTTCCTGCCCGCCATCGAGCAGACCGAGCTCATGCGCGAGCTCAGCCGCCGCGTGCTGGCCATGGCGATCTGCCAGGCCGGGGCATGGTTCCGCCTCGACCGCCCGTGGCGAGTCGCGGCCAACCTCTCGGCCACGGACCTGCTCGACAACGCGCTGGTCGGCGACGTCTCGTCGCTCCTGCGCCGCTACGGCACGCCCGCGGGCCGGCTCACGCTCGAAGTGACCGAGAGCGTCCTCATGACCGACCCGGCCCGCGCCATCGAGATGCTGGGAGAGCTTCGCCGCCTCGGCGTGCAGCTCGCCCTCGACGACTTCGGCACGGGCTGGTCGTCGCTGACGCACCTGCAGCGCATGCCCGTCCACGAGATCAAGATCGATCGCTCGTTCGTCGCGGCGATGGCCACCGAGGCCAGCTCGGCCGCGATCGTCTCCTCGACGGTCGATCTGGCCCACGCGCTGGGCCTGCGTGTCGTCGCCGAGGGCATCGAGGACGAGGCGACGTGGCGGCGGCTGCGCGACGTCGGCTGCGACGCAGCCCAGGGCTACTACCTCTCCCGGCCGCTCCCGGCAGCCGAATTCGAGGCCGCGGCGGGCGCTCTCGCCGAGCGCTCGCGGTTGGCGGCGGAAGCGCCGCTCGCCGCCGCCTGACCCCTGTCGATGACCGTTGAACCCAGAATTGGTGCCGTTCGCATCGTACGGTCGTCCACTCGGGTTTCGCGAGGCCGTACCATGGTCGTCTGATCGAGTCCGCACAGGGCAAACTCGCCGCGAGGCGGGGACGCAAAGCCAGAGGTCTCTCGTAGACGGCTCGGCTACCGGCTCTCCAGGGGCCCGCGCTACGGATGGCGCGTGACCTGGCAACAAGGAGGCCAACCCATGCACGCACCTGAGGACTTCGCCCACGCCGCGGCGGTCGAGCGCATCCTGAGGGCGCACGGAATGGTCTCCACGCAGTCTGGGAGTGGGGATCGGTCTCACCTCGGCGACAGCCCGGTGTGGGGGCACGGGCCGGCGCCGGCGGTGGGATCGCAGAGCCTACGGGCCACACGCCCGTAGTTCGGGGGGTGCTGACGGGGCAACGCAGCCCCTCAGCAAACGCAGCGACGGGCCGGACGGGGGACCGCCGGCCCGTCGCTCTTTTCAGGACCCGAACCGATCCGGCGAGAACGCCACCGGGTCGACGACCGGCGCCTCGCCGGCGTAGAGCTGCGCGACCAGCCGACCGCTGACCGGGCCGAGCGCCACGCCGGCACCCTCGTGCCCGGTGGCCAGCCACAGGCCCGCGACGGCCAGCGCAGGCCCGATGGCGGGAAGGCGATCGGGCAGCCACGGGCGCAGCCCCGCCCAGGCCGCGTCGAGCGTCAGGGCGCGCAGGCCGGGCATCAGCCCGAAGGCCTGGTCGAGCATCGCGCGGCTCACCGCGTCGTCGACGCCGAGATCGAAGCCGCAACGCTCGCGGCTGGACCCCACGAGCACGTCGCCCTCCCACGTCGTCTCGAGCACGCTGGTGACCTGCAGGCCCGCGTCGTTGCTCGCCACCGAGCCCAGGTAGCCCGCCTCGACGACCTTGTGGCGGATGAGGCGCTCGTCGCGGTGCGCGGCGCGCAGGCGCACGAGCTGGCCCTTGCGGGGCTCGAGCGGGAGCGTCACCCCGGCCGCCTCGGCGAGCGGACGGCTCCACGGGCCGGCGGCGATGACCGCCGCGCCGCACGGCAGCACGCCGGCGCTCGTGCGCACGCCGGTCACCGCGTCGTTGGCCACCTCGACCGCGTGCACCTCCACGCCCGTGTGCACGCGCGGCAGGTCGGCGGCGAGGGCACGCGCGATCGCGCGCGGCGCGCACTGCAGGTCGGCCGGGAAGAACGACGCGCCTGCCAGCTCGCCCGTCAGCTCGGGCTCCATCGCCCGCGCCTGCGCGACGTCGAGCAGGTGGCCCTGGGCCCCGGCCGCGCTCAGGGCCGCCACGCGCGCGGCCTCGCCCGCCCACGACCGCGCCGCGCGATGGACGATCAGGGCGCCCTTGCGGCGGATGCGAGCCTGCGCGCCGAGGCGCTCCTCGAGCTCGTCGTAGAGGCGCAGGCCGGCCAGGGTGAGCTCGAGCTCGGCGCCGACCTCCTTGTCCGAGCACAGCACGTTGCCCTCCCCCAGCCCCGTCGTGGCGCCCGAGACCTCGCCGCGGTCCAGCAGGGCGACGTCGATGCCACGGGCGTGCAGCTCCCAGGCGGTCGCGGCGCCGACGATCCCGGCGCCGACGACCGCGACCTCGCATGGCCTCACAGGGCGAAGCCGGCCGGGAAGGGGTCGCCCTCGTCGAGCAGGTACTGGCCCATCGCGGTGATCCACGCGCGCCCGGTGACCTCGGGCACGACGGCGGGCACGCCACCGACGTCGACCTCCTCGACCAGGCGACCGGTGAACCGCGTGCCGATGATCGACTCGTTGACGAACGCCTCGCCCAGCGCCAGCTCGCCGCGGGCGTGCATCGCCGCCATGCGCGCGCTGGTGCCCGTGCCGCACGGCGAGCGGTCCAGCCAGCCCGGGTGGATCGCCGTCGCGTTGCGCGCGTGCGCACCGTCGCGCCCCGGGGCGTGGAAGACGACGTGATGACAGCCCGCGATGCGCTCGTCGACCGGGTGCACGGGCTCGGGGATCGCGGCGCGGATCCGGGCGCCGGCCGCGATGAGCGCCGCCGCGCGGGCCGGATCGACCTCGAGGCCGACCGCGCCGGCCTCGACGAGGGCGTAGAAGTTGCCGCCGAAGGCCATGTCGTAGGCCACGTCGCCGAGGCCCTCGACCGTCGCGACCTGGTCGCGCGCGTGCAGGAAGGCGGGGACGTTGCGGATGGTCACGGCCTCGGCCCGCCCGCCGGACACCGCCACGCGCGCCTCGACCAGGCCCGCGGGGGTATCGAGACGCACGACCGTCTCGGGCTCGCGGACCTCGACCATGCCGGTCTCGACCAGGACGGTGGCCACGCCGATGGTGCCGTGGCCGCACATCGGCAGACAGCCGGAGACCTCGATGAAGAGCACGCCCCAGTCGGCGTCGTCGCGCGTGGGCGGCTGCAGGATCGCGCCCGACATCGCCGCGTGCCCGCGCGGCTCGCGCATGAGCAGCAGCCGCAGGTCGTCGCGCTCGGCCTCGAAGCGCAGCTTGCGCTCGAGCATCGTCGCGCCGGGCAGCGGACCGACGCCGCCGGTGATGACCCGCGTGGGCATCCCCTCGGTGTGCGAGTCGACGGCGGCCAGGTAACGAGCGGCCCTCAAGCGGCGACCTCAACGCCGAGCACGGCCAGCGCCTCGCGCAGGTCGGCGCGCTCCTCGTCGGTCAGCGGCAGGCGCGGCGCGCGCGTCGGGCCGCCCACGAAGCCGACCTCGTCCATCGCCGCCTTGAAGTACTGCACGAGCTTGGGCGTCATGTCGAAGCGCCCCAGCGGGAGCAGCCGGCGGTAGACCTCGCGCGCGGCGTCGAGCTCGCCCGCGCGGCAGTGCTCGTAGAGCGCGACGCACTGCGCGGGCGCGACGTCGGCCACGCCCGACACCCATCCGGTCGCGCCCGCCGCGAAGCCCTCCAGGGCCCAGTCGTCGCCACCGACCAGGACCTCGAGGTCGGTGGAGTGCAGCAGCAGGGGAATGCGGCGCACATCGCCCGAGCACTCCTTGACGGCGACGACCTGCTCGACGCGCTCGGCGATCCGCGCGATGAGCGTGGCCGGCATGTCGACGCCCGAGGCCTCGGGGTTGTTGTAGACCATCAGCGGCAGCCCGGTCGCCACGCCCACCGCGGCGTAGAAGGCCTCGAGCTCCTGCTCGTCGGCGCGGTAGCCCAGCGGCGGCAGGCACATGAGCGCGCCGGCGCCGGCGTCGGCGGCATGCGCCGCGTACGCGCCGGCCTGCTCCGCGGTGCCCGCGGAGACCCCGGCGATGACCGGCACGCGGCCCTCGGCGGCTTCGGCGATGGCCGCGATGACGTCGCGGCGCTCGCGCGTGCTCAGGCTGCCGGCCTCGCCCATGGTGCCCGTGCCGACGATGCCGTGCACGCCGGCCTGAAGCAGAGCGCGGACGTTGGCCTGCAGGGCCTCGGTGTCGATCGCGCCGGAGGCGGCGAACGGGGTCGTGACGGCGGGAATGATGCCGGGGAAGCGCAAGGGTCTCTCCTAGTCGAGGGTCATGTAGCGCCGTACGCGCTGGATGTGCTGGGTGGCGTAGAACGCGGCCGCATCGGCGTCGCCGTCGACGATCGCCTCGTAGATCATGCGATGCTCGGCCGCGTGCAGGCCCGCACGCCCGGGCACCGCCACCGACTCGTCGCGCAGGCGCTGCCACAGCGGCTGGTCCATCACCGCGGCGATATGGTCGGCGAGAGCGACGAGCACCGGGTTGTCGGTCATGACGGCGATCTGGCGGTGAAAGAGGCGGTCGCCCTCGTTCCAGTCCGCGCCGTCGGCGCCGTCCGCGGCGCGGTCCATGCGCGCGAGCAGCTCCTCGACGTAGGGGTCGGGACGGCCGTGGCGCGCCGCGAGCGCCGCGACGCGCGGCTCGAGCAGCGAGCGCGCCTCGAGCAGTGCGCTGGGGCTGGCGTCATGCGGCGACGCCGCCACGCCGTCGCCCGCGGCGACCTGCACGCGCTCGACCGCATCGGCGGCGACGAACGACCCCGCGCCCGGCCGCGTCTCGATCACGCCGTGGACCTGGAGCGAGGCGATCGCCTCGCGCACCGAGGAGCGCCCGACCTCCAGGCGCTGGGCCAGATCGCGCTCGGAGGGCAGCCGCTCGCCGGGCTTCAGCAGCCCCATCCGGATCTCTCCTGCGATCCGATCGGCGATCCGCTCGTAGAGCTGGGTGGCCCTCAATGGGCCGAGATTGGTTTGTTCTACGAACTGCATCGACATAAATTGGTGTGCTCCACGGTCCTGATACCGTAGCGACCGTGTCAAGCACCTTCCATGCCGTCGACCCGAGCACAGGCCAGACCGGGGCCGCCTTCGAGGAGGCCACACGCGCCGACGTCCACGAGGCCGTCACCGCGGCGCACGAGGCGTTCCGCGCCGGCGAGCTGCGCGATCCCGCGCGCCGTGCCGCGCTGCTGCGCGGCGCCGCCGAGCGGCTGCGCGCCGCGGGCGACGAGATCGTCGCCGTCGCCGGCGCCGAGACCGGGCTCCCCGAAGGGCGCCTGCGCGGCGAGCTCGAGCGCACGGCGGGGCAGCTCGAGGCCTTCGCCGCGGTCGTGGACGCCGGCGACTACGTCGAGGCCATCATCGACCGTGCCGATCCCGACGCCAAGCCGATCCCGCGGCCCGACGTGCGCCGCATGCTCGTGCCCATCGGCCCGGTGGCCGTCTTCGGCGCCAGCAACTTCCCCCTCGCCTTCTCGACGGCGGGCGGCGACACCGCCAGCGCACTGGCCGCCGGATGCCCGGTCGTCGTCAAGGGCCATCCGTCGCATCCGGGCACGAGCGCGGTGGTGGCGCGCGAGCTGGCCGGCGCCGCGGCCGCCGCGGGCCTGCCGGGTGCCACCTTCGCGCTGCTTCAGTCCAGCGGCTTCGAGGTCGGCGAGGCGCTCGTCGACGAGCCGGCGATCGCCGCCGTCGGCTTCACGGGGTCCTTCGCCGGCGGCAAGGCGCTCTACGACCGCGCCGCCGCGCGCGAGCGCCCGATCCCGGTGTTCGCCGAGATGGGCAGCGTCAACCCGATCGTCATCACCGAAGCGGCGCTGACCGAGCGCAGCGAGGCGATCGCCGAAGGCCTGTCGGCCTCGGTGGCCTCGTTCGGCGGCCAGCTGTGCACCAAGCCGGGCGTCGTCTTCGTACCGGCCGGCGAGGCGGGCGAGGCCTTCGCGGCCGACCTCGGGGCACGGCTGGCGGCCGCCGAGCCCCAGGTGCTGCTCAACGAGCGCCTGCGCGACGCGCTGACCCGGCGCGTCGACGAGCTGGGCGCACTCGCCGACCCCGTCGACGGCGCGGCGACCGCGGCCGAGCCCGGCTTCCGCTTCCGGCCCGCGGCCTACCGCGCGGCGGCGGCCGACGTGCGCGCGCACCCGGATCTGCTGGAGGAGCGCTTCGGCCCCGTCGTGCTGCTGCTGACCTACGGCTCGCGCGACGAGCTGCTCGACGCGCTGCTGTGCATCGATGGTCAGCTCACGGGCTCGATCCACGCCGAGGCCCGGGACGCAGATCTCGTGGCACTCCTGGCCGTCGCCCTCGGCGAGCGCAGCGGGCGCCTGATCTTCGACGGCTTCCCGACGGGCGTCGCGGTCACGCACGGCATGCACCACGGCGGCCCGTTCCCTGCGACCACGGCGCCCGCGCACACCTCGGTCGGCATGACCGCGATCCGCCGCTTCCTGCGCCCGGTCGCCTTCCAGAACGCCCCCGAGCACGTGCTCCCGGCCGAGCTGCAGGACGCCAACCCCCTGGGGATCTGGCGCCGCGTCGACGGCGAGCTGACGCGTGACGCGCTGCGCTCAGTAGTGGATCACGCGCACCGCGACGCGCGCTGGTCGCGCGGGGCCGGTGAGCGACAGGAACTCACGCACGGTGGCCGTGTGGTCACAGAACGGGCACGCGAGCGGATCGGCCGGCGAGGCATGGCCGGCGAGCGCAACCGGCGCGTCGCAGAGCGGACAGGCGAGGGTCCCGGTGGCCAGGTGACCGGAGCGCGCGACGAGGTGGTCCGCCCGCGCTCCCGCCAGGCCCGCGACGGGCCGGGAGCGCGTGGGTTCCGGGCCGTCGATGCCGCGCTGGAAGGCCATACGACGAGTGTAGGGGCGCGCCGCGCCGGCGCCGCGATCGCCGCAATACTCGGGGGGCGATGACGCCCGTCGTCCCGGCCCGGCCGCTTCTGATCGCGATCGTCCTCGCCGCGCTCGCGTGCGGTGCCATGGCGATCGCGTTGCCGCTCGTCAGCGACCATCAGGACGCACAGGTCGCGTGGGCGATCTTCGGCCCCGCGGTGACCTGGAGCTTCGTCGCCACCGGCCTCTACGTCTGGCGCCGGCGCCCCGACAGCCGGATCGGCCCGCTCATGATCGCGCTGGGCTTCGCGTGGTTGCTCTCCACCCTGGAGGCGGCGAACACGCCGCTGCCGTACACCGTGGCGCTCGTCGCCGGCGGCCTGTGGGGCAGCGTGTTCCTGCACATCGGCGTCAGCTTTCCCACGGGTCGACTCAGCGATCCCTCCGCCCGCACGCTCGCCATCGCCGGCTACCTCGTCTTCCCGTTGGCCGGCGTCCCCGCGCTGCTGTTCGCCGGCCCACACGACCTCGGATGCGACGACTGCCCGACCAACCTGCTCCTGGTCCACCGCGACGCTGATGCGGCGGCAGTGGCGACGGCCTTCGGCGCACTGCTCTACCTCGTGCTGTTCAGCGTCGTGCTGGCGTGGGCGGTGCGGCGATGGCGGGCCACG
The DNA here is from genome assembly GCA_963742125.1 of uncultured Actinomycetes bacterium. Lineage (GTDB taxonomy): Bacteria > Actinomycetota > Thermoleophilia > Solirubrobacterales > Solirubrobacteraceae > JAOPZW01. The sequence continues at coordinate 63,893 of CAVUKO010000002.1, read as the reverse complement.
GCGCCGCTGGCGCGCCTGCAGCTCACGCCGGTCTATGTCTTCTCGCTGCTCACGTTCCTGCTCGTGACCGTGGCCCGCGCCGGCGCGGGCGACGCGGCGCTGTGGCCGGCATTCATCTCGACCCTTCTGATGCCGTTCGCCTACCTGGGCGGCCTGCTGCGCAGCCGCCTGGTGACGCTCGACGCCGAGCTGCGCGCGAGCCTGGACGAGCTGCGGGCCTCGCGCGCGCGGATCGTGGAGGCCGGCGACGCCGAGCGCCGGCGCCTGGAGCGCGACCTGCACGATGGCGCGCAATCGCGCCTGGTGGCGCTGAAGCTCCTCTTGAGCTCTGCGCGCAGGCGCGCCGCCGGCCACGACCTCGAGCCGATGCTCGCCGAGGCGATCGACCAGCTCGACACGAGCCTCTCCGAGCTGCGCGAGCTGGCCCGCGGCATCCACCCGGCGGTCCTCACCGACCACGGCCTCGAGCCGGCGCTGCAGGCGCTCGCGGAACGGGCCCCGGTGCCGGTGACGGTGGAGGCCGACGACGAGGGGCGCCTGCCGGGCTCGGTGGAGAGCGCCGCCTACTTCGTCGTCTCCGAGGCACTCGCCAACGTCGCGAAGTACGCCCAGGCGACGCAGGCCTCGGTGACCGTCCGCCAGGTCAACGGACACGTGACCGTCGATGTCACCGACGACGGGATCGGCGGCGCCGAATGCCGACGCCGGCTCGGGCCTGCGCGGCCTCGGCGACCGCGTCGCGGCCCTCGACGGGACGCTGTCGCTCGAGAGCCCGGCGGGCGGCGGGACGCACCTGCACGCGGAGATCCCGCTGGGCTGAGGGCCGTCGTCCGCGTCACGTTTGTGGGGCTGCGCGGCGTTTACTGCATCACCGAGGGGAGGGAGTGTGCCCGGGCGCAGGCGCCCGCGGTCGTCCTCGGCGCGAACTGCGTGGGATTACTCCCGGTTTCCGGTAGCAATCCCACGCAGTTCGGGCACCAACGCCGTTGCGGAGCCGCGAGCGCACTGACCGCCGCTCACTCCCTCCCCTCGATGCGGCAGTAAACGCCCCGCAACGCCGCAAGCGCGCGACGGACGGCCCTCAGCCCTCGAACAACCACTCCAGCAGCACCGGCCGCGAGGCCTCGCGCCCCGCGGCGCGCGTGTAGGTCGCCTGCGCGGCCTCGTTGTCGGCGTCGGCGAGGACCCACATGTCGTAGCAGCCCTGCTCGCGCGCGAGGGCGGCCAACGCCTGCACGAGGGTGCGGCCGACGCCCTGCCGGCGCGCCGACTCGTCGACGCCGAGCTCGTAGAGGAACATCTCGGTGCCCTTGTCGGGGTGCGTCAGCTCGACGCCCGAGACGAAGCCCATGGGCCTGTCGGCCTCGTCGTAGGCCACGAGGAGGTGGTGCGTCGGCTCGGCCAGGAAGCGCCGCGTGGCCTGCTCCTCGGGCGCGTCGTCGAAGAGCGCGCGCGCGGCGTATACGGCCTCCTCGTCGCCGGGGCCGAGACGGCGGACCTGGACCTCCATGCCCTAGCCGGCCGACTGCATCGCGCCGAAGATGTTGCCCTCGGTGTCCTTGAAGTAGGCGAAGGAGCCGACGTTCTCGAGCTCCTGGCGGTCGACGACCTGCTCGCCGCCGGCCTCGGGCACGGCGGCCTCGACCGCCGCGAGGTCGTCGACGCTCACCGTGCAGACGAAGGCCGTGACCGCCTTGCCGTCGATGGCGCCGCGGCGCTCGACGATGGCGCCGTTGATGCCGGGCTCGCCGTCGGAGCCGGTGGTGATCAGGCGATAGTCGACCGGAGCACCCTCCCAGCGGCTGATCTCCCAGGCGAAGACGCGCCGGTAGAAGCGCTCGGCGCGGTCGGGATCGGCAGCGTGGATCTCGAAGTGCACGACGCGCCCCATCGGCCCGAGCCTATACCGTCAGCTTCATGGCGTGGCTGCGGCAACACGTGCGCGCGGCGGGCGGTGTGGTGATGCGCGACGGGCGCGTCGTCCTCGTCCACCGGCCCAAGTACGACGACTGGGCCCTGCCCAAGGGCAAGCTCGAAGAGGGCGAGAGCTGGGAGGACGCTGCCGTGCGCGAGGTGCGCGAGGAGACCGGGCTGCACTGCGTCCTGCGCGAGGAGCTCAGCTCGGTCGAGTACACCGATCCCAAGGGCCGCCCGAAGACCGTGCGCTACTGGCGGATGGACGTGCTCGACGGCGAGTTCACACCGAATGCCGAGGTCGACGAGCTGCGCTGGCTGGCCCGCGACGACGCCCTGGCGTGTCTGACTTACGACCATGACCACGAGCTGGTGCTCATGGCCTTCCGCCACGCTGCCGAAGATGGATAGGTGCAGCATCGCCACGAACACATCTACGTCGAGACCGACCGCCATCGCATCTCGGGCGTCCTGACCCTCCCCACCGACGGCTATCGCAGCCGCCTTTCCGACTTCCTCAACGCGTCCGAGCGCGACTTCATCTCGCTCACCGATTGCGTCGTCGAGCTCATCGGTCGCGACGGGCCCGGTACCGAGCATTCCTTCATCGCCGTCTCGCGCCGGCACATCGTCTTCGCCATCCCGCTGGGCGAGGCCGACGCGGCGCTCGTCGCCTAGCGCCACACTGACGGGCGGTGACGCTCGACTTCGCCGCTCACAACGCCGTCCTGCTCGCGACCCAGGCCGCGCTCGTCGGTCTGACCGGCGCGGGCCTTCCCCTGTGGCTGCAGCGCTACGCGACCGCGCGCTGGGCGCTGATCCTGCCGCTGTCGATCGCCGTCGTCGTCGGGGCGATCGCGGTGCTGCCCGACGTCGCCGACGTCCTCACGTGGGTCGCGCTGATCGGCGTGCCGCCGGGGGCGGCGCTCGCCCTCGGCTGGGCGATGCGCGGCGCGCGGGCGCCCCTGGCTCTGCTCGCCGCGCCGCTGCTGGCGCTGGCCTGGACGTCGCAGACCTCGGCCGCCGGGGAGCTGGCCGGCCTGGCGCTGACGGCGCTGAGCTGCGTCACGCTCGGGCGCCTGCTGGCCGGGGCGGCTCCCGGGCCGTGGCTGAAGGCCGGGATCGTCGCGATGGCGGTCATCGACGCGATCCTCGTGTTCTCCAACGGCCTCGAGCAGCCCAACGCGGTACTCAACGCCGCCGTCCCCGCGCCCGGCCTGCCCCAGCTTCAGTACGTGAGCTTCGGCTCGGCCAACATGGGCTACGGCGACCTGTTCATCGCCGGCGTGCTCGGCGGCGTGCTGGCCGCCGAAGGCGCGCGCGCGTGGCGCTGGGCCCTCGTGACGTGGGTCCTCGCCGAGGCCTGGACGCTGCTCTTCTACGTCACCGACATCATCCCCGCCACGGTGCCGGTCGCCGTCGCGCTGATCGTCCGCGAGCTCCTACGCGCCCGGCGGGCGCAGCCGGACGCGGTCGGGGGTGAGGTCGCTCACGGCGCTCACCCCTAGCAGCGCCATCGTGCGCACGATCTCGGCCTGCAGCAGGTCGGCCGCGCGCTGGACGCCGCGCTCGCCACCGGCCATCAGGCCGTAGCAGTAGGCGCGCGCGACGAGGCACGCGCGCGCGCCCATCGCCACCGCCGCGACGACGTCGGCGCCGGTGAGGATCCCCGAGTCCAGGAAGACCTCCGCGCGGTCGCCGACCGCCGCGACGACCTCCGGCAGCACCTCCAGCGGCGTGGGCGAGAGGTCGAGCTGGCGCGAGCCGTGGCTGGAGACGACGACGCCGTCGGCGCCGGCATCGACCGCCAGCCGCGCGTCGTCGGCGGTGAGGATCCCCTTGACCACCAGCGGACCGCGCCACAGGCCGCGCAGCCAGGTCACGTCGTCCGGCGTCAGCGCAGCGTCGAAGAGGCTCGCAACGCGCGCGACGGTCGTCGGGGGCGACTTCAGCGAGGCGAAGCGCAGCGGCTCGGTGGTGAGCACGTTGGCCCACCACGCCGGGTGAAGCGCCATGTCGCCCAGCGTGCGCAGCGTCGGGCGCGGTGGGAAGACCAGGCCGTTGTGGACGTCGCGCAGGCGCGAGCCCGCCACGGCCACGTCGACCGTGAGCGCGAGCACGTGGAAGCCGGCGGCCTGCGCGCGCCCGATCAGCTCGGCGCTCGCGTCGCGGTCGGGCCACATGTAGAGCTGGAACCACTTGGCGGCGTCCGGAGCGGCGGCCGCGACATCCTCGGGCGTCGTGGTGCCGACCGTCGACAGCCCGGCCGGGATGCCCATCCGCTGGGCGACACGGGCCACGGCTCGCTCCCCCTCGTGATGGAAGAGGCGCGTGAAGCCGGTCGGCGCGAAGGCCAGCGGCAGCGCTGCCGGGCGCCCGAAGATCGTCGTCGAGGGATCGACCGCCGAGACGTCGCGCAGCGCCCGCGGGATGAGCTCGACGCGCTCGAACGCCTCGCGCGTGCGGCGCAGGCCGGTCTCGGTGTCCGCGGCGCCGTCGGCGTAGTCGAAGACAGCGCGCGGCGCGCGCCGGCGCGCGATCGCGCGCAGGTCACCGATGCTCGCCGCGCGCGCGAGGCGGCGCGCGGTCGGGTCGAGCTCGGGCCGGCGCGGCGCGAGCAGGGGGCGCAGCTCCGACCATCGGGGCAGGCGACGCTCGGTCACGAGCCGCGCAGCCTAGCCGAGGATCAGCACGAGCCCCGGGCGCCAGTTGCGAATTCCTGCGCGCCGATCAGCCGTCGTACTCGGCGTCGAGCGAGAACAGTCGCACGCGACCGTCGACCCCTTTCAGGTTGGCGCGCCGGCGACGGCGGTGCCACGGCTGATCGGGCGCCAGCTCGCGCACCTCCTCGGTGGCGAGGATGCGACCGGGCCGTGCGACCTCGGTCACCCGGCTGGCGACGTTGACCGGAGCGCCGAACCAGTCGCCGCCGCGCGTCGTCGCCGGGCCGTGGGCCATCCCGACACGCACGTCGGGGAAGTGCTCGCCCTCCTTGGCCACCGAGGCGACCAGCGCCTGCAGGGTGGCGATCAGCGCCGGAACGTCGGGCGAGGCGAACATCGCGCCGTCGCCGATCGTCTTGATGAGGCTGGCGGGCCGCTTGACCGAGGCGACCGCGAGGTCGGCGAAGCGCCCGGCGATGCGCCCGAGGTCCTCCGCCGGCAGCTGCTCGCCGAGGCGCGTGTAGCCGACGAGGTCGGCGAAGGCGATGGCGACGTCGCGCGTGCCGGACAGCCGGCCCTGCTCGCGCTCGGACTCCGACACCAGCTCGCGGCGCATGCCGTCGCGCAGGTGCGCGCGGAACTGGTGGTCGAGCAGGGTGGGCACGAGCGGAGCGAGCTCGTCGGCGGCCTGAGCGAAGCGCAGGCCGACCGTGTACTCGCTGTCGCCCGGCTGCAGCAGCGCGTTGCCGACCAGGTGCCTGACCGCCTCGGAGGTGTGCGACATGCCCTGCCCCACGACGCGGCCGACCTCCAAGAGCTCGCGCCGTGGCAGTCCGGCGTCCACGAAGCGCTTGATCACGCGGGCGGTCTCGATGTCCTCGTCGGTGAAGATGCGCTCGCCGCGCCCGGGGTTGGGCCGGCCGACGGCCTGCATGAGCTCCCGCAGGAACGCCGGCGCCAGGCCCGACTCGCGCGCCACCTGGGTGAGCGAATGGCGGCCCGCGCCGCCGAGCGCGAGCTCGACGGCGAGCGTCGGCAGGCGTTCCTCGGCCGCCGCGCGCTCGATCTCCTCATCGTCGACGCCCGCCGCGCGCAGGCGCGCCAGGAGCCGCTCGCGATCGGCGGCCGCCGCGCCCGCGTCCGCCGTCGTCATCGCTCGATCCAGGCGCGGATCTGGCCGTACACCGCGGGGTGGTTGAGCAGATCGAAGTGGGTCACGCCGCCGACGTGGTGGCCGTCCTCGACGGCGAAGCCGATCTGCCGGCGCCGGCCCGCGCCCGAGGCCGACGGGACGCGCACGAGCAGGTCTCCGAGAATGGCGCCCAGCGGGTCGCCGGGGCGCTGGCTGACCGTCGCCGCCACGAAGTAGAAGCGCGCGCCGGGCAGGAAGGGCACGTCATGGCAGCGGTCGGTGAGCAGCTCGTCGGGGTCGCAGTCGCACCAGTCCTCCTCGGCGCAGGAGCCGTAGCGCAGGTCCTTGATCCCGGCGCTGCGTACGTTGAGGACGTTGGCCAGCGGGCGCGCCTCGGGCACGCGCCCCAGCGCCCAGCCCAGCGCGTTGACGCCCTTCTCCAGCGGCGCGCCGAGATGCGGCGAGCCCAGGCAGAAGACGTGGCGCACTGCGCCCGTCCAGCGGTGCCCCTCGCCGTGGCCGTAGTGGCAGGCGCTGCGCGCGACCAGGCCGCCCATCGAATGTCCGACGACGACGACCTCGCGCACCGCCACCGGCCATGCGTCGCACAGCTCCTCCAGCAGACCGGCGAGCGCGCGGCCGTTGTCGGAGATGTGCAGGCCGGTGTTGTAGCGCAGCTCGATCGGCGTGTGGCCGAGGTCGCGCTGCAGGCACGCGCCGTAGCCGGGCCGCTCGGCGTCGGCGCGCAGCCGCCACGACACGTCGGTCTCGCCGAGGCCGTGCACGAAGATCGCCACGCGCGGACCGGCATCGGGGAGCGCGCGCGCCAGCCCCTCGGGATCGAGCGGCAGGTCGGCGCCGCGGTGGCGCAGCGTCATGGTCAGCGCCAGCTCGCTGCCGATGGCGGCCAGGGCGTCGCCGACGTAGGCGTTCAGGGCGGCGAGGGCGAGGCTGCCGCGCGACGACTGCGCCAGCGCGGGGCCCTCCGCCGCGGCCGAGCGGGCGAAGACCGACCCGGCCGCCCGCGGGAGCGCGCCGAGGGCCGTGCGCACCCCGCCGTAGAGCGCTTCGGCGACGCCGTCGTGGATGACGCGGGCCGGGGCGCCACCGGGTCCGGCCGCCGTGAAGGCCCGGTCGGCGACGGCCATATGGAGATCGCGCACCATCGAGCTCCCGCCCGCGAGCGTCCGTCCCGCCAGGTCGCCGATCGCCCTGACCTCGGTGGTGCGCATCCTGGGACCGTATCGTCGCCGCCGACGGAGCGGTGAAGGCGCCGGGGCGCCCGTAGACTCCGCCGATGGCCGAGCCCGACCCGGTGTCCGAGCCGGAGTCGCCCGCGCCGACGGCCGCGCAGGTCGACGTCTGGCAGCGCACGTCCATGGCGGCTGAGCGCACCTGGCTGGCGTGGTGGCGGACCGCGCTGACCGCCACCGCCGGCTCGCTGGCCGTCGGGCGCTTCGCTCCGGAACTGCTGGACGTCGCGCCGTGGCCGTACGTGCTGCTGGGCATCGGGTACGCGGTGCTGGCGCTCGCATTGCTGGTGTTCGGCGCTCGCCGCCAGCGCGAGCTGGAGAGGTCGATCCTCGACGGGGTGCACGCGCCGCTGCCGTTCCCGCTGGTGGCCGCGTTCACGATCGGCGGGGTGCTGCTCGTGGCCTTCACCGTCGTGCTCGTGGCCGCACAGATCTAGCATCCACACCGCCGACGGAGAGGGGGGGATTCGAACCCCCGAACGAGGTTAACCCCCGCTACGCGATTTCCAGTCGCGCCCGTTCAACCGCTCCGGCACCTCTCCAGGCGCCAGGAAGCGTAACCGCCCCGGCGGCAGGCCGCAGCTACAGCTGCCAGGCGCCGTCGCGCAGGACGGGGACGTCCTCGCCGGCGCCGGTGACCCCGGTGACCGCCACGTCGTCGCCGCCGATCATGAAGTCCACGTGGATCGAGGAGTGGTTCAGACGGGCGTGGTCCTCCTTGCCCGCGGTGAAGCTGTAGCTCTCGCCCAGCGCGATGTGCGACGCCGCGTTCTCGTCGAGCAGGGTGTCGAAGAACACGGTGTCGAGCTTGCCGATGCGCCCGTCGCCATCGACGAGCGCGACCTCGCCCAGGCGCGACGCGCCCTCGTCGCGGGCGGCGTAGCCGCGCAGGACGTCGGCGCCCTCGTCGGCATCGATGCGCACGGCGCGCCCGTCGCGGAACTCGACCTCGAGCCCCCTGATGATCGAGCCGCCGATGACGAGCGGCTTGGTCGCCCGCACCACGCCCTCGGTGCGCTGCGGATCGGGTGCGCCGAAGATCTCCTCCGAGGGCAGGTTGGGCATGTGGACGATGCCGTCGATGGTCTCGAAGCGCGCCGCCATGAAGAGGGTCCTGGGCAGCAGGCCGACCGTGAGGTTGGTGCCGGGACCTTCGAAGCGCAGCGCGTCGAAGTGCCGTTCGGTCACGCGCGTCGCGATGGCGACGAGGAGGTCCGCGCGCTCCTTCCACGCCGCGACGGGGTCGGCCTCGTCGAGGCGGCAGACGTGCAGGATCTGCTCGCACAGCCGGGCGAGTGCCTCTTCGTCGGAGAGCGCCGGATGGACCTGCCGCGCCCAGCCCACCGTCGGGTAGGGCACGATCGTCCAGTTCGTCGTGCGGTCGTTGACCACCTTGCCGGCCTCGCGGACGAAGGGGAGCTGGTCGCGGCCGGCACGATGGGGGTCGAGGTCGTCGAGCAGCCCCGGGGTGGCCGGTCCTGAGAGCCCGATGCGGGCACAGCGCAGGCGCCCGAGCTCCAGCAGGCGCTGGCCGTACCACGGCGGGACGTAGTCGAGCGTCTCCGCGTCGGCATCGAGGATGCGCGCGCGCTTGATGTGCATGTCGAAGTACTGCACGTCGACGAACTTCGCGCCCCGCTGGTAGGCCTTGGCCGCCAGCGCGCGCACCATCGCCTCCTTGCCGAGCTCGGCGCCGATCGCGACGACCTGGCCCTTCTGGACGTTGGCCGCGAAGCCGATCGTCAGATCGGCGAAGCGCTCCAGGGTGGCCTGATCGAAGGCGACGTCGGCAGTGGTGCTCATGGCGCGCAACGGTAGCGCCCGAGGCCCCGCCGCCGGCCGCTCCTAGTGCTCCACTAGATGTCGTCGACGAGGTCGAGAACGCTCTCGACCCCGGCGATGGCGAGGATCCTCTCGATCGCGGCCCCCGGTAGCGGCCGCACGACCAGGAAGGTCGGGCCTCCGTCCGCGCTTTCCACGCGCGCGTGGGCGGCGACGAGCACGCGCAGGCCCGTGGAGTCCATGAACGCGAGCTCGCGCAGGTCGATGACCACGTCCTGGCCAGCATCGAGGCGCTCGTTCACCACCGCGTCGAGCTCGGGCGCGGTCGCGAGATCGAGCTCGCCGCGGGGGACGACGACAGCGCGCCCGTCGCGCTCGGAGGTCGAAATCGAGAATCCGGTCGGGTCGAACGCCATGCGGCGGCGCCAACTCTAATGGGCAGGCGGGTCGTAGCGCGCGAGGCGCGCCAGCGCATCCTCCAGAGCGTCAAGCTGCGCGCGCGCCTGGGCGACGTGGGCCTCGAGGTCGCCGGCGGCCGCCAGCAGGCGCCCGGCGGCGCCGGCCTCGTGGATCGGCGGCTCGGGCGGCGGCTCGGCCGGGGCAACCGCGTCGACCGCCTCGACCGGCTCTGGCTCCGGCGGCGGCTGCGGTCCGGGCTCCGGCAGCGATGCGGCGTGGGCCGCGGCGGCGGCGGCCTGAGCCGCGGCCGCGGCGGCCTCGGCAGCGCGCAGGACCGCATCGGCGCGCTGGGCAGGTGTGTGCGCGTCAGGGCTCACGGGGGCGATGCTAGCTTGGCCACATGTCGCCCTTCTGGATCTGGACACAGGCCCTGATCTGCGTCTTCGTGCTGGCGGGCATCGTCATCGCCATCGTGAGGCTTGCCTAGACTCCGGCGCCATGTTCGCCTCGATCGTCGTGGGGACCGACGGATCGGACACCGCACGTGAGGCCGTGAGCCAGGCCGTCGCCCTGGCGGGCCTGCTCGGAGCCCGCCTGGACATCGTCAGCGCCTACGAGCCGGTGCCGGCCGGGCGCCTGCGCGAGGAGGCCGAGCAGGTCCCCGGCGACCTGCAATGGATGGTCAACGCCCGCGAGGACGTGGACGCCACGCTGCGCGAGGCGGCCGAGGAGTCGCGGGAGGCCGGGGTCCCGACCGAGACCTACGCGCGCCAGGGCGATCCGGCCGACGCCATCCTCGACGTGGCCGAGGAGCGCGGCGCCGATCTCATCGTCGTCGGCAACAAGGGCATGACGGGGGCCAAGCGCTTCCTGCTCGGCTCGGTGCCCAACAAGGTCAGCCACCACGCGCCCTGCAGCGTGCTGATCATCAGAACTACCTGAGGGGTGCCGAAGGCGGACAGGCGGCGAAGCCGCTGATGCCCGCCGCCTGAGGCGGGCCCCCCATTCCTTATCCCGTCTTCGTGCCGCGCAGCGCGGCGGCTGCGTCGACGAGGCCCGCGGCGTAGTAGCGGTCGGGGCCCGGGGCTCCGAGATCGCGCGCCGTCTCGGTCAATCGGCGGGCGATCTGCTGCGTCGTCGGATTGGGGCCGAGCACCTTCGCCGCGAGCAGCAGCGCGACGACGCCCGTGACGTGCGGGGCGGCCATCGAGGTGCCCTTCAGGCCGATCCGCCCCTTCTGGTCGTGCGGGATCCGGAACTCGCCGTAGCGGCGCGCGGAGAAGCTGACCTGCTGGACGTTGCGCCCGGTCTTGGCGTCCGGCGCGCAGTTGGGATCGCTGGGCAGCGACGCGTCCTCGCCGCCGCCCGGCGCGACGAGGTCGACGCCATGGCCGAAGTTCGAGTAGTCGGCGAGGCACCCGTGCTCGGTCGTCGCCCCGACGTAGATGATCGAGTCGTCGAGCACGCGCGACGGGATCTCCGCCTCGCTGGAGTTGCCCGCCGCGACCACGACGGGGACGCGGTGCTCGCCGGCGTAGCGGATCGCGTCGCGGACGTCGGGCGAGCTCGTGATGGTGTACGGCCTGCCGCTGAGCAGGTCGAAGAACTCGACCGAGAGGTTGACCACCTGCGCGCCGTGGTCCACGGCGTAGCGAACGCCGGACGCGATGGCGCCGGAGCTCCCCTCGCCCAGCGAGTCCAGGACGCGCACGGGCATGATGTCGGCGCGGTAGGCGACCCCGACCATGCCGAAGTGGTTGTCGGCGGCCGCCGCGATCGCGCTGGCGACGAACGTCCCGTGGCCGCTGCGATCGTTGGGGAAGGCGTCGTGGGAGACGAAGTCGTAGCCGGATCGCATGCGCCGGGCGGGCAGGTCGGGCGAGCGACGGTACGGAGGCCGGTTGGCATAGGCCACGCCGGTGTCGACCACCGCGACGGTGACGCCGTCGCCACCCCTCGCGCCCAGGCCCGCGGCCGCGGTCCACGCCCCCGGGACGTTGATGCCGAACGGGCCGAGCAGGTCCCACTCGACCGCCTGCCAGCCGCCGGGAGTGCCGGCGGCGACGGCCACGCCGGTGTCGTCGAAGTCGGCGACGCGGGCGATGAAGCGCGGCCCCGCGGCCACGACCCCCGGCCGCCGGCGCAGGCCCGGCAGCGCCCGGCGAGCCGCCGCGGCGTCGGCATAGTGCATGACGGCCTGGCGGTCGCGGTAGCGCACGACGACCTGGCCGGTGTCGACATCGGCGTGTGCGCTCGCAGTCACGGTGAGCGCGCCCAGCAGTGAGCTGAGCAGGATCGGTATAAGACGACGCATGGGGAGGGAGGGGCCGGCAGCCCTCTGCAGTCACAACAGCCCCCGAGCCCAACAGTCTCGCACCTACCCTGTCGAACCTACGTAAGGTGCGGGCGTGCCCCCGGCCGCCCGCTTCTTCCCCCGCGACGAGTGGTTCATGCGCTTGGCCCTCCGGGAAGCCGAGCGCGCGCTCGACCACGACGACGTACCGATCGGCGCCGTGGTGGTGCACGACGGCGAGGTCGTCGGGGCCGGCCACAACGAGCGCGAGCTGCGCCAGGACCCGACCGCGCACGCCGAGGTGCTGGCGCTGCGCGAGGCCGCGACGGCGCTCGGCTCCTGGCGCGTGCTCGACAGCGTGCTCTACGTGACGCTCGAGCCGTGCGCGATGTGCGCGGGAGCGATCGTGCTGGCGCGCGTGCCGCGCGTCGTCTACGGGACCACCGACCCGAAGGCCGGGGCCGCGGGCAGCGTGCTCGACGTGCTTGCGCACCCGCGCCTGAACCACCGTCCAGAGCTCGCCGGCGGCCTGCTCGCGCGACGAGTGCGCGGCGCTGCTGTCGGGCTTCTTCGGCACCCGCCGCTGAGCGCAAGGGGCCGCCGGCGGCGGTTTGCGGACGAATGTCCTACACCCGACGCCCGTTTTGGCCGATGAACGGTCCATGCTGGACTCTCCCTCCTTCTCGGCCGAGCCGGAGATCGACGCACGTCGCACCGGCTGGGACCTCACCTCGCTCCCGCCCTGGGATGACGCCGACCCCGCCGACCAGCTCGCCGAGCTGGCCGGCGCCGCCGCCGACATGGTCGCCGGCGTCCATCGCGCCGTCCTCGCCTTCAGCGGCGGCGGCGCCCGCGCAGCAGTGGGCACCGCGGCGGTGTCCTCGCGCGTGCACCAGATCCGCAACGAGCTCGAAGGCGTGGCTGTCGCAGTCGAGGCGCTCCACAGCGGCGCCGAGGACGCGGCCGTGGCCGGGGAGCAGTCGGCCCGCATGTGCGGCGAGGTCGCGGCCGAGGTCGAGCGCGGCTCGGAGGTCCTGGCGCGCGTCGTCGAGGCCGTCGAGGCCATGGGCGCCCAGCGCGAGCGCATCGAGCGCCTCGCCGACCAGCTCGCGGAGATCGCCACCTTCTCCGGCGTCATCAAGGAGGTCGCCGACAAGACGAAGCTGCTGGCCCTCAACGCGACGATCGAGGCCGCGCGCGCCGGCACCCACGGCGCCGCCTTCCGCGTGGTGGCCGACGAGATCGGCAAGCTCGCCGCCGACAGCGAGGCGCAGACGCGCCGGATCGCCGCCGTCGTCGCCGCCACCCACTCCGACCTCGACCCCCTGCGCGAGGCCATCGACACCGGTCGCGCCCACGGCGACGGGGTCGCCGACGCGCACGACGCGCGCGAGACCCTGCGCCGCATCGGCGAGCTCGCCGAGCAGCTCACCGCGCCGGCCGAGCGCGTCGCCGCCGCCGCCGAGGAGCAGCTGCAGGCTCTGGGCGAGATGGCGGGCCACATGCAGGGCAGCGTCGTCGCCGTGACGGAGGTCGACGAGCACGCCACGCAGATGAGCGCACAGGCGCTCGGCCTGTCGTCCTCGGCCGAGGACGTCTATGACCTGCTGCGCCCGTTCTGGACCGACTCGTTCGTCGACCGCGCCGGCGAGGTCGGGCGGTGGCTGGCCGACGAGGTCGGCGCCGTCCTCGAGGCCCTCGTGGACAGCGGTCGCATCTCGCTCGCAGAGGTCGTCGACCCGCGCTACGAGGAGATCACCGGGGCACGCATCGCGTCGCTCGGACGGCTCTGCGACGTCTCACGCGTCCCGCTCGCCGGCTTCGATCCGCCCAAGTTCTCGACCTCCTATGACGCGCTGATCGACGAGCCGCTCATGGCCCTCTACGACCGCACGCTCGCGGCGAACCCGTGGCTCACACTGGCCGCGGGCTCCGACCTCAACGTCTACGCCCCGGCGCACGCCAAGAGCCTGTGCCAAGACTGGACCGGCGAGTACTCGACCGACCTGATCGGCAACCGCATCAAGCGGGTCATGACCGACAACCCGGCGCTGGTGCGAGCCAACCGCGTGGGGATCGGAGGGCGCGACCTGCCCCACCGTCCGCTCACGCGCTCGGAGTTCCGGACGGCCGGCTGCGACCTCGCTCAACCGCCGGGCGGCGAGCAGCGCCGCCTCGTCCAGACCTACGCCCGCGACACCGGCGCGATCTTCACCGTCCTCTCGGTTCCCGTCTATGTCCATGGCGAGCGCTGGGGCGCGTCGGTCATCGGCTGGGATCCCGACACGGTCGGTACCTGAGCGCAGCGCCACGCCCGGCGCCGCTACCCTTCTCCTCCGCCCGTGACGGGCCCGTGGAGGGGTGCCGGAGTGGTTGAACGGGGCGGTCTCGAAAACCGTTGTGGGCCTTCGGTCCACCGAGGGTTCGAATCCCTCCCCCTCCGCCTCGCGCCGGCTGGCTCGCGCATAGGTGAGCGCCCGCGTCGGCCTTAACGCGGCCGCGCTACAGCCCGGCGCGCAAATGGTCGATCAGATGTCCATGTCGGGCTTTACCGCGACGCGCACCTCTGATGACCCCGCGCCCGCGGCCACCTGGGATCTCACGACGACGCCCCCATGGAGCGACGCGGACTCGGCCGAGCAGCTCGTCGAGCTCGCGGCGGTGGTCGCCGACGTCGTCGGCGGCATCCACCGCGCGGTGCTCGCCTTCAGCAGCGGCGGCGCGCGCAGCGCGGTCTCGATGGGGGCGGTGTCGAGGCAGGTGCACGCCATCCGCACCGGGCTCGAAGCGGTGGCCGTCGCCGTCGAGGCGCTGCACAGCGGCGCCGACGAAGCCGCGCGCGCCGGCACGGAGTCCGCGCGCGTGTGCACGGACCTCGCCGCGGAGGTGCAGCGCGGCTCGTCGGTGCTGGCCCGCGTCGTCGAGGCGGTGGAGGCCATGCAGTCCCAGCGCGACCGCATCGAGCGTCTGGCCGACCAGCTGGCGGAGATCGCCACCTTCTCCGGCGTCATCAAGGAGGTCGCCGACAAGACCAGGATGCTGGCTCTGAACGCCAGGATCGAGGCCGCGCGCGCCGGCACCCACGGCGCCGCCTTCCGCATCGTCGCCGACGAGATCGGCAAGCTCGCCGCCGACAGCGACGCCCAGACGCGGCGCATCGCGACCGTGGTGGCCACCACCCGGTCCGATCTCGACCCTCTGCGCGAGGCCATCGACGCCGGACGCGAGCAGGGCGACGGCCTCGCCGAGGCCCTCGAGGCGCGCGAGACCCTGCGCCGCATCGGCGAGCTGGCCGAGCGGCTGACCGCGCCGGCCGAGCACGTCGCCGCCGCGGCCGAAAGCCAGCTGCAGGCGCTCGCCGAGATATCAGGGCACATGGAGGGCACCATCGCCGGCGTGGCTGAAGTCGACGACCACGCCATGACCATGAGCACCGAGGCGTTCGCCCTCTCCTCGTCCGCCGAAGAGGTGTACGAGCTCATCCGCCCGTTCCAGACCAACGCCTTCGTCGACCGCGCGACCGACATCACCCGCGCTCTGGCCCGCGGCATCGGCGACATCCTCGGCCGCGCCGTCGAGAGCGGCCGCGTCTCGCGCCAGGCGATCCTCGCCCTGCGCTACGAGGAGATCGCCGGCACGCGCATCGCGTCGCTCGGACGCCTCTTCGACGTCTCGCGTGTCCCGCCGACCGGCTTCGACCCGCCCAAGTACGCAACCGCCTACGACGCGCTCGTCGACGAGGAGCTCACCGAGCTCTACGACCGCCAGCTGGCCGAGCACCCGTGGCTGACCTTCGCGCTGGGCTCCGACCTCAACGTCTACTCGCCGGCGCACAACAGCCGCTTCTGCGCCGACTGGACCGGCGACCGCAAGGCCGACCTGCTCGGCAACCGCGTCAAGCGGATGTGGCTCGACGCACCGCCGCTCGTTCGCGCCGCGCGCTTCGGCCTCGGCGGGAGCCCGCTCCCCGCCGCCCAGGCGATCACCAGCGCCGAGCTCAGGACGGCCGGCTGCGACCTCGCCGAGCCGGCCGGCGGCGAGCAGCGCCGCCTGCTGCAGACCTACGCCCGCGACACGGGCGCGATCTTCACGGTGCTGTCGGTCCCGGTGTACGTCCTCGGCGAGCGCTGGGGCACGTCGATCATCGGCTGGGACCCCGACGCCGTCGCCCGCTGAGGGCGTCAGGCGTTGAGCGCCTGCGCCAGCACGGCGCGGTGCGCGGGACGCGCCGCGGCGTAGCGCTCGCGGCCGGCGTCGGTGAGGCAGGCGAAGATCCCGCGGCGGTCCACGGCGCACATGCTGCGCACGACGAGGCCATCGGCCTCCAGGCGCCCCACGACGCGCGAGAGCGCGCTCTGGCTCAGGTGCACGGCCTCGGCCAGCTCCTGCATCCGGTGCTCGTCCTTCTCGGCGGTCGCGAGACGCTCGAGGACCTCGTACTCGCTGACGCCCAAGCCGTGCTCGTGCAGCGAGCGCTCCAACGCGGAGACCGTACGCGCGTGGCGGTCGAGGAGGTCGCGCCAGGCGCCGACCAGCTGAGCATCGTCCTTTCGAGGGGTCCAAAGCCCCGCCACTATAGCACGCTCTAGCAATTTTTGCAATCACATCTAATGCACATAGAATTTATGCGTCTGCATGTATTCTCTCTGGATGCTCTCCCGCATCTCCCCCTCCAACCTCTTGCTCGTCGTCCTGTGCGGCGTGCTGTTCCTCGACGGGCTCGACGTCTCGATGGTCGGCGTCGCCCTTCCCTCGATCAACGCCGACCTGCACCTCACGACCTCGCAGCTGCAGTGGATCGTGTCCGGCTACGTGCTCGGTTACGGCGGACTGCTGCTGCTCGGCGGGCGGACCGCCGATCTCCTCGGCCGGCGCCGGACCCTGCTCATCGCGCTGGGCGTCTTCACGGTCGCCTCGGCCCTCGGCGGGCTCGTCGACAACGGCACCCTGCTCGTCGTCACGCGCTTCCTGAAGGGCGCGGCGGCTGCCTTCACCGCTCCGGCCGGCCTGTCGATCATCACGACGACCTTCGCGGAGGGTCCTGAGCGCAACCGAGCCCTCAGCATCTACACCGCGACGGGAGCCAGCGGCTTCTCGCTCGGCCTCGTCCTCGGCGGGATCCTGACCGAGCTCGGCTGGCGCTGGACCTTCCTGCTTCCCGTGCCGATCGCGCTCGCGCTGCTCGCGATCGGGCCGCGCGTGATCCCGCACGACCGGGCCGCGGCGTTCAACCGCCGGCGCTTCGACGTGCCCGGGGCGCTGACGCTGACCACCGGGATGCTCCTGCTCGTGCGGACCATCGTCGAGGCCCCCGACCAGGGCTGGGCCTCCGCGCAGACGATCGGGGCCTTCGCGCTGAGCGGGGTGCTGCTGTCGCTCTTCGTCGCCATCGAGCGCCGCTCCGCTTCGCCGCTCGTGCGCCTCGGGATCCTGCGCTCGAGCTCGCTGGTGCGCGCCAACCTCGGCATGATGACCATGTTCGGGGCCTACGTCGGCTTCCAGTTCGTCATGACGCTGTACCTGCAGACGCTCAACGGCTGGTCGGCGATCGAGACCGCGCTGGCCTTCCTGCCGGCGGGCCTGCTGGTCGCGCTGCTCTCGACGCGGATCGGCCCGATCGTCGACCGCCTCGGCACGTCGCGGCTGGTCGCGATCGGCGCGCTCTCCTTCGCAACGGGCTACACGACGATCGCGCTGCGCGGCATCGACATCGCGCCGTCCTACGTCCTCGAGCTCCTGCCGACCATGCTCCTGCTCGGCTTCGGCTTCGCGCTGAGCTTCCCGACGCTCAACATCGCCGGGACCAGCGGCGTCGGCGACCACGAGCAGGGCCTGGCGTCCGGGCTCGTGCAGACCTCGTTCCAGGTCGGCGGCGCCATCGGGCTGGCCGTGGTCAGCGCGATCATCACCAGCCAGGCCGGCGCGCTCGACGGACACCGGCGTGATCCTCGACGCGTACCGGACGGCGCTCGTCGTCGTCACCGGCGTCGCGGTCGCCGGGTTGGCGATCGCGCTGTCGGGGCTGCTCCCGCAGCGCGAGGTCGCCGTGGCCACGGCCGACTGAGGCGTTGCCGTTCCTCATGCCTCGTCCGCGCGGCGCCTTGCGGCGCCGCGCGGCGTCAAACGGCATCATCGAGGGGAGAGAGTGTGCCCGGGCGCGGCCGCCCGCGGTCGTCCTCAGCGCGAACTGCGTCGGGATTACTACCGGTTTCCGGTACGCAATCCCACGCAGTTCGGGCACCGCGCCATCGCGGCGCCGCGGGCGCCCCGACCACCGCTCACTCCCTTCCCTCGATGATGCTGTACGCCGTGCAGCGCCGCTACGGCACGAGGACGACCTTCCCCACGTTCTCCCGCGCGGCGAGGATGCGATGCGCCTCGCCGGCGCGAGCGAACGGCACCGCGGCGTGGACGACCGGCGCGATGGTGGCGTCGTCGAGGTACGCGGTCAGCGGCTCGATCCACGGCGCGAGCGTGCCGCGGTCGTCCCACAGGCGCTTCATGTTGATGCCGACGACCGCCTTCGACTCGTTCAGCTGCTTGATGAGGTCGAAGCCGCGCATCATGCGCAGCGCCTGCGGCAGCGCGCGGCGCAGGTTGCGCTTCTCGCCCTCCTGGACCGAGGAGGCGCCGAGCGCGATCAGGCGCCCGCCGGGGCGCAGCAGCGCGTAGGAGCGCTTGAACGACGCGCCGCCGATGCCGTCGACGACCAGATCGTAGGTGGGCAGGTCGCGCCACCAGCCGTCGCTGCGGTAGTCGATCGCGCGGTCGAGGCCGAGCTCGCGCAGGCGGTCGTGCTTGGCGGGCGAAGCCGTGCCGTGGACCTCCGCGCCGCCGCGCTTGGCCAGCTGCAGCACGGCGATGCCCACACCGCCGGCGGCGCTGTGGACGAGCACGCGCTCGCCCGCGCGCAGCGAGCCGTAGCCGTACAGCGACGCCCACGCCGTCGCGTAGACGACCGGCACCGCGGCGCCCTCCTCGAAGGACAGCCGCTCGGGCAGCGCGACCACGTCGGCGGCGGGGACGACGACCTGCTCGGCGTAGCCGCCGAACGGCGTGCCGGCCATGACGCGCTCGCCCACCCGCCCGGCGTCGACGCCCTCGCCGACCGCGGAGATCGTGCCCGCCACCTCGTAGCCCACGACACACGGCGGCTTGGGCGCGTCGGCGTAGAGCCCGACGCGGGCCAGCGTGTCGGCGAAGTTCACCCCCGCCGCGCGCACGTCGATGCGCACCTGCCCCGGTCCCGGCGCCGGCTCGGAGCGCTCCTGGACGGCCAGCACCTCCGTGCCGCCGTGCTTGGTGATGACGACAGCGCGCACGGCGGGAACCCTAGCCGCACGTGTGGCTGCCCGTACCTCGAAGATGCCGGGTGGCCCCGTCGCCAGGCAGACCGCCAGACGGCAAGCTGCACGCATGCTCACACCGAAGGTCACTGAGCTGACGCGAGCGGGCAGCACCTGGGTCCTCCTCCCCCACATGGTTGCTGCCGCTCCCAAGCGCCCGGCCGTCGTCTCCCTCCCCGCCGGACGCTGACCCCCGCGCGGCGCGCCCGCCGGGCCGGCTCTGACCGGCTCGGCGGGCGCAGCCGACTCCTCCGTGATTGACCGCCGTCGGTGGTGAATCCGCGCCGATCGCTGTTTCCCGCCCGCGCCAAGCGCGCCTACCGTGGGCGCCGATGCCTCCAGCGATCTACACCTACACCGCCGGCGCGAACGGCCTCTTCGTGAACTCCTACCTGGTCGAGACCGACGACGGGGTCGTGGCGATCGACGGCAACCTGCTCGTCTCCGACGCCAGGGCCTTCCGCGCGCGCCTCGACGCGCTGCACAAGCCCCTGCTGGCCGTGCTGGTCACCCACGGCCACCCCGATCACTTCAACGGCGTCGTCGAGCTCGTCCGCGGGCAGGGCGACGTACCGATCTACGCGACGCCCGAGGGCAAGGCGGTCATCGACGAGGTGGCCGAGCCCAAGCGCGCGCAATGGGCCCCGACCTACGGCGATGAGTGGCCGAAGGAGACCGCGTACCCCGATGCGTTGGTGAACGACGGCGCGACGCTCACCATCGGCGACCTGCGCATCCGCGCCCACGAGCTCGGCCCGTGCGAGTCGGCCAGCGAGGCCGTGTACGTCGTCGAGGCGCAGGACGACGGCGGGCCGGTCGCCTTCACGGGCGACCTCTTCTACAACGGCCATCACAGCTACAACGCCGATGGCTTCACGGCCGCCTGGCTCGACGCCCTCGACCGCGCGCCCGCGCTGCTCGCCGGCATCGACACGCTCTACCCCGGCCACGGGCGCCCGGCCGGCCCAGACGCGCTCGACGCCCAGCGCCGCTACCAGCTCATGCTGCGCGAGACGGTCCGCAACCTCGCGGCCGGGGCGCCGTCGCTGTCGGACGCCGCCAAGGAGCAGCTCGCCGCGCGCATGTCCGCCTTCCTGCCCGACCCTGCGCTGGCGTGGCTCGTGGGCCTGAGCGCCGACGCCGTCGCCGCCGAGCTCGCCACCGAGGGCGACGCCTCGAGCCGATGAGGGCGCCTCTCTAAAGTCCGATGGGTGCGCCCGGAGGTCCGCCACCTGGCCTACTTCGTCGCCGTCGCCGAGGAGCTGAACTTCACCCGGGCCGCCGCGCGCGTGAACGTGGTGCAGCAGGCGCTCAGCGCCGGCGTCGCCCAGCTCGAGACGCTCGTCGGCGCCAGGCTCTTCGAGCGCACCACGCGCAGGGTGCGCCTGACCGCGGCGGGCGAGGACTTCCTGCCGCGGGCGCGCGAGGCGCTGGCCGCGGTCGACCTCGCCATCGCCACCGCGCGACAGCACGCCAACGGCGCGGCCGGACGCCTGGCCGTCGGCCTGAGCTCGACCACCGGCCTGCCCGCGACGCCGCGGCTGCTGGGCGGGTTCGCCGAGCGCTACCCCGAGGTGGAGCTCGAGGTCCGCCATTTCGACTTCACCGACCCCTACGCAGGGCTGCTGACCGGCGAGACCGATGTGGCGATCGTGCGCCCGCCCTTCGCGACCGCGCTCGAGTTGCACGAGGTCGCGCGCGAGCCGCGCTACGTGACGCTCCCTGCCGGCCATCCCCTGGCCGGCCGCGAGGAGGTCGCATTCGCCGAGATCGCCGACGAGCCGTGGATGGACACCGACACCGATCCGGTGTGGTGCGCGTTCTGGACGGCCGCCGAGCATCGCACGCGCCCGCCGCGCGTCGGCGCGGTCTGCCGGTCGCTCGACGAGCTCTTCGAGGCCGCGCGCCTCGGGCGGGCGTGCGGGATGGTCCCCGAGTCGGTCGCGCGGTCGCGCGCGTGGCCCGGACTGGCCTTCGCGCGCGTCGCCGACGTCGAGCCGTCGGTCGCCGCGGTCGCCTGCCGCCCCGGCGAGTCCCGCCAGGCGGTGCGCAACTTCCTCGCCCTGGTGGGTCCGGGCTAGTGCACCGCCTCGGAGCGCTCGATCTCGAGCTCGCCGTCGGCGAGCGCGCGGCGCAGGACCTTCTTGTCGAACTTGCCCACGCTGGTCTTGGGCACCTCGTCGATGAAGGCAAACGCGTCGGGGACCTGCCAGCGCGCGAGGCCCGAGGAGAGGTGCTCGCGCAGGTCGGCCGGTGAGACGCCCGCGCCCTCGCTGAGCGCCACGCAGGCCAGCGGCCGCTCGCCCCACTTCTCATCGGGCATGGCGATCACCGCCGCCTCCAGCACCGCCGGGTGATCGATGAGCAACGTCTCGACCTCCACCGAGGAGATCCACTCGCCGCCGGACTTGATGAGGTCCTTCGAGCGGTCGGTGATGCGGACGAAGCCCTGGTCGTCGAGCTCGCCGATGTCGCCCGTGCGCAGCCAGCCGTCGTCGGTGAACTTGTCGTCGCCGCTGGGGTCCTCGTAGTAGCGCGCGGCCACCCACGGCCCGCGCGCCTCGATCTCGCCGGCGCCCTCGCTCACGCGGATCTCCGTCCACGGCACCATCCGGCCCTGCGTCGTGCGGTAGGCCCAGTGCTCTTCGCCCTCGTCGACCCCGGCCGGCGGACGGGCCACGGTGACGATCGGGCTCGTCTCGGTCATCCCCCACGCCTGCAGCAGGCGCACGCCGTGGCGCTCGAAGCCCTCCATGAGCTTGCGCGGCACGGCCGAGCCGCCGCAGATCCCGCCGCGCAGCGAGCTGAGGTCGCCGCCGTGCTCGTCGACGTGCGAGAGCAGCGCCGCGAGGACGGTCGGCACGCCGGCCACCAGCGTCGCGCGCTCGCCCTCCACGAAGCGCGCCAGCGGCTCGCCCTGCAGGAAGGGGCCGGGCAGGAGCAGCTCGGAGCCGGTCAGCGCGGCAGCGAAGGGCAGGCCCCACGCGTTCACATGGAACATCGGCACGATGGCCAGCACGCGGTCGCGCGACGAGAGCCCGACGGCGTCGGCCGTGCACACCGTCGTCGAGTGCAGCGACACCGAGCGGTGCGAGTAGAGCACGCCCTTCGGGTTGCCGGTCGTGCCGCTCGTGTAGCAGAGCGCCGCCGCGGCGCGCTCGTCGACCTCGGGCCACGCGTACTCGCCGGGGCCGACCTCGTCGAGGAGCTGCTCGTAGGAGACGGCGCCGGGCAGGGCGTCGAGGTCGCCGTCGCCCATGACCACGTACTGGCGCACGCCCGGCAGCTGCGGCGCGAGCTCGGCCAGCGGCTCGATCAGCGATCCGTCGACGAAGACGACTCCGTCCTCGGCGTGGTTGACGATGTAGACCACCTGCTCGGGGAACAGGCGGATGTTCAGGGTGTGCAGCACGGCGCCGTAGGAGGGCACCGCCATGTAGAGCTCGAAGTGGCGCTGTGAGTTCCAGGCGAAGGTCGCGACGCGCTCGCCGGGCTTCACCCCGAGGCGGTCGAGCACGCGCCCGAGGCGATCGACGCGCTCGGCCACCTGCGCGTAGGTGGCGCGGACGGGCCCCTCGCCCTCGAGCGTCACCACCTCCTGGTGGGGATAGCAGCTGCGCAGTCGCCGGCGCATGGCGCCGACCGTGAGCTGGAAGTCGTTCTGCATCAGGCCCTCGAGCATGGGCCCAGCGTAGTTATTCGCGCAGCTTCTTGTTGATATCGGCGATCGTCGTGTTGATCTGCGACTGGACCCGCGTCACGGCGCTGACGAGGTCGGCCTGCGCCTTGACGATCGCCTGGGGGTCCTCGTCCTCGAAGGCCTTCTTGGCCTTGTCGATCTCCCCGCCGTATGCGGAGATCTCGGAGATGAGCCGGGCGTGCAGCGCCTTGACCTTGTCCGGCGGCTTGACCGCGCGGAAGTCGGTGACCACCTTGTCGATGGCCTGCTTGAAGCCGTCGAGCGTCTGGCGGTCCTGCGCCGCCGTGCTCGTCGACGTGATCCGGCTGGAGAGGCTGTCGAACTTCGCGGCGAAGCCGGTCTGGGCCTCGTTGACCGCGTCGACGTAGTCGTTGGCGGCCTTCGTGTCGGCGCCGCATCCGGAGCCCACGAGCGCGAGGGCGACGAACGATGAGGATCGGCGACAGGCGGCGCACCCCGCGAGGGTAGCGACACGATCCGGCCGAGGGACGGGCGGGTTCCTACCCGAAGAACACCTCGGCGGTGTCGTAGAGATCGTCGTCGAGGAGCTTCAGCTCGGCCAGGGCGTCGGCCAGCGGGACCTGGACGATGTCCGTGCCGCGTAGCGAGACCATCGTCCCCCACTCGCCGCGGTCGGCTGCCTCGACCGCCTTCACCCCGAAGCGCGTGGCCAGCACGCGGTCATAGGCGGTCGGCGTGCCGCCGCGCTGAACGTGGCCGAGGATCGTCATGCGCGTCTCGAAGCCGGTCCGCGCCTCGATCTCAGGCTCGAGCGCAACGGCGATCCCGCCCAGGCGCGCGTGGCCGAACGCGTCTGTCTTGGCCCCCGCGGTCGTGATCCCGCTGCCGTCGCGCGGCACGGCGCCCTCGGAGACGACGACGATCGAGAACGTGGTGCCCCGGGCGTGGCGACGCTTGATGCGCTCGCACACCTCGTCGACGTCGAACGGGCGCTCGGGCACCAGGATCACGTCGGCGCCGCCGGCGATGCCGCTGTAGGCCGCGATCCAGCCCGCGTGACGACCCATGACCTCGAGGATGATCACGCGGTTGTGCGACTCGGCCGTGGTGTGCAGGCGGTCGATGGCGTCGGTGGCGATCTGCACGGCGGTGTGAAAGCCGAAGGTGACGTCGGTGCCCGAGAGGTCGTTGTCGATCGTCTTGGGGACGCCGACGACCGGCACGCCGTCGGCCGACAGGCGGCCCGCCACGCCGAGCGTGTCCTCGCCGCCGATGGGGATGAGCGCGTCGATCCCCTCGCGCTCGAGCACCTCCCGCACGAGCGCCGTGCCGTCGGCGTCGTCGCGGTAGGGATTCGTGCGCGACGTGCCGAGGATCGTCCCGCCGCGGTGCAGGATCCCCGCGGTGTTCTGGGCGGTGAGCTCGACCGTGTTGGCCTCGAGCACGCCGGACCAGCCGTAGCGGAAGCCGATGATCTGATGTCCGTAGCGATTGACCCCGGCGCGCACGACGCCGCGGATCACCGCGTTGAGGCCGGGGCAGTCGCCGCCGCCGGTGAGGATGCCGAAGCGCGCCATAGGGCGCGCATCCTGCCAAACCCGCGCGGCAGTCGCCTACGCGGTTCGACACCGGTGCCGCGGGGTGTCGGGATTGCGTGCCCTCAGGCCGGGCGGACGGCGGCCGTCTTGAGCACGACGCGCGTCTCGGTGTGAGCGGCGCCGAGCTTGCGCTTGAGCGTACGCAGCAGCGCGTCGAGCTCGTTGGTGTCGCGGCACGCCACCTGCAGGTGGTAGTCGAAGGCGCCGGTCACGTGCGCCGCGTACACGATCCCCTCCACTCGCGACAGCACGCGCTCGAAGCCGTCGTTGGTCTGCTCCGGCGCGAGGCGCACGTCGATGAGCGCGCTCAGCCCGCGGCCCGCGGCGGCCTGGTCGACGACGGCGGTGAAGCCGGCGATGGCGCCCGGAGCGCACGAGGCGGCGCATGCGCTCGGCCGCGGCGTTGGCGCTGAGGCCCGCGACCGCGCCGAGGCGGCGATGCGACGCGCGCCCGTTGTGCACGAGCTCACCGAGGATTGCGCGGTCGATGTCGTCCATGGCTGCGTTTTGCTCTGCTCAAGCCGGATCCGAGCTTGATCTTCGCATGTCTGCGCTCCACGCTCCAGCGCGCCATGAACGCCCTCGCCGCAGGCATCGTCGCCGGTCTGGCGGTCGCCATCCCCCTCGGCGCCATCGGGGTGCTCATCGTCGACCTCGGCGTCCGCGGCGGCTTCCGGCCCGCCTTCCTGGCCGGCCTGGGCACCGCGCTGGCCGACGGGCTCTACGCGACCGTCGCGGCGGTCGCCGGGCTGGCCGTGGGCGCGTGGCTGGCCCCCGCCGAGCACGCGATCGCGCTGGTCGCGGCCGCCGCGCTGGCCGCCGTCGGCCTCTACGGGCTGCTCGCGCTGCGGCGGGCGCCGGCCGAGCGCACCGTCCCGCCCGCCGATCACCGCCTCGTCGCGCGCTTCCTCGCCCTCACCGCCGTCAACCCGGCCACGGCGGCGACCTTCGCGGGGCTGATGCTCGGCCTGCCGGCCGTCGCGCACGCCTCCGCGCCGGGCAAGGCCGCGTTCGTGATGGGCGCCTTCGGCGCCTCGCTGGCCTGGCAGAGCACGCTCGCCGGCGGCGGCGCCCTCATGCGCCACGGCCTGCCGGCGAGCGCGCGGACGTGGACGTCCGTCGCCGGGCGGGTGCTGGTGCTGGCGCTGGCGCTGCGGTTGGCCGTGGGTGCCTAGCATCGCGCCGCAGAACGCTGGCGCGTCGTGTGCGGCGACGTGAACTGCATCATTGAGGGAGAGTGAGCCGCGTGCGCCGGGGTCGGGCGCGCCCGCGGTTGGGCTGGGTGCGAACTGCGTCGAGTTGTGTCCGGAAACCGGACCCAATCCGACGCAGTTCGGGGCATCGGCCCCCGCACGTGCCGGCGCGGCGCGCGGACGTCACCGCCGACTCCGCTTCCCCTCGGTGATGCTGTTCGGCTCCCCGCCAACCTGCCGTGCAACCACTCACGGCGCCAAGCGCAGGACCGCGCCCTCGCCGGGCGCCAGCAGCAGCGACGCCGCGATCGCCTCGCCGTCGCGCTGCGCGGTGGGTGCCGATCGCGATCGTGCCGGCGGCGGGCAGGCTCGCGGCGTCCGGCCCGAGGTTGAGCGCCACGAGGAAGCGGTCGCCGCGCCGGTAGGCCCACAGCCCGTCCTGCACCGCGACCTCGGCGTAGGCACCCGTGCGCAGATCGTCCTCGGCGCGCCGCAGGGCGACGAGGTCGCGGGTCAGGTTCAGCGGCGAGCCGGGATCCGCCCGCTGGGCGGCGACGTTGACCGTGGCGAGGTCGCCGAAGGGGAGCCACGGCTCGGCGCCGGGCGTCGTGAAGCCCGCGCCGGGCTCGTCGCTCCACGGCATCGGCGTGCGCGCTCCGTCGCGGCCCGGGCGCTCGGGGTCGTTGCGCAGGCCGACCGGATCGACCATGCGCTCGGGCGCGATCTCGCTGTCGGGCAGCGCGAGCTCATCGCCGTAGTAGAGGACCGGCGTCCCGCGCAGCGTCAGCAGCAGCATGAGCGCACAGCGCGCGAGCCCGGGGTCGCCGCGCGCCCAGCGGGTCGGGAAGCGGGCCATGTCGTGATTGCCCAGCGTCCACACCGGCCACGCGTGCTCGGGCAGCAGCGCCTCGGTCTCGGCGACGATGGGCGCGAGCTGCGCCGCCTGGAAGTCGGCGTGCAGGAAGACGAAGTTGAACGCCAGGTGCAGCTCGTCGAGGTCCTCGCCGTAGAAGCGCATGAGCTTCTGCAGGTCGAGCACCCACGTCTCGCCCACGAGCACCGCCTCGTGCGGGTCGACCACCTCGCGCCAGCGGCGAAAGACGTCGTGGACCTCCTCGCGGTTGGCCGAGTACAGCAGGCGCTGGCCCAGCCAGCGCTCGTGGTCGATGTCGTCCTCGGTCGCGGGCGGGTTGTCGCGCAGCTCGCGGTCCTTGACGATCCCGTGCGCGACGTCGATGCGGAACCCCGCGATCCCTCGATCCATCCAGAAGCGCAGGATGTCGTCGAACTCCGCGCGGACGTCCTCGTTCCACCAGTCGAGGTCGGGCTGCTCTGGGGTGAAGTTGTGCAGGTACCACTCGCCGCTGGTCTCCTCGCGCGTCCACGCCGGGCCGCCGAACATGCTCTTCCAGTTGTTGGGCGGCTCGCCGTTGGGGCCCTCGCGCCACACGTAGAAGTCGCGGCGCTCGCGGAACCACGGGTGCTGGTCGCTGGTGTGGTTGGGGACGAGGTCGAGCAGGACCCGGATGCCGCGCTCGCCCGCGCGCGCGACGAGCTCGTCGAGATCCTCGAGCGTGCCCAGCTCGGGGTGCACCCCGCGGTAGTCGGAGACGTCGAAGCCCCAGTCGGCGTTGGGCGAGGGGAACGTCGGGTTCAGCCACAGGCCGTCGACGCCGAGCCACTCGAGGTGCTCCAGCCGCGCCGTGATGCCACGCAGATCGCCGATGCCGTCGCCGTCGGAGTCGGCGAAGGAGCGCGGGTAGACCTGGTAGAGCAGGCCGTCACGCCACCACATGGGCGCCCCCGTCCCATTCGTTGCGCAGCGCCCACACCGCGCCGACGGTCCAGGCCTGCACGAAGTTCGAGAGCGTCGCCACCTCGGGGCGGGCGTCGGTCACCGCGTAGAGCTCGGGGTAGTGCCCGATCCGCTCGACGCCGGCGAGCACGCCCTTCCGGACGCGCTCGGCGGTGTCCGCGTGCCCCGCGGCGCGCAGCCCGCCCCAGCCCAGCCACGAGTCGAACGGCCAGATCGAGCCGCGGTGGTAGGACTGCGGGTCGAAGCAGGGGTGGCGGTCCGAGAGCGTGCGCAGGCCGAAGTCGGTGAGCACGTCGGGCTGTGCGAGGCGCTCGGCGGCGCCGGCCACCGGGGCCCCCGCCCACAGCAGCCAGCCGAGTTGCGAGCCCGCGCCGCGCACCGGCCGGTCGTGCGCGTCGAGCGCCATCGTGTCGGGGTCCCACGCCGTGCCGATGCGCGCGGCCAGCGCATCGACGGCCGCGGCGTGGGCCGGATCGCCGGACAGCCGAGCCAGGGCGCGCAGCCCCGCGAGCGCCGCGGCCTGCGTGTCGGCGTCGGCCACCGGTGGCTCGGGGACCGAGCCGTCCTCGTGCAGGATCCCGCTGCCCTGCGACGTCGAGCCGTACGGGTCGACCGAGTCGCGCCAGCCCTGCTGCACGAGACCGCCCGGCGCCCGCCGGTGCCAGCGCAGCAGGCCGCCGCCGCGCGCCAGCGCGCCGAGCAGCCAGTCCCCGGCCGCGCGCCACGCGGGCTCGAGCTCGGCGGACAGCGCGCCGTCGCCGGTCATCGCCAGCACGTGCAGGAAGAGCGGCGTCGAGTCGGCCGAGCCGTAATAGCGCAGCTCGCCGTCGGGGACCTCGAGGCCCAGGTAGCCCTGGCGCGCGACGGAGATCCCCGGGCGCACCTCGTGCACGATCTTGCCCGGCTCCTCGTCCCACGTGACGTCCTCGCGGGTGCCCTGGATCGCGGCCAGCGCGCGCAGGGTGGCCGCCGCGACGTCGGGGCGCGCGGGGAGGACGGCCAGCGCCGTGATCAGCGAGTCGCGCCCGAAGAGGCAGTTGTAGCGCCCGGGATCCCCGGCGCCGAGCGAGGCGCTCGACGCATTCGCCCAGCCGTCGGGGGCCAGGACCTCCGCGAGGCCGGGCACGTCCTGCATGGTGTGCGTCCTAGCCCTTGACGGCGCCGGCGGTGAGCCCCGCCACGATCCGCTTCTGGAACAGGAGCACCAGGATGATCAGCGGGATCGAGATCACGACCGAGGCGGCGCTGATGGTGCCCAGCGGCTGCTCGAACTCCGTCGACCCGGTGAAGAACGCGATCGCCGCCGGCACGGTGCGCGCCGCCTTCGACGACGTCAGCGTGGTGGCCAGCAGGAACTCGTTCCAGGCCGCGATGAAGGTGAGGATGCCGGCCGTGGCAAGGCCGGGCGCCGCGAGCGGCACGACGACCTTGCGGAAGGCCTGGAAGTGCGTGGCCCCGTCGACGAGCGCCGCCTCCTCGAGGTCCTTCGGGATCTCCTTGAAGAACGACGTGAGGATGTAGATCGCCAGCGGCAGCGCGAAGGTCAGGTACGGGATGATGAGCCCGATGCGCGTGTTGTAGAGGCTGATGTCGGTCCAGAGCTTGAACAGCGGCGCCGCGATCGCGATCTGCGGGAAGGTCGTCACCGAGAGGACGATCCCGAGCACGAGGAACTTGCCGCGCATCTTCAGCCGCGCGAGCGCGTAGGCCGCGAACGAGCCGAAGGTCAGCGCCAGGATGGTCACCGAGAAGGCGACGATCGTCGAGTTCTTCAGGCCGTTGGTGAAGTCGTCGTTCTTGAAGATCGACGAGTAGTTGTCGAGCGTCGGATGGGGCGGGACGAGGCTCGAGCTCGACAGGTCGGCGCCCGTCTTCAGCGAGACGTTGACGAGCCAGTAGAACGGGAACAGGCAGAAGACGATGATGGCCGCGACGGCCAGCCAGATCAGCGGGTGCTGACCCTGGCGCGGCTTCTTGCGCGGCTTCGTCCGGGCCTTCGGCTCGGCGACGCTGACGGCTTGGGTTGCGTCTGCGGTGCTCATCGCGAGGACTCCCTCAATCGGTCAGCGTCTTGATGTTGCCGCCGACGAAGCGGATGTAGATGAACGACACGATCATCACGGTGATGAAGGTCAGGATCGCCACGGCCGAGCCCAGGCCCAACAATCGGTTCTCCCTGAAGTCCTGATAGGCCAGCAGCGACAGCGTGTTGGTGCCGAAGGCCCCCTTGGTGAGCACGAACGGCAGGTCGAAGATCCGCAGCGCGTCCAGCGTGCGGAAGATCAGCGCGACGAGGATGGCCGGCTTGAGCAGCGGCAGCGTGATCTTCGTGAAGCGCTGCCACACGGTCGAGCCGTCGACCTTCGCCGCCTCGTAGACGTCATCCGGGATGACCTGCAACCCCGCCAGAATGAGCAGCGCCATGAACGGCGCCGTCTTCCAGACGTCGGCGAAGATCATCACGAACAGCGCCTGCGGCTGCTCGCCCAGCCACACCGTGTCACCGCCGGGCAGATGCAGCGCGCTCAGCACGGTGTTGGCGAAGCCCAGGCCCGGCTCGAAGATCGTCCGCCACGTGATCGCCGTTACGACGGTCAGGATCGCCCACGGCACGAGGATCACCGTGCGCAGCAGCCCGCGGCCCTTGAACGCGCTGTGCATGGCGATCGCCATGGCGAGGCCGAGGATCAGCTCCAGGATCACCGATACGGCGGTGAAGATGAACGTTGTCCGGAATGCCTGCCAGAACACGGCGTCCTGGAGCGCGGTCGTGTAGTTGCGCAGCCCGAGCGACCCCGCCCAGCGGGAGAGGCCCGGCACACGCACCGAGTACTCGTGCAGCGACAACCAGACTGCGTAGACGATGGGGTAGACCGCCACCGCCGCGATGAGGATCATCGACGGCGCGACCATCCGCACTGCGAGCCTGCGCTCGGCGCGGTCGGCCGTGTTCCGGCCCGAACGACGGGTCCGGGTTTTCGGTGCCGTTGCGGTGGCGGCCTCCATCGTCTTTCTCCTTTAGAACGTGGACAGCGCCGAGGTGATCTGGGCGTCGGCCTTCTTCAGCGCGTCCTGCGGGGTCGTCTGCCCCGCCAGGGCTGAGTTGACGTTCTTGTAGATCGCCTGGGAGATCTGCGGATAGACCGGCGAGACGGGGCGCGCCTTGGCCTGCGACACCGCCTGCTTGAGCTCATCGGAGAACGGCAGCGCCTTCTTGACCGAGGCGTCGTCGTACGCCGAGTTGAGCACCGGTGCGAGCGAGTACTTCGCCGCGTCTTGGATCTCGATCTTCTCGGAGGTCAGGAAGTCGATGAGCTGGACGGCGCCCTTCGGGTTCTTCGAGTAGGCCGAGATGACCAGGTTGTGGCCACCCAGGATGCCGGCCTTGCCGGCGCCCTCGAAGGTCGGGAACGGCGCGACCTTGAACTTGTCCGCAACCTTGCTGCCCTTGGCGTTGCCCAGCGCATAGGCGTACGGCCAGTTGCGCATGTACCCGTACTTGCCGGATTCGAAGGCGCGACGCGACTCCTCCTCCATGTACGTCGTCACTGCCTTGGGCGCGTCGCCGCTCTTGACGCCGTCGACCATGAACTGCAGGGCCTTGAGGTTCTCGCGGCGAGTTGATGGCGGACTTCTTGCCATCGGGGCTCAGCACCTGGCCGCCGGCCGCGAAGGCCAGCTCGAGGTAGTCGCAGGTCAGGCCCTCGTAGGACGCGCCCTGGTAGACGATGCCGCCCTTGGACTTGGCGTCGGCGTACAGCGCCTGCCAGGTCTCCGGGACGCTCTTGACCTTGTCGTCGCGATAGTAGATGAAGGCGGCGTCGGTGGCCTGCGGGACGCCGAAGTACTTGTCGTCGAAGTGGATCGTCTGGAGCGTCGACGGGATGAACTCGGCCTTGCGCGCGTTGACGTAGTCGGACATGTCGAGCAGCCACTTCTGCGCGGCGAACTCGGCCGTCCAGATCACATCCGAGAAGAAGATGTCGCACTCCCCGGACTTGGCCTCCTGACGCTGGACGAACTGGTTGCGCTGCTCGTCGGCCGACGTCGGGAACTCGAGCAGCTTGGCCGTCAGGCCGTGGGCGCCGTACTTGCGCGTTGAACTGCTTGACGGACTCGACCTGCGCGCCGGACGTGTCCTTGCCGGTGCAGAACGTGACCGCGCCCTTGGCGCCCTTCGACGCATCGAGCGTCGGCGCCTTCGCGACGCCCTTGGTGACGCCGGTCGCCGTGGTCGAGGCACTGCCTCCACCACCACCGCCGCTGCTGCTGCTACCGCTGTCGCTACTGCCGCACGCGACCACGAACATCGCGAGCGCAACGACCAATGCGGCCGCCAACCTCTTACGAGCAACCATCGAGCGCACTCTCCTCCTCTTGATGTACCTCGCGGGCCTCCTCCTCACCGGATGACCCGACTGGCAAGTCGAGGGTGACCTACCCACGCAAAAGCCGGGCGAATCAGTCCGACGCAACGGCTTGTGAAGGCCCGTCGCACGCGATACTTGCATGCGCCATCGCCGTCGCGCGCCACACGAGTGTCGGGATGCCCCGGCGTAGGCTCACGGGCTGGGACCTGGCCGTGCTCGTGGCGGCCAACGCGGCCGCCGTCGTGGGACTGTGGTGGCGGCAGGGCGGCATCCGCGAGGTGCACGACGTCGCCGGGCTGCTCACGAGCCTGGGCCGCGTCACCGGGCTGCTCGGGGCGCTGCTGGCGCTCGTCGAGCTGCTGCTCCTGGCGCGCATCCCCGTACTCGACGTGGTCGGCCTCGAGCGCGTCGGGAGCTGGCACCGGCTCAACGGGAGCCTGTGCCTCGCGCTGATCGCGGCCCACACCGTGCTGATCACGGCCGGCTACGCGCTGACCGACGACGTCTTGATCACGCGCGAGGCGGGCGATCTGCTCACCGGCTATTCGGGTGTCCTGCTGGCCACCATCGCGCTCGCGCTGCTCGTCGCGGTCGTGATCACCTCGGTGGTGAAGGTCCGCCGGCGGCTCTCCTATCGGGTGTGGCACGCCGTGCACGTCGGCGCCTACGTCGCGATCGCGCTCGGCTTCAGCCACCAGCTGGCGACTGGTCACGAGTTCCTGCACCAGCCGCTCGCGCGCGCGTACTGGTGGGCGCTCTACGCCGCGACCCTGGCTGCGCTCGTCGGCTTCAGGGTCGTGCTGCCGGTGGTCCGGTCCCTGCGCCACCGCCTGCGGATCGAGCGGGTGGTGCCCGAGGCGCCCGGCGTCGTCTCGCTGGAGATCGGGGGCGTCGGCCTGCACCGGCTGCGGGTGCTCTCGGGTCAGTCGTTGCACTGGCGCTTCCTCGCGCGCGGCCACTGGTGGGAGACCCACCCGTTCTCGCTGTCCGCCGCGCCGGACGGACGGCGGCTGCGCATCACGGTCAAGGAGCTCGGCGACTACACCGCCCGGCTCGCCTCGCTGCAGCCGGGTACGCGCGTGATCGTCGAGGGACCATCGGGCGGGCTGACGAGCGCCGCCCGCCGCCATCCGCGGGTCGCGCTCATCGCGGGCGGGGTGGGCATCGCCCCGATCCGGGCGCTGCTGGAGGACACGCCGGGCGAGCCGGGAACGATCGCCGTCATCTACCGGGCGGCGAGCGAGGACGACGTCCTCTTCCGCGACGAGCTCGACGAGCTCGCGCGGCGACGCGGCGCCGAGTTGCACTACGTCCTGGGCGAGCGCCGCGGCGACGAGGTGCTCTCGGCGGAGCACCTGCAGGCCCTCGTCCCCGACATCGCCAGCCGCGACGTCTACGTCTGCGGCCCGCGCAGCATGACCGACGCCACCCGCGCGAGCCTGCGACGCGCCGGCGTCCCGTCGCGCCACATCGTCAGCGAGGGCTTCGCGTGGTGAGCGCCCGAGCGGTGGTGCGGCGCGCCGTGCCCGCGGTGGTGGCGACGGCCGCCGTGGTCGCCCTGCTGGCCAACGTCCGTGCGCGCCCGCCGGCGATCCCGGCGCCCGACGAGGCGGCTGCTCCGCCGCCGCCGATCGCCACCGGCCAGGCCGAGGTACGGCGCGTGAGCAGCAGGCGGCCGAGCAGGAAGGGGCCCACGCGGACTGCAACCGAGACCGCCACCACCCCGTTCTCGATCATCTCGGTGCGCGTGACGCTGACCGGCGGCGAGCTGACGCGCGTCGAGACGGTCGAGCTCACCGGCGACGGCGCGCGCACGCAGGCGATCAACGCCCGGGCCGAGCCCATCCTGCGCGAGGAGGCGCTGCGCGCCGGGAGCGCCAAGATCGACGTCGTCAGCGGAGCGACGTACACCAGCGAGAGCTACAAGCAGTCGCTGCAGGCGGCGATCGACCGGGCCCGTGGCTGAGCCGTCGGTCACCGGGCTGTGCCGCGTCGAGACGGCGATGGGGATCCCCGTCGGCATCGACGTGCGCGATCCCGGCGTCGATCCCGCCGCGCTCGACCGCGCGTTCGCCTGGCTGCGATGGGTCGATGCGACGTTCAGCACCTATCGCCCCGACAGCGCGATCAGCCGTCTGAACGCCGGGACGCTGGCCCTCGGCGACGCCGCGCCGGAGGTTCGCGACGTCCTCGAGCGCTGCGAGGGCCTGCGGGCGCGCACGCGCGGATGCTTCGACGTCCGCGCCCGCGGTGCCCTCGACCCGTCGGCCTTCGTCAAGGGGTGGGCCGTGGAGGCCGCCGCGGACGTGCTCGAGCGCGCCGGCGCGCGGAACCTGTGCGTGCACGCCGGCGGCGACGTGCGCGTGCGCGGCGAGCGAGTCGCGGGACAGCCGTGGCGCGTGGGGATCCAGCACCCCTGGCAGCGCGACCGCGTGGCGGCCGTGCTGCGCACCCGGGATCTCGCGGTGGCGACCTCGGGCTCTTACGAGCGCGGCCCGCACATCGTCGACCCGCGCACGGGCCGGGCTCCCGAGGGCGTCGCCTCGGTCACGGTCCTCGGCCCGGACCTCGCCACGGCCGACGCCTACGCCACGGCCGCGTTCGCGATGGGCGTCGAGGGGCCCGCCTGGACGGCGGGGCTGGACGGCTACGAGGCGCTGACGATCCTCGCCGACGGGCGCGTGCTGTCGACGCCGGGCGTGGCCGCGCTGCGCGATCAGACCGCGTAGACGGCGACCGCGGCGAAGTGCACCGCGGCGGCCGCGATGACCAGCACGTGGAAGACCTCGTGGTAGCCGAAGACGCGCGGCGCGGGGTCGGGCCGGCGGCGGGCGTAGACCACGGCGCCGGCCGTATAGAGGAGGCCGCCGGTGGCCAGCAGGGCCACGGCGAGCACCCCGGCGCGGTCCCACAGCTGGGGCATGGTGACGATCGACACCCAGCCCAGGGCGACGTAGAGCACGGCGGTCAGCCAGCGCGGTGCGTCGATCCACACCAGGCTGATGACGACGCCGGCCAGGGCCCCGCCCCACACCACGGCGAGGACCGTCCAGCCCAGGGCGGGGGCGAGGACCAGCACGGCGAAGGGCGTGTAGGTGCCCGCGACGAGGACGAAGATCATCGAGTGGTCCAGCCGGCGCAGCCACGCGCGCGGCCCCGGCGACCAGTCGATGCGGTGATAGAGGGCGCTGGCGCCGAACATCGCCGACAACGACAGCGCGTAGACCAGCGCCGCGGCGCGCGCCTCACCGCCGCGGGCGAGCACGACGAGCGCCGCTCCCGCGGCGAGGGCGACGTAGAACGCGTACTGATGGCTGACGCCGCGCAGGCGGGGCTTCACTACGCCGAGGGTACGCGGTTGCGCCCGCGATCTCGCGCAGCAGAGGCCGTCTAGGCAGGCGCGCCGTTCTGCCCGACGCTGCCGCGCAGGAGATAGGCCGAGTGGAGGAGGTCGGGGTTCTCCCTGAGCTCGCTGGCCATCCCCGCGAACTGGATCCGGCCGCCCTCCATGATGTAGGCGCGCTCGGCGAGGCTGAGCGCGACCGTGGCGAACTGCTCGATCAGGAGCACTCCGACCCCACTCTCGGCGACCTCGCGAATCGTGGGCAGCAGGCGCTGGACCACCACAGGAGCGAGGCCGAGCGAGAGCTCGTCGATGAACATGAACTTCGGCCTCGACACGAGCGCCTGGGCCAGCACGAGCATCTGCTGCTCGCCGCCCGACAGGAGGCGGCCGAGAACGTCGAGGCGCTTCTCGAGCTCGGGGAAGAGCTCCAGGGCCCGCTTCAGGCCCGCCTTCGCGTCGGAGCGCGACAGCGAGTAGGTGGCGACGCCGAGGTTCTCCCGCACCGTCAGCAGCGGCAGCAGTCGGCGGCCCTCAGGCACGATCGCCACGCCCGCCTGGCGGATTCGCTCGGGACGCCGCGACGTGAGGTCGTCGGCTCCGAGCGTGACCTTCCCGCCGGCGGGGCGCAGCACGCCGCCCACCGCGAGCACGAGGCTCGACTTGCCGGCGCCGTTGGGGCCGAGCAGCGCCGTGACCTCGCCGGGCGTTACCTCGAGCGACACGCCGTGTACGACCGGGCGCGCGCCGCGCTCCACGGTCAGGTTCTCGAGCCGCAGCACGGTGCCGGCCTTGGCCCCGAACGTCACCGCCGCCGTGGTCTCGGCCTCGCTCACACGGCCACCGCCTCGATACCGAGGTACGCCTTCTTGACCTGGTCGTTGCGCAGCACGTCCGCGGTGTCCCCCGAGGCGATCAGCTTGCCGAAGTCCAGCACGGCGGTCTTGCTGCAGCACGCGGACACGAGGCTCATGTCGTGGTCCACGAGGATCACCAGCGCGCCGAGCTCCTCGGGGATCTTCTTGATGACCTGGCTCGTGCGTACGCTCTCCTCCTCCGGAAGACCTGCCGCGGGCTCGTCGAGCAGGATCACCCGTGGCTGCCCCACGACGGCGCGCGCCAACTCGACGAGACGACGCTCGCCTGCGCCCAGGGTGCCGACCTTGGTCTGCGGGTTGCCGGTGAGGCCCACGAACTCGATCGCCGACAGGACGGCCTCTCGGCGATCGCCGGCGCGCTGCTTGGAGGAGTGCTCGTCGACCATCGCCACGTTGTCGTAGATCGAAAGCTCCTCGATCGCCTGCTCGGTCTGGAACGTGCGCCGCACGCCCCAGCGCGCGCGCCGGAAGTGGGCCATCGTCAGCAGGTCCTCGCCGAACGCCGTCACGCTGCCCTCGGCGGGACGCACGAAGCCGCTCAGGACGTTGAAGAAGGTGGTCTTGCCCGCGCCGTTGGGGCCGATGAGCCCGTTGGTGCCCTCGCCGAAGTCGATCGTCATGTGATCGAGCGGCGTGACGCCACCGAAGCGCACGGTGAGGTCCTTGATCTCGATCACCCGGCCCCCTCCCGCGTCGGCGGTCTGCCCCGGCCGGCGAGCCCGCCGATCAGCCGTCCGAGCTTCGCCATGTCGCGCGGGAACTGGTAGACCAGGCCCTGCGGCGCGGTGAGGAGCACTTGGAGGATGCCGATGCCGAAGACGATCGTCAGCCAGTCGGCCGCGACGCCCCAGTTGTTCAGGAGGGCGGGTAGGAGCTGCATCAGCAACGCGGCGACGACCGCTCCCCACAGGCTGTAGATGCCGCCCATCAGCACCACGGCGAGCAGGGTGATCGAGTCGCTGGTCGGGAAGGTCGTGATGAAGAGCTGGCCGGAGTTCGCCGCCAGCAGCCCCCCGGCCACGCCCGTCAGGAACGACGCGAGCGCGAACGCCCACATCTTGTAGAGCGTGACGTTGACGCCGGCGGCGAGCGCGGCCGACTCGCTCTGCCGGATGGCCGCCCACGCACGCCCCGGCCTCGCGCGCACGTGGATGAGCGCGATCAGGAACATGATCGCGGCGACGATCACCACGTATCGGAGGTAGGCGGTGTCGCCGTTGGCGATGGCCGGCCGGCGGATGTTCGCGTTCCCGCGGTCGGTCTCGAGGTGGCCCAGGAACCCATGGCCGCCGTTCGGGAAGTTCGTGACCCTGAGCACCACCGTGATGGCGCCGGCGAGCATCAGCGTGATCAGCGCCAGGTAGAGGCCGCTGAGCCGCAGGGCCGGCAGCCCGACGAGCGTGCCCAGGACCGTCGTGATCAGGCCCGCCAGGAGCAGCACGATCGGGAACGGCAGGCCCGTGGCGAAGAACAGCCGGGCGGCGACCCACGCGGCGAGGGCGAGCAGCGCGATCTGCCCGAGCGAGACGAGGCCGGTTCGGCCCATCAGGATGCCGAGCCCCAGGGCGACGACGGAGTAGATCCCGACCGACGTGCAGACGGTGATCCAGTAGCCGCTCAGGAGCTGCGGCAGGACCACGACGACGAAGAGCAGCAGAACGGCGATGATCACCGCTCGCAGGCGCTCGCCCGCGTCGAGATGCGGCATCCAGACGCGGCGCGCGCTGCGCGCGCTGGTGGCTCCCGCGGCGCTCACGTCAACCTGCCCTCCCCGCCAGGGCGCTCCCGCGCCGGCCGGAGAGGACGAGGAGGGCGATCGTGGCCAGGACGAACGGCGTCATGTCGCGGTACTGCGAGATGGACACGATGGGCGTGACCAGGGCGTTGACGAGGCCGATCACGATGCCCGCGACGAAGGTGACGGTGATCGATCGCAGACGTCCGATCAGCGTGGCTGCCAGCGACGAGATCACGAGGAAGGTGAGCGTGGCGGCATCGAGCCCCACGAGGTTGGAGAGCAGCAGGCCGCTCGCTCCCGACACGAGCCCGGAGCCGAGCCATGCCGCGGCCTCGACCCGCCGCACCGGGACGCCGAGCGTCGCCGTGATCTCGCGATCGTTGGCCAGCGCGCGCATCGCCGTGCCGGTCTTGGTGAAGCGCAGGAACAGCGCGGTGACCGTCATGACCCCGAGCGCGAAGCCCAGCGCGATGACCTGGGTCCAGTTGACGAAGATGTCCGAGATCTCGAACCCGTGGTTCGAGGTCGGCAGGACCATGGAGCGCGCCTTATCGCTCCAGACGAGGTCCATGATCCCCAGCAGGATCAGCGCCAGGCCCAACGTCGCAGTGGCCTTGACGAGCGGATCGCGGTTCGCGAGCGGTGGGCCGAAGAGCACGCCGTAGAGCAGCGTGGCGGCTCCGCCGAACAGCACGCAGACGAGGAACGCCGGTCCCTGCGCCCAGCTGTTGACGTTGATCAACTGCCAGGCGAGCAGGGCGCCCATGGCTCCGACCGCGCCGAACGCGAGGTTCAGCACACCGGTGGCTCGGTAGAGGACCACCATCCCGACTCCGGACAGCGCATACACGCCGCCCAGAGCCAGTCCGGTGACCACGAATGGCTTGAAGTCCTCCAAGCTCGGCATTCGGAACCCTGGACGCCCTCTCTCTCCTGATTACTTGTCTACCAGACCGTCTACGAGCCCGCGAGGGAGTTGGTCTCCGCCGTCAGCGACGGGTCGGCCTTCTCGATCTCGCGAACCTTGGCGATCGACGGGTCCGCATCCGAGATGTTGAAGCAGTCCTCCTTGATGACCATCTTCCCGTTCTTCGGAGTGGTGGTCCAGTCGACGTTGTTCGGGATGTGCAGGGGCGCCTTGCCGTAGTACCAGGGACGGCAGAGGATGTCGGTCTTGTACCCCTTGAGGTCCGCGATCGCCTTGTTGACCGTCTCCAGCGAGTAGTCCTCGCCCTTGATCGACTCGAGGGCCTGGACGAGCAGCTGCCCCATCGTGAAGCCCATCTGGCTGAAGGAGCCCAGGCCGCCCGACACCTTGCTCCCGTACTTGTTGAAGACCGCGCGGTAGAGGCGCGACTGCGGGCCGTCGGAGTCCGTCACGTTGAGCTCGGCGTTGACGAGCAGCTTGCCGTCCCACTGCTGACCGAGCGCCTTGGCGACGAAGTCGGTGTTGCAGGGAGTCGAGCAGCCCCACGCCTTCACGCGGTCCTGCAGGCCCTGCTGCTGCGCGGCCTGGAGGATCTTCAGGGCCTCGGGCGGCGTGAAGTTGAGCACCACTCCGCCGTCGGTGCCCGCGGCCTGCACGAGCTTGAGCGCGATCGAGTTCGCGTCCTGGATCGGCACGTTGTCCTTGAACAGCGTGATGGGCGTGTTGAGGCTCTTGGCCACCGCTGTGGGGCCGGCGGCGATGTACCCGGTGCCCGGCACGTTGGACTGGTCGAAGGCGATCTTCTTCGCCCCCGCCCGCACGACGGCCTGCACGGCGCCGTCGGAGCTGTAGCGCGGACCCATGTTCGGGGCGGCGCTGTTCGGGGTGCCGTAGCACTCCGGAGCGATGCCGGCATCGATCTCCATGATGCCGAGCGACTCCCAGTACTTGTGGTCGACGGCGCACTCGATGATGCTGAAGCCGCCGACGATCGCGACCGCCTTGTCGGTCTGGATCAGCTTGTGCGCGTACCCGGCGATCTGGGCCGGGTTGGTCTGCTCGGTGTAGAACTTGTACGAGATCGGGTGGCCGTTGATGCCGCCGTTGTCGTTGACGCAGTTGAAGTACGCCTGGGCCATGTTGGCGCCGTCGGTGAAGTCGGTGCCCGGCTGCTTGGTGACGATCGCGCCGACCTTGATCGGCGTTCCGGTGGCCTTCGTGCCCGGCTTCTTCCCGCACTTCGTCACGTCCTCAGCGGCCTTGGCGGTGGTCTTGGTACCGGCCGCGGCTCCCGTTGACGTGCTGCTCTTGTCGTCGCTGCCGCAGGCAGCAACGAACACCGAGAGGCCGGCTACGAGCGCAAGCAGAGCAAGCGCATGTCGCCACCTCCGGTCCGTGCCAAAGATCGTCCTCACGTGTGACCCTCCTCCTCCTCCGACTGACGTGCTGAGCACGTGGTTCGCCAAGCGCACAGCTGTACGGAAAACGAACCTACTCGCTCGACTCGCGCGCAGTCAAGGCGCCGCGACCGCCTGTTTGGGGGAGTTTGCACGGGGCTCACGCGGCCATCGTGTTCACCTCCGACATACGCCTTGACGCATTCGGAAGCCGAAGGTAGCCTCGGGTGCGGTGCGCCTAGCGCATGATCGTGCGCTATGCGAACAGCACCGTCGAGCGCCCCAGAGCCAGACGGGAGGGTCAGCATGCAGGAGGCGTCGACCACGCCGAGCACGTTCGCGGTCCCCGAGCCCGATCTCACGCCGCGCGAGATCGTCGCCCGCGCGGCGGCCATGCGGCCCGAGCTGCTCGAGCGCCAGCAGGAGACCGAGGAGCACACCTTCTACGCGCAGGAGACGCACCGCGCGTTCACCGACGCCGGCTTCTACCGGATCCTCCAGCCGCGGCGCTTCGGCGGCTACGAGTTCGACCTCGAGACCTACTTCCGCGTCATCATCGAGATCGCCCGCGGCTGCCCCTCGACCGGCTGGTGCCTGTGCCTCGGCGGCGCGCACGTGCTGCAGGTGGCCTCGATGTTCGAAGAGCAGGCCCAGGCCGAGTTCTTCGGCCCCGACGGGCACTTCGTGTGCGCGTCCTACGGCGCCCCGGTCGGCGTGGCCCAGCCGCGCGACGACGGCTACGTGATCGGCGGGAAGTTCTCCTACGCCTCCGGGATCCCGTACTCGACGCACTTCATGGGCCAGACCCTCCTGCACCCCGAGGACCCGCAGGACCCCGGCCTCATGTTCGTCGTCTCCGCGGACCAGTTCGAGCGCCTCGACGACTGGCACGGCGTGCTCGGGATGCGCGGCAGCGGCTCGCACAGCATCCAGATCGACGACGCGTGGATCCCGGCGGCGCACGCCGTGCACGCCTTCATGGTCGACCTGCCGGTCGAGGGCGGGACGGCCGGCTCGCGCCTGCACGGCAACCCGATGTACGCCGGGCGCACGCTGGGCTTCTTCCACGGCGAGTTCGGCGCGATCATGGTCGGCTCGGCGTACGCGGCGCTCGACGAGTACCAGCGCATCATCACCACGCGCCCGGCGACGTGGGTGCCGACGATGAAGCGCTACGAGCTCGTCGACTACCAGCGCTACCTGGGTGAGGCGATCGCCGAGATCGCCACGGCGGAGGCCGCCGTGATCCAGGGTGCTCAGCAGTGGATGGAGCTCGCGCGCCAGAACGTCGAGGAGGACCGGCCCTTCACCGCCGAGGACGACGCGCGCCTGGAGGCCCTGCAGGCCACGGCCTGCCGGATCGCGTGGCACGCCGTCGAGGGCATTCTCTTCCGCACCGGCGGCTCGGCGGGCGCGCGCGACGGCCAGCGCATGCAGCGCTACTGGCGCGACATGTCGACCTACTGGAGCCACAACACGCCGGCCCAGCGCGACTTCCTGCTCACGAGCCTCGGGCGCCGCCGTCTCGGGCTGCCGATCCTGCCGCCCGGCCCGGACCCGGCGGCGGCGAGCTAGCCGGCCAGCCCGTAGAGCGCGGCGGCGTTGCCCCGCAGCACGGCCTCGCGGCCGGCGTCGTCGAGGACGTCGAGCAGCGTGTCGAGGTTGCCCTCGCCGTGCTCGTGCGGGAAGTCGCTGGCGAAGACGAGCATGTCGCCGGCGTTGAGCATCGCGGCCAGCTGAGCGGCCTGCTGGGGATCGGCCGGCAGCTGGGCCGGCGCGGTCGCGGCGCGGACGTGGCGCTTGATGTACTCCGACGGCCGCTCCTTGACCCAGGGCACCTCGCGCCAGATCGCCTTCCAGTCCTTGTCGAAGCGCCAGAGCAGCGGCGGCAGCCACGAGAAACCGGCCTCGAGCAGGACCACGCGCAGCGACGGAACACGCTCGAAGACGCCCTCGGAGACGAGACTGAGCAGCTGCGCCTGGGCGACGATCTGCGAGTTGCCCAGATAATCCTCGAAGTAGGTATGGGTGAAGCCGCTCCCGGTCGCCGCGCTCCCGGCCCGGCCCCAGGCGTGGAGGGCGAGCACGAGGTCCTTGGCGGCGATCACCTGGTGCAGGTCGTGGTAGCGGCGGTTGCCCCAGCGCGTCTCGCTGCGGATCGGGACGAGCACGCCGACGAAGCCATCGTGGTCGCCCACGCGCTCGACCTCCTGGATCGCCAGGTCGGGGTCGAGCGTCGGGATCGTCAGGTACGCGCGCAGGCGGTCGTCGCGCTCGAGCCACTCGGCGCGCAGCCAATCGTTGATCGCGCTGCACAGCGCGGCCTCGTAGTAGCCGTTGCGGCTGACGTCGAAGGCGGTCAGGCAGGTGAGGATGGCGTGGCTGAGCCCCCACGGTTCGAGCACCTGCTCGCGCAGGGCGTCGACGTCGCTCGGCGGCGCCGCCCCGCTCTGCGGGTAGCTCCCGCTGAGGTGGGGCGAGAGCCGCATCCCGGCGTTGACGAGGTAGTCGCGCCAGTAGTCGTCCATGTGCTCGGCGAGCGCGGCGATGTCCGCGGGCGCGACGTGGACGTCGGCGTCGATCGCGCCCTGCGTGGGAGGCGCGTTCATGAGCCGAAGCCGTAGAGGCGGCACGCGTTGGCGGCCATGATCTTCGCCTTGAGCTCCTTCGGGACCGACCGCGGCAGCGTCATGGCGGGCGAGTCGAAGTCCCAGTGCGGGTAGTCGGAGGCGAACATGATCCGGTCGGTCATGCCGGTGAACTCGAGCGCCTGGACGAGCTGCTCGGGGTCGTCGGGCTCCTCGATCGGCTGGGTCGAGAACCAGAAATGCTCGCGGAAGAACTCGGACGGCTTGCGGTCGAGGTGCGGCACGTCGTCGCGCATGGCCGACCACGCGGCGTCCATCGACCACATGAGCGGGCCGGCCCACGAGATGCCGGCCTCGACGCACACCACCTGCAGGTCGGGGAAGCGCTGGAAGACGCCCTCGGCGATGAAGCTCATCGTCACCGCGGCCATCGCGTTGGCGTAGCCGACGTGCTCCTCGAGGTAGAAGGAGGGCCAGCCGGTGCCCCACTTCTGCTCGAGGCCGCCGGTGTGGACCACGAGCGGTAGCCCGGCCTCGGCGGCGGCGGCGTAGATCGGCCAGTACTTGCGGTTGCCCAGCGGGCACTCGGCGGTGGTGGGCAGCAGGACCTGGACGAAGCGCGGGTCGCCGGCGTAGCGCTCGATCTCCGCGACCGCCAGCTCGGGCGTCTCGAGCGCGATGTTGATCGTGCTGTGCAGGCGCTCGTCGCGGTCGAGCATCGCCTCGCGGACCCACTCGTTGACGGCGTGGCACAGGGCCGAGGCGAACTCGGGGGCCTCGGCGCCGAAGCTGTGGCCGTGCAGCGGGATGAGGACCCCGTAGTCGACCTTGTGCTCGTCGAGCAGCTGCTCGCGCATGAGGTCGAAGTCGCTGCCGGGGAAGCCGCCCTCGGGCCAGGAGTCGACGCGGTAGCCCTGGTTGCGCACGCGCGGGTACATCTGCGGCGGGTTGGCGACGCGCACGCCGTAGCGCTCGTAGCGCGTGCGGAACGGCTCGTCGAGACGCTCGGCGATGTAGCTCGGCAGCGGCGCCGGGTGGATGTCGGCGTCGACGAGCTTCACGGCGCGCTCGGTGGCATCCGTCGCGGCGGTTTCGGCGGTGGTGCTAGGCATCGATGACAACGTAGTCCTCCTCGACGTGGACCGGGAAGGTCTCGGCGACGTAGGGGCCGGGCTCGCGCCCGGACAGCTCGGCGCCGGGCGCGACGTCGACGTCGTAGCTCTTGACTCCCGGCTCGCCCGGGCCCAGGAACGACTGGCCGCTGGCGAGGTCGTATTCCCATCCGTGCCACGGGCACGCCAGCAGCGTCGCCTCGGCGTCGAGCTGGAAGTCGCCCGGACCGCTCGAGCGCGCCCACGGCGCGATCCGTCCCTGGCACAGCGGCCCGCCCTGGTGCGGGCAGCGGTTGCGGATCCCGTAGAAGCGATCGCCCACGCGGAAGACGCCGATCGACCGACCGCCGACCGTGATGATGCGCCGGTCGCCCGGCTTGAACTCGTCGACGGGCGCCACGACGACCCTCATCGTGCGGTGTTCTTTCGCGGCCTGTGTTCGCTTGGCGCACACATGTCCGATAGACGGCCACGCTAGCGCAGGTGCTCAGCGCACCGCCTCGTCCATGTTCGGTTCCCTGCGATTCGCGGCGCCAAACAGCATCACCGAGGGAGGGTGAGCCCGCCGGCTGGTGCCGGGTCCCGGGTGAGCGGCAATGCGCCAGCGCACCCGAACTGCGTTGGATTACTACCGGTTTCCGGTAGCAAACCCACGCAGTTCGCACCCTGCTGGTACGCGGGCGGGCTCCCCTCCCTCGCCGCCCCAAGCCACCAACGCCCGCAAGCCACAGGCGGCCGCGCTCTTACCCCACCGCGCCGGCCCCTACGCCACCGAAGCCCCGCTCCGGGCCGACTCGATCGCCTGCCACACCCGCATCGGCGTCGCCGGCATGTCGATGTTCTCGACGCCCAGGTGCGACAGGGCGTCGACGACGGCGTTCCACACGGCGGGCGTGGCGCCGATGGCGCCCGACTCGCCGATGCCCTTGGCGCCCAGCGGGTTCAGAGGCGAGGGCGTCTCGGTGCGCGAGGTCTCGAACATCGGCAGCTCCGCCGCGGTCGGCAGCGCGTAGCTGGTCAGCGAGCCGGCGACGCAGTTGCCGTCCTCGTCGTAGGCGATCTCCTCGTAGAGCGCCTGCGCGACGCCCTGCGCGATGCCGCCGTGGATCTGGCCCTCGGCGAGCAGCGGGTTGGCGATGTTCCCCGAGTCGTCGACCGTCACGTGGCGCACGAGCTTGGTCAGTCCCGTCTCCATGTCGACCTCGACGACGGCGACGTGGGCGCCGAAGGGATAGCTCGAGTCGGGCGTCTCGAAGTCGTTGATCGCGTCGAGGCCCGGCTCCATGCCCTCGGGGAGCTTGCTCGGGTCGGCGGCCGCCTTGGCCAGCTCGGCCCAGGAGACCGTCGCCGACGGCGTGCCGGCGATCCCGAGACCCTGGCCGGGGACGACCTGGACGTCGTCGACGGCGGCCTCGAGCAGGTGCGCCGCCAGCTCGCTGCCCTTGGCCAGCACCTCGCGGGTGGCATTGATCATCGCGCTGCCGCCGACCTGCAGCGTGCGCGAGCCCATGGT
Source organism: uncultured Actinomycetes bacterium (assembly GCA_963742125.1). Classification (GTDB taxonomy): domain Bacteria; phylum Actinomycetota; class Thermoleophilia; order Solirubrobacterales; family Solirubrobacteraceae; genus JAOPZW01. The sequence goes on along the minus strand of CAVUKO010000002.1, from coordinate 18,976 downwards.
CCCCATGCCGCGCGGGACCTTGCGCGTGTCGGAATGCTCGATGCGCACGTCGGCCATCGGCACGCCCAGGGTCCACGACACGAGCTGCGCCCACGTCGTCTCGTGGCCCTGGCCCTGGGGCGAGGTGCCGGTCTTGACCGTGACGATGCCTTCCTCGTCGACGGTGCACGTGCCGACCTCGGCGCCGAGGCCGGTGAGCTCGACGTAGGTGCACAGGCCGATCCCGAGCTGCTTCACGTCGCCGCTGTCGCGGCGCGCCGCCTGCTCCTCGCGCAGCTTGTCGTAGCCGGCGGCCTCGAGCACGAGCTCCAGGGCGCGCGCGTACTCGCCCGAGTCGTAGGTGGCGCCGGCGACGGTCTTGTGCGGGAAGTCGTCGGGCGCGATGAAGTTGCGCCGGCGCAGCTCGGCGGGATCCATGTCGAGCTTGGCGGCGAGCTGGTCCATGGCGCGCTCGACGAGCGCGGTGGCCTCGGGGCGCCCGGCGCCGCGGTAGGCACCGATGGGCGTGGTGTTGGTGACCACGCAGCGGAAGCCGAAGTCCACGCGCGGGATGCGGTACACGCCCGAGGCCATCTGGCCGGTGAGGAAGGGCATGATCACCGCATCGCCGGGGTAGGCGCCGCAGTCGGCGACCACATGGACGCGGATGCCGACCAGGGTGCCGTCGCTGCGCGCGCCCAGCTCGACGTCCTGGACCTGCGCGCGCCCGTGCTGCATCGCGATCATCGTCTCCCAGCGGCTCTCGACGTAGCGCACCGGCTTGCCCAGACGCAAGGCCGCCGCGGCCACCGCGGCCTGCTCGGGATAGGCGGCGATCCGCGCGCCGAAGCCACCGCCCACGTTGGGGACCGTCACGTGGACGGCGTCCTTCTCCAGGCCCAGCGCGCCGGCGAAGACGTCGCGCGCCGTATGGGGCGCCTGCAACGGCGCCCAGATGCGCACGCCGCCCGACTCCGGGTCGGGCACGGCCACGGTCGCCGAAGGTTCCATCGGCACGGCGGCCAGGCGCTGGTTGACGAAGCGGCTGCGCACGACGACGTCCGCGCCCTCGAGCGCGCCCTCGTCGGCGTTGCCGCCCTCGAAGGCGAGGTTCGAGCCCTTGTCGGCGAACAGCTGCGGCGCACCGTCCTCGAGCGCGCCCTCGGGATCGACGACGATCTCGAGTGGCTCGATGTCGACCTCGACGAGCTCGGCGGCGTCGACCGCCGCGCCGCGGCTCTCGGCCACGACCACCGCGATCGCCTCGCCCTGGAAGCGCACGACGTCGCGCGCCAGCGTTGGGCGCAGCATGTCTTCGGGCGCCATCGGCCCCGGCGGGAAGGGCCCGAGGTCGAGGTCGGCGCCCGTGAACACCCCCACGACGCCGGGGGCCGCCGCCGCGGCCTCGGTCTCGATGCCCACGATGCGCCCGTGCGCCACCTCGGAGCGCACGAAGGCCGCATGCAGGGCGCCGGGCGCGTCGACGTCGTCGGTGTAGGTCCCGGTCCCCTGGATCAGGGGAGGGTCCTCCCGGCGACGAACAGCCGTGCCGTACTTCCCATTGACCGTTGCATCCGAGCCAGGCATGGTCGGCAAGCTACAGCAGCGCCACCTTGGCGTAGAAGGATCCCTGAGACGCACGGAGAGGAGTCGCCATGGCGGCCAACGGCACCATCGAGCTGCACCTGCCCCCCGACCTGGTCATCGGCGGCGGCACATCCGACGATCTCGCCGAGCACGTCGCGCGCATCGGCATCGAGCGGCCGCTGGTGGTGTCCGATCGCTTCCTGCTCGACGAGGGCCCCGCCGGGCCGCTCGTCGAGCGGCTGGAGGCCGGGGGCGCGAAGGTGGCGACGTTCGGCGATGTGCAGCCCGACCCAACCCTCGCCAACGTCGAGGGAGCGCTCGAGGCCCTGCGCGACCACGAGGCCGACGGCGTCGTGGCGATCGGGGGCGGCAGCCCGATGGACACGGCCAAAGCGGCCGCCGTGGCCTTCGCCAACGAGGGCGACCTGCGCGACTACGCGGGCTACAACCAGGTCCCGGGCCCTGGCCTACCCCTCGTCGCGGTCCCGACGACGGCCGGCACCGGAAGCGAGGTCACGCGCGTGGCGGTCATCACCGACACCGACCGCGACGTGAAGATGATGATGCTCGACGGCCACCTGATGGCGCGCGTCGCCATCTCGGACTACAAGCTGACGATGAGCACGCCGGCGAACCTGACCTCGTGGGTCGGCGTCGACTCGCTCACCCACGCGATCGAGGCCTACGTCTCCAAGAAGGCCACCGTCCTCACCGACATGCTCGCGCTGGAGGCGGCGCGGCTCATCGGCGCGCACATGCGCCGCGTCGTCGAGCACCCCGACGACGAGCCGGCACGTGAGGCCATGATGCTCGGCGCGACCCTCGCCGGCGCCGCGTTCTCGAACTCGAGCGTCGCGCTCGTCCACGGCATGAGCCGCCCGATCGGCGCGCACTTCCACCTCGCCCACGGCCTCAGCAACGCGCTGCTGCTGCCGACCGTCACCCGCTTCAGCGTCATGGGCGCGCCCGAGCGCTACGCGCACGTCGCACGCGAGATGCGCCTCGCCACCGACGAGGACTCCGACCAGGTGGCGTGCGATCGCCTCGTCGAGGAGCTCGAGGCGCTCAACGCCGACCTGAAGATCCCGTCCCTGTCGGAAGCCGGCGTCGAGCGCGACCACTTCGAGCGCGTCGTGCAGGACATGGCGCAGGCGGCCCTCGACTCCGGCAGCCCGGGCTTCAACCCCCAGCCCGCGACCAAGGAGCAGATCGTCGAGCTCTACGACCAGGCGTACTGATCCGCGGCGGGGTGTTCAATTGCCCTTGACATTCATAGGTCCGGCAGAAAGCATCACTTCGCACCGAACAGCTGTGCGCATGGCGAACAGAGGGGTCCGATGAACGTCTTCGACGACATCCAGTTCTATCTCTTCAACCACCACCACTACATCGACGAGCCGCCGGACTCCGACCGCTACGACTCGACCTGGGTGAACTACCCCAACGGCAACTTCAACCCCGAGGTCGCCCACGAGCTCTACCAGCGCTGGACGCGCGAGATGCTGCTCGCCGAGGAACTCGGCTTCGACGCCATCGCCGTCAACGAGCACCACCAGACGATCTACTCCATGCAGCCTGCGACCTCGGTGCGCGCGGCGTACCTGGCCGCGCTGACCAAGCGCGTGAAGATCCTCGTCGCCGGCGTCCCCATCAACCTGTCGTGGCCGTCGCGCGTCGCCGAGGAGTACGCGATGCTCGACGTGATGTCCAACGGGCGGATGGAGTTCGGCTTCCCGCTGGGCACGGGGATGGAGTACTGGTCCAACGCCGGCCAGCTCAACCCGACCACCGCCCGGGCGCGCTTCCGCGAGAACCTCGGGGTGATCCTCAAGACCTGGACCGAGGACGGCCCCGTCCGCCACGACGGCGAGTTCTACAACTACCGCTTCCTCAACGTGTGGCCGCGGCCGATGCAGAAGCCGCACCCCAAGATCTACATCGTCGGCTCGGGCAGCCAGGAGACCGTCGACGTCGCCACGGACTTCCGCGCCGGCTACTCGATCGTCTTCACGCCGATCGAGCAGCAGCTCAAGGCGATGGCCAACTTCCGCGAGGCGGCCGAGGCCAAGGGCTGGACGGTCCAGCCGGACGACACCATCTTCACGGTCATCTGCTACGTCGCCGACACCGACGAGGAGGCCGTGCGCGAGGCGCGCCCGCACATCGAGAAGTTCTTCTCCTGGATGCACCGCGTGCCGCCGCAGTTCCTCTCGCCGCCGGGGTACGTGTCGCGCAGCGAGTTCCTGCGCCGCGCCCAGTCGGCCGCGCTGGCCGACGGGACGCGCGCGACATGGGACGACATGGTCTCGATCGGGCGCATCATCTGCGGCTCGCCCGACACGGTGGCCGACACGCTCTCGCACTGGGCCCAGGAGGCGCAGTGCAGCCGCATGCTGATGGTCCTCCAGCACGGCGACATGCCCGAGTGGAAGGCCGTCAAGAACATGCACATGTTCGCCAAGGAGGTCATCCCGCGCGTGAGGGCGCGGTCGAGCAGCGGCGAGGCGGCCAAGGTCCTGGCGGGGGTGAAGTAGCGATGGCGTCCTACACGGAGGAGCGCTTCGACCTGCGCGGCATCGAGACGGTCGTGCAGATCGCCGGCGACGGCGACCCGCTCGTCTTCCTCCACGGCGCCGGCACGGTCACCGGGTTCGACGCGCTGCTGCCGCTGGCCGAGCGCTTCAAGCTCATCGTGCCCTTCCATCCCGGCTTCGGCCCGTCGGCCGACGACACGACCGTCGACGACATCCATGACTACCGCCGCCACTACCTCGACCTGTTCGACGAGCTCGGGCTCGAGGAGATGGCGCTGGCCGGGCACTCGCTGGGCGGGTGGCTGGCGGCCAACTTCGCGGCCGACCACGCCGAGCGCGTCACGCGGCTGGTGCTCGCCGCGCCCTTCGGCATGAAGGTCGACGAGCATCCCACGACCGATTTCCTCGCGATCCCCGGCGATCAGCTGGGCCCGTACCTGACCGCGGACCTGTCGATCTTCGAGGGGCACATGCCGATGCCGCCGACCCCGGAGTTCCTGGCCGATCGCTATCGCGAGAGCACGTCGGCCGCGCGGCTCATGTGGACGCGCCCCTACGACCTCAAGCTGCACCGCTGGCTGCACCGGCTGACGATGCCGACGCTGCTGCTGTGGGGCGACGCCGACCGGCTCATCCCCGTCGAGCAGGCGCCGGTGTGGGCCGAGCTCATCCCGGGCGCCGAGGTCAAGACGCTGCCCGGGGTCGGCCACCTGATGTTCGACGAGAGCCGCGAGGCGGTCGACGCGGTCGGCAGCTTCGTGGGAGAGGGGCTGACGGTCTGACGTTGGCACAGCCACGGTGTGCGCTTTGCGCACATTTGTGCGCATCGTGGCACGCTGAAGGTACAGTGAGCGCTCCATGAGCGAGGGGCGTGATCGTCGGCAGTCGCTGCAGTCGCTCGAGCGGGGCATCGCGGTGATTCAGGTCTTCTCGCGCGAGCGCCCCGCTCTCACCCTCAGCGAGGTCGCGCGGATGACCGGCATCACGCGCGCGACGGCGCGGCGCATCCTGCTCACGCTCGAGGAGGTCGGCCACGTTCGCTCCGACGGGAGGCTCTTCTCGCTCACCCCGCGCGTGCTGTCGCTGGGCTGGGCCTATCTGTCGTCGCTGAACCTGTGGGAGGCGGCCCAGCCGCTCATGGAGGAGCTCAGCGAGCGCACCAACGAGTCCTGCTCGGCGGCCACGCTCGACCTGCCCGACGTCGTCTACGTGGCCCGTATGCCGACGCGGCGGATCATGACCATCTCGCTCGGTGTCGGCTCGCGGCTGCCCGCGCACTGCACCTCGATCGGGCGCGTCCTGCTCGCCGGCCTGCCCGACGACGAGCTCGACGCCTTCCTCGCGGCGGCCGAGCTCGAGGCCTTCACCGAGCACACGATCACCGACCGCGGGCGCCTGCGCGCCGCGATCGACACCGTCCGCGCCGAGGGCTGGGCGATGGTCGACCAGGAGCTCGAGATCGGCCTGCGCTCGATCTCCGCGCCGCTGCGCGTGGGCGGCGCCACGATCGCCGCGATCAACCTCGCCGCGGCCGCCCCGCGCGTCCCGGTCGACGAGCTGCGCGGAGTGATGCTGCCCGAGCTGCGCCGGACCGCCGAGCTGATCTCGGCCGCGCTGGAGCGCGAGCGCCGGCCGGTGCCCCCGGTGGCGGTCGCCACGGCAAGCTGACAAAAAGGCCCCGCGGCACGGGGCGCGTTGGTAGAGTCCCAATCGCCGTACAAGTGTTCGCAGAGCGCACAGGAGGAGACGGTCCTATGCCCAACAAGGGAACCATCCGCGGTACTCACCACCTGACCTTCTGCGTCGGAGGCGCGCAGGAGGACTACGACTTCCACGTCCGGCTGCTCGGCCTCAGGAGCGTCAAGAAGACCGTTCTCTTCGACGGCGAGATCCCCATCTACCACCTCTACTACGGCAACCGGGAGGGCGACGCGAGCACGCTGCTGACCTCGTTCCCCTACCGCCAGGCCGGCTGGATGGGCAAGCGCGGCAGCAACCAGCTCAAGACGCTCATGCTCTCGGTCCCGACCGACGCGACCGGCTTCTGGGCCGACCGCCTCAGCGAGAAGGGCATCGATCACGAGGTCGTCACCCGCTTCGGCAAGGAGCGCGTCTGCTTCGCGCACCCGTGCGGCATCCCGTACGAGATCGTCGGCGTCGACGGCGACACGCGCACGCCCTACGAGGCCCACGGCGTCACCGCCGACGTCGGCATCCGCGGCGCCTACGGCACCACGTGCTCGGTGCGCGAGCCCGACCTGCAGGCCTTCTTCATCACCGAGGGCATGGGCGGCGCGCAGACCGGCTCGGAGGGCAAGCACCACGAGTTCACGATCGGCACCGACGAGGGCCACGGGCGCATCCTCGAGCTCGTCGAGGAGCCCGAGCTCCCGCAGGGCTCGTGGACCTTCGGCGAAGGCACGATCCACCACCAGGCCTTCGACGTCCTCGACGCCGACAATCAGCAGGTGGTCAAGGACTGGCTCGTCGGCCTGGGCTTCACCGACGTCTCGGAGTCCAAGGATCGCGGCTACTTCTTCTCGATGTACATGCGCAGCCCCGGCGGCGCGCTGTGCGAGCTCGCGTGGTCGACGGAGGCCGGCTTCACCATCGACGAGCCCGTCGAGGAGTTCGGCACGCACATGTGCATCCCCCCGCACTGGGAGAACCGTCGCTCGGAGATCTCCTCGCTCGAGCCGATCGAGACCGACGAGGTCGTCGTCTCGGGCGCCTGAGCCCGGGCGTTCAAAGCTCCGCACCGGCGGGTCGGGGGCGTACAACGCCCCCGGCCCGCCACCTCTACCGGATCTGAATTCCGGAGATCGCCCGAGCGACGACGAGCCGCTGGATCTCCGAGGTGCCCTCGAAGATCGTGTAGATCTTGGCGTCGCGGTGCCAGCGCTCGACGGGGAACTCGCGCGTGTAGCCGTTGCCGCCGAGGATGTGCATCGCGCGCTCGGTGGCCCAGAGGGCGACCTCGCCGGCCTTGAGCTTGCTCATCGAGCCCTCGGCGTTCTCGAAGGGGATCGCGTTGCGTCCCATCCACGACGCGCGCCAGACGAGCAGGCGGGCGGCGTCGATCTCGAGCTTCATGTCGGCCAGGGCGAAGGCGATGGCCTGGTTCTCGATGATCTTGCGGCCGAACTGCTCGCGCTCGCGCGCGTAGTCCAGCGCGTACTCGTAGGCGGCGCGGGCGACGCCGATGGCCTGGGCGCCGACCGTCGGGCGCGAGGCCTCGAAGGTCTGCATCGCCGCCTGGCCGCGACCGCCGCGCACGCCCTCGCGCGCACGTGCGATGCGCTCGTCGAGCTTCTCCTTGCCGCCGAGCAGGCAGCGACCGGGGATGCGGCAGTCGTCGAGGTGCACGTCGGCGGTATGTGAGGCGCGCAGCCCGTGCTTGGAGACCTTCGTGCCCTGCTCGAGGCCCTTGGTCTGAGGTGGGATGACGAAGGCCGCGTGACCGCGCGAGCCGAGCTCGCGATCGATCGACGCGATGACGACGTGCACGGCCGCGATGCCGCCGTTGGTGGCCCACGCCTTCTGGCCGTTGAGGATCCACTCGTCCGCGGCCTCGTCGTAGCGCGCCGTCGTGCGGATGGCGGAGACGTCGGACCCGGCGTCCGGCTCGGAGGCGCAGAAGGCGGCCACCGCCGGCTCGTCGACCGTCCCGAAGCACTGCGGCAGCCACTCGCCGATCTGCTCGCCGGTGCCCTGGCCGAAGATCGCGGCCACGGCCAGCCCCGTGCCCATGATCGCCATCCCGATGCCCGCGTCGCCCCAGAAGAGCTCCTCGTTGACGATCGGCAGCAGCAGCCCGCTGGGGTCGGCGTAGAACTGCGCCAGCGCGTCGAGCCCGTAGAGCCCGATCTTGGCCGCCTCGCCGATGATCGGCCACGGCGTCTCCTCGCGCTCGTCCCACTCGTGCGCCGCCGGGCGCACCACGCCCTCGGCGAAGCCGTGGACCCAGTCGCGGATGTCCTTCTGGTCCTGGGTCAGCGCCAGCGAGAACGTCGGCTCGGCGTGCTCGGGCGGCGTGGTCTCTTCGGCGGTGGCGGACACAATCGGAACGTTAGCGTTCAGAAAAGGGTGGTGCGCCACCAGCGCGGCCACCTGAAACCTCGGTCGCACATTCGGAGCCCTGACCTATTGACGACCTCCGGAACCGAGAGTACGGTCCCTCGTCGGGTTGCGCACACCTGTGCGCGATGCGAACAGCAGGAGGAGGGAGACCATGACACACCGGGTCAGGCCGGTTGTTCTGCTGTGTGCCGTCGCGGGGACGGTAGCCCTCGCCGCGTGCGGCGCCAAGACCGACAAAACGTCGTCGGCGGGCAGTAGCACCGCCGCCAAGGGCGGCAAGCAGGGTGGATCGCTCACCGTCGTGCTCAACTCGGGCTACGACGGCGCCTGGCCCGCGGGGTTGGATCCCGTGACCAACACCAACGGCGCGGCCAACCAGAGCCTCATGAACTCGATCTACGGCCAGCTCATCGAGCTGCACGAGGGCGGCAAGCTCGTGCCCGGCCTGGCGAGCGCCTTCAAGTTCTCCAACGGCGGTAAGACGTTCACGCTGACGATCCGCCCCGGGGTGAAGTTCTCCGACGGAACGCCCTTCACCGCCCAGGTTGTCGCCGACCACATCAACAAGGTCCTGAAGTCCCCGTGCACCTGCCGGCCCACGTGGCCGGTCAAGTCCGTGACCGCGTCGGGCGACGACGTGGTGATCAACTTCACGACCGTGTATGCGCCGGCCGCGGCGTCGTTCATCGACTCCAATGCCAACTGGGTGCCCTCCCCCACCGCGAAGCAGAAGATGGGCGAGCGCGCGTTCCGGGTCACCCCGGTGGGCGCCGGGCCCTTCACGGTGGTGAGCAACAAGCTCAGCTCGCAGATCGTGCTCAAGAAGAACCCGACGTACTTCAAGAAGGACCGCCCCTTCCTGGACCAGCTGACCTTCAAGTCGATCGGCGGCGACGAGGCCGCCTACCAGGCGCTGCAGGCCGGGCAGGCGCAGGCCTACGAGAACCTGTCGACGCCGTCGCTCATCGACCAGATGAAGAAGAACCCGAAGCTGCAGGTCACCCAGCAGCTCTCGACCTCGCCGTACAACATCCAGCTCAACACGGACGCCCCGCCGTTCAACAATCCCAAGGCGCGACAGGCGATCTACTACGCCACGGACTCCGAGGCGATCCGCGCCAAGCTCTTCCAGAACCGCTACCCGAGCACGCAGGGCTTCACGGGCCCCGGGGGCCTGTTCTTCGAGGCCGACGTGCCCGGCTACCGCACCACCGACCTCGAGAAGGCCAAGGCGCTGGTCAAGGAGCTCGGTGGGCTGAAGACCCAGCTCGGCACGATCAACGTGCTCGTGGCCAAGCAGACCACGCAGGCGCTGCAGAGCCAGTGGGCGCAGGCGGGGATCAAGACGACGATCAAGTCCTATGACCTCGGGCCGCTGATCCAGGCCTTCCAGTCGAAGAAGTGGACGGCGATGCTCCAGACCGCCGGCTCATACGACCCGGCGGCCGGCGTCGGCGTCGCGTTCCGCTACTCCTCGCAGTCGCCGTTCAGTGGCGTACACGACAAGAAGCTCGACGCTCTGCTCGGCCAGGCCGCGGGTACCCTCGACGAAGGCCAGCGCAAGACGCTCTACGACCAGGCCGCCAAGTACATGAACGACGAGGCCTACAGCCCATTCCTGTTCGCCTTCGCCCCGGCGAGCGTCGCCGCGAAGGGCGTGACCGGGCCCGGCCTCACGACAGCGCTGACCTGCGTCGTGGTCACGCCGAGCATCCTGTACGACGAGGTCTCGGTGGGAGGTGGCGGCGGGGCGTGACGGATCAGGCCGTACGGCCGGGGCCGGCGTTCGTCTTGCGCTCGCCGGCCCTCCGCCTGATCGGCAACCGGTTGGCGACGGCGATCCCCGTCCTGTTCGGTGTCACGTTCCTGACCTTCGCCGTCATCCAGCTGCTGCCCGGCGACGCCGCACAGCAGCTCCTGGGCATCAATGCCACCCCGGAGCAGGTGCAGGAGTTCCGCGACAAGCTCAACCTCGACGACCCCTTCCTCGTCCGCTACCTCCATTGGCTGGGCGGCGTCCTCACCGGCAACCTCGGCAACTCGCTGGCCAGCGACCAGCCGGTGACCTCGATCCTGAGCGACGGGCTGCCGACGACCTTCCAGCTGCTCGCCTACGCGCTCTTCATCTCGCTCGTGCTGACCGTGCCGCTGGCGCTCCTGGCCGCGCGCAACCCCGGCGGGTTCGTCGACCGCGTCGGCATGGTGACGAGCATGGCCGGCCTCTCGGTGGCCAACTACGTGCTCGCGGTGGTCCTCGTCTACGTCTTCGCCGTGCAGCTGGGCTGGCTGCCGGCGATCTACACCAACGACACCGGCACGCCGGGCGAGCTGATCAAGTCGCTCACCCTGCCTGCGATCGCGATCGGCTTCCCGCTCTTCTGCTTCTACACCCGCCTGCTGCGCGCAGACATCCTCGAGCAGATGCAGGGCGAGGACTACGTCGTCACCGCGAAGGCCAAGGGCGTTGGGCCGTGGCGCGTGCTCATGCGCCACGCGCTGCCCAACTCGCTCTTCGGGCTGCTGACGATCGTGGCGCTGAACATCGGGACGCTGATCGGCGCGACGGTGATCATCGAGCAGATCTTCGCCGTGCCGGGGATCGGTCACTCGCTCCTGGAGGCGATCAACAATCGCGACGTCCCGGTGGTGGAGGGGATCGTGCTCGTCCTCGCCGTGGTGGTCGTGATCGCCAACCTGCTCGCCGACGTGCTCTACGCGGTGCTGGATCCGAGGATCAGGTATGGGCGCTCAGCTCCCTGAAGGCGAAGCCGGCGGCGTCGCAGCGACGCTCGCGGTCGCTCCGAGCATCGCCGAGCCGGCGGCGCGGCAGCGCGGGTGGACGCGCAACCTCGACCTGATCATCCCCGGCACGCTTGTCGGCCTCCTGCTCTTCCTGTGCTTCGTGTGGCCGCTGTTCGGGACCGTGCCCCCGCCGACGGGCGGCAACATCCTCGACGCCAACGCTCCGTCGTTCTCCGAAGGGCACCTGCTCGGCGCAGACCAGGTCGGCAACGACCTCTGGTCGCGGCTGCTCTACGGCGGGCGCAACTCGCTGGAGATCGCGTTCGCCGTCAACGTCATCGGGCTCGTGGTCGGGGGTCTGCTGGGGGCCTTCGCCGCGTTCTGGGGCTCGTTCGTCGACACCGTGACGATGCGCGTCCTCGACGTCCTGATCGCCTTCCCGTCGCTCGTCCTGGCGCTGGCCATCGCGCAGAGCCTCGGGCCGAGCAAGCTGCACACGATCTACGCGCTGTGCTTCTTCAGCGTGCCGGCCTTCGCCCGGCTCGCGCGCGCCCAGACGCTGCGCCTGCGCGAGCGGCCGTTCATGCTCGCCGCGCGGTTGGCCGGCACGCGCGCGCCGCGGATGCTCCTGCGCCACGTCGCGCCCAACATCCTGCCCGCGCTCGTCACCTTCGCGCTGCTCGGCGTGGGCGTGACGATCATCCTCGAGGGCGCGCTGAGCTTCCTCGGCCTCGGCGTCCCGCCCCCGGAGCCGAGTTGGGGCAACATGATCTTCGAGGGGCAGGCGGTGCTGTCGGCCGAGCCGAAGCTCGTGCTGCTGCCCAGCGCCTTCCTCTTCGTCACGGTGCTGGCCTTCAACCTCCTGGGCGACGCGCTGCGCGCGCGCGGGAACGCGTCGTGACCAGCGGCGGAGCCCCGGCCGACGTGCGCGTCGAGGTCGGCACGCCTCCCGCGGACGGGCCGCTGCTCGAGGTGGGCGACCTGCGCGTGGACTTCAGCCACGGCGGGCGCACCATCCGGGCCGTCAACGGCCTCAGCTACGCGCTGCCGGTCGGGCGCACCCTCGCCCTCATCGGCGAGTCGGGCTCGGGCAAGACCGTGAGCTCACGGGCGATCATGGGCCTGCTGCCGGCGACGGCGACCGTCTCGGGCTCGGTGCGCTTCGAGGGCCAAGAGCTGATCGGGCTATCCGACAAGGCGATGCGCCGCCACCGCGGTGCCAACGTCGCGATGGTCTTCCAGGACCCGTCGCGGTCGCTGAACCCGACGATGCGGATCGGCGCGCAGATCGCCGAGGCGGTGCGCGCCCACGCGCGCGTGGATCGGGGCGCCGCGCGCGACCGCGCGCTCGAGCTGCTCAAGCTCGTGCGCCTGCCGTCCCCCGAGCAGCGCCTACACGAGTACGCGCATCAGCTCTCGGGCGGGATGCGCCAGCGCGTGATCATCGCCATCGCGCTGGCCTCCAAGCCGAAGCTGCTGATCGCCGACGAGGCGACGACCGCCCTCGACGTGACGACGCAGGCGCAGATCATGGAGCTGTTGCGCGACCTGCAGCGCCAGCTCGGCATGGCGCTCGTGATGATCAGCCACGACCTCGGACTGGCGGCCAGCTTCGCCGACGAGGTCGTCGTGATGTACGCCGGGCGCGCGGTCGAGCAGGCGCCGACGCGCGAGCTCTTCGCCCACGTGCGCATGCCCTACACCAAGGCACTCCTCGACGCCATCCCGCGCGTCGAGCGCCCGCCGCACACGCCGCTGCCGGTGGTCGCCGGGCGGCCGCCCGACCTGGGCGCGCTGCCCACCGGGTGCCCGTTCTCGCCGCGCTGCCCGAAGGCCCAGGACCTCTGCCGTGAGTCCGCGCCGCCGCTGGAGGAGGGCTCGCCCGGCCACCGCTGGGCGTGCTGGTTCCCGTGCGAGGACGTCGCATGACCACCAACGGCGACGAGCCGCTGCTCTCCGCGCGCAACGTCGTGCAGGAGTTCGAGGTCCGCGGGCACGGCGGCGTGAAGGGCGGCGTGGTGCAGGCCGTCTCCGACGTCTCCTTCGACGTGCGCCCCGGCGAGACGCTGGGCGTGGTCGGCGAGACCGGCTCGGGCAAGTCGACGCTCGCGCGCTCGGTGCTGCAGGCGCCGCGGCCGAAGTCGGGCTCGGTGCGCTTCCAGGGCAACGACCTCGTCGGCCTGAAGGGCCGACGGCTGCTCGAGGCGCGCCGCTCGCTGCAGATGGTCTTCCAGGACCCCTTCGGCTCGCTGGACCCGAAGTGGCGGGTCTTCGAGCTCGTCGAGGAGCCGCTCGTCGCCTACGGCGTCGGCACCCGCGAGGAGCGCCGGCGGCGGGTGCGCGAGGTGCTCGACACGGTCGGCATGGACCCCGACGTGTACGGCAGGCGCCGCCCGCGCCAGCTCTCGGGCGGCCAGGCCCAGCGCGTCGCGATCGCGCGGGCGCTCACGCTCGACCCCGCGCTGATCATCTGCGACGAGGCCGTGTCCTCGCTCGACGTGCTCATCCAGGCCCAGGTCCTCAACCTCTTCGAGCGCCTGCGCTCAGAGCTCGGGCTCTCCTACCTGTTCATCGCCCACGACCTGGCGCTCGTCAAGCAGGTCTCAGACCGCGTCGCGGTCATGTACCTCGGGCGCCTCTGCGAGCTCGGTCCCGCCGAGGCGCTCTACCGCGAGCCCTTCCACCCCTACACCGTGGCGCTGCTGGCCTCGATCCCCAGCCCCGATCCCGACGCGCCCCGGACGGCCGCGGACGAGGCCATCAGCGGCGATCCGCCCTCGCCGATCGACCCGCCCAGCGGCTGTCGCTTCCGCACACGCTGCCCGCGCGCGCAGGAGCGCTGCGCGGCCGAGGTACCGCAGATGCGCGAGCTCGCCCCCGACCACGCCGTCGCCTGCCACTTCCCGGTGGAGCGCAACGGCGCCGGGGCGTCGTGACGGCCACGCTCCCCGACTACCGCACCGACGACCCCGCCATCAAGAGCCTGCCCCGCGACGCGCTGCGCGCGCAGCAGGACGAGCGCCTACGCGCCGTGGCCGCCTACGTCCGCGCGACGTCGGGCTTCTGGCGCGACAGGCTCGACGGCGCGGGCGAGATCCGCGGCGTCGGCGACCTCGCCGCGCTCCCGCTGACCACGCGCGCCGACCTCGGCGCCGAGCAGGCCGAGCACCCGCCCTTCGGCGACTACACCTGCAGCCCGCGCGCGACGTGGATGGGCATCTTCACGACCTCGGGCACGTCGGGGCGCAAGCTCAAGCGCGTCGTCTCCTGGCGCGACTGGCGGCTGATGATCGGCCTGCTGCACCGCAACCCGGCCCCGCCGCCGGGCGAGATCTTCATGCTGCTCGGGCCGACCGACGGCCTGCTCGGTCCCACGGTCGGCGTCGAGGCGGCGCGCCTGCGCGGCAGCATCCCGGTGCTGGCCGGGATGTGGGACACGCGCACCAAGGTGCAGGCGATCGCCGAGCTGCGCCCCGGCGTGATCGCCGGCGCGGCCTCCTACATCGTCCACCTCTCCGAGGTCGCGGCCGAGATGGGCGTCGACCTCTCCGCCTGCGGGCTGCGCGCCGTCACGTCCTTCGGCGAGCCCGGCGCCGCGATCGACGCCACCCACGCCGCCATCGCCGAGCGCTTCGGCGTCGAGCAGATCGTCGACGGCTACGGCCTCACCGAGGTCTGGCCGCTGGGCGGCAACTGCCCGCAGTCGCGCGCCCTGCACATCCCCGAGGACGTCGTCGCCGTGGAGTGCATCGACCCCGACAGCGGCGCGCCGGTGGCCGAGGGCGAGGCGGGCGAGATCGTCCTGACCACGCTCGTCGGCGACACCCATCCGCTGCTGCGCTACCGCACGCGCGACGTCGGGCGGCTGATCGCCGGCGAGCCGTGCGCCTGCGGGAGCACCTTCGCGCGCATCGAGCGCATCGAGGGCCGCACGGACGACATGATCTGGTACCGCGGCGCGAACTTCTTCCCCTCCGCGGTCGAGGAGATCGTGCGCCGCCAGGAGGGGCTCTCGCCCGAGTACCGCATCGTGCTGGACGACGGGCCGCGCGGGCTGCCCGTGGTGACGATCCAGGTCGAGGGCGACGCACAGGTTCACGCGCGCGTGCGCGCGAGCCTGCGCGGTGGGCTCGGGGTCAACCCCGAGCTCGAGGTGCTGGCGCCCGGCACGCTGCCGCGCGCCGAGCAGGGCAAGGCCAAACGGGTGCTCGACCGAAGGAGTCACGCGACATGAAGGCAGGCCGGTTCGTCGTCGACACGCACGTGCACGCGCAGCGCTTCGCCGCCGGCAAGGGCGTCTCCGAGCGCCCGCCCGAGCAGACCGGCGGCAGTCAGTGGGGGACGCTCGGCAAGACGATGTCGGGCCTGGAGCCCTACGACAACACGCCGCGCCTGGAGTACGACATGGCGTGCTACGGCGTCGACATGTGCGTGCTGCTGCCCGCCTTCGGGATGACCGACGAGCTCAACCTCGAGATGGTGCAGCGCTCGCCCGACAAGTACGTCGCCGCCTGCGGGTGCACCGACTACACGCGCCGCTGCCGCGACGGCGAGGAGCAGTGGAGCATCGACGGCGTCTGCGCCGAGCTCGATCGGCTCCTGGGCACGGGCCGCTTCGTGGCCATCGGCGAGTCGCTGCCCTACATGCCCTACCCCTGGGACCAGACCGCGCTCGTCAGCCGCGTCGACGCGATCGCCAACATCCTCAAGATCGTCGAGGTCGCCCAGCAGCACGGTGTCGCGGCGCGCATCCACACCGGCATCCCCTACGGCTACACGGCGGCCTACTCCTACGGCTACATCGGACCGGCCAACGTCAACCCGCTGTGGATGCTCGACATCGCCGCGGCCTTCCCCGACGTGACGCTGATCTACGACCACGGCGGCATCCAGGCGGGGTCGTGGGAGCGCTTCTACGAGGAGTGCCTGACCGTCATCGCGGCCAACGACAACGTCTACGTCGAGACGGGGTTGTGGTGGCGCGAGCTCTACGAGAAGGCCATGATCGACCCGAACATCGGCCCCTCGAAGCTGCTCTGGGGCACCGACTGGGGGGCGAGCATGCAGATCTACTCGCAGATCGGCCGCTTCCCGCCGAGCTACGCGGTCCAGTTGCGCGACGAGGGCATCCCCCACTACCAGGTCGACTACTGGGGCTGGAGCCTGCGCGAGCTGACCTCGGTGCGGATGTCCCAGGACGACATGAACCTGATCCTGGGCGGCAACGCCGCGCGCATCTTCGACCTCGACGTCCCGTTCACGCGGCTGTTCAAGCCGCCGTCCGATCAGGTCGGGCGCAAGCGCTAGGCGTCCACGGGGGCCGGCTCGGCGGCCGCCTGCGGCTGCGCCTGTGCCTGCGGGTGCCGAACCCGCACGAGCCCGACGAGCGCGATGAACGCCCCGACGAAGCCGAAACCAGCGCCGACGAGGAAGGCGCGCTGATAGCCGGCGACGAGCGCGTTCGCATCGATCCCGGCGGCGCCCGCGACCTCGCTCGTGCGCTGGGTCGCGATGGTGGCCAGCACGGCCAGCCCCAGCGAGCCGCCCACCTGGCGCGACGTGTTGACGAGGCCCGAGGCCAGGCCGGCCTCCGAGCGCGCCACCCCTGTCACCGCGGCGATGGTGACCGGCACGAAGGAGAGCCCGAGGCCCGTCGTGGTCACGACGCCGGGCAGCAGGACGTCGCCGACGTAGGAACCGTCCGGCGAGATGCCGGTGAACAGCAGCATCCCGATCCCGATCAGGGTCATGCCGAGCGCGAGGATCCGCCCGGGCCCGAGCCGCGCCGAGAGGCGCCCGGCGAAGGTCGAGGCGATGATGATCGCGCCCGTCATCGGCAGGAAGCTCAGGCCGGCCTCGATCGGCGTGAAGCCGAGCACCTGCTGGAGGTAGAGCGAGACGAAGTACCACATCGCGAACACGCCGCAGCCGAGCAGGAAGCAGACGAGGTTGGCCGCGGTCAGCGTGCGCGAGCGGAAGATGCTCAGCGGGACGAGCGGGCGTGGCGCACGACGCTCGATGAAGAAGAACAGGACGAGCAGCGCGATGCCGGCCGCGGCGACCTCGAGTGTCGCGCTCGACGTCCAGCCGTTGACGTCGGTGCGCACGATGGCGAAAAGGTCAGCAGGACGAGGCCGGCGGTGACCGAGATGGCGCCCGCGACGTCGAAATGGCGCTCGCCGGCAACGGCCCGCGTGCTCTCCGGGATGAAGCGCATGGCCCCGACGACGCCGAGGATGCCGACCGGCACGTTGATGAAGAGGATCCACTCCCAGCCCAGCAGCTGGGTGAGCACGCCACCGAGCAGGACGCCCGTCGATCCGCCGACCGCGCCGATCGTGCCCCAGCAGCCGAGCGCGCGATCGCGCTCGTAGCCGCTCGTGCGAACGTGGTGGTGATGATCGCCAGCGTGGCGGGCGCGACGACGGCGCCTCCGAGGCCCTGGACGGCGCGCGCGATGACGAGCGTCGCCTGGTTGGTCGACAGACCGCCGGCCAGCGAGGCGGCCGCGAAGAGCATCATCCCGGCCACGAAGACACGCCGGCGCCCGAGCAGGTCCGCCGCGCGGCCGCCCAGCAGCAGGAAGCCCGAAGGTCAGCGTGTAGGCGTTGACCACCCACTGCAGGTTCACGGCAGAGAAGCCCAGATCCGTGCGGATCGACGGGAGCGCGACGTTCACGACCGAGACGTCGAGGATGACCATGACTGCGCCAGGCAGGTCAGAGCCAGAATCCAGCGCTTGCGTGCGGCGTCCAGCGGTGATTGCACTTGCAACGACGCTAGCACGACCCGGGCTAGTGTCCGGGGTGCCCCATGACTCCCGAGTGCCATCACTTCTCCGACGACGGCGCCATTCCCAACAGCCCGCTGCCCGTGCTGGTCTACCACGGCGTGGACGACTGCGAGGCGCCGTTCGCCCGCCACGGCTGGAGCGGCGCGTGGCGCAGCGCCATCTTCGAGTTCCACCATTTCCACAGCACCGCACACGAGGTGCTGGGGATCCTCGCCGGGCGCGCCACTGTGCTGCTCGGCGGTCCCGAAGGCGAGTCCTTCGAGGTCGTCGCGGGCGACGTGCTCGTCCTCCCGGCCGGCACCGGCCACCGCCGCATCGACTCGAGCCCCGACCTGCTCGTGGCGGGCGCCTACCCACGCGGGCAGGAATGGGACCTGCGCCGCGGCGATCCCGCCGAGCACGACGAGGTCCTCGCCAACATCGCCGCGGTGGCGCTGCCCGAGACCGACCCCGTGCTGGGCGCCGACGGGCCGCTCGTGGAGCTCTGGCGCGACCCCACCCGTTTAACCAGAAGGGGCGCCCTGCGCGGGCGCCCCTTCGCTGCGTGGCGGAAGCTGCTCCCTACGAGCGAGTAACTCGCTCGCCAGCTCCTGCCGACGTGGTCCTCTGAGTCCGCGACGACGCGATCGTTGCGACCAGAGCCGCAGGAGATCGTGTCGGTGTCGCCGTCCCGCGCGTGGATGACGTCGTTGCCCTGAACCGCCGGTCACCGTGTCCTCGCCGCTGCCCGGGGTGATGTCGTCGTTGCCGGCGCCACCTGAGATCGTGTCGTCGCCCGCACCGCCGAGGATCTTGTCGTTGCCCGCGCCGCCGAAGAGCTGGTCGTCGCCATCCTGGCCGCGGAGGTCGTCGTTGCCCGCGCCGCCGCTGAGGCGGTCGTTGCCGATCGGTCCCGCCGACGAGGGTGTCGTCGCCCGCGCCGCCCTTGACGTTGTCGTTGCCGTCTCCGGCGAGGACGACGTCGTCGCCGCCGCCTGCGGCGACGGTGTCGTTGCCTTGGCCGGCGGTCACGGTGTCGTCGCCGCCTCCGGTCTGGATGGTGTCATCACCGATGGTGCCGGGGACGTCGTCGTCGTTGCCGGTGCAGTACGCGGGATTGGTGGTCCCGGAGGACACCCGTTCTGAGCGCCCGATGTCGCCGGCAGTGCGATCAGAGCCGCACACAGTGCCGTGCCGGCGAACAGAATTCGGAACTTCACGAGAATCCTCCTAGACGTTTGTCCTGCCATCGTCCGCGGCGCGGCCGACGCTTGGTCTCATC
>CAVUKO010000001.1:0-110326 GCA_963742125.1 uncultured Actinomycetes bacterium | reverse complement strand
ACCGCGGTCGCGGTCGCGGCCGCGGCGACGGCGGTCCCGGCGGCGGTCGCGGGCGCGGCGGTGGCCGTGGCGGCGGCGGTGGCGGGCGCGGTGCGGGCGGTCCCGGCGGCCCAGGTGGCCCTGGTGGGCCCGGCGGCCGTGGCGGCGGAGGCTTCGGTGGCGGCGGCGGGCGGTGGCCGTGGCGGCGGCGGCGGTGGCCGCGGCGGCGGCGGCGGTGGCCGACCCGGCGGTGGCGGCGGTGGCGGCGGTGGCCGTGGGCCCCAGGGCGGAGGTGGTCGCTAGATGCTCGCTCCCAAGCGCGTCAAGCACCGCAAGGTCCATCGCGGGCGCCGTGCCGGGCTCTCGCGCGGTCAGACGACCGTGCAGTTCGGCGAGTACGGCCTGAAGGCGCTGGAGTGCGGCTGGCTGACCAACCGCCAGATCGAGGCCGCCCGTATCGCGATGACCCGCAAGATCAAGCGTGGCGGCAAGGTGTGGATCAACGTCTTCCCGGACAAGAGCTACACCAAGAAGCCGGCCGAGACCCGCATGGGCTCCGGCAAGGGCTCGCCCGAGGGCTGGGTCGCCGTCGTCAAGCCGGGCCGCGTGATGTTCGAGCTGGCCGGCGTCCCCGAGCCGCTCGCCCGCGAGGCCATGCGCCTGGCCGGCCGCAAGCTTCCGATCAAGACCAAGTTCGCCCTGCGGGAGGACGCATGACGACGGCCAAGGAGCTGCGCGACCTGCGCGACGACGAGCTCGCCGACCAGATCAAGACCTCGCGCCGCGAGGTCTTCGGCCTGCGCTTCCAGCTGGCGACCGGCGAGCTCGAGAACACGGCGGGCGTGAGCGCCGCCAAGCGTGACCTGGCGCGCGCCCTGACCGTGGCCCGCGAACGCGGCCTCGACACCCACGAGATCCGATAGACGAGATGGCTGACCAAGAGAATCCCGAGACCACCGACGGCGCCGAGGAGGCGGTCGCGGAGGAGGCTGCCCGCCGAGGCGGCCGCTCCCGAGGCCGCTGCCCCCGAGGCTGCGGCTCCCGAGGCGGCGCCGGCCGAGGAGGCCGCGCCCGAGGCGCCTGCCGCCGAGGAGGCGCCAGCCGCCGAGGAGGCGCCTGCAGCTGAGGAGACACCGGCCGAGGCGCCGGCGGCTGCCGCGCCCGCCGCGCCCGCCGCGCCGCAGGCTCCGCCCTCCACGCCCAAGGAGCGCAAGGTCGTCTGCCGCGCGCGCCGCGGCACCCGGCGGCCCGCCACGCCCGAGGAGCGCGACGAGCTGCGCCGCAAGAAGGCCGCGGCCCGCACCCGCCGCCGCGCCAGCGAGAAGGCCAAGCGCGGCGAGGTCCGGGGCGAGGGCACGCCGCCGCCCGACCACGGGCCGGGCGCGCCCAAGGTGCGCCTGGGCAAGGTCGTCTCCAGCAAGGCCGACAAGACGATCACGGTCCGCATCGAGGTGGCCCGCCGCCACCGCCGCTACCAGAAGATCGTCCGCTCCTCGACGACGCTGCACGCCCACGACGAGCGCAACGACGCCAACGAGGGCGACCTCGTGCGGGTGATCGAGGCCCGGCCGATGAGCCGCACCAAGCGCTGGCGCCTGGTCGAGATCCTGGAGCGTGCGAAGTGATCCAGAACGAGACCCGCCTGAAGGTCGCCGACAACACGGGCGCCCGCGAGATCCTCTGCATCCGCGTCCAGGGCGGCTCGCGCCGGCGCTACGCCGGCATCGGCGACGTGATCACCGCCACCGTCAAGACCGCCAACCCGCAGGGGACGGTGCGCAAGGGCGAGGTCGTCAAGGCCGTCGTCGTGCGCACCAAGAAGGAGTTCGGGCGCGACGACGGCACCTACATCGCCTTCGACGAGAACGCCGCGGTGATCATCGACGCGCAGAACAACCCGCGCGGCACGCGCATCTTCGGCCCCGTCGCGCGCGAGCTGCGCGAGCGCAACTTCATGAAGATCGTCTCGCTCGCGCCGGAGGTGCTCTAGCATGGCTGCCAAGATCCGTCGCGACGACGAGGTGGTCGTCATCAGCGGCAAGGATCGCGGCAAGACAGGCCGCGTCCTGCGCGTGGACCGGACGCAAGTCCAAGGTCTTCGTGGAGGGTCTGAACATCGTCAAGCGCCACCAGCGCCCCCAGCAGGTCCCCGGCGCCCAGCGGGCCGAGACCGTGGGCGGCGTGATCGAGAAGGAAGGCCCGATCCACATCTCCAACGTCATGCTCATCGACCCCAAGGACAAGAAGCCCACGCGCGTGGGCATCTCCCGCGAGGGCGGTCAGCGCATGCGCGTGACGCGACGGTCGAACACGAAGCTGGACTGAGACATGGCCCGTCTGAAAGAGCGATACAACGACGAGATCCGCCAGCAGCTCATCGAGCGCTTCGGCTACTCCAGCGCGATGCAGGCCCCGCGCCTGCAGAAGATCACGCTGAACATGGGCGTCGGCGACGCCAAGCAGGACTCCAAGGTCCTCGACGCCGCCACCGAGCAGCTCGCGACCATCGCCGGGCAGAAGCCCAGCGTGCGCCGCGCGCGCAAGTCGATCGCCCAGTTCAAGGTGCGCGAGGGGATGCCCGTCGGCCTCTCGGTCACGCTGCGCCGCGAGCGCGCGTACGAGTTCCTCGATCGCCTCATGACGATCGCGATCCCGCGCATCCGCGACTTCCGCGGCCTGAAGCCGACCTCGTTCGACGGCCGCGGCAACTACTCGCTGGGCGTCCGCGAGCAGATCATCTTCCCCGAGATCGACTACGACGCGGTCGACACCGTCCGCGGGCTCGACGTGACCATCACGACGAGCGCCGCCAGCGACGACGAGGCCTATGCCCTCCTCGAGGCCTTCGGCATGCCCTTCAGCCGCGAGGGCAATCCCTACGTTCAGTCTGAGAGCGAAAACGGAGACAGCGCCTGATGGCGAAGACGTCCCAACGCGTGCGCCAGGCGCGCCCCGCGAAGTACAAGACCCGCGCGTACACGCGCTGCCGCCGCTGCGGCCGCGCCCGCTCGGTGTACCGCAAGTTCGGCGTGTGCCGCATCTGCCTGCGCGAGCTCGCGCACAACGGCTACGTGCCGGGCATGACCAAGAGCTCCTGGTAATCCCATGTCGATGACCGACCCCGTAGCCGACTTCCTGACCCGCGTGCGCAACGGCATCACCGCCGCGCACCAGGACGTCGAGATCCCGTCGAGCAGACTCAAGCGCGAGCTGGCCCGCATCCTCAAGGAGCAGGGCTACATCCGCGACTTCGAGATCGTGCCGCCGACCCCCGAGCACCCGGGCGAGCTCATCCGCGTCGTCCTGAAGTACACCGACGAGCGGCGCTCGGCCATCACCGGCCTCAAGCGCGTCTCGCGCCCCGGGCAGCGCCACTACGTCGGCCACACCGAGATCCCCAAGGTCCTCGGCGGCATGGGGACGGCGATCGTGTCCACGTCGAGGGGCGTGATGACCGGCCACGAGGCCCGCGACGCGGGCGTCGGCGGCGAGGTCGTCGCGCACGTCTGGTGAGGCTGGAGGGACGATGTCTCGAATCGGCAGGAAGCCCATCCCGGTCCCCGCGGGCGTGACCGTGTCCATCGAGCCCGAGCTCGTGCGCGTCAACGGCCCCAAGGGCGAGCTCACCGAGCGCATCCACCGCGACATCTCCGTCGAGCGCGAGGGCGAGGAGCTGCTCGTCAAGCGCCCGACCGACCGCGGCGAGCACCGCGCCCTGCACGGGCTGACGCGCTCGCTGGTGGCCAACATGGTCGAGGGCGTGACCAGCGGCTTCGAGAAGCGCCTGGAGATCCAGGGCGTCGGCTACCGCGCGGTGCTCAAGGGCCGCGACCTCGAGCTGGCGCTGGGCTACTCGCACGCCGTCCCGGTCAAGGCCCCCGACGGCATCGAGTTCGAGGTGCCCCAGCCCACGCGCGTGGTCGTCAAGGGCATCTCCAAGCAGCAGGTCGGCGAGCTCGCGGCCTACATCCGCAAGCAGCGCCCGCCGGAGCCCTACAAGGGCAAGGGCATCCGCTACGAGGGCGAGTACGTGGCCCGAAAGGTGGGCAAGCGCGCATGACCGTCATCACGAAGCCCCAGGCGCGGCTCAAGCGCCGCCACCGCGTCCGCGCGAAGGTCTCCGGCACCGCCGAGCGCCCGCGCATCTCGGTGTTCCGCTCCAACCGTGGCATCCACGCCCAGCTCATCGACGACCTCGACGGCCGCACGCTGGCCGCGGTGGCGTGGACCGAGAGCGACCTGCGTGGGCTGAAGCCCATGGAGCAGGCGGGCAAGGCCGGCGAGCTGCTGGCCAAGCGCGCGAAGGCGGCCGGCGTCGAGGCTGCCCTGTTCGACCGCGGTGGCTACCGCTACCACGGCAAGGTGAAGGCGTTCGCCGAGGGCGTGCGCGAAGGAGGCTTGAAGGTATGAAGGACGGCATCGACCGTTCTGTCACCCAGTCCGGGCTCGACCTGCAGGAGCGGGTCGTGGAGATCAACCGGGTGGCCAAGGTCGTCAAGGGCGGCCGGCGCTTCTCGTTCACGGCGCTCGTCGTCGTAGGGGACGAGAAGGACGTGGTCGGCGTCGGCTACGGCAAGGCCAACGAGGTCCCGCTGGCGATCCAGAAGGGCGTCGAGCGCGCGAAGAAGAACCTCTTCCGCGTGCCCAAGCACGGCTCGACGATCACCCATCAGACGATGGGCATCTTCGGCGCCGGCCGCGTCTTCCTGAAGCCCGCCTCGCCCGGTACCGGCGTCATCGCCGGCGGCGGCGTGCGCGCGGTGCTCGAGCTGGCCGGCATCCACGACATCCTCTCCAAGTCGCTGGGCTCGCAGAACCCGATCAACCTCGTCAAGGCGACGGTCGCCGGCCTGCAGGGCCTGCGCACGCCCGAGGAGGTCGCCGAGCTGCGCGGCCTGTCGATCAACACCGTCCTCGGCCTGGGCGGCGAGAAGCAGGCGGCCGAGACGCTCGCCGGGGTCAACGGCACGACCGAGGCCGCCGAGGAGGCGGCGGTCGTCGTCGCCGAGGAGGAGCCGGCGTGAGCGTGAAGGTCACGCAGGTCAAGAGCCGCAACGGCGCCAACCGCCAGCAGATCGACACGCTGCGCTCGCTCGGGCTGCGCAAGATCGGCCACACGGTCGAGGTCAAGGACACCCCGCAATCGCGCGGCATGCTGCATCGCGTAAGGCACCTGGTGAAGATCGATGAGTGATTTCGGACTGCACACGCTGAAGCCCGCCCCCGGCAGCCGCAAGACGCGCAAGCGCGTCGGTCGCGGCGAGGGCTCGGGCATGGGCAAGACCGCCGGGCGCGGCGAGAACGGCTACGGCTCGCGCTCGGGCGCGAAGGACCGCGCGCGCTTCGAGGGCGGGCAGATGCCCATCCACATGCGCATGCGCAAGCTGCGCGGGCCCAACAAGAAGCAGTCGATGCCCTTCGAGCCGTTCCGCACGCACACGCAGACGGTCAACCTCAAGGACCTCGAGGAGCGCTTCGACAAGGGCGCCGAGGTGACGCTCGAGGCGCTGCGCGAGCAAGGGCCTGGGCACGCGCAAGGACATCCGGGTGAAGATCCTCGCCAAGGGCGAGGTCACCAAGCCGCTGACGGTCCACGCGCACGCGTTCAGCGGTACCGCTCGCGCGGCCATCGAGGCAGCCGGCGGGACCTGCACCGTGGTCGAGTAACCTCCGTCGACCGATGCTGGCGACGATCCTCAGTGCCTTCCGGGTGCACGACATCCGGAAGAAGCTCGCCTTCACGGCGCTCCTGCTGGGGCTCTACCGGCTCGGTTCGCACATCCCGGTCCCGGGCGTCGACGTCAAGGCCGTCAACTCCGTTCAGGAGCAGTTCGGCGGCGGCGGCGTCCTCAACCTGCTGAACACCTTCAGCGGCGGCGGGCTGTCGCGGATCGCCCTCTTCGCGCTGGGGATCATGCCGTACATCACGGCCTCGATCATCCTGCAGCTCCTGGTCGTCGTGGTGCCGTCGCTGGAGAAGCTGCAGAAGGAGGGCGAGGTCGGCCAGGCGCGCATCACGCAGTACACGCGCTACCTCACCGTCGGCCTGGCCTTCGCGCAGTCGATCGGCTACGTCTTCCTCTTCAAGAGCTTCGGGCAGTCGGCGGGCACGCCGATCATCCCCAAGTTCGACACGCCCCACGTGTTCATGATCGTCATCTCGCTGACGGCGGGCACGGTCCTGCTCATGTGGATGGGCGAGCTCATCACCCAGCGCGGCATCGGCAACGGGATCTCGCTGATGATCTTCGCGTCGATCGTCGCGCGCCTGCCCGGCGGCCTTCAGGCCTGGTGGACCAACCCCGACCAGGTCTTCAAGGTCATGCTGCCGTTCATCGCGCTCGCGGTCGTGGCCGCGGTGGTCTTCATGCAGGAGGGCCAGCGGCGCATCCCGATCCAGTACGCCAAGCGCGTCATCGGGCGGCGCATGAGCGGCGGCGGCCAGACCTACCTGCCGCTGCGCGTCAACATGGCCGGCGTCATCCCGGTCATCTTCGCCGCCTCGATCATGGCCTTCCCGCCGACGGTCGGCCAGCTCATCCAGCAGCCGTGGGCGCACGGACCTCTCGAACTTCTTCAGCCCGTCGAAGGCGCCCTACGTCATCGGCGAGACGATCTTCATCATCCTCTTCACGTACTTCTACACGGCGGTGACCTTCAATCCGGTCGACCAGGCCGACAACCTCAAGAAGTACGGCGGCTTCATCCCGGGCGTGAGGCCAGGAAGACCGACGGCCGAGTTCCTGGATCGCATCCTCGCGCGCCTGACCTTCCCCGGCGCGCTGTACCTGGCCGCCATCGCAGCCCTGCCGACGCTGCTGGTGGCGACGACCGGGGCCACGCGCAGCTTCTACTTCGGAGGCACCTCGCTGCTCATCGTGGTGGGCGTCGCGCTGGATACCATGAAACAGCTCGAAGCCCAGCTCATGATGCGCAACTACGAGGGCTTCCTTGAAGTAAATAGGATCCCGGCCTCTCCGCCTTCCGATGCCCGGCTCACGCTTCCTGCGCCGTTCGGAACTCCACGCGAACTCGCCTGTCTCCACCGTGTCCGAGCTCAATCTCATCCTTCTCGGCCCGCCCGGCGCGGGCAAGGGCACCCAGGCCGAGCGCCTGCAGGAGGACTTCGACCTGGCCTACATCGCCACCGGCGACATCCTGCGCAAGGCGGTGAAGGACGGGACCGAGCTCGGCCAGAAGGCCAAGGAGTACATGGACAACGGCGACCTCGTGCCCGACGAGGTCATCATCGGCGTGATCCTCGAATGCGTGGAGAGCGAGGCCGCGCAGGACGGCTTCCTGCTCGACGGCTTCCCGCGCAGCGTCGGCCAGGCCGAGGCGCTCGACGAGGCCATCGGTCGCCTGGACCGCCAGCTCACCGCCGTGCTGTGCATCGAGGCGCCCGACGACGAGATCGTCCGCCGCCTCTCAGGCCGGCGCACGTGCGTGAAGTCCGGCCACGTCTACAACGTCTACACCGATCCGCCCAAGCACGACGAGGTCTGCGACCAGGACGGCTCGCGCCTCGTCCAGCGCGACGACGACCGCGAGGCCACCGTCGGCAAGCGCCTGGGCGTCTATCACTCGCCAGACGTAACCGCTGATCGAGTACTACGAGGACCGGGGCCTGCTGCGACGCTTCGACGGCACCCGCAGCCCGACCGAGGTGCACGACCACATTCGCGCCACGATCGCCACGCTGCGCCTCGAAGACGAGTTGTGATCATCAAGAAGTCCCCGCAGGAGATCGACCGCATGGCTGCGGCGGGCGCGATCCTCGTGCGCACGCTGCGCCTGCTGGAGGGCAAGGTCCGCGAGGGCGTCACCACGGCAGACCTCGACGAGGCCGCCGAGCAGCTTCATCCGCTCCCAGGGCGCCGAGCCGGCCTTCAAGGGCTACCGCGGGTTCCCGGGCTCGATCTGCGCCTCGCCCAACTCGATGGTCGTGCACGGCATTCCGGGGCCCTACGGCTCGAGCGCGGCGACGTCATCTCGATCGACGTCGGCGTGATCCTCGACGGCTGGGTGGCCGACGCCGCGCGGACCTTCGCGGTCGGCGCGATCACGCCGGTGGCCGCCAAGCTGCTGGAGACCACGAAGGCCTCGCTCTTCGACGCCGTCGAGCAGTGCCGCCCGGGCAACCGCCTGGGCGACGTCTCGCACGCCGTGCAGGCGCGCGTCGAGGGCGACGGGCTCAGCGTCGTGCGCTCGCTCGTCGGCCACGGCATCGGGCGCTCGATGCACGAGGACCCCCAGATCCCCAACTACGGCGATCCGGGCCGCGGGCCGCTGCTGGAGGAGGGCATGGTCCTCGCCGTCGAGCCCATGGTCAACGCCGGGCGCCACGGCGTGCGCATGGGCGACGATGGCTGGGCGATCTACTCCCAGGACGGCTCGCTGGCCGCCCACTTCGAGTTCACCATCGCCATCACCGCCGAGGGGCCGCGGATCCTGACGCCGTGGCATCTGGAGAACGGCGAGGGCTGAGTCGTCGTCGCTCGCTCGCGGCGTTGGCGGCGGGCACGAACAGCATCACCGAGGGGAAGGGAGTGGCGGCGGCGCGGCCGCTGGTCGTCGTCCGTGCGCGAACTGCGTGGGATTACTACCGGTTTCCGGTAGCAAATCCGACGCAGTTCGGCCACCAGCGCCCTCGCGGAGCCGCGGGCGCGCCGACCACCGCTCACTCCTCCCCTCGATGATGCTGTTTGCGCCGCAAAGCGCCGCCAACGCCGGCGGCAGATCGACTCAGCGCCCCAGCTGTCCCCGCACCCGCGCCACCAGCCGCCCGAACTCGCCCATGGCCCGCTCGGCGAGCGGCAGCTTGGCCACCGTGCCCGCCGGACCGAGCTCGGTGAGCGTCGACTCCGACGGGACGGGCGGGTCGCCGCTGGTCGTGCTCGCGTAGACGTCGTAGTGCTTGTCGGGGTCGAGCGCGATGTCGGTCGTGAGCGTGCCCGGCGCGTCTGGGCGACCTGGAAGGTGTAGGTGCGCGGCGGCACGCCGGCCTCGTCGCGCGAGTTGACCGTGACCTGCAGCGACGCCGCCGGCGGTCCGGCCTGGCGGGTGAAGTCGAAGTCGATGCGCATCCTGCCCGCCCGGCGGCCGATGATCACCGCGGGCGCCGCGACGGCGTCCTTGCGCTGGGGTTCCCACGCGGTGGCCAGCATGCTGCTCGGGGTCCGTCCACTGGGCGTGGGCCGACGGGCCGCGCGGGCTCGGCTGGTCGATCCCGCCGACCCGCGCGCGGGTGTCGCCCCACACGCCGGGCCACGCGATCCACGGTGGCTCGTCGTCGGCGACGATCTCCAGCGTGGTCCGCGGCGAGTTGCGCTTGCCGTCGGCGAGGTCGTACCACGCCTCGGTCTGGTGGAAGCCGGGCTCGAAATAGGAGGCGTGCGAGCCGCGGGCGACGTAGACCATCGGCCGGTTCGGATCACTGGGGACCTTGCCGACCTGCGCCCACGGGCGCTTCTCGGCCTGGCGATGCTGGGCGTAGAGGGCGAGGTCCGGGACGCCGTCGTGCATCCGCAGCTGGACCATCTCCCAGTCGCCCTCGTGCAGGCCGATCCCGAGCGCCAGGTTGTAGTCGTTGTAGAAGTAGAAGAACCAGTACTGCAGCCACAGGCGTCCGCCGGCCTCGACGGCGTGGCCGTACATGCGGTTGCGCAGGTCGGGTCGTTTGGCGCGCAGCGCGACGTACTGCTCGCGGTAGTTCTTCTTGGGGTCGCCGATGCGGTCGTCGGAGCGGACCTCCTGGCCGTCGGGATAGTGCGTGCCGGCGAGGAAGGAGAGCTTGAGGTTGCTACCCGTCGGCCAGCAGGTCGCCCAGGCTGTGCGCAGTGTCGGCGCGGCGCAGCTGATTGCCGGGGTTGTCGGTCCATTCCGCGGCGCTGTCGCAGAAGTACTGCTCCATCGAGTCGTACTTCAGCCCGGGTTGGTGGCGGAGCAGCAGGTCGTCGTGATCGCCCATGTTCGTACCGTACGTCCCGGCGGAAGGCGGCGCGCAGGCCTTTGCTATCTTTCAGTATCTCCGCGCAAAGCGCCATGTCGGCGTGAGCGCGCGTCCGCGACCGGTAGCGGCAGCCTTCACGGCAGCCAGAGCCGGTTCGCTGGTCACCGAGCCGAAAGGGATCATGAAGGTACGACCGTCGGTCAGGCCGATGTGCGAGAAGTGCAAGATCATCCGCCGCCACGGCGTGGTCCTCGTGATCTGTGAGAACCCGCGTCACAAGCAGCGTCAGGGGTAGCAAGCCGATGGCACGTATCGCAGGGATCAACATCCCGCTCAACAAGCGCGTCGAGGTCGGGATGACCTACATCTACGGCATCGGCCGCCCGACCGCGAACCGCCTCCTCAAGGAGGCCGGCATCGACCCCGACACCTACGTGCGCGAGCTCACCGACGACGAGGTCTCGAAGCTCCGCGACCTCATCGACTCCGAGCTGACGGTCGAAGGCGACCTGCGCCGTGAGCGCTCCCAGAACATCAAGCGCCTGATGGAGATCGGCTGCTACCGGGGGCTACGCCACCGCCGCGGCCTCCCTGTCCACGGACAGAACACGAAGAACAACGCTCGCACGCGCAAGGGTCCCAAGCGCATGCAGGTCGCGGGCAAGAAGAAGGCCACCAAGAAGTAAAGGACTGAATGCCCGCACCGAAGCGCCCCCGCAGCGGCCGCCGCAAGCCGAAGAAGAACATCCCGATCGGCCAGGCCCACATCAAAACCAGTTTCAACAACACGATCGTGTCGCTCACCGATCGTGAGGGCAACGTGATCGCGTGGGAGTCTGCCGGCGGCGCCGGCTTCAAGGGCTCGCGCAAGTCGACGCCGTTCGCCGCGCAGGTCACCGCCGACGCCGCTGCCCGCAAGGGCATCGAGCAGGGCCTGCAGAAGGTCGAGGTCTTCGTCAAGGGCCCCGGCTCGGGCCGCGAGACCGCGATCCGCTCGCTCCAGGCCGCCGGCCTGGAGGTCACCGGCGTCAAGGACGTCACCCCGCAGGCCCACAACGGCTGCCGCCCCCGCAAGCGGCGCCGCGTCTGAGGTAGAAGCAGAATGGCTAGAGACACCGGTGCACAGTGCAAGCAATGCCGTCGGGAGGGGCAGAAGCTCTTCCTGAAGGGTGAGCGCTGCCTGACCGACAAGTGCGGCGTCGAACGCCGCGCCTACCCGCCAGGCGATCACGGACGCGGCCGCCAGAAGCAGTCGGAGTACCGCGTGCAGCTGCGCGAGAAGCAGAAGGCCAAGCGCTACTACGGCGTGCTCGAGAAGCAGTTCGCGCGCTACTACGACCGCGCCTCCCGCCAGGAGGGCATCACGGGCGAGAACCTTCTCACGCTGCTCGAGCGCCGCTTCGACAACGTCCTCGTGCGCCTCGGCTTTGCCGCCTCGCGGCGCCAGGCGCGCCAGCTCGTCCGCCACGGCCACTGGACCATCAACGGCCGGCGCGTGGACATCCCCAGCTACCAGGTCCGCGACGGCGATGTCATCGCCGTCAAGGTCGGCACCGGAGCGGACGCGGTCATCCGCGACGCGACCGAGCTGACCGCCCAGGTTCCGGCCTGGCTGCAGGCAGACCATGACGCGCTCACCGCCAAGGTGCTGCGCAAGCCCGAGCGCCGTGAGATCACGACGCCGGTGCAGGAGCAGCTCATCGTCGAGCTGTACTCGAAGTAGAAACACCGCAGACGCAATCTGAGACACCCGAAGCGCGCCGCCGCACTCTCTCGTCGCGCGGCGCGCAGTGAAACGACAGTCAGGACCCCCGATGCTCGACTTCCAGATCCCCCGCATCACCTCCGAACACGTGGAGGACAACCGCGGCTCGTTCGCCATCGAGCCGTTGGACCGCGGCTTCGGCTACACGTTCGGCAACTCGCTGCGGCGGGTGCTGCTGAGCTCGCTGGCCGGCGCGGCCGTGACGAGCGTGCGCATCGAGGGCGTCGCCCACGAGTTCTCGACCATCAAGGGCGTCACCGAGGACGTCACCGACATCGTCCTCAACCTCAAGGGCATCGTGTGCCGCATGCACTCCGACGCCACCGAGGTCGAGGCGCCGCTGGTGGTCACCGGCCCGGGCGAGATCACCGCGCAGGACATCGATCTGCCCGCCGGCGTGGAGATCCTCAACCCCGACGTCCACATCGCCACGCTCGAGAAGAAGACCAAGCTCGAGCTCTACCTCACGATCGGCCGTGGCCGCGGCTACCGCCCGTCGGAGGACAACAAGTCCCCCGACCAGCCGATCGGCGTCATCCCGATCGACTCGATCTTCTCGCCGGTGCGGCGCGTCGCCTACGCCGTCGAGCAGGCGCGCGTCGGCCAGCGCACGGACTACGACAAGCTCACGCTCGACATCGAGACCGACGGGTCGATCGACCCGCAGGCCGCGCTGCGCGAGGCCGCCGAGATCCTCATCGCCCAGCTGGCGATCTTCACCGACGCCGACCGCATCGAGGAGCTGCGCGCCGGCCCGGCCGGCCAGCTCGAGGGCGACGGCGCGGGCGCGCTGAACGGCGGGGGCGGCCCCGCCGGCCCGATGCACGACATCCTCATCGAGGAGCTCGAGCTCGGCGTGCGCTCGTACAACTGCCTCAAGCGCGCCGGCATCCAGACCGTCGGCGACCTCATCTCGAAGTCCGAGGGCGAGCTCAACGCGATCCCGAACTTCGGCAAGAAGTCGATCGACGAAGTGATCGAGACGCTGCACGCGCGCGGCCTGAACCTCCGCGACGACTAGAGACGACTAGGATCAGGCCCCGATGCGCCACCAGAAGACCCGCCACAAGCTGAGCCGCAGCGCCTCGCACCGCAAGGCGCTGCTGGCGAACCTCTGCAAGGAGGTCATCCAGCACGAGCGCATCAAGACCTCCGAGGCCAAGGCCAAGGCGGTCAAGCCCGAGCTCGAGCAGCTCATCACGCTGGCCAAGCGCGGCGACCTGCACGCCCGCCGCCAGGCGCTCAGCGCCCTGGGGCAGGACAAGTTCACCGTGCACAAGCTCTTCGAGGAGGTCGCGCCGCGCTACGCGGAGCGCCCGGGCGGCTACACGCGCATCCTCAAGCTCGGGCCGCGTCGCTCCGACGCGACCGAGATGGTCTTCCTCGAGCTGGTCTGAGGCGGGCCGCAGCCCTGGCTGCGCAGGAGTACGAGATCCTCGACGAGCGCTTCGGGCGCCTCGTGCGCACCAGCGCACGCGTCGAGCAGCTCTTCGAGGGCACCCGCTGGGCCGAGGGCCCGGCCTACTTCGCGGCCGGGCGCTACCTGGTCTGGAGCGACATCCCCAACGACCGCATCCTGCGCTGGGACGAGCCCACGGGCAACGTCGGCGTCTTCCGGTCGCCCGCCGGCTACACCAACGGGCACACGGTCGACCGCGAGGGCCGGCTCGTGAGCTGCTCGCAGGGCGCCCGGCGCATCGAGCGCACCGAGCACGACGGCTCGATCACGGTGATCGCCGACGGCTTCGAGGGCAAGCGCCTCAACAGCCCCAACGACGTCGTCGTCGCCTCCGACGGGGCGGTGTGGTTCAGCGACCCCACCTACGGCATCGACAGCGACTACGAGGGCCATCGGGCCGAGAGCGAGATCGGCGCCTCCAACCTCTACCGCGTCGATCCGGGCTCGGGTACGTGCCGCATCGCCGCCGACGACTTCGTGCGCCCCAACGGCCTGGCCTTCTCCCCCGACGAGGCGCGCCTCTACGTCTCGGACACCGGCGTCACCCACGTCCCCGACGGGCCGCGGCACATCCGCGCCTTCGACGTCGGACCCGGCGGCACGCTCTCCGGCGGCGAGGTCTTCGCCACCTGCACCGAGGGCATCTTCGACGGCTTTCGCTTCGACACCGACGGGCGGCTGTGGACGAGCGCGGGCGACGGCGTGCACTGCTACGACCCCGACGGCACCCTGCTGGGCAAGGTGCGCGTGCCCGAGGGCGTCGCCAACGTCGTCTTCGGCGGCCCCAAGCGCAACCGCCTGTTCATCTGCGCGACGACCTCGCTGTACTCGGTGATGCTGGGCGTCAACGGCGCCACGCGCCCGTAGGCGCCGGCGGTGCCCACGGCCCGGTTGGACATCGAGTACGACGGCACCGACTTCGCGGGCTGGTCGAGCCAGCCGGGGCTGCGCACGGTGCAGGAGGAGATCGAGCGCGCGCTGGCGACGCTGCTGCGCCGGCAGGTGGCGCTGACCGTCGCGGGGCGCACCGACCGCGGTGTGCACGCATGGGGGCAGGTCGCCTCCTACGAGGGCGCGCCGGCCGAGCCGACCGCGCTGAACGCGGTCCTGGCCCCCGACGTCGCGGTGGTGGCCTGCGCGGAGGCGCCCGACGGCTTCGACGCGCGCCGCGACGCGCGCTCGCGCACCTACTGCTACCGGATGCTCACGCGCCGTCCGCGCTCGCCCTTCGAGCGTGGCCGCGCGCTGTGGTGGCCGCGCCGCATCGACGTCGAAGCCCTGGAGGCGTGCGCCGCGGCGCTGCCCGGCACCCATGACTTCACGGCCTTCACGCCCACCCAGACCGAGCACGTGCGCTTCGAGCGCGACGTGCTCGAGGCGCACTGGCAGCGGGCCGGCGACCTGCTCGAGTTCTGGATCACGGCCGACACCTTCATGCGCCACATGAACCGCGCCCTGGTGGGGACGATGCTCGAGGTCGCCACCGGCCGGCGCTCCGTGGAGTCCTTCCGCACGCTGCTCACCGGGCGCCCGCGCGTCGAGGCCGGCGACACCGCCCCGGCACACGGGCTGTACCTGGCCTCGGTGGCGTACTGACTGTCAGGGTTCCTACGCGCCCCCGCAACTGCGGTGCGCCCCGCTAGTTTGGGAGAGGATGCCCCGACGCCTTCTACTCGTGCTCGCCGCTCTGGCCGCGTGCCTGGCCCTCATCCCGACCGCCGCCCAGGCACGGACGGCCGTCCGGGTGGGCATCGGCGACCAGTCGGTCGCGATGTTCGACCAGCCGGCCTTCCAGCGCGCGAAGTTCAAGCGTGTGCGCTACTTCATCGCGTGGAACGCGATGGACAACACCGCCGCCCGGCTGGCGGCCCGGGCGTTCGTGCTGCGCGCCCGCCGCGACGGCTTCTCGGTCCTGTTGCACGTCTCCAGCGACACGCTCGTGATCAGGAAGGCCACGCTGCCCTCGGTCGCGCAGTACCGGTCGAAGGTCGGGCGCCTGGTGCAGTACTTCCGCGGCCTCGGCGTGCGCGAGTTCGGCACCTGGAACGAGGCCAACCACGCCAGTCAGCCGACCTACCGCAGCCCGACCCGGGCCGCGCAGTTCTTCCGCGAGATGTACCGCATGGTCAAGGGGCACTGCTCGTCGTGCGCGGTGGTGGCGCTCGACGTCCTCGACCAGACCGGCGTGGAGCGCTACATGCAGACCTGGTATCGCGCGCTGTCGGCGACCTTCCGCCGCCGGGCCACGCTCGTGGGGATCCACAACTACGGCGACGTCAACCGCGTGCGCACGACGTTCACCTCGAGCATCATTCGCCAGGCGCACAGGTACAACCGGTCGACGAACTTCTGGTTCACCGAGACCGGAGGGATCGTGAAGTTCGGTCGCAGCTTCCCGTGCAGCACGTCGCGCGCCGCCAGCCGGCTGAAGAACATGTTCAAGCTCGCGCGCACCTACCACTCGAGCGGCGTGGATCGCGCGTATGTCTACAACTGGACCGGCGCGGGCTGCGATGCGCGCTTCGACGCGGGCCTGACCACCCCGAGCGGAGCGACGCGCCAGGGCTACACCGTGCTGCGCCAGCAGCTGCCCAACTTCCTGCGCTAGCGCCGGCCGGGCGACGATGACCAGTCGCGTCGTCGCGTCGAACGGGCCGCCCTCGAGGTCGCCGTAGCAGCGGACGTCGTCGAAGCCGGCGCGTGTCAGCATGGCCACGAGCTCGGTGGCGGTGTAGAGCCGGACCGAGAACGTGCGCGAGTCGCGCCCGCCGTCCGTGTCGATCAGCGTCTGGGTCGTCTGGGCGATCCCGGCGGCGGCGTCGAAGGTGCGCTGCTCGAGCAGCAGGCGGCCCTCGCCGAGCAGCCGCCAATCGCGCTCGCGGAAGCCGCTCACGGCGAGGTCACGGTGCATGGTCTCGATGACCAGGCGCCCGCTCGGGCGCAGGACCCGGCGGATCTGCTCCAGCACCTTGACGTCCTCCTCGTCGCCGAGGTAGCCCAGTGAGCTGAAGAGGTTGAGCGCCGCGTCGAAGGACTCGTCGGCGAACGGCAGCTCGCGGTAGTCGGCCTCGACGAGCTCGGGCGGGCCCTCGCCGGCGCGGCGGCGCGCCTCGGCGAGCAGCGTCCGGGAGCGGTCGACGCCGACCACGCGGTAGCCGGCGCGCGCCAGTGGGATCGAGTGGCGCCCGTACCCGCACGGCACGTCGAGCAGGTCGCCGCCCGCCGGGCAGGCCGCCAGCCGCGCCGCCCTCTGCGCCTGCGCGCCGGCATCGGCGTCGGCCTCCTCGTCGGCGTAGGCGCGCAGGTAGAA
The DNA here is from genome assembly GCA_963742125.1 of uncultured Actinomycetes bacterium. GTDB lineage: Bacteria > Actinomycetota > Thermoleophilia > Solirubrobacterales > Solirubrobacteraceae > JAOPZW01. Next base: position 93,861 of record CAVUKO010000001.1, on the reverse strand, counting down.
CTCGCTGAAGAGCGCGTCCCAGGTCTCCTGCGGGCTGGGCGCGGGGCCGTCCACGGCGGCTAGTCGTGCCCGAGCACCGGGTGGGGCACGTAGGGCTCCTCCAGGCGCTCGATCTCCTCGGCCGACAGCATCAGATTGGCGGCGGCGATGGCCTGCTCGAGGTGCTCGAGCTTGGTGGCGCCGACGATGGGGGCGGTGATGCCCGGCTTGTGCAGCAGCCAGGCGAGCGCGACCTGCGCCGGGAACTCGTGGCGCTCACCAGCCACCTCGTTGAGGCGGTCGATGACATCGAAGTCCTCCGGACGCCCGTACAGGCTGTCCTGGAAGGCGTCGGTCTCCGCGCGCGTCGTGCGGCGCTCGCCCTCCCGGGTGCGCGTCCCCGTGAGGAAGCCGCGCGCCAGCGGGCTCCACGGAATGACCCCGACGCCCTGGTCGATGCACTGGGGGATCATCTCGCGCTCCTCCTCACGGTAGAGGAGGTTGACGTGGTTCTGCATGGAGACGAAGGGCGTCCACCCGTTGCGCTCGGCCACGTGCTGGGCCTTGGCGAACTGCCAGGCGTGCATGCTGCTGGCGCCGATGTAGCGCGCCTTGCCGGCCCGCACGACGTCGTGGAGGGCCTCCATCGTCTCCTCGATCGGCGTGTGCGGGTCCCAGCGGTGGATCTGGTAGAGGTCGACGTAGTCCATGTCGAGGCGCTGCAGCGAGGCGTCGATCGCGGCGAGGATGTGCTTGCGCGACAGCCCGCGCCCGTTGGGGCCCGGGGTCATCTGCCCGTGGACCTTGGTGGCGATCACCGCCTCGTCGCGCGAGAGGAACTTGGTGCACGAGCCGCCCGGTGGCGACCTCGCTGGCGCCCTGCGAGTAGACGTCGGCCGTGTCGAAGAAGGTGACGCCGGCCTCGACCGCCCGGTGGATGATCGGCTCCGCGCTCGCCTCGTCGAGCACCCACGGGCGATCGGAGTCGTTGCCGTAGCTCATCATGCCCAGGCACACGCGCGAGACGTGCAGCCCGGTGGCGCCGAGTCTGACCTGGTCCATCAGAAGAGCTCCCTCCACGTGAAGTCCGGCGAGTAGCCCAGCACGCGGCGGGCCTTGTCGATGCTCAGCAGGGTGTCGGTGCCCTGCACGCCGTCGCGGACGGGCACCCCGGGGAAGACCTCGGCCATCAGCTCGCGGCTCGGGCGCTGCATGACGGTGTCCGCGGCGGCGATGATGAACGAGTCGGCGCCGGCCACATCGGCCTCAAGTGCGCAGAGCACGCTCTGTGCCACGTGGCTCTCGTCGACGTAGCCCCACAGGTTCCACTTGCGCAGCTGCGGGTCGTCCCAGAAGCCGGGGAAGAGCTCGTAGTCGTGGCGCTCCATGACGTTCGAGAAGCGCAGGCCCACGATCGGAATGCCGCTCCAGCGGTGGAACTGGCGCGCCATCTCCTCGCCGAGGACCTTCGAGAGCGCGTAGGAGGACTCCGGGCGCAGCTCGTGCTCCTCGTCGACCGGGGCGTAGTCGGGCGGCGTCTGGAACGGCAGGCCGAGCGTCGTCTCGCTCGAGGCCCACACGACGCGCTCGAGACCCAGCCGCGCGGCCGCGGAGAACACGGTGTGGGTGCTCGTGATGTTCGTCCGGAAGGTGAGGTCCGGCGTCGCGTGCACGGGGGAGGGGATGGCCGCGAGGTGGACGACCGCCTCGATGCCCGGCAGCTTCTCGGCGTTGCCGAGCGCTTCGACGGTCTGCCCGTAATCGGTGAGGTCGGCGTAGATGAAGGGCGCCGGCGAGTCCGGCCCGCTCGACTCGGCGGAGGGCACCCGGTCGACGTTGAGCACCTCGTGGCCCTGCTCGAGCAGATGCCGGACGACGGCGCGCCCGGCCTTCCCGCTGCCTCCTGTGACCGCGATCTTCGTCATGTCAGGGATCCTTTCAGTCGGGCGGCTGGCCGTTGCGCCGGTCGTCCGCCTGCGCGAGCGGCGCTGCGCGGCGCTTACTGCAGCATCGAGGGAAGGGAGTCAGCGGTGGTCGGAGCGCTCGCGAGCGCTCGCGGGCGCGAGGTGCCCGAACTGTCCGGATTGCTCCCGGTTTCCGGGAGTAATCCGGACGCAGTTCGCGGGAGGACGACCGGCGAGGGCTCGCGCCCGGGCACACTCCCTTCCCCTCGATGATGCTGTTAAGCGCCGCGCACGCGCCGCCCAGCGCGAGGCGGACGACTACGCCAGCAGCGCCAGCGCCGCGTCGGCCGTCGCGTGCTCGTGCACGAGCGCCGCGAGCGCGCGGGTCATCGCCGTCGGGTCGTCGTGCTGGATGACGTTGCGTCCGTAGACCAGGCCGAGCGCGCCCGCGGCCAGGACCTCGGCCGTGATGCGCAGCACCTCCTCGTCGGAGATGCGCCCGCCGCCGCGCACCAGCACGGGGACGCGCGCGGTGCGCACGACGCGGGCGAAGTCGGCCGCGTCGGGCAGCGGGTCGCACTTGATGAGGTCGGCGCCCAGCTCGGTGGCCTGGCGGACGAGGCCGCGCAGGCGCTCGGCGTCGCGGTGCACGTCGTAGCCCGCGGTGTTCGGGGCCATCGGCACCGGCTCGACCATCATCGGCATGCTCGCGCGGTCGCACTCGGCGCGCAGGCGCATGATGTTCTGCACGCAGGTCTCGCGCAGCGACGGCTGGCCCGGCGAGTCCTGCAGGTTGACGATCACGCACGCGGCGTCGAGGCGCACGGCGAGGCCGGCCGGGTCGTCGTACATCCACGAGGAGGGACGCTCGGGGACCTCGCGCCCGAAGACGTTGCCGGTGTCGACGCGCAGGACGAGCGCCGGCTTGGCGCGCCCGACCTTGCGCTGCAGCAGCTCGGCCTGGCCGGGCGTGAGCAGCAGGGCCTCGGGATCGGCGGCGACGAGGGCGTCGACGACCGCCTCCATGTCCTCGATGCCCTCCAGGAGGTCGGGCTCGCCCGGCATCCCGTGGTCGACGGCGATCGCGAGGCAGCGCCCCGAATCCGGGTGGAAGAGGCGGTTGAGGCGGTAGTCGTTCACCCGCCCAGCATAGGCCGCGGTCGCTCAGCCGGCGGGGCGCCGGCGCCGGCGCCCGTCCATCAGCCGCCGCAGCGGCGACGGCTGGGGCTGCCAGCGCCGGGGGTCGAGGTCGGCGCCGCACAGCGCGCACCCCGCGGCGTAGGGCGTGACCCGCTCGCGGCAGTTCGGGCACCGGGTGGGGTCACGGAAGAGCATGCAATGCAGCGTAGGGCCGGTGGTGAAGGGCAGGTGAAGACAGGCTTAGCGCAAGCTTTCGCGCGCTAGGACCGCCGCGCGAGCACGACGACCGCGAGGACGAAGGTGGCGCCGAAGATCGCGCAGCACCAGGTCAGCACCTCGTTGGGGTCGCCCTGGGCAACGGTCACGAGCCACCAGATCGGCAGCACGAACGACATCACCGTGCCCGAGAAGGCGACGGCGCGCGTGTACAGCAGCTTGGCGCGCTCGTCGCCGATCCCGCTCATCACGTCGAGGGTGTCGCTGCGGCGCCGGCCGAAGTAGACGAGCAGCAGGAAGGCGAGCACGAGCGCGGCGCTCACGAGGCCGTAGCCGGCGTCGCCGCCCGCGGCGAAGGCGGCGAAGACGGCCGCGACGAGGACGAGGCCGAGGGTGAGCTGGCCGTTGGCGGACATCCAGAAGGTCTTCATGTCGGGATCTCCTCGGAGTCGGGGTGAAAGATCTGCTCGACCGTCGTCTCGAAGAAGTGAGCGAGGCCGAAGGCCAGCGGCAGCGACGGCAGGTAGCGCCCCGTCTCGATCGCGTTGATCGTCTGGCGTGAGACGCCGAGGGCGTCGGCGAGCGCTCCCTGCGAGAGGTCACGCGCCGTGCGGAGGAGGCGGACGTCGTTGCGCACTGTCAAGTAAGCTTTACATAGCGCAGCGGTATGTGTCAAGGGTCCTTGACAGGATAGGATGACGGTTCGATGCAGGTTCTGCTCACCAACGACGACGGCATCGAGGCCGAGGGGCTGCAGGCCATGCGCCGGGCGCTCCTGCAGGTGCCCGAGATCGAGCTGCTGGTCGTCGCCCCCGACGGCAACCGCTCCGCGTTCGCCCGGATGATCACCACGCGCCGGCCGCTGTGGGTCCAGGAGGTGCCGTTCGAGGACGGCACGAGCGGCTTCGCCACCGACGGGACGCCGGTCGATTGCGTGCGGCTGGCCAAGCTCGGCCTCGTCGAGGGGTTCGACGCCGAGATCGTGGTCGCCGGCATCAACCACGGCTCCAACCTGGGCGACGACATCACCTATTCGGGCACGGTGGCCGCCGCGCTCGAGGCGCTCGTGCTCGGCATCCCGGGCATCGCGGTCTCCCAGCAGTCCAACGCACGCGAGATGGACTTCCGCCTCGGCAGCCGCTTCGCCTTCGAGCGCGCCGCCGACTTCGTCGCACGCGTGGTCGGCCAGCTCCACGAGGTGCCGCTGCCCACCGGCACGCTGCTGAACATCAACGTCCCCGCCGGCGAGCCGCACGGCGTGCAGGTCACGCGGCTGGGCAAGCGCATCTACCGCGACGAGCTCAAGCTCGACGCCGAGGACGAGGACGGTGGCCGGCGCTACTGGATCTACGGAGCCGACCCCGGCTTCCACGACGAGCCGGGGACCGACCTCGCCGCCGTCCACGCCGGCCACATCGCCGTCACGCCGGTGCACTTCGACCTCACCGACCTCTCCGGCATGGACGCGCTGACCAAGTACGACCTGGCGCGGCTGCTGGCCCCGGCCGCCCGCGAGGTGCAGTGAGCGCTCCGAAGGACGTCGTCGCCCGAGCCGCGCAGCTGCGCGAGGAGCTCACCGAGCACGGTCGCCGCTACTACGTGCTCGACGACCCGAGCATCACCGACGACCAGTACGACAAGCTGCTCGACGAGCTGCGCGCCATCGAGGGCGAGCACCCCGAGCTGCTGACGCCCGACTCGCCAACACAGCGCATCGGCGGCGAGCCGGTCTCGGCCCTGACCAAGGTCACCCACCGCCAGCCGATGCTCTCGCTGGCCAATGCCCGCAGCGAGGAGGAGCTGCGCGCGTGGATCGACCGCATGCGCAACCACCTCGCGCGCGAGGGCATCGAGGACCCCGAGTTCCAGTACGTCGCCGAGCCCAAGATCGACGGTCTGGCCATCTCGCTCGTCTATCGCAACGGCGTGCTCGAGACCGGGGCCACGCGCGGCAACGGCGAGGTCGGCGAGGACGTGACCCACAACCTGCGCACGATCCCGACGATCCCGCTGCGCATCGACGGCGACGACGTCCCGGAGCTGTTAGAGGTTCGCGGCGAGGTCTACATGTCGCTGGCCGACTTCGCCGCGCTCAACGAGCGCCGCGCCGAGCGGGGCCTCTCGACCTTCATGAACCCGCGCAACTCGGCCGCCGGGACCATCCGCCAGCTCGACCCGAAGCTCATGGCCGAGCGCCCGCTGTCCATGTGGTCCTACGGCGTCGGCGTCACCGACGGCATCTCCTTCGCCAGCCACTGGGACGCGCTGCAGTGGCTGAAGGAGCATGGCTTCCGCGTCAACGACGACGTCGCGCGGCTGACCACCGAGGACGAGGTCGTGGCCCGCTGCCGCTCCTGGGAGCAGCGCCGCGGCCAGCTCGACTTCGAGATCGACGGCGTCGTGGTCAAGGTCGACGACGTCGAGCTGCAGCGCCGGCTCGGCGTCGTCGGGCGCGATCCGCGCTGGGCCATCGCCTGGAAGTTCCCGCCCACCACGGCGATCACGCGCCTCAACGGCGTGCAGTGGAACGTCGGCAAGTTCGGCGACATGCACCCGTTCGCCGAGCTCGAGCCCGTCCACGTCGGCGGCGTGACGGTCAAGCTGGCGACGCTGCACAACGAGGAGGACCTCGTCCGCAAGGACCTGCGCCCCGGCGAGGACGTCATCGTGCTGCGCGCCGGCGACGTCATCCCGCAGGTCCTCTCGCCCGCGCCCCACGTGGTCGAGAACAAGAAGCGCCCGCGGATCCCGCGCCCGCCCAAGCGCTGCCCGTTCTGCAAGACCGAGACGATCAAGATCGAGGGCGAGGTCTTCACCAAGTGCCCCAACCGCGAGTGCCCCGAGCGCCGCTGGCAGCTGCTCAAGCACTACGTCTCGCGCGGGGCGATGGACATCGACGGCCTGGGCGAGAAGCAGGTCGCCCAGCTCCAGCAGGCGGGCCTGGTCAAGACCCCGGGCGACTACTACCGGCTGCGCGTCGAGCAGCTCACCGAGCTCGAGGGCTGGGGCCAGATCAGCGCCGAGCGCACGGTGGAGAACATCGCCGCCTCCAAGGACCGGCCCTTCGGCCGCGTGCTCTTCGCCGTGGGCCTGGAGGAGGTCGGCTACGTGACAGGGCGCAACCTGGCGCAGCACTTCCGCACCATCGATGCGCTCCTGGCCGCCACGCCCGAGCAGATCGAGGCCACCCAGGGCGTCGGGCCCAAGATGGCCGTGAAGATCGCCGAGCAGCTCGCCGACCCACAGATGCGCGCGCTCCTCGACGACCTCCGCGGCGAGGGCGTCTCGCTCGAGCTCGAGGGGCCACCGCCCGGCGAGGGACCGCTGGCGGGCAAGACCTTCGTCCTCACCGGCACACTCCCCGACCTCACACGCGAGCAGGCGAGCGAGCGCATCGTCGCCGCCGGCGGACGCGTGACGTCGAGTGTGTCCAAGAAGACCGACTACGTCGTGGCCGGCGAGAACGCGGGCTCCAAGCTGACCAAGGCCGAGTCGCTGGACGTCCCCGTCCTCGACGAGCCCGGGCTGCTCGGGCTGCTCGATGGCGCGACGAAGTGATCCGCGCGCGGTCGGGCACGAACCCGATCCGCGCTTCACGATGGCCAACGAGCGGACCTACCTGGCCTGGAACCGCACCGCGCTCGCCCTCATCGGCGGCGGCCTCGCGGCAGGACAGCTGCTGGACTTCGACTCGCGCGCGACCCGCCTGATCGTGGCGTTGCCGCCGATCCTGCTCGGTCTCGGCCTCGCGCTGCTGAGCTACCGGCGCTGGGAGGCGAACGAGCGTGCGCTGCGCCTCGACGAGCCGCTGCCGACCGGGGCGCCGCGGGTGCTCGCCGCCGGCGTCGCCGTGGTCGGCGTGATCGTGACCGTGGCGCTGGTGGTCGATGCCATCAATTGACGACCGCCCTGGGCTGGCGCGTGAGCGCACGGGGCTCGCGTGGCAGCGCAGCGCGCTCGGCTTCGTCGCGCTGGCGGGAGTCATGCTCAGCGTGGCGGCCCACCGCGAGGCGCCCGGCCTGCTGGTCGTGGGCGCGGCGCTGGGCGCGGTCGCCGGCGCCGTCTGGCGCCGAGGGCGCCACGCCTACACGGATGCCGGCGTGCAGGCCCAACCGCGCGCGCTCGCGCTCATCGCCGTCGCCACCGCCCTGGCCGCGCTGGCTGCCGCGATCGTGGTCCTCGTCCACCTCTGAGGGCGGGGGTGACCCGACACGGGCGGGTGCAGGCAGCCGCACCCCCGGATGCCTGTTGCCTCTCGGGCCGGAGCGCCGATGCCCTGCCACGCTGCAGCCATGCCCGAGACGACGCCACAGACCCCGCCGCAGCGCTCCAGCGCCGCGCGCACCACCTCGGTGGTGGTCGGCGTCATCGTCGGCCTCCTCTCGCTCGGGCTGCTCGCCGTGGGCGGAGTGCTGCTGTGGGCCGACAGCAAGAAGGACGAGCAGGGCTACATCTCCACCGATACCCAGCGCTTCGCCACGCACACGGCCGCCATCGCCACCGACAGCCTCGACGTCGACAACTACGGCCCTGGCTGGCTCATGGGCCACGACCGCTACGGCCACGTGCGCCTCGAGGTCTCCTCGCGCAACGACAAGCCGGTCTTCGTCGGCATCGCGCGCACCAAGGACGTCTCCACCTACCTGCGCGGCACGTCGCACACGACGGTGACCGACTTCGATTCCGATCCGTTCCGTGCCAAGTACCGCGCCGAGCCGGGCTCGGCCCACCCCGCCACGCCCGCCTCCAAGCGCATCTGGGTCGCCTCGGCCCGCGGCACCGGCATGCAGACCGTCACGTGGGACGTCAAGCACGGCGACTGGTCGGTCGTGGTCATGAACGCCGACGGCTCGCGCGGCGTCGACACCGGCGTCAGCGCCGGCGCCGACTTCCCGATCCTCTCCGCGCTGGCCTGGGGCTCGGTCGGCGGCGGCCTGGTGCTCCTCGGCGTCGCCGCGCTCCTGATCGTCGCGGGCACCACCGCGCAGCGCCGCGCTCCGGCCGCCGCGCTCGCCCCCGCCTGAGACAATCGCGGGCATGGAGCCCGCGATCCGTCGCGGTGAGGTGGCCGACGCCCGCGACGCGGCGGACCTCTACCTGCGTGCGCGCGCGGCCGCGCTGCGTGCGGGCTCGATCCCGGCGGGCGTGCACGACGACGAGGACGTGCGCGGCTACTTCGCCTCGCACATCGTCGAGGACTGCGAGCTGTGGGTCGCGCTGGACGATGCCGGCGCGCTCGCCGGCATCCTCGTGCTCGAGGACGACTGGGTCGACCACCTCTACGTCGACCCGGCGCGCACCGGCCACGGGATCGGCGCGCGCCTGCTGGCGGTCGCCAAGCGCGAGCGACCACACGGTCTGCGGCTGTGGACATTCGCCTCGAACACGGGTGCGCAGCGCTTCTACGCGCGCCACGGCTTCGTCGAGGTGCGTCGCACCGACGGGCGCGACAACGAGGAGCGCGCGCCCGACGTCCTCTACGCGTACTGCGCCCGCGGCAGCCCTCAGGTCCCGCTGTAGCGCGCGATCGCCGCGGCCACCCGGTCCTGCACGCCGTGCGCGCGGGTGACGTTCGTGCGGTTCATGAGCATGGCGAAGGCGATCGTGTGGCCGCCGGCGGAGTCGCAGAGGCCGGCCAGCGCGCTGACCCCGATGAGCGTTCCCGTCTTGGCGCGGCAGCGGTCCTGCGCCGCCGTGCCGCGCATGCGCCTGCGGATCGTCCCCGTGCGCCCGGCGACCGCGAGCGACCCCTCGAACGCGCCCGCGACGTCCTGGCCGTGCATCGCCTCGAGCAGGTGCACGACCTGGCGCGGGGTGGTGCGATCGGCGCGCGAGAGCCCGGACCCGTCGACCACCTGCGGGGTCAGGCCGAAGGCGCCGAGCTGGGTGCGGACGACGCCGACGCCCGCGGCGGTGGTGCCCGCACCGGCGAACTCGGCGCCGAGGTCCTTGATCAGCATCTCGGCCAGGAAGTTGTCGGAGGGGACGTTGGTCAGGCGGATGATGTCGCGCATCGGCGGGGAGGCCACGGTGGCGAGCTCCTGCGCCTGGGCCGGTGCGGTGCCCGCGCCGCTGCGCCCCTCGACGCGGATGCCGTCGCCGCGCAGGGCCTTGGCGAACTGGCCCGCGGCCTGGGCGGCGGGCCGACCGTCCTTCGAGAAGCCGCGGTTGAAGGCCAGCGCGCTCAGGACCCCGCCGATGTCGCGGTCGTAGGCGCCGCCGGTGTCGAAGGAGCCGCGCAGGAGGTCGAAGCGCGACTCGTCGCCGAGGACCGATCCGTCGACGCGCAGGATCCCGGCGGCGCCGACCGCGCGCGAGAGGCGCTGCAGGTCGTCGCGGCCGAGCGTCGGGTCGCCGCCGCCGCGCAGGTAGAGGTCGCCGCGCCAGACCCCGTCGGGGTCGAGGAAGCCGCGCCCGGCAACGCTCGTGGCCAGCGTGGCGTCGGGCCCGAAGCGCATCAGGGCGGAGGCCGTCGTGTAGAGCTTCTCCACCGAGGCGGGCGCGCGCGGGGCGTCGGCATTGGCGGCGAACAGCGTGCGCTGGCTGTCGAGATCGCGCACGAAGGCGCCCGAGAAGCCGCCCGCGTGGTGCATCTCGCGGGTGAGCTTGGCCCGCAGCGTCGGGGTCGAGATCGCCGATGCGGCGCCCGCCGGGAGGACGGCGAGCGCGGCGACCAGCGAGACGACCAGTGCACGTACCCGATAACGCATGCGGCGGGACCGTAGAACACCAGATGTAACGGAGAGTCGCGCCGGCCGTACTCTCCGTCACGCATGGGGAAGGTCGTCGACCTCGAGGCGGGCAAGCAGCGGCGCACCGCCGCCGCGAAGGGCAAGCGCCGCGCGCGCCGCTCGAAGACGGCGCTCGTGCTGGGCGGCGGCGGCTTCACCGGCGGCGTCTATGAGATCGGCGCCCTGCGCGCGATCGACCTGCTGGCGGTCAACCGCACGGTCAACCAGTTCGACGTGTACGTCGGCACCAGCGCCGGCGCCTTCGTGGCCTCGATGGCGGCCAACGGCATCACCCCCGAGGAGATGATGCGCGTCGTCAACCAGCAGGCGCCCACGCCCTTCCGCGACATCGACGTCGGGACGCTGCTGCGTCCCAACCTGGTGGAGTTCGCGCGCACCGGCGTCAATCTGCCGTTGAAGCTGGCGAGCATCGCCCGCAGCCTCGTCGGGCAGCTCGGCTCGATCACCGCGATGGACGTCGTCCTCAGCCTGGCCGAGGCGCTGCCCAGCGGCATGTACTCGGGCTCCGGGATCGAGGAGTACGTGCGCGCCGTGCTCAACGATCCCGATCGCACCGACGACTTCCGCCTGCTCGAAAACGAGCTCTATCTCGTGGCCACCGACCTCGACACCTGCGAGCGCATCGTCTTCGGCGCCAACGACTGGGACGACGTCCCGATCTCCACCGCGGTCCGTGCGTCGACCGCGCTGCCCATGGTCTACAAGCCCGTCCGCGTCAAGGACCGCGAGCTCGTCGACGGCGGGATCGTCTCGACCACCAACCTCGACATCGCCGTCGAGGCGGGCGCCAAGTTCGTCGTCGTGGTCAACCCCCTCGTGCCCTACGTCAACGACTTCAGCAAGACGACGTCCGGGCTGCTGGGCACGAAGGTGCGCCACGTCAGCGACATGGGCTTCCCCCAGATCGGCTACCAGTCGTTCAAGCTGCTGGCCTACCAGCGCCTGCACGAGATGGCGCGCCAGTGGGAGCAGCGCTACCCCGGGGTGGACATCGTGCTCGTCGAGCCCGAGCCCAACGACGAGCTCATGTTCCAGACCTCGATCATGAACTTCACGAGCCGCGTGGAGATCGCCCGCCACGGCTTCGAGTCGGTGACGCTCAAGCTCTCAGAGGACTACGGCCAGCTGCGCCAGGTCTGCGAGCGCCACGGCATCCAGATCTCGGCCACCCGCGTGCGCAAGGTGGTCAAGCACTTCGCGGCCGAGAAGGAGCGCACCCGCGCCTGGCGCAAGATCCTCGAGCAGACGACGGGGACGCTGCTGCGCCAGTCCGCCGGCGACTAGTTGCGTCGCTAGCAGCGCCGCGGCGGCCGGAACAGCATCACCGAGGGAAGCAGACGGGTGCCGCGGGCGCGGCCTGCCCGCGGTCGTCGCTACCGCCCGGCCCCGAAGCCTGGACGTCGGTCCTGCCCCCTCCTGAGGGGAGAAGACCGACGTTCGGCCACCCCGGCGCGCCCCGGGCCCCCGCGGACTCCGTTCCTCTCGGTGATGCTGTTCAGGGCGTCGCGAACCCGCAGCCAGTCAGCGACGTCACTGAGCACAGCAACTATTGCCCCGGGACGACCGTCGCCTGCGCGCCGCCGCTGCCGGGGCGGGGGCGGCGCGGCTCCCGAACGCTCCCTTGGCCGTCACCGTCGTCGCCCCGGCGCCGCAGCCTGTCGATCATCTCCTCGCGGACAATCGCGATCTCGCACAGGACAGCCGGCTCATGCCCCGGCGACGACTGCTCGAGCTCAGCCACGAGGCGGCTGGCCACACCCTTGAGCTCGGCGTCGGACAGCGTCGCGTAGTACGGCTCGGAAACCACTCCGCCGGTCATTGAACGCCGCCGGCGCGGTAGGGTCCAGCGCCGTCGAACAGGTGTCCAGACGCTGAGGGGGCGGAGCCTAGAAGGGCGCCTTGTCGCGCCCGCGGCGGCCGGCGGAGCCGCTCTTGCCGGTCCACTTGTTGGCGCTGTCGAACGGCTTGCGCAGCCAGGTCCCGAGCTTGCCGGGCGCCTTGCCGGCGGTATTGCCGCCGGCGCTGTAGGTCTTCTGTACCCCGCGCTGGGGGTAGCGCGAGAGCCGTGGCGCCAGAAAGGCGAGGATCAGCAGGACGATACAGATGACGACGACGATCGCGATGGTCATGCGGGCAGGGCTACCCGCAGCGCAACTCCGGCACGCGCTCGGTGTCTTGCAGGGCGATGCGCGTCGCCCTCCTCGCCATCGCCATGGCCCTGCTCGTCCCCGCGGCCGCGGTCGCGGCCGGCCCGCCGGAGCGCCACCACCGGTGCGGCCAAGAACGTGACCCAGGCGGCGGCGACCGTCACCGGCACCGTCGACCCGCAGGGGAGCGCGACGACCTATCGCTTCGAGTACGGGACGTCGACCAGCTACGGCCTGCAGAGCGCCGAGGCCGACGCCGGCTCGGGCACCGGAGCGGTCGACGTCTCCGCGAACCTCAGCGGGCTGACGACCGACACCACCTACCACTACCGCGTCGTGGCGACCAACGCGGCCGGGACCACGCGCGGCAGCGATCACACCCTGAGGACCGCGGCCGCGCCCGGGCCGCCGGGGGCGACCACGGGCTCGGCGCGCAACGTCACGCCGGTCGCGGCGCGCCTGACGGCCTCGGTCGACCCCAACGGCCGCGCGACGACCTACCACTTCGAGTACGGCACGAGCACGAGCTATGGCAAGCGCACCGCCGAGTCCAGCGCGGGCAGCGGGCAGAGCGCCAGGAGCGTGAGCGCGGGCATCGCCGGCCTGACGCCCAACGCGCGCTACCACTACCGGGTCGTGGCCACCAACGACGCGGGCGTCGCTCGCGGGCGCGACCGCAGCTTCACCGCGCTGCGCAACCCGCAGGGCATCACGGTCGCCGCCTCGCCCAATCCCGCCCCGTGGAGCGGCACGACCACGGTCAGCGGGCGCGTGAGCGGGCAGGGCGTCGGCGGCACCACCGTCGTGCTCGAGCGCCAGGACTTCCCCTTCGCCGGGCCCTACTACCTGGTGGCGACCAAGGCGGCGGCGAGCAACGGCTCGTTCTCCTTCAAGGTCGGGCCGCTGTGGGCGCTGGCCCGGCTGCGGCTGACCACGCGCACGACGATCGTCGTCGCGAGCCCGGTCTTCGAGGTGCGCAACGCGCTGCGCGTCGGCCTGCGCGCGCGCCGCATCTCCGGGGGCCGCGTGCGCCTGCAGGGAGCGGTCAGCCCCGCCGTCCCCAAGGGCCGCGCCACGCTGCAGAAGCGCTCGCCCAGCGGGCGCTGGGTTCCGTTGCGCCGCGCCGGCGTCCACCCCCTGGCCGGCGGGCGCTCGCGCTACCGCTTCACCGTCCGGCGCCGCGGCACCTATCGCGTGGTCGTGCTGCCGCGCGACGCCTTCGCGCACGTGCGCGGCACGAGCCGCGCCCTGCGCATCGGCCGCTGACGCCGGCGCGCCCAAGCGAGCACGATGCCCGAGTAGCCCAGCGCCTCGTGCTCGGGGAGGTGGCGGACCTCTGTCGATCCGCGCTGGCCGCCAAATGCGGGCTCGAGGACCGCGCCGATGTCGTGCTCGTCGATGTTCGCGCTCGGGAAGGGCTTGCCGCCGACCAGGTAGAAGCGACAGCGACGCAGGGCGGCCGTGACGAACGTGCCGCCGGGCGCCACCAGGTCGGAGATGTGCCTCATGAAGGCCTCCCACGTGGCGCGATCGCCGGTGGCGGAATCGGCGCAGTAGGCGCTGATCACGGTGGCGTAGCGCTTCGCGTTGCGCCGCCCGAGCGGGTTGACGCGCGCAGCATCGACCTGGAGCAGCCGCGTGATCTTGGCTCTCGTGATCTCCTCGCGTTGGCGGATCTCCTCGGCGGTCGGGTTTGAGAGCCCCTCGCATTCGAGGGTGTAGCGGACGAAGGCGCGCCAATCGTGGGCATCCGGGTCGCGCTCGATCCAGCGCTCGATCTCGCGGAGGTTGGCCGGCAAGTAGTCGGCCAGGTGGATCTCCGACGCCCTGCCGGCCGCCAGGAACACGTGATGGAGTGTGGGTCCGACGCCGAAGAACAGGATCGGCTCACCGCGTTTGACGTGCTTCATGGCCGCGACGAAGAACGCGATCGTCTCGCGCTCGTCCGGCTCGACCACGCTGTAGTAGTCGGTCAAGTACTCCTTGGGAACCCAGTCCGTGTCGAACGAGGCGTACGGGACGTGTGGTGATCTCATGTGCAGGAAGACCTTTGTCATGCGGGCGAGCGCGTACTCGTACGCGGCAACACCCAAGTTCGCGCCCCCGAGGAAGATGAGGGCGTCGTTCGAGTCGATGGACTCGCTGAGCACGGCGGTGCCGAAGGCACCGGCGTAGTAGGGAACCTCCTTTGCCAGCTCGGTGGCCACATAGCCGGCTACCGCGGCGAGCCTCCGCGCGCGCAGGCTCCCGGTCCTGAGCTTCGCGAGGTCGTAGGCGGCCTTCGACAGCGCGTTGGTGCTCGTCCCCGTGTCCTCGAGCAGCGCCGAGTTCGCAGCGAGGTTGGCCCTGAGGCCGGCACCCCAGAGGACATACGTGCCGGCGAGGAACACGAGCAGCAGGCCGTGGTCGAGGCCGTGCAGGACCGCCGACGCGATGAGCACGACGCCCGCCGCGGTGGCGACCACGTCCGCCGCGCACGTCGAGACGACCGTTGCGGCGAGGGTCAGGGCCCATCGTCCTGTCTTCGTGTCGAGCTGTGTCGCCGTCATAGGTACGTACCGTACGTACGAAGATACGTACGGTACGTACGCAGGACGAGAAAGTCAACTAAAATCGGTACGTACCGTACGCACGTCTCACGGAGGCCCCCGATAGCCGACTTCCGCTCCCGCTCCACCCTTCCCAAGCCCGAGGCGCGCCAGCGCTACGTCGAGATCGGCGAGCTCGTCGCCCTCGAGCAGATCAGGAAGGACTCCCAGGCGCTCGACGACCGCTCGATCGCGCTCGGCCCGTTCGCTCGGCTCGATGCCAACGCCGTCGCCGCCCAGGACGGCAAGACGCGCGGCGCGATCAGCAATCTCTTCGGTAGCCAGGCCGCGTTCCAGGCCGAGACCATGGCGCTCGCCCTCAGCGCGGGCGACTGGATCGAGCAGATCGAGTACCCGCCACCAGGCGACTTCGCCAGCGCCGACGCGTGGGTCGACGCCTTCTTCGCCGGCGAGTCGGCGCGCGGGCCGCTGCACGGCGCCGAGCCGGCCGTGACGTACGCGTCGCTCTGGGCGCTATGGCTCAGCGTCGTTCCATACGGCCTATGGAGCGAGCGGATCCGCCAGCCCAGCATCGCGGAGAACGTCCAGTGGCTGGAGCGGTTGGAGCAGGTCCTCCAAGGCGCCCTGGACCACTTCGACATGTCGCTGCGCGACGGCACGACGCTCAACGACCTCGCGTGCGCGTGTGCGGGCCTGATCGAGGGCGTCTGGCTCAACCAGTGCCTCACTGCACGCCATCCCTCCGACCCGTCGGAGCCGATCGCCACCGTCATGCGCCGGTCGGGGCGGCTGCTGTGGCTCGGGGCAACCGAGCCGCACGGTTAGTCAGGCAGCGCGAGCTCCAGCGCTCGTAGCAGGCGGTCGCCGGCCTCCGGGCGCTGGATCGCCGCGCGGAAACAGGCGCCGTCGCCCAGCGGGCCGCCCGGGGCGACGACGACCCCGTGGCGCTCGAGCCGGCGAGCGAGCTCGCCACCGTCGATCTCCGCGGCACGCAGCCAGAGCACGTTGGCCTGGCTGGGGGTGACGTGCAGCCCGAGCTCGCGCACGGCGTCGGTCAGCCGCGCGCGCTCGGCGGCCACCATCGCGCAGCGCCCTGCCACGACGCCGCCGGCGTGGCGCAGGGCCTCCAACGCGCCCGCCTGGGCGAGCTCGTTGAGCCCGAGCTCGGGCTCGAGCTGCTCGAGCAGCGCCTCGGCGCCGGGCCCGCCGACGGCGTAGCCGACGCGCAGGCCGGCCAGGCCCCAGGCCTTGGAGAAGGTGCGGAACACGAGCAGGCGCGGGAACTCGTCCACGAGCGCCAGCGCGGCGTCGCGCTCCTCCGCGTCGACGAAGTCGCGCAGCGCCTCGTCGAGCAGCACGATGACGCGCTCGGGCAGCGCGCCCAGCAGCGAGCGCAGCTCGTCGACGCCGACGAGCTCGCCGGTCGGGTCGTTGGGGTTGCACAGCGCGACCAGCCGCGTGCGCTCGTTGACCGCGCGCAGCACGGCCTGCGCTCCGAAGCCGGGGACCGGCACGGCGTGGCCGCGGGCGCGATGGGCGATGACCGGATACAGGCCGTAGGACGGCCACGGCGTGACGAGCTCGTCGAGCGGCTCGAGCAGCGCCTGCGCCGCCGCCCCCAGCAGCTGCGCGGCGCCGTCGCCCACCACGAGGCGCCCTTCGGCCACCCCGAGCATGTGCGCCAGCTCGGAGCGCAGGGCGGTCGCGTGGCGGTCGAGGTAGCGGTGCAGCCCGCGCCGCGCCGCGTAGGTGATCGCGTTGACCACCGTCGAGGGCGGGTACTCGGGCCAGGTGGTCGCGCTGAGGTCGAGCGGCTCCACACGGGCCAGCGCGTGGCGTTTGCGCTCGTCGGCGGCCTCGCGCAGCTGCGCGCTGACCTCCTGCTCGGTCATGCCCTCGAACTGCCGGTAGTGGCCGAACATCAGTGCGGCGCCAGCGACGGGCCGAGACCGCCGATGAACAGCAACCAGACGGTGAAGCACGACGCGCCGATGACCGCCGTGGTGGCGAACACGCGCGCGATGACGCCCTGACGCTGGTCGTGCCCGGCGGCACGCCGGGCGAGGATCCAGAAGCGATCGACCCGCTTGAGCAGCGCGAGGCCGCCGAAGAGCAGCACGAGCAGCAGCACGAAGCCCAGGAGGATGCCCCACCCGACCGAGTCCGTGCGGTACTGGACCTGCGAGGCGACCCACAGGCTGAGCGCCGGGATCGGCCCCCAGAACAACAGGTTGACGACGACCATGAGGCCGAGCACGGCGTGGGCGATGAGGCCGTCGATGCGCCGCCGGCGCGGACTCCCGGGCTCGGGTGCCGAGCGGTAGCGCGTCGGCGCGGTGCCGGGGCGGCGGCCGACGAACAGGCCGCCGGTGTCGGTGGGATCGGTGCGCAAGGAGGCCTAGGTTAGGACGTGGGCAAAGGTATGGCCGGTGGGGTTTTCCGCACCTGCGGTGGGGAGTCTGCCCGTTGGGCGGGGTGGTGGGGCCCGGTCAATATGGCGCCTCGCCCAATTACGAAACCTCTTGGGGGCTTGAGGATGTACAGCACCACCTCCGCCGGGCTGGACGCCGGCGCGCTGCGCGAGCAGCTGATGGGCGCGGTCACCGTGCCCGGCGACGCCGGTTGGGACGCGGCACGACAGGCCTGGAACCTGGCCGTCGACCAGCGCCCGGCCGCCGTCGCCGAGCCCGAGACAGTCGCCGACGTCGTCGCGATCGTCAACTTCGCCCGTGACCGCGGCCTGCGCGTCGCCGCTCAGGGCACCGGCCACGCCGCCTCCGCGCTCGCCGAGCGCTCTCTGCACGACACCATCCTCGTCAAGACGCACCGCATGCGCGTCGTCGAGATCGACCCCGACAGCCGTCGCGCCCGCGCCCAGGCCGGCGCGCTGTGGGCCGACGTCGTCGGCCCCGCCTCCGAGCACGGGCTCGCCGCGCTGGCCGGCTCGTCGCACGACGTCGGCGTCGTCGGCTACTGCCTCGGCGGCGGCCTGAGCTGGCTGGCGCGCAAGTACGGCCTCGCCGCCAACAGCGTGGCCGCCGTGCAGATCGTCACCGCCGACGGGCGCGTGGTGGTCGCCGACGCCCACCACGACCCCGACCTCTTCTGGGCCGTTCGCGGCGGAGGCGGCAACTTCGGCATCGTCACCGCCATCGAGCTCGAGCTCTACCCCGTCGGGGAGCTCTACGCCGGGATGCTCGCCTTCCCCGTCGACCGTGCCGCCGAGATCCTGCGCGCCTGGCGCGAGTGGGTGCGCACCGTGCCCGACGAGGCGACCTCGGTCGGGCGCATCCTGCACTTCCCGCCGCTGGAGGACATCCCCGAGCCGCTGCGCGGTCAGTCGTTCGTCGTGGTCGAGATGGCCTACCTCGGCGACGAGGCGGCCGCGTCGGAGCTGCTCGCGCCGCTGCGGGCGCTGGGCCCCGCGATGGACACGTTCGCGCCGGCGACCCCGGCCGACCTGCTCCAGCTGCACATGGACCCGCCCCACGCGGTGCCGGGCGTCTGCGACGGGGCGCTGCTCGACGTCGTCCCCGGAGAGGCCATCGACGCCCTCGCGGCCGTGAGCGGCGCGGACACCCCGATGCTGTCGGTCGAGCTGCGCCATCTCGGTGGCGCGGTCGGCCGCGCTCCCGAGGGCCACGGCGCTCTGGCGACGCTGGAGGGCGACTTCGCGCTCTTCGCGGTCGGCATCGCGCCCCACCCCGAGGCGGCGGCGGCCATCAAGGCGCACCTCGACGTGATCGAGGGCGCCATCTGCGAGTGGGACGCCGGCCGGCGCTACCTGAACTTCACGGAGTCGGCCGTCGACACTCGCACCGCGTACTCGGAGCGTGCCTACCGCCGCCTGCGGGCGGTCAAGACGCTCGTCGACCCCGACGACGTCTTTCAGTCCAACCACCCGATCGCGCCGATCGACTGAGCCCACCCTGGGGGGCAATGCCCAGCCCACCGCGGCGGCAGCGGCTCAGCCGCTGCCGCCGTAGAGGGCGTCGAAGCGCTCGGCGTACTTCTCGTTGACCACGTTGCGCTTGACCTTCAGCGTCGGCGTGAGCTCGCCGGTCTCCTGGCTGAGGTCGTGGTCGAGGATGAAGAAGCGCTTGACCTGCTCGACCTGGGCGTACTTGGCGTTGGCCTTGTCGAGCTCGGCCTGGATGAGCCCACGCACCTCTTCGTTCTGAGCGAGCGTGGCGATCGAGGTGTCCTCGATGCCTTGGCTCTTGGCCCACGGCACGATCTCGTCCTCATCGAGCGCGATGAGCATCACCGGGTAGGGGCGGCGGTCGCCGTGCATGACGGCCTGGGAGACCCAGCGCGTCTGCTTCATGTCGTTCTCGAGGTTGGCGGGGGTCAGGTTCTTGCCGCCGGCGGTGATGATGATGTCCTTCTTGCGGCCCGTGATGGAGACGTAGCCGTCTTCGTCGATGGACCCCAGGTCGCCGGTGTGCAGCCAGCCGTCGATGATGGCGCCGAAGCTGGCGTCGTCGTTTCGGTAGTAGCCCTGGAAGATGTTCGCGCCCCGGATGAGCAGCTCGCCGTCCTCGGCGACCCGCGCGTCGACGCCCGGCAGCGTGCGGCCCACCGATCCGAAGCGATGGTGCTCGATCGTCGAGTACGTGGCCACGGTGGCCGTCTCGGTCATGCCGTAGCCCTCGAGCACGGGGACGCCGCAGCCATAGAAGAACTCGAGGATCTCCTTGGCGATCGGAGCCGCGCCGCTGACGGCCTGGCGCAGGCGCCCGCCGAAGATCGCGCGCACGTTGCTGAACAGCTGCTCCTCGGCCTGCTCGAAGGGCGCCAGCAGCTCGGGCGGGACCTCTTCGCCGCGGATCTGCAGGTCGCGGACCTTGACTCCGAGCTTTGCCGCCGCCTGCATCTTCTCCTGGACCTCCGGCGGCTGGGAGGCGAGCGCGAGCGTGTAGATCTTCTCGAAGATGCGCGGCACGCTGGGCAGGTAGGTCGGCTGCACCTGCTGGATCTCGGGCACGATCTGCGTGCTGTCGCCGCCGAAGTACGCGATCGTCGTGCCGATGTCGAAGTTGACGAGCTGGATCAGCAGCGCGTAGGCGTGGGCGAGCGGGAGGAAGAGGTAGGTGACCTCGTCCTCCTGCACGGCGCCTGCCGACTCGAGCATCGTCACGACCTGGCGGTAGTTGCCGTGCGACAGGACGCAGCCCTTCGGGGGCCCGGTGGTGCCTGACGTGTAGATGAAGGTGAAGGGGTCCTCGGGCGTCACCGCGGCAGTACGCGCGTCGAGCTCGGCGCCGTCGCGCCCGCGCCCGCGCTCGCGGACCTCGTCCAGCGTGATCGCGTCTGCGGTGTCGCCCCCGGGATCGATGACGACGATCGTGCGTAGCTGTGGCAGGCGCTCGCGCACGGCGAGGATCTTCGCCACCTGGGTGGCGTCCTCACAGACCACAGCGACCGACTCCGAGTTGCCGGCCACCCACTCGCACTCCTCCGGCGAGTTGGTCGGGTAGATCGGGACCACCACTGCGCCCGTGCTGGTGATGGCGAAGTCGCAGTACGTCCACTCCGGGCGCGTGTTGCACAGCAGCGAGACGCGCTCGCCCGGGGCGATGCCGAGATCGATGAGCCCGAGGCCGATCTCGCGCACGAGCGCGCCGACCTCGGCGAAGGTGACGTCGCGCCAGTCGCCGTCGACCTTGTGGCGAACCGCGACGCGGTCGGCGAACTGCTCGGCCGCACGGACCATCAGGTCGGCGATCGTCTTGGAACCCGTCGACTGCGTGGCTGCGGTGCCAGCCTGCATCGCTCCTCCTCCTTGACGTCCTACCAGGAGGGCGATTCTATGCTCGTCGCGCGCGGGGCGCGACAGGGTGTCAAGCGGGGGCTACGCGGTGGCGCTGAAGGCGGCCTGCGGCGACTTCGTCGCGGCTCCGAGGCTAGCCATGAAGAGAGTCTTGTCGATGCGGCCCTGGAAGATCGGGACGCCCAACTCCATGCACTTCGAGATGACGTCCCTTCGCTCGAGGCCGGTCTCGCGGGCGAGCTCAGTGGGCGTCAGGTGAATGGCCATCGGAGCTGCGTACCTCCTGCTTGCTTACATCGTCCCGAACGTATAGCGCGCGTTTCGGACAACCTCAACTTAATCTGCCTAAAGGGCCCCGGAACGCGGACGAACGGCCAGGGGCAGACGGGCGATCTAGATCGGGTTGGGCACGTCGACGAAGACGTGGCGGACGCCGAAATGCTCGGCCAGGCGCTCGCCCAGCGCCTGCACGCCGAAGGTCTCCGTCGCGTAGTGGCCGGCGGCGAGGAAGTGGATGCCCGCCTCGCGGGCGCGCGCCATCGAGCGCTCGGCCGGCTCGCCGGTGACGAACGCGTCGAGCCCCGCGTCGATCGCGTCCTCGAGGTGGTCGGCGCCGGCGCCCGAGACGATCCCGATCGTGTGCACGGGGTCGGGGCCGTCGGTGAAGGCCAGCGGCTCGCGCCCGGTCGCGGCACGCACGCGCTCGACCAGCGCGCCCGGCGTGACGCCCGCCCCGGCGAAGCGCGCGCGGACGCCGAGGGTGGCGCGCTTGTGCGGCGCGAACGGCTCGACGTCGCCCGCGCCGAGCGCGCCGGCGAGCAGCGCGTTGTTGCCGACCTCGAGATGGCCGTCGAGGGGCAGGTGGTAGGCCGCCAGCGCGAGGTCGGCGTCGAAGAGCAGCTGGAGCCGGCGCTTGGACGCGCGGTCGAGCGCCCGCGGCGGCCCGGCCCAGAACAGGCCGTGATGGACGAGCACGAGGTCGGCGTTCTCCTCGCGCGCGCGTGCGAAGAGATCGGCGTTGGCGCTGACGCCCGTGACCACCGTCTGGATCTCCTCACTTCCGGGTACCTGCAGTCCGTTGGGCCCGTAGTCGTCGTACGCCGTGGGATCCAGAAGGTCGTCGAGGTAGCCAATGATCTGATTGCAGGCTGCCATGGCGATCGGTCAACGTTCCATTTGTCACACGCTCAGATGAACGCTATTGTTCGTAGGACGGCGCGCTAGCCGGGAGGGTTCCGCGCGCCGGCACTTTGAAGGAGTAGGGGACCATAGCCACGCTAGCTGTTGCACCTGCTGCGCCACGCGTTGCGACCGAGGTCGCCGACGAGACGTTGGTGGCCGCCGTCCGCGCGGGCGATGACCGCGCCTTCGAGCAGCTCTACCACCGCTATCAGCGGCGGATCGGGGCCTACATCTACGGCATGGTCCACGACCACGGCCGCGCCGAGGACATCACGCAGGACGTGTTCATGTCGGCCCTGCGGCGCATGCGCGCCACCGAGACGCCGATCGCCTTCAAGCCGTGGGTCTACGAGATCGCCAAGAACGCGTGCATCGACGCCTTCCGTCGCTCCAAGCGCGCCGAGGAGATCTCCTACGACGCCGACGACGGCAGCGAGCGCCTGCATCTCGTGAGCAAGGGCCCGACGCCCGAGGCCGCGGTCGACACGCGCATGTCGCTCGACAACCTGCGCGGCGCCTTCGGCGGGCTGTCGGAGGCCCACCACCAGATCCTCGTCATGCGCGAGCTCGAAGGGCTGAGCTACCGCCAGATCGGCGAGCGGCTCGGCATGAGCCGCCCGTCGGTCGAGTCGACCCTCTTCCGCGCCCGGCGGCGCCTGTCCGAGGAGTACGAGGAGCTCATCTCCGGTGAGCGCTGCCAGCGCATCCAGTCGATCATCGCCGACGGTCGCGCGGGCGCGCGCGAAGCGAAGAAGATGGCGCGCCACGTCTCCTACTGCCAGCCCTGCCGGCGCGCCGCCTTCGCCGCAGGCTTCGACCCCGCCTCGCTCGCTCCGAAGCGCAGCGTGCGCGAGAAGATCGCCGCGCTGCTGCCGCTGCCCGCGTTCCTCCGGCGCCGCATCGCCGGCCGCAACGGTGGCGACGACGCTTCCGCGACCTCGGCGAGCGCCCACGGCGCGACGCTCGCGCAGCTCTCCACGGCCGCCGCGAGCTACGCCGATCCCGTCATGCACGGCTGGGGCAAGACCGCCGCCGTGGCGGCGACCGTGGCCCTCGCCGCCGTGGGCGCCGGCGTGGCGGGCCACGAGGCCGGCGTGCTCGGCGGACCGCGCGACGAGCGCGCAGCGCCGGTGGTGCGCCAAGCTGCCCCGCCCGCGCGCGACACCCTGACCACGAGGCCGGCCGCCGGCACGACGACCAGCGCTCCGGCCGCCGGCGGATCGGCGACGCCCTCCTCCGGCTCGGCGGGCTCCGCCGACCGGTCGGGCTCCGGGTCGGGCGGCGCCTCGACCTCGGCCACGGGCACTCACTCCTCGTCGACGCCGGCGGGCGACAGCCCCCTGAGCTCGGCGACGAAGACGAAGCTGCCCGCCGCGACCGACAACCCGGTGACCAAGACGGTGCGCAAGCTGACCCAGCCGGGCTCGGGCGGCGTGCCGGTCAAGACGCCGACGATCCCCAAGGTCGAGGTGCCCAAGCTCCCCGATCCGCCGGCCTCGCTGCCCGATCCGGGCGGCGTCGTCAGCGGCGCGACCGGCGCGGTCAACGGAGCGACAGGCGCGGCCGGCGACGCAGTCAACGGTGCCACGGGCGCCGCCACCGGCGCAGCCGGCAGCGCGGCGGGTGCCGCGACCGGCGCGGTCGGCGGTACGGCGGGTGCCGCGACCGGCGCGGTCGGCGGTACGGCGGGTGCCGCGACCGGCGCAGTCAACGGTACGGTTGGCGGCGTGACTGGCGGCGGCGGCATCATCCCGGGCGGCGGTTGACCGCTCCCACACCCGACGGTGGCGCGTTCCTCGAGGCGCTGACCGACTCGAGCCTGTACTCGATCGGCGCGTACTTCTGCGACCGCCACCCCGAGCTCGTCGACGACGTCCTGGGCGAGAGCCAGGACATCGAGCAGGTCGGGCTCGCGCGCTGGGCCGACCGCGAGGGGACGGGGATCGAGGCGGCCTTCCAGACCCTCATCACCGGTCTGGCGGTGCGGTACTTCAAGGCCGTGGCCGGAACGCCCAGCTAGACTGCTGGAACTTCGGGGCGTGGCGCAGCCTGGTAGCGCGCGCCGTTCGGGTCGGCGAGGTCCCCGGTTCGAATCCGGGCGCCCCGATTTTGGCGGGCAGATCGTGGCGCCTTCGGCGCTGTCGCGCTCTCCGCGAGTCGTCTCGGCTTAAAGACGAAAGCCCGCGTGAGCGGGCTTCGGCCATCAGAAGATCAGGCGGGTTTGGGGAGGGGACGTTTCGTTAGAAGGTCTCAGCCTCTGGATGCCTTCGCTGTCTGACCACCCGTCTATCGGTCACGGGCTGGTGCGGATGCATCCAACACGCGTCCACTGCGAGATATGGTCGCGGGCATGCGGGCGGCGGTGACACAGGGCGAGAGCGTGATGGAGCTCGTCGAGCTCCCTTGGCCCGGGGAGCCCGGGGAGGGCGAGGTGGTGCTGCGTCCCGAGGTCGTCGGGGTCTGCGGCTCGGACGTCCACCTCTTCCACGGCCGGCTCGGCCAGGTCTTCCCGCGCATCCAGGGTCATGAGATCTCCGCGGTCGTCGAGGCGGTCGGCCCGGGGAGCGACCGCGTGCGGCCCGGCGATCGCGTCGCGGTGTGGCCGGTCCTGGCCTGCGGTGCGTGTTACCCGTGCAGCATCGGGCGCGAGAACGTGTGCGCCAACATCGCCATCATCGGCGCCCACGTGGACGGCGCGCTGCAGGAGCGCCTCTGCGTCCCGGCGTCGCAGGTCTTCGCCGTGGGGGACATGGCGCCGGCGGTGACGGCGTTCGTCGAGCCGGCCTCGATCGGCGTGCGCACGGTGGTGCGGGCCCGCGTGGCGGCCGGCGATCGGGTCGTCGTGCTCGGCGCCGGGCCGATCGGTCAGGCGGTTTGCCTCGCGGCCCGCGACCGGGGCGCCGCCGTGCTGCTCGCCGACCGGGTGCCCGAGCGCCTGGAGCACGCGCGCGCGATGGGTGCGCAGGAGGTCGTCTGCGGCGACGCGGCCGCCGTGGCCGGGGAGCTGGGCGAATGGGCCGGCGGCGACGGCGTGACGGTGCTGATCGAGACGACGGGCGTGCCCGGCGTGGTGCGCAGCGCCATGGAGATCACCGCGCCGGCCGGCCGGCTGGTGCTCGTCGCGCTCTCCCACGAGGACGTCAGCCTCCCGCTGGGCGACTTCCCGATCAAGGAGCTCGACGTTCTCGGCGTGAGCTGCTGCAACGCGAGCGAGTTCGCCGACGCGGTCGACCTCGTCCGCCGCCACGAGGACGCTGTCGCGCGGTTGATCACCGACGAGTTCGCTTTCGAGCGGGCGCCGGAGGCGCTGGCCTACGTCGCCGGCGCCGCGCCGCAGCTGATGAAGGCCGTGATTCAGGTCGCGCCCTAGCCGGGAGTCGGTTCCCGCTTCCCACCGCGATTGCGATGTGGCAGTCTTCGCGCCCTTCGCACCTGGCGCGCGAGGTGCAGGAGCCTTTCAGCGCGCCCCGAGAAGGGATACCGCTCCATGTATAAGTACGGTCGTAGCTGCGGCATGCTCGCAGCTGCCGCGTTGGCGCTCGGCGCCGGCGCAGCACCCGCTGGGGCCGCGCGCCCCAGTCGTACGTCGGTTCCGGGAAGCGTCCCCAGGTGGGCGCAGCCGAGCCGCGATCGCGGTGATGCGGCAAGCTCCAAGCCGGTCACCGTCACCGTCTACCTGCCGCTGCGCAACGCCGCCGCGGCCGACGCCCTGGCCCAGCAGGTCTCCGATCCGGCCAGCGCCAACTATGGCCAGTTCCTGACGCCCGATGCCATCGCCCAGCGCTTCGGCGCCAGCGACGCGGACGTCGCCGCCGTGTCGAGCTTCCTGCGCGGCGCGGGCCTGAGCGTCGGTGACGTGCCGGCCAACAACGGCTACGTCGAGGCGAGCGGCACGCTCGCGCAGGCCGAGGCCGCCTTTGCCACCAACGTCCACCGCTACGCCTACCGGGGCAAGGTGCTCGACGCCCCCAGCAGCGCGCTGTCGGTGCCCTCGTCACTCGACGGCAAGGTCCTCGCCGTGACCGGCCTCGACCAGTCCGGCGTGCTCACCCGACCCCAGAGCGACCTGCCCGGCGCGACGACCGAGGCCACGCAGAGCGTGCGGCCCGGCGCCGGAGGCGGCGCGCCGCCGCCCGATGCCTTCGTCAACGCACCGCCGTGCTCGACCTACTTCGGCGAGAAGATCGCGAACCAGTACCCGGCGGTCAACGGCCAGAAGGTCCCGTTCGCGCCGTGCGGCTACACGCCGTCGCAGTACCAGGGCGCGTATGGCACCGCAGGCCTCGTGGCCAGGGGCAACGACGGGCGCGGCGTCACCGTGGCGATCACCGACGCCTACGCGGCGCCGACGATCCTCCAGGACGCCAACACGTACGCCCAGCGCCACGGCCAGCGGGCCTTCCGCTCGGGCCAGTTCAAGCAGATCCTGCCCAAGAAGCCCTTCCGCCTCGGCTTCGACGACACCGTCGACGGCGACCTCTGCGGCGAGCAGGGCTGGTACGGCGAGGAGACCCTCGACGTCGAGGCCGTGCACGCCATGGCCCCGGGCGCCAACGTGCTCTACGTGGCCGGGCGCTCGTGTGACGACCCCGACCTGCTGAAGGCGCTCAACACGATCGTCGAGAAGCGCCGCGCCGACATCATCACCAACTCGTGGGGTGACATCGGCGAGGACGTGCCGCCCGACGTCCTGCAGGCCTACAGCGCGACGTTCGTGCAGGCCGCTCTGGAGGGCATCGGCGTCTTCTTCTCCTCCGGAGACGACGGCGACGACAGCCTGGACACCGAGGACGGCTCGCCCGCCGTGGACTTCCCGTCCTCGCACCCGCTCGTCACCGCCGTCGGCGGCACGAGCCTCGCGGTCGACAGGAACAACGGCTACGGGTTCGAGACGGGCTGGGCGACCGGCACGAGCACCCTGTCCGATGACGGCACCGCATGGGACCCGCCCTTCCCGGGCGACTTCCTCTACGGCGGTGGCGGCGGCGTGAGCTCGCTCTTCGCCGAGCCGTTCTACCAGCGCGGCGTGGTGCCGAACGCGATCGCCCATGGCCATCGCAGCTCGCCCGACATCGCGATGGACGGCGATCCGCAGACGGGCATGCTCGTCGGCGAGACCCAGACGTTCCCCGACGGCAGCGTGAGGTACTCGGAGTACCGGATCGGCGGAACGAGCCTCTCGTCGCCGCTGTACGCGGGCCTCGAGGCGCTGGCCGACCAGGCGGCCGGGCATCCGCATGGCTTCGCCAACCCGGCCATCTACCGCCTGGCCGGCAGCGGGGTGCTCCACGACATCAAGGGCCACAGCCCCGTTCCGGCGGTCGTGCGCGTCAACTACAACAACAGCGTCGACGCGGCCGACGGCACCACGGTGATCCTCCGCGCGCTCGACGACGAGGCGCAGTCGCTGCACCTCATGCCCGGGTGGGACAACCTCACGGGCGTCGGCAGCCCCGACGGACCGGGCTACGTGTCCGCCCTCGGAGGGCGCGGGCGCTAGCCGTCAGGCACGTGACCGGCGGGCGGCGCGCTTGCGCCGCCCGCCGCCGCGTCACCCGGGCGGGCGTACGAAGGTGTCCGGGTCGGGCCCGGTGCGCTCGCCGGCGTCGAGGGGCTCGATGGCCGCCATCTCGGCCTCGCTCAGATGGAAGTCGAAGACGGCGAGGTTCTCCTCGATGCGCTCGGGGGTCACCGACTTGGGGATGACCACGTTGCCGAGCTGCAGGTGCCAGCGGATGACGACCTGCGCCGGGGTCCGCTCGTGTGCCTCGGCGATCTCGACGATCACCGGGTCGTCCAGCACGCGCCCCTTGGCGAGTGGGCTCCACGCCTCGGTCGCGATCCCGCGGTCGGCGTGCTCGCGGCGCAGACCGGGCTGCTGGAGGCGCGGGTGCAGCTCGATCTGGTTGACCGCGGGGGTCACGCCGGTCTCGTCGATGATCCGTGCGAGGTGCGACGGCTGGAAGTTCGACACCCCGATGGAGCGCGTCAGGCCCTGTCCCTGCGCCTCGATCAGGCCCTGCCACGTCTCGACGTAGCGGTCCTGCGAGGGCACGGGCCAGTGGATCAGGTAGAGGTCGACGTGCTCCATCTCGAGGCGATGGAGACTCTCCTTCAGCGCACGCTGCGCCTGGTCGAAGCCATGGTTGTCGTTGGAGCACTTCGTGGTGATGAAGACCTCGTCGCGATCGAGGCCCGCGGCGTGAATGGCCTGCCCGACAGCGGCCTCGTTGTGATAGCCCGCGGCCGTGTCGATGTGGCGGTAGCCCGCGAGCAGCGCGCGCGTGACGGCCTCGGCGGTCTCCTCGGGCGGCACCTGGAAGACGCCGAAGCCGAGCTGGGGTATCTGTTCGCCGTCGCGCAAGGCGACGGTGGGGATCTGGCTGGTGGAGAAGGTCATCCTTTGCGGTTGCCCGCTCGCTCGCAGGTCAAACACGCATCAGCCGGCGGCGTGGCGACGGCTCAGCCGGCCCTCACAGGTCTCTCAGGTGGCTCCCAGGTTGGGCGCCGATACTCTCGGCGTGAGCGTGGATTCGAACGGACATCGCGTACTCGTCGTCGACGACGAGCCGAACATCGTCGACGTCGTCACGATGGCCCTGAAGTTCCAGGGCTTCTCCGTGGAGTCCGCGGGGACCGGTGCGCAGGCGCTGTCGGCCGTGGCGGCCTTTCACCCGCACCTCATCGTCCTCGACGTGATGCTGCCCGACATGGAGGGCTTCGACGTCGCCCAGCGCCTCGGCGCGCAGCACGCACGCGTGCCGATCATCTACCTCACCGCGCGCGACGCGACGGAGGACAAGATCCGCGGGCTGAGTCTCGGCGGCGACGACTACGTCACCAAGCCGTTCAGCCTGGAGGAGCTCGTCGCGCGCATCCGCTCGATCCTGCGCCGCACCGGCGAGGCCGAGCCGGAGTCCAGCCGGCTCGTGTTCGAGGACGTCGAGCTCGACGAGGACGCCCACGAGGTGCGCCGCGCCGACGCGATCGTCGATCTGACCGCGACCGAGTACCGCCTGCTGCGCTACCTGATGCTCAATCCGCGCCGGGTGCTGACCCGCACGCAGCTGCTGGAGCACGTGTGGGACTACGACTTCAACGGTGACGCGCGCGTGCTCGAGACCTACATCAGCTACCTGCGCAAGAAGCTCGACGCACACGGCCCGGCGCTGATCCACACCGTGCGCGGCGTCGGCTACGCATTGCGCCAGCCACGGACATGATGGCCTCGCTGCGGGCGCGGCTGCTCGCGGCCGTCCTGGCCCTCACGGCCTGCGGCATGCTGCTCGTCGGAGGGATCACCTACGCCGAGCAGCGCTCGTTCCTCTACGACCGCGTCGACCAGCAGGTCACCGCGGCGATCCCGCCGGTGGCGCGCAAGCTCGACCAGCTCAGGGGCGGGCCGGGCGGCGGCTACGACGACGACGAAGACCATCGCCCGGACGGCGGGCCGGACCTCGGGATCCCGGCCGGTACCTACGGCCAGAAGCGCGACGCCGACGGCAACGTCCTGGCCGGCACCGGCATGGTCTTCACCCCGCTCAACCAGGCGGTTACTGCGAAGCCCGCGCTGCCGGCCGAGCTCCCCGTCGGGCGCATCATCACCGTCGATGGCGCCGACGGTGCGGGGACGCGCTACCGCGTGCTGGCGAAGCGCGACCCGATGGGCTCGACCATCACGGTCGCGGCGATCCCGCTGGGCGCGACCGACGACACCCTGCAGCGGCTGCTCGCCGTCGAGGCGCTCGTGATCGCGGCGGTGCTGATCGTCCTCGGCCTCGTCTCGTGGGTCGTCGTGCGCGTCGGCCTGCTGCCGCTGGACCGCATGGGGCACACGGCAGGCGCGATCGCCGGCGGCGACCTCTCCCATCGCGTCGAGTCGACGGATCCGCGCACCGAGGTCGGCCGCCTGGGCGTCGCGCTCAACGCCATGCTCGACCGCCTGGAGCGGGCGTTCGGCGAGCGCGAGGCCAGCGAGGATCGCCTGCGGCGCTTCATCGCCGACGCATCGCACGAGCTGCGCACGCCGCTGGCCTCGATCCGCGGCTACGCAGAGCTCTTCCGGATGGGCGCCGCGCGCGACCCGGCCGACGTCGAGAAGGCGATGGGGCGTATCGAGGACGAGGCGGCGCGGATGGGCGTGCTGGTCGAGGACCTGCTGACCCTGGCCCGCCTCGACGAGGTGCCCGACACGCCGCATGCCGAGCTCGACCTCGCCGCGCTCGTCCGCGACGCGGTCGACGATGGGCGCGCCGTCGCGCCGGGCCGGGAGATCCATCTGCAGGTCGACGGCGCCGCCGAGGTCGTCGGCGACCGCGACCAGCTGCGCCAGGTCCTCGGCAACCTGCTGCGCAACGCGTTCGTCCACACACCCGCGGGGACGCCGATCGAGGTGACCGTCCAGCGCGCGGGAGCCGACGTGCGCCTCGAGGTCCGCGACCACGGCCCGGGCCTGCCGACCAGCGACGCCGAGGCCCTGTTCGAGCGCTTCTGGCGCTCGGAGGCCGGCCGCGAGCGCGGCCGCGGGGGCGCGGGTCTCGGTCTCGCGATCGTCGCGGCGATCGTCGATGCGCACGGCGGCGAGGTGCGCGCCGGCAACGCCCCGGGGGGCGGCGCCAGCTTCGTCGTCACCCTGCCTGCGGCAGCCTGAGTTCCGACTCCCAGGCGCCTCTCAGCCGCCTCCCACGGTGGTCCCACGTCGCGCGCCGACGCTGTGACCATGACCGAGCAGACGCTCTCCCGCCCCCCGGCCCGCAAGCGCTCGCCCGGCCCCAGCCACGGCGCCCCGAGCGTCGAGATCGTGGTGCCGGTCTTCAACGAGCAGGCCTCGCTCGAGCGCAGCGTGCGCCGGCTGCACCGCTACCTGGGCGCCGAGCTCCCGTTCTCCTGGCGGATCGTCATCGCCGACAACGCGAGCACCGACGCCACGCCCGCCATCGCGCAGGCGCTGGCGCACGAGCTGCCGGGGGTCGAGCTGCTGCGCATCGACCGCAAGGGCCGCGGGCGCGCCCTGCGCGAGGCATGGTCGCGCAGCGATGCCCAGGTCCTCTGTTACATGGACGTCGACCTGTCGACGGACCTGCGCGGCCTGCTCCCGCTGGTCGCGCCGCTGCTCTCGGGGCACAGCGACCTCGCCATCGGCAGTCGCCTCGCTCGCTCGGCGCGCGTCGTGCGCGGCCCCAAGCGCGAGCTCATCTCGCGCGCCTACAACGCCCTGCTGCACACCGTCCTGCGCGCGCGCTTCTCCGATGCGCAGTGCGGCTTCAAGGCCGTGACCGCGACGGCGGCCAGGCGCCTGCTCGACGACGTCCGCGACGACGGGTGGTTCTTCGACACCGAGCTGCTCGTCCTCGCCCAGCGCCGTGGCCTGCGCATCCACGAGGTCCCGGTCGACTGGGTCGACGACCCCGACTCGTGCGTGGACATCGTGCGCACCGCGATCGAGGACCTGCGCGGCGTCGCGCGCCTGGCGCTCGCAGGCCCCGTCGTCCGCTTCATGGGCGTCGGCGTGCTGAGCACGATCGCCTACGTCCTGCTCTACCTCCTGCTGCATGGCCTGCTGGGCGCGGGCGGCGCGAACGCCGTCGCGCTGGCGATCACCGCGGTGGCCAACACCGCCGCCAACCGCCGCCTGACCTTCGGTGTACGCGGCCGCGAGGGGCTCGTGCGACACCACGCGCGCGGCGCGGCCGTCTACGTCCTCACGCTGGGGCTCACGACCCTCGCGCTCGCGAGCCTGCACCGGTTCGACCCGAGCCCTGCGCGCGCGGTCGAGCTCGCCGTGCTCGTCGCCGCGGGCGCCGCCGCGACGATCACGCGCTACGTCGCCCTGCGCACGTGGGTCTTCGCCCGCGCGCCGGGCGGCGCATACGGCCGCCGCGGAGGCGTCGTGCTAAGACCCCCGCATGGCGGGACGACTGCAGGGCAAGGTGGCGCTCGTGGCGGGCGCCACGCGGGGCGCGGGCCGTGGCATCGCCGTCGGCCTCGGCGAGGAGGGCGCGACGGTCTACGCGACCGGGCGCAGCACGCGCGGCGGGCGCTCGGAGGTCGACCGCCCCGAGACGATCGAGGAGACCGCCGAGCTCGTGACCGCCGCCGGTGGCACCGGCATCGCGGTCGCGGTCGACCATCTGGTGAGCGACGACGTCCGCGCGCTCGTCGCCCGCATCGCCGCCGAGCAGGGGCGGCTCGACGTCCTCGTCAACGACGTGTGGGGCGCCGAGCATCTCTTCGAGTGGGACACGCCGGTGTGGGAGCACGACCTCGAGAACGGACTGCGGCTCGTGCGCCTGGCCATCGACACGCACCTCATCACCAGCCACCACGCGCTGCCGCTGCTGACGGCGCGCCCCGGCGGCCTGCTGATCGAGGTGACCGACGGGACCGCCGACTACAACGGCGCGCGCTACCGCAACTCGCTCTTCTATGACCTCGCCAAGAACGCGGTGATCCGCCTGGCGTGGGCACAGGCACACGAGCTCGAGCCCCACGGCGCGACCGCCGTCGCGCTGACGCCCGGGTGGCTGCGCTCCGAGGCGATGCTCGAGGCCTTCGGCGTCACCGAGGAGACCTGGCGCGACGCGACCGCCAGGGTCCCGCACTTCTGCATCTCGGAGACGCCCGCGTTCGTCGGCCGGGCTGCCGCGGCGCTCGCGGCCGACCCCGACGTGGCGCGCTGGAGCGGGCAGTCGCTGTCGAGCGGCGCCCTCGCTCAGGTCTACGGCTTCACCGACGCCGACGGGACCCGGCCCGACGCGTGGCGCTACCTCGTGGAGGTCCAGGAAGCCGATCGCCCGGCGGACGACGCGGGCTATCGCTGACGTCAGGGGTGGATCGTCTTGCCCTCGGCGAGCATCGCGACGTACTTCTCGATGCGCCGCGCGCGCGTCTCGGGCTTCTTGGCGTCCTGGACGCGATAGAGGATCGCGTAGCGGTTGCGGCTGTCGAGCGTGGCGAAGAAGTCGCGCGCGCGGTCGTTGCCCTCCAGGGCCAGTCGTAGGTCATCGGGGACGGTCACGGCGCGCTGGCCGTCGTAGGCCGCGTCCCAGCGCCCGTCGGCCTTCGCGCGCTCGATCTCCTGCTGCCCCGCCGGTTTCATGAGGCCCTGCTCGATCAGCTCGATCGCCTTGGCGCGGTTGACCTTCGACCATCGGCTGCGCGGCTTGCGCGCGGTGAAGCGCTGCAGCCAGTGGTCGTCGTCGAACGGACGCTTCTGGCCGTCGATCCAGCCGTAGCAGAGCGCCACGTCGAGGGCCTCCGCGTAGGAG
Organism: uncultured Actinomycetes bacterium; assembly: GCA_963742125.1. Classification (GTDB taxonomy): domain Bacteria; phylum Actinomycetota; class Thermoleophilia; order Solirubrobacterales; family Solirubrobacteraceae; genus JAOPZW01. The sequence goes on along the minus strand of CAVUKO010000001.1, from coordinate 60,952 downwards.
ACGCTGTCGATCCCGGTGTTCTTCTTGGCGATCTTCAGCCAGAGGCCGCTCGACGTATCGTGGCGCGCGGCGAGCCACGCCTCCCATTCGCTGCGCGAGGCGAACGCGACGATCGGTTCCTCCATCGCGACAGACGATAGGGAGAACGATGTTCCTCACGACCTTACGTCCCATGGTCGGAAGGGGGAACATCGGGGGTGGGTCGTGGAAGGGCAGTCGCAGGCCGCACGAGCGGCCATCATCGGGGCCGACGTCGAGGTGCCGTGCGTTGACGGGCGCGCGCGGCGCTACGTCAATCTCGACTACGCGGCGAGCACGCCGGCGATGGCCGGCGTGCTCGCCGCGGTGCAGGACTTCCTGCCGTGGTACAGCAGCGTGCACCGCGGCAGCGGCTACAAGTCGCAGCTCGCGACCGCGGCCTACGAGGCCGCGCGCGGGGCCGTGGCCGAGTTCGTCGGGGCGCGCGACGGCACCGTGGTGCTCGTGCGCAACACGACCGAGGCGATCAACGTCCTGGCCGCGGCGCTGCCGGCGGGCGCGCGCGTGCTCAGCACCGCGGTCGAGCACCACGCCAACATGCTGCCGTGGCGCCGCCACGACGTGGCGGTGCTGCCGGTCCCCAGCAGCGGCTCGGAGCTCGTGGAGCGCTGCGAGCACGCACTGCGGACGGCGCGACCGCGGATCGACCTCGTCGCGGTCACCGGGGCATCGAACGTCACGGGCGAGGTCTGGCCGCTGCCCGAGCTCGCCGCCGTGGCGCACCACTACGGAGCCGAGCTCTTCGTCGACGCCGCTCAGCTCGCGCCCCATCGCGCCATCGACATGGCGGCGACCGGCATCGACTACCTCGCGCTGTCCGGGCACAAGCTCTACGCGCCGTTCGGGTCCGGCGCGCTCGTCGCCTGCGGCCGCGCCCTCGAGCGCGGCGAGCCGCTGATGCGTGGCGGCGGGGCGATCGAGATCGTCACGCTCGACGACGTCATCTGGGCCGACGCACCCGAGCGCTACGAGGCCGGCTCGCCCAACGTGGTGGGCGCCGTTGCGCTCGGTGCCGCCTGCCGGATCCTGGGCGAGGTCGGGATGGCGCGCATCGCGGCGCGCGAGCGCGTCCTGTCCGCGCGCCTGGCGGCGGGGCTGGCGAGCGTCCCCGGCCTGCAGCCGGTCGTGCTCTGGAGCGACCCCCCGGTCGATCGCGTCGGCCTGGCGACGTTCACCCTCGAGGGCTACCGCCATCCCCTGCTGGCCGCGATCCTGAGCGCCGAGCATGCGATCGGGGTGCGCCACGGATGCTTCTGCGCACATCCGCTGCTCGCGCACCTGCTCGGCGTGCCCTCGCACGAGCTCGATCGCCTCGCGGCGGAGACGCGGGCCGGCGGCCGGCCCGAGCTCCCCGGCGCCGTGCGCGCGAGCTTCGGCCTGGGCACGAGCGCGCAGGACGTCGACCGGCTGGTCGGCGCCCTGACCGAGATCGCGAGCAGCGGCCCGCGCTGGGGCTACCTCCACGACAGCGCGCACGACGAGTACCGGCCGGCACCCGAGGTGCGCGCGCTGCCGCGGATGCCTCGCTACGAGCCGGCCGCCGCCAGCGCGTCGGCGCGGCCCACGAGGTCGTAGAGGGTCGTCGTCGACGAGCCGCTGGTCACGGTCACCTTGCGGCCGACCTGTGCCACGGCGGCCATGACCTTCGAGCTGCCGACGCGCCCGTCGTTGCCGCCGGGCCCGCCGCCGGCGCTGTCGCTGGTCAGGATCCAGCGCACGCGGCCGCTGCGCACCGCGTCGGCGAGCCACGTCGTGGTGACCTCGCTCTCGCGGCCGGAGAACCCGCCGATGCCGGCCACGTCGGAGCCCGACTGGATGATCGCGGTCGCCGCGCCGGACTGGCTGGACACGGCGATGGTGCCGCCGCCGTGCTGGCGGACGTAGGCCAGGGCCTGGGTCAGCCCGGCGTTGTCGGCGCCGAAGCCGCCGCCGCCCATGGCGCCGCCGGGGCCGCCGGCGCCACCGGGCACGCCCGTGCCGCCGCCGAGCCGGCCGGTCCCCGTGGGCGGCGTGCCCAGGCGCGTGCCGGCGCCGGGGGGAGCGCCGAAGCCGCCGCCACCCGGGCCACCGCGGCCGGGGCCGCCCCCGCCGATGCCCGACTGCGACGGGCCGCCCGCGGGGAACGTGCCCTGGGTCGAGTGGCCGAGCGTCTGCACGGCCCAGCTCGCGGGGGCGAGCAGGAGCAGTCCGAGCGCTGCCGCGAGGACCGCTCCCCGCAACGGTCCGCGCACGGCGACGAGCGCCACGGCCGTGACCGCGCCGACGGCGAGCAGCACCGCGGGCAGCCAGGTGAGCTGACCGGGAAGGTCGTGCAGCACGAGCAGCTCGGTCACCACGCCGGCGATCAGCGCGGCGGCGGCGAACGCGCCCGCGGCCCGGTGGCGTGACAAGAACCAGCCGGCACCCGCGCCCACGAGCGCCGCCGTGAAGGGCGCGAGCTGCGCGACGTAGTAGGGATGGAAGATCCCCTGGGCGAAGCTGAAGGCCACGGCCGTCGTCAGGAAGATGCCGCCCGTGGCCACCAGCCACCCGGTACGGGCGTCCGCGCGCCGCAGGCGCGTGGCCACGGCGAGGGCGACGATGGCGACGAGGGCAAAGCCCAGGAGCCAGCCGGCCTGCCCGCCGAGGCCCTCGTTCAGGAGCCGCAGCGGGCCGGTGGCGCCTCCGAAGGTCGTGCCGCCCCCCGGCCCGCCGCCGCCCATGTTCTGCGGGCCGCCGGCCTGGCCGTCGAGGCGCCCGAGGCCGTTGTAGTCGAGGATCAGGCTGAGGATGCTGTTGTCGCTCGTGCCCGAGATCCACGGGCGGCTCGAGGCGGGCGTCAGCGCCATCAGCAGAGGCCACGCGCCGCCGACGACGACCATCGCGGCGCCGCCCGCCAGGAGCTGGCGCACGGCGGCGAGGCGGCCACGCGGAGCGACCCAGAGCCAGGCCGCAGCGATCGCGGGGACGACCAGGAGCGCGGCGCCCATCTTCGTCTCGAAGCCGAGGCCGACGCACACGCCCGCGAGCACGAGCCAGCGCGTGCGGCCGTCCTGGAAGGCGCGCACGAGGCACCAGAGGGCGCCGACGCAGCACAGCGCCAGCAGCGCGTCGGGGTTGTTGTGGCGCGAGATGGCGACGGTGATGGGGGTGATCGCGAGGACGAGGCCGGCCACGAAGCCCGCCGTGCGGCCCCACATGCGCCGCGTCAGGTCATAGACGAGCGCGACGGCCGCGACGCCCATGAGCGCCTGCGGGACGAGGATGCTCCACGAGTGAAAGCCGAAGGCGCGGGCCGAGAGCGCCTGGACCCAGAGGGCCAGCGGCGGCTTGTCGACCGTCATGAGCCCGCTCGGGTCGAACGAGCCGTACACGAAGTTGTGCCAGCTCGAGCTCATCGAGCGCACGGCGGCGCTGTAGTACTGGTTGGCCCAGCCGTTGCGATCCAGCGCCCAGAGGTTCAGCAGCCCGCTGAGGAGCAGGAGGACGCCGAGCTCCGGGAAGGGCAGCGCCCGGCGGCGCGTTCCCGCGGCGGGGCGCGACTCGTCGAAGTCGAAGGCCTCCGCGCGGCGGCGCGCGGGAGCCGGCGCGGCGGGGGCGGTGGCGGGGGCGAGCCGCGCGAGGCGCGGGCGCAGGAGCTTGGAGATCGTCGGTGTCATGGGCAAGAGCGTCGGCGGGTGGGCTTGGAGCCGTGCGAGCCCGCCCTGGGAATCGGCTGAGCGGCCTGAGAACGAGTGTCCGCTTCTCGAGCACTTCCTCCGGCCGGGGGCCGCGATCTGCCGACAACATGGACACGACGGACGATCCCCCCTTACGGAGGACACCATCTCGCTCACCACATCAGGCAGCGCCCCGATCGCCTGGCAGGCAGGCCAGGCTCAGCTACCGCTTCGCCGCCATCCCGAGAAGCTGGTCGAGCCCGCGGCCGCGGCCCTCGGCGTCGGCAGCGACGATCACGAGATCGAGGCCACGCAGCAGCGCACATGGGCCGACAGGACGGCGGTCGCCGACAGCACGCCGTGGGACGCCGGGCGCGAACGGCCCGCCAACGGTCAGCTCGTCGACGCCTACGGCTGACGCCTGAGCGGCGCTCGAGCGTCGCCAGCAGGTAGAACTGCGGTTGTCAGGACACCGACGATCGCGAGAGTTGATGACCGAGGACGCGAGCCGGTACGAGCAGGGGCGCAGCGTCGGCTTCATCGGCCTCGGCGCCATGGGCGCCCACATGGCCGCGCGGCTGATCGACGCCGGACACGCGCTGGCGGTCTTCGACACGCGCGCCGAGGCGATGCAACCGCACGTCGCCCGTGGGGCGCTCGAGTGCGCGTCGCCGGCCGCGGTCGCCGACGCCGCCGACACCGTGCTCGTCAGCCTCCCGACGCCCGGCGTCGTGCGCGAGGTCGCCGACGGGCTGCTGGCCGGCGGGGCGATCCGCGCCTACGTCGACCTCTCGACCACCGGGCCCGCGGTGGCGGCGCAGGTCGCCGCGACGCTGCGCGACGGCGGCGTCGCGTGCCTCGACGCGCCGGTCAGCGGCGGGGTCGCCGGCGCGCAGGCGGGGACGCTGACGATCATGGCCGCCGGCGAGGAGGAGCTGTTCGAGCGCCTGCGCCCTCTCCTGGAGGTGCTCGGCGCGAACGTCGTCCTCGTGGGCGCCGAGCCCGGGCAGGGGCAGCTGGCCAAGGTCCTCAACAACCTGCTCTCGGCCAGCGCCATCGCCATCACGGGCGAGGCGCTCGCGCTCGGCGTGCACGGCGGCCTCTCCGCGCGCACGCTGCTCGACGTGTTCAACTCGAGCAGCGGGCGCAACACCGCCAGCGCCGACAAGTTCCCCAAGCACGTGCTGCCGCGGACCTTCGGCGCCGGCTTCCGCCTGGAGCTGATGCACAAGGACGTCCAGCTCTGTCTGGCCGAGGCCGAGCGACAGGGCGTGCCCATGGACCTCGGCGCGGCCGTCGGGGGGCTGTGGGCACGCGCGGCGTCCGGCGCGGCCGACGGCGCGGACTGCACCGAGATCGTGCGCATGCTCGAGGACGCCGCCGGGGTGGTGGTCGGCGATGAGTAGCGGCTGGAGGGTGCTCGCCGTGCGCTACGCGACGCTCGAGACGACCCGCTCGGACGCCTACTACCGCTACCAGGCCTACGGCGAGCCCGACGGCCCGCAGCGCCTGGACTACTTCTTCTGGATCGTGAGGCGCGACGACGAGACGATCCTCGTCGACACGGGCTTCGATCCCGAGGTCGGGCGCCGGCGGGGGCGCACCTGCCTGCTCGAGCCTGCCGACGCGATGGCACAGCTCGGGGTCGGCCCCGAGACCGTCTCGCGCGTGGTGCTCACCCATCTGCACTACGACCACACCGGCAACCTCGACCGCTTCCCCGACGCCGAGCTGCTCGTCCCCGCGCGCGAGCTGGACTTCTGGCTCGGGCCGCTCGCGCGCCGGGCGCAGTTCGCCCACGCCGTCGAGCCGATCGAGCTCGGTCAGGTCCTCGCCGCCGTCGACGCCGGGCGCGTGCGTCGCCTGGAAGGGGGTGAGGAGATCGCCCAGGGCGTGCACGCGGTCCTGCTCGGCGGCCATTCGCCGGGGCAGATGGCGCTCGGCATCGACGCGCGCGGAGGCTGGGTCGTCCTGGCCTCAGACGCGGTCCACTTCTACGAGGAGCTCGAGCGCGACCGGCCGTTCGGCGTGGTCGCCGACCTGGCCGAGATGTACGAGGGCTACGACACGCTGCGCGAGCTCTCGGGCGCCCCCGACGCCCACCTCGTGCCCGGCCACGACGCCGAGGTGATGGCGCGCTACCCGCGCGTGGACGGGCCGGCGGGAGAGTTCGCGGTGGAGATCCGATGACCGACGACCGCCGACGGGCGCTGCGCGAGGCCTTCATCGAGGCGCGCGGCTTCTGGACCCCGCTGTGGGAGGGCCTGCTCGAGCTCGACCCCGACTTCTTCGAGGCCTACCTGGAGTTCTCGTCGGTGCCCTGGCGCAACGGCCCGCTGGAGCCCAAGGTCAAGGAGCTGGTCCTGCTCGCGATGGACGCGGCCGCCACGCACCTGTTCGAGCCGGGCATCCGCCAGCACGTGCGCAACGCGATCGGGCACGGGGCGACGCGCGAGGAGCTCATGGAGGTGCTCGAGCTGACGAGCACGCTGGGCATCCACGCGTGCAACATCGGCGTGCCGATCCTCGTCGAGGAGCTCGAGGCCGCCGGGCAGCCGATCGACCGCGAGCTCGACGATCGCCGCCGCGAGGTGAAGGCCGACTTCGAGGCCAAGCGCGGCTACTGGCACGCGTTCTGGGACGACATCCTCGCCCTGGACCCCGAGTTCCTGGCGGCCTACACGCAGTTCTCCGGGGTCCCGTGGACGCACGGCGTGCTCGAGCCCAAGGTCAAGGAGATGATCTACATCGCCTTCGACGTCGCGGCGACGCACCTCTACGCGCCCGGCCTGCGCGCGCACATCCGCAACGCGCTCGGCCTCGGAGCCACGCGGGAGGAGATCATGGAGGTCATCGAGCTCGTGAGCGTCATCGGCATCCACTCGTGCGCCGTCGGCGTGCCGATCCTCATCGAGGAGCTGGGCGCGTGACCGTCGGCGTGGTGGGCCTGGGGAACATGGGCGGGCGCATCGCGCGCCGGCTCGTGGACGGTGGCGAGGAGGTGGTGGGCTTCGACCTCGACGCCACGCGCGCCGCCGACGCCGGTGCCGTCGCCGCCGAGTCGATGGCCGCGCTCGCGCGCGACGCCGACGTCGTGCTGCTCTCGCTGCCCGACAGCCGCGCGATCGAGGCCGTGATGGACGAGCTCGAGGCGCACCTTCGCCAAGGGCAGGTGGTCGTCGACCTCAGCACCGCGGCGCCCGCCTCCACGGTGGCGATCCACGAGCGCCTGGCCGCGCGCGGCGTCGCCTATGTCGACGCCGGGATCTCCGGCGGCGCCGCCGGCGCGGAGGCGGGCACGCTGACGATCATGGCCGGCGGCGAGCCCGAGGCGCTCGAGGCGGTGCGGCCGGTGCTCGCGCACTTCGCCGCCACCGTCCATCACATGGGCGCCAGCGGCAGCGGCCACGTGGCCAAGCTGCTCAACAACTTCCTCAACGGCGTGAGCCTGGCGGCGACCGCCGAGGTCATGGTCGCCGGGCGCAAGGCCGGCCTCGACCTGCGCCAGTTGCTCGACGTGATCAACGCGAGCAGCGGCGTGAACTTCGCCACCCTGAACCGCTTCCCGCGGATCGTCGAAGGCGACTACCTCGAGGGCGGCCTGACGAGCGACCTGATGGCCAAGGACCTCATGCTCTACCTCGACCTCGTGCGCGAGCTGGGGGTCACGAGCCTCAACGGGCCGCCGTGCCTGGCCGCGTTCCACCTCGCCGCCGCGCTGGGCTACGGCGAGCAGATCTCCAACCGCGTGGTCGACGCGCTCGGCGACATCGCCGGCGGCGTGCGCATCCACGACCAGACCAGGGAGGCGACATGAAGATCGTCCGCGGCCGCGAGGGCAAGCCCTCCGAGCACCGCACCGAGACATTTACCGGCGACGTGTGGGGCGACGTCGTCCTCGCCGACGAGGGCATCACCGTCAACAGCGTCTTCTTCGCTCCGGGGGCGCGCACGCACTGGCACCGCCACGGCGTCGGGCAGGTCCTGCACGTCACGCACGGGCGCGGGCTGCTGTGGTCCTCCGACGAGGGCCGCGGCGTGGTGCTCGAGCCCGGCGACGTGGCCCACATCCCCGCCGGCGAGCGCCACTGGCACGGCGGCGCCCCCGACTCGTTCCTGCTGCACCTCGCGATCTCCGTCGGGCCGGCCGACTGGCTGGAGCCCGTCTCCGACGACGACTACCAGGAGGCCGTCGATGCCCTCGCGTGACCCCGTCACCTCCCGCCGCGGCTTCTTCTGGACCGGCATCGAGCGCGTGCAGAGCCCGTTCGGGACCGTCGTGCGCGGGCCGATGTACGTCGAATGGGAGGAGCCCGTCGAGGTCACCCAGCCCTACCCGATCGTGCTCATCCACGGCGGCGGCGGCCAGGGCCTCGACTGGATGCAGACGTTCGACGGGCGCCCCGGCTGGGCGCCGCTGCTCGTCCAGCGCGGCTACAAGGTCTACGTCGTCGACCGCCCGGGCCACGGGCGCTCGTCGTTGCACCCCGACGTCATCGCGCCGATGGGCGCGCCGTTCCCGTTCGAGGCCGGCGTCGGGATCTTCCGCTCGCCGACCGAGGGGCCCATGTCGCACCCCACCGCCCATCTGCACACGCAGTGGCCCGGCACGCGCGAGGACGACGATCCGGCGCTGGAGGCGATCATCGTCTCGAGCGGGCCGGTGCCCGAGCTCAAGGTCTCCCAGGAGCTCGACCAGTCGCGCGGCGCCGAGCTGCTCGACCGCATCGGCCCCGCGGTGCTCATGGCGCACTCGCTCGGCGGTCCCGCCGGCTGGCTCATCGCCGACGCCCGCCCCGACCTCGTCAAGGCGCTCGTCGAGATCGAGGCGATCGGGCCGCCGTTCGCCGAGCACCCCCAGCTCGGGCTGACGCTCGAGTACGGGTTGACCGCGGCGCCCCTGACCTACGACCCGCCGGTGAACGACCCGGCCGAGCTCGGCGGCGAGGCGCGCCGGCTGCCCAACCTCGCCGGCATCCCGATCGCCTACGTCTCGGCGCCGGCGTCGCCCTTCGTGCACTTCCACGACGCGATGGTCGCCTTCCTGATGGAGGCCGGCTGCGACGTGACGAGCATGAAGCTCGCCGAGCACGGCGTGGAGGGCAACGGCCACGCGATGATGCTCGAGAAGAACAACGCCGAGGCGCTCGAGCCGATCGCGAGCTGGATCGAGACGACGGTCGGGACATGAGCGAGGGCCGCCTCGCGGGCAGGGTCGCCGTCGTCACCGGGGGTGCAGGGGGCATCGGCGGAGCCAGCGCGCGGCGGCTGGCGCGCGAGGGCGCCCACGTCGTGGTCGTCGACGTCGACGGCGAGCGCGCCGAGGAGGTCGCGGCCGAGGTGGCGGGACTGGCCGTGGCCGCCGACGTCGCCCACGAGGACGACGTCGAGCGCTACCTCGCCGCGGCCGTCGAGCGCTTCGGGCGCGTCGATCTGCACCACCTCAACGCCGGGATCCCGGGCACGCTCGCACCGCCGCCCGACGTGGCGGCCGACGACTTCGACCGCGTGATGGCGGTGAACGTGCGCGGCATGTTCCTCGGGCTGCGCGCGGCCTTCCGGCAGTTCGCGCTGCAGGGCGGCGCAGGCGCCATCGTGACCACGGGATCGATCGCCAGCCTGCGCGGCAGCGCCGACCTGCTCGCCTACCACGCCTCCAAGCACGCCGTCCTCGGGCTCACGCGCTGCGCGGCGGTCTACGGCGGGCCGCTGGGCGTGCGCGTCAACGCGGTCGCGCCGGGCATCATCCCCACCGACCTCTTCGCCGGCGCGGGAGACGCGACCGGCGGGGGCGGCGACATGGTGGCCCGCGCCGCCACGACCCCGCTGCGCCGCGCCGGCACGCCCGACGAGGTCGCCGCGCTCGTGGCCTTCCTGCTCAGCGACGAAGCGGCCTACATGACCGGGGAGGTCGTCTCGGTCGACGGCGGCGCGACGGCGACCAACACGCTGCGCCCCTCGGGCGGCGCCGGCGCATGGGACCCCGGCGTGGTGGACGCGCGGTAGGGCGCGAGTAGGTCCTGAAGGCCGGGATTGGTGCAGGCCCGCAGTCGGTGGCGGGCGGGTCCTGTCGGCGGACACGGCCTCAGACTCCGCAAGCTCCGTCTGAGGAGCGTGTCCCGCCGCCACCCGCCCGAACACCGTCTTTGCCTAGCCGGGCACCACCGCCCGCGACGCGGTCCGCCGGCGTCTACTCCTTCGCGACCGCAGCTCCTGCGCCGGGCTCGTGCGCCGCTGCTCTCCGCCGGAGTGTCAGCGCCACCGTGGTCTGCCTCCGCGTTGGCGAGCCAACGGGTGCGCTGCTGGCTCCCCGAAACAACGGAGGGCGGTCTTCGGCATTACGTGGTGCCGACCGCGACGCTGCTGCTTCCACAGAGCGAGATAAACCCCCTGGCGCTGCGCGCCGGCGCCTGGACGGGCCTCCGTCGAGCGCGTCGTAGGCGAACGCGTCGACCGTCGCGGTCTCGCCGCGCACGCGTGGCGGTGAGCTGCAGGGGATCGCGATGGGTTGCGCCTCCGGCCGTGCGGGGCGAGGATGGGCCCTCGCGAGAGAGGGAGCCATGATGAGCGAGCAGACGGCATACGTGCTCGGAACCGACGACGTGGAGGTCGCGCGGCTCGACGCCCAGGCGAGCTCGATCGCGGGGGCAACGGAGGCGCTGCTGCGCGCGGCGGGGATCGGCGGTCCCATGCGCGTGCTCGACCTCGGGACCGGCCTCGGCCACGTGGCCTTGCAGGTGGCCGGCCTCCTCGATCCCGAGGGGTCGGTGCTCGGCGTGGACCAGGCGGAGCGGTTGCTTGAGATCGCCGAGCAGCGGCGCGCGGCCGCACGCGCCGAACGGGTCGGATTCCTCCAGGCGGACGCGCGGGCGTTCAGCGCGAGCGAGCCGTTCGACGCCATCGTCGCGCGCCTGCTGCTGTTCCACCTGCCCGACCGCGAGGAGGTCTTGCGCCACCAGCTCGAGGCACTGCGCCCGGGCGGCACCATGGTCGTGATCGAATCCGACATGGGCGCGCTGCGCGCGGAACCGCAGGTCCCGCTCGTCGACGCGGCGCGCGAGTGGACGGAGGCGGCGTTCAGGGCGGCGGGGGCGGACCCGCGCATCGGCGCGCGGGCCGGGCAACTGCTGCGCCGGGCAGGCTTTGCGGACGTCTCGACCCTCGGGATCCAGGCCTACTTCGCCCCGAGCGACCCGATCGGGCCGCTGCTGTGCGCGGGCGTCGTGCGCTCGCTGGCACCGCAGATCGTGGCGCAGGGCATCGCGGACGAAGCGGAACTGGGACTCGAGACGCTGCAGGAGCGGATAGCGGAGCAGGTCGTCGCCCGCGACGCGGTGATCCTGCCGCCCGCCGTCGTCGGCGCATGGGGCACCCGGCCGCGCGTCGATTGAGGAGACGCGACGCCGAACTTCCGGGGAAGGACCACGCGATGAGCGACAACGCCGAGACCGCGATCCTCGCACGAGGCTGCCTCCAGCGCCCCGCGAGCTCCTTGGAACGCTGGCGCCATCCGACGCCCGCTAGGCCTCCCGGACGAACTCGTAGGTGAGGAAGGCGAGGCCGTTGCCGATTGTCTTGGTATCGATGAGGCGCATGGGTTTGCTATCGCTGGTCTCGGCGAAGAGGCGCTCGCCGGCCCCGAGCACTACCGGGAAGACGACCATCCGCAGCTCGTCGACCAGGTCGTGCGCGATCAGCGTGCGCCCGAGCTGATAGCTGGCAGGGACGACGATCTCTCCGTCTAGCCCCTGCTTGAGCTTCGCGACCTCGGTTACGACGTCGCCCTTGAGGACTGTCGAGTTGTTCCAGTCGGGATCTTCGAGGGTCGAGGACACGACGTACTTGGGCATGCTGTTCAGCCTGTCCGCAAGCTCGCCACTCCGGGGCTGCCACCGCATCCCGAAGAACTCGTAGCTTCTGCGACCCAGCAGCCATGCCTCGGCGCGTAGCGCCTCGTCGAGCGCGACCTTGTTCCACTCTTCGAGGTCGTTGCCCCCGAACTGGACAAACCAGCCGCCCAGCCCGAAGCCCTCCTTACCGTCGGGGTCCTGGACCACGCCGTCGAGCGAGACGTTCTGCGGGCCACTGATCACGATCTTTCCCATCTCCGTTCTCCTTTCGTTGGTGTCTCCAGTTGAGGCGCTCGACGCGAGCGAAATTGAGCGGCGAATTTCGATCCGCCCCGACGTCATTACTGGTGATGCGGGTGAAAAGAGGCGTTGGTGCGAGGATCCGAACGTGACCGAGCAGACCCTCGCCCGCGCGCGCGCCGGCGACGAGAACGCGTTCCGCGAGCTCACCGACCCCTACCGGCCCGAGCTCCAGCTGCACGTCTACCGGATCGTCGGCTCGGCGCAGGATGCCGAAGATGTGCTGCAGGAGACGCTGCTCGCCGCGTGGCGCGGCCTAGAGCAGTACGAGGAGCGCGCGTCGGTCCGTGCCTGGCTGTACCGGATCGCCACCAACCGCTCGCTGGACGCCCTGCGGGCGAGCCGGCGCCGACCGAACGACCTCCAGCGGATGACCGAGATGCCCGAGCCGACCGGCTACGGCGAGCCGATCTGGCTCCAGCCCTACCCAGATGTCCTGTTCGACGGCATCCCCGACGAGGCTCCCGGACCGGAGGCGCGCTACGAGACCAAAGAGGCGATCGCGCTGGCGTTCATCGTCGGCCTGCAGCACCTCCCGCCGCAGCAGCGCGCGGTGCTCGTGCTGCGCGACGTGCTCGGCTTCCGCGCCGAGGAGGTCGCCGCGATGCTCGATAGCACCGCCACCTCGGTCAACAGCCTCCTGCGCCGCGCGCGTGCGGCGTTCGCGTCGCGCCTGCCCGCCGCCGGACGCGAACGCGCGCCGCTCCCGAACTCCAAGCTCGAGCGCGACATCGTCGGCAGCTTCGCCGACGCCGTCGAGGCGGGCGACATCGACGCCATGGTCACCCTGCTCACCGACGACGCCTGGCTGACCATGCCGCCCGAGCCATGGGAGTACCAGGGCCCCACCGCGATCGGCGCGTTCCTCCGCGACCGCGAGGTCAAGCGCGGCGCACCGCTGCGGCTGGTCCCAACCCGTGCGAACAGCCAGCCCGCCTTCGGGTGCTACCTCCCCATCCCCCATACCGACATCGCGCGACCGCGCGGACTGCTCGTCCTCACGCTCGAGGGCGACCAAATATCCGCGATCACCTGGTTCGCCGACACCAGCGTCTTCCCCCAGTTCGGACTGCCGCGCACGCTGCGTTAGCGAGGCGGGCGATGCGCTCGCGGGTGAGCCTCGACGCCCGCCGAGTTCGATGCCAACATGATCGACGATTCCGCGCCAACGAAAGACGCGTGGGGCGGCATCTTCTGCGACTGCGATCGAGAGTGAGAGTCGCAGGAGGACCAACCGCTTGATGGGCGGCTGATCGGCGCGGCATCCGCTTCGCCTCGCGTGGAAGCAGCGGCCTCGCGGTCGGCACCACGTAATGCCGAAGACCGCCCTCCGTTGTTTCGGGGAGCCAGCAGCGCACCCGTTGGCTCGCCAACGCGGAGCCAGACCACGGTGGCGCTGACACTCCGGCGGAGAGCGGTTGCGCACCATCCCGGCGCAGGAGCTGCGGTCGCGAAGGGAGTAGACGCCGGCGGACCGCGTCGCGGGCGGTCGCGCACGGCCGGGCAAAGACGGTGTTCGGGCGGGTGGCGGCGGGACACGCCCCTCAGACGGAGCTTGCGGAGTCTGAGGCCGTGTCCGCCGACAGGACCCGCCCGCCACCGACTGCCGGCCCACGGAACGCCAGCACGGCACGAAGTCACCAAGAACGGTCTCGACCCGCTCCAGGTCGACACATCTCCACTGCCTGAAGGGAGCCGTCCGGCGACAAGTCGGCGTGTGCCTGGTCAGCTACTGCTCTGGTAGGACCAGATGGCGTAGTCGAGCTGGCGTGGAGAGACGCCGAGGCGCGCGGCCGTGGCCATGACCAGGTCGCGCGCCTCCTCGACGCCGACCGCGGTCTCCGCCGAGCGTCCGAGGGCGGTTGCCACGTAACGGCGGATCATGCGGTCGGGCTTGACCTCGGCGAGACCGACGAGCATGCAGAAGGCCCGCCAGGAGATGCCGGACGCCTGACCGGGCACGGTCGACCACCGGGCTCGCAGGTGATCCAGACGCTCCTCGCCGGCAGTGATGAGATCGGCGGGCACGGCGACGCGCTCGTGCTCGAGGATGCGCGCCTCGCGCAGCACGGCCTCGGCCTTGAGGATGCCGTTGCGCGAGGACGTCCGCTGGTGGTTGCGCATCCGCAGCGCGAACCCTTCCGGGCCTCCGGAGGCCTCGATGAAGCGCCGCACCTCTCGCGGGCCGTCGGCTTCGGCGGGGTGCCCGCCCGCGAGCCGCTCGGCGCGGTAGCGGGCGATCACGTTCTCGACGCTCTGGTAGCGGACGCCGATCGACCAGATGGCGTCGATCATCGCCAGACCGACCGAGTCGTAGCCGCCGGGGGCGTCCCAGGAATCCGGGTCGCCCAGCAGCGCCCTGACCGACGCGATCATCGCCGGCAGGTCGTCGTCATCGTCGGCGTGAGACGGCGCCATGGCGGCGATTGTGACCGTCGGGCGGGGGCGTGGGATCCTGAGCAGATCGACCCGGGTGGCCAGGAGGTCGTCGTGGCGGATCTGCAGCTACAGCTTGTCGTCTCCGGTGACGCAGCACAGGACCCGCGCGTCGCTGAGCTCTGGGACCTGGGTGTCACGCCGCCGACACTGACCAGCACCGTCGATGTCGGCGCGGGCGCCGCCACGCTCTCGCCGCTGCCCGGGCAATGGGCCACGATCGTCCGGCGGGTCGGAGTGGCCGGAGTGACGGGCCCGGACTTCCGTTCACAGGCGATGGCGCAGACGACGGACGCGGCGGCCGTCGCCCAGATCGAGGTCGCCGTCACCGAGCCTCAGCAGCTGTCGGCTGCCGCCCTCACCGATTGGCTGTCCGCCGTGCTCGCGACCCCGCCGGCGCGCTTCGACCTGCCCGGCGCGATCGGGTGGGCGCAGGTGGAGAACCTGGCAGGCACCGTCGTGCTCGCGGCGGGCCTGCTGGAGCTTCAGGTGACCGGCACGCTCACCTATCAGGTCGGCGTGGTCGGCGGACCGCACGCCGGCAACTTCACGGCGGGCGCGAAGGTCGCACTCGCGCCGTCGAACGCGCCGGCATCGACCGACCTCGTCGACGCGCAGCTGATCGGCCAGCCCGAGATCGCGCTGCCGGGAAACGCGGGAGCGGTGGCGGCGCTCGTCTCGCCGGCGGTCGGCGGGTGGATCGCCGGCTCGCTCGTCGCCCAGTTCGCCGCGAACGCGCAACAGCGGCTGCCGGCGATGATCCCGGCGGCGCTCGGCGGCGCCGCGGTGCCCCCGGGCGCGACCTTCTCGCTGCCCAGCGTCGCGGTCAGCACCGATGCCGTGACCTATCAGGCCACGATGGGCGCCCTCACCGTCGGGGCCGGCCACCCGACGCCCGCCGCCGGGGCGCGGGTGCTCTGGACACAGCGCCAGGACATCGGCCCGGGCCCGCGCGGCAACCACGCGCTGGCCTACGACCCGCCGGCGCAGCGCGTGCTTCTGTTCGGTGGGGCTGGGCAGGGCTTCGCGCTGGGCGACACCTGGGTGTGGGGCCAGGGCTACTGGACCCAGGTGCAGGACATCGGACCAGCCCCGCGCAGCGGGCACACGCTGGCCTTTGACACCGGCCGCGGTCGCGCAGTGCTGTTCGGTGGGACGGGCGACCAGGGCGACGTCGCCGACACGTGGGAGTGGGACGGCGCCTACTGGACCCAGGTGGCCGACACCGGCCCGGCGGCGCGCGCGCTGCACGCCGGCGCCTACGACAAGGCTCGCGGGCGGCTGGTGGTGTTCGGCGGGGCAGCGCCAGGCGCGCACTTCGCCGACACGTGGGAGTGGGACGGGGATGCCTGGACGCAGGTTCAGGATGCCGGGCCCAGCGCTCGTCAGCAGCACGCAATGGCCTTCGACGAGGACCGCGGACGCGTGGTGCTGTTCGGTGGGACGGGCGACCAGGGCGACCTCGCCGACACGTGGGAGTGGGATGGTGAGGAGTGGACCTCGGTCGCGGACACGGGCCCCGACGCGCGCCTCGGTCATGTGCTGGCCGGCGCGCACGGTGCCGTCCTGCTCCACGGCGGCCAGCAGGGCGGGGCGCCACCGGTCACGTTCAACGACACGTGGCTGTGGCGAGGCGGGCTGTGGACCAAGGTCCAGGACATGGGGCCCCAGCCGCGTTGGGGCCACGCGGCCGCCTACGACCCGGCGCGCAACCTGGTGGTCATGTTCGGCGGCCACGACGCCGCCGACGCCGCCGACCCCGCTGCCCTGCTCGGCGACACCTGGGAGTGCAACGGCGGCGACTTCGCGGTGAACGGCGGCTGATCGGTGAGCCTGGCATAGGCACCGGGGCGCCTGGGTACGCGCCTGGTATGACCGATCCTCGTCGCCCCGCCACGACCACCGACTCCGGAATCCCCGCCGCCAGCGACGAGCACTCCCTGACGGTGGGCCCGGCCGGCCCGATAGCCCTGCACGACCACTACGTCGTGCAGAAGATGCAGCACTTCAACCGCGAGCGCGTGCCCGAGCGCGTCGTCCACGCCAAGGGCGGCGGCGCGCACGGCTTCTTCGAGGTGACCGCCGACGTCACGCCGTTCACCAAGGCCTCGTTCCTGTCGCAGGTCGGCAAGCGCACCGACGTCTTCGCCCGCTTCTCGACGGTGGCCGGCGAGCAGGGCTTCGCCGACACCGTGCGCGACCCGCGCGGCTTCGCGCTGAAGTTCTATACCGACGAGGGCAACTTCGACATGGTCGGCAACAACACGCCGGTCTTCTTCGTCCGCGACCCGTCGAAGTTCCAGGACTTCATCCACTCCCAGAAGCGCCTGCCTGACACCGGGCTGCGCTCCAACGACATGCAGTGGGACTTCTGGACGCTGTCGCCCGAGAGCGCCCACCAGGTCACGATCCTGATGTCCGACCGCGGGATCCCGGCCAGCTGGCGCCACATGGATGGCTTCTCCAGCCACACCTACTCGTGGATCAACGCCGCCGGCGAGCGCTTCTGGGTCAAGTACCACTTCAAGACGGTCCAGGGCATCCGCAACCTCACCGAGGACGAGGCCGCACGGATGGCCGGCGAGGACGGCGACCACCATCGCCGCGACCTGCATCGCGCGATCGCCGGCGGCGACGCCCCGGAGTGGACGTTCTCCGTGCAGATCATGCCGTTCGCCGATGCCGCCGACTACCGCTTCAACCCCTTCGATCTGACGAAGGTCTGGCCCAAGGGCGACTACCCGCTCATCGAGGTGGGGCGGATGGTGCTCGATCGCAACCCGGCCAACTTCTTCGCCGAGGTCGAGCAGGCGAGCTTCAACCCCTCCAACCTGGTGCCGGGGACCGGCCTGTCGCCCGACCGGATGCTCATGGCGCGCATCTTCAGCTACCACGACACCCATCTGCACCGCATCGGCCCCAACTACGAGCAGCTGCCGATCAACCGCCCGCAGTGCCCGGTGCACTCCTACAACAAGGACGGGCAGATGGCCTACCACCACGCGGGCAGCCAACCGGTCTACGCGCCGAACTCCTACGGCGGCCCCGAGGCCGATCCGGCGAAGGGGACCGAGATCGGCTGGGACGTCGACGCGGCCGAGCTGGCGCGCACGGCCTACGAGAAGCACTCCGCTGACGACGACTTCTCCCAGCCGGGCACGCTCGTGCGCGACGTCATGGACGATGCGGCGCGCGCGGCGCTCGTCGCCAACATCGTCGGCCACGCCTCCGACGAGGTGACGGCCGAGATGCAGCTGCGCGTGATCGCCTACTGGTCGCGCGTCGACGCGCAGATCGGCGCGCGCGTCGCCGCCGGGCTGGGGCACTCCAACGGATCGTCGCCGAGCCAGGAGCTGCGCGCCGCGCAGGAGCTGGTCGACTCCCGCGCCGGCACGGCCTGAGCGTCAGCGTCCTAGGCGGTCGGCGCGGACGCGTCGACCGCCGCCGCGTCGTGGGCGTAGATCCACTCGACGGCCTTGAGGGCGAAGTCGGTCCCGCCGCCCGCCATGGCCGTGTCGCGCTCGCGCTGCGCGGGCCCGTCGGGCAGGTGGAAGCGCGTCTTGTTCTCGGTCGACACCGCCTGGATGCGCGACGCGCGCGGCAGGCGCAGCGACTCGTAGAGCCGCAGGGCCTCGGGGACGTCGGGCTCCGTCGTCAGGCACGCCGTGAGCGTCGCGCCGTCCTCGAGCGCCTGCGCGGCTCCCTGCGCCATGAACGGCAGCATCGCGTGGCACGCGTCCCCGAGCAGGGTCACGCGCCCCTGCGACCAGTGGGCGAGCGCCGGGCGGTCGAACAGGGCCCAGATGAACGTGTCGTCGACGGCCCCCAGGATCTCGTGGAGCTGCGGATGCCAGCCCTCGAAGGCGGCGATGGCGTCGGCGGGGTCGCCCGGGTCGGTCCACGACTCGCGCGTCCAGCTGTCCTGCTCGATGACCGCCACGAAGTTGACCAACCGCTTGCGGGCGACGTAGTAGTGCACGAAGTGGGCCTCGGGGCCCATCCAGATCTGGGCGGTCACCTCGAGGTCGAGGTGGGCCAGGCGCTCGGCCGGCACCAGGCCGCGGTAGGCGGCGCAGCCGGTGAAGACGGGATCCTGCGGGCCGAACAGCGTCTCGCGGACGACCGAGTGGATGCCGTCGGCGCCGACGAGGAGGTCGACTTCGATCGTCGCGCCGTTCGCGAACGTCGCCTCGACACGATCGCCGTGGTCGACCAGGCCGCGGAAGAGATGCCCGACGTGCAGGCGCTCGGGCGGGAGCGCGCCGACGAGCGCGCCCAGCAGATCGGCGCGATGCGTCTGGTAGTGCGGAAAGCCGAAGGCATCGACGACGGCGTCGCCGAGGTCCGCCCGCAGCAGCGTCCGCCCGTCGTCCCAGCGGCGTTGGTGCCAGGCGAGCGGGCGCACGCCCATCCGCGCCAGCTCGTCGGCCAGCCCCAGACGATGCAGGACGCGCGACGCGTTGGGGCTGACCTGGATGCCCGCACCGACCTCGCTGACGGCCGCGGCGCGCTCGTAGACGTGCACGTCGAACCCGGCCTGCAGCAGCGACAGCGCAGCCGCGATGCCGCCGATGCCACCGCCGACGACCGCGACCGAGGTGCTCGCTCGTTGATCGATGGACAAGTCCTAGCTGCCGTGGCCTGGACAGGCAAGGTGGTCCTTCGGCCAACTTCGGGCATACCTGGCCGATGGACGCCGTGCGCGAGCGACTGCGAGACCCCGTGGTGTGGGGCAACGCGTTCCAGGTCGTGAAGACCGTGGGCGCCGCGGTGATCGCGTGGGTGCTCGCGGTCTCGGTCTTTGGGCTGCCGCAGCCGTTCCTCGCGCCGTGGGCGGCGCTGCTGACGGTGCACGCGACCGTCTATCGCACGTTCGCCCGCGGCCTGCAGCAGGTCGCGGGTGCGTTCCTGGGCGTCCTGCTCGCATTCGCGGCGGGAGCCGTGTTCGGGGTCAACGCGGCGTCGCTCGGGGTCCTGCTGCTGGTGGCGATGGCCGCCGGCACGACGCGCGCCCTGCGCGACGAGTCCACCACCGCCGCGGCGACGGCGCTCGTCGTCCTGCTGACCGGCTACAGCAGCGACATGGGCATGCTCGGGCATCGGCTGCTCGACACCGTGATCGGGATCACCGTCGGCCTGCTCGTGAACCTCCTGGTCTGGCCACCGCTGCGCGACCGCAGCGCGGCGCGACAGGTCGACGTCATCGACGATCGCCTCGGCGCCCTGCTCTCGGACATCGCCCGCGCGATGCGCGAGGGTCGCGACGCGCAGGACGTCGAGACGTGGGTCGAGCGGACCCGCGAGCTCGATCAGGACATCTCCGACGCCTGGGCGGTCTTCCGCCAGGCGCGCGAGAGCGGCCGGCTGAACCTTCGCCGCGCCGCGGCTGCGCGGGTCGACGCCTCGCACCGGCTCGTGCCGCTGCTGGCGCGCCTGGAGCAAGCCGTCGCCGACACCCGCAGCATGGCGGGAACGATCGGTCGCGCCGCGTCCGGCGGAGACTGGGACCCTGACTTCCGAGACGCATGGCTCGATCTCGTGGCGCGCGCGGGGGCGGCGGTGAGCGACGCCGACGTGCACGCCATCACGCAGGTGCGCGAGGACCTCGAGGCCATGGCGCGCAGGTTCTTCCACGCTGACGCGGCCAGCACGCCACGGCCGGTGCATGGAGCCCTGATCGTCAACCTGCGCAACATCCTCGAGGCCATGGACGCGGTCGCGGAGGCCCAGCCGGTCCGCGTCCAGGCACGGCCCGCCGTCGCGATGAGCGGGCGCCCGAAGAGCGTCGCCTAGCGCGAGCGGCTCAGCTCGCGGGCAGGCGCACCACGGTGCGCCCGACGGCCTGCCCGGCCAGCAGCGCGTCGAGCACGGGCTCGATGCCCTCCAGGTCGACCTCGCGCGCGATCGCGTCGTCGAGGCCGCGCGGGCGCAGGTCGCCGGCCAGGCGCGACCACACCTCGCGCCGCAGATCGGCGTTCGCCGCCACGGAGTCGATGCCCAGCAGGCTCACACCGCGCAGGATGAAGGGCAGCACCGTCGTGCGCAGCGCTGTGCCGCCCGTCAGGCCGCTGAGCGCGACGGCCCCGCCGTAGCGCGTCGTGCGCAGCGCGTAGGCGGTCGCGGCGCCCCCGACCGGGTCGACCGCCGCGGCCCAGCGGGTCTTCTCCAGTGGCCGGTCGGAGTCGGCGGTCGTCTCCTCGCGGGCGAGGATCTCCTGCGCGCCCAGGCCACGCAGGTAGTCGCCCTGGTCGGGCTTGCCCGTCGCGGCCCAGACCTCGTAGCCGGCGGCGGCGAGCGCTCCCACCGCCGTGCTCCCGACGCCGCCGCTGGCGCCGAGCACGAGCACCGGCCCGTGGTCGGGGCGCAGGCCGTGGGCTTCGAGCGCGTGGATCGAGAGACCCGCCGTGAGCCCGGCCGTGCCGAGGGCCATCGCCTGGCGCGAGGAGAGGCCGTCGGGCAGCGCGACGACCCACCCGGCGGGCACGCGTGCGTACTGCGCCCAGCCGCCGTGGTGTGCGACTCCGAGGTCGTAGCCGGTCACCAGCACCTCGCTGCCGACGGCGACCGCCGGATCGTCGGATTCGACCACCTCGCCCGCAAGGTCGACGCCGGGCACGAGCGGTGAGATCCGCGCGACCTGGCCCTTCGGGATCGTCGCGAGGGCGTCCTTGTAGTTGATGCTCGACCAGCCGACGCGGACGGTCACCTCGCCGTCGCCGAGGTCGTCGCGCGTCAGGGTGGAGGGGCCGCGGTCGACGGCTTCGTCGCGCTGCGTGGCCAGGAAGGCGGGGAAGGTCTCGGGAATCGTCGTCACAGCTGCGGGAGGGTAAGCGTCCCGGCCGCGGAATGGAGCGCCATGGAACGTCTGCTCGCCGTGCTCGCGACCGTCGGTGTGGGGGCGGTGATCGCGTTCCAGCCGCCCGTCAACTCGGAGCTCGCCAAACGGACGAGCGTCATGGTGGCCGCGTTCACCGCCACCGCCATCGCGGCGCTGGTGCTCGGCGCGATCGTGGTCGTCCTCGGCGAGGTCGGCCAGCTGCGCCGGATCCCGCATGTTCCGCCGGGCTATCTCACCGGCGGGCTCATGGGCGCCGTGCTCGTGTCGGTCTCGCTCGTCACCGTGCGCACGCTCGGCGCCGGCGGGGTGGTGGCGGCGACGGTCTCCGGGCAGCTCGTCGTGTCGGCGACCCTCGACCAGTTCGGCTTCCTCGGCCTCGACCGGATCGGCCTCACGCCGGCGCGGCTGCTGGGCTTCGCGCTGCTGTTGGCCGGGACGGCGCTCGTCACGGCGCGCTAGTCGCGGCGTGCCACAGTTCGCCGGTGAGCGACGGCGACCTCGCGCTGCAGCTGCCCTTCCGCGCGCCGCTGGCCGCCGGGGCGCTGCTGGCCTGGCTGGCCGCGCGCGCGGTGCCCGGCGTCGAGGAGGTCGACGGCGAGGTCTATCGGCGCAGCCTGCGGCTGCCGGGCGGGCCGGGCGTGGTCGAGCTTGCCTTCGACGCCGAGAGCGTGCGCTGCCGCCTCTGGCTCACGGACGCGCGCGACGGCGCGGCCGCTGCGGAGCGCTGCCGGCGGCTGCTCGACCTCGACGCCGACCCGGGCGTCGTCGCCGAGCACCTGGGCGCCGACCCGCTCCTCGGACCGCTCGTGCGCGCCGCGCCGGGCCTGCGGGTGCCCGGCGCCGTCGATGGCGGCGAGCTCGCGGTGCGCGCCGTTCTGGGCCAGCAGGTCTCCGTACCCGCCGCCCGCACGGGTGCCGGTCGGCTCGTGGCCGAGCACGGCGAGGCGCTCGCCCGCGCGCGAGGCGCGGTGACTGCGCTCTTCCCGGCCCCGGCCGCGCTCGGGGCGCTCGATCCCGTGCGCCTGGCCATGCCGCAGGCGCGGGCACGGGCGCTCGTGGGCCTCTGCCGCGCGCTCGCCGAGGGCGAGCTGCGCCTCGACCCGGGCGCGGATCGCGCCGAGGCCCGGCGGCGGCTCCTGGCGCTGCCGGGGATCGGCCCGTGGACCGCCGGCTACGTCGCCATGCGCGCGCTCGGCGACCCCGACGTCTTCCTCGTCGAGGACCTCGGCGTGCGCCACGCTCTGAGCCGCCTCGGCGGCCCGGACGACCCGCGCGCCGCCCGTGCCCTGGCGGCCGCGTGGGCTCCGTGGCGCTCATACGCGTCGCAGCACCTGTGGCAGGCGCCGGGGCGCGTCGGCGATCACGCGATGGCATGATCCGGGCGTGACCGGGTTCGGCCCCGAGCACCTGCCCTACGGGGTCTTCCGGCGCGCGGGCGAGGCCCCGCGGGTGGGCGCGCGGCTCCGCGAGGGCGTGCTCGACCTGGCCGCGCTGGCCTCCGACGGACCGCTCGACGAGGACCCCGCGCTCTTTGCGCAACCGTCGCTCAACGCCTTCATGGCGGCGGGGCGCGAGACCTGGGCGCGCGTGCGCGAGGCGCTGCGGGCGCTGACCGCCGGCCCCGACGCCGAGCCGGCGACGGTGCCCCTCGACGGAGGCCGAGCTGCTGCTGCCGGTCGCCGTGCGCGACTACGTCGACTTCTACTCGTCGCTGGATCACGCGACGAACGTCGGGCGGCTGTTCCGTCCCGACGCCGAAGCGTTGCCGCCCAACTGGCGCCATCTGCCGGTCGGCTACCACGGGCGCGCCGGAACGGTGGTGGTCAGCGGTACGCCGATCCGCCGGCCGCGCGGGCAGCGCCGCGAGCCGGGCGACGAGGCGCCCGTCTTCGGTCCCAGCGTGCGTCTGGACATCGAGCTCGAGCTCGGCTTCGTCGTGGGCGTGCCGAGCGCGCTGGGCGAGCCGGTGGCCGTGGAGCACGCGCTCGACCACGTCTTCGGCGTGCTGCTGGTCAACGACTGGAGCGCGCGCGACCTGCAGGCGTGGGAGTACCGCCCCCTGGGCCCGTTCCTGGCCAAGTCGTTCGCCACCTCGGTGGCCGCATGGGTCACGCCGCTGGAGGCGGTCCTCGATCGCCGCGTCGTGGCGCCGGCGCAGGAGCCGGCGCCGCTGCCCTATCTGCGCGAGGAGCCATGGGCGCTCGACCTCGACCTCGAGATCGAGCTCAACGGCGCCGTCGTCGCGCGCACCAACGCGCGCCACCTGTACTGGTCCGCCGCCCAGCAGCTCGCGCACATGACGGTCAACGGCGCGTCGCTGAGCGTCGGCGACCTCTTCGCGTCGGGCACCATCTCCGGGCCGCAGCGCGATCAGCGCGGCTCGCTGCTCGAGCTGTCGTGGAACGGGACGGAGCCGATCGTGCTGGCCGACGGATCGGAGCGCAGCTTCCTGGAGGACGGCGACGAGGTCGTCCTGCGCGGCGCAGGCGGCGACGCGCTGTCCCTCGGCGAGGTCCGCGGGCGGATCGAGCCGGCGGGTTGATGGCGCTGCCCAAGGCCATCCGCCGCCTGGCACCCGACCGCCTGCGCGACGACGTGCGGCTGCGCTCGATCTTCGTCGGCGCCGGCCTGATCCCGCCGCGCACGATGCACTCAGAGCACGACGCCGCCGTCCTGCGCGCCACGGCGGCGGGCCGCCGGCGCGTGGTCGAGCTCGGGGTCTACGAGGGCTCGTCTGCCGTCGTGCTCTGCGAGGTCCTCGACCCCGGCGCCGAGCTGCACCTCGTCGACCCCTTCGGCCACCACGGCTGGGCGCTGCCCGCGGGGTGGGGGGCGACCGAGGGCGCCAGCCGTCGCGTCGTGGCCCGGGCCGCGCGTCGTCACGCCGGGCCGCGAGTGACCTGGCACGTCGACTACAGCGCCGCCGTCGCCGAACGGTGGCAGGGCGACGTCGACCTCGTCTTCATCGACGGCGACCACAGCGAGGAGGGCGTCCGCGCCGACTGGGAGGGCTGGCACGGCTTCGTGGAGCCAGGCGGCGCGGTGCTGTTCCACGACGCGCGGGCGTCGCAGGAGGGCGGGCGCGGGTTGCCGGGGCCGACTGCCGTGGTGGACTCGCTGTTCCGCGGTCCTTCGGCGGTGGCGGGGTGGAGGGTGCTGCGCGAGGCCGATCGGACGGTCGCGGTCGTCCGCGCGGCGTAGGCGGCGCCGCGCGGCGCAAACAGCCTCATCGAGGGGAGGGAGTGTGCCCGGGCGCGACCGCTCGCGGTCGTCCTCGGCGCGAACTGCTCCGGGATTACTCCCGCTTTCCGGTAGCAATCCCGGGGCAGTTCGGGCACCAGCGCCGTTGCGGAGCCGCACGCGCCCAGACCGCCGCTACTCCCTTTCCCTCGATGCGGCAGTAAACGCCGCGCAGCGCCACAGACGCAGCGCGGACGACGACCCTCACATCCCGTAAGCCTCGAGCAGCTTCAGCCACAGCTCGCTGCGCGTGGGGAAGCACGGCACCGCGTGCCAGAGGTCGTCGAGCGAGACCTCGCCGATCACGGCGATCGTCGCCGCGTGGAGCGCCTCGGCCACCTCGGGTCCCGTGAAGGTCGCGCCGACGATGATGCGGCGCTGCTCGTCGACGACGATCCGCGCGGTACCGGGGGCGCCGGGGCCGACGAAGGTGCCTCCGGCGTTGCCGCCGGTGGGGACGTCGACGGCGCGGGCGTCGATGCCGGCCTCCTGCGCGCTGGCCAGCGTGTGGCCGACCGCGGCGACCTGCGGGTCGGTGAAGGTCACGCGCGGGCTGAGCGCGCCGTCGCTGCGCAGGGCGACCTCGCGGCCGAGGATGCGGTCGGCGACGAGGCGGCCCTGGTACTTGCCCATGTGGGTCAGCAGGGCGCGGCCGTTGGCGTCGCCGATGACGTAGAGCCAGTCGTGGCCGGGGACGCGCAGCGTCTCGTCGACCTCGATCGGGCGCCCGGGCTCCACGCCGAAGTCGTCGACGCCGAGGTCGGCCGACAGGATGCGCCGGCCCACGGCTACGAGGACCTCGTCGGCGGAGACGCTCGAGCCGTCGTCGAGCTCGACGCTGACGCGGCCGTTCGCCCGCGCGACGGCCGTCACGTGGGTGTCGGCGCGGATCTCGACGCCGACTTCGGCCAGGGCGGCGCACACCTCCTCGCCGGCGAACGGCTCCTCGCGCGCCAGCACCCGGGGGCCCGCCTCGATCACCGTCACGCTGGTGCCGAACGACGCGTACGCGGTGGCCATCTCGACCCCGACCGTGCCGCCGCCGATGACCACGAGGCTGGACGGCACCTCCTCGGCGGTCACCGCCTCGCGGTTGGTCCACGGGCGCGCCTCGCGCAGGCCGGGGATGGGCGGCACCGCCGCCTCCGTGCCCGTGGCGATGACCACCCCGCGGCGGGCGGCCAGCGTCTCGTCGCCCACCTGCACGGTGCGCTCTCCGGTGATGCGCCCGTGCCCGCGCACCAGCGCGATCCCATGGGCCTTGAGCCACGGCGTCTGGTTGTCGTCGTTGAGGTGGTTGATCACCTCGTCGCGGCGCTCGAGGACGGCCTGCACGTCGAGGCCGTCGACCGTCTCGGCGGTGCCCCTGACGCGCTTGGCCTCCGCCAGCACCTGGCCGGGACGCAGGAGCGCCTTGGAGGGCATGCAGCCGTAGAAGGAGCATTCGCCGCCGACGAAGTGCTCCTCGACGATGACGACCTCGAGGCCGGCGTCGGCCAGACGCCCGGCACATACCTCCCCGGCAGGGCCGGCACCGATGACCACGACATCACAGCTGCGTTGGCTCATGGCGCGCAGTCAATCCCGGTGCGACCTGCGTTACAAGGCCATGGCATCCTGCGCGGATGCTCCGCCCTGCCGTCGCGCTCGCTCTCGCTCGCCGCCGCGCTCGTCGCGGGCTGTGGCTCGGACTCGACCGCCGAGAACGCCGCCACGAACACCAACGCGACGGCGAGCACCAACGACGACACGGGCAGCTCGAGCCCGGCCGAGGGCCGCGCGGCGGCCGGACGCGGCGTGCGCCTGGTCAAGGTCGGCGACTTCGACAGCCCGCTCTACGTCACCGCGCCTCCGGGCGACCGGCGGCGGATCTTCGTCGTCGAGCAGGCGGGGGAGATCGTCGTCGTGCGCGGCGGCAAGCCCGTCGCCAAGCCGTTCCTCGACATCCGCTCGAAGGTCACGGCCGGCGGCGAGCAGGGCCTGCTCTCGATGGCCTTCGCCCCGGACTACGCGCAGTCGGGTCTGTTCTACGTCTACTACACGGAGAAGAGCGGGACCGAGACCATCTGGGAGTACCACCGCGCCAGCGACGACAGCGCCAACGCGGGCAGCGCGCGCCTCGTGCTGCGCATGGAGGACCCCGAGCCCAACCACAACGGGGGCCTGATGGTCTTCGGGCCCGACAAGCTCATGTACGTCGGCACCGGCGACGGCGGCGGCGGCAACGACCAGCACGGCGCCCGGGGCAACGCGCAGTCGCTGAGCTCGCCGCTGGGCAAGATCCTGCGGATCGATCCCCGGGCCTCGGGG
This sequence comes from uncultured Actinomycetes bacterium, assembly GCA_963742125.1. Classification (GTDB taxonomy): domain Bacteria; phylum Actinomycetota; class Thermoleophilia; order Solirubrobacterales; family Solirubrobacteraceae; genus JAOPZW01. Next base: position 34,301 of record CAVUKO010000001.1, on the reverse strand, counting down.
GGCCGGCCGTACACGATCCCGTCCTCGAACCCCTTCGTCGGGCGCGCGGGCGCCCGCGGCGAGATCTACTCCTACGGGCTGCGCAACCCGTGGCGCTTCTCCTTCGATCGCGCCAACGGGAACCTCGTCATCGGCGACGTCGGACAGGACGAGGTCGAGGAGATCGACTTCGTCACGAAGGGCCGCGGCGCGCGGGACGAACTTCGGCTGGCGCCCGTGGGAGGGCCGGCGGCACAACTTCGAGGAGCCGGCGCCGGGCGCGGTCTTCCCCGTCATCACCCACACCCACCAGGCGGGCTTCTGCTCGATCACGGGCGGCTACGTCGGCCGCGACCGCGGCGTGCCCGGGCTGTACGGCCGCTACGTCTACGGCGACTTCTGCAACTCGCAGCCTGCGCGTGGCCACGCTGCACACCGGGCGCGTGTCGAGCCGCACGCTGTCCGTGCCCACGATCTCCGGCGTCTCGTCGTTCGGCGAGGACGCCGCCGGGCGCCTCTACGTGACCTCGCTCAACGGCCCGGTCTACCGCTTCGCGGCGCGCTGACGGCGCGACACGGCGCGGGCGCGCCACGGCGTGTCGGCCGCGCGCGGGAAGACGCGCAGCGCGTCGAAGGCCGCCTCGAGGTCGCGCGCCACGTCGGGCGCGTCGGGCACCACCGCGGCGTCGGCGTAGACGCCGCAGTGCAGGCGGCCGCGGTAGGAGAGCGCGCCGATCGACAGCGCGTGGCCGCGCAGGAAGGGCACGGCGGGGAAGATCGCGCTGACGCGGCGCCCGAGGAGGTCGAGCTCGACCGGCGGTCCCGGCACGTTGGAGACCACGGCGTTGAACGACGCCGCGCGCGCGGCCGTGCGCGCCACGACGCGCCGCGCTGCGCCGGGCAGGAGCTCGGCCACCTCCGACAGCGCCTCCAGCGGCGCGGCGCCGCCGCCCGCCTTGCGCGCCTGCGTCTCGCGGCGCACGCGGCGCAGGACGTCGATCGGGTCGGTCACGGCGACGGGCAGCGAGACGGTGAGGAACGAGATGCGGTTGCCCATGCCGGCGGCCTCGCCGCCGCCGCGGACGTTGACCGGCACGAGGACCTTGACCGTGGCGGGGCGCTCGCCGCGGCGGCGCAGCGCGCGGCCGAGGGCGAGCGTGGCGGCGGCGAGCAGGACGTCGTTGATCGTGGCGCCGTGGCGGCGGCCCGCCTCGCGCGCGCCCTCCAGCGAGGTGACCCCGAAGCCCACCGCGCGGCGGTTGGTGGCCGAGCGGTCCAGCGCGGTGGCCGGCGCGGGTGCCGCGAGCTGGCGCATGGCGGCGGGGAGGTCGCCGCCGTGGCGCACGGTGGTGGCCGTCGCACGCGCCGCCCGCGCGGCGCCCTCCAGCCGGCCGCGCGCGAAGCCGGTCACGGCGGCTCGCGCCGACGGTGGTGCCGTCGGCGCCCAGCGCACCGCCGTGGACGGCGCCGGGGCATGGCCGGCGGCGTCGAAGAGCAGCATCGCCACCTCGACCGCGGCGATCCCGTCGACCAGCGCGTGATGGGCCTGGCCCACGACGGCCCATCCGCCTCCGCGCAGCCCGCCGACGAGGTACATCCGCCAGAGGGGATGAGAGGGGTCGAGTGGGGCCGACAGCAGCGCTCCCGCCAGCTCGCGCAGCTCGCCCGGACCCGCGGGCGGCGCCAGCGTGACGGCGTGCACGTGGCGCGCGATGTCGAAGCCGGCGTCGTCGGCCCAGTGCTGGTCGCCCAGGCCGAAGCGCGGGCGCGGCGACGCGCCGGCGGAAGCGCGGCACGTGCTCCAGGCGCCCCTCGACGTGCCGGCGCAGGGCCGAAAGCGAGGGCGCACGGCCCTCCACGAGGATCGTCCATCCCACATGCAGCGGGGCCTGTGCGCTGTCGAGGTCGAGGAACGCTGAGTCGAGCGCGCTGAGGCGGTCGATCGGCGGCACGCTGGCATGATCCCACGGGTGAGCGGCCGCTCGGGTTTCGATCTCGTTGGGCTTTGCGGGTTGCGCCGGCGCTGATGGACGACATCGGCCTCGTCACCGCGGACAACCCGGGTCCCTTCACGTTGAGGGGCACCAACACATGGCTCGTCGGGCGCGATCCGTGCTTCGTGGTCGATCCGGGCCCGCTCGCGAAGGCGCACCTGGAGCGCGTGCTCAGCGACGCGCGCGACCGCGGCGGGATCGGCGGCATCGCGCTGACCCACGACCACCTCGACCACGTCGAGGCCGTCGGCGAGCTGCGCCGCCGGGCGGGCGGCGTGCGCGGTGGCGGCCGCGCGCTACGAGGGCGCCGATGTGCGCCTGACGGACGGCGAGAAGTTCGGGCCGCTGCGTGCGATCGCCACACCCGGGCATGCCGCCGACCACCTGGCCTTCGTCGCAGGCAGCGCCTGCTTCTCCGGCGACGCGGTGCTGGGCGAGGGGTCGGTCTTCGTCTACCCCGACCCGGGCGCCCTGCGCGACTACCTGAGCTCGCTCAGGCGGCTGCGCGTCATGGGGCTGCGGGTCATCTGCCCGGGCCATGGCCCCGTCGTGCTCGACGCGGCCGCCAAGCTCGACGAGTACATCGCGCACCGCGCGGAGCGCGAGCGCCGGCTCGTGGAGGCGCTGGACGCCGGCCTGCGCACGGCCGACGAGCTGCTCGACCGCGTGTGGAGCGACGCCCCCTCCGCGCTGCGCCCGGCGGCGACCGCCACGCTGGCCGCCCATCTGGACAAGCTCGACGAGGAGGGCCGTCTGCCCGCCGGCGTCGAGCGCCCGCAGCTCTCGCTGCTCGGCGAGCCCTAACGGCGCGCCAGCACGACGTGCGTCTCCTGCGCGAAGAGGACGCCCTCGTCGTCCTGACGGTCGGCGATCGCGGCGGCCACGTCGGCGACCAGCGCCTCGCGCGCCGCGGCGCTCAGGGCGCTGAGGGGTCCGGCGAGCGGCGAGGAAGCCGCCTCCCAGCGCACGAGCTCCGCCGGCGACGGATAGCGCGCGCTCGCCACCACGATCCGCAGGCCCACGTCGTGGAAGCCCGCGCTGGTGACCAGCTCGCGCAGCTCGGCGGCGTCCCAGTCGGGGAACGGCGCGCGCATCATCGCCCCGGCCTCGGGCCCCGCGTGACGCGCGAGGGCGTCCGCCAGCGCGCCCCAGCCCGCGTTGTGGATGATCGGGCGCATGACGCTGAGCGCCAGGCGCCCGCCGGGGGCCAGCACGCGGTGCATCTCGGCCAGCGCGGCACCCCGGCGCGGGAAGAACTGCAGCCCCTGCTGGCAGAGGACGAGGTCGAATGCCTCGTCGGCCAGCGGGAGCGCCGCGGCGTCGCCCTGAAGCCAGTCGATCGCCGCGCCCTGCGCGCGCGCCACGTCGAGCATCCCGTCGTTGAGGTCGACGCCGGCGACGGTGCCGCGCTCGCCGACCGCCCGCGCCGCGAGCCGGGCGACGATGCCCGTGCCGCAGGCCACGTCGAGGACGCGCTCGCCGTCGCACGGCGCGGCCAGCGCGACGAGCTGCTCGGCCAGCGGGCGCGACCAGCTGGGCACCGCGTAGCGCTCGTACGCCTCGGCGCTCGGCGCCTCGAGTTGCCACTGCTCCTGGGCCTGCGTTGACATCGCCGCTCCTTCTTCGGGGTCACCGTCGAGTATCCGCGCGCGGGCGGGCGCCGTCTTCGCCCGTTCGGGCCAACCTCGTGCGCGCCGTGGCGTGGCCCGATGAGGCCACGCCGAGCGGCGCTAGAGCAGCTCGAGCCGGTGCGCCGCCGCGACCGCCGCAGCTCGCGAGCGACAGCCGAGCCTGCCGTAGGCGTTCTGCAGATGGCGGTGGACGGTGTGCTTGCTGAGGCCGAGGCGGTCCGCGATCTGCCCGTTGCCGAGCCCGTCGGCGACGAGGCGCAGGACCTCGAGCTGGCGTGGCGTGAGCGGTGGTCCGTCGCTGTGCGGGTCCGCGGTGTGGCGCAGACGGGCGAGCAGTGCGCGCGCCCGCGCGCCCTGGGCGGCGGCGCCGAGCTCGTCGCAGCGCTCCAACGCCGCCGCGGCCTCGTGCGCCGCCTCGTCCTCGTGGTTCATGGCGACGAGGACGTCTGCCAGTTCGAGCCGCGCGTGCGCGGTCTCGAACGGCGCGCCCCCCTTCGCGAAGAGCTCGATCGCGTCCTGGAGATGCCGGCGGGCCGTCTCGTCGTCTCCGGCCGCCGCCGCCACGACGCCCGCGGCGAGGCTGGCGCTGGCGCGCATCGGCAACGTGGGCACCGCCGCGGCGATCGACTCGAGCTCCTCGACGTGGGCGGCCGCGGATTCGGGCTCGCCGAGGGCCGCGAGCGCCCGGACCAACAGCTCGAGCGGCGCCGCCCGCGTCGTCATGTTCTCGGCCGGGAGCTGGCGCAGCACGCGTTCCATGTCCTCGCGCGCGCCCGCGGCATCACCGGCCTCCAGGCGCAGCTCGCCGACCCCGAGATCGGCAAGAGCGTGGTGCTCGGCCTGGGCGAACAGCTCGCGTGCCTCGGCGGGGCGACCCTGGCGGCGGCGCAGGTCGGCGAGCCGCACCACGGCCTCCGATCGCCAGAACGGGCGCATCGCGGTCAGGTCCTCCAGCGCATCGACGAGCACCCGCTCGGCGTTGTCCCAGTCGCCGTGCCACACGAGCACCGCGGCGTAGTGTGCTCGGCAGGTCCCGTTCACGAAGCGGATATGCATCCGCCGGCTGAACGCCTCGACCTCGCCGCACCACTGCGCGGCGCGGTCGTAGTCGCGGACGCGCTCGCACGCGTAGATCAGGTAGCAGCAGGTCCATCCGGCGGGCGCGAGCTGCTCGAACTCGCCACCGAGGGCGGCGGCGGCCGCTTCGTCGAGGCAGCGCATGCCGTCCACGACCTCGCCCTGGTTGACGAGCGCCAGCCCTTCGGTCGCCAGCCCGAACATCTCGAGGTCGACGTCACCGAGGTCGGTGCCGAGCTCGCGTGCCCGCGCGCCGAGCGCCTCGGCCCGGGCGGGATCGTTTCTGAGCACGAGATGGGCGCGGAAGGTCGTCCAGCCAGCCGTGCTCGGGGCAAGGGTCCAAGCGCTCCAGGAGGCGCGCGGCGCGCTGGAACCAGCCGTTGGCGACGGCCGTGGCGCCACGGAACTCGAGGTTGTCGTCGCCGATCCACAGCGCCATCCGCGCCGCGCCGGGAAGGTCGCCGGCGGCGTGGTAAAGCTGGTAGGCACGCTCGCGCGCGTGCGATGCAGAGCGCGACGTCGTCCAGCCACCACGCCGCCCACGACCGGCCCTCCCATGCCTCGGCCGACCTGCTCTGCGAGAGGGCAGCGCCGAACGACGCGCGCGCCTGCTCCCAGGCGCCGCACGCGAGGGCCTCGCGCCCGACGTGCAGGTGATGCTGGACCGTTGTCGCCGTAGGGGCGTCAGCTAAGCGGCGCGGTATAGCCAGGTCAAGAGCTCCGGGTTCATATCGGCGCGAGCGGGGTCGAGTTCGGCGAGGCGCGCGCGGTCGCGCAGCGCGATCTCGAAGACCAGGCCGACGGTGACGTCGTGGTCGGGCCGGTCGACCACGGCGACCGGATCGCCGGCCTGCACGGTGCCCGGCGTCGCGACCGCCAGGTAGGCGCCCGGGCGCCCGGCGACGACGAAGCGCTTGGGGAAGCGGGGGTCGCCCATCCGCGCCCCGAGCTTCGAACACGGGACGCGCGGGCCGGAGACCTCGAACTCGGCCGAGCCGATGCGCCAGCGCTCGCCGATCTTCGCGCCGGTGATGTCGACGCCCGCCAGCGTGAGGTTCTCACCGAACGCGCCGGCCTCGAGCGGGCGGCCGACCTGCTGCTCCCACCATGTGGCGTCTTCACGGGCGTACGCATAGGCCGCCTTGTACGGACCGCCGTGGTTGACGCGATCGGCCTGCTCGTCGCCCGCCAGACCCGTGGAGCCGACCGTCACCGCGCCGTGGGCGGCGCTCTTGACGATGCCCGAGCGCACCACGCGATCGCCGATCGCCAGCGGCGCCGATCGCCCGACGTTCACGGCGACCAGGTGGGGGAGCTTTTGCATCGATTCAGTGTGACGCCCTCTCAGAAGCCTCTCAAGCATTCCTTCGACGACTCTCACATTGGAGGCGCACCATGCTCGCCATGAACCGACCCGCCCTCCGACCCCTCACCACGGCCACCGCGGCCCTGGTGGCGGGCGCGGTCGGAGTCGTCCCCGCCACCGCCGCCGGCGCGCCTCCTGTGCCTCCGGTCGCGGCGCATTCGCACGCGCCGCCTCGCGAGGCAGCCGTCATCGCACCCAAGGTGACGCCGGCGGCGGTGGTCGCGACCACGGCGCGCGAGCCCGGTGCTCCACAGACCGGGCTCGTGGCAGACAGCGCCGTGGTCGCCGGGGACGGCATCGAGGGGGCGCTGCCCGGTGCGTATGGCACCGCCGGGCCGGCGTCGGGCGCGCCAGCGCGCGCTCGCGCGCCACCGGCGTGAGGCGCCGCGGACGGCGCCGTCGTGCCGGCGGTGGCCAAGTGCCACAATGTTGCTTGTGCAACCGATCACCGTCCGGCACTTCTCCGACCCCGGCTGCCCGTGGGCCTATTCCGCGTCGCCCGCGCTGGCCACGCTGCGCTGGCGCTACGGCGCGCAGCTCGACTGGCAGCTGACCCTCATCGGCCTGACCGAGCGCGCGCAGCAGTACGTCGATCGCGGCTACACGCCCCAGCGCCAGGCCCGCGGCTATCGGAACTTCCGCATCTACGGGATGCCGTTCCAGACGCAGCCCAAGCACCACGTGGCCGCCACGTCGCGCGCCTGCCGCGCCGTCGTCGCCGCCCGCATGCAGGACCCGGCGCTCGGCGACGCCGCCTTCCGCGCGCTGCAGCTCATGCAGTTCACGACGCCGCTCGTGCTCGACGAGGACGGCGACCTCGCCACGGGCCTGCGCCGCGTCGCCGGGCTCGACGCCCCGGCGACCGTCGCGCGCATCGACGACGCCGACGTCCTGGAGGCCTACGAGGCCGATCGCGCCCTCGCGCGCACCGCCGCGGGCTCGCCCACCGAGTTCCAGGGCAAGTCCGCGGCCACCGACGGGCCGGTCCGCTACACGGCGCCCTCGCTCGTCTTCGAGCGCGACGGCCGGCGCCTGGAGGCCGGGGGCTTCCAGCCGATCGAGGCCTACGACGTGGTCCTCGCCAACTTCGATCCCACGCTCGAGCGCCGTCCGGCGGCCGAGGACCCGCTCGAGGCTCTCGACGAGGCCCCGCTCGGCCTGGTCACCGCCGAGGTGGCAGAGATCATGCGCGCCGGCCTGTTCCCGGCCGACCGCGGAGCGACCGAGGACGCGCTGATCGACGCCGCCGCCCGCGGCGACGTCGTCCGCGTGCCGGTCGGCGACGACGCCGTGTGGCTCGCGTCGCGCTACGCGCGCGAGGCCGACAGGTTCGTGCGCGCGACCTCCATCGCCGCCGCCAGCGGCGTCATGCCGCCGGCCGCCACGTCGTAGACCGAGCGCAGCGTGTCGCCGACCCCGCGGACGCGCTCGCGCGCGATCCGCGGGTCGTAGCCCCCCGGCTCGAGCTCGACCGAGATGTTGATGATGCCGCCGGCGTTGGCGACGAAGTCCGGCGCCCACAGCACCCCCTTGCGGGCGAGCAGATCGGCCACCGACTCGTCGGCGAGCTGGTTGTTGGCCGCCCCGGCCACCACGGGCGCCTGCAGCGCCGGCACCGACTCATGGTCCAGGACGGCGCCGAGCGCGCACGGGGCCAGCACGTCCACCGGTGCGAGCATGGCCTTCCCGGGCTTGACCCAGCGCGCGCCGAGCCGCGCGGCGTCATCGCGCTTGCGCGCGTCGATGTCCGCCACCAGCAGCTTGGCCCCGCGGCGCGCCAGCAGCCGGGCGAGGCGCAGGCCCACCGACCCGAGGCCCACCACCGCCACGCTGCGGCCCTTCAGCGACGTGGTGCCCAGGGCCCGCTCGACCGACGCGAGCACGGCCGCCTCGACGCCGAGCGCAGTCCAGGAGCTGGGATCGCCCGATCCGCCGCGGGCGCGCGACAGGCCAGAGACGTGCGGGGTGCCCCGCGCGATGACCGTCATGTCGCGGGCCGACGTCCCCACGTCCTCGGCCGTGATGTAGCGGCCCGCCAGCGCGTCGACCGTGTCGGCGAAGTCGAGCAGCGCCGCGGTCCGCGCACGCCCCTGCGGCGGCCCGTCGGGCAGCATGATCACGCCCTTGCCGCCGCCCAGCGGCAGCCCCGCGACCGCGGACTTGTAGGTCATCGCGCGCGACAGGCGCAGCGCGTCGCGCAGGGCCGCACGGCTGTCGTCGTAGCGCAGCATCCGGCAGCCGCCCAGGGCGGGTCCGCGGACGGTCGAGTGCACGGCGACGACGCAATACAGCCCCGATCGGGGCCCGCGCCGGACGAGCAGCTCCTCGTGCTCGAGGGTGGCCTGGTAGCGATCCATCGCGGGGCGCGACGATAGCGCCCACGCGACAGCGACGGCCGGCCCCGGTCAGCCGGTGGGGGCGGGGCCGCTCGCGCTCTGGGCGCTGGGCGCGGCGGGGTCGACGGGTGCCGCGCCGTTCGCGCCGGCCCCGGCCCCGGCCGCCGGGCTCGTCGGCTCGGCCGTCGCCGCGGGCGGGTCGGGTGAGGGGCCCCCGACGGCGCCGGTGGGCCCGGCCTCGTCGGGCATGGAGTCCTCGTCGGGCGCCATGGTGCCGCCGGTCTGCGCCTCCTCGGGCGCCACGGTGCCACCGGTGGCCGGCGCCGCGGTCGCCGTGAGGGGATCGTTCGCGGGGGTGGCGGCGGCGGCCGTGTCGACCCGCTCGGGGCGCGCAGCCTTGTGTGTGGGCGTAGCCGCTGCCGCGGAGTCCCGTACGGGGTCGGTGGCGCGCGCCACGGGCGCCTTGATCGGTGCCATCGCGCCGGCGCGCGCCGTGACCACGCGGGTCTTGGCCGCCGCGTGGTGCGTGGGCGCCACGGCGTTGACGTGCTGGCGCACTTCGGCCGCGCCACCGCCCACGACGGCGGCGCAGCACACGATGGCCACCACCTTCGTGGCGGTCGCCGTGGCGGCCGTGGCGCCGCCGACGGCGGCGGCCGACCCGCCGACCCCCGCAGCGCCCGACGAGGCGCCCCCGATGCCCAGCAGCGTCGCGAGCGGCGCCGGAAGGAGTGCCGCGAGGCCCGTGCGCGCCCCGCGCAACGTGTGGCGGTACTCGCGGCAGCCGTCGCAGTCGCGCAGGTGCCGGCGCGAGCGCCCGCTGGCGCGAACGCCGCGCCCGTGGGCGTGGGCGAGCTCGGCGCGGATGTCCACGCAGGCCGTGTCGCGCGCGGCGCCGGCCTCGACCAGCCCGATCCGCGCCCGCACGAGCAACGACTTGATCGCGGGGACCGAGGTGTCCAGGGCGTCGGCCAGCTCGGCATAGGAGAGGCCGTCGAGCTCGCGCATGAGCAGGGCGGAGCGCTGCTGCTCGGGCAGGCGCTGGACGTCCTGCACCAGGCAGCGCAGATCCTCGCGGCGCGCGGTCGCGTCCTGCGGATCGTTCCCCGGCGTGCGTGAGAGGTCGTAGACCTCCGACGGCGGCGGCACGGGCCGGCGCAGGTGGTCGATGCAGCGGTTGTGGGCGACGCGGTAGAGCCACGCGCGCAGCGTCACCGGGCGATTGTCGTTGCGCAACGCCCCGTAGGCGCGCAGGAACACGTCCTGCAGGACGTCCTCGGCATCCGAGCGCGCGCCGCCCAGCATCTGGCGCGTGTAGGCGAACAGGCGCTGGCGGTAACGGTCGTGGATGGCCCCGAAGGCGTCGTCGTAGCCCATCCGGAAGAGCGCCACGAGCTGATCGTCGCTGCGCAGGCGCAGCAGCGGACCGTGGGCGGTGATGCGACCAAGACCCGACGGTGCGTGGAGTGCTGAGGCTTCCAAAGCAATCCTCCTCCGGCGACTCTAACTCCCCCGGGGGCCGGAAGTTCCGCCCAGCAGCGCATCGCGGATATGGCCGAAGACGTCGCGCTCGGCATCGCGGCCGAAGAAGAGGTCGAGATGGGTGTACCCGGGCACCTCGACGAGCGCGTGGCGACCCGGCTCCAGAGCGTCCAGCCAGGCGAACGAGCGCTCTTGGCTACGGGCCAGGAAGCAGCGGTTCGCGGCGCCGGCCAGGAACGTCCAGCGCGGCCTGCTGCGCGGTGGGGAGGCCACGGCGTCCTCGGGCAGCTCGTCGAAGCCGGAGGCCGCGACCAGGTGCCCCGCGGTGGCGCAGCGCGACATCTGGCGGAAGAAGGTGATCGGCACCCAGCCGAACTCCCGCGCGATCCAGCGATGGGTCGGGGGGTCGATGTTGGCGTGGTCCCAGAGGATGTTGCCGCCGACGCCGTAGGTGTAGTTGGCCATCTGGCACACCGGCTCGCGGCACTCACGGCGCACGGTGCGCGCCCAGGCCGCCAGCAGCCGGGCCCGCAGGGCGGTGGGCCGGATCGTCCATTGCGGGTCGAAGCCGGGGAAGCCGATCGACATCATGGGCAGCAGCACCTGCATCTGCAGCTTCGATAGGCGCGGGACGTCGATGTGGAAGGAGACGGCGTTGGAGACGACGTCGGTGACCTCCGGCACCAGGCCGCCCGCACAGGCCAGCGCGAAGGATGTCGAGCCCTGGCAGTGCACGACCGCCTTCAGCGTCTGCGCCCCGGTCTCGCGCAGCACGGCGGCGATCAGCGCCGGATGGTCGAAGCGCGCCACCTCGTCGAGGGTGTAGTCGCATTCGGGGAGGTCGATCGAGCCGCGCCAGTTGCCGAGCCACACGTCGAAGCCCGCCTCCACCAGCACGTCGACGATCGAGCGCGGGATCGGCGCCCCGTAGAACAGGTTCGCGCGCACACCCGTGCCGTGGGCGAGCAGCACCGGCCCTTCGGTGGGCTCGGCCTCGCCGCGGATGTGGTGCAGCGTGAGCTGGCGCCCGTCGTCGGTGCGCACGCCGAGGATGCGACGGCGCAGCCCGGGTCGTCCGGGACAGTCGTGCCATTGCTCGGGCGCGAAGCCCTGCCAGCGCTCCGCGCCGGGCTCGAGGCCCGGGAAGTCGGTCGAGCCCGTGGCCGAGCGCGGGCCGACGTAGACCTGCAGCAGCGAGCGCGTGAAGAACGCGCCGTAGCGCAGCTTGTCGGGCAGGCGCCCGCGCATGCTCAGCATCAGCGCCAGGAAGCCGCCCGCGGAGACGTGCAGGACGCCGGCGGCGAGCGGGGTGGCGTCCGCCTCCTCGTCGCGGCCCACCCAGCCCGCGTACAGACGCGTGAACAGCGTCGACGTGTCCACCCACGTGTCGCGAAACCAGCCGTCCTCGACGTTCTTGACCCCGGCCAGGGTCACCGGGCGCCCGGCGCGATCGTGCGCGAAGAGCCGGTAGCGCATCTCGCGCCGCCGCGGCCCACCGCTCTCGACGAGCAGGTTGAAGGTCCCCTCGGCGATGGTCATGCGCTCGCCGAGGCCGTCGCACTCGATCCAGCCGGTGCACGTCGCCTCGTGCTCGTCATCGGTGAAGAAGCGCTCGACGTCGTCGACGCGCACGTCGAGGTGGAAGGAGCAGGGCGTGCCGTGCCACCAGCCCTCGTTGAAGTCGGTGGTGTCGAACGACACGCGGCCGCTCATCGACTCCGACCACTGAAGCGCACTCATGCCAGCAGCTCCTCCGCGATCCGCTCGCCCAGGGCGGCGATGGTCATGCTCGGGTTGACGCCGACGGGGCCCGGCAGGATCGAGCCGTCGGAGACGTAGAGGCGCTCGCAGCCGAAGACCCGCCCGTAGGAATCGACGACGCCCTCTTCGGCGCTGCGCCCCATCGCGCAACCGCCGAGCGGATGCACGCTCAGCAGCCGTGCGAAGGGGCCGCCGAGGCGCACGACGCGTCCCCCGAGCGCCTTGCCGAGCCGTCGCGCCGTGGCTTCCAAGCCCTTGAAGTACGCCCTCGACGCCTGGCCGCGCCAGGTCAGCTCGAGGCGGTCGCCGCGCAGCTCCATGCGCCCGCCGGGCACGTCGCGGCCCATGCCCAGCAGCGGCGCCATCGCGGCCGAGGCGCGCGCGGTGCCGAACGCCTCGGCCGCCGAGCGCCGGCGCAGCGCGCGCCAGAGGTCGCCCGGTGCCTCCAGGCCCTGCCACAGCCACTCCGAGAACGCGGGCGCTCCGGCGTCCTGGACGAGGAAGCCGCGCCCGCTGGGCGACTCCGCGTCGGGGACCCGGACCGACGCGGTGATGACCGGCCCGGTGGCCGGGTCGAGGTAGCGGTCGGCGTCGAGCAGGAAGAGCAGCAGGTCGCCGTTGCCCGAGAAGCCGCGCCCCAGGCGCGGGCTGAGGCCGGGCAGCGCGGCGCGGTTGCGCAGCAGCAGGCCCGTGGAGCCGAAGGTCCCCGCGGCGAGCACCACGCGATCGGCCCGCACCTCGCGGTCGGCCTGCTCGACGGGGTCGAGCAGGTGCTCGGGATGGCCGGCGCGCGCGGCGAGGTGCTGGCGATAGCGCACGCGCCAGCCGCCGTCCTCGCGATCCAGCGCCCTCGCCTCGCAGCAGCTGCGCACCTGGGCGCCGGCGTCGACGGCGGCGCTCAGGTAGGTGAAGTCGACGGTGTGCTTGGCCCCGTACTGACAGCCGACGTCGCACGCGCCGCACAGCCGGCAGGTCTCGCGCGGCGCGCCGTGGAGGTTCGCGGCGCCGTCGTCGAAGGGCTGCCCCGGGCGCTCCCCGAAGGCCACGGCCAGTGGCGGGCGCTCGGCGCGCAGGCCCGCGAGCCGGGCGGCGTCGAGCAGCGCGCGGGTCTTGGGCGTCCGGTCCGCCCACGGGTAGCGCTCGGCGTGCTGCATCGCGTGCACGGTGTCGTAGTGGCCGTCGAGCTCTCCGGGCGCCAGCGGCAGGCCGTCGGCCGCGAAGGTCTCGGGGTCCTTGCGCAGCATGACGTTCGCGTAGATGAGCGAGCCGCCGCCGAGGCCGCTGGCGGTCAGCGCGTCGAGGCCCTTGAAGTGGTGGTACTCGTAGAGGCCATGGCGGCCCTGGTGCGGCGCCCACAGCGCGCCGCGCCACTGTCGCGGCGTCCGCGGAAAGGCGCCCGGGGGCCACGGCTGGCCGCGCTCGAGCACGAGCACCGAGGCGCCGCTCTGCGCCAGTCGGCAGGCGACGACCGAGCCGCCGAAGCCCGACCCGATGACGACGGCGTCGTAGCGCTCAGCCGGCATCCACTTCCCACGCCACCGGGCGCCGGGGGTCCGGCTCGTAGGCGCAGAAGGTGCCGGTCCGAACGGTCGTCTCCAACTCGCGCCCGAGGCCGGTGTCCTCGTCGGCGATGCGCCGGATCTCGCGGCGCAGCGCGCGCGTGACGTTCACGCGGGCGCGCTCGGACGCCGAGGCGACGCGGCGGTCGCGCCCGCCCAGGCCGACGGCGGCCGAGAGCTCGTGCGCGATGAAGTCCATCTCCTCGCGCGCCCGCGCGGCGCGCTCGGGGTCGTTGAAGGCCTCGGCCTCCTCGATCTCGGCCCGCAGGTCCTCCAGGCGCGAGCGGTACTCGGCCTTGGCCTGGGAGTCCAGCGCGGGGCCCGCGTCGCCCGTACCCGCCTGCACCGCCAGCCCCTCGGCGCTCTGCGCGCTCGGCGCGGCCCCGCCGTCGGCCGCGGTCGCGACGTCGACGGCGTGGAACTCGACGCCCGGGTTGGCCAGCAGCAGGGCGAGGTGGCGCATGCCCTTGGCGTCGCGCACGCGCAGGACGCGGCCCTCGTAGTCCAGGCGCCACACGTCGCCCTCGCGGGCGAGCACCGCGTTGGCTGCTCCCTCGGCCGGCTCGGGGGCCGCCGGCGCGTCGTCCTCGGGCGGGAGCAGTGCCGCGGCGCGCGCCAGGCGCTCGTCGAGGCGCGGGACGCCGACCTCCTCGGCGCGATCGAGCCCGCGCTGCAGCAGCTCGCGGGCGCGCGCGACATCGCCGGGGCCGTCGCGGCGGGCGAGCATGCGCGCCTCGTCGACGTCGATCACGGCCAGCATCGGCTTGTAGCCCATGCGCTCGCAGGCCGTGCGCGCCTCGGCCAGGCGGGCGAGGGCGGTGTCCTGGTCGCCGCGCGCGGCCGCGGTGAGCGCGAGGTAGCGCTTGACGGGCCCGGCGAAGATGCCCGTCGGGGTGATGACGTTGCGCCCGTCGAGCGGCGTCAGGAGCTCCTCCAGGACGACCGCGCGGTCGGCGTCGCGGAAGGTCTCGGAGAGCTCGGCCAGCATGCCGATGGCCATCGACCAGACGTTGTCGCGCGGGATGCTCGCGAAGTTCCGCTCGGCCAGGCGGTCGTACTCGCGGCGGGCCTCCGCCGGGCGGCCGGTGTGCAGGTACAGGATGGCCAGAGCGACACGCCAGGCCGGCATGGCCGGGAGCTGGTCGGCGAACTGGCGCACCGCGTCCTCGAGCTCGCGCACCCGCCCCTGCCCGAGGCGCAGCCAGAAGAGCTGCGCGCCGGCGAGGATCGGCACCGTCGAGTCCTGCAGGCTCCAGCCCAGCTGGATGCCCTCGTGGATGAGCTGCTCGGTGTCGTCCAGGCGCCCGGAGATCATCGCCCGCCGAGCGCGGTGCAACGGGATGTAGGCGCGTGCGCGCGGGTCGCGCGAGTCGGTGGCGATGCGGGCCAGCGCCTCGATCGCCATGTCGGCGCCGGCGACGTCGTCGAGCTCGAGCAGCAGGTCGATCTGCGACGAGCGCGCGCGGACGCCGATCTCCGGGTCGCCGGCGGTGTCGGCCAGCGCGAAGAGCTCGAGCGCCCAGGTCAGCCCACGCTCGGTGGTGTCGGGCCCGTTGGTGGCGATCTGGCCCTGGTCGAGGACGTAGGCCAGTGTCGGCGCGTCGTCGAGGCCGCGTGCGATGCCCAGCGCCTCCTGGACGAGCTCCTCGCGGCGGGGCGCCGTATCGGAGTAGTACAGCGCGACGGCCAGGCGCACGAGCAGCCGCGCGCGCAATGCGCTGCCGTCGGGGCTGAGGCCCTCCAGAGCCTCCTCGAGCACGGCCACGACGTCGTCGTCGACCATGCCGGGGGACAGCCCGTAGCCACCCAGGCTGAGCGCCGCCCGCGCCAGCAGCTCGCTGTCGCCCATGCGCCGGGCGAGCTCGATGGCGGCCAGCAGCGTCGAGCGCGCGGCATCCCCGCCGGCCTGCATCTGCGCCTGGCCGCGTGACAGCAGCAGCTCGCCGCGCCGGCGCTCGTCGCGCTCGGGCAGCAGGTCGAGGGCGCCCAGCGCTGCGTCGAAGAGGTCGGCGGCGCGCTCGTAGGCGAGTGCCGCCAGCGCCTCGTTCCCGGCGCGGTGGGCGTGCTCGAGCGCCTTGCCGGGGTCGCCGACGTGGGCCGCCTCGACGAAGTGGTGGGCCAGCTCGGCCTCGCTCGCGGTCGTCTTCTCGAGCGCCTCGCCCACCGCGGCGTGCAGGCGCGCGCGGCGGGTGGCGCTCAGGTCGCCATAGAGCGTCTCGCGGATGAGGCCGTGGGCGAAGCGGAAGGAGCCGACCGGTCCCGGCGCCTCCTCCAGCAGCTGCACCGCGAGCGCCTCGTCGAGGCGTTCGAGCAGGTCGGCGCGATCGATGCCGGCTGCGCGCTCGAGCGTGGCGAGCTCGAAGTCGCGCCCCTCGACCGCGGCCACCTGGAGCGCCTCGAGGACCTCGGGGCGCAGCGGCAGCAGGCGCCGGCGGATGGCGTCGCGCACGCCGTCGGGCAACGGCAGGCGCTCGCCCAGCGGCTGGTCGATGCGGCCCTGGGCCACCAGCAGCCGCACGACCTCGTCGGAGTAGAAGGGGTTGCCGTCGGTCAGCGTGTGCAGCGATTGCACGAGCTCCTCGGACGGCTCGGCGCCGCTGCGGTGGACCACCAGCGCGCGCAGGTCGTCGTCCTCGAGGCCGCCGAGGTCGACGCGCAGGCCGAAGCGCGTCAGCTCGCCGAAGACGCCCTCGACCTCGGGCCCGCGCCGTGGGCCGGCCTCGTGGTGGGTGGTGATCACGAGCACGTGCGTCTCGGTCAGCGCCCGGGCCATGAAGGCGAGCATGAGCAGCGAGGGCAGGTCGGCGGTGTGGAGGTCGTCGAGCAGCACGACGAGCGGCTGGTGCGCCGCGGCGTTGCGCAGGAAGACGGTGACGGCATCGAACAGGGCAAAGCGCGCCTGCTCGGACTCGAGGTCGCCGGCCTCGGGCAGGTCCAGGCGCTCGCGCAGCTCGGGCGCGAGCTGGGCCACCCAGCGCGCTCCGGCTCCGAGCTCGGCGCGCAGCGCGTCGTCGTCGCGGTCGGCCGCGACGGCGCGCACGATCTGCACCCACGGCCAGAAGGCGGGGGCGCCGCCCCCGTCCCAGCCGCGGGCCCACGCGACACGGTGGCCGTCGGCCGCCGCGCGCTCGCCCAGCGCCGTGGCCAGGCGCGTCTTGCCGATGCCCGGCTCGCCCGTGAGGAGCACCAGGCCGCCGCGCCCGGTGGACGCCTCCGCGAGCACCGTGTCGAGGTCCGCCAGCTCGTGCGCGCGCCCGAGAAGGGGAAGCTCGCCGGTCGCGCCGACGGCTTCCGAGCGCTGGCTGACTGCATCCCCCACTGTTCGCACTCTACGCACGCCAACGCGCCACGCCTAGGCATCTGCGATACGTTCGACGCGCATGCGCGCGACGCCGCTGACGGTGCTCAGCCCGATCCCCTGGTGGTGGGCGTTGTGGGTGCGTTTCACGTGGCTGGTCAGCGCGCTGACCAGCACGGTGACGGCGCCGCTGCGCGCGCTGTCGTTCATCCATTTCGCCCGCTGGGCCCTGATCGGGCGCTGGCCGACGGACCGCCAGACCCCGCGCGACCGCGCCGCCCCGCGCTCGATGTTGTTCCTGACCAGCTTCGACGGCTCGGACATCCAGTACATCGAGGCCTTCGTCCGCGTCGTGCCCACGCGCATCAACGGGCTCTACTGGGGGGCGAAGGGCTTTCCGGGGCCCAAGCGCTTCGGGCCGGTCGCTCAGTACATCGACGACCACAGCCACCCCGTCGACCACTTCTGGATGGCCTACCCGGAGGCCTCGACGACGATGGTCGCCCAGGCGCTGAAGCTGCAGGCGGCGCACGACGCCGCCCGCGCGCGCCTGGAGGCCGACGATCCGCAGCGCTTCGGCCAGGAGTGGCGGCGCTTCCTGACGGACGTGCAGGACCTGCTGTGACAGCGCGTCATTGCTCGACTGTCGTTTCCGTCGATTCGATCGCGAGCCCTCGCATGAGCGCGCCGATCCTGGTGCTGGCCCCGCTGCGCGAAGGGCAGGCCGACGCCGCGCGGGCCGCGATCGCCGCGCTCGACGAGCCGTTCGCCCGCGTGCCGGGCACGCATCTGGCGCGCCTGCAGGTGCTGCACCCTCCGCCGCGACGCTTCCGCGGGCGTACCCGCCACTACATCCTGCTCGCCGCCGACCATGACGGGCCGGTCGAGCCATGGCTGGCCGCCGCGGCGCGGGAGCTCGCCCCGGCGCTGGCCCATTGCGCGTTCTGGCCCGGCGCCGACGACCCGGCCGAGGTCGTGCGCTGGGCGCGGGCACGCGAGCTGCGCGCCGGCTTCTCGGTCGTGGGCTCGCCGCACGCCAGCGTCCAGGAGGTGGGCGAGGCGCTCGCGCTGCGCGAGCGCGTTGCGGCGCTCGCGGCTCAGACCACGGTCCTCGACGACGCCGCGCTGCAGGCGGCCTGGAGGAAGCGGTGATCGACGCCGCCGACCTGCAGGGCGGGATCGTCCGGGGCTATGGCGGGCGCTTCGGCTTGGCCCGCCACCTCTTCGCGCGCGTGCGCGAGCCGCGGGCCGCGCGGGCCTTCCTGGCCGCGCTCGCGGACCCGGTGACCACCGAGCAGGAATGGGCGCAGCACCCGGCCACGACGCTCAACGTCGCGCTGTCGTTCCGCGCGCTCACGGCGCTCGAGCTCCCGGGCCTGATCCTCGACGGCTTCCCGCAGGAGGTCCGCGAGGGCATGGCGTCGCGCGCCGAGCGCCTGGGCGACGACCCCGGCCGCTGGGACGACGAGCTGCGCGAGCTCGAGGTCCTGGTCGTCGTGCACGCCCAGACCGCCGAGGCGCTCCAGCACGAGGCGGGGCGCTGGGAGCACGAGCTGCGCGCCGAGGGCAGCGGGCTCGAGCTCGCGCACGTGCAGGAGGCGGCGCTGCTGGGCGAGCAGCGCGAGCACTTCGGCTTCACCGACGGCTTCTCGCAGCCCGCCATCGAGGGCGTGGCCCGCGAGGACATCGCGGGGCAGGGCATCCCGTACAAGCGCGTGCCGTGGTGGCCGCTGAGCCCCACGCGCTGGCGCGCGGTGAAGCCGGGCGAGTTCGTGCTGGGCTACGAGGACGAGGACAGCGGCCTCGCGCCCGCGCCGCCCGCCCCTTTCGACCGCAACGCGACCTTCATGGTGTGGCGCAAGCTCCATCAGGACGTCGCCGGCTTCCGTGCCCAGCTCGCCGAGCAGGCCGAGCGCCTGCAGCTCGACGAGGAGCTCGTCGCGGCCAAGCTGGTCGGCCGCTGGCGCGACGGCAGCCCGCTGATGCTGCGCCCGCAGGCCCCCGATCCGGCGCTCGGCAACGACAAGGAGCGCGCCAACGACTTCCGCTACGGCGACGACCCGCTCGGGCTGCGCTGTCCGCGCGGCGCCCACGTGCGGCGCACGAACCCGCGCGACGCGCTCGGCTGGGAGGGCCGGCTCACCGCGCGCCACCGGATCCTGCGCCGGGGGATGCCCTACGGCCCGGCGCTGCCCGAGGGCGTCGCGGACGATGGCGCGGCGCGCGGGCTGCTCTTCGTCTGCCTGCAGGCGTCGATCTCGCGCCAGTTCGAGATCGTCCAGACGCAGTGGTGCAACGACGGCAACGCGTTCGGCCTGGGCCGCGAGGCCGACCCGATCAGCGGCCCGGCGGGGAGCGAGGTCCGCCACCTCATCGAGGGCGACCCGCCGCGCATGGCCGCGCCGCTGCGCAGCTACGTCGAATGCCGCGGCGGCGAGTACCTCGTCGTGCCGGCGATCAGCGCGTTGCGGGCGCTGCCGGCGATCTGAACGCGGCTGGAACACCGTTCCACGTCATGTCACGCCCCCGGGTCAGACCAACCTTGGAGCCAATGCCATGACGAGTCGCGAACATGCACGCCGATTGATGCTGATCCTCCTCACGAGTGAGGGGACAGCCCTCCGCAAGGCCGCGGATGATCGGATGCTGCGACGCGAACAGACCCGGCCCACGCGCCGGGGTGGCGAAGGATTCCGGGGGACCGGAAACATGGAGGTCTCCGGGGAGGCGCGCGAGCGCGGCATCGAGGAGTGGCGGTTGTGGTCCGCCCTCCCGCCGCTGGGAGCCGCGCCGCGCGCGCCGTAGCGACTGACTTGGCAAGACCTTCATCGCTCCGGGGACCTGCGTCCCCACGGTTCAGATGGGCGGTGAACGACGGCGAGGCAGGGCCGCCCGGGGGGCAACCAGGCGGACATGACGGTCGGGCTATCCGGGGGGACGGCCCGGCCGCCTCGCCACTCGCCAGCCACGTGCTTCGGCCCTCAATCCGCATCCCTCCGAGGGCCGGAGCCGTGGCCGGCAACCAGACAAGGACCCCCCGCATCTGCAATGCAACGCGTGCGCTCGAACACCAGGCTCGGAACGCTCATCGTCACCACGGTGCCGGTGACGGCGCTGGGCGTGGTCGTGGGCATGGGGCTCGGGGCGTCGCTCGTGGTCTGCGGGCCCGTGGCGCTCGTGCTCGGGCTCGCGCTGGGCGCGATGCTCGCGGCCGGGATCGCTCCGGCGGCTGAGCCGGTCCATGGGCGAGAGGTACGCACGTTCGGCGTGCGCGCGCTGCTGGCCCGCGCGGCGCACGAGACGCGCCCGGCCCTGGCCGGCGTCGACGTCCGCGTCGACGTCGCTCCGGCGCGCCTGCGGACGGTGGGCGATCCCGAATGCCTGCACCGTGCCGTCACCGACCTCATCGTCCACGCGGCGCGGCGCTCCCCGCCGGGGGGCATGGTGACCCTGGCCGCGCGGTCGGCCTCGCACGGCGTGCGCCTGGAGGTCCGCGACGAGGGCAGCGGCGACTGCGGCGCGAGCCTGACCCAGGCGCGCCGTATCGTGGGGCGTCACGGCGGCGAGCTGCGCGCCGAGCGCGCGCGCCCGCACGGCTGCCGCGTGGTCGTCGAGCTGCCCGGCGTCTAGCTCAGCGACGCCATGACGTGCTTGACGTGCGTGTAGTCCTCGAGGGCGTACATCGACAGGTCCTTGCCGTAGCCCGACTGGCCGTAGCCGCCGTGGGGCATCTCGCTGGCCAGCGGAATGTGGTCGTTGATCCACACGGTGCCGAAGCGCAACGCCTTGGAGACGCGCAGGGCGCGGCCGACGTCGCGCGTCCACACCGACGAGGCGAGGCCGTACGGCGTGCCGTTGGCCCACTTGATCGCCTGCTCCTCGTCGGAGAACGGCTGGACCGTGATGACCGGGCCGAAGATCTCCTTCTGGATCATCTCGTCGTCCTGCTGCAGGCCGCTTACGACCGTCGGCTGCAGGAAGAAGCCGGGCAGGTCGGGCTGCTTGCCGCCGGTGATGATCTCGGCGTGCGAGGGCCGGCGCTCGAGGAAGCCTTCGACACGCTCGCGCTGGCGCGCGGAGTTCACCGGGCCGAGCGTCGTGTCGGCCGAGCTCGTGTCGCCCATGACGTAGCCGTCGGCCTCCTTGGCCAGGCCGTTGACGACGTCGTCGAGGATTGCGCTGGAGGCCAGCACGCGCGTGGCCGCCGTGCAGTCCTGGCCGGCGTTGTAGTAGCCGGTGCCGGCGATCGTCTCGAGCACGGAGTCGAGGTCGACGTCGTCGAAGACCACGACCGGCGCCTTGCCGCCCAGCTCGAGGTGGACCTTCTTCAGCGTCCTGGCCGCGTGCTCGGCGATCCACTTGCCGGTCTCGACCGAGCCGGTGAGCGAGACCATGTCGACGTCGTCGTGCTCGACCAGGGCCGCACCGGGGTCGTTGCCGCCGGCGATGACGTTGAGCACGCCCTTGGGCAGGAACTCCGATGCGATCTCGGCCAGCAGCAGCGTGCTCAGCGGCGTGGTGGGAGCCGGCTTGAGGACGATCGTGTTGCCGGTGGCCAGCGCCGGGCCGATCTTCCAGACGGCCATCATGATCGGGTAGTTCCACGGCGCGATCTGGCCGATGACCCCGACCGGCTCGCGCCGGATCATCGAGGTGTAGCCCTCGAGGTACTCGCCCGCCGCCTTGCCCTCCATGCAGCGCGCGGCGCCGGCGAAGAAGCGCAGGTTGTCGACCATGGCCGGGACCTCGTCGCCCTTGAAGGCCTCGATCGGCTTGCCGGCGTTGGCCGACTCGAGCTCGGAGATCTCGTCGGCGCGCTCCTCGAGCGCATCGGCCAGCTTGAGGATGGCCAGCGAGCGCTCGGCCGGCGTGCTCGTTCCCCAGCCGCCCTCGAAGGCCGCCCGCGCGGCCTTCACGGCGCGCTCGACGTCCTCCTGGGTGGAGCTCGGCGCCTGGGCGATCTCCTCGCCGGTGGCCGGGTTGATGACGGCGTCGGTGCCGCCCTCGGCGGCGTCGACCGACTCGCCGTCGATGAAGTTCTTGAAGGTCTTGGTGGCGGTGGCCATCGGGGCGTTCTCCTGTCCTGGGGGCTTTCGGAACGTAGCACCGGCCGGTGCGCCGGTCGGGCGAATCTCGAGTGCGGCCTTGCGCCGGGGCGGCGGAGCTACTGCAGGTAGCGCTCGACCGTGTCGGCGTCGCGCAGCGACGCGTCGTCGGGATCGAGGCCGGCGCGCTCGCGGGCGCGCCGCTGGCGCAGCAGATCCCAGTATTTGTCGAGCTCGACCTTCACGCGCTCCAGGCGCGCGTGCTCCTCGGGCCCGAGGCCGTCGCCCTCGGAATGCGCCTCCAGCAGGCGGTGCTCCTCGGCCACGAGCTGCTCGATGTGGTTGGTGACGCGCGTGTCGTCCATGGCCTGAGCGTACCGCTAGACGAACTTCGGATAGAGCGTCATCCCGCCGTCGATGGAGCTCGGACACGAGTCTCGGCGTACCCGACTAAGCTGCCGGGCGATGCCCTACTTCAAGGACGCCGAGGAGGTGTACGCCAACCTCGGCCGGCTCTTCGAGGACATCATCGCCGACGACGACCTGCGCGCGCGCTTCCAGCGCGCCGACACCGTGTTCCAGTATCGGATGCGCCGGCCCGACTCGCAGGTCACGGTCAAGGCGCTCGAGGCCGACGAGCCGCAGGTCGAGTTCGGGATCACCAAGCTGCAGCCCGAGGTCGTCCTGGCCATGGACGCTGACACGGCCCACCGCTTCTGGCTGGGCAAGGTCAACGTCACCGTGGCGCTGGCCCGCGGCCAGATCAGCGCGCGCGGGCCGGTGGCGAAGATCCTCAAGCTCGTTCCGCTGGTCAAGCCCGTGCACACGCGCTACGAGTCCCAGCTCGAAGCCGCCGGGCGCGCCGATCTCGTCCAGGCCTGACCAAAGGGCTGGAAGGTTCGCGGGCGCGGTGCTGTCCTTGACGACATGCGCACCGCTCTCACCGACCTTCTCGGGCTCGACGTACCCATTGTCCAGGCGTCGCTGGGGCCCTGGACGAGCGTCGAGCTGACCGCCGCCGCCTGCGAGGCGGGCGCGCTGGGCAGCATCGGCACGTCGCTGGTCGCGCCCGCGCGCCTGCGCGACATGCTCGGCGAGTTGCGCGCCCGCACCGATCGGCCGTTCGCCGTCAACCACACGCGCCGCCCGTTCTCCGAAGAGGCCTTCGCGGTGGGGCTCGAAGCGCAGCCCGCGGTGGTCTCGCTGGCCATCGGCGAGCCCGGCGACCTTCCGGCGCGCGCGCACGACGCCGGCGCCCTTTTCATGAGCCAGGTGCATACGGTCGAGCAGGCCGTCCGTGCCGTCGAACAGGGCGCCGACATCCTCATCGCGCAGGGCGGCGAGGCCGGCGGCTTCTGCGGCGAGGTCGCGACGATGGCGCTCGTGCCGCAGGTGGTCGACGCCGTGGCGCCCGTGCCCGTGCTCGCCGCGGGCGGCATCGCCGACGGACGCGGGCTGGCCGCCGCCCTCGTCCTGGGTGCTGCGGGCGTGAATGTCGGAACGCGTTTCCTGGCCACCATCGAGGCGGGCGTCCCTGAGCGCTACAAGGAGAGGATCCTCGCCGCGGCCTCCCAGGATGCCGCACGGATCGATCCCGCCGCCTTCCCGCCGGTGGGGCCCGGCGGCTACGTGACCGCGCCGCGCACGCTGCCCACGGCCTTCACCGCGAGCGGCCCGCCCGCCGAGGGCGCCGACGAGCTGGTGGCGGCGGTGCGGGCCGGGCGCGCCGACGAGCTGGTCCCGTTCGCCGGCCAGACCGTCGGGCTCATCGACGCGATCGTCTCCGTACGCGAGGTCGTCGACGAGATGGTGGCCGGCGCCGGCGCGGCATTGGCAGCCGTTTCCGCGGCGACGTCACGGGGGTAGCACCGCCGACATGAAGCTTCTCGTCCTGGCCACCGATCCCGTAGGCGCCGACGACATTCGTGCGGCGCTGCCCGACGACGACCTCAGGGACTCGGAGGTGCTCGTCGTCTCGCCGGCCGTCAACGAATCGCCTGTGGCCTTCTGGGTCTCCGATTCCGACGAAGCCATCGCCGAGGCCGAGTCGGCCGCCGAGCAGACTGCTGCCGCGCTGCGCGAGGGCGGCACGCGGGCGCGATCGACGACGGGCGAGAGCGAGCCGCTCGTCGCACTGCAGGATGCGCTCGCGACCTACCAGGCCGACCGCGTCCTCGTCTTCGTACGCGACGAGGACGGGGCGCGCTACCGCGAGGACGACGTGCTGGGCGAGGCGCAGCGGCGCTTCGGCGTGCCGGTCACCGAGATCGCCCGCTGACCGTCAGGCGCAGCGTCTCGTGCGCGTCGTGGCGCGGGCGCCAGCGCAGTAGGCGCCGCGCCTTGCCGGCGTCCATGAGCACCGGCCGGCGCAGGGCCTCGACCCACGAGGCCTCTTCGGGCAGGAAGGGCAGGAGGGCGACGATCTCGGCCGCCGCCTCGATCGCCATCTTCGGCATCGGCACGGTGCGATAGCCGAGCGCATCGGCCAGGTCGCGCATGGTGATCTCGCCGGCGGCCGCGAGGTTGTAGGCGCCGGGCTCTCCGCGTCCCACGACGCCGGCGCGCAGCGCGGTGGCGACGTCGTCGTGATGGACGAGCTGGAAGGGGACCCCGGGATCCGGGAGGACGCCGACCGTGCCGGCCAGGGAGGCCAGCGGGCCCGGCAGCCGGTCCGGCCAGCGCGCCTGGTCGATCAAGGCGGGCGCGTCGGGGCCCGCGACGATGCACGGGCGGAAGACCCAAGCGTCGGTCTCGCCGCCGCTCAGCGCCTCGTCGAGGACGTCCTCGACCTCGGCCTTGTGGGCGGAGTACGGGTGGCGCGCGTGGCCGAGCGCCGGGACGTCCTCGGTGATGAGGCCTTCGAGGCCCTCGGGGAACCCGTACGCGGCGACCGAGCTCGAGTAGACCAGCCGCTGCGCGCCGGCGGCGACCGCGGCCTCGAAGACGTTGCGCGAGCCCTCGACGTTGATGTGGCGGGTCTCGCTGCTGGCCTTGACGACGACGAAGGCCAGGTGCACGACGACGTCGGCGCCCTCGACGAGCCCTTCGACCGAGGCGCGGTCGAGCACGTCGCCGCGGCGGTACTCGGTGCGCTTCCAGCCGTGGGCGGCGGGGTCGAAGGGCCGGCGCGCCATGCCGACGATGCGCCCGACCTCGCGCGAGCGCTCCAGCGAGCGGACGAAGGCGCGGCCGATCTCGCCCGTCGGGCCGGTGACGGCGACGGTGAGGCCCGCCATCAGGCGCCCGTGGCGTGCCCGGCGGCGTGTGCGGGGTCGGCGACGCGGCGCGGGCGCAGCACCCACACGCCGCGATCCTCGTCGAGGTCGCCGAGCACGTGGAAGCCGCGCCGACCGGGCGCGTCCGCGCACAGGCAGGCCAGGCCGGGCTCGATCGGCGCGCCCACCGGGTCGGCGTCGACGAGCACGAGGCCGGCCTCGCGCTCGGCACGGACCGGGACGCGGACGGCGAACGGGAACCCGTCGGGCCCGACGAAGGCCAGGACGGCGTCCCGGTGGCGGGCGCCGAGAGCGTCCAGGCGCTCGTCCCATACGCTGCCGCCGCCCTCGGGGGGCGCATGGCCGACCTCGGGCTCCTCGTTGTGTGCGGAGCGGACCTCGTCGACGTGTGCGTCGTAGAGCCGCGGCTCGGCCTCGATGTCGCCGCCGGGCCACGTGTAGACGCGCTCGGGCAGCACGCGGACGTTGGTCTCCTCGCCGCCGCCCTCCTCGCCGTGGGCGCTGCCCTGCACGAGGACCATCGCCTCGACGTCTGAGAAGAGCAGCGCGACGTGGAGGTCGACCTCCACGCGGGCCACCGTGACGTCGATGCAGCCCTGAGCCGCCCGGTAGCGCGGGGTCAGCGGCCAGACGACCGGTTGGCCGCGACCGTCGATCGTGACGTAATCGGCGGTGACGGACCGCTCGAGGACATCCAGGAGCTCTACCGGAAGCGACGCCTTCATCGCGCAGTCGATCCTAGCCGTTCGCGGCTATGGTCAGGTCGTGACGCTCGTCAGTCGTCGTAGCCCGGCTCGCCGGGCAGCAGCAGGCGCGCCGTCTCGCCCTCGGTGATCACGCGTGGCTGGACGGGCCCGACGTCGCGCCCGCGGGCGTATTCGAAGAGCGCCTCGGCGGTGGGGAAGGCGGCGAGCTGCTCGAGGTGCTTGATGGTCGGGAAGACGAGCTCGATCTCGCCGCGCTCGTGGGCGGCGAGCGCGCCCGCGGGGGTGAACCAGCCCTGGTCGACGATCTCGTCGCCGTCGATCGTCGCCTCCTGGCCGTCGGGCATCGGCGCCAGGAAGAAGTGCGTGTCGAAGCGCACCACGACCTCGGCGGGCGTGATCCAGCGCGAGAACTTCACGAGCGCACCCGGGTCGGTGAGGACGATGCCGGCCTCCTCCTGCAGCTCGCGCACGGCCGCGACGCGGTGCGCCGCGTCGCCCTCGCCCTCGTGGGCGTCCACCGCACCGCCGGGGAAGACCCACACGCCGCCCATGAAGCGCGCGTGCGGCGTGCGCCTGACCAGGAGAACCTCGAGCGCCTCGGCGCCGCCGCGCAGCACGATGACGGTCGCCGCCTGGCGCGGAACGGTTTCCTCGCCGGTGACGTTGAGCTCCTCCCCGGGCGGGGGACGGTCGAACTTCACGCCGTGAAAGGTACCTTTCGGCCCATGAGCGAGACGACCATTGCGCAGAAGTGGATCTGCGACTCCTGTGGGTTCATCTACGACCCGGCTGACGGCGACCCCGATGGCGGCATCCCGCCGGGCACCGCCTTCGACGACATCCCCGACACGTGGTTCTGTCCCGTGTGCGGCGCCCGCAAGCGCGACTTCACCCCCTACGAGGCCTGATGGCCAAGCGGTCCCCCGTCGATCGCACCCTGGCGACGCGCAAGCTGCTCGCCGCCGCTCGTGGCGCGCGGCTGTGCTACGGCGAGCCGGTGCACGTCGACGGGCGGACGGTCATCCCGGTGGCCCGCGTACGCGCGGCCGGGGGCATGGGCCAGCGGGGCGGCGGCGGGCGCCTCGACGCGGTGCCCGTGGGCTTCATCGAGGTCTCCGCGGCCGGCGCGCGCTTCGAGGGGATCGGCCAGCACGACAGTGGCGTCCGCGCCATCGCCGCCGGCGGGGCGGCGCTGACCGCGGTGCTGGCCGCCGCCGCGCTCAGGCGGCCGCGGCGAGGGCTTCCGCGCCCGCCGCGGCGGCGATCGCTGACGCGGTGATCTCCACCAGCCGGCGCAGCTCGGCCGGCTGGATCGAGAGCGGGGGCATCAGCACGACGGTGTCGCCCAGCGGGCGGATGATGGCGCCGCGGGCGCGCGCCTCGAGCGTCACGCGGTGGCCGATGCGGGCCTCGAGCGGGAAGCCCTGCAGCTCGATGCCGACCATGAAGCCGCAGCGGCGGACCTCGCGCACCGCCGGGAGGCGCTCGACGTGCTCGGCGAGCAGCTCGCCCAGCAGGCCGATCTTCGGCTGCAGGCGCTCGAGCGTGTGCTCGTGCTCGAAGACGCCGAGCGTCGCCAGCGCCGCCGCGCAGGCCAGGGGGTTGCCGGTGTAGGTGTGGCCGTGGAAGAAGGTGCGGAACTGCTCGTGGCGACCGAGGAAGCCCTCGTAGATGTGCTCGGTGGTCAGCGTCGCCGCCAGCGGCAGGTAGCCGCCGGTGAGCCCCTTGGCCACGCACATGAGGTCGGGCGTCACGCCCTCGTGCTCGCAGGCGAACATCTTCCCCGTGCGCCCGAAGCCGGTGGCGACCTCGTCGCAGATGAGGAACAGGCCGAACTCGTCGCACAGCTCGCGCACGGCGCGCAGGTAGCCGTCGGGGTGCACGTGGATGCCGGCCGCGCCCTGCACGAGCGGCTCGACGATGACCGCCGCGCAGCGCTCGGCGTGCTCGGCGAGCAGCGCGCGCATGGCCTCCGCGTCGCCGGGCTCCGCCTGCCAGACGTCGAAGAGCAGCGGGCGGTAGAGCGAGTGGAAGAGCTCGATGCCGCCCACCGAGACCGAGCCCAGCGTGTCGCCGTGGTAGCTGTCGCGCAGGCAGACGAAGCCCGAGCGCCACCACTCGCCGCGCTGGTGGTGGAACTGGTAGGCCATCTTCAGCGCGATCTCGCACGCGGTCGAGCCGTTGTCGGAGAAGAAGACGCGGCTCAGGCCGTCGGGGGCCAGGTCGACCAGGCGCTTGGCCAGCTTCGCCGCCGGCGCGTGGGAGAGGCCGAGCATGGTCGAGTGCGCCACGCGATCGAGCTGGTCCTTGATGGCGATGTCGATGGCCGGGTGGCGGTGGCCGTGCACGTTGCACCACAGCGACGAGACGCCGTCGATGTAGGCGTTGCCCTGGGTGTCGTAGAGCGTGGTGTCGTCGGCGCGCTCGATGATCGGGAAGTCCTCCTGCGCCCAGCTCTGCTGCTGGGTGAAGGGATGCCAGAGGTGCTGGCGGTCGAGGTCGGCGAGCTCGGCGGGGGACATCGGCATCGTGTCTCGCAAGCTAGCTCCGGATGCGGACGAACCGCCTAGGGTTCCGGGCGTGCCGGGGCGACGCATCGAAGTCATCGCGGCCGTGGTCGGCGCGGCGTCGCTGGGCGCCGAGATCGCCGCCGCGCGGCTGCTGGCGCCGTGGTTCGGCGCCTCGACGATCGTGTGGGCCAACACGATCGCGACGGTGCTCGTGGCGCTGAGCGCCGGGTACTGGATCGGCGGGCGTCTCGCCGATCGCGATCCGACGCTCGCCGGCCTCAGCCGGGTCGTGCTGTGCGCCGCCGGTTTGCTGGCGCTCGTGCCCTTCGTCGCGGGACCCTTCCTGCGCATCTCGGTGCAGGCTCTGGACCGCGTCGAGGCGGGCGCGTTCGTCGGCTCGCTGATCGGCGTGCTCGTGCTCGTGGCCGTGCCGGTCATGCTGCTGGGCGCCGTGGCGCCCTACGCGGTGCGCCTGAGCGTGCGCACCGTCGAGGAGGCGGGGCGGGTCGCGGGGCGCCTGTACGCGATCTCGACCCTCGGGTCGCTCGTGGGGACCTTCCTCAGCGCGCTCGTCCTCATCCCGCTCGTGGGCACGCGGCGCACCTTCCTGGCCTTCGCGCTGGCGCTCGCGCTCGCGGCCGTCCCGGCGCTGCAGCGGCGCTTCGTCCTGGCCCCGGTGGGGGTCGCGCTCCTGCTGGCGATCCCGGTCGGCACGGTGAAGGCCACCGGCGACGCGCGCGTGATCTGGGACCGCGAGACCGAGTACCAGTACGCGCGGGTGACCGAGCGCCCCAACGGCGAGCGGCGCCTGGAGCTCAACGAGGGCCAGGCCGTGCACTCCGTCTACCGCCCGGGGGAGTGGCTGACCGCACGACTACTGGGACGAGATGCTCGTGCTGCCCTTCGCGACGGCGGGCCGGGCGCCGCGCTCGGTGGCCATCCTCGGCAACGCCGCCGGCACCACGGCGCGCGCCTACGGCCACTACTTCCCCGCGACGCGCGTCGACGGGGTGGAGATCGACCCCGCGCTCAGCGACGTCGGGCGCCGGCTCTTCGACCTCCACGGGCCCAATCTGCACCTGCACACCGCCGACGCGCGGCCGTTCCTGCGGCGCGCGACGCGGCGCTGGGACGTCATCATCGTCGACGCCTACCGCCAGCCCTACATCCCCTTCTACCTCGCCACGCGGGAGTTCTTCGGCGAGGTGCGCGACCACCTCACGCCGGGCGGCACGGTGCTCATCAACGTCGGGCACCCGAGCAGCTCGGACCGCCTGGAGAAGGTTCTGGGGGCGACGATGGGCCGGGTGTTCAAGCGGGTCCTGCGCGATCCCGTCAAGCCGACGAACAGCGTGCTCGTCGGCACCGACGCGCCGGCCTCCGCGGCCGCGCTGGACGCCGCCACGCGCACGCTGCCCCCCGACCTCGCGGCCGTGACCGCCGCGGCCGGCGCCCGGCTGGCGCCCGCGCTGCCCGGCGGCGCCGTCTACACCGACGACCGCGCGCCGGTGGAGTGGTTGATCGACGCGTCGATCGTGCATGTGGCGGCGGAGGGGGATGGGTAGGGGCTTGGGTGTCGTCCGTGTTGCGTCGGTGACGCTTCGCGGCGTTTACAGCATCACCGAGGGGAAGCGGCCCTGGGGCGGCGCGACCGGGGGCGGTCGTCCTCCGGGGGGTGAGCTACCCGGGACTGTCCTGACTTGTGTGGCTCCTGGCCACACAACCCAGGACAGTGCCGCCCAAGTGTCGTCCTCCGGGCACGCTGTCCTGCCTTTACCTGGCAGGGCCGGGTGAAGTCAGCACAGCGCCAGCGGAACGGCCCGGCCGGGCGCAGCGGAGGGCCTCCTCCCCTCGGTGATGCTGTAGACGCCGCGCACCACCACGAGCGCCTGAGGCTCGACCGCGAGCCTCAGGCGTAGGAGATGAATTCCAAGAGCGAGCCGTCCGGATCGCGGAAGTAGACGCTCGTGCCCATCCCCCGCGCGCCCGCGCGCGGCACCGGCCCCAGCTCGACCTCGACGTCGTGGGCGCGCAGGTGCTCGGCCGCCTCGGCGATCGGCCCCGGCCACAACAGACACAGGTCGGCGCTGCCCGGCGCCGTCGTCACCCGCGCCACCGGCGCGGGCTCGACACCCGGCCCGTGGACGTTGAGCTGCTGCTGGCCGAAGCGGTAGCGCCAGTAGGTCGACGGCCCGTCGTCCATGCGCACGAGCTCGGCGCCGCACACGTCGCGATAGAACGCGTTGGCGCGCTCCCAGTCGGTGACCGCGATGACGACGTGGTCCAGGCGGATGTCGCTCATGGGCGCTCCGGGGGCACGACGCCCTCGTGGTAGTCGACGGCGTCGCCGGCGCGGAAGAAGGCGCGCAGGCCTCCGCCCCGCGGGTGGCGCTCGCCGAAGCCGACCTTGTCCTCGTCCGGATAGACCGTGATCTCGGCCTGACCGTGGGTGCTGATGGCCAGGAAGCGGATCGTCGCGTCGGTGCGGTTGTCGATCTGGTGCGCGCCGTCCTCGCCGACCGGGAAGGCGATCACCTCGCCCTCGGGCAGCTCGCGCCAGCCGTCCGGCGTGCGCAGGTGCGGCGCGCCCTCCAGGACGATCAGCACCTCCTCCTCACCGAGGTGGAAGTGATAGGGGTAGGCGGCCTCGCCCGGTGGCAGCTCCCACAGGCTCAGCCCGAGGCGCGTGGTGGCGAGCTGGTGGCCGAGCCGCGCGCGCCGGCACGTGAAGCCGGGATGGCTGCGCGGCTCGTCGTAGTCCGGCGAGCGAAGGTTGGGCATGGATGCTTTCTAACAAGCCAGGGACCTTGCGGAGCGCCGCCCCGCGCTCCGTCAGAGCCAGCGCGCGTACGGCAGCGTCGCGCCCGCGCGCGCAAGCTCAGCGACATCGACGCCGACCTCGCCCAGCATCGCCACCTCGACGGCGCCCAGGCGCTCGATGGCAACGGCGTTGGAGCGGTGCATCGGGCTCGGTTGCGCCGGCCACGGCGTGAGCACCACCGCGCGGACGTCGAGGCCGCCGGCGCGGGCCGCCTCGACGGTGAGCAGCGAATGGTTGATCGTCCCCAGCCCCGGGCGCGCGGCCACCACCACCGGCCAGCCCAGGTCGACCGCGAGGTCGCGGATCGTGTAGCCGAGGGTGAGCGGGACCAGCAGCCCGCCCACGCCCTCGGCCACGACGACGTCGGCGCGCAGGCCGCGCGCGGCGGCCACCAGGGCCGCCGGATCCAGGGCCGTGCCGGCGAGCTCGGCGGCCAGGTGCGGCGACACCGCCGGACCGAAGCGATGCTGCGTGACCTCGCCGGCGGGTCGACCGGCTGCCGCGGCCAGCAGCTCATGATCGGCCGGGCGGGATTCGGACCCACCGACCTCGTCGAGGCCCGTGACCGCCGGCTTGAACGCGGCCACGTCGACACCGTCCGCTCGCAGCGCGGCGGCCAGGGCCGCGGCCAGCACGGTCTTGCCGACCCCCGTGTCGGTGCCGGTGACGAAGAGGCCGCGCACGCGCGAGCGTGCCTAGGCGGCCTGGCGCTCGATGTCGAACGGCTTGTCGGATTTGGCTGCGGCGGCCTCGCGCGCGGCCACCACGGGCACGCCCTCGCCCGGGCGCCAGCCGGCCTGCAGCGCGGCGCGCCCGAGGACCTGGGCGGCCTCGCGCAGCTCGGCCTTGCTGTGGGAGGCCATCACCGCCAGGCGCAGGCGCGACGTGCCCTCGGGCACCGTGGGCGGGCGGATGGCCTGCGCGAACACGCCGCGCTCGATGGCGAGCTCGCAGATCCGCATCGCCTGCTTGGCCTCGCCGATGACCAGCGGCACGATCTGGGTCGTCGAGCCCGCGACCTCGAAGCCTTCGCGGGCGAGCTCGTCGCGCAGGACGTCGCCGTTGGCCTGAAGCTTCTCGACGCGCTGGGGCTGATCGCCTAGCAGCTCGAGGGCGGCCAGCGCCCCGGCCACCGCAGGTGGCGGCGGCGCGGTCGAGAAGATGAACGACCGCGCGCTGTTGACCAGCAGCTGGGCCATCGGCTGGTCGCAGGCCACGAACGCGCCATAGGCGCCGAGCGCCTTGCTCAGCGTGCCGATGATGACGTCGACCTCATCCTCCACGCCGGCCTCGGCCACCGCGCCCCGGCCGCCCGGCCCCAGGCAGCCCGTGCCGTGGGCCTCGTCGACCGCGACGCGCACGCCGTGGTCGGCCGCCAGCTCGACGATCTCCGCCAGCGGCGCGATGTCGCCGTCCATCGAGAAGACGGAGTCGGTGACCACGAGCCCACCGCGCCCCTCGGCCTGGCGCATGCCCCAGGCCAGGTGCTCGACGTCCGCGTGGCGATAGACGAAGGTCTCCGCCCGCGCCAGCCGGCACCCGTCGATGATCGAGGCGTGGTTGAGCTCGTCGGAGTAGACGACCTCGCCGGGCCCGGCCAGCGTGGTGATCACCCCGATGTTGGCCAGATAGCCGGAGCCGAAGAGCAGCGCGGCCTGCGCGCGCTTGAAGTCGGCCAGGCGCTCCTCCAGCCGGCGGTGAACGGTCATCGTCCCCGACACCAGGCGCGACGCCCCGGACCCGACGCCCCAGCGCATCGCGGCGTCGGCCGCCGCCTCGCGTACGCGGGGATGATCCGCGAGCCCCAGGTAGTTGTTCGAGCAGAGCAGCAGCACGGGCTTGCCGTCGAGCACGACGCGCGGGCCCTGGGGGCCGCTGATCATGCGCATGCGGCGATAGAGCCCGAGCTCCTTGAGCTCTTGGAGGCGCTCGTGGATCTCGGTCACGTTGTGGCTCCCTCCTCAGAGAGCGGGATGTGTGGTGGCGCTCAGGCCGCTTCCCTCGGCCAGGCGTTCGGCGTGCCGTCCGGGCGGGCGGGCACCGAGTTCTTGCGCTTGAAGCGCAGCTGCGACGCCGGGTCCCACATGCGGATGTGGAGCTCCATCGGCGTCTCCGGCTCCGGCGCAGGCAGGTCGCCGTCGAGCCAGCCCGAGCGGTTGTCGGGCCGCGGGCGGGCGCCGTTGTCGGGCTGGCGGGCGACGTTGAGGCCGAGATCGGTGAACATCTCGCGGTCCTCGTCGGGCGTCGAGCCCAAGGTGGTCAGGAAGTTGCCCATCATCACGCCGTTCAGGCCGGCCTTGACCGCCAGCGGCTGGAGCGCGCCGAGGTTCTCCACGCGCCCGCCGCAGAGCCGGAAGAGGGCGGCGGGGAGGATGAGGCGGAAGATGGCGATCCACTTGACCGCCTCCCACGGGTCCATGTAGTCGCGGTCGCCGAACTTCGTGCCCGGGCGCGGGTTGAGGAGGTTGATCGGGACGCTCGTCGGGTCGATCTTCGCCAGCTCGAAGGCCATCTCGACGCGCTGCTCGCGCGACTCGCCGAGGTTGAGGATCCCGCCCACGCAGGTCTCCAGGCCCGCCTCGCGCACCGCGTCGATGGTGCGCAGGCGCGCGGCGTAGCGGACCGTGGTGGAGACCTCGTCGTAGTAGGACTCGGCCGTCTCGACGTTGTGGTGCACACGCTGGATGCCGGCCTCGCGCAGGGCCTTGGCCCGCGCCGGGCTCATATGCCCGATCGACGCGCAGCGCTTGAGGTTGGTGTGCTCGGCCACCAGCCGCGCGCCCTCGAGCACCTTCTCGAAGTCGCGCTTGGACAGCCCCTGGCCCTGGGTGACCATGCAGAAGCGGTGCGCGCCCGCCGCCTCGGCCGCGCGCGCATGCTCGAGCATCTGGTCGGGCTCCATCATCGCGTGCAGCGGCGTCTCGGCCTCGGCGAAGCGCGACTGCGCGCAGAACCCGCAGTCCTCGGCGCAGCCGCCCGACTTGGCGTTGACCAGCGAGCACATGTCCGTGCTGTCGCCGAAGCGCTCCTGGCGCGCGTGCCACGCGCGCTCGACCAGCGTCTCGATCGCGACGTGGTCCTCGAGCTCGCCCAAGGCCTGCGCCTCCTCACGAGTGATGAGTGGCGGCATGGCCCGGAAACGTAGGCCGCGCTCCGGACGGCGCCGCTACCCTCGACCGCGGTGGCGCCGATCCGGGTACTGGTGTGCGACGACGTTCAGGCCTTCCGGGCCCTCATGCGCTACACGCTGCAGGAGGACCCTGGAATCGAGGTTGTCGGCGAGGCCGCCGACGGGGTGGCCGCGATCGATGCCGCCGAGCGCCTGCAGCCCGACGTGGTCCTGCTGGACCTCACGATGCCGATTCTCGACGGCATCGACGCCATTCCCGCCATGCTCGAGCGCTCCCCCGGTGTGCGGGTCGTCGCCCTGAGCGGCTGGGGGGCCGACCGCATGGCCGAGCGCGCGCTCGCGCAGGGCGCCGTCGCCTACGTCGAGAAG